>JALNZG010000029.1 GCA_023229425.1 Ignavibacteriaceae bacterium
ACCAGGGAGTGTTAATGATGATATGGTTTCAAACATTGATTTTGCAGAGACATTCCTCGATATGGCCGGAGTAAAAGTACCGTCCGATATGCAAGGGAGGAGCATGGTTCCTGTTTTAAAAGGAAAAACACCGGCCAACTGGAGAAAGGAACATTACTACCATTATTATGAATATCCCGGTTCCCATATGGTTAAACGGCACTATGGAATGAGTACGGAGAGGTATAAACTCATTCATTATTATTATGATATAGACGAATGGGAACTTTATGATATTAAGACTGATCCGCAGGAAATGAAGAATGTTTATAACGATCCGGCTTATGCTTCAGTAAAAGCGGATCTGCATAAACGACTTACAAAACTAATGTCAAAGTACAAAGACAGTGATGCTCTTGCAAAATCATTTTTACCAGTGAAATAGAAAAATTTGGATGAAAGAATAAAAGTTTGAACAGCATTTCCCTAACGCATTAATTCAGGTCGGATAATACTTTTATCTTTACAACAAGAATATTACAAACTAAAATAATGACAGGCGAATCTTTAAATATAATTCGAGACCAGTTGGAAAAACTGAAACAACTTTTCCCCGAAACGGTTACAGAAGGAAAAATTGACTGGGAAAAACTTCAGGCAACACTTGGAAAAGAAAATATCGAGTTTCTAAATGAACGCTATGTTTTGAATTGGGCAGGAAAGTCAGAAGCATTTAAAGTTTTGCAGCAATCCACCACTGCAACGCTTAAACCCGCTCCCGAAGAATCCATCAACTTTGATACCACCGAAAATGTTTTTATTGAAGGTGAAAATCTTGAAGTGCTGAAAGTTTTACAGAAAGCATACTACGGAAAAATAAAATGCATCATCATTGACCCACCTTACAATACAGGAAACGACAGTTTTATTTACCCCGACAGTTTTAAGGAAAGCAAAGAGGACTACCAGAAAAGAATCGGAGAAAAAGACGAAGAAGGTTATTTATTGAAGGAAGGTTTCTTCCGTAAGAACAGCAAAGACAGCGGACATTATCACAGCAACTGGCTGAGTATGATGTATCCACGTTTGTTCCTTGCAAAAAACTTATTGCGTGATGAAGGTGTTATTTTCGTTCATATTGATGATAATGAAGTCCACAATCTTCGGTTAATTATGAATGAGATTTTGGGAGAAGAAAATTTTTTAGCGCAAATAGTTTGGCAAAGAGCTTTCTCTCCAATTAACCTAAAGAAGAATTTTTCCGAGAGCCACGATTATATCTTATGCTATTGTAAAAATTTCTCAATATTTGAATTAAAAGGATTGGCACGCAATGAAGATTCATTAGATAGATATAAAAATCCAGATAATGACTATCGTGGTGTTTGGGCTTCTGGAGGACTTGATGTTGGTCCCGCTATTCAAGAAAAAATTTATCCAATTACAACGCCAAGTGGAAGAATTGTAAATCCACCAAGTGGTTATTGTTGGAGATATACAAAAGAAAAGTTTGAAGAAATGGTCAAGAATAATAGAATTTGGTTTGGTCAAAATGGAGATAATGTTCCTAGAATAAAAAGATTTTTAACTGAGGTAAAAGAAAGAGTTACTCCGATGACATTATGGTTGAGAGATGAGGTCGGAGATTCGCAGAGTGCAAGCAGAGAATTAAAAAAATTATTTGATGATAAAGCATATTTTGAGTATCCAAAACCTGTTGAATTAATTAAAAGATGTATTGATTTATCTACGAAAGAAAATGATATTATTCTTGACTTCTTTAGTGGTTCAGGCACAACAGCCCAAGCCGTTTTAGAACTCAATAAAGAAGATGGAGGCAACAGGAAATTTATTTTGGTGCAATTGCCTGAAAAATGCGATGAAAGCAGCGAAGCATACAAAGCCGGATATAAAACCATTGCTGATATCAGCAAAGAGAGAATAAGACGAGTTATAAATAAATTGCAAACAGAAGCAGAAGAAATTAAAAAGAAAAAAGAAGGCGAATTACAACTGACTACTGACCACTCGCCACTAGCCACTGATTTAGGTTTCAAAGTTTTCAAACTTTCCTCTTCCAATTTCAAAATATGGAGAGGAAATGAAATCACAGAAGAAAACTTAGAACTTCAGCTTGGGCATTTTACAAATCCGGTAAGAGAAGTAAACGAAAAAGAAAACCTGCCCGTCCGGCAGGCGTGCATTCTTTACGAATTAATCCTAAAAGCAGGGTATTTGCTTACCGACAAAGTGGCCTTTCGACAAGCTCAGGGTGGCAAAGGCAATTATTATTCGGTAAATGATGGAGAACTTATTATTGCATTGGAAGAAATGAATCAGAAAATTATTGATTCAATTATTTCCGCCAAGCCGAAAAAAGTAATTACACTTGATAAACTTTTTACAGGCAACGACCAACTGAAAACAAATACAGTATTGCAGATGCGTGATGCAGAGATTGATTTTAAAACGATATAAATTATGATAACCAGAATTGAAATAACCGGATTTAAAACTTTCATGGACTTCACAATGGAATTTTCTCCATTTACAATAATCGCCGGAACAAACGCTTCCGGCAAAAGCAATTTATTTGACGCTTTGAGATTGTTGTCAAAACTTGCTGAAATGGATTTAAGAACGTCTTTTAGTGAGCAACGAGGGGAGGCGATTGAGCAATTTACAATGTTTTCTTCAAATGATTTTGCGAAAGAAATTTCTTTCGCAGTTGAAATGTTATTAGATAAAACTATTCAGGACAATTGGGGAGGC
>JALNZG010000019.1 GCA_023229425.1 Ignavibacteriaceae bacterium
GAATGAGTTTGTAAAAGCCCAGAAGGTCTGCAACCCGCCTCAGGCGGGCGAATCCGACCGGCGCCTCAAACTAAAAAACTCGAAGATTTCGAGTTTTTTAGTTTTTAAAAGGAATAGAAAATGTTTCATGTTTATGTATTACGAAGTTTGAAGGATGGAAAGCGATACATTGGTTTCACCTCAAATATAGAAAGAAGACTTCTTGAGCACCATTCTGGAGATGTTTCATCAACTAAAAACCGAAGACCGTTAGAGCTTATTTATTCGGAAGATTTTTCAAATAAGCAAGAAGCTGAAGAGAGAGAAAAATTCTTTAAATCAGGTCAAGGAAGAGCGGAACTTAAACGAATGAGTTTGTAAAAGCCCAGAAGGTCTGCAACCCGCCTCAGGCGGGCGAATCCGACCGGCGCCTCAAACTAAAAAACTCGAAGATTTCGAGTTTTTTAGTTTTTAAAAGGAATAGAAAATGTTTCTTAATCTATAGATTTCAAATTATTATCTTCCTTGAACGATGTCTCGAACTTTTTCCGTAATCGTCTTAAAGTCAATCTTTCCACTCCCCAATTTTGGCATTTCGGGCAAAATAACAAACTTATAAGGGACTGCAATGCTAGGAAGCTGTTCCGACATTTTGCTAAGAGTAGTTTTTTCATCTATCTGTTGTGTAACCGCTGCAACTATACGAGCGCCACGTATAGCATCCGGGACTTCAACTACACAGCATTCAACATCGGGGGGCAAAAGTTTTTCAAGAACATCTTCAACTTTTATCAACGAGACCATCTCCCCTCCTATCTTGAGAAATCTCTTTAATCTGCCTACATGCCATAAATAACCATCTGCGTCCTGAAAACCCATATCTCCCGTATCGTACCAACCATGACGAATACTTAGCGATGTCTGTTCAAAATCATCGAAGTACCCTTTCATTACATTATCACCTTTTACAAGTATTTTCCCAATTTCTCCAACTTTACAAGACTCACCGGTTTCATAATTTTCTGTCATAACTTGCACTCCCTCAATCGGGCGACCAACACTTCCTGGCCGGTTATTCTCTAAAGTGTTAACGGTGATGGCGGGACTTGTTTCAGTAGCTCCATATGCTTCAAGTAAAACTTTTCCATGTTTTTCCATGAAACCTTTGCGTAAAGCATCAGGACATTTGTCTGCGCCAGAAAGTAAAATGCGTGCGGATTGAAAGTCTCCTGGTTTTGAATTCCGCAAATATCCCCAGAAAAATGTCGGAGTTCCAGCCATAAGGGTAACTTTTTCATCTCGAACTATATCGCATACAGTTTTAAAGTCAAGAGGATTTGCATAAGTTACAATCGTCATTCCCATTGACATTGGGACCCAAAGGTTTGCTGTCTGACCAAATACATGGAAATAAGGCAAATTGGCCAGAAAAATATCATCCGAAGTAAAAGAAAATACCTTGATGAGACTTTCATAATTTTGAGTAATATTTTTGTGAGTAAGTTGTACACCCTTAGGATCTTTTTCACTTCCACTCGTAAAGAGAATGAGTAAAGTATCATTTTCATCCCCTTGATGAATACTTTTTAATAACATCTCAACCGGAAGACTTGCTTTGATAGCAGCTTTTAATTTATCTAAAATCGAAACAGTTTTCATAATGTCTTCAAGAAAGATCATCCCCTCAACTTTTGGGCAGTTGATTTTTTCACAAAGAGCTTTAGAAGTAATGATTGTACGAAATGCGCATTTTTTTTGAGCAAATTCACTATTCGATGCGGCACCGGTTGAGTAATTAATCATCACCGGAATACGTCCGCTCATAAGTGTTCCCAAGATTGATAAAACTGATCCGGCAGAGTTTGGTAACATTATCCCTAAAAAGCCTGATTCATATTTCTCAAATTTTTTAGCCAGGATCAGAGAACCGATCAACGCTCTTTTATAAGTCAATTTACGGTTAAGCGTTTTATCAATGATTGCAAGTTTTTTCTCATACTTTTTTGCAACCCGGACAAATTGTTGATGTAGCAGCATTTATGACTCCTTATATTTTACTAAAAAAATCGAAACACACTTTTAGAGAGAGGGATTTACAAACATATTCTGTTTTTATACCTGTAATATATTTATTTAGTTTGTAATTCAAAGGAAAAAAATCTAACGGTGATCAAAATCTTAAAAATATTTTTATCCCAATTCTCACCCATTCCAAGCAAAATAAAATATTTTCAATCATAGAATATTGAGCATCATTTATTATTTTTACAATTACAATTATTAATTGAAATATTTCTCTACTATCCCGGTGTTAGTATGAAAATCAAAATTTACTTCATTTCCCTTTTCCTTCTTTCAAATTTAGTTAACGCAGGCTCGTTAGACAGCGTTCATGTTGGACCGGGAGTTATCCATTACCATGAAGTTATCGATGCCGGACCCTGGAATATTAACGTTCTTGCAATTGATCTCCATAATGAATGGCTAAAATTTCAATCTGTAAAATCAGGTGATAAGTTAACAGCTTTTGAAAAAACATCTTCATCTGCAGCCCGCAACAACTTTGAAGGACATAAAGTTGTAGGAGCAATTAACGGAGATTTTTACAATACAAGTACTGGCGAGCAAATAGGAACTCAAATTGTGAACGGCGAATTACTCAAAGTTACAAATGATTGGCTCAACATCGCTTTCGACATAAATAACAATCCATTGATCGGAATGCAGAGTTTTTCCGGTTCAATAATAACAAATGACAGCATAAAAAGTATTTCCGGTGTTAATCGTATTCGTGCAACGGATGAGATGATATTCTACAATTCTTTTATGGGAAATTCTACATTTACTAACCAATATGGAACTGAAGCGCGATTAATACCAATTGATAGTTGGCTTGTCAATGATACTATCAGGTGTCTTATTGATACAGTTATGGCCGGTGCCGGGAATATTCAAATCGGTAAAGGGAAAGCAGTTTTGTCAGGTCACGGAATATCAGGCGCCTTTTTGATAAATAATTTTCGCAAAGGTGATACGGTAAAAATTGTTTTGAATCTCGCACCTGCGTATCCCAAACTGGAACAATTGATCGGGGGAAATACCAGGCTTGTTACAAACGGAATTGCGAACAGTGATAATGGGGATCGGCATCCGCGAACCTCAATCGGATTTAATCATGATACTACCAAAATCTTTCTATTCTCAATCGATGGAAGGCAAGCTGCATTAAGTGTCGGAATGTCCTACAAAGAACTTGGCGATTATATGATCAAATGGGGCGTTTATCAGGGTTTGAATCTTGATGGAGGCGGTTCAACAACTATGTTAGTAAGAGATCTTATTGTAAATAGTCCTTCGGATATCGGCGGAGAAAGATCGGTGGCGAATAGTTTATTGTTGATCAGTACAGCGCCAACCGGATCGTTGGCTCACTTGAGAATTAAACCTAAAGAGGTATTTTTAATTAAAGGATCAAGCACGAATTTTTCCGCTTCAGGATTTGATCAATACTTTAATCCCGTAAGTATTAGCTCCGGCAGCCTTTTGTGGAGATGCGATTCAACAATTGGAACGGTCGCTCAAAATGGACTTTTTACTGCAACGAACGATACGATAACCGGATATATTTATGCTGAAGTTGGCGCTATAAAAGATTCTGCATTAATTCATCTTACAAGAGCCTCTCAGATTGTTTTGGAGCCTAATCCGGTAATTCTGCAAGTAGGTCAATCACAACAAATGAAAGCAACCGCATTTGATAATTATAATAATGTCATTCAACTTTCGCAATCAAAATTCAATTGGTCGGTTTCAGGATCATTGGGAACAATAACCTCCGGCGGATATTTTGCCGCAACAAATACCGGGCTCGGTGAAATTATCGCTGAATATGATTCTATAAAAGGTTCAGTCCCATTAACAGTTGGAACAGCTGCTACAATAATAATAGACGATTTTTCAAATCCTTCTGGCTACACTTTATCCGGTACAAAAATAAATTTAGCCGGATGCACTTTTACTCCCGATAATTCCATTTTTGTTTCTCCGTCATCATCCGGCAGATTGAATTACAGCTTAACAACGGGCGGTACGAGCGCTTTGTATTTAGCCAAAACAATTCCTATTTCTGGAACTCCTGAGAAGTTGAGCATTCAGATTTATGGTGATGGGAAAAAACACTGGCTGCGCGGTGAATTTGCAGATAAAGATAACGAAAAATTTATCATCAATTTTACTAACGGCGACCCAGGGATTGATTGGACAGACACCTGGCAATATATTGAAGTTAATTTGAAAGATGCGGTACCAAGTTGGGCTAATCCAAGCGCAGTACTCACCTTCCCAATTCAATGGACTCGACTCTATCTTGCCGAGACAAGCGACTCAAAAAAAGATGACGGTTCCATCTGTATTGATGATTTTCGTGCCCACTTTACTTCAACCGGAGTTGACGAAGTTGCAAATGTTTTACCGGAAGAATTCAAACTCTTTCAGAACTATCCAAATCCGTTTAATCCATCAACAAAAATAAAATATACAATTCCACATGTAGTGAACGCAAACTTTGCGTCAACAACGCATGTAACTTTGATAATTTACGACATCCTTGGCAATGAAATTGCAACACTCGTAAATGAAGTAAAATCGCCGGGTGTGTATGAGGTTGAGTTTGATGGAAGCAAATTTGCCAGCGGCGTTTATTTTTACCGGCTTAGTGCCGGAAGCTTTTTTGAAATCAGAAAAATGGTTTTAACAAAGTAATACAAATTCATCTTTTTAATAATGAGGTTGATTTTATGAAAACACTTTTATTTTTAATCGTCCTGTTTTCTGGACTATCGTTCAATTCATATTCACAGGTGTTTTTCAATTATACGGCAAACTCTGGATATGATTATTATGACGAAATTTCGGGCGGAACTATAAGCTCGGCTGTTGGAGATAATGGTTCCGAGATAGTAGCGCTGCCGTTCCCGCTTAATTTTGCCGATTCAGTTTTTACTACAGCTAAAATTTCTACAGATGGATGGATTCAACTCGGAGCCACATACAGCGGCGCCGGAAATATTAATGATCTTGCTAATACCGCATATAAAAATTTTATTGCTCCTTTGTGGGATGACCTGTATGCCGATGCACAAACGGAAATTAGTTATAAAACTTTGGGCGCTTACCCGGCGAGATATTTTGTGGTGCAGTGGAAAAATATCCGGTGGCAAAGTAATTTTATAACAAACAGAAAAAGTTTTCAAGTAATTTTTTCTGAGTTTGATGGATGCATGATATTTAGTTATGGCTCATCTTCAGGTAACAGCGATGTTAGCTGTTCGATAGGAATAGTTAATCAAACCGGCGGATTGCATAATTTTATTAGTGTCTCTCCATTTTATCCACTGCCAAATTCTATCAATCTATCTGATACTATTGCGGATAATAATATTAGTCCGCTGAGTTTGGTTCCCGAAAATTCTCAAATTATATTTTTTCCTATTAACAATTATAGACCTGTGAAACTTTATCAAGTTCCCGATACTTTATTTGCCGGTACGCCAAATCAAAAAATAATTGGGATTCTACACTGCACTCACCCGGGTCCGGTTCTAACTTCCCCCTGGATGACAAAATTAAAATTTAATACAACCGGCACTTCCAATACTTCCGATATCCTTCGCGCAAAATTATACTCTACTGGGTACAATCCGCAGTTTAGCACACTGCATCAGATTGGTGCAACAGTTGAAAATCCCGGTAATGAATTCGAAATAGGAAACCTAAGCCAGGTCTATTATGGTGTAGACAGAGCTGTATATTTCTGGCTCGTGTTTGATATTGCGCCGGCAGCACAAATTGGAAATAGGATTGACGCAACTTGCACATTAATTGAGTCTCAGAGCTGCTGCCCTTCTGTTATTCCCGATACTGCTCTTGCCGCCGGTTATCATGTTATTGGTAACGGCGGGGTATCCGGCACGTTTAAAATCGGTTTGAATGAAAACTTTAATACTATTAATGATGCTTTAAATTTCCTCAACGGTTCAATTGTAACAGGTCCGGTTAATATTGAAATAACTAATTCATATAGTACGGCAAACGAAATCTTTCCAATCGTTATTCCTTACATTCAAACTACGCACGACAGTAGCACGGTAACAATTTATCCGGCAGAAAATGTTTCTCAGTTAATCCTATCCTCCGATAAACCAAGCACTGTTGTTTTTAACACCTCATCAAACATCGTTTTTGACGGCAGGGCAGGGAGAACCGGAAACACAAAAACAGTAACAATCAAAAATACTTCGCCTGCCGGCAATGCGGTTAGCTTTAATGATGCCACAAACGTTACTCTTCAATATTGTAATCTAAGGGCTGAATGTAATAAAAAAGAAAAAGGGATTATTTTATTTGATAATTCTGACTATTTCCAAAACAGTAACATCTCAATTTCGGAGTGCAGCATTTTGGGGGATGAACAAACACCTCCCTTTATAGGAGTTAATTTTTTGCCCGGCAGTTATAACTCACAGATTGAGATTAAAAATTGTGCGATTAACAATTTTTTGAAGACCGGAGTTTTTATTGGCAGCGCCGATATTTCCAAAATAACAGGTTGTTCTATATATAACAGTTCTTCAATTGTTGTCGATACTGTAATCGGTATTTACTGCAGCAGCTATTCCCCTACAATATCCGGCAATAAAATTTTTAATATTAGCGGTGCTAAAAAAGTAACCGGCATTTATGTGCCTAATTCGTCGAGTGAAAAAATTTTTAACAACTTTATTACTCTCGGGAACAACACCGATACTGAAATAGAAGGTATAAATTTTAACGGCGATTATGCGAGCAATATTTCAATCTATAACAATACAATTTTAATATACGGGAATTACTCCGGGTTAAAAGAAAGTGCATGCATACTTAGACAAAACCAAACATATAATATGGGTTTTAGTTTTAAGATGAAAAATAATATTGTAATAAGCAGAAGAACCAGTAGTAGCGCAAACCGGATAAATTTAGCTATCGATATTGAAGACGATAGACGTAATCCCGAATTAGACTATAATAATTATTATTCTTTCCCCGGCACTTTATTCGGGAAGTGGAAAACAAATTACGCTTTTTATATTAACGACTGGCAAATCTATACCGGGCAGGAACAAAACTCGATTAGCAAAGATGTTAATTTTCTTTCAGTTAATGATCTTCATTTAACCGGCGCTTCGCTGGGTGATATGGACCTGACCGGAACACCCATCCCAATTGTTCAAACTGATATTGATGGTGAGCCAAGAAATCAAATTCATCCTTATATGGGTGCCGATGAGTCGATAGATTTTCCATTACCGGTGGAACTGGTTTCGTTTACCGGAGACGCTGAAAATGGAACTGTCTTTTTGACATGGAAAACCGCTTCCGAAAAAAATAACAAAGGTTTTCAAGTAGAAAGGAAAAAGTCTGCTTCGACGGGCTCAGCAAACGGAAAAGTAGAAAGTAAGGAAGGGTGGAATGTTGCCGGTTTTGTAAACGGGAATGGAACATCGACAGGAAAAAACAATTATTCTTTTATTGACGAAAATGTAGAATCGGGTAAATGCAAATACAGATTAAAACAAATTGACTTCGACGGCAGTTTTGAATACTCAAACGAAATTGAAGTTGAAATTGGCGTACCCGATAGATTTGCGCTTTATCAAAATTATCCAAATCCATTTAACCCGACTACAACAATAAATTACTCATTACCATTTGATTCAAAAGTAATAATAAAAATCTATAACATATTGGGACAAGATGTGAAGCTGCTGAAAGATGAAATTATTTCTGCGGGAAATTATGAAGTGCAATTTAATTCTGCGAGTCTTTCAAGCGGAATTTATTTCTATCGGTTTAGTGCAGAATCAGTTGACAGAAAACAAAAATATTCTTCGATAAAAAAGATGATACTGCTCAAATAAAATTGTATTGCAATGCCGTCAGCACCGCTGGCGGCTTTTGCTTTATAGGGCAAACCAAAAAAAATTAATAAAAAATTTAACGGGTCATCTGGCATTGGTCTCATAGCCTGGTGGAAGGTGGGATGGAGCTACTCGTTACCCATGTTCGGCAGTAACGAGTTTGGGTAATGTTTGTTGTGCCAACCTCTTAGGAGAAAACGTTTTTTCAAATCACCCGAAACAACTCGGAACCTGGAAAGGAATAGAAAATCCAGTTTCTAAAAGTCATCATAAATTCTCAATACCAAGGAGAAAGCGTTTGCAAATTTTCATCATGAAACACTCTTAAACTATTCAAGAACTCTTTGCACATAAGGAGATAAAAAACCCTCACTATTACAAATAATAATGAGGGTTTCTTGTGACCCCAAGGGGATTTGAACCCCTGTTATAACCTTACAAGTGGATGGCTTAAATCTTGAACTATGGAATAATCTGGCAAGTCTTTAAAACTTCGTAATTTCTAACCACAACTCTCTAAACGATAATTTTACAAAGAAGGCTAACTACATGCATCCCGCTAACTAATCAATACTAATTTCTACTGTTGACTTTAGCATGATTTATATGTAAAATCTGTTCGAAGAATACTCGAACTTAATAACGACTTACGGTAACTACCTTTTATGAGGATCAAATTGAAAAAGATATTTTCAATATTCATTGTAATAATATTTTCTATCCATGTAATTGCTCAGGCAGGTGCTTGGAATCCATCGGGAGCTAACGCCGGCTTCCCGAGAACAATTCTCAAAAGTTCTGAAATTGAAGACGTAAGAAATTCACTCGAGAATAATGAGATAAAGAGTCTTTTTGCAAATGTATACACGAGTGCAGCTTTGGAAATTCCTTCTGGTACCGGCAACTCAGTAAGATTGACGCAAAGTCATATCGCCAAGAATGCTGCTTTCGTTATACTAATGAATAAAAAGTATTCGGGAGGTTCAATCATCGATCTTCCTACCGACGAATCACAAACACTAATCGCTAAGGTTATTTTTATACTCGAATCTTTTGCCACTGATGTGGACAGAATTACAGTTGCCAACCCATCAATTTATGATAGTTGGCAATGGCGAAGTAAGGAACTTATTGACTTTGCTATCGCTTATGATCTTTTGCGTGGAAAAGGAGTTGCTGATTCATTATTAGTAAATGCTAAAAGCCATTTACAGGAATTCGCCGGACATTTATATGAAGAATCAACCAGACTTATTGCGCCCCCGACCTATCCAATAAGTTTTTTTGACATTGTGTTTAATAATCATGCGATCATGACAGCTTCGGCGCTTGGAATGGCGGCAGTAGTAATTAATGATGCGGTTAGCGCTGATGTTACTCAACAACCCATCAACTGGATCAACGTTGCAATGTGGAACATTGAAAATATTTTTTATCTCGACGTCAAACGACAGAGCGAACCGGGGACTATCGCCGGTTACGCAGAAGGTCCAGGTTATTTGCGTTATGGTATGCTTAATTGCTTACCCTTTATACGTGCGATGGGAAACTTCGCACCGGCAGGTTCATTACAATATACATACAAAACCGAGACACGAACTATTCCGAATCCATCAAGTGACACCCGTTATGATCATCTATTTGACTGGATAGCTAAGATACGTATGCCGGATGGCAGACTGCCGGCAATAGAAGATACGTTTGTAAATGAATTTTTTCCGGAACTCGCCTTATTAGTAAAATCGAAATATATCTTGCAAAATTCATATAGTCATTTAAGAACCGGCAATTCGCTTAATCTACAGTTGACTTCATCAAATACGGATCTGCGTGTTAATTACATTTCGTCTCTTCCAACAACCGGAACATCTTCCGATAGTTTATTTCAATCGCTGCCGTTAAGTGGAAATCTTGTTTTCAGATCAGCTTCAGATTCGAATGCAATTTACATGCATGTTACTGCCAAGAATGGCGTTGCACGAAACAATTCATTCGGGCACAATCAAGCCGATGTTACAAGTTTTCTTATCTATAGTAAAGGAGAGGTTCTTGCACTTGATCCAGGTTATATACAGTATGATAGGAGAGTAGAAACCGGAAATGCGCAAAATCATAACATGGTATTAGTTGATGGAGGTGGACCACAAATTGGCGATCCGCAGAATTCCAATGAAGCAGATGGTTTCATAGAAAACACATTTGGAAGAGAAAAATTAGATTATGGCGAAGCGAGAACAAATTATTCCGGCGCTGATATAAACCGAAAATTTTTATTCGTAAGAAAGAAATACTTTCTAAACGCCGATTTTATTTCCTCAGATTCAAATCATGATTACACTTGGCAAATGCACGGTTATGGGATTGAAGGCGGTTCCGCCAACAATGAAGGGGTTTTTATAGACAATTTTTCTAATGATGAAGGCAAATGGATCAAAGGAAGTGAGACGATTTTAGTTCATACTGCGGTAAGTGGAGGAGATGCAATTTTTTCAAAAGTTGTTAAACCTCATGAATTTGCCTACGATTCGGTGGAAAGTCATACAGCGATGTATGTAATGAAATCGAGCATAAAGAATGCGGAATTTTTATCCATGCTTTATCCGTTTACTTCGCAAACTCTCCAGACGACAACTATTCATTCACCATTGTTAACCGCATTAAAAATATACGATGATTCATATACAGATATAGTATTCACTCAAGAGGACACTATTTTACAGATGCTCGATAGTGTGATAACCGCACTTCCTCGCAACTTATATTCCGATGGAAAACTTACTTTCTTTTCTATGAATAATTTAACAAAAGGTTTTGATCAATGGTTTATCAAAAGCGGAGAAAGTATAAAATTCGGAGAAACAGAGATATTATCCTCGGATACAAGAGTTGATATAACTTTAGAAAAAAATTCCGATCTTCTTTTTACCGGTTATGTAAGTAAAGCTTGCAGTGTTTCCTTATTTCTGGATAGGACAGTTTTATCTGTTACGGGGAACAACGTTGTTTCCTGGAGTCAGTTAAATCAGAACTACTTGACTCTCATTTTTTCAGGTAACTCATATTTCTCGATCAATGTTTCCACCATTGTGCCGGTGGAACTTGTATTATTCAGAGCGGTAATAGACAAAAACAACGTACAATTGAATTGGAGAACAGCAACTGAATTAAATACCTACGGATTTGATATTGAAAGTAAAATGTCGGGAGAGGATTGGAAAAAGATCGGATTTGTAGCTGGAGCCGGAAATAGTTCTGAACTAAAAGAATACATTTTTACAGATATAAAACTCTCAGTAGGAAAAATATCTTACAGACTAAAAACTATAGATACTGACGGAAGTTATGAATACAGCGCAGAAGTAGATGCAATAATATCTCTTCCAGGATCTTACATTCTGTTTCAAAATTTCCCAAATCCTTTCAATCCGTCTACCATTATAAGGTATACATTACCTTTTGAGAGTAACGTAAAACTTGTTGTGTATAATTTAATTGGAGAAGTTGTAAAAACATTTGTAAATGAAACAGTTACTGCCGGGTATCAAGAATTCCAATTTGATGCTTCAAATTTATCTTCTGGAATATATTTTTATACTTTAAACGCCATCTCACTAGATGGGAAACAAAATTATCAAAGTGTGAAGAAAATGTCGTTGATAAAATAGTACCATACTCCATTCTTTCTTTTATTCTTGAATAGAATGCAGAACGAGAAATAAAAAACCCTCACTATTACAAATAATAATGAGGGTTTATATCGTGACCCCAAGGGGATTTGAACCCCTGTTACAGCCGTGAAAGGGCTATGTCCTAACCACTAGACGATAGGGCCATCTAGAAAATAACTAATTTCAAATAATTGTTGCAGCACAAATCTGGGTGAGTAATGGGGTTTGAACCCACGACCCCCAGGGCCACAACCTGGTGCTCTAACCAACTGAGCTATACTCACCATATAGAATAAACAAATAACAAATTCCAATTAACAAAAAACACAATAAATTGGTTCGCCTTCGGCGAATTGGATATTGTTTCTTGTTATTTCAATTCATGTACGCCCAAGTGGACTCGAACCACTAACCTACAGCTTAGAAGGCTGTTGCTCTATCCAATTGAGCTATGGGCGCATAGTTCAAAATCTAAAAAACCAAACCACAAACTATAAAAAATATTGGGATTTGGAATTTTGCTTATGTTATTTCAACAGTCGGGGCGGCAGGATTCGAACCTGCGACCTCCTGCTCCCAAAGCAGGCGCGATGAACCGGGCTACGCTACGCCCCGAATTACTCAATATTAAAAGAACTAAAACATGGGAATTTCTAATTCAGTATTTGTAAAACTCAAAATGAATTAGGAATTTCATATATTAGGATTGTAAATATAAGCCGAAAGCTTTTAATTAGCAATTGATTCTAATAAATTTTCTATGCGTGTTATAACACAATAGAAATGTCATGGAGGTAACTCGATAGAAATGTCAGTAAAAAGATAAACTTGGAGCATCAAAAAAAGGTGATCCAGATGGAGAAAATA
>JALNZG010000002.1 GCA_023229425.1 Ignavibacteriaceae bacterium
ACTCATTGTCAGTATTTTCTCCATCTGGATCACCTTTTTTTGATGCTCCAAGTTTATCTTTTTACTGACATTTCTATCGAGTTACCTCCATGACATTTCTATTGTGTTATAACATTTATTTTCACCAAGACCTATTTGCGAAAAATTTAGAAAACTCACCAAGTTTTGATTTGGAAATAAATCAAATCCGATAAAATACCCGTCACCACGAAAATTATATCCTTTCGCTAAAACCCTGTTACTATTTTCGTCAAACAGTAAAATCTCTGTTCCGGAAGTAGGAACTGCTGCTTCAAATGCACGGGAAATGAAAACTTCTTTTGTACTCACATTTTTCAGTTCTGCTATACTTACAATCGTTTCATATTTTAGATAATTTGATTTATCCATGGTAAGAGTAATTTCAAGTTCCTGTGCGGAAGTATAATTATAAAGAATTATGACTATCGGAAGTATGGTAAAGATAAAATTTTTCATGCTAATCGCTTACTTTATCTCAAACGAAGCATTAACCACCGCGGTGATTTCTTTTTCGATTGAACTGAAATCGTTTACGCCGTAATCGGAAACCATGTTGGAATTTTTCGGAGTGATCTGCAAAACGCCCATGCGCGCGTTGCGCATAGTACCTAAATCGCCATCGGTTGCTTCTGCAATTTTCTTAGCGCGGATCATCGCATCTTTTGCCGCTTCCGCTTGAATTTCAATTTTAATATCCGCCATTTTTGAATATTGATATTCCGGCTGCTCAACAGAAAAATTTACGCCGCGTTCAATCACCGAACTTATCTCAAGCGAAAGATTTCTGATCTTGTTCACGTCGTTGGATTGCAGTTCGATTCTTTGTGAATAAACATAACCGCTTACGATATTTGTCTGTATTCCCTGCGCGTTCAATTCATAAACTGTATTGCTTGTAATTGTAAAAAGATTTAATGTTTCTTTCGGGAATCCTTTTTGTGCAAGGTATTGAAAGAGGATTGGTTTTTGCCGTTCGAGTTCGCGATACGCGTCTTTCCCCGAAACAGCTTGCACGGAAATTGTTCCGCGAAGTATTCCAAAATCTGAAATGATTTCTTTCTTTGCCGAACCTGTCACGGTGATGGTTTGATTCGCTTTGCTCACGTTTTTCCAGGTTCCGCTGATAAATAACGTTCCAAGTAAAAACGCCGCTGCGAGAATTGTTGCCGGTAGTACCCATTGATTTTTTGTGAACATGTAATTATTCCTTTTTAAAACTAATTTATCTCATGCCATATAATAGAAAATTTTCTTAGTGTTTCTTTGTGCTCTTTGTGTCTCAGTGGTAAAAACAAACTTACCACTAAGACACTTAACTCACTTAGTTACACTAAGCAATAAATCAATTCATATTTTTAAGTAGTTCATTCAACTTCACTAATTTATCTTTCCAATCAGTCAGCTTTGCTCGTTCTTTCTCAACAATATCAGCCGGAGCGTTCTTCACAAAATTTTCATTCGATAATTTTTTCTCGACCCCTTTGATGCTTCCTTCTAAGCGGCTGATATCTTTTAATAATTTTTCCCGCTCTGCGGCTACATCAATCAATCCTTCTAACGGAATATAAATTTCGCAGTTCTTAACTACTGCAGCAGTCGATTTTTCCGGTTTAACAATGTCTTTTCCGATCACTACTTCTTCTGCACGCGTTAATTTTTTAAAGTAGTTAATACTTGCAGAAAGATTTACTTCCGTTTTTAAGTAAATAGAAATCGGTTTTGAAGGAGCAATGTTCATTTCACCGCGGATATTGCGGATTGCGGTAACAACTTCCTGCAAGAAGTTCATTTCATCATCAACATTCTGTTTGATCAATGTTTCGTCGCACTTCGGATAAGCTGAAGTTGAAATACTTTCTCCTTCATTTCTTTTTTCGATAAGCTGCCACAGTTCTTCAGTTACGAACGGCATAAATGGATGAACAAGTTTTAATAAATTTTCGAACAGCGAAATAGCCCGTGTTAATGCGGCTGATTTTACTTCCTGATTGTCCGAATAGAATTTTGATTTTGATAACTCGATGTACCAATCGCAGAAATCATTCCACACAAAAGCGTAAATAATTTTTGAAGCGTTGTTGAATTCAAACTTCTCCATCGCGCGGTTCAATTCTTTCAATGTCTGATTAAAGCGCGACTGGATCCATTCATCAACAATATCAATATGTTTATCTGCGAGTTTCTTATCGGTTGAAATCGCCTGTGCGTTCATCAGCAAAAATCTCCCGGCGTTCCAAATCTTATTCGCAAAGTTTCTGCCAATTTCACATTTCTCAGTTGTAAATAGAACATCCTGTCCAAGCGGAGCCAAATAAATTACCGAGAAGCGCAGAGCGTCGGCGCCATATTCAGCAATCACTTCAAGCGGGTCGGGAGAATTGCCAAGCGATTTGCTCATCTTCCGTCCTTGCAAATCGCGGATGATACTTGTGAAATAAACATCGCTGAACGGAATATTTTTTTCAAAATATAATCCGGCAATGATCATTCTTGCAACCCAGAAGAAAATAATGTCGGGTGCGGTGATAAGCGTATTTGTTGGATAATAATATTTTTTTTCTTCTTCGGTTTTGAAAACATCATGCGCCCAAAGCCAGCTTGAAGCCCAAGTATCAAGCACGTCATCATCTTGTTTCAGATTTGTGCATCCGCAGTGCGGACATTTTTCCGGTTTCGTTTCGGCAACGATTGGCTGTTTACATTCCAAGTTACAATGATCATCGCCAACGCAATACCAAACGGGAATCCGGTGTCCCCACCAAAGCTGTCGCGAGATGCACCAATCTTTAATATTTTCCATCCAGTGTTCATAAGTCTTTACCCAATGGTCGGGGTGAAATTTTACTTTTCCTTCTTTAACAATATCGAGAGCAGGTTTAGCAAGGTCATCCATTTTAATAAACCACTGCTCGGAAAGATATGGCTCAATCGGCACACCGCCACGCTCAGAATAACCGATGTTCGTTTGATACGGCTCGATCTTTTCAACTAATCCAAGTTCTTCCATTTTCTTTACAACCAACTTGCGGGCCTCGTATCTATCAAGATGCTGAAATTCTTTCGGAACGTTTTCATTGGTTGAAGCATCGGGATTAAAAATATTTATTGTTTCAAGATTGTGCCGCTGACCCATTAGATAATCATTAAAATCATGTGCTGGAGTTACTTTAACAGCCCCGGTTCCAAATTCTTTATCAACATAATGATCTGCAAAAACCGGAATTTCTTTGTTCACCAAAGGAAGAATTACAGATTTACCAACTAATTTTTTGTAACGCTCATCGTGCGGATTAACAGCAATACCACTGTCTCCAAGCATTGTTTCGGGACGTGTAGTTGCAACGGTAATAAATTCATCTGAATCTTTCACCGGATATTTGAAATACCAAATGTTTCCGTTTATCGTTTTGTAATTTACTTCTTCGTCGCTTATCGCTGATTTAGAAACCGGACACCAGTTAACTAATCTATTCCCGCGGTAAATTTTTCCATCATTATATAGTTTTACAAAAGCCTCAATAACTTTTTTGTAGTAGTGATCGTCCATCGTAAAACGTTCGCGTTCCCAGTCACAGCTAACGCCAAGTTTTTTTAATTGCTGAATGATGATTCCGCCGTATTTAGTTTTCCATTCCTGGCAATGCTCTAAAAATTTATCGCGACCGATCTTATGTTTATCAATTCCTTCATCTTTTAAATATTTTGTGACTTTACTTTCGGTAGCTATTGATGCGTGGTCTGTGCCCGGCACCCAACAAGCGTTGAATCCCTGCATTCTTTTCTGGCGAATGAGTACATCTTGAAGCGTGTTATTTAAAATGTGTCCCATTGTTAACATGCCGGTAATATTTGGCGGCGGAATAACAATGGTGTAAGGTTCTTTTTCTTTATCAACTTCCGAATGAAATATTTTATGTTTTAACCAGTAGGCGTACCACTTATCTTCAGCTGATGCGGAATTATATGCTTTGGGAATTTCGTTTGTGTTTTGGGACTCCATGCTCTTCTCTATATTTATCAATAGTTGAGTGCAAATATAAGGAAAAATTGGTTCGCGGTGGAACGGAACGACAGAATGGATGAATGTTTGTACGACTGATCGTTTTCTCTATCAATTTGAAATTGATTTTATTCATCCACGCATCAATTCGGTCATTCAATTTTCATATTGCTTTGTATGTACAGATTTTAAATTTATAGGTTCATTCAAAAAAAAAAAGTAACTTTACCCCCCGTAAAAATTGGAACTATTCATTTACATAAGTGAAAAAGAACGATGGAATTGATTTTACTTTTTCTTTGGGTGATGATCATTAATGGAGGATTGGGCGGTCAGTACATCCTCAATTGGATGGGGAATCAACCTAAATACGTCGGCAATCAAGAAGTTGGTGTTTCTCCCGGAGTGATGACGTGGTGGAGAGAACTTTCAAAACTGCTTTGGGCTGCAATCGCTGTTGTGGTAGAAGTTATCCGCGGAAAAGAAGTAAAATATTTATGGCCCGGTTCAGTTGCTTTGATAACGATTATGATCTGTGCCTTTACCGGCGTTATTGAAAACATCGGTTTCTTTTACTTACCAAGATACTATTCACCTCATCTTTTTGCTCCTTATGTAAATATTTATTTAGCATTTTTGCCATTCTTCGGCAAGTTCATGTTCAACGCTGCTATTAGAAAAGAACATTGGATCGGCGTTTTGCTTGTTGTCTCTGGTTTAGCAATTCCCCACTTGCCAAGAATTCTTGGTGGAAATCCCGATCCAAATACTTTTCTCGATTCAACTGCAATCATCTGGATCATTATTATCAATCTCTGCTTAGGTTCACAACAGATACTAAACAATAAAACAGTTCAAACTGCATTTAAGGGAGTCGGGCCGAATGCTTTGGTGTTGTGGCGCGAAATCTGGAAGATGCTTTTTATTACTTCGGCGTTAATTGTTTTCCCGCTCGTCGGGACTTTTCTTCGCGCAAATATTCCCGCTCAAGTTCCTGTTGCTAAATTTGAAACCCGTGTACTTGCAAAACTTGATGAACCGAAAAAGGAATTTATCTTAACTCATTACACAAAAACCGAAACTTCATATCAGTTAAAAAAGAATTTACCTGCTGATGTAGAAAAGAAAATTGAAAAGACTTTTGTTTCGGTTGAGTATCACAGATTTTTTGCTTTATTCGAGGGAAGTATTCTCCCGAACAATTGGTGGCCTATTCTCTTTGTTGTTGCCGCCGGATTAACAGGTTACATCTACAGTTTTGGATTTTTCAAACTCTCTAAATTTTCCGCACACCTCTGGGTTCCATACACTAACGTTTGGCTGGCGCTTCTTCCTTTTATTATGATACTTTTTGGAAAAGATGTTACGACTTACCAAATCATCGGCGCTGTGGTTGTTACTGCAGGTTTAGTGGTTGGAGTTTCGGATTATAAGAGAAATAAGATTGAAGCGATAAAAAATACTCACGAGTAAGTTTTCATCCTTAAAAAAAGCCCGACATCTGCCGGGCTTTTTTATTAATGGGGAATCATCAACTAACGGCCTAACGAAGAAGAATCATTTTCTTTGTTTCAACAAAATTTCCGGCACGAAGTTGATAGAAATATACGCCAGAGGCGTATCCACCTTTGGCAGAAACTCCGCTGCTTACTTCAGTATTCGTACTGTTGAATTCTACTTGATAATTTCCGGCGGATTTCACTTCGTTCACCAATGTTGCGACTTCATTTCCCAAAACATCATATACTTTTAAACTAACATTGCTGATTACTGTCAACTGAAAACTGATCACTGTCTTCGGATTAAACGGATTTGGATAATTTTGTTGGAGTTCGAACTGATTGGGTTTATTTTTGTCGTTACTTGCAATAGCGCTTATACCGCTCAGTTCATAAATTACTTTGAATTTTCCACCTACATTTGCGGCGAGATGCAGTTCATGCGTAACGGCGTTAAAATCAGTGTAAGGTTGATCGTTGTAAACAATTTCTTTTATTTTGTAAGTGTCAAATGGAAATTCAATCGGATTTAATAAAACGACCCTGTCGTTATTTGCTTGAAAATTATAATACAATGTAATCGGTTCTTTTGTTACGAAAAATTTTCCGTAAAGATAAGTGTAATACCCTAATTCAATTGAGTGATATCCGGCTTTGTTCGGATTTCCTTTCCCCTCTCCCCACGTTTGCGCGCCGCGGCGGGTTCTGTTTTCATATACTTCGCCGTAAGTATGATCAACAAAATATTTCATGAAAAAGTCGAGTGTTTCATCCGCCATCTTCAAGTATTGTTCATCCGATGTTGTTTGATACATCTGTAAACCTGCCATGACCGCTTGTTCCATTTGCCACCAGGCTTTTGCTGTATCGGGATTATTCCACATCAGCATTTGTCCGGTAGTTCTGTTATAATCTTTATACGGTCCGCCAAACTCGTTATCATACCCTTTTGCCAAAACATCATCAATTAGTTTTCGTGCTGCAGTAATAGAAGTTGGGTCGGGATAAATTTGATTTACCCGTGCAAAGCACCATGCGGTTTTTAAGACATGCCCCATAATTGTCATCGTTTCGCTTGAAAGAATATTCCAATTCGCGTCATACACTTCGGCAAAACCGATCTTCTGTTTGTCCATGCTCGCAACAAACCAGGTTTTCATGTTGTCAATTATCTGAAGCGTCTTATCTAAATATTGTTGATCCTTCGTCAGCATATACAAATAAAGTAAATGAGTTGTAATCGCATCAACTGTAGCGTTAAAACTTTTATTGTTTTTCGTTGACCAATTTTTGCTGCTATAATCATAATATCCAAAATATTGTGCGCGGCTGTCCCACATTTTGGTTTCGTTGTTTTGATACCCTTTCATTATCCAGTTCCAGTCGAGTGTATCGCCGGTTGCTTCAAAAGAAGCCATCGGACCGAGAAGTCCGTAATGCTGATGGAACGCATCTTTGTTCGTGTTGCCGGAAGTCGGACTGCCGTATTTATCAAGCTCCCAAAACCAACCACCGTTGGTATTATCCCACGCATGTTTGTACATAAAATCGAGCGCTTGTTTTGCTTTGGTCAAATAGACATCATTTCCGGTAAGCATAAAAGCACGGACAAATCCATACGCATCGCGTGATTGCGTCTGCATATTTTTTTGCGTACCGCTCGCTTTTCCATACTTATCTATATTTGTATAGAATCCTCCATTTACCGGGTCGTAAGCTTTTAACCAGAAGGCTGCACAGCTATCAACATAACCTATTACCTTGTCGGGATTTTGCAAGTAAGGCGATTTAACATTGTACTGTCCATACGTTATGGAAACTAAAACAAGGAAGGAAAGGATGCTGCGTTTCATTGGAGTTCTTTTCATTTGTTCATTACAATTTCACATGTAAAAATAGGAATGATATTGGTTAATGAAAAATTAAGATGGATGAATGTTGACGGATGATGGTTTATGGAAATTTAGATTAGTAACCTCGAAGGTTGAAACCGAATTTCTTCTTTAACCTTCGAGGTTGCATTTTTAATTTACTATTCTTTTACTTTCTTCCACGATTGATAAACCACCAATCCCCAGCCAATTAAAAAGCTTGTGCCTCCGAGTGGAGTAATAAAGACGAGAAATTTTATTCCGCTGATCGCATACGCGTAAAGTGAAAAGGAGAAGAGAAGAATTCCCGAAGCAATAAAAATAAAAGATTGTTTCAGAAATTCTTTTCCCGAAAGTGCAATTACAAGCAATACCACCGCGTGTATCAAATGATATTGAATTCCAATCTTATAAATCTCCAGCATTTCGGGAGAGATCATTTCCTTTAACGCGTGCCCGCCGAAAGCTCCGAGGGCAACACCGATAAAACCAAATACTCCGGCGGTCATAACAAAACTTTTTTTCATAATTCTACTTTCTTTTTCTCTTGTTGAATTTGGGTTGAAACCTGTATCTTAGAATTCCAACTATAAATTTATTAAAAGAAATGAAGACTTTCGAATTAGTATCAAGCTATCAACCCTCCGGCGATCAGCCGAAAGCCATACAAGAATTAGTTGAAGGAATTAATCGGGGCGATAAATTTCAGACGCTGCTTGGCGTTACGGGCAGCGGAAAAACGTTTACCATCTCAAACGTAATTCAACAATTAAATAAACCTACGCTGATAATTTCTCACAACAAAACGCTTGCGGCACAGTTGTATTCCGAGTTCAAATCTTTCTTCCCGAAAAACGCGGTTGAGTTTTTTATAAGCTATTACGATTATTACCAACCCGAAGCGTATGTTATTTCTTCCGATACGTTTATCGAAAAAGATTTTGCCGTGAACGAAGAAATTGATCGTCTTCGCCTAAAAGCGACTACAGCATTAATTGAAGGACGAAGCGATATTATCATTGTTGCAAGCGTAAGTTGTATTTACGGTATCGGCGCGCCGGAAGAGTACGCAAAGCAAATTTATTTTTTGAAGAAAAATCAGAAAACTTCCAAGAAAGAAATTCTCCGAACACTCACAGATATTTATTTTGTTCGGAACGATACCGATTTTACACGCGGCACTTTCCGTGTCCGCGGAGATATTATTGAAGTTATTCCCGCATATCAATATGAAGAAGCGATACGCATTCAACTTTGGGATGATGAAATTGAAAAACTTTCCGTCATTGATTCAATCACCGGAGAAACAAAAGAGGAAATTGAATCGACTGCAATTTATCCCGCTAAATATTATGTAACGGAGCGGGGACAAATGCAAAAGGCGATCAAACTAATTGAATTTGAATTGGAAGAGCGACTAAGATATTACCGCCAGCAGGAAAGATATTTGGAAGCTCAGAGAATTGAACAGCGGACGAAGTTCGATATTGAAATGATGAAAGAGATCGGCTACTGTTCCGGAATCGAAAATTATTCGCGCCATATGGAAAACCGCGAGCCGGGTTCGCGTCCTTCCACATTGATGGATTATTTCCCAAAAGATTTTCTACTTATTATAGATGAATCACACGCAACCATTCCGCAGATACGCGGCATGTACAACGGCGATAGGTCGCGCAAAGAAACCCTTGTGGAATATGGCTTCCGACTGCCTTCCGCGCTTGATAACAGACCGATGAAGTTTGATGAATTTTATGCAAAGCTGAACCAAACTGTTTTTATCAGCGCTACACCAAGCGATTATGAATTGGAAAAATCAGAAGGAATTTTTGTTGAACAGATCATTCGTCCCACCGGGTTGCTTGATCCAGAAATTGAAGTTCGTCCGATAAAAGGACAAATAGATGACTTGCTCGGAGAGATAAGAATCCGCGTTGTAAAAAAAGAAAGAGTATTAGTTACAACTTTAACAAAAAAAATGGCGGAAGATTTAGCGGACTATCTTGAAAAACTTGGCATTCTTGTCCGCTACATTCACAGCGATATTGATGCGCTTGAGCGAGTAGAAATTTTGCGCGATTTACGTCTCGGCGATTTTGATGTACTCGTCGGTGTAAATTTACTCCGCGAAGGTTTGGATTTGCCGGAAGTTTCTCTCGTTGCAATTATTGATGCGGACAAAGAAGGCTTTCTCCGCAGTGAACGTTCGCTGATGCAGACAGCCGGAAGAACCGCGAGAAATGTGAACGGACTTGTTATTATGTACGCCGATAAAATTACGGAATCAATGCGGAAAGTAATTGAAGAAACAAAACGACGGCGACAAGTTCAAACGGAATATAATATTGCGAACAACATTACTCCGCAGACAATTTATAAAACATTTGAAGAAATTATGTCATCCACTTCTATCGCCGATGTTCGGACGAAAGACGGAGAGAAATATGATACTCCATTTTCTAAAGTTGCCGAACCGGTAATTAAATACATGACGAAAGAGCAGAAAGAAGATTTGATACAACAGCTTACTGACGAAATGTATAATTCGGCAAAAGATTTGGAATTTGAACGCGCCGCTTCACTCCGTGATGAAATTGAGCGGTTGAAGAAGAAGATGGGGTAAGTCTTTAGAAAAAGAGAAATTGCTACTTTGGTTGTTTTAAATTAAGTTGCACAAAACGATCCATTCGATTGTTATTGATAACGAACTGTACTTTTAATTTTTATTTGGAGGAAGATTAATGAAAAGACATTTCTATCTTTTAGTTTTTTTACCCACCATTCTTTTTGCGCAAGTTGATTCGCTTAAAGAATTGCTAAATTACTGTCCGTTGCAGACAGGCAATTACTGGGAATATCAATCTTATTGGGAACAAATGCCATTTCCTCCAACAGATTCAAGTACTACTTCCATCGAAGTTTTAGGCGATACTTTACTTGAAAACGGTCAATTTTATAAGATAATGCTTGTCAAGGACATATCTCCCAATAAATATCAATATAAACGTTTTGAAAGAATTGATTCTTTAACGGGATGTGTTTATCGGTATATCAATGACACAACTTTAAATCATGAATATATGTGCGATAGTTTGTTCGCTCAAGCTGGAGACACAATATATTCTTCTCACAATCGAGTTACGAGCTCTGGTACTTATTTAACACAATGTTTATCGGTAACAAACTATTCTGTCTTCGGTATTCCAACACAACTAAAGACGTTTCAAGATCAATCTTTTATCCCTGGTTCAACCTACACATTGGCAAAAGGATTTGGGGAGTTGTATGGCTCAGTTTGTGAAATGGGATGTGGTTTTACTGATCTCGTTTATGCGAAGATTGATGGGAAAGAGTACGGGAAGAAAATCACTTCAATAAATTCTGACGAAAAATTTTCACCAAACTTGTTTACGTTATACCAAAATTATCCAAACCCATTCAATCCGAACACAACTATTAACTATCAAATTCCAACTACCTGTTTTGTAAGTTTGAAAGTTTATGATGTGCTTGGGAATGAAGTGGCGGTATTGGTGAATGAGGAAAAACAAGCAGGTAATTATAATATTGATTTTAACGGAAGCAATCTTGCCAGCGGAATCTACTATTATACTTTGCGGGCAGATAATTTTGTTCAAAATAGGAAGATGATTTTACTCAAGTAATTGAAAAAAATCAATTGGCAAAAGATTTGGAATTTGAACGGGCTGCCTCGCTCCGTGATGAAATAGAAAGATTGAAGAAAAAAATGGGGTAAGGAAAACAAGATGAGAGATATAGATTGCATAAATTATTTTAAGATGATAATTTTGGGGGGGAATTAGAACAGGCAGTTAGTTTGTAGAAATAGGTTCCGGTTCGACGGACTTTATTAAATTGAAAAATTATTGAATGAGGGGTTTATCGGAGTTCATTTTATTTAGAGAGGATACATTTATTGTAGGTAGAATAATTTTTGAGAGAAAACTGCCTTGAAGTTTTTCGAATAAAATTCCGCGAGTGGTTGAGATGGTTAAGGCGATTAAATGATGCATCAGCTGCTCGGGAATAGTTACTTTATCTTTTTCAATTGTAGTGAAGGATTCAAAGTTTTGAATAGCGTAAGATATTCTTAATGAGAGTTCGCACACTTTGTCATCCTTAGTCTGAGATGTAAAAATTCTAGTAATAAAGTCTACCCCAATTATTTTTAAAGAAGCATCAATTAAAGTCCCTGCATTGATTTCAAATGCGTAAGAATGATCAGGCGCAAGGGACTGACGACTCAGAGAGTTATCAAGACTAAAATTGGAAATATGGATCCCTTGGATTTTAAACAAGAGTTCAACTTTTTTTTCAGTGGAAGGTTTCGCTGCCATAGCACTCATTATTTGTAGTTATTCTTAAAATATCACTCATTTGAATTTGAGGATTTTGGGGTTGGATTTGACTTTGGTCAATCTCAGTGACTTGACCTATTTGAGTATAAAATTGATATGGAACAAATTTAACCTCAGGTTTTACATATATAGGAACGGAAATAATTGGTTCAGCTAGTACCGTTTGAATTTTACCTAAAGTATTGGTAGTAAAATTATGATTTCCGCTTAACCATTTACTGATCTCAGATTCTTTTTTCCCTAGTAATTCCGCAAACGCTCTTTGCGAAATATTTTTTCTTTTTAAAATAGAGTTGATTTGAGTGGCAATAGCCATAGAAATATCAACTTTGTTTTTTACCTCTTCCGGAATTGATTGCAGCAATTGCGCAAAAAACTCCGACTCATTTTCATTTTTCTTAATTTTCATACTGACCCTTGTAGAATAAAATCGTTCAATTCACCAACAAACCCATCACAGGTAATTTTTAATTCACCGGAATCGAGACGAGCATTGATCAAATCTTCAACTAACATGAGTTTCTTAATTTCTTTTTCGAGATGAGGATTTTCAACATTCTTTTTAGTTTTATCTTTTTTCTTGCCACCGGAACCAAACAACAAAAAAATATTTGAAAACATTATGCAGTACAACCTTAGACGATCGGTTTCTAAAAGACGAAATATGTTGTGTGATTCGGAACTTTCACGCAAAAAGAAAGAATCCTGAATACCATCTCTTTTGGATATTAAATGAATTCTTTGAACAGCTTTATGAATAACACCAGGATCCGAATCTTGGAACTTATAAATAAAACTTTGAAGCTCCGAAATAGTTTTGTCTTCATACTTTAAAGAGTAAACTTTAGCTTTGGGGCCTGAGAGTGCTTCTATATGTATTATCGAAAACTTCACTTTAAAGTTAAGTCCTTTTATTGAATAAACAAAAAAAATTCATTTATAAGTTAAGTTTGTTTAATAAATGTTACTTCTGTCACAAAATTAATTAAAAATATTGATTTGAGGATATTCATTCTTATAATTTTCCATTAAATACCTTATCCAATAATGAAGGAAGAAGTTGGGTTAATTCTTTTTCGGTTTGGGTTCGAACGATTTTTAGTGTATTGAGCTTATCGAGCAAAGGAACTATCTGGTTTTGTTCTGCAATGGGAGGGACGGGAATTTCCATTTTAAGAAACTCGTTTGGTTTAATTCTATTCTTCCCGCTAGTACCTTGGGATAGATTAAAACATCGTTGCCAAAAGATAGGCAGGTTAACGATAAAATCTATCCAGTTTGGACTAATTTCGCTCTCATCATAACAATAAACAGGAAATTCACCTGACGCATAGCAACCAACAGTTTCATCTTTTACAATAGCTAATGCACCATTTCTAACCCAAATTTTATTGAACAAAAAGTTATTTTTTTCAAGACGTACAAAAGCTTTATATGATGTTTGACTTCCATCAATGGTTTCTCTTTCATACGCCCCACCGCCCCACCATCTAATTCCAACTTGACGGTAGTTTTTATTTACTTCAGGTTCTTCAATGTTGTCCGATAAAATTAAAAATGAACCAAAATTTCTTTTACTGAAAGTGTTTTCAGCATTAGTGAATATTGAAAATGATAATTGTTGAAATTCTTTTTCTTGCTCTAATCTCAATTTCCCAATTTGTTCAATGCGATGCTTTATACTCTCAATTTTAGAAACAATGCGTTGTTGTTCGAGTAAGGGAGGGAAGGGAACTTCAAGCGAAAGCAGATTAGCGGGATTTAAAGTTCTTCTTCTGCTACCCATGCCTCGACCTTTGGTAAATAATTCCTTCCAAACACTTCCTTGTTGCAGATAAAAACCAATAAATCTTCTGTCAGCTTTTTCTTCATGAACAAGAAAAGTGGGAAATTGTGAGGAAAGAAATTTACCTTCAAAATGATCTGAACTTAATGCAATTGCACCTTCCCAACCAAAAAGTTGACTCATCACTATGTGATCAGATTTAAGTTGATAAAAATTATTGTAACTTGTATTTATGCCAGTTACAACTTCTTTTTCGAATAAACCTCTTCCAAAACTATATACACCAACCATGTGGTATTCCAATGACGGGTTCACATGAATTAAGCTATCAATATCATGAAAAAGTATTTCACTTAATTTTATATTTCGCCAATTATGCTGCATTATCACTAGTTTTCTTAATATTACTTTTAATTTCTTTTATAAACTGCATTATGCGTATTTCTTTTTCCATAATTGAATCAACTAACTCCAAAGGTTCACGATATTCAAATTCACTTTTATGGTTTGGATTTTTCAAATCAAGATTTACATTCAGTAATTTTCCTTCAGCGTCAGTAAAAAGAACATCTTTTAGTTTTACTTTCCAAGCCTTGCCATTAGCTTTTCTTTTATTCCACCATTTTTTAATTTCTTCAAATTCTTCGTTCTGTATCGGTTTAGTTTTACTGTAATTTTTTCTTTCTGCCGGTGGAAGCAGTTCGTAAAACCAAATTTCTTTAGTAGGCTCACCCGACTCGAAGAACAACAGGTTGCAAGGGATATTAGTGTAAGGGGCAAAAACACCTTCACCTAAACGCACGATAGTGTGGAGGTTAAAGTCATCAATGATTTGTTTTTTCACCCTTGCAGCAATACCGTCGGCAAACAGGGTTCCATTAGGCACAATTACCGCTGCTCTACCACCTCGTTGACCTGGTTTTTTCTTTTTCAACTTCCGCATGATGAGTTGTAAAAATAACAGGGCTGTTTCGGCAGTTTTTTTATCATCTGGGAAATTATTCAAGATGCCTTTTTCTTCTTCGCCACCAAAAGGAGGATTTGTAAGAACAATATCGACTCTGTCTTTATCTCCAATATCACCCAATTTGAAACGCAAACTGTTTCTGCTATCGATGTTTGGATAATTCAAACCATGCAGGAGTAAATTCATTTGGCAAAGCAAGTAAGGAAGGGGTTTTGCCTCGCCACCCAAAACAGAGTGATCTTGCAAAAATTTCTGTTGCTCAACAGTCTTAGCCTGTATCTTCAAATGCTCAAATGATTGAACTAAAAAACCACCTGTTCCGGCAGCAGGGTCTAAAACTGTTTCTCCGATTTTAGGGTCAAGCATTTCAACCATAAATTTCACAACAGGTCGGGGAGTATAAAATTCTCCAGCATCGCCGCTTGCATCTCTCATTTCTTTCAAGATACTTTCATATAAATGAGATAGGGTATTTATTTCTTCGTTGTTTGTGAAATGTATTCCATCAATTTTATTTACTACATCACGAAACAAATAGCCGTTTATCATACGATTAGTTACACCTTTAAAAGCCGTGGCGATTACATCTTTTCTTTCTATCCCGGTTTCACTTTGCAGACCACGCAAGTAATAAAATAATCCACTTCGTTCTATGCCGTCAGAAAGTTTTATTTTTTCATTGCTAATAAAAGCAAGCAGATCGTCTCCGGTAAGGTTAATATCTTTTGCCCAATCTCTCCAACGATAAGGAGCAGCAATTGCCGGTTTATATTTTTTGCCTTCCAATTGGGCATTCATATCTTGCAATTGTTCGTTGTCATCTAAAAATTTAAGAAACATAATCCATGTAAGCATGGGCAAACGGTCACCGTCACCGTTCATGCCTTTGTCTTTACGCATAAGGTTACGGCAACTTTTAATTATGCCTGAAAGACGTTGAGCCGGAGTTTCCAGCTTTTTCACTTTTTGTTTTTTCATTTGTCCAATCTTAATTGTTAGGATGCATCAGCGTAGAGTTGTCTTTGTAATTCAGCTAATGCTTGCATGTAGTTGTTCATTCCACCAAACTCATTTACAATTTCGATCGTGTTCCCTTGCTGAGTAAAAGGGTCAACGGAAATAATATCCGGTCGGATTTGGTTTAATCCATATTCCACATACTTATTCAAGATCTCTTGTAAAACAGTTTGTGCTTTTTCAGTATAAATGGAAAAGAAATCAGGTTTGTTTTTCAAGAACAGTTCGGCTCTTTGTTTTCTTGTTCTTGGTTTCAAATTATATGCAACAAAACAGAGAAGGTCAAACGGGTCTGCATCGTTTTGCTTTGTAATTTCCATCAATTGCTCAATAGAAATTCCATTATTTTCCAACTGCTCAATAATTTGTTTTCGTTCTTCGCTATTACTCCATCTAACTCGCAATTCATTTGAAGAAGGAAACATTGTTGTTATTTGTTCTTTGGCATAATGAGTGAAATGAACTGTTCTTAATTTACCTTCAGCGCTGTAGATATGAACACTTTCGGCAACGATATGTACTTCACCTTCAGTGATACGATAAACTTTTCTTTTGACGGGTGGCGGTTGAGTATCTATTAAAGTTCCATCATCATCGGGCGTTGGCGGGTCGCTGATAATTGTTTCTGTTCCATCGATAGTATCACCGTTTTCGTCAATTTCTTCTTCAGTTATCAATGGGGGTTGACCGTCAAAATCGGGATCGGCAAAATTCCTTGTAGCGCTTCCTGTATAATCAAGAATAGTGAAAAATAATTTATCTTTATCTTCTCTTACTCTTGTTCCTCTACCAATAATTTGTTTGAATTCCGTCATTGAGTTTACCATCCGGAACAAAACAATGTTTTTACACGTCTGTACATCTACGCCAGTGCTTAATAGCCGTGAAGTAGTGACAACTACCGGGATGGGTTCATCAATGTCCATGAACTTATCCAAATGTCCTTTCCCTATTTCTTTTTCATCAGAAACAATTCTTACGACATAGTTGGGATACTGAATAACCAGATCAGCATTCAAATTACTGAACTCTCTGCGAAAATCGTCAGCATGCGATTGGTTAACACAAAAGACAATTGTTTTATCAAATCTTCCGTTCTTAACCATGAAATCGTAAAGATGTTTAACAACAGCTTTTGTTCTTGGTAGATAAGAGAGAGTGTTTTCGAAGTCTGTAGTTGTATAAATTCCGTCAGGAATTAATTCACCGTTATCATCAACTTGTCCTTCTTGTGGTCGCCAGCCAGTTGCGTCAGGTTCAGTGACAACACGGTGTACAATGTAAGGAGCTAAAAATCCATCTTCAATTCCTTGTTTCAAACTGTATATGTATAATGGATTACCGAAATAGAGATACGTGTCTTTATTGTCATCACGCAACGGAGTTGCAGTCAATCCTAGTTGAACAGATTTATCAAAGTAGTCTAAAATCGTTCTCCAGTTGCTATCATCAGTTGCACTTCCACGATGGCATTCATCGATTACAATTAAGTCAAAAAAATCTCTCGGCAAACTTCTGAAAGCACCAACTCTATTTTCATCTTCGGCTAAAGATTGATATGTGGAGAAGTAAATTTCTCTACTGCTTGGCAAACCTTCTTCCGGGACTAAACATCTTGCATCGCCAAACGCTGTAAAGTCCTTTGAGTGAGGGTCTGAAACTAAAATACTCCGGTCCACAATGAATAAAACTTTTGGTCTGCGATATTCACCTTTTCTGTTCCAACGGTTATTCCATAGCTTATAAATGATTTGAAAAGCAAGCGTTGTTTTTCCAGTGCCGGTAGCAAGTGTGAGCAGCGCTCTTTTCCTTCCTTCTAAAATTGCCTTTACCGCAGAGTTGATGGCAATTCGTTGGTAGTAGCGAATTTCTTTACCGGGAACGGCATAGAAAGGTTTAAGAAAAGTCTCCTGAATTTCTGCTTTAACAGGTTCAACTGCATTTAATCTGTTCCATAGCTCTGTTGGGGTTGGATATTTAGAAACCGGTTTTTCACTACCAGTAGTAAAATCAAATTCTAAAATGTCAGTTCCATTGGTACTGTAAGCGAATTTAAGGCTGAGGATTTGAGCATACTCTTTCGCTTGTTGCATTCCGTCAGCAGCTTCTTTGTATTTTACTTTGGCTTCAATAATTGCAATTGGGAAGTTCTGTGAGTAGCGAAGCAAATAATCAAATCGTTTAGCTTTTTTTCTTTTTGCTTTTCTTCCAAGGACGACAATTTTTCCGTCGGTGAAAGTTCTTTGTTCTAAGATTTGTTCGTCTGTCCAACCGCTCTTGTAGATTTTAGGTAACACATCTTTTCGGCATGTGTCGGCTTCGCTTTCATAATCATTAATATGTTTTTTCTGGTCAATCATTCAATACAAATATATGATTTTGCAAGTTATTATTAATAGTGGACACGAAGGGAAATTTGACCCGGTACGGACGTGAGAGTTGAAGAAAGATAAAATGGGCAGTCAAGTGTAAGTATTTTATCATTCTTGTATCGTTCATTATCCCTTTTTGTAGTTTTTGATGGTATATATTTAACAAAGAAATAAAGCTTCCTAATTTCTTGATTATTCGTTTGAAGAAACTTAGAAATGTTTTGGGAGATTAACAAGAGGGAGGAAAAATATTTTGCGTTAATGAAACTGAATGAATGAATGAAACAAATTTGGAGGTAAATCCCGATACACAATTTGAAATTTTAAGACACTTACACTTTCTCCCAAAAGTTAGAAGCAAAAAGATGTATGCAGAAATGTAATTATTCATTCGTTTTTGTTATACTTTAAATTCACTTATTTTAACAAAACCTCCGGCGATTTAAAAACACCGGAGGTTTTTTCAATTTATTCTGCTTACTGAATTCTGAATTCGTACTTCTACTTCATTAAAACAAATTTCTTCGTCTCAACAAAACTTCCCGCTTTAACTTGGTAGAAGTACACCCCGGAGGCATAACCGGCGGCGTTAAATTCAACTTGATGAATGCCTTCGCTTTTAATATCATCAACTAATGTGGTTACTTCTCTTCCAAGCATATCAAATATTTTTAGAGAAACATGTTCTTGATTCGGCAATTGGAATTTAATCGTAGTTGTCGGGTTAAACGGATTTGGATAATTCTGTTGCAATTTAAATTCCGTAACGGTCAAATTATCTTTCTCATCAACTCCAACCACAATCGGATATTTGCTGAAGTAGAAAAGCTTTGCTTCAAATTCATTTAAAGCAATTTGAAACGCAGTGTGTTGTTGCGCTGTAACGGTATAAACTGTTCCGTCAATCAAATCGGTTAAGTAGTAAGTGCTCGTGCCATCCCATGGTAAACTGCTTAAATCAACATCGGCATTGAGAATTTCATTTTTAAGATTTGCAGCGGTAACCACAATGTTTGTGTCACTAAGGGAAGCGTACGTATAAATTTTTGCCGCAACTGTATTTAGCAATCTTGAAATTTTAGGATTTATAAGATATTTATTGCGAACGCTGATAATTTTTTTGAAATACGGTCTCGTATTATCGGGATCGCTCCAATTAACTTTATTGCGGTTGGTTAATTCACCAACTTCTCCACCGGAATAAATTAACGGAACGCCATTGAGTGTAAGCAAAATTGTATGCGCTAATTTATTTCTTCTGCTGTCGAACGAATAAGTAACACGTGCTTCATCATGATTCTCTACAAATCTAAAAGGTCTGCCGTCAGTGTACGCTCGCATCGCTTCGGTGTGCATATCGTTGATGGAAACTGTGCCACTGATCGCTCCTAATAGTTTATTTCGCAAATCCCAATCGTTGGCGGAGTCAAATCTTTTTTGATAAAAAGTTGAATCGGAAGAAGTAGCTTCGGCTTCCAAAAAAACTTCCGGTTTGATATTCCTAATTTTCTTGCGCCATTCCTGCCAGAATAATTGATTGCGCTGTTCAACTCCCCAGGCAACATCGCAGCGGTAACCATCAATACCATATTTTTTAACCCAATACTCAGCAACTTTTGCAAAATAATTGCGCACTTCAACATCGTTATGATTCAAATCAGGAAGAGAAGCCCAATCAAATTCATATTTGTAATTTGAATTACCCGGTTCACCACTCCAAATATACCAATTCGCCCAGGGAGAATATTCGCGGTACTCAAATACATTCTGCATAAACGGATGTTGAATTGAAGTATGATTTACTACGAAATCAAGAATAATTTTTATTCCGGCTTTCTTCAATTCTGTCATCAACTTAATAAAATCTGCTTCCGTCCCATAATCTTCTTCGAAGCCGTAGTAATCGGTAATTTCATAACCGTGAGTTGTCGGACCTTTATAAATCGGCATTAGCCAGAGCGTATTAATTCCAAGGTCTTTCATATCGGGAATTCTCTCAATAATTCCTAGGAATCCTCCTTGAGCAGTAAAAGCTCTCGGATAAATTTCATAAACAATCGCCTTGTCAATCCAGGCGGCATGTTCGTTAATACCGGCAACACGAACGGAATCGCCAACAACTTTTACAAGAATTCTTGCATTCTTTATTCTGTTCTGCGAATCTTTTACGCGACAAGTATAATAATATTCTCCGTTCGCAGCAGGCATGGTAAAAGTAACTATTGTATCGGTTACGATTCCGATCGTAGCCGCCGGGTTAGTTAAATCAGACGACCATAAATAAGATAACGTTAAACCTTTTGGCGATGAGCCATTCACCCACAAAGTTACTTGGCGACCGGTAGAAGAGCCGTTGATCCAAAGATCGGGAGTGTAATCGGGATTGATCGACAAAATTACTTCTTTTGAAACAGTAGCGAATCCTCTTGAATCAACAGCGCGAACGTAAACTTTATTTGCGCCGTCAACGAGTGTAATGGGAACCGAGAAGGTTCCGTTTACTACCGGTTGTGTACTTTCGACTCCGTTAAAGAAAAATGAAATTGATTGAATTGTGGAATCACTCAACTTCCCGTGAAAAGTAATATTTCTGTACCAATACTCAACACCGGGAGTTAACATTGTAACTACCGGACCATACGTTGCAAGGCTGTCGGAAATATCTTTTGCTTTGAGTGGTAAAATTCCTCTTCCCGATCCATCGAGAGCAACTAAACTTGGACCATTGGGAGAACCGGTTGGAATATAATTTGCGAACAGCCGTTTTTGCCACATTCCGCTTCTAACAAAAGCGGCATCATAAATGTCCGGGTCTTCGTCCATGTAAGTGCCTCCTTCATTCATACCGACTTCATAAGAACTGCCGCTAGTATCTTCGGCGGAAATATAGGAGAAGAGAGAAATATTTCTTGTCTGCATCCAGCCGGTTAAAAGACTATCTAAAAATTGCAGACTTACATTAAACACAAATTCTTTTTTAGTAAGCACATCGCTATTCAATTTTATTAACTCACCGCTTGCTGTATAAGGATTGCGTTTGATCATAAATCTATTTTCTTTTGATTTACTTTCATACGCATTTCCGGCAGCGCCGATTGATGCAAAAATTCCGCTTCCTTCCCACTCAAATGTTTTGATATCCAAACCGACCGGATCATCCACCAAAGTTTTTGTGGGATTAGAGATGATCAATCCAAGTCTGGTTCTGTCTGAAATGTCTCTCATTTGAACGGTGAATTTCAGAGAATCGTGCTGTGGTGTTTCATCAATTTTAACTGTAAGAATATCGCATGAGCCATCTTTTACCGTAGCAGGATATTTGTACGGTTCGTCCTTGCCGGCATCCACAAAATATTTTCCCGTCTTGCCAAGATAAATTCCGTAAAAATAATTTTCTGTTGCAGTTACGCCTTCGTTATTTGAAAAAGAAACAGAAACCGTATGACGTCCTTCTCCTGCAAGAATTAAATTTGCGCTAACGATTGAACTATCGTTCTGAAAAGATGATGCCGCCAAAACGTCATCCAATTTTACTTGAATGGTTGATTGATTAACTCCTTTGGATTTTACTCCCGGACGCAAATGAGCTTTAAAATTTATTTGCACATTATTCGAAGAAAAAACTGTTTCATCCGAAGGAGAAATTAATTTTATCTTAGATATTGAATCTGCTTTTGCCGTTACCATGTTGTTGTTCGGAACGTTATCAAACTTCGGTTCATCCGGATCGTTCACCCAAAGCGAATTATTGATCTTCATTTTATATTGATATGAACCTTCTTTTAGCAATGCGGTAACTTCCCATAAACCATCATTATTACTATCATGCATTGGGTTAATTGCCTGGTTCCAATTATTAAACTCTCCAACTACGGATACCGCGGTTACGTCTTGCGTGATATATCCTTTAGAACTATTTCTGTCATAATAAAAATCGGTCGGAATTTGATAAACAACATAACCGGGTAATCGTGTAAATGTTGACTGCTTAGAAACCGCACCTGCCGAAGATGAAACTGAAACTGAAACCGTGTGGTTGCCGGAACCAAGTGCGGGGACGGGATGATATAAAAATTCTCGTTTTGCCGCATCGTAATATTGAGTAGGATTAACAACCTCAACGCCATCAATGGTAACTTTTAAAGTTGTGAGATTAAGTGGATTCTCAGGTTTGAAAGCAAAAATTGCTCTGATAGGAAGTCCCGCCATTGTGGTATCAATAAAAAATTCATTCTTTGTATTCATTCCGCGCGGAAGAAGATACGTTATCATCGGGTCTTTAACATCGAGCATTGAGTTGTTGTTATCGGCAATGTTTATTGCGGGGTTATCGGGATCGCCATAAGCAAAATCCCAGCTCGCATCCATTACAAATTTGTACATGTATGTTCCTTCACCAAGCAAAGCGGTCAGTTCATATTCACCATCGCCGTTCACATCGGTCATTTTGAAATTATCGTCGGCATTGTTCCAGTTGCTAAAAGTACCCACCACACGTAAGGCTTTAAACTGAGTGTAATCAGGTTTGAAATGAAAAGTTACCGGCACTGTCTGCGGGAAGAGATTTGTAATTGAGACAAACAAAAGCATCAAAAATATTTTTGGTGAAGAACTAATTTTCATAACGGTCTCCAATTGAGGTTTCAATAAAATAGACACGAAAAAATAGACAAAATAGAGAGCTAAAAAAAGTGAAAAGGATTCATTCTGTTACAAAAACCGATGGTTGAGAAGTGTTCCGATGAAGTTTCCTTTCATCAATTTGACATTCACTTTTTTTTTGTTAGTTTGCTCTCCAAGTGTAAAAATGTTCATGTAAAAGATATGGGTTTCATTTGATATTCATCAAAAAAATAACCGGTATTAAAAAGTTTATTCATAAATGTGGGAACGATATGAAAACGAACATCATCCTTTGGTTACTCTTTAGCTGTGCAATTATTTCATTCGCACAAAATAGAGTTGTGCTTAAACCAAGTGGAGAAATAATTTCCGCAAGCGAATCAACAACCTCCCTTGATATCAAATCAGAAAAAAAAGAGAGGAAGAGAAATAGTCCAAATTCATTCGAACCGGTATCTACTACAAAAGGAACAAATGGTGCGGTTGATACGATGTCTTATTTTAGAGACTTCAATGCAAATACAAATTTTGGAATTTTTGGACAAGATTGGGTTTTGCAATGGTTTGTTGCGCCCGCCGATATGATAATTTATAGCGCCGGAATCTCCATTGCCGAAATCCCAGCTACAAATGTTGAACTCGAGGTAAAATTAGTAAGATTGAAATGGAGTAAAACTGAGATCAATAGTGTTGGAATAAAACGTCTGGGCTTTTATAAAGCTGATAGTAATATGTATAACAATATTACGGCTTTTCAAGATAATCGGGATAGAACCGGCGATTGGACTGATGCTTCAGGTTTAGGTTTAACAAGTCCCTTTGCAGAAGATATTTGGAGTGACAGCGGTAAAGGAGTGGTAATTAATCCTATTCTTAAAACCGCAGAACGACAATACCAATGGATAAAATTGGATACTTTAGGAGAATCCCCAGTAGTACAAGCAGGAACTATTATCGGTGTTGCTGTCCGCAATCTCTCTCCATCAACAGATTCTATAAGAGTAGGAATTGCCGCCGGTATCGTAACGGGCAGCAACGGATTTAAATTTTACAACAACGGAAGATTACAACCGGGAAATGATTTCGGTTGGTGGTCCCGGGAATATACGTTTGATTTTGCACTTGAAGTTGAAATGGGAGAAGGTTGCGCATTTTATTTCCATCCCAATATTACAAAATTAGCAACTACACTCAGCACCGAACCAAGAGAGGTTTCTGCTGAAATTATTCACTGTGAATTCCAAGATATTGAAAAAAGTAAAGTCGAGTTGGTTTATTCATTTGATAAAGGCGTTAGTTACACAAAAGTTCAAATGACAACTACTGATTCTGCTAATTATTTCCAAACATTTAAAGGAACAATCCCTGGCGCTCAACCTGGAACGCAAGTTTACTATTATGTTTTATATACCCAGGCTGATGGTAATCAAATGATGAGTAGAACCATTTCATACTATATTTTTAAGATTGAAAACCCTTCTCTGTTGGTTTTTAATGGATTTATGCAACCAACTGGTTACCCGCAATCATATTATTTTGGACATAACGGTGCAACAACAACTGCTTCTGAATTAATAAATTTCCCGAAAGATAATTGGGCGTATGGTGAATTGACTAAAGAATTAGTTGATTACTACACAAACATTTTTGAGATCACTACAACCGGACCAAAAGCGATTAACAACGATATTATTAAGGAATGGTTAGCCGCTTCACCAACTCATAACTACCTGTTAGCCGGTGATGAATACCTTGGATATATCACAACATGGAGAGACTCAACTTATGCCGCCGGAGATTTTCAATATGATGTACTTGGCATTTCCGCAGATCATAATGATATTAATTACGATACAACGGGTGATGAGAAGAAAGTTTCCTTAGCTGCGGCTGTTGCCGGAACTGAACTCGGAGATTCGCTTTACTTAAAAGTTCTAGCACTAAATGAAGACTCATTGAAAATTGATCCCGTTTTTGAATTTGGTTCCTCATTCTCAAATTGGTTGGATGGATTTGAAACAACTGAAGGAACAATTGTTGACGTTACCGCCAAAGGAATAAATGGGAATAGTTTTAATGTTGGTGCGCACAGAACATTGCCAGCCGGAAACAAAATTGTTTTTCTGGCATTCGATCCATTATCATTAGATAGTCCGGAATTAAATTATTTTTGGTACGGATTTGATAGAGTCTCTCCGTTGGTACAAACAATGCGCTGGTTTGGCGCTGATGTTGTTGATGTTGAAAATGAAATTTCTAGTCCACTTTATTTTCAGTTAAATCAAAACTATCCAAATCCGTTTAATCCGAATACGGTAATCAGTTGGCAGTTGGCAGTCGGCGGTCACGTTTCGTTGAAGGTTTATGATATTCTTGGAAATGAAGTGGCTGTATTAGTAAATGAAGAAAAACTGGCAGGTGATTATAAAACTACTTTCAACACACAACTTGCAAGCGGAATATCCTCCAAAGGCGGATACGCCTCTGGCGTATATTTTTACACTTTACGTGCAGGCAGCTTTGTTCAAAGCCGTAAAATGATTTTATTGAAATAGAGATACATAATGAAAACGAACATCATCCTTTGGTTACTCTTTAGCTGTGTGATTATTTCATTCGCACAAAATAGAGTTGTACTTAAACCAAGCGGAGAGATCATAACCGTAAGTGAAAAGACAACTTCCCACAATCTTAAAAATGAAAAGACAGATAAGAGGGGAAAAAACACCAACACTTCTTCTCAATCTCTAAAAACAAAAAGTGTTGATGCCTGGTTGGACACGTTAACCTATTTCAGAGATTATACACCAAATACAAACTTTGGAATTTTCGGACAAGACTGGCTTTTACAATGGTTCATCGCTCCATCGGATATGTTTATTCACAAAGCCGGAATTTCTTTCGCCGATGTGCCCACGACTCATGTAGAAGTTGAAGTTAAATTAGTTAAACTCAAATGGGGCAAATCTGAATTACAAAAAAACCGTGAAATAAATTTAGGTTATTACGTTGCGGAGGGAAATGGGTATAATAACATTACTGCGTTCCAGGATAATCCGGATAGAACCGGTGACTGGGTTGATTCATCAGACTTGGGATTATCAAGTCCCTTTGCTGAAGATGTTTGGAGTGACAGCGGAGTGGGCATGGTCGTTTATCCCAAGGTTAAAACCGAAGAACAAAATTACCAATGGGTTGATCTGGATATTTTGGGGAAAGATGTGATTGTAAAAAGCCATGAAATTATTGGTGTGGCAGTTCGTAATCTTAATTCTGAAATGGATTCTATGCGAGTAGGAATTAGTGCCGGCTCCGTTAGTGGTTATACAGGATTTAAATTTTACAGCAACGGAAGGTTACAGCCGGGTATTGATTTTGGTTGGTGGTCACGGTTATATACATTTGATTTTGCTCTGGAGATTGAATTACTTGAAGGTGGGTGCTGGCCTTTCAGAGGAAATGCTGTTTCTTATGTTCCGACAACTTTTAGCGCTGTACCGAGAGAAGTATCTGCAATTGTAAACCATTGTGGACTTGAAGATATCGGCAAGAGTAAAGTTGAATTGAATTATTCTTTTGACAAGGGGATCACTTATGCAAAAGCAGAAATGACAACAACAGATGCGGATAGTCTTGTTCAAACTTTCAAAGGATGGATACCAGATGCTGGATGCGGAGTAACAGTTATCTATTATGCTTCCTATATAAATGCGGCGGGAGTGTCATTTGAAAGCGAGTCACTCTCTTATTATACACGTTTATGTAATGCAAAAAATCCTTCGTTAATAGTATTCAACGGTTTTAATAAAACAACAGGTTTTCCACCATCATATTATTTTGGATTTAATGGCACAACAACCGACTCTTCTGAAATTATCAATTTCCCGAAAGATACTTGGGCGTATGGTCCCTTAACAAAAGAATTAGTTGATAATTACTCAAATATTTTTGAAATAACTACTACCGGGCCAAAAGCCAATAACAATCAGGTTATCAAAGATTGGTTAGCTGCTTCGCCAAAACATAACTATTTTTTAGCGGGAGACGAATATTTTGGAACAATTACCAGTTGGTTTTACCCAAATTTTTATGCCGGTGATTTTCAATTTGATATTCTTGGTATTTCAAAATGTTATAATGACATCAATTATTCATCGAGTGGTGATGAGAAAAAAGCTTCTTTAGTAACTGCAATTGCGGGAACCGAACTCGCCGACTCTCTTTACTTAAAAGTTGTTACATTAAATGAAGATTCTTTGAAAATTGATCCCACATTCGTGTTGGGGACATCTTATTCAAATTGGTTAGATGGTTTTGACCCCGCACCGGTGACAATAGTCGATTTAACGGCTAAAGGGATTAATGGAAACGACTATAGTATCGGCGCACATAGAACATTACCTGCCGGAAATAAAATTGCGTTTCTTGCGTTCGATCCGTTATCGTTAGATAGTCCGCCATCAAATTATTTCTGGTATGGATTTGATAGAGTCTCTCCACTGGTGCAAGCAATGCGGTGGTTTGGTGCTGATGTTGTGGAAGTTGAAGACGATGTTTCAAGTCCTTTATATTTTCAGTTAAACCAAAATTATCCGAATCCGTTCAATCCGAGTACGGTCATCAGTTGGCAGTTAGCCGTCCGCAGTTTTGTAACTTTGAAAGTTTACGATATTCTTGGAAATGAAGTTGCCACATTAGTGAATGAAGAAAAACCGGCTGGAAATTACAAAACTGATTTTAATGGAAACAATCTTGCAAGCGGAATATCCTCCAAAGGCGGATACGCCTCTGGCGTATATTTTTACACATTGCGTGCAGGCAGTTTTGTCCAAAGCCGCAAAATGATTTTGTTGAAGTGATACTATTTGTGTAGAAAATAAGAAGAGAGTATAACTTTTTTGTAACCTCTCTTTTAATTTCTCAATTACATCCCCGATAGTTTTTTCTTCAAAAGTTCAATTTTAGTTTGTACTTCTTTTGTTTGTGTATCATTCAATTGTAAATTTTGAATTTCTGTGTATTCGGTAAAAGCTTCTCCATAGAGAGAAAGATTCATCATTTGTTCTGCAAAAAACAGACGGGTTACAGCATTCTTTTGTGTAGTCGGATATTTCCTATATGTTTCTTTTGCCGCAAGAATGGCGGTCTCTTTATAACCGTTATCCGCAAGTTGTCTGGCGCCGTTTAATTTCAAATCACCTAGAGTATTTGCCGGCAACACCGCTGTTTTGTTTCCGCTCTCGTCGGTTCCGTAAATTGCCGTGTTCATGGTTTTGTCGCTACTTCTCTTCGCTGGAGTTGAAAGAATTTCTTCCATCGCAAGGGCAAGCAGCAGTTCATCAATCGTCATTCGCTTCAAACTGTTAACTGATAAAGCTGCGGAAGGCTTTAACGTAAATTTTATTCCTCTGCCTGAAAGCATGATCAGTGCATTTTTATTGGTCAGGAGAACTGTTGATGAAGAAACCATCGTCCCTTCCTTTACATCAACCCATTGTTCACTGTTGCCGATCAATGCTTTTACATTCCCTTGAACTTTTTCGACTTTGTACGACTGTGCAAAAAGCGAGAAAGCTAAAACTACGGTCAATATCATTATCTTATTCATAAATATCTCTAATTCGTTATTCAAGTTTAATAAATTTCTATGATCTGAACAGTCCCTTTCGCCAGACCTAATTGATCAAGGGCTTCGTTTGAAAATTTTTCAACTCCTTTTTCCCATGCATTTGCAAAGTTGGAACGCTCCGTAGTTTCAAGCGGAATCCAGATTTTTTCTTCTCCAAGTGAATTTTTTCTGATATAATATTTCTTATCATTCTGCGTAATTAAACCTGCTTCAGCAGGTGAAAGATTTGTATTAAAAAGAAGGTGGACATGACGGCTTTGTTCGTTGGTTTTATAATCCACAAAGGCGGTTTCAATCCCGATGCTTTCATAAAAAGAAGCGAGACAAACGGAAAGATCATCGCAATCTCCTCCTTTAACATCAATAGTTTCGTGCGGGAACTGCACACGATCGTTTGAAGCAAGAGGATCAGCGATATAAAGCATCCCGGTAATAATTTCCGCAAAAAGAATTTTAGCCTGGAGAAAATTTAGAAGTGATGCGGTAACGGTATCAAATTCAATTTTATGTTTTGCAAGCAATCCTTTCGCGGTAGCAGCGGAAAAGTCAAAATCCTTTTTAACAAAATACCGCAGGTTACTTACCTCACCGTCCCATGCATTTGACGAATTAATGAGCAACGGTTTTTGCACTTCATCATCAGCTTCACGGTTTTCTGAAGTAACATAAAAGTTGGCAAAAGATATTTCATGTCTCGATGAAAAATATTGTTCCGAAACAATAGTATAAAATGGAATGGATGCCGTGTCTTTCGGCTGCACTACAACATTCGGTGAATAGATCAACTCAGAATTTATTTTGTCAATCTTGCTGCTTGGTTTAACGGAAACCGGTTTATCGGATAAATTTACGACGCGGGCAACGGCAAAAGGTTCATCAACAAAACGTTCGGTAAATGTCGGGAAAAGAGAAGTCGGAACCACTACATCAACAAATTGTACTAATTTTTCCTGCGATGTATTTATAAGATATGAGAGGTTTATCATTGCTTTATTGCTGCTGTATTTATTGTTTACAAGATTAGAAATTCCGCTTGAAGTTAAATCAGTCAGCGAAGCGGTTCTTTGAATCTTCGAAAAATAAAGTACTCCAGAAAGTGAAGCGCAAATATTTCCATAGCGGAATGTTGCCGAGGGTTGTATGCCTGTTAGTGAAAAATCGGAAAAATAATTGGCGTCTAAAGAGAAAGAACTTTTATCAAAAGAAAAAGTTTTCCCTACACAGACCTGAACCGCTTTTTTAGTTTCATATAGGAAGTTCATTTCAACTTGGGGGTATGGTTCACTATAAATGGCAATGCGTAAATTTTTAGGCGTCCTTAATTCGAATGCTTTATTTGTCTCGCTCAATGAACCGTTTTTCATATTTAAAAAATTTGAAGCAGAAATTGATAAACGAAGTGAAGGGGTAAAAAGATAGTCTGTACCAACTTGAACTTTCCACAATTTCATTGTTTCGGTTTCGTTTTCCCTAATCAGAGTAAGAGAGGAGTCGGAAAAAACAGCGCCGATTGCATCCTGACTAAATTCTTCATTAAAATAATTCAAAGTAAATCCGCCGCTCAGTTTTTCACTAATCTTATATGAATATCCGGCGGAAAAATATTCTTGGTATTTCAAATCAGTTTTGAGAGAAATATCGGAAGAATCGTTGCCGACAATAGATTGATTTTTTTGGAGAGAAAATTCCTTAAAGAATCCCGGCGAGTACCGCAAAAAAAAATTTGACCTTCCGATAGTTTTAGCAATGCCAAGCGCATACAAATTTGAAGCAATTTGTGGAGCAAACTCCGCACCGAACAAAACTCCAATTGCCAAATCTTTCACCGAAGAAAAATTAGTCGGGTTAGATTCCGTCGAAAAGATAAAATCTTTATTCATGTGGCTTTTAAATCCATTTAAAGAAAAAGATTCTTGTGTGAATCCTTCTCCTAAAAAAATATAAAAAAAAAGTATAAAGTAGCTAGCCGTTTTTCTCAAGGATAATCTATAATAATGCTGTGAGTGTTTTGAATAACTGTAAAAAATTCGAGTGATTGCTCAACACGACGGGTAATCGCCTTCCTGACAAATGAAAAGACTAACCGGTCAAACCGATCTTTAGGAATAGCCTTCATTAACTTAGGAGAAATTTTCACTTGCCCGTTATCGTTTACATGAAGTTTAAAAAATGCTGTTGCAGTTTTTTCATTCTTTATTTTTCCGCCGATAATAATTTCAACCGAATCATTCGTCCCTTTATTCCATTCAAGCAATAAAATTTTTTCACCATTGCTGTTTTGAGTAACGGTCACTTTTCCAATTATTTGTTCAGGCATTTTTACAGTAAATTCAATTGGCGGGCTCATCATCTCTTTTCGAAATTCAAATTTCACCTGCGTGTTATAGGTTAAAAAGAGTGAATCACCGAAGTTGCCTGTTCTGCTGAGCATATACTTTGGACCGAGGACGGTATCTTTTACGGATGGACCTCTTCCATGTTGAATGCTATGATTAACTTCTTTAGTTCGAACAGAATTTATTTTTGGAGGGATGACTCTTTTCATAAGAAAGCCAAAGTCTTTTCCATCAGGTAAATGAAACGGTTTGTCTCTATCAAAAAAGAGGACTTGAGCAACGTTATATTCAATGGAAAGAAATTTTTCCGATACTACGTTCTTGCTTATAAACAGAAATGTTTCTGCCTGCGGCATTTGGTTGAGCAATCCCGTTGAATCATATGCACCTTTATAGAGAGCATCGTCAGGGTTTTTTGCGAGCACTTCAATCTGCAGCGGCGCTTCATCATTAGGAATGTCGTTCACCAACTCCGTTGGACCCGGTTTTCCGCATCCGAAAAAGTAAGCCGTTAAAAGAAGAAGAATACTATGTCGAAAATATTTTTTCATTGAATAATTTATTTGCTTCACGTTTTGCATCTGAAAAATAAGAGAATAATTCTTAGTACAAAAGTCGAATTTTTACAATCATTATAAGAACACCATAAAAAAGCTACTGCAGGCAGAGGTAAAACCTGCAGTAACTCTCATCCACAACATTACTTGAAAGAACTATTTAACTAAGTACGGAAATCCCCAAGCGCTTGATTCAACCGGGGCTACATCGTCTTTAATAACTTGAGCCGGTAATGCATCAATAACGGTGTGAGAATGTCCCCTTACAGGGCGAGTATGAAACTTCAGCGAATAAACTTTATTCCCTTGTTCGTCATCTGAAACTAACGTGAATTTCCCTTTTACGCGCTGGTGCATCGGACCTTGACCTCCGCCAAAAGTTAGCGTTACAAAATCTTCGGCAGCATAAGCGCTATGAATCTCAACTACAAGAGTAACTTCCTGATTCATCGCAAACGACGGCATTTCTTTCATTCTTCCCAATCCATGTGAGAAATAATAGTTTAACGGATCGGTTATGGTGATTGAATCGCCTGAAGGAAGATAAGCTTTAATGCTTTTAATATAAATATTCGGGCTGTTGGTTCCGCCTTTTGTTACGGAAGAAGAAGCAATTCTCCAATTCATTTGCGGGTTAACTGTATTTGCCACTTTAACAAATTTAACATTTCGTTCAACGGTTGTAACAAATGGTTTGGTGATAACGGTATCGATCACTTTTGTTGAGGGGTCTCTTGTTATACCGATAAGCAAATTGCCAGTAAATACGATAACCAGATTTCCTTCGGCGGTTGTATCAGTAATCTGATTAATCGTAAAGGTTCTTGTTACCGAAGTAATTTTTCTGCCCACTTTTACCGGAAATATTTCCGAAGTGGTTTTTCCTAGACCGAGAGGATCCATCAGATCCATCATTCCTTCTTCGTTGTAATTTAATTCAAACGAAGAGAGAGCGGAGTCTTCAAGGGTTATTTTTTCTAATGCCGCTTTGTCGGTTGTCGGGTCAGTATTCACTACCGAGTCAGTAGGGGAATTTTTACAGCCTATAAAGACTGCGAAGAACAGAACAAGAATTACTGAAGAAAGTTTCAGTAAGATTTTTTTTGAGTTTTTCATTATTGTTTTCCTTTTTTTGTTTACAAATATTTAAATTCGCTCCCTATTACGGGAGCGATACATTTTTATTTTAGAAAAATCATTTTTTTAGTTGCTGTAAAATTTCCGGCTTTAATCGTATAGAAATAGACACCGGAATTTAATTCGCCTGCAGAAAATTCTTTTGAGTAGTTGCCGCTTTGTTGAAATTCATTTACCAATGTTGCAACTTCTTTACCAATCACATTGAACACTTTTACCGTTACAAATCCGCTTGAGGGAAGTTGATAATTGATTACGGTAGTCGGGTTAAACGGATTCGGGTAATTCTGACTTAACGCATAATTTGTTACAATGTTTGTTTCGGACTTGATTGATGTTAAAGCGTCTGCAGACAGAACAACATCAATATTAAGATAATTGTTCGCGGATTCTAATGTCACATTATTTATCCCTGCATCACTATAATCAACTGTTGACGAAACCAACTGATAACTGCCTGACAAAAGTCCTTCAAGAATAAACGACCCGTCTAAATCAGAAACTGTCGAATTCACAACTTCACCGTTTTCATCAACTAACGAGGCAACTGCGCCTTCAACATTTTTTCCGTTACCATCTACTATAGTTCCATATACAATCGCGTTTCCGGCAGCATTGAACTTGCGTAAAGCAAAGTTTATATTATCCACAACCGTATTTTCGGTTATAACAATCGAATCAGCATTTTTCCAATTACGAGTTGACGTCCCGTCATATTTAAAGAACGATGGACTGTAACCTCTTGCTGCGGCTAACAAATAATAGGTACCCGGTTCTAAATTTGAAATTGCATAACTTCCGGTCAGGCTGTCAGAAAGAACAAAATTTCTTGAACCTTGATGAGTAGGTGATTTCTTTTTGTAGGCATATACGATTGCCTTTAGTGGGGTAGAAGTAGCAGAATCAATTACAACGCCGGTAACACCGTTAGCATAAACTGCTTTTGAAACTAGAGTAATATCAACACCGGTAATATTTTGCGAAACTACTATTCTCTCTGCAGCATCAAAAGTTGTCTTGTTGTTGTAATATTGTTTCAATAACGAATGTTCTGCCGGATTAATAAATAAAACTAAGGTATCATTTTCTCTTGCGAAAATTTTAAAATTTCCTAACTCATCGGTTCTTACTGAAAAGCTATGTCCTCCCGGTTCAGGCATATGATTCGCTTTGCGATTAGTTGTTACGGCAGTAATCAAAGCTTTTTGAGCATTTCCAGCTGCGTCTTTAACCGAGCCGGAGAGTGTGAAAATGTTTGGTAAAACAAGTTTTTTTAATCCAAAATTAACGGATATGGAATCTCCGCTCTTAAAAGTTACCTTAGTTGCCTGCTGCATAAATTGGGCGTTGTCATAAAATTCCGGGGAATATCCTTCCGCTCCTGCAAAAATGAAATATTCACCTGGTTTTAATTTCAAATTGAAAGAACCCGATGGGTCGGTTACCGCAAACGAAGGAAGTCCATTCATAAATGAAGTATGCCAAAATTGAACCTTCGCTCTGCCAAGCGGTGTTAAAGAAGCTTCGTCAAAAACAGTTCCGCTTGCTTTGGCAACGATATCATTTGCCTGATTGACTTCTACTTCAACGGTTTCGGATGGAATGCTTTCTTGATTATTGGAAAAGGCTGTAACGAAGTAGGAGTATTTCTTCCCGAATTCAACTCTAAGATCCAAAAATTTGTTTTCATGAGTCATCCATATTTTTTCAAATTTTCCGGAATCAGCAATTGCTCCTTTCTTCTTATAAATAACAAAGTTAAAATCTGAATGTTGTGTTGCATCAAGATTGTCCCAGGTAAGTACAACTGATAATGAGTTCATCATCGAAGAGACGACGACTGCATGTAAATTTTTCGGTGAATTAATTTGTGCGTCACTAGTTGATGCCGCAAAAAACATCACACCCACCAGTAAGAATAAAAGTCTTTTCATTTTAGTTCCTTTTTTAGTTAATAAACGAATAATTATTTCCGAAAGTAATTCAACCAATATTATGCCACTTAATTCACCTCTGTTTCGATAGTTTTTCGCATGTTTTTTCCTGCCTTATGCCTGAATTATTGCTTCTATTGCCTGAATTGGTTTCTACAGGCAGTAATCTGCTAAAAAGTGCTTTGAGTTCTATAGGATTTGTTATTTTTGTAGAGAGTAATAATTAAAAAAATGAATCCGAACCCAAAAATTCTTGTGTGCGATGATGACGAAACTATCTGTTATCTTTTAAAAGAACAGTTAGTGGAGAAAGATTTTTCCATCGATATGGTTTATGATGGTAAATACGCCATCGAAAACATGAAGAAAAAAAATTATGATCTTCTTCTGCTTGATCTAAAAATGCCGATCATGCAGGGTGAAGATGTTCTAAAATTTGTTAAAGAATATTATCCGTCTATACAAGTAATTATCCTTACCGCCGACACCGAAATACGAAAAGCCATTGACTGCATCAAACTTGGCGCATACGATTTTATAACCAAACCCTACAACTTTGATGAACTGCTGCTGACTCTAAAACGAGCAATAGAGCACCGCGATCTTCTCTTTCAAAATGAAGCGTTAACCAAACAAGCCAAACAGCATCGTGCAAGTAGAATTATCGGCAATAGCCCGGTGCTAAATCAACTGATCCAGCTTGCGGAAAAAGCTGCTAAGTCGGAATCAAATATTTTAATTGAAGGGGAAACCGGCACTGGAAAAGAATTGCTCGCCGATTTTATTCATCAGCACTCTACAAGAAGAACAAAACCGTTTGTTGTAATTAATTGCGCATCACTCCCGGACCAACTTATTGAAAGCGAACTTTTCGGTTACGAAAAAGGAGCATTTACCGATGCAAAAACTTCAAAACCGGGGCTTGTGGAAATTGCAAACGGCGGCACTTTATTTCTTGATGAAATAGGAGAAATGAGTTTAAATATTCAACCCAAAATGCTGCGTTTTTTAGAAAATGGTGAGTACAGGCGCGTTGGGGGTGTGAACTCACTTTCCTCCGATGTACGTGTTATTGGAGCTACAAATAAAAATCTTTTAGAGGAAACCGAAAAAAAAATGTTCCGAAGAGATTTACTCTTCCGTTTAAATGTTATCACTCTTGTTGTGCCGCCATTACGCGAAAGAAAAGAAGACATTCTAACGCTTGCAAATTTCTTTCTCGAATCAAAATCTCCAATCCGTTCACCGCGTAAATTTGATGAAAAGGCAATCGAAGCATTAATGCAATATGATTTTCCGGGAAATATTAGAGAATTAGAACATATCATCGAACGGGCTATTATTTTTTCAGATGATAACATCATCCATCCGGAAATTCTGTTTCTTTCAACAAAGAAAAAGAAACCGGCATTGGTTAAAGGAAACCATAATGAAAACAATACGGAAGAATTATCGATTGATGATCTTGAACGAACACATATTTTAAAAGTTCTTGATCTGAACGGGTGGGAAAGAACAAGAACCGCAGATCAATTAGGAATTAGTCAAAAGACACTTTATTCTAAAATTAAGAAATATCATCTGGAAAAAGAACTATAAACTCAATGGCGGCAATTCTGTGAAAAACGAAAAATTTTATTCTGAATTCTTATCCGGTTTAGCAAACCAGCCTGACCAAACAACTTCCGCAAAATTGATTGGGGAAAAAATTCATTTTCAACTTCAGACTGCCGTTGAAATGTTCATTTCGTTAAAAGATGACCATCTTCAAATTATTTTTTCTCAGTCAGTTACTACTTTTTCAGAAAGCGAACTGCAGCAATTACTTTCTAAGAATGAATTCCCCCAAGAGCAAGAAAGCAGTACGGAAAATGTGAGAAGTTTATGTGAAATTCTTCAAGCTGAGCATGTTTTTTATCTTCCTTTTCAAATTCAAACCGGTGAAAAATTTGCCTTACTTATCGGAAGAAACAGCATGCCGTTTTCCGATGATGAAAAAGAATATGCCGTTCATTCTACCGAATTATTCATCAGTTCAGCCAAAATTATTCAATCGCTTGAATTGAATAAGGCTATAGAAACACAACTTATTCAAAAACAAAAATTTGAAACACTCGGCAAATTAACAAGCGGAATTGCACACGATTTTAGCAACCTTCTTTCCAGTATTTTTGGAAGTGTAAATCTTTTAAAGAAAAAGGTTTCCTTAAACCATGACGCTCTTCGATTAGTTGAAAATATCGAAAGCTGCTCTGTGCGCGCTAAAGATCTAACGTCCGGACTTCTTGCCTACGGAAAACCGAAACCGAAACAGAAGGAAATTCTTTCTCCGAATCAATTAGTAAATGAAATTGCCGGAGTTGTTAAACAAACATTCCCGGCTTCAATAAATTTTCCGGTTCAACTGAGTGACGATGTTTATGAGTTAAAAGGGAACAGCACACAAATTTACCAGGTGCTTCTTAATCTTTGTATTAATGCACGCGATGCAGTTGGAAAACAAGGTTCAATCTCTCTCTCTACTAAAAATGTTTCCGTTCTTAAAAATAATACTCATCGGTTTCCTTTTCTGCCGGTTGGAAATTTTGTTTGTTTTTCTGTAAAGGATAGCGGCTGCGGGATAAGCGAAGAAAATCTTTCTAAAATTTTTGATCCCTATTTTACTACAAAAGAAAAAGAAAGCAGTTCCGGTTTAGGTCTTTATATTTCTTACGGAATAATTAAAGCCCACGGGGGAGTAATTCAAGTTTCGAGTAAGCTAAACGAAGGGACCTGTTTCGAAATTTATTTACCAGCTTACGAAGTCTTTTCTACAGTTGATAAGAAAATTTCGGAAAAAATTATTGTACTTGCCGATGACGAAGAAATGCTTCAGGATCTCTTATCCGAACTTTTGGAGTCGAACGATTTTTATGTAATTAAAATGCCGAACGGTAAAGATCTGATTCAAGTTTTAGGAGAAATAAAAGCTGATTTAGCAATTATTGATTATAATATGCCTGAAATGAACGGGTTGGAATGTATTGCGCAGATCAGAAAGCTGGGTTTAACAATCCCAATAATTTTATCGTCGGGAAGCAGGGGCTTTGCAGATAAGAAAGGGTTCGATGATCTTATGATTGATGCAATAGTAAACAAACCTTATGATTTTGACACGATGCTTGCAACCGTAAAAAAATTATTGTAACGGTTTTTCTGTGCCCCCGATATCGATCATTTTAATATCACCTACATAATCTGCAAAAATTGGTTTTTCAACTTGATTTAACAGTTCTAAAATATCATTGATTTCACCAACGGCAATTTCTATATATTTCATCTTGTTGCCGATTGCTTCTTTATTTACCTCATCTTTGTGCAATTCCCGTTTAATGGCGGTAAGGGAAAGTTTGATAAGCGTTAAAGGTTGTTTTATTTTATGATTTGCAGTAACAACTGTTGCGGTAAAAGTTTTCATCTTTTCAACTTCAAGAAACAGATCCTGAGATTCCTTTACCTTTAAAGCTGAATTAACACGTGCAAGCAATTCAATTTTGTTTATCGGCTTTTTGATATAGTCCACTGCGCCGGCTTGTAATCCCTCGCGCATATCTTCAGCGGAGGTTTTTGCGGTAACCAGAATAATCGGAATTCGGGAGGTGCGGGAATCTTGTACTAAGAAACGGCAAACTTCAAGTCCGCTCATATGGGGCATCATAATATCAAGAAGGATCAAATCCGGTAATTGAGATATAGCAGCTTCAATGCCGCTTCTCCCGTCATTAGCAGAAATAACCGTAAATCCTTCTTTTTGGAGCCTGTCTTGTAAATAAAAAATATTTTCCGGCTGATCATCTATGACTAAGATCTTTTTCATGTTGTGCTGCTTTTTTTTCTGTTATAGCCTTTGTTAAGCGAAAAGCCAAAACGCCTGAATTTATAGGCTTTGTGATATAACTATCAAACCCTTTTTTTAAAATTATTTCCCTGTCCTCGATCATAGCTTTTGCTGTAACAGCAATAACAGGAATATCTTTAAGTTCGGATTTTTCTCTGATCGCTTTTAAGGTTTGGAACCCATCCATAACGGGCATCATAATGTCTAAAAGGATAACATCAGGTTTTTGTTTTTCGAGAATCTCCAAACACTCTTTACCGTTTTTTGCCAGGATAGTAGTGCAGTTGCATTTCTGCACAATTTCATTGATCGTAAAAAGGCTGTCCGGGTCGTCATCAACAATTAAAACTTCGCCAGCATAATTTGCACCGTACTTTCTCTCTTTATTATCTTCAGCAATCTCCCTTGTATCAATTTTTACTTCCTCAGACGGGAGACCACTCTTTTGTTTTCCACGTTCGAGAAAATAAAAAGCATTACGGATTATCTTGAGAATTTCATAAGCATTCCCTTTTGAGGTGCCGGCTAACCATGCTAGGGTTTTCTGTCCGGATTTAATTTCTTCTTCTGAAATATTTTCAGGCAAAAGCAAGAAAAGTAATTTTTGAAATCCTTCCGATGAATGAAACATCTCCGAACATTTTTTAAGAGCATCTCCTCCTTTATAAAAAGGATTTACGAAGATTACATCTTCTTCAAAACTAAATTTTTCCAATTGATCGTACCAATGGATTTTCAAATTTAGAGAAGAGAAAAGATTTTCACTCATTACATCATCAAGCAGTGCAAAAGTTGGTTCATCTTTATGAATTAACTCGCTTGCATGTTTTAGTGCTTTTGCGATTGATGCCTGGGTTAACGGCTTAACGAGAATTTCAATAGGCGAAAGGGCAAAACCGGTTTTTTTCTCGTCATTTGTTGAATAAAAAATAACAGGAATGTTCTTTGTAGTAACGTCGGTTTGTAAAGAGTAGATTATTTTCCAGAAGTTTAAAGCCGGGAAAGAAGTATCAAGAAGAAGAGCGAAGGGAAGCATTCTTTGTGTAAGTGCCAAACATTGATTTGGGTTTTCTGCAAAAATAGTATCATACCCTTTACTGTTAACATAATTTGCAATCGTATGACGAATATTCTGCTGATGCTCAATGATAAGTACCGGGTTATGCTCAGCATCTGCAAATGTTTTAACAATATTTTCACCCAACTGTCTATTCTGATTTAAATGAACAACCTCAACAGGCAGCACAACCGTAAAGATAGATCCTTTGCTCAACTGACTTCTTACGGTAATATTTCCGTTGAGCATTTCAGCAAATTTTTTGCAGATGGAAAGTCCAAGCCCCGTACCGCCGAATTTTCTTGTGGTTGAAGCGTCAGCTTGACGGAATTCTTCAAAAATAAACTTCTGTTGTTCGGAAGAAATGCCGATGCCGTTATCTTCAACTTCAATTTTTAATAAACTGTTTTGCATCAACATAACACGAATTTCCACAAAACCTTCTGCGGTGAATTTTATTGCGTTGCCAACAAGATTAATTAATATCTGTAAAAGTTTTGTTCGGTCTGTAGTAAGATAAAGCTTCTCGTTCGCTTCATTAACAATCCGAAGCTCTATATCTTTTTCCCTTGCAAGGTTAGAAAAAGAAGCATTTAGTTCGTCAAGCAGATCATCCAGAATAAAATTCTCAAATTTTATTTCCATCTTTCCCGATTCAATTTTGGAAAGATCGAGAATATCATTAATCAAATTTAACAACCTCTTGCCGCTGCGCAGCACAACCGAAAGCCGCTCATTGTTCTTAGAGGAAACGGATTTATCTTCTAATACTAATTCGGTTAATCCGAGAATTGCATTCATCGGGGTGCGAAGTTCGTGCGACATGGTTGCAAGGAATTGAGATTTTAGCTGTGTTAGCTCTTCAGCTTTTTGTTTCTGAATTTCTAGCTCTTTTGCCTTTTGCGATAGAGCTGCGTGCAATTCTACTAATCGTTCATTCTGCGATTTAATTTGTTCATTCTGCTTCTGGTAATTATCATTCAACTGTTTCAATTCTGCAACCAAATTTTCCATCTGCACAAAAGCAATAGCATTTGTTAATCCGATCGCAAGCTGTTCTTTAATTCGTTCAAGATATTCTTTTGCTTCCTGAGTTGGCTGATTTACAGAACCGAGTTCAATGATTCCGATAGTTTTTTTATTATATACAATCGGAAGTAAAAGAAGGTATTTCAAATTGATCTGCATTAATCCGGATGATATAACCGGCGGATCTTCTTTAAATATTATTTCAACCGTTTCTAATTTTTCAAGCAGTGGTTTGAATAATTCCGTTTTTTCTTTTAAGGCAAGATGCTCTTCATCAACACCATAGGAACCAACCTGCACAATATGTTCATCAATAACGGAATAAATCGCTCCGATGTTGAATTGGGTGATACGAATTATTTTTTTCAATGAAGAATCTGAAATATCTTTTAACGAAGGGTTCTGATTGATCATCGTTATAAAATCGGAATATTCTGTCTGGGCTTTTTCTTTCCGCTCAAGTTCATCAAGCATTTTATTAAAAGCGATGGCAAGAGCGCCGAGTTCGTCATTGGTTTCAACCAACATACGGGTGGAAAAATTTCCGGTTTTTGTAATTTCTGTTGCTTCGGTTAGTAAGTGTATTTGTCTTCTTATACTGGTTGTTAATAAAAGGGTTAATACTACCGAAAGAGATAACCCTGCAAATCCTAATATCAGCAAAATATTTTTCAGATTGGTCTTCAGGTTTTGTGTTTCATTAACTGTTGTAAAAATTATAGCGCCAATATTTTCCCTTACTAAAAAAGGGTCTTTCATTTTATAAACGGCAGCAAGAAAATATGAGGATTCGGTTTCCTGCGAAAAAATATCATAGTTATTTTTAAGGGAGAGGTTGTTATGCGCTTCGGTAATATTGAAGAAATATTTCTGATTTAAGGTTTCGTTGGAATACTCGGCAATATTGTTGTTATAATAAATTGCTATTTCAGCGCGTATCTTTCCAGAAAGTTCATTTAAGAAATTTTTTGAAATATTTCTACCATAAAAATATATATCCCCCTTTGAAGTCGCATAGACATTATAAAAAACCAAGGGATTGGACACTAAAAAAGTGGAAATCTTTGCATTCCTTTTAGGGAAAATAACTTCATTATTGAAGGCGAGTGCATCTTTATTAAAAGAAGAGTCAGGATTCAGTTTGATGACGAAATCAAGATTTTTATAAACAGAAATTGCTTCACTCGAAAAAGATTTTTGTTCGTACTTATTTAGAAAAAGGGGAAACGCATCATCAACTTCTTTTGAAACACCGTGTAACAAAAACGCAAAATCGTTTGTAGAGGTAAGCAAGTGTTTAGATTGTTGAGCGGTAAGCACATTGTACATTATGGTATAGAATGCGGAACCGGAAGCGCCAAGAATTACCGCAACAATAACAACATTTATTAATATGATACGGTAATTAATCTTCATTCAATCACGCGTCTTTTTGCAAAACTTTCCGGATCGTGATTAGCAGTTCGTCAAAATCATACGGCTTCGAAATAAAGTCTGTTGCTCCCATACGGGCGGCTTCCATTGCACTCACTACATCGGCGTAAGCGGTTAACACTATAACTTTAAAGCGAACGTTTCTCGTTTTAAGTTCACGTAAGACATCGAACCCATCTTTCTCAGGCATTTTTAAATCAAGAAGCATTAACTCAATAGACTCTCGCTGTATGTGATCTAACGCTGCATCTGCCGAAGTAACATACTGAGTAGTATATCCGATTTCAGATAATTCCTCCGCTAAAACCTTACAAAGATTAAGGTCATCATCAACAATTAAAATCGATTCCATGACACTCCTACTTTTCTTTATTTTCTAAATCGAAATTGTAATATTTCACTTTATTCCGGTAACTATCTAATTCTTGTTTGATCACATTTTCTCCATTCGGAAATGCGAGGCGCTCTTTTAAAGTGGGGACTAAATCAATCTTAACGACGATTACCAATTCTTTTTTTGTTACTGTAATTTTATCACTTCCGGTTACGTACCGAAGACCTAAAACCCACCACGGAAGATCCTTTAAAAAAGGAATCCCGATTCGTTCGGTTTTTTGTTCATTTGAAAATAATCCACCGATTACCGTTTCTTCGCCGTTAAGCATCAACACTTGTGTGGTTGCTTTTGTTTTTTGAATCTCGGTAGAAATGGCGGAGGGAAATCCGGTACTCCGTTCAACTTCCAACTTTAGGAGAGTATAATCAATCCCCTGATCATTGTAAATTTTTGGCGTTACCGTAATGATAGAACCGGTTTGAAAAAAAACATCGATCACATTTCCGGCAAAATCTTTTTGTTTAATTGAAAAATCAGAACCGACCTGAATTTTACCCTCTATTTTATCTCGAACCGTGATTGATGGACTTGCAATTACTTCGCCAAGTTTTTGACTTTCAATGAATCTGAAAAGTGATACCGCTTCACCGAAAAAACTACCGGCAGAAAATGAAGAGACGTTCGAAATTACAGCATCGCTTGTTGTTCCGGTTGTAGAAGTTGTACTTGTTGTGTTTGCCGGTCCGGTAGTAGTAACACCTGTCCCAATATTCATTCCTTTTTTGCTAAGCAGAAACTGCCAGTTGATGCCCCGTTCTCTTAACGCGTCGGTATCCATTTCAAAAAAGACTGCGGAAATTTTAACCTCTCTTGTATTGGCATCCACAAAAGCTTCATCTTCACCTTTTGCCAGCGGATCAGGTTTCCTTTTTACAATGAAAACGTCTTCCTTCTTTTCGAGGAGCAAATTGGCATATTGCACAATGATGAGCAACGCTTTTTCATACTGCATATTAGGAATTTCAACACCGATAGGGTCTGTCCTCTGAACAGTAGAAACTATTTTTCTTCCAGATTTTAATTCGCTTACTTTGCTGAGTAATTCAAGAGCGCTTGAGAAAGGAAGGTTTGCCGAAAGCGTAACAAGCTCTTCGGGCGAAGTATATCCTTTAAAATCTTGCGCTGACGGATCTTGAGCAAAGCCGATTTGACTTAGCACAAGGACAAAAATAATAATTAATGTTTTCATAGAAATCTCTGGTTTCATTTTCTTAAAGACTTATCTAAATATAAGACAACCGTTTCAACAACTCCCCCTTTATTGAGTACGAAAGTAACTTTTTTCCATTTATAATCAATGGTAGTTAAGTAACCAAGATAAACTTCATCGCCTTCAATAAGTAAGAACGAATTTCCACGGGCACCGGCAAGAAAAGCACCGTCAGGCACTAAAGCCAGTAATTGAGCGCCTTGAACATCAAGCAAGCTCTGTGTGTTCGGAGGAATTTCTGTCCGGATCAGGGGATAAAAAATATCATACAATTTAGGGGCGTTCAATTTGTTTTCCGAGTATGTCTCAGTGGCGTATCTATCATTAGACGAAAAATAGATAGAAACATTCATTGTAAAATTAATTAAAAATTCCGGCTCTTCGTTATCAGGAGCAAGAACATAGTTGCTTAAATTCAATTTAGTAATTTTTTTAAGTTCTTTACTTTCTTCTATTCCGTAGATCAATTGAAAAAGGTCATTGTAGCTTCCATATCCACTCACACGGTAATCAAAATAAAAAAATTCTTTATCGGTTTTTTGTGTAAGAAATTCAATATTAAATTTTGCTTTTTCCGAAAGTCGTGAGTTAAGTTGATTAAGAAAATCGTAAAATTTTAATGACGAAAGATTTTTCGGAATATTAAATTTTCTGGCGGAAAGAATAGAATCTAATTTAGCTGCTTTCAACATTTTTTCTTTTAACAGTTTATTAAGCACGTTCGGGTCATAGCTTAACGCTTTCAAAGAACCCAATTCTGCGGTTTTGTCTTTTAGCGACGGATTTTGGAATATATAAATATAGCTGAACCCCAATACTCCGAGTAAAATAAGTACGCCTAAAAGAGCAAAAGTATTTTTTAATTTTCTATTCATGCAGGGCTTTCAACAGTTCTTCTTTTCTTATTGTTAGCGTAAAGCGGAACGCGTCTTTATCCCGGATGGGATCGTACGTAATATTTTGCAGGGTTGAAGATTGCAATCCCGTAGCAAATTCCGTAAGCACTTTTCGATTGATCGCATGCCCATCAATAGTAACAACGGCGCTATCCGGAAGCACTAAGTTCCTGATCCAAAAAGATTTTTTCTTTCCGACAAAATCAGAAAGATTGAAAAGAAGTTTGTTCCAAATCCCTGTTCCCTTTGCAGCTGAGTCAAGAATAGCTTGTGTTTGATCAAAATTATTGATCCGCAAATTAAAATTGTCTGTTTCCATTAACGTGGAAAGATTTTGCCGCTTTAATTCGGTTTGAAATTGAATTTCACTTTTTAATTTATTTATTTCAATTTGTTTATTTAAAATGTTGAGGGTGAAATAAAAAGCCACCAGAAAGAGGAGTGGGACAACAAGGTAGCCATGCCATCCAAATTGAAAAACTTTTTGCTCTTCTTGTATATATCTTGGCAGAAGGTTTATGCCCGTGGTTTCTTTAGCAAGTTCATCTAAATATTCAATTGCTGCGGCAAAGGGAACGCTGAATGAAGATATTTTTATTCGTGAGTCTTCACTTAGAGATGAAACGTCTACATTATCAAAATCAAGTTTGCTAACGTTCGCTTCGGGAAATGTGCCGTAGAAAGAAAGGACCAAATTTTCAGAATCATCTTCACCGCATACCACGATGTTGTCAAGATTCGGAATTCCGCCGTTCTCCATTTCCAATAATATTTTGGAGAAGTAAACATCGTAAGTATGAAGATTGGAGGTTCCTAAATCAAGAGTGGCGCCAATGTGTTTTAATTTTCTGCCTTGTAAAAAAATCAGTTTACTGTATTCTTTACCGATGTAAACAATTAAAGAATAATCATCCGGAAAGAATTTTTTCTTTTTAGCAACGTAATAAGCCAGGGAAAGTTCTGCTGATTTAACCGAAGTGATTTTATAAACTCTTTTACCATTATACTTCGCCAGACTATTAATGACTTTAAAGCATGGGACTTCCTGTGCTAAAAATGAAGCGAAGGAATTTCCGTCCGCTAAATCGGTTAAGCCAACATTGTTGCGGTCAAAAGGGCGGTCGGACTGAATGATCGTGTCTTTTAAAACATTTGTTTTAACCTGGGAAGCTGTATTACGCTTGGGAATAATCTGATAAAAAAGGGAAGGTTCTGTTAGCACCGGAATAAATTCACAAGTATGTAATTTAATTCCGCGCATCTCTGCATTAACCAAACTTTCAAATACACCGCCGGAAGAGAATCCCTGCATATTTAAATTTGCACTGCCTCCGGAATCTATCTGAATACCTGACTCTTCAGCAATCATTTGAACTGATTCAGCATTCGCTTCACTGGCTGTCTGTGTCGATCCCATTACATCAACTGACGCTGCACGGAGAATTTTTATTTGGTTATTCTCTTTTGTAACAACGGCAATCTTTGAATCGGAGCCTTCACAATATAAACAGACAAGTGGTTTCATAGTTTATGCCGAAAGAATTTGTTGCATTCTGGTTTTATTGTTAGCGAATGCCATAGCCGAATCTAAACTAATTTTCTTCATCAAATATAACCGCTTTAAATCTTGTTCCAAAGTGTTCATGCCGGCTGGTCCACCTTGATTGATCATCATATATATTTCACTTGTGTTGTTATTTTTAATTGCTGCGCGAACATTGGCGTTAACAATTAAAACTTCTTTTGCCAGAATCAGTTTTCCATTAACGGTTGTAACAAGTTTTTGCGAAATAACAGAAGTTAACACATCAGCTAACCGGTTACGTACACGTTCTTGTTCCGATGAATGAACTTCTGCTACAATTCTATCAATTGATTCAACAGCCGAAGAAGTATGCAGCGTTGAAAAAACTTTGTGCCCTGTATCGGCAACTTCAAGCGCCGCCATAATAGTATCAGGGTCTCTCATCTCTCCGATAACAATAATATCAGGATCCTGACGCAAAGCTTGAGTAACCCCTTCTTTAAAGCTTAAAACATCTTTTCCGACTTCGCGATGCTTGACGATTGATTTATCCGATTTATGAACATACTCAATCGGAGAAGAAATAATTATGATATGCGTTGCATCGAGTTTATTATGATAATCAATAATTGCATCAAGAGTTGCAGATTTTCCCGACCCGGTTATTCCTGTGACAAGTGTTAAGCCATACTTAAAATATTGGTGACTTAATACTTTTGTTAAAGCCGGATGAAACTCGTAAGACTCAAAGGATCGGGCACGCGAAGCAATGGCACGCATATTTAGAGTAACATGATCTAAATCGAAATAACAAGTAGCTCTAAATCTTACATTTTCCATTTTTCGTTCATACACAAACGTATAGCTAAAATCTATACTTTTAGTAACCATTAGGTAGCGCCGCTGGTTTTCATTAAGCATGCTTAAAATTAAGAGGGCGGACTCATCTAAAGTAAATTTTGGGAGGTCAATAACTCTTTCTTTCTTTCCATAAATTCTCATCCAGGTGAAACCATCGCTTCCCGTTCCCCCTATTTCAATATCGGAAGCTTCGCGCTCAATCATTAACGTTAAAACTTTAACCATAAACTTCTGCATCAAAATTCTCTCGTCATTAGTAAATTGAGAAAATTTTTCTACAAAATAACTTATGCGGTCTTGCCCCAAGAGCATAGCAGGCACGTTGATAAGAAATTTTGACAAAATCTTTTTTACATCATCAATCATATCTTATTCTTCCATTGTTCCGGCAATTACTTCTTCAAAAGAAGTGAGCCCCTGTTTTACTTTTTCAATACCGCATTCGCGCAAATTAAGCGTTCCGTCTTTCTTTGCCTGCGCACGAATTTTTTCTTCATCAACCGAATCCCCCGAACGCAGGATAATTTGTTTTAACGGTGTGGTAAAATAGAGGGCTTCATGGATTGCGATTCTTCCTTTATAACCGGAGCCCGAGCATTTTTCACATCCTTTAGCTTCATAAAGAGTATAATTTTTCCATTCGTCAAAATTAAGTCCAAGAGTTTTTAATAAAACTTCATCAGGCTTCACTACTTTTTGTTTGCAATTGGCGCAAAGACGTCTAATCAAACGTTGTGCCACAATAATATTGATAGCATAAGCAATTAAGAATGGCTCGATTCCCATTTTATATAAACGGGCAACAGCGCTTGGCGCATCGTTGGTGTGTAATGTTGAAAAAGTTAAGTGACCTGTGTTTGCAAGTTTGATGGCAACTTCGGCAGTTTCCTTATCACGCATTTCCCCAACAAGAACAATATCGGGATCGTGACGTAGAATGGAACGGATGGCTTGCTCAAAGTTCATTTTAACGCCGATCTTTAGTTGGCGCGCTCCCGCAATAACATATTCAACCGGGTCTTCAACCGTTAGCACATTAACCGTTGGGTCTATAACTTGATATAAAGCTGCAACTAAAGTGGTTGATTTTCCGCTTCCCGTTGGTCCGGTTAAAATAACCATTCCCTGCGGTTGGCGAATTGCTTTTTCAAAAGCATCATTGGCATAGCCGGTAAGTCCAAGCAGCTTTAAATCCTTTACAACTTTTCTATCGTCAAGAATTCTTATAACCACACTTTCAAATTTATTTTTTAGTTCTGTACCGACCATCGGCAAAATTGAAACTCTAAAACGAATAATCTGTCCGTCAATTTCCCGTTGGATAAAACCGTCTTGCGCTTTTTCTCTCTCAAATCTATCCATTCCGCGTGACCGGTCTTTTACTACGGCAAGCACTGCTTCGGGGGAAGTATTCTCCTGTGTGTGCCATGGCTGTAAATTTCCGTCAATCCGAAAAAGAATAGACGTAGTTTTGGCATCTCGGGGTAGGACGTGAATATCGCTTACACCTTTGCGAGTACCTTCAACAAGAGCAGCTTCAATTAAATTGATTAAAGCGCTTTTATTTACTTCGGCTTCAATTTCGGCTTCGTCATCTGTTTGTTCCCGCTGTTCATCAATGGCAAAGTCGGACGGCATATCTTCAAGTTTTTTCAGAAATTCATTTTCGGGAGGAAAGAGCTTTTCTGCAAGTTTATCGAAGTCTCGCAATTTAATGAACATTACTTCATATTTTTTTGCATTCAATCCAAAAGCAATTTTGGGAATATTTCTTTCGGTAGGATCAATAGAAGCCAGAAGCAGTTTATCCTTTTGGCGTTCATCATACATAAAGGGAATTACTTTTACCTGAAGCATAAGCTGCTTCATCGTTTCGCCGGCGGCAAGCATAGTTTGCTTAATAAATTCGAGCCTCTGAGGAGTTAGTATTTCGGACGTAGCTTCAACTTCTCTAAAGGCATAAAGGTTGGCAACTTCTTTGAAAATTACATCGTGATCATATTTAAATTCTTGAACAAGTATCTGGGCTAAATTTTTTTTGATCTTGCCTGTATCGTTAGCTTTCATCGTTAGTGCTTGTTCAAGAACCGTTGTGTCAATAATCCCTTTCTTAAAAAGGATGTACCCGACTTTATCAGTGAGTTCTAAATTCGCATCCATAAAACTACATTCCCGGCATTTTGGGTTTAACTGTTGCTGTTTCGGCTGAAACCAGAGTCAACATGATCATTACTATCATAATAACCATTGAGATGATTACTTGGATTAATTCAATGATATTTTTCAATTTATACACGGTTTCGCTTTCATAATAATTTGCCAATTGGAGCGCAGTATTTTTAATTGTCCCGGTCTCTTCGCCGGAATGAAACCTGGAAAGAGCAGTATCGGTAAAAACACCGCATTGCGTAAAAGCATCTGTAATGCCAACCCCTTTTTTGATCATCAGCGGAATAGCAATACTTTTAATTTTATCTTCAAAATATGTGTTCCCACTTGCTTCAGCTGCAATTCTTATCGGTTCAATACTTTCAGCCGAGCCGCTATAAAGAGTATAAAATACACGACAGAAAACTTCAATAATTGTCTTATGAATTAAATTGCCAACTATTGGAATTTTTAACAACATTCCGTCAAGAAACATTTTGCCCGGTTTTGTTCGGAAATAATAGAGGAGTGAAATAATGGGAACAAAAAATATTGCTAAGATGACAATAATATTATCTTTTAAAAAATTACTGAACTTAAGTGTAAAAGCCGTCATCGGAGGTAATTCAATACCGAATCTTAAAAATAAATTTGCCGTCTCGGGAAAAATATACCCGACATAATAAAGAACAGCTAACATTAATACAAAAACTGTTACAAATGGACTGATCAACGCGCTCTTTAAACTCTTTTTAAATTCCTGCTGACGTTCAAGAAATTTTGCCGTAGCTTTATAAATTTCCGTCATGTTACCGCTCTTGGAAGCAAGCCCAAGCATGTATGAAGTGAACTTTCCAAATACTGACTGATATCGCATAAAAACGGCTTGACTGTCTGTACCTTTTTTTAATTCGGCATTTATATCTTTTAAAGCTTCTCGAAGTGTTTTGTTTTGTGTATCGTTGATAAGCAGAGTAAGAATCTCTCCATACGGAAGTTTTTGATCAAGAAGTTCGGCGCTGATCTTGACAAAATTTACAATATCAAGAGTCGGTGGTTTGGCGTTAAAATCTAAAAGAACTTTATTTACCGAAATTACCTCGTAATTAAGTCTTGTTAAAGCATCTACAACTTCTTCTTTATTGAATGCTTTTTGAGACCCCTTAATAGGTTTATCGCTTCCTTTTTTTGCTTTATAAAGGAAGGTAGTCTTTTTTTCAATTGACTTAATTTGAAGCTGATTCTTCTCGGCAAGATTCTTGATCTTTTGCTTTACTTCCCTAACCGAATCGGCTGTGATAGCACCAGTTATAGATTTTCCAGCGCTATTTATTGCAGCAAATCTGTATTCAACCATTAAAGTTTTTACCAGTTATTATTTAAAGCATTATTTATCTTAAATATACCAAATAAAAATTACATTAGTAAAAACTTTTTTGCTGTAATTGCCGACCAAAATATTCTTACAAAAGTATCGAAGGAGATGTTTGGATATTTGATGGTGTAACTACAGTTGTTACATAATATAATTTACCGACATCATCATGTGACTTTAATCAGTTATATCTGTTGAGATCCCATAAATTCCCAACCCTAAATAAAAAAAGGATTGATTGCTCAATCCTTTTTTTTGATAATGAGAAAAAATTACTGCAACGTTGGAACAGCCGTAGTAATAGTAGCCGGTGCAACCGTAGTAACCGCTACATATTTCTTACCGGCTGAATTGGTTACAACACCGGTTCCCGTAAAAACTACACTTTGAGCAGCAACTACAGCGGCATAGGTTCCGTTTGCCGTTGAAGCAAGATTGGTTGGAATGGTAAATCCGGTGAATGTGTTGTTTCCACCACCTAATGAAGTTGGTTTTTTGTAAAATTGTTGTGCGAGAGCGGCTAGATTCATGTTGTCAGAAACAACTCCATCTCTGTTTGCTTCAAGTGAACTTGCACTGAAAAGATTGATACCTACGACAATTGCGATACCAACAATAATAACGCCGAGAACAATGAGTAATAACTGCTGTTGTCCCATTTTTTGTAACTCCTTTAATTGTGTAATTATAACTTAATACTTTTCCCCTGAAAAACAAAAACTTTTATTGATGAACCAATGTTTTAAAATGAATAAAGGGACTGAATAATTCAGTCCCTTTATCACGAAAATTAATTACTGTAGCGTGGGTACAGCTGTAGTAATAGTTGCCGGTGCAACTGTGGTCACCGCTACATATTTCTTTCCGGCTGAATTGGTAACAACACCGGTACCTGTAATAACTACACTCTGAGCAGCAACTACAGCGGCGTAGGTTCCGTTTGCAGTTGAAGCAAGATTGGTTGGGATAGTAAATCCGGTGAATGTGTTGTTTCCACCGCCTAATTCGGTTGGTTTTTTGTAAAACTGTTGTGCGAGAGCAGAAAGATTCATGTTATCAGAAACAACTCCGTCTCTGTTTGCTTCAAGAGAGCTTGCACTGAAAAGATTGATTCCTACAACAATTGCAATTCCAACGATAATAACACCGAGAACAATGAGTAATAACTGCTGTTGTCCCATTTTATTTAACTCCTTTTTTAATTGTGATAATTGACTTCGAATTACTAATAACAAGAAAGGTGCCACCATTAAAACATAAACAGAATTCTCATGTTTTAGGAAAAAATTCAAATTACCTTGGATGGTAAAAAATTTTTACACGTAATAATTACGTGTAAAAACTACCGGTTAATTGTCTTTTCGCTTTTCTACACAAAAAATTATCTCTAAAGGATGAAGATATTTAACTGAATTTGTGTAAAGAAATATATTAGACCTGGTTTTCATCTTGTGGTACATAATTTGACTTAATATTAAAAAAAACTGTTACTATTTATGAATACCGGACAAACAATGCTAACCTTGTTAGCAATGATGATGCTGACACTTCTTTCTGTAAGAATGAACAGCACTTTACTACGCACACAAGAAAGTATGCAAAATTCTAAATTCGGATTAGCGGCTATCTCTTTAGGAACCTCTATTATTGAGAATGCAAATAAACTTTCTTTTGACGAAGTAACTATTGACAGCTCCATCACTAGCACTAACGCGCTTACTCCGATCATTAAATTAGGCGTAGATGGGGAAGAGCATGCAAATAAACCGCCAGAGTTTAATGACTTCGATGATTATAACAATTACCAATATGACGAAAGAACACTTGCTTCAGCATATTATCATATCTCATGCAAAGTTAGCTATGTATCTCCGTTAACCCCTAATGTTGACTCCAATTCCCCTACATTTAATAAAAAATTAACTGTTTCGGTTTCGAGTGTTTCGATGCAAGACACCGTTAAAATCAGTACAATATTCAGTTACTGGTATTTTAGATAGAGGAACCCATGGGCTACACCACTATATTAGATATTATTGGAGCTATGGTTATCGGCGGCATTTTACTTCTTACGCTGTTCACAATAAATGACAATACAGTACAAAATTATTTTTACTACAATGCTGATTTTATCTTGCAGCGAGACCTTGTTGATATTATTTTGATTGTCGAAGGAGATTTACGGCGAATCGGATATTGCGCTGACCCGGACAATCTTATTCCTCCTAATAAAACTATTTTGCATGCCGATTCTAACGCGATAGCTTTTGTAACTGATTTGCATAAAACCGGCAAACTTGATACCATTGAATATCGAATCGGCACACCAAGCGATTTAACCGGCACTCCTAACCCAAGAGATGTACCACTTTTCCGAATCATAAATAACAACAGCCCGGAACAATCAGTAACCGGAGTGGTAACGGAGTTTCGTTTAGTTTACTTCGATGCTTTAGGTGATACAATATTCATCCCCATCTCTGCTCCAGGAGAAATACAAACAATGGAGCTTTCGATTAAAGTTGAAAATGCTGCAGCCTACAATCAAAATTATTCCAATGCATACTGGCGGCAAGTCAGATTAGCATCAAAAAATTTAAAAAGCAGATAAGGTGATATTATGTTTGGTAGAGCATCCGTCTTTTTGGTACTTGGCTTTAGTGGAATATTGCTTATGTACACAAGAAATCTTTTTACCTTCAGTTCTGATTCCGTTGATGTTTATACACAGTATTACACGCAAACGATGTCAGAGAATATTGCATCAAGCGCCGCAAACTTGGCTTGTAATCAATTTTTCTTGTCCCCAACCTGGACAACAGGCTATTCCAATGTTTCGTTTAATGGGGGAACGTTCAGCGCTTCAATTTCTAATTTAACTTCCAACCGGAAAAAAATTACTGCAACAGGTACCTACCACGGAATTACAAAAACCGTAGAGGTAATCTTGCAGCCTTCAAGTTTCGCCCGCTTTGGTTATTATGGCGCTATTATGCCGGGAAACCTCTATTATGTTACCGGGGACACTGTTTCAGGACCAATGCATGTTCAAGGAAAATTGAATGTTTGGGGAACACCTGTCTTTACGGGAAAAGTGACAACCAAAAAAGGGATTAAAAAATACGATTCTTCGACTGACCCTCAATTCTTGGGTGGTTATGAAAGTGGGGTTGATTTACCATTACCAGCCACAATCAATACTGTTGAAGCTGACGCAGCAGCGGGGGGAAAATTCTTTTCCAACACCGATGTTTGGCTTACTTTTAATGCTGACGGAACGGTTGATTATAAAGAAGGAAGTTCAGGCATTTGGAAAAACGAATCGCTTAGTACTTTTGCCCCTAACGGGGTAATTGATGTTGATAAAGGAAATTTTCATATAAAAGGAACAGTTAAAGGAAAAATAACTCTCGGTGCAAGCCTAAGTTCTGGAACTTCAAATGGCAATATTTATTTAGATGATAACATTGTTTACAGCACTGATCCGAACAGCGCCGGTTGCACCGATATGCTTGGAATAGTGGCGACTAATAATGTAATAATTACCGATAATGTTCCTAATAAAAGTGATATAATCATTAACGCTTCCATTTTTTCTCTAAAAGGCGGTTTGCAGGCTGAAAACTATAGCACAATCCCTAATAGCGGCTCAATTCGATTAACCGGTGGGCTTATTGAATATCAAGCGCAAGCTACCGGTGTCTTTAATCCATATACTGGACAAATAACTAACGGCTATAACACAAACATTCATTTTGATGAAAGGTTTATGACTCAAGTTCCTCCATCCTTTCCGAAAAGTGCCACATACGAAGTTCTTTCCTGGTTTGAATGATTATTATTGTGAAAGTAGAAAGCAATAAAAAGATTAATCCCAATGTATCGGGATTAATTTCAAACCATTTAGAACTTGATACTTTTTACTTTCAAATTTTAACTTTTAACTTTATATTACGATTGCTAAAATTAAAATTAATAAATCTACCAGGAGGTATGATGTTCGCTAACACAAAACATTCATTTCTCGGTTTTGCTTTGCTTTTTACAGTTTTAACTTTTTCTTTTTTCACCGGATGCGAGAAAAAAGAAGCTCCAAAAGAAACAGTAAAGATGCCCGCAGAAACAACCCCTCAACCCGCTGTAGAACAACCGAAGGTTGAAGAAATAAAAGCTGTTCTTGATTTAAAAGGAACATACACCGGAACTCTTGATTCACGCGCTACAACCCTTAAAATCACCGAACAAACCGATTCTAATTCTACGTTCTCAGGTTCAATTACGATTAATTACCGTGAAGTTATTAATCAAAAAATTTCCGGTAAATTAGATCAAGAAAAAATGACGGTTACTATGAAGGACATGCTTCACAGCCGTTATGCAGGAACTTACTTTGCAAAACTTTCGGAAGATGGCAAAAAGCTATCCGGCACTTTTACGCAAACTGTTGATAAAACAAAAAGCTCATTTAGTTTAAATAAAAAATAATTTATAGGAGAAAAAAAATGAAAAAGTATTTAGCCCTTTTAATTTTACCGGTGATCTTTTTTATCGCTTCGTGTACTGATTCCACTACTGATCCAGTAGTAGATCAGACAGGTTCCATTGTGGTAAGGAGTATCCCCACAGGTGCAACAATTTATCTTGACGGAGTAGACCAAAAGAAAGTAACCCCCGACACATTAAAAAGTCTTTCAGTTGGCAACCATAGCATTACATTAAAACTTGATGATTACTACGATTCAACCTTCACCGCCAATGTCACCGCAAACACCGTTGTCAACACCTCGGAGATTGCTTTACAAACCAACACACAGTTGGTAACTTTTGGCCCAATTCAAATTTTTGAAACATCCAACACAACTGCCTCACAACCAAGCGGACTAGATCTATCTTCTGGTAATGCTTATGGAATAAGCTCAGCAAACAAAACTGATGTTGATATTTATTACACAAGTACAGGTTTTGTTGTTACTTCTGCTGACAATGCTACTGGTTTAACTAGAAAAACTTATTTCAAAGTAGGCGGCGCAAGCACTTTAACTGATGGTGTTGCTTCTTCTGTTAAAAACAGTACATGGACAGATAGAATGTCAGATCGTCCAGCCGAATATGTCTTCTTGTATGATACGGATATGCATTACTCTAAAATTATTATTGATTCTTACGGTGGTGGAAGTCCTACCCCTGGAGATCCGGCTTGGGTAAAAGTAAAATGGGTTTACAATAAAACAGCGAGTGATGTTCGTTTCAAATAGTTTGAAACATTTAAAACTTTAAAGCCGTGAAAAATTTCACGGCTTTTTTTGTTTTAAAAAATCCTAATTCGTAATTCCTACTGTGTCCGCCTCAGGCGGAATTCCTAATTCTAATGTGAAGTTCTTTCAGTTGGTGTTCGTCCACGGTTGAAGGAGCTTCATCCATTAACGACATGCCACTTGCAGTTTTCGGAAAAGCAATAACTTCGCGGATAGAATGTTCGCCTGCAAAAATCATCGCAAGTCGGTCAAAACCAAATGCAATTCCACCATGCGGCGGGGCGCCGTATTTGAAAGCGTTCATTAAAAATCCGAATTTATGTTCTGCTTCTTCCTCGGTAATTCCTAACGATTTAAACATCTTAGCTTGCAGTTCAGCGCTATGAATTCTAATGCTTCCACCGGCAACTTCGCTTCCGTTTAAAACTAAATCGTAAGCGTGGGCTTTTACTTTGCCGGGATCGGATTCCATAAATGGAATATCATCAACATTTGGAGAAGTGAACGGATGATGCATTGCGTAATACCGCTGCGTATCTTCATCCCACTCAAACAACGGGAAATCTATAACCCACAAAAGTTTCGGCTCCAAATTTTCACTTATCAAATTTAATCTTCTCGCCATTTCTAAGCGAAGCATTCCCATCAAACCCAGAGTTTTATATTTTTTACCTGTAAGGATTAAAATTAAATCTCCCGGTTTTGCACCGAGGAACGAAGTTAAATTTGCCCGTTCTTCGTCTGCGAAAAATTTCATCGTCGGCGATTCAAGTCCCTCTTCTTTAACGCGGATCCAAATCAAGCCGCCCGCGCCAAGTTTTTTAATATAATCTGTAAGTACATCAAGTTGGTTGCGTGTATATTCACCACAGCCGGGAGCGACCAACCCGGAGATCTCTCCTTTGGTTTGAATTTGGTCTTGAAAAACTTTGAATGACGTGTTTTCAAAAATATGATTTAGTGTTTTCATCTCAAGGTCAAAACGCAGATCTGGTTTATCACTTCCATATCTTTCCATCGCTTCATCAAAAGAAATGCGTGGAAGGGGGATTTGAAGATCTTTCTGCCAAACTTCTTTAAAAAAACGCTGCATCAATCCTTCAACAACTTCAAAAATATCTTCTTGATCGACAAAAGACATTTCAACATCAATCTGTGTAAACTCAGGTTGGCGGTCTGCACGCAAATCTTCATCGCGAAAACACTTTACAACTTGAAAATATCTATCAAAACCGGAAACCATCAATATCTGTTTGTAAGTTTGTGGTGATTGCGGAAGTGCATAAAATTTTCCTTTATGCAGTCTGCTTGGAACAAGAAAATCTCGCGCACCTTCAGGAGTGCTTTTCATCAGCACAGGAGTTTCAATTTCTATAAATTTATTTTCATCAAAATACTTGCGGGTAATTTGATACATGTTGTGGCGGAGCATTAAATTTTTTTGCATCGATGAGCGGCGTAAATCGAGATAACGATATTTCAGACGCAACTCTTCTCCTGCATCAGTATCTTCTCTAATTTGAAACGGCGGCGTTTTAGCTTCGTTGAGAATAGTGAGTTTGGTCACCATAACATCAACGGTTCCTGTTGCAACAGAGGAATTTTCGGTTCCCTCCGGACGCTTTCTAACTACTCCTTCAATTGAAATTACAAATTCACTTCTTAAATGTTTTGCCGTGTTGTGGGCTCCTTCATTAAATCCCGGTTCAAATACAATTTGAGTAATTCCATAGCGATCCCGTAATTCAATAAAAATTAAACCACCTAGATCTCTTCTTGTATCAACCCAGCCATTTAAAATAACGTGTTGCCCAATATTAGTTTCTCGTAAATCTCCGCATGTGTGTGTTCTTCGCTTAAAATGCATTCCTGCTTCGTACTCCTTCATTTTCATAATGTGAGGGATAAAAATACTGAATTATGAAGTTTAAACAAACAGAGGATCGCTTTGTATTTGTTACTTTCGGCTTGATTTCCGAATAATCATTTTCTTTTCTGCATATTCTTTTTTAAAACGATGTAAGGATTTTTAACCGAAACTTCTTCTTTGAATTGCGTAAATTATGCTTATGAATGAAGATAAATTGAAAATACTCCTTGTTGAAGACAGCCTCGAAAACCGTGAAGTTATCGCTATGTTTATAAGAGGAATTGCTAATGTTGAATGTGCCTCAAACGGAACCGAGGCTTTAACTAAAACAGAAGAGAATTTATTTGATATTATTTTAATGGATATAAATCTCGGCATAGGAATCAACGGAATGGAAGTAACAAAGCAATTACGCCAAACCGAAAAATATAAATCTACTCCCATAATTGCAGTTACTGCTTACGTAATGCTTGACGATCAAAAAAAAATTCTTGATGCGGGATGTTCTCATTATGTCAGCAAGCCATTCTCCAAAAAAGAATTAAATGAACTCATTTTGAATGTTGCTAATGACTATCGTCTTTCAGGAAAGTTTCAATAACCTCTAAAACTTTTTCGGCTTCCAATTCCTTAATACATTTAAATTGAACATCCACCCTTTTACATTTTAGCGGTTTTGGAGAATAAAGAAAACATGGGGCGCAATTGAGTTGAAGTGAGGCGATCCGGTAATTTGTTTTCCATGGATAAATATAGTTCGGATTAGTTGGACCGATAACGGCAACAATCTTTAACTGCAACGCCGAAGCAACATGCATCAAACTTGAATCGTTGGTTACAAAGATGTTACATCTTTTCATAATTGAAGCAGTTTGTAAAAGAGATTGTGTTTTGATAACGAACGCATTCTCCGATTTGATGTTTTGCTTTACCAATTGCTGCAATTCACGTTCTTCCGGTCCGCCGAAGATGAAAACTTTTGCATTCTTTTTTTCGATCAACAAGTTTCCCAACCGGGAAAATTTTTCCGGTTCCCATCTTCTTTTATCATGATTTTTTAAAGTTGAACACCCTGGGTGAAATCCAACAACAAAGTCATGCAAATCAATTCCCGTTTCAATTAAATATTTTTCTTTAAATAGATCATCTTCACTTGCCTGCGGAAAAAGAAGCGGAGGTGTTTCCGTAAACTTTGTGGCGAAAAGTTTTTCGCAGAGAAGAATATTTTCTTCTACGTTATGAAGTGAATCATTTTCTAAGACTCTTTCGGTATTGAGAAATCCGAGATTTTGAAAATCATTGCGAAGATAATGAACAGCCGCGCGCTTCTTCGCGCCAATAATAAAGTTTATGAGATTATATTCTTTACGGTTGGAGGGATACACATTAATTGAAGCATCATACGTGCCGCGAAATTTCAACACAAAACGAAGTGAAGAGAATATAGATGCGTCAAGAAAATCAAAATAATGGATTGAGTTAAGGAGATTTGTTTGCTCATATATCTCTCTAACGCCTTTATACATCACCATAGCATCAATTTCAGCTTCGGGGAATTTGTTCCGTAGAAGCTGCAATGCCGGTGTGAACATTAACGCATCGCCAATTCCCGATAGAGCAAGTATTAATATTTTCATCGTTTGAGTTTCACTGCTTCAATAAAATAAAAAAATGAGTCAAATACTTTTTATTGCGTCCAACTCATTTTTTATTTTTTCAATATTACTTAATTATTTAATCGTTAAAGAATCCTTATTCGCCTTCAAGGCTCTCATCCTTTCAATTTCACTTTTAACTTGATTGTCACCCGGATACATATTAGAAAGCTTCCCGAGCAGATCAATTCCTTTGTCGTACTCTTGCAAATTTTCATAAATATCCAACAAGATGTTGTAAGGATTGTAGCGTCCGGGCTGTCCGCGGGGATTTTCCACAACGGCCTGCAAAGCATCTCTTTCAATTTCAGAAGCAATTATTTTGTAATGAGGCAAATCATTTACAGCGAAATACAAATTGCCGATATCATAAAGAATACGGTAATCAATCGGCAAAATTTTTCTCGGAAGTTTCTTTTCCATTAAGTTCAAAACATCAACTACTTTTTGGTTCGGCTGCCCGGTATTCATATAATAAATAGCTAACCGGATAAATGCATTACGATAATTTTGAACGAGCCGTGTATGGTTTTCGTCAAAGAAAATAGTTGAATCGTTTAAACCTCTGAACTTAAATCCCGGCATATAATTTTTTGAATAGCTTTTATTCTCTTCAATTAATTGTTTGCGCAGAACGGGTTCATTAATAAACTCAACTCTCGCTTGTTTTTTCTCCGGAACAAAACGGAAAGCCATTCCTTCCATTTTTAGATAATCTGTTAATCCGATCTTACTGTCATCCGAACAAGTTACCGCAAAATAAATCGGCCTTTGCCAATTGTTTGCTTGTACGATTTCTTTTACCATAATGTCTTGAACTCGGACAGCTTTAATTCCGCTATAGACAACGCTATTATCCATCCGCCAGGTAAGTTTCCCTTCACGGATTACTGTTGAATCTTCAATTTCCCATTCATCAAGATTTAATTTTGGATCAACATTTAATAATGTTCTTCCTTCGGCGTAAGTTTTATAAGATGAGGGAAGCTGTTTCGGAACAGAAACCGTAACATCCTGTGGCTCCCATTGATTTGGCTGCAAAGCATCTATCTGCAGATCATCCATATTCATGGAAACTTTTCTTGCGCCGTAGGGTTCGAGGTTTTTTAATTGTTTAATATACCAACTCGTATTCAACAAACTTAAGTTTACAATACGAACATCACGCCGCACACCCTCAACATCCTGCATATACCAGAGGGGGAAAGTATCATTATCCCCGTTAGTAAAGAGAATTGCATTTGGAGCGCAACTTTGCAATAAGTTGTATGAATAATCCCACGGAACCCAATTGCGGGAACGATCGTGAGTAAAATAATTAGCCTGCAACATTCTAATCGGAACAAAAACAATTCCAAGCACTACAACTGCAAAAGCTGCATTTTTTGCCAACGAAGGAGATTTTATTTTTTCTAACAAGACATCAATTATTCCTCGAAGACCCAAGGCGATCCAAATTGAAAAAACGAAAAATGCACCGACGTAAAAATAATCTCTTTCACGCGGCTGCGGCTCTTGTTGATTTTGGTAGAATGCCGTCAAATATCCCATAAAGATGAAGAGTACCATAAAAATACTCGCCATCTTCCAATCTTTTTTGAAATGGAAATAAATACCAAGTAAGCCCAGTAGAAGCGGAATACCAAACAGAGAATCTTTCGCTTCACCGTTAAAATGAATGTTGAATGGTTTGAACAATGCATTCCCAAGTCCATTTAAGGGCCACATATTTGCACCGGCATCTTGCACCCATGATTCGCGTCCAACATAATTCCACATAAAATATCTTGTGGTCATGTGGTTCATTTGGTAACGCCACCAGAAATCCAGATCGGATGAATAATTTTCATAAACTCCCATTTGATGCGGCTCGGTAGCAAATCTTCTTTTAAATGTTGGGAAGTCACCATATTGTTCGCGATTTAGATAGGAAACTAATTCTGTAAAATTATCCGGTTCGTTTTCGTTCATCGGAGGATTTTGATTTGCACGGACAATTACCAGCGTGTAGGTTGAAAATCCGAGGAATGCAAAAATCATCGACATAAAGATAAGATGCATTGTCGGTTTGTTATTTTTAACTGCATAATAAACGCCGGAACTTAAACCTCCAAGCAAGAGAAGCACTAAAATCATTTGAGTTGTAATATTGTCGCCGGAGATGCTTGCCATCAATCCTGGAATTATTTTCACGATCCCGGGATAAACTGCAAATAGAGCCGCACCGCCGATAGCAAGAGCAACATAAAAGGAATTCCTGTGAATTAACTTTTTCCATAAAGCGCCAACCACCAAAATACTTATTCCAGCCATTACCATTTTAAACCGGGAATCATATTCTTTATATTGATCCGGAGTAGGCGGAGTAGCATCGGTTTGATTTGCCCAAAGAGCTATAGCAAGAATTGTTAACAATCCGGCGTGAGCAAGAAAAATATACCCTGTCTTTTTCAAAGCTTCATCATCATCAACATATTTTCTAAACGTGATGATCATAACAACGGAGATCATTGCTAAAACGCTCATCAAGTGAATACCGGTTGAAAGACCGATGAGATAAGCGATAAATAAAATATATTTTTCATTGTCCTTGCTGTCTGCGCGTTCATGCCAAACGATCATCAAATAAGTAACGGCGGCAAAAATGAGTGTGCTGGCTGCATAAACCTCGGCTTCTCCACCGTTAAACCAAAAAGTATCGCTAAATGAAAAAGACAAAGCGCCGATAGCCGCAGGGATGTAAGTGAGAAGAGCGTCTGAAAAATTTTGATAAACTTTTCCCTTGAAATTTTCGATCAATTTTACCGCTATCAAATAGAGGAAAAGAATTGAAAGAGAACTTGAAAGCACCGAAATTATATTAAAACGGAATGCCATATTATCTGCAAACGGCAGCATTGCAAAAACTCTTCCGAGCAGCAAAAAGAACGGGGCTCCCGGCGGATGGGGAACCTGAAGAGAAAATCCAGAAGCGATAAACTCGCCGCAATCCCAAAATGAAACCGAAGGTTGTACCGTTAAAAAAAGAACGACTGTTGAAATAACAAAAACAATCGCTGCAATAATTCTATTCAGAAGCTTATAATTCATTAGTTCCTCGAGGATGAAAGAGATTCATAATTAGTAGTTCAAATTTATTAAACTCTTGCTTAATACCGAAACTTGGGAGAGGTCATTTACCGTTCTCTTCGTCTGTTTTTTTAAAGAAGTGGTCATAATTCTTTTTTTCACGTTGAGCAGTGTATTTTTCATAAAGCGCTTTTAGTTTTCCGAAAGAGATCGAGTCGAATTCTTCTTCGTCTTTATGCCGTTTAACAAACATTTTATATTCTTCAAGTTCTTTCGGCTGCAACTTTGATTCAAATCGTTTTAGCTCCTCGAGATATTTTTTCTGATCTCTATAATAATACGCCATATTCTCCTTCCCTTTTTCTCTTAATCGTAATCATAATCTTATATCTTCTTTGCTACTTACCCGCGTAAAGCGGAAGTTAGCATTTCTTCAATATCTCCAAAGCGAATTTGATAATCTTCCTGGCTTCTTTTAATTACTTCGTGCGCCGTTTGCCAATCATAAACCTCATGTATTTCGCAGTGTTTATGATGTTCATCGCCGGGAACATCTTTGTAAGTCAAGAAGTAGTGGCGCAATCTATCTATTACATTTGCAGGGACATCCTTTACGCTTTTCATGTTTCCGTAAACAGCATCACCCTTCATAACTGCAATAATTTTATCGTCTGCCTCATTGCCGTCAATCATACGCAAACCGCCGATGGGTATAACTTCTAATAATATTCCCCCTTGCGTAATGGTTTTTTCTGTAAGCACACAGATATCAAGCGGGTCGCCATCACCGATAATATTTTTTTTGCCGGTTTTTTCCATACTTAATGCGGCAACTTTTTCAGCGCAATAAGTTTGAGGTACTAAGCCGTAAAGAGTTGGACAAAAATTTGAGTACCGCTGCGGTCTATCAACTTTTAAATATCCTGACTGCTTATCAATCTCATATTTCATCGAATCCGTAGGAACTATTTCAATATAAACAGTAAGTTGGTGCGGAGCGTTGTCCCCGGGCGATATCCCATGCCAGGGATGCGGCTTAAAAAGCAAGCCCATCATTTTCCAAATCGGATCGTTTTTAGGTGGTTTCAAGTTGATTCCTTTTTTCTTTCCGTAAAAATAAGCAATAGTTTGCAGTTGGAAGAAAATGTTTTTGTTAATTTTGACGTAGCGAAAAGAAAAAAGTCTGATGAAAAAAGAATTTAAATATTTTGTTGTGAATAAGCCGTTTGGTGTGCTGTCTCAATTTACCGATCATAGCGGAAGAGAAACACTTGCCAGCCTTTTTTCTTTTTCGAAAGGTGTTTATCCGGTCGGGAGACTTGATTACGATAGTGAAGGACTTCTTCTTTTAACGAATGATAAAACACTTACCGATAAATTGCTTCATCCTATACAAAAACTAGAAAAAGAATATTTAGTTCAAGTTGAAGGGGTGCCGACCGAAGAGGCTTTGTTACATCTTAGCGCCGGTGTAGTAATCGAAAACAAAAAGACACTCCCGGCAAAAGTAAAAATCCTACAAGATCAATCACCTTTTGAAGAAAGAATTCCGCCAGTCCGATTCCGCAAAACAATTCCGACTACATGGTTGAGCATTACTATTATTGAAGGACGAAACAGACAAGTCAGGAAGATGACCGCCGGAGTTGGATTTCCTACTTTACGATTGGTGAGAATAAGAATTGGTAAAATCCAACTTGGGAGCTTACGCTTGGGGGAAGTAAAAGAAATAAGAGCAAGTTCTTTTTGATTTTATTTTTTTACCAAAATTCCTTCTAAATCTTTTTCAAGTGTTTCTTTCGGAGTTTCAATAATTCTTCCAACTTCTAATCCATCATTATAAAAAATCATTGTTGGAACAAGTTCAATGTTGAAAGGAGAAATATCTATTCCGGCTGCTTCTTTTTTTCTATCAACCATTATCAACTTCACTTTGGCTGATGGAAAGTTTAGCGAGTCGAGAATCTTGTAAAACCGAGGGACCTCTCTTCTGCTGTCGCTGCACCACGTTCCCATCACGATGGTTATTGAGTGAAACTCGTTATCTATGTTAACATGAGCAAGTGTTTCTTTATCAAGATTATAATTTTCGTATTCAGAATTATACCACCAGGCGAAAGAGGTATCTTTAAATGCTTCACGGTCACAAATGCCAACAAGCATCGGCTTGCCGGATTTTTGATCTATCACACATTGGTTTGTTATTTGCGCCAGAGTAACAAGTGAAAAAAAGAAGATAAAAAATAAACTTTTCATATTACGTTCCTTTCAATTGATGGCTGTTTTTTCTTACATCCAATCCCCAAAGCAGTTTTGAACGAAGAATATCAAAGTAATTTGCGGAGTCCATGTGTACTAACTTCAACGATTTTTCACTTTTAGAAATAACGATATCTAGCGGGGGCGAAAATTCCATTACACGCTGACCATCACAGTTGACTTGTAATTTTGTATGCATTGATTCTGCTGTAATATAAATTCTTTCATTACTTGGCAGAACCAAAGGACGCATAGTTAACGTGTGAGGTGAAATGGGGCTGAGAGTAATAACTTCGGCTTTTGGACTTACAATCGGTCCACCGACAGAAAGCGAATAACCGGTTGAACCGGTTGGCGTGGCAACAATCAAACCGTCAGCCGAAAAAGTTGTAACATATTCGCCTTCGACATAAATTGTCAGTTCAATCATTTTGGGCCAACCGCCTTTATCAATAACCAAATCATTGACCGCAAATAATTCTTCGCATGAAATATTTTTGCAATGTCCGACAAGCACAATTCTTTCTTCAATTGAATAACGAGAATTTTTTATGTCGCTAAAGAGTTGTTCAATTCCTTTGATATCAACCTCGGCTAAAAACCCGAGTTTGCCAAGGTTAATACCGAGAACAGGTTTGTCAAATTGATGGGCAATATAGGCGGTTGAAAGCATCGTGCCGTCTCCGCCAAGTGAAATTAATATGTCGCAGGTTTCAGCAACTTCTTCAGCGGGAGCGAAGTAAGTTGGCTGCGTCAATATTAGAGGAAACGATCCATGCAATGAATCATTAATAAGAAATTCATAATTATTTTCTTTAAGGCGCTCAACCAGAACTTGCAGAGTGTTTGTAAGTTCGTCTTTGGTTGTATTGCCGAATATTCCAAATTTCATTTAGGCTTCCGGTGGTTTTTCTTCTCCGCCTGCTACTTCAGGTGAGGCGGTTTTTTCTTTTTTGTCTTTCTCAACTTCTTCTACATAGTTTAATTTTAGCTCGCGTAAAACTTCGTTGATAAATTTCTCCTCATATTCACCAAGGTTTCCTTTAGTTTTTGTCGCCAGCATATCGAGCGTATCAATCGCATATTTTGACATCTCAAGATTTCGTTCAATTTTGTCGCTCATTGGATTTTTCAATTTCCCCATCGACATCATTGCCCATTGCTGTTGCTGCATGATCAACTGCATAAATAAAACTTCATGATTAGTGGTTTCGGACATATTTCATTTCTCCTTTTGTTGATAGAGTTCCCATAGTTTTGCGTATTTGGTAAAAACATAGTGTGATGAAAAGACGGCTAAAAGAAATCCGTGAAAACCGTCTAAAAATCCTAACCGAAAAATATACATTTTTAGAAAGATAAATAAGGGACGCAGCAATACATCTGTTTTCTTGAAAGATTTTTCCCTTTTGAAAAGTTCTTTCGCCGCGAGTGAAGTGTATGAATTAAATTTTGTAAAATAATGTTCAATTGACGGATCTGTAAAGTGATCAATATCGTTTATGAACATTCCAACTTCTTCATTAACAAGCAGATATTCATGCACATCGTTTCCGCTGAATTGAATTTTATCTTTTCGGAAAAGACGCGTAACTCTACCCGGATACCAGCCGGAATGTTTTATCCATTTCCCTAAAAAAAAAGCACGCCGCGGGAAAGAATATGCGATAAACTTCGGAATAGATTTTTTAAAATGAAGCAATTCATCGTTTAACGGCTTGGTTACTGCTTCATCTGCATCAATCCAAAATATCCAATTGTTTGAAGCGAGTGAAAGCCCCTGCTGTTTTGTTTTTGAAAATCCTTCCCAGGTGACTTTTTCATACCGGACTTGTGGAAATGTACGAACAATTTCTTCGGTTCGATCTGCCGTTGTGTCATCAATTAAAACAATTATTTCATCAACACACGCAAGCTGACTTTCAATACAGCGAGTTATGTTTTGTTCTTCATCTTTTGCAATAATAAGTGATGTAAGTTTTATTTGATTAATGCTTTGCATTTGTTGTATCATTTCCATTTAACTTGTCGCCAGTATTTTACAATTGAAAGAAGTCCGGTTTTAGCTAAAAAAGATTTCAAAATAATTCTAGATCGCCTAAGTAAATAATAATAAACTGCTTTAGCATTCCATAATTTATTTTTTTGTAACGCGTTTTTCACTTCGACAACACTTTCTTTTTCTTGCAACCACGAAGAGCCTCCACCTCGCATAAAAACGAGCGGTGTTCCGGTAAGATAAATTCCTTTTTCTAAAAATTTTGGGATTTTGTTTGACATGCGGCAAATAAGCTCAAAGTCCATTGCAATGCGAAAGGTTGTATCAAAAAGACCGGCTTGTTCAAAACATTTTTTCCTAACAAACATTGCCGGATGATTAAAAGGCATAGCTTGCTGAACCGGACACATCAATGGCTTGCGAATGTTAGATCCGTATTTTTCATCTTCAAAAAAAATATTGCCATGGACAAAAAGGATTTCTTCGTTAACGAAAGCATCACTAACTTTTTGAAAAACATCTTCGTTAAAATAATAATCGTCTGAGTTTAAAAATGCGATAATTTCTCCCGAAGCTAGAGCAATCCCCTTGTTGAATGCATCCGAAATGCCACTATCCATTTCTGAAACCACAATAAGTCTTTCCAGCGATCTCTTTGATTCATATTCCTCCCGTATTAATTGAAGAGTAGCATCTTGACTCTGATTATCAGCAACGATCTGTTCATAATCTGTGTAAGTCTGCGTCAGCACAGATTGAGCATTCTGCCGAAAATATTTTTCAGAATTGAATGTCGGTGTAATTACGGATATTTTCATGCTATTTTAGAAGGATTCCATTTCTTTGAACAAAGATAAGCATAATCACTTAAAATTTTGGACGCGAAAAGAAAGCATCTAAAAGGTTTTCTTTGCATATTTAAATAGAAAATTTCAATTGTTTAAGAGAGATGACTAAAAGCGAAAATTCTATTTTACTTCTGTCCGTAATGGATTCATGGGGAGGCGGTGAAGAAGTGTTATTAAAAATTGCACTTCACGTTCATGGCTTTGTTTTTTTTATTGCTACACCTCCGGGAAATCCGGCAGAAGTTTATTTACAGCATAAGTTGAACGTTTTTTCTTTAGTAAGTTTAAAAAAAATTTATCGGAAAAATGATGGCTGGACAATCCTAGACAAACTGAAAACGCTTGCAAATATTGCGAAGTCTGCGCTACCGCTTTATCTTTTTATGAGAACGAAGAATGTTTCCATTATCGCTGCCAACGGCAATTTTGCCGCATTATTTGCACTTCCGTTTGTTTTTTTTTTCAAGAAAAAACTTGTGGTTATTCAACATCTGTTGTATGAAAAAAACTCTTTTGAAGGAAAACTTCTCAAAACTCTTGCAAAATATTCAGATAAATTCATTTGTGTTTCAAAAAGTGTCGTAGATAATATTCAATTTTTTACGGACGAAAGTACCGACGAAAAGAGCACAGTAATTTATAACGGAATTTCTCTCCCTGCGGAGAACAGCGAAATGCAAAAATTCCCTGTTTCTGAAGATGAAATACGTTTTGCAATCGTGGGCAGTATTATTCAAGAAAAGGGACATGATAGAATCATCGAAGTCTTTTCGGAACTTGTTTCTGTTTTCCCGCAATGCATGTTGTATATTTTGGGAGACCCGCGTAAAGAGGAATCTTCAAAATTCTTTTATCAATCACTAAAAGATTCTGTGGAGAATTTCAATATCGGTGACAAGATTTTTTTCAAGGGATATGTTACCGAAAAAGATGATCTCTTCAATCAGATAGATATTTTAATAAATTATTCTATAGTTCCTGAATCCTTTTCATTGACGGTAATTGAAGCATTAGCACGCAAAAAAATAGTAATTGCTTCGAACGAAGGTGGGCCTTCCGAAATAATCCGACATGGTGTTAACGGTTTTTTAGTTGAACCGAGGAACAAGCAAGCTCTTTTGCAGATGATGAAGAATGTCGTCAGACAAATTGAAAATGATGAGTTGAATGAGATCAGGAAAACCGGTCGCGCAACTGTTGAAAAAAATTTTTCACTTGATAATTTTACAGAAGCCTATAAAAACATGTTCGAGACTTACACACTTGAAGGAAAATAATGCAGAGTAAATTAAAAACAGCAATCGTCCATGAATGGCTTGTTAATTATGCCGGTTCTGAGCATTGTATCGAATCTTTCCTAAATATTTGGAGTGAAGCAGATGTTTTTACGCTGGTTGATTTTCTTAATCAACAAGATCGAGAAACAATTGTTCAAGGAAAATTTCCTCAGACTTCATTTATTCAAAAATTACCATTCGCAAAAAAACATCACCGCTCTTACTTGCCTCTCTTTCCTCTTGCTATTGAGCAATTTGATCTTTCTGCCTATGACGTTATTCTTTCAAGCTCGCATGCAGTGGCAAAAGGGGTGATTACAAGCTCTCAGCAGCTTCATATATGTTACTGCTATACTCCGATGCGTTATGCATGGGATTTCACGCATCAATATTTGAAGGAATCAAATTTGCATAAAGGGATGAAAGCGGCAGTTGTAAAATTGTTTCTCCACTATTTGCGCATTTGGGATTATTCAACAGCTAACAGAGTAGATCATTTTATTGCCATCTCAAATTATATTGCAAGACGCATAAAAAAAACCTACGCCAAAGATGCGGTAGTTATTTATCCGCCTGTAGATACAAAATTTTTTCCGTGTGAACTAGACAAAGAAAATTATTATGTGACGGCTTCGCGGTTAGTTCCTTATAAAAGAATTGATTTAATAGTTGAAGCATTTGCAAAAATGCCGGATAAAAAATTGCTTGTGATAGGAGAAGGTCCGGAGAAAGAAAAAATATATTCCAAAGCAAAAAAGAATATTGAATTCCTCGGCTATCAAGACGGCGAGGCATTAAAAAAATATTTGCAAAAAGCCAAAGCCTTTGTTTTTGCCGCTGAGGAAGACTTTGGAATTGTTGTAGTTGAAGCTTTAGCTTGCGGAACGCCGGTTATTGCACTCCGTAAAGGCGGAACAACGGAAACGATCGTTCATTTAAAAAACGGAATCCATTTTAATGAACAGACATCTGATGCAATCATGCATGCAGTTCTTGAATTTGAAAAGAATGAACACCGGTTTGATTCATTAGAAATTAGTAACTTTGCCAGACAGTTTGACCGTTCAGTTTTCGAAGAGAAGATTACTGAGTTTGTTACGCAAAAAGCAGAACAATTTTTTAATCAATAAATTATTTTTTCAGATACAATGTTTGTAAATAAAGACTCCATTTACCATTTCAGATTAACGTTTGATTTACTCTTTATCGCCGTATCCTTTCTTATTGCAGCAGTAGCCGCACAATCGTTTGCCACTTTATTTTCACGCGATTATATGTTTGGACTACTGCTCATCTTGCTGTTCGTCTGGTATTTCACCGCAAATGCAATCGGATTTTATGAGGATACCGGCTCACAGAATTTTTCATTTCAATTTATCGGTACAATAAAGCATGTCAGCGTTCAAATGATGTTTGCGATCCTTTTTATTTTTATCAGCAAAGAAAATTTATTCACTAGAAATTTCATCCTCTATTACGGATTTCTTTTAATATTCTTCATCAGTCTTAGGATAATCTCTTTCCAACTGATCGTAAATTATCTTCGTAAAAAAGGAAGGAACGTTCGTAAATTAATTATTATTGGGGCAGGAGAAGTTGGACAAAATTTTTGGCAGATGCTTGGAAAGAATAATCAACTTGGTTATCAGTTCCTTGGATTTGTCGGCGAGCAATCCTCCATAATTGAGAACCGGTACTTAGGAACCGTTGACCAACTTTCGCAAATCATTCATACACATCACGTTGAAGAAGCTATTGTTGCGCTTTCGAAGGATGATGCAAATCTTCTTGATGACATAATAAAAATTTGCAACATTAATGCAATTCGCACGCATATTATTCCCGATTATTTCCGCTTTGTATCAAAGAAGTTCAAGATAACAATGTTCGACAAATTCCCGATCATTACCGTAAGAGACGAACCTCTGCAAGAAATTCAATGGCGGATTGTAAAAAGAGTTTTTGATATTCTTATTTCTTTAATTGTGATTTTCTTAATTACATCCTGGCTCTTCCCGATTTTAATCATCATTCACAAATTCTCCTCACGCGGAAAAACATTTTACATTCAAGATAGGATTGGAAAGAACAATAAGGTTTTTAAGTGTTTTAAATTTCGCACCATGTATGAAAATTTTGATGATAAAAAATTCATTCCAACTACTATTGACGATCTGAGGATAACCTCATTTGGAAAATTTTTACGGCGGTCAAACTTGGATGAACTGCCACAAGTGTTTAATGTTTTGTTGGGTGAAATGTCAATTGTCGGTCCGCGCCCGCACGCAATTGCATATAACGAGTTGTACAAAGAATTTTTTGATGAAATTAAATTGCGAAGTTTAGTGAAACCGGGGATTACCGGCTGGGCACAAGTGCACGGTTTGCGCGGCGATGTTCTTGATGAGGAAGAAAACAAAATGCGCACTCGTAAACGTATCGAATATGATATTTGGTATATTGAAAATTGGTCGGTCTGGCTCGATATTCAAATAATCCTTTTAACTACTTGGCAAATGGTTAAGGCTGATACGAAAGGGATTTAAACTTTTTCCCCGTCTACTTCAGAACTGAAATAAGCGAGCAGAAAAACAAAGAGTAAAGACAAAATAGGATTATTGATAAACCCTGACATCGCCGCAGATAAAAACAGTGCAATAAGTGAAATATAAATTCCCCATTGCCAATGGTTTGTAAAAAGAAGTTTCTGAAACCCATTTTTGATAATTTGAAAAAACAAGAGCAGAAAAATTAACAACCCGAAAATTCCACTTTCCAAATAAACAGTGAAATAATCATTATGCCAGCCGCCAACATCTTTATCTAAAAGCAAATCACGGTTAGGAAATATCTTTTCAAATGTACGGGGACCAAAACCAAGTAATGGATGTTCCCGTGAAAGTTGAAGTGCTGATTTCCACAAGATATCGCGGTCAGACATGGTTGCAGGCTTACTTATTCTAACTTTTATTTCACTGCTATTTTGTTGAAATGAAAAAAACGAAAGCACTGCTGTCATTCCGATTATCGGAATCAAATATTTCAATTGAATTTTTTTTTGAATTGCGGCAATAGTGATAATAGCTGCTGCAATCCCAAGATCAGCTCTGCCAAGCGCTAATACAATTGCAAGTAAAATTACTATTCCACCAAAAGATAATAGCCATGGATTGAACCTTTTTTTCAAACAAGAAAAAAAAGAAAAATAGATCGCTAATCCGGCAAGAAGAAAAGTAGAAAAAGAAGCATAGCCGGAAACGATGGATTCCGCTCTCGGCTTTATCCCAAAGAGAAATTTTGAAATTCCTATTATTGAAACAACTATTGAAAACAATAAAAAGATTTCGAGAATTTTTATTTTTCTTTCACTTGAAAAAGATTTTAAATAGAACGACATGGCAAATAAACCAGTAAAGTAAAGGGCATCTTTGTATAGAGCATGAACGCTTAATTCAAAATGTTCGGAAAAAAATATTGAAAGGATTCGTATGCAAACAAAAACCAAAAAACATATTTCGATACCGCCAAACGCTTTTTTCTTTTCGCTATTTGGTTCTAAAATCCAAATTACAATTAAGAGAAAAGTGAAGAGCTGCAGTAAAACAAGTGAGAGTAAAAACGATGCCGTAATTGCACCGATCAGGTAAAAAGCAAGTTGATTCGCCGCGGCGAATTGTTTTATAAATTTCATGAAAAAGCTAAACGCGGAATTGAAGTTCATACAATTTTTTATAAAGCCCATGTTCTTCTTGCAACAGTTCTTCGTGATTTCCTTGCTGAACAATTTTTCCCCGGTCAAGAACAATTATTAAATCTGCATTACGGATAGTACTTAAGCGGTGAGCAATAACAAACGTAGTTCTGTACTGCATCAAGCGCTCGATAGCTTCCTGCACAAGTACTTCAGATTCATTATCTAACGCAGAAGTTGCTTCATCAAAGATCATGATTTGCGGATTCTTCAACAATGCCCGCGCAATGGATAACCGTTGTCGTTGTCCGCCGGAAATTTTCAAACCGCGTTCGCCGATAATTGTGTTGTAGCCTTCCGGAAATTCCTCAATAAATTTGTGAGCGTTCGCCGTTTTTGCAGCTTCAACAATTTTGTCAAATGGAAAATCTTCAAGTCCGTATGCAATATTATTTCTGATCGATTCGTTGAACAAAACAGTTTCCTGCGTAACGATTCCCATCAACTTTCTAAGATCGGCAATTTTAATATCACACAAGTTCATACCATCGATCGAAATAATGCCTTTCGTTGGATCATAAAACCGCGGAACTAAATCGACCATAGTAGATTTTCCCGATCCACTTGGTCCAACAAGCGCAACAACGCTTCCTTTATTTATCTCAAAACTAATTTCATTTAATACCAATTCATCCGAATCCTGATAATGAAAAGAGACATTTTGAAAAACAATTTTATCGCTAAAGGCGTTAAGTTCTTTTGCGTTTTGAGCATCTTTAATTGAAGGTTCAGTATCAATAATTTCAAAAACTCTATCGCCGGCTGCGCTTGATTCTTGTATTTTGTTATTCAATCCGCTCAACTCTTTAATCGGAGTCATCAATTGAAAGATGGCAAAAAGGAAGCCAAGGAACTCGCTTGCTTTTAAGCCTTGCCCAGAAAGGACAAGACTCCCACCATAATAAATGATCCCTGTTCCGACTGCAACACTTAAGAATTCGGTGATCGGGCTAACAGAGTTTCTGATATTCGTCATCCGTAAAACTTTATTAAAGTAAGATTGAGTTCCTTTAAAAAATTTTTTATTCTCATACGCTTCCATTCCAAAGGCCTTCACAATTTTTACACCTGTGATAGTCTCGTATAGAAGAGAGGTAATATTAGCTATGCTTTCTTGAAGTTTCAAACTTTCTTTTCTTAACCGTAACCCGACTAAAGTTATCAATGCAAGAGAGACAGGAAGAATAACTAATGAAAAAAGTGTCAGCTTCCAACTGATTGAAACTGCAATTCCTAGAAAAACCAGGATCATGATCGGTTCGCGAACCAGATTAAGGAATACGGTTGATACACTTGCCTGAACAACCTGAACATCGTTAACAATGCGTGAGATCAAGTTGCCTGTTTTTTCATTTTTAAAATATCCCATCGGAAGTGTGTGCAAGTGCGTATATGCTTTGTTCCTAATGTCTTTAACAACACCCTGCTCCGCAAACACAAGAAAAAACGACTGGATATAATTGAATAAATTTTTTAAAAAGAAAGCTAAAAGGACGAGCAGTACAATTTTTGAAAGAGCATCGTACTTCGTTCCGCTGAAAACAAAATTGTTGAATGTAGCTGCTGCAGAATCTTTTATCGAAAGCATCCAATCGGGTATAAACGATGAAGCACGCGCAGAAGTCTCTTGAACTTTATGGACACTTTCTCCCTTCGCAAGGAAAAGTGTGTCCAGCAAAGGAATGAACAAGTAAACCGAGGCTCCGTTTGCAAGCGCATACAAAATGCTAAAAATGATTGACCCTGAAATATACTTATAGTAAGGTTTTACAAATGCTAAAATTCTGAAATAGGTTTTCACTCAATTTTCTCTTGTTTATTTTTCTGCAATTCCCAAAGTTTTGCATAGTTTAGAATTGTTGTAAGTCCATTTAAAAATGAAATCAGTAATCCGTGCATACCGTCTTTGTATCCTTTTAAGGAAATGTACGGGCGCAGAAAAGCTGAAATACCATGCAGTAAGATACTTAATCCTGTAATTTTTTTCTTCTTCGAATAATTTTCAACTGCGTGAAGTGTAGAATAATAATTTATTTTCCCAATCATTTTTTCAAGCGACGTAGTTGTGTAATGGTAGATAGGCGAAATAAGTTTTTTTGTTTTGCTTTCTACAATAAAACCTTCATGTACAAGTTTGTCGGTAGTAACTGTTGCTTTTTCTTTTTTAAAGAGCCGCATTTGGTAATCTTTATCCCATCCACACGTAGTAATTTTTTTTTGGAGAAAATAATTTTCCCGGAGAATTTCGTATCCGGAAACATCTTCATCATTTAAAGAAAAAATTTCTTCTTTCGCTTGAGGGGAAAGTTGTTCGTCCGCATCAAGTGAAAGAACCCACTCGTTATTAGCCAAACCTAATGCATACGCTTTTTGGTTGGCGAATCCTTCCCATTCTCTTTGATAAATGAGAGGAGTAAACTCCTTTGCCATTTCAACCGTTGCATCGCTGCTGAAAGAATCTACCACAATAATTTCGTCAGCCCAACGTACGCTTTCTAAACACCCACGGATGTTTTTCTCTTCATTTTTTGTTATGATTATTACCGAAATGTTTTTCATGAACGATTATAAATTTTTTTTTATTCAAACTTAGCAAGAAAAATGCCAATAGTGAAAGTTTTTAATTACATCCGTCTTATCCGCGCGGATGATATTTTTTGTGCTCCTGCTTAACAAAATCGCGGTCAAGATGTGTATAAATTTGAGTGGTGGAAATGTCTGCATGTCCGAGCATTTCCTGCACAGCTCGTAAGTCCGCTCCTCCTTCAACTAAATGCGTTGCAAATGAATGTCTGAAAGTATGCGGATGTACCGATTTTAGAATTCCTGCTTCCTTCACATACCGGTTGATTATTTTCCAAATCCCCATACGCGAAAGTTTTGTTCCGCGCGTATTAAGAAAAACATAGTTTTCGCTTTTAGACTTTTTTTCGAGCAATGAGCGGCTTTTCAAAAAATATTCTTCCAACCATTGAATTGCGCTCCCACCAATAGGAACAATTCTTTCCTTCGAGCCTTTCCCGAAAACACGGATTGCTTCATCGCTTAAAAAAAGATCCGAAATTTTTAAACTGCTTAGCTCTGAGACGCGCAACCCGCATGCATATAATACCTCAAGCATTGTGCGATCGCGCAATCCGAATTTATTTTCTACATCCGGCAAAGAAAATACCATATCAATTTCATTTACCGTCAAAATTTCGGGGAGTGTTTTTCGCAACTTTGGCGGGCTAATTTTTTCCATCGGATTATTTTGAATATAATTCGATAACAAAAGAAATGTAAAAAATCCTTTGAGAGAAGAAAAGTAACGTGCGATTGATGAATTTGTTAATCCGGCTTTATGCAGTTGGGAAAAAAAACTATTTATATTTTGGTAGGTAATTTCATCAAGGTCTGTAACGTTTTCCGATTCGAGAAAAGCAAAGCATGTGGAAAGATCGTTATTATAAGCGGTGGTTGTGTTATCCGAAAGATTTCGTTCAAGTTTTAGCAGTGTGAGATATTCCTTCAAAAAACTTTTGTAGAAAGTATTGCTCTGGTCACTCACTTTTTTCCATTTCTTCTTGTTTCGGATACCGAATTCTGCGGTGATGCTGTCCAAGCAGAATGCTTCCGAATATTTCTTTTATTTTTCTAATATCACCAAAGGTTAATGGCGATTCATCCAATTGTTTATCGTTAATTCGATCATTAATTAAATTTGAAATTAAGTTTTCAACTTTCTCAATATCAGGTTCAGGAATGGAGCGAACAGCCGACTCGCACGTATCGGCAAGCATAACAATAGCGGTTTCTTTGCTTTGGGGCTTTGGTCCAGGGTAACGATATTTTGCCGCATCAACTTTATCTTCACCGTACAATTTAATAGCTTTATCATAAAAATATTTTATCATCGTTGTTCCGTGATGCTGGGGAATAAAATCAATTATTTCCTGCGGAAGCTGATCTTCTTTTGCAATTTCAATACCTTGTAAAACATGATCCGAAATAATTCTTGCACTTTCTTCGGGAGAAATTTCTTCGTGTATATTGGTAGATGTTAATTGATTTTCAACAAAATATGAAGGTGAAATTGTTTTCCCGATGTCATGGTAATAAGCCCCGACACGCGCTAATAGCGGGTTTGCCCCAACTACTTCGGCAGCAGCCTCCGCAAGTGTTCCCATGGTAAGCGAATGATTAAACGATCCGGGCGCCTTTCGCGCTAAATCTTTCAACAGCGGTCTATCAAAGTTAGAAAGCTCCAGCAAGGTTAAGTCAGTTGTAATTTTGAAAATACGTTCGAAGAAAATTAAGAGACCATAAGTTAAAATCGGACTTATTAAAGCGTTGGTTCCGGCAAAAGAAAATTCAATTATAATTTTCTGCCATGATTCAAACCGCTCAAACCCAAAAGCAATAATAGTAACCGCATAGCCAAGAAGAATAAAAAGGAATGAACGAAAAATCTGCGTCCGGTTTTTTATATCGCGCACAGAATAAACCGAGAGCACTCCGGCTATAATATTCATGATGACAAAGGGATAATCGTTGCCGCGAAGCGCGCCACAAATAAGCGAAGTGATAATAGTGCTGTAAAACCCAACGCGTGAATCAAAGATGATCGTCATCAGCATAGAAACCGTGGGGATGAAGATAAGCAACCGAGCTGCATCAGGAATACTTATTTGATTAAAGAGAAACGTTACCAAAGCGACCCACAAAATTAAAATTGCAAAAACCGTAATCTTCAGATTGTTTAGATATATCCCTTTTCTGAAAAGATATATGTAAATGCTCGGCAAAATCAGGATGGAAAGAATGTGCAGAAATTTTCCGAGCCACTGAAGAAATAACCCGCCATCACCAATAACTTCTCCTTTAGCAATTTTGTAGGAATCAATTTTTAGTTTTGTTTCAGCATTAATCCGATCATGCTTGGCGATAATTCTTTCGTATTCATTTACGATCCCAGCGTATTTCGAAACTTTATGTTGAATTATTTCTAATTCCTCATCTGTTAACCGTTGACTAAATTTTAAATTCGGAACAAGATAATAATTCGTTAATTCAATTAACGCGCGTTTAATGTCAGGGCGATAAGATTTTTTGTTAAAATATTTTTCCGCAAATGCTGCGGCAAGTGAACGGTTAAGAAAATGAAATTTATTGTCAATCCGGTCAATGTTACCCGTTCTTATGGTTATAATATCTTGGGGAATTTTATCGTGTGATAAATTTAATAATCCCCGCTGGTTCATTTCTACAAGCACTTGCCTGACATCAGCAAAATATTGATGCAGATGCGAGAAGTTTTTTTCGCTTAAAGAGAAGAACGTCTCTTTTGTGTTTTCAGAAAGGAAAGAAAAAACATCCGCTAAGTTTTTTTTGTTCTTTCTGATCAACGGAAACTCTTCTCGCATCTGTTTTTCCAATTGATCGAGAGAATCAAAAATATTTTTTGCTTCCGTGTTGTCACTTATAAAAACAGGATAAATACTGCTCTTAGCTTTTTCAAGCTCCCGTTTATAAGTTTCCGGTTGTTTAATTATAGGGAAACTGAATGAGGCAATCAAATCCTCTTGGATCCAAATTGATCCGACGGTTACTTCGGATTCCAGCGATTCTCCTTTCGGAAAAAGGAATGAAATAATTATTGCGGTTACAATAACAATAAGGATTTTATACCGCTTACCGCTTAATAATTTTTGTTTAGACATGTAATTATGCTGTTTTTGCTTTTAAAACCATTTCTAAAAATTCCGCTGTACCGTCTTCATTATTTGTCCTTTTCAATTCATAATCGGCTTTAAATTTTATTTCGGGAACGGCATTGGCAACCGCAATTTTTAACGCTTCGGTTTCAAATAAAGTGGAATCGTTATACCAGTCTCCCAAAACTGCTGCATCGGAAATGCGCAATCCTAAATATTTTAATAGATTTTTTAAACCGGTTGCTTTGGTTGATCCGCTTTTTCGTATATCAAGGTAATAAATACTTTCCCGTAAATGCGATTTATAATAATTTGTAACAAGCCCAAACGAGTAGGGAAAAGTCAATCTTGATTGCACAAACTTTAAATTGTCTCGCATATCACTGGCAAAAACAATTTCTAATGTCTCATCAAGATAGGGATCATAAGAATGAACTTCCTTGAACTTTGCACCGAATTTATCTATAATTTCGGGAATGACAGAGTTATGATCGGTATAATAAATAGCGTCTGCGTGGCAGAGAGAAATTTTTAAAAGGAATTGATCGGCAAACTCAATCGCTTGTTTTACTTTTTTCTTTGGAATGACCGACTGAAATAACACTTTTCCTTCCGGATAACTTTTGAGATAAGAGCCGTCAAGAGAAATGATCGGAGCTTTTATATTAAGTTGGGTTGCATAATCCGTTAAAGCAGAGTGAAGCCTTCCACTCGCGAAAGAGAAATGAACTCCAAGTTGTTCCAATTGATTTACTAAGAAAATTGTTTCTTTCCCAATTTCACCTCTGTCGTTTAACAGAGTTCCGTCAAGATCAAAAAGAACAAGTTTAATATTTTTTAAACGTGATTTACTAATCATAGTTTTACTTTACTGAAGACGAATAGCTGTTTAATTATTTTAGAGAAAAGAACTAATTAAAAATACTGCGGGAAGTTAGAATTTCAATATAAAATAATTAATGCTGTTTCCCGGGATTAGTTGTCCGCGTTAACAAATGGTTAAGATTACCAACAATAATTGTAACCGCACAACCGATAAATGTGTGCCAGGTAAAATCAATAGTAGTGAACTGCAACACAAGAATCATAGAAATGATGCCGCAAATGAATCCGATGAATGCATCCCGCTGATTTATTTTTTTGAAGAGCAGCCCAAGGAAAAATGTTCCGAGTAAACCGCCGTAAGTAAACGATGCAATTTTTAAACCAAGTTCTACAACAGGATTTTTTGTGTCGGTAAAAAGCATTGCCCCGCCGATAAGTATCAATCCCCAAATCAGCGTAAATACTTTCGACCAAAAAATTTCTTTTCTTTCGGAATGCTTTTTTTCAAATGCAGAATTTTTAAACAAATCCAAATAGCTTGATGAGGCAAGAGAACTTATTGATGATGCAAGCGTTCCCATTGCAGAAGCTAAAACACCGGCAATAACAATCCCAGAAAATCCTTTTGGTAATTCTTCAATTATAAATTTTGGGAAAATTTCATCAGAGGATTGAAGTCCAAGTTGTTGAAAAGGAACTCCGTGATAAAATGCGTAAAGGCAAGTTCCTAAAAACAAAAAGAAACCGAACTGAAGCACAATAAATGAGGCATCTAATAATAATGCTTTTTGGCTTTCGCGCTTAGATTTGCAGCCAAGCAACCGCTGTACTAACAACTGATCTGTTCCGTGGGACGCCATGGTTAAAAATGTTCCGCCAAGCACACCGCCGATAAGTGTGTATGGTGCGCTTAAAAATTCCCAGAATGAAGAGCCGAGCTGAAAATTAAAAACTTCAAATTTATTTCCGTTCATTGCGGCATAAGCAAATACATCACCAAAACCGTTTGGTAGATTCGAAACGATAATTACAAGCGATACCACCGCGCCGGAAAGATAAATAAAAAGTTGCACAACATCCATTGCAACAACGGCTTTCAATCCGCCGACATACGTATAAACAAGCGTGAATGCACCGATAATAAAAATTGATGTTGCGTAATCATATCCCGTAATCAAATGAACCGGAATCGCTGTGGCAAATAATCTTACTCCTGAAGCAAGAACTCTTGTTGAAAGAAAAACGGATGAAGTGAATTTTCTGAGTGGAGAGCCGAATCGTTTTCCTAAAAAATCGTATGCTGTTTCTAAATCGCCACGGTAATAAGCAGGGATAAAAACAAAACTGACGATTATCCTGCCGATGAAGTAGCCGAAAACAAGTTGTAAAAAATGGAAATCACTTTTATAGGCAAGTCCAGGAATACTAATAAAAGTAAGAGTGCTGGTTTCGCTCGCTACAATTGAAAAACCGACGGACCACCACGATAAATTTTTCCCGCCCAAGAAATAATCTTTTGCGTTTTTCTGCTTAGCGCCAATGATTATTCCCGCAACAGTTACTCCTAAAAGATAACCGATAATGATGATGTAATCGAGAAGATTTCCTTGCAAGAAAAAACTTATGCGTTATTGAATTCTTGAATAGCATCTTCAACATCGTCACAAATAAAGAGGACGCGGTGAAGTTGTGTGATCCTAATGAGCGAAAGAATCTTTTCGGAAGAAGTGATAATCGCAAGCTTTCCGCCAACAGCATTACTCAACCGGTTGGCAACTAATAAGGCGCTTAAACCTGAACTATCGCACGATTCAACATCATTAAGATCAATGATAAGATTTGTTTCACCTTCACCCTTAATTAAAAGGGTTACTTCAGCTTTCACTAAACCGGAAATATTGGCGTCCAGTTTTTTTTCTTTTAAATGAAAGATGGAAATGTTGTCTAAATGTTTTACTTCAAAATTCATAATTTAAAATAATAGTTGTAAGCAATTTAAGAAATTTTTATAAAAATCAATTGAATCATCGTTATTAATTGAAATTTGTACACTAAATATTTTGGAATTCCCCGGCATGACTGATCCAATTTTCACTTCAGCCGATAATTTTTCCGCACAAAATTTTTGAAATAGAGAAGTTTCTTCTCCAAGAGAAATTAAAGCATCATAAGAATAAATTTTTAACCGGTGCAGAAGTTTTAACTTCGGAAAACCAAGCTTGTTTTTATCTGTCGGGAAGTATTCCTCAAACCGGTATGGACTTTTATCTTTGATCAGGTGCATCGCTAAATTATTTGCAACCATTGTAACATGGAGCTTTTTAGAAAGCAGAAATTCGGCAACCGATAAAGCATTTTGAAAATCGGTTTCGGCTTCTGGCATAAGCAAAACAAAATTTTTCGCACCTGAAAGAATCCCGTTAAATTTTATCACTACACCTTTCCGGCGCTTTGCGGTTAAAAAGAAATAGCTATTAATAAGAAAATTTTTCATGTTCCTGACACACTTTTTAACATTTCAAGAAAATCATTTTCGGTAAGAATTTTTATCCCTAAGGTTTGCGCTTTATCCAATTTTGAACCGGAAGCTTCTCCAGCTAAAACAAAATCGGTTTTTTTACTTACACTTGAAATAACTTTGCCGCCAAAGTTGATAATTTTTTCTCCAGCTTCTTCACGGCTGAAATTTTCTAACGACCCGGTTAACACAAACGATTTATTAATAAAAACATTTTCTGAAATTGTTTTTTTCTCTGTAGAAAAAATAAGTCCATGGTGTTGCAGCCGCTCAATAATAATCAGATTTTTATCATCGCAGAAAAACTGTAAAATACTTTCGGCAATGCTTTCCCCGATTTCAAAAACATTTATCAATTCTTCTTTTGTCGCTTTTCGCAAATTCTCCAAAGAAAGGAAATGGTCAGCTAATTTTTTTGCAACTCCGGCGCCAACGTAGCGGATTCCAATTGCAAAAAGAACTTTGGAAAAAGGCTGCCGCTTACTTTTTTCAATAGAAGAGAGAAGATTGTCAATACTTTTTTCGCCAAGCCGTTCAATTTGGATTAATGTTTCACGATGATTTTTTAAATCGTAAATGTCCGCAACATTCTTTAAGATTTTTTCTTCAACAAATAAGTCCACCAATGCTTCGCCAAGACCTTCAATATCCATTGCAGTACGCGAAGCAAAGTGTTCAAGTTTCCCTTTTATTTGTGCTGGACATTCAAGATTTTCACAATACAATGCAACTTCATCTTCGGGTTGATATAAAACCGAATTGCAACCAGGACAATTTATCGGTGGTTCTGTCGGCAGCGAATCAACTTTTCTTTCATCTAAAAGAACGGAAACAATTTTAGGAATTACATCTCCGCCTTTTTCGAGAACAACCAGATCATTCACACGAATATCTTTACGGTGTATCTCTTCCAAATTGTGAAGTGTTGCCCTGCTTATAGTTGAGCCGGCGAGAAAAACCGGATCTAGCTCAGCGACGGGAGTAACCGCACCTGTTCTGCCAACTTGCCAGGTAATCGCTTTTAACAAAGTTGTTGCCTGCTTTGCTTTAAATTTGAACGCCACTGCCCAGCGCGGAGATTTTGCAATACTTCCTAAAATATTTTGCTGACGAATTGCATTTACTTTTATCACTGCACCGTCAATTTCGAATGGAAGTGAATCACGCTGTTCTTCAAACTTGCGGCACACATGGAGAACTTCTTCAATTGATTTACAAACCTGAAAATCTTTGTTTATCCTGAACCCAAGCGCGCTGAGCAACTCCAAATTATCGTTTTGCTGTTGCAGTCCGGTTTGCTTGCTCAACAAGTAGTATGTAAAAATTTTTAGCGGGCGCTTTGAAACCAATTGCGAATCTTGAAGTTTCAAAGTTCCGGCAGAAGAATTTCTCGGATTGGCAAAAAGTTTTTCACCGCGCTTTTCGCGTTCTATGTTTAACAGCTTAAAGTCCTTAATATCCATATAAATTTCGCCGCGCACTTCAATATTGGTTAAAGAAAATATCGGATGGGGATAATTTTTCAATTTCAACGGAACAGATTTTATTGTCTTCACATTTTGTGTGATTTCTTCGCCGGTTGTTCCATCGCCGCGTGTAGCCGCTGTTTTCAATTTACCGTCAACGTAATTTATACTAACGGAAGCACCGTCAATTTTATATTCTACCACATATTCAACTTTTTCATTCTCACCAAGAATTTCTTTCACGCGTCTGTCAAAATCCAAGACTTCACTTTCGCTATAAGTGTTTGCCAAACTTATCATCGGGAATTGATGTGTCACCGGTTTAAATTGCTTTGTTAAATCCTTTCCGACGCGCTGAGTGGGAGATTCGAGATTGAAAAACTGTGGATTCTCGGATTCTAATTTTTCCAATTCTTTAAAAAGTAGATCATAATCATAATCACTAACTAAAGGTTCGGCAAGAACATAATAGTGATAGTCGTAAAGGTGAATTTTTTCACGAAGCTCATGCAACAGCTCTTCAGCACTTTTCATTGCTTATTGTTTTTGTGTTTGGGGCTGATCAAGATTTGTTATTCCATCTTTTGTAATTTCAATAATTGCACGTCTTGTCATAACCGGTTTGAATTCAAGAGGATGATTGTTTAAAATGAATTTTACGGCTCCGGGATTGCCGATCGTCATCGAAAATTTTGCTAGAGCTTTTATTTCGATCGTTGAATTGGGATACAAAAAATATTCTTTTAGTGATCCATTATCAAAAATCACCTTAAGCCATGAAGAATCTTTTGAAGATATGGTTAGCACAAGGCTATCCGAAACGGCGGAAGCAAGAGAAGAATCAACCGGGACAGTATCTTCTTCGTATCTTTCTTTATTTTCTTGAATGGATTCTTCATACGGTCTTTCAGTAACTATCACATCAGCGCCCTGTTTTATTACAAACCAATAAATCAAAATGAATAGAACAAAGAGAGCGCCGGCGCCAATACTTATAAGTTGCTTTGTAGTAAAGGAAATTTTTTTAACATGTGTGTATGTCTTTTGGAGTTGGTCATCAGTTATTAATTTTGGAGAAAACGAAATCGGGTGAATTTCTTTTACTGTTTCTTTTTCTAACTGTTGTTCTTCAAGCGGTTTTCCTTCTTTTGCAAATTTGTATTTTTGAAGCACCGTGTGTTCGAGTAGTCCGACACACTTTGCATATTCCCTGAGAAAAGATTTTATATATAAATCCTCGAGAAATGAAAAATCTCCGCTTTCCATTTTTAGAAGAAATTTCAAATCCATTTTTATTTTTACGGCAACTTGTTCAGGAGTCAACCGGATTTCTTCACGGGCTTTTACTAATTCTTCAGCTAATTGTTGAAACATCGCGTTCATAACGGCTACCTAAAATTTCTATGAATTTCTTATGATTCTTGCGGCAAAAGCGCCATCCATCTTATGAATGTGTGGATAGGTTTGCACGCATCCATTTTCATCCACAACTTCCAATGGAACATATTGCTGAGCATTGTCTAAACTAAAATTAGGATTTGCATCAAGAAATTTTTTCACAATTTCGTAATTTTCTTCAGGCTCAATTGTGCATGTGCTGTACACAACCGCTCCACCTATTTTAACCAATGTTGAAGCTTTCTTTAATAACTTGAATTGTGTCTCTGCTAATTTTCTTATATCCAGTAAATCTTTTTTCCATTTTATGTCCGGTTTTTTACAAAGCGTTCCCATCCCGGAACAAGGAACATCTGCCAAAACCGCATCAAAAAGATTTCCGTTTTGATATTCAAGAGCGTCAGTGGCAACAGTTTTTACCGAAGTAATTGCTAATCGTTGAAGACTTTTTTCTACCATTAATAACCTTGCATCAAATTTATCGAGAGCGATTATTTCACCGTTATCTTCAATCAGGTTTGCAAGGTAAGCAGATTTACCACCGGGAGCGGCACAGAGATCAAGTAGGCGCATGCCGGGTTTTACATCTAACAAGCGGCAAGCTAAACTTGCGCTTTCATCTTGAATATTAAAATATCCTTCCGTAAAATACTGCCACTGCGTAATATTTGACAGGTTTGTCAATTTCAGAAATTCAGGATAATATTTTCCTTTTATAAATTTTAAATTGACGGCACATAAAAGATTTTCAAAATCGTGCAGAGTAACTTTTTTTGTATTAACCCGCAAAGTCAAAACAGGCCTTTCGTTGTTTGCTGCAAGAAGAGCTTCTGTTGCTTCTCTTCCAAATCTTGGAAGCCATCTTTTAATAATCCAGGTAGGATGAGAATAATATGTCGCTAAATAACCAATTTCGTCCTGCAACGGATCAGGATAGCGTAAACTGTCTTTGCTCTTTAAGATGTTTCGCAAAATTGCATTGGTAATGTCGGCAGGTTTTTGCCCCTGTAATTTTTTCACAAACTCAACTGCTTCGTTCACTGCGGCATATTCAGGTACTTTATCAAGGAACATAATTTGATAAAGTGCAACCCGCAAAGCATTTTTTAATATCGGGATAGCTTTTGAAAATTGCCCTTTATAAAATCCGCTTAAGATCCAATCTAACCTACCCATCCAGCGGATAACACCGTGAACAATTTCATAGAGCAGAGCTTTATCCTGCCCGGAAAAATCTGAGTTGCGTAATTCTTTATCAAGCACTTTGTCTAAATATGCATCAGTCCGTTCAACGCGATTTAAGATTTTAACAGCATGTCCTCGCACGCCGCAATAAATATCTTTTACAAGATGTTCTTCTAATTTTACAATTTCACCGTTAATAAGGATATCCTCTTTTTCTTCTTTCTTTTTGGGTTAAGTCGAAAATTTTTCTAAATAATTTTTCTTCGGCTTCATCCATAACTTTGTTTCTTCTTGCCATAACCCGTTTGGCTGTTTCAATACTTCGCTCGATGTCATAAGTTGTTACCGCATCGCTTCCGCCCCATGAATATGAGGGTAAATACTTTGGAGGAAATCCGGCGCCGAAAATATTGCATGCGAAGCCTACAACCGTTCCGGTGTTGAACATTGTATTAATAGCGGTCTTTGATTGATCGCCGATAATAACTCCAAGAAATTGAGAACCGGAATCTATAACTTCTCCGTTGACGTACATTCTAACGTTTCCGTAATTGTTTTTCAAGTCGCTGCAATTAGTATCAGCGCCAATGTTCACCCAGCTTCCTAAATATGCATGTCCTAAAAATCCCGAGTGCTGTTTATTTGTGAATGGGGAGATAATAGAATCTTCGACTTCACCGCCGACTTTACAAATTCTTCCGATACTTACATTTTCATAAATTCGCGCACAGCTTTTTACCTGGCTTGATTTTCCAACATACACCGGACCTTCAATTACAGCGTTAGGAAAAACAACCGCATTTTCATCAAGATAAATCGGTCCGGGAGAAGCATCTAATACGGCACCGGGTTTTATTTCAGCTCCTTCGGCAATAAAAATATTTTCTTTTTCTATTAAGTGGGCGCCGTCAAAAATTTTGCCATGATGCATATCCCTTTTTTTTGATTTCGTATAAAAAGAAAAATCTTTTAACATTTCTTTATGATTATTATTTATCACATCCCAAATATAATTGACGCAGGGAATATCAACCTTCTCAATTTTTACACCGTCAAAATTTGAAAGAGTAAGTAAGTCGTGGATATTATTTTTTACTTCGTTTAACTTTTTGCCGGAGATCCGTGCTGCGATTAGAGTATCATCCTTACCTACAAAAACTTTGTTTGTTTTATCTTTTAGGGAAAGCAGTTCTGAAATATTTTCCGGCGCTAAAATTCTTCCGTTGATGAAGAGGCAATCATCATCCTCAATTTTATTAATGCATAAACCGGGATATGTTGAAATGAGAAATGATTCAAGATAAGGACGTGTATGAAGCGAAACTTTTATTCCGGGATACTCGCGGATAATTTTTTCTTTAAGTGATGAAATACCGCAAACTAAATCATACGTAGGGCGAGAAAAAGTAAGCGGTTCCAACCGGTCAAAATATAAATCTTCAAAAATGCAGATTTCCATAGCAATCCTTCCTCTTCTAATAATTAGATACTACTTAACTTACGCAGGAAATTAAGATTATTCTTAATCTTGTTGTTAATCTTAATCTGCTTTAAATACGCAAAACGAGTAAGATAAAGAAAAAGATTATGATGGTTTCCCAAAACAACCGCATACCATAAGTACATAAGATAAATCTTTCAGCTAAAAACAAAAAAAGCTATTACACAAGAGTGAATAGCTTTTAATAACTAACCAAAAAAGCTTAAACTAGCTTTTTGCCTTTGCATATTTTTTATTGAATTTCTCAACTCTTCCTGCAGTATCAAGTAATTTTTGTTTCCCGGTAAAGAATGGATGTGAACCGCTGGAAATTTCTAAGCGAACCAAAGGATACGATTTACCGTCTTCCCATTGAATGGTTTCATGGCTTTTAATTGTTGATCGGGTTAAAATTGCAAAATCGCAAGAAAAATCTTTAAAGACTACTGGTCTGTAACTTGGATGAATTCCGTTTTTCATTTCAAAAACACCTTTTCTAACTAAATTATTTCACTTTCTTGACCAAATATATTAATAATAAGGGAATTTCAAAAATATGTGTGCCCGAAAAAATCACTTTTTTAATTGATCTTGGTTTTTAATAATTTATTCTTGCAAATTAGAAAAGATTTTCTTTTCACTAACAATAATTGCCAGATTTGGAAAATTATTTTGGAAAACATTCGAAAAACCGTTAATTCATTTTGGTATAATTTTTGGCTAAGTCTATGGACTATTCTCTTGAATAATTACTATCTATAATAACTTAATAATATTGGTAAGGAAAATGGAACGAAATAAAGTAACAATTGATGGAAACGAAGCTGCCGGATACGTGGCATATCATACAAATGAAGTTTGTGCAATTTACCCGATTACTCCTTCTTCCCCGATGGGAGAATGGTCTGATCAATGGGCATCGGAACAAAAGAAAAATATTTGGGGAACGATCCCTTTAGTTAGTGAATTACAAAGCGAGGGGGGAGCTTCCGGTTCCGTACATGGGGCTCTTCAAACCGGCGCTTTGACCACAACATTTACAGCATCACAAGGATTGCTTTTGATGATCCCAAACATGTATAAAATTGCCGGTGAATTAACCGCAACGGTTTTTCATGTTACTGCAAGATCAATCGCAGCGCAGGCATTATCAATTTTTGGCGATCATAGTGACGTTATGGCAACGCGCCAGACCGGTTTTGCAATGATCTGCTCAAATTCTGTTCAAGAAGTAATGGATTTTGCATTGATCGCTCAAGCCGCTACGCTTGAAGCGCGAATTCCTTTTCTTCACTTCTTCGATGGATTTAGAACTTCCCACGAAGTAATGAAAATTGAACAATTGACCGTTGAAGATATGAAAACAATGATTGATGATGAGTTGGTTTTAGCTCATCGCAAACGCGGATTAACGCCTGATGCTCCTGTTATGCGCGGAACCGCTCAAAATCCCGATGTTTATTTTCAAGGAAGAGAAACTGTAAATAAGTTTTACGAGGTTTGTCCTGCAATTGTACAAAAACAAATGGATAAATTTGCCGGGATTGTGGGAAGACAGTATCATTTGTTCGATTATGTCGGCGCACCGGATGCAGAACGCATAATCATTTTAATGGGAAGCGGTGCAGAAGCCGTTGACGAAACCGTTCAATATTTAATTAACAAAGAAGAAAAAGTCGGCGTTATTAAAGTTCGTTTGTATCGTCCTTTTTCAATTGAACATTTCATTAACGCGCTTCCAAAAACAACTAAAACAATTGCGGTCTTAGATAGAACGAAAGAGCCGGGCGCTAGCGACCCGCTTTATCTTGATATCGTTAATGCTATTTCCGAACAATTCAATGACGGCATTTTACCGTTCGCATATCCGAAAATTGTCGGTGGGCGTTATGGACTTTCTTCAAAAGAATTTACACCGGGAATGATCAAAGCCGTTTATGATGAACTGAAAAAAGATAAACCAAAAAATCATTTCGTTATCGGAATTAATGAAGACGTTATGCATTCAAGTTTGGAATACGATGCTGCATTCACCGTTGAAGCTCCCGAAACATTCAAGGGAAAATTCTACGGCTTGGGCGCAGATGGAACTGTTGGAGCAAATAAAAATTCGATCAAAATTATCGGCGAAGGAACTGATAATTTCGCTCAAGGTTATTTCGTTTATGACTCTAAAAAATCGGGTTCGACAACAACATCGCATTTGCGTTTCGGTCCTAAAGAATTAAAATCAACGTACTTAATTGATAAAGCAAACTTCATCGCATCGCATCAACAAACCTTTTTAGAAAAAATGGATATGTTGAAAGATGCTATCCCAGGAGCAACATTCTTATTAAATACACAAGAGCCGGTTGAGAAAGTGTGGGATACGCTTCCGGAAAAAATTCAACGCGATCTCGTTAATAAGAAAATGAAATTCTTCATTATTGATGCTTACAAAGTTGCCAACGATACCGGAATGGGCGCACGCATCAACACGATCATGCAGACATGCTTCTTTGCAATTTCAAATATCTTCCCGAAAGAAGAAGCAATTGCGCTTATCAAAAATGCCGTTAAAAAAACCTATGGCGCTAAAGGCGAAAAAATTGTTGAAATGAACTTTAACGCAATTGATCAAACTCTTGCCAACTTGCATGAAGTTGAAGTTCCCGCAACAGTTACAAGTAAAATTCAATTTATGCCTTACGTCTCCGGAAACGTTCCTGACTTTGTTCGAGATGTTACCGCTGTAATGATCGCGGGCGAAGGAGATTCACTTCCTGTAAGCAAAATGCCGGTTGATGGAACATATCCAACGGGAACAAGTAAATTTGAAAAAAGAAATATTGCGCTTGAAGTGCCGGTGTGGGACGCGGAAGTTTGTATTCAATGCAACAAATGCGTTATCGTTTGTCCGCATGCTACAATACGTGCAAAAATTTATGACGAATCTTTGTTAGCAAACAAACCGGAAACATTTAAATCAATTAAATTCAAAGCAAAAGATTTCGGCGATAATCTCTTTTATACTATTCAAGTTGCTGTAGAAGATTGTACAGGATGCGGAATTTGTATTGATGTTTGCCCCGCAAAAAACAAAAAAGAAGTCCGCCTAAAAGCAATTAACATGGTGGAACAATTACCGATCCGCGAAACCGAACGAGCTAACTGGGACTTTTTTGAATCTCTTCCTTTATACGATAGAAGAAAACTGAATCCTGCCCAAGTAAAAGATTCGCAATTCCTCGAACCGTTGTTTGAATTCTCCGGCGCGTGTGCAGGCTGCGGTGAAACACCTTACGTTAAACTTGTAAGTCAGTTGTTCGGCGATAGAGCCATAATTGCAAACGCAACCGGCTGTTCTTCGATTTACGGCGGAAATTTACCGACAACTCCCTGGTCAAAGAACGCAGACGGCAGAGGACCGGCGTGGTCAAATTCATTGTTCGAAGACAACGCGGAATTCGGTTACGGTTTCCGGCTTGCCATCAACAAACACAATGAACAAGCAAAAGAATATTTGCAGAGACTTTCGGCTGAAGTCGGAGGTGAATTAGTTGAAGAAATAATGAATGCAGTTCAAAATGATGAAGTCGGAATTTATGAACAACGTGAGCATGTTGAAGCATTAAAACAAAAATTAAATGATTACAAAACCACAAATCCGGGTAGTCCCAAAGCTTCTGAAGTTGAACATTTACTCAGTCTTGCAGATTATCTTGTTAAAAAATCTGTTTGGATTATGGGTGGCGACGGTTGGGCTTACGATATTGGTTACGGCGGTTTAGACCACGTACTCGCTTCCGGTGCAAACATAAATATTTTAGTTCTTGATACTGAAGTTTACTCAAACACCGGCGGACAAGCATCTAAATCAACCCCGATGGGAGCAGTTGCAAAATTTGCCGCTTCCGGAAAAACAATGGGGAAAAAAGATTTAGGCTTGATCGCAATGTCTTACGGAAATGTTTACGTTGCAAAAATTGCGATGGGCGCAAATGATGCGCAGACCGTTCGCGCAATTTTAGAAGCCGAAGCTTACGATGGACCATCTTTAATTATTGCATACAGCCATTGTATTGCTCATGGAATTAACATGGGAACCGCGATGAAAAATCAAAAAGCTGCAGTAGATTCCGGGCACTGGCCTTTATTCCGTTACAATCCGGCACTTTCTGCAGAAGGAAAAAATCCATTCAAGCTTGAATCAAAGGCGCCAAAAATTCCTTTAAAAGAATATGCCTATATGGAAACCCGTTATAAAATGTTGACGAAGTCTCATCCGCAACACGCTGAATTATTAATGACTCACGCGCAAGAAAGCGTTAATAAACGTTTCCATTATTACGAACAGTTAGCGGCGTTAAAAGACGATAACGAAGAAGTGAAATAAAAAAAACCGTAACGCAGAATACTATTCTGCGTTACAGAATTAAGATTAAGAAAAAATTAAAAGGATAAACAAATGGATTTAAGTACATCGTATCTTGGATTAACATTAAAAAATCCGCTCGTTCCTTCAAGCGGACCTTTACAAAGAGAAATTAAAAATATCAAAGCAATGGAAGATGCCGGAGCTTCAGCGGTTGTTCTTTGGTCTTTGTTTGAAGAACAAATAACACACGAGCAGCTTGAGCTTCATCACCACACTTCCGTACATGCAGAAAGTTTTGCCGAAGCTACAACCTATTTCCCGGAACAGTCTGAGTACCATGTTGGACCGGAGGAATATTTAGAACATATCCGCAAAGCGAAAGAAGCGGTACAAATTCCTATCATTGCAAGTTTGAACGGAAAGTCTGCAGGTGGCTGGATTGACTGCGCGCAGAAAATTGAACAAGCCGGCGCAGATGCGCTTGAGCTTAACATCTATAAAATGGCTACCGACAGCAGCAAAACCTCTGCCGAAGTTGAAAAAGATTATATTGATATTGTTAAATCGGTTAAAGCTTCAGTTAAAATTCCACTTGCTGTTAAGCTTCATCCTTTCTTCACTTCAATTACAAATATTTCGGAAGAGTTGGTAAAAGCAGGCGCTGACGGTTTAGTTTTGTTCAACCGTTTTTATCAGCCTGATATTGATTTGGAAAATTTGGAGGTTGTTCCGAATGTTCTCCTTTCCACTCCGATGGCAATGCGTTTGCCTTTGCGCTGGGTTGCAATTCTTCATGGAAGAGTAAAAGCCGATCTTGCTGCAACTTCAGGAATTTACACTGAAAAAGATGTGTTGAAAATGCTTATGGCAGGCGCAAATGTTACGATGATGATGTCGAGTTTATTAAAGTTCGGAATTCCTCACTTAGCCGATGTGTTGGGAAAATTAAAATTCTGGATGGAAGTGAATGAATACGAATCCGTTGAACAGATGCGCGGAAGCATGAGCTACCAAAACGTTGCAGATCCTTCCCAGTTTGAACGCGCTAATTATATGAAAGTGTTAAATTCATACCGCTAACGGTTGAATAAAAAACTCTTGAAATGAAAAAATCCCGCTGTAAAGGCGGGATTTTTTTTTATCAATCAAAACAACCTCGTATGTCGATCATGGTAATTTTCTGTGCTTAAGAAGAACCCAGTTACTATCGATAACTTTTACACTGTCCCAAAACCTTTCAGCAGATTCAACTCCCATATTTAAGATACTATTATCATATCTTCGAAGTAAAGTCTCGTCAGCAAGAAAAAAATCTATTCTCTGTGGTGAAAAATGGACAACCCCTTTTATGCCATACAAATCAATAAAAGAAATTAATTTATTCAAGTCGAACAAATAAGTTTTTTTAATTTCAATATATTTGTTTGAATAACTTGATTTTAATTTTTCATCCAAGAATGCTTCGCGTGCAGGGATCAAGGAAATACCATCATCCATATCAAAATCAACCTCAAATTCTAGAACTGAATCGGTTTCGATTTGATATGTTCCTGGCGTGCGAGATCTTATATTATAATTAAAAAAATCTTTGTAAAAATCATTTGCGGACAACTTTTTAATCAGACTTGTTACATTAACAACAACTCTTTCACTTCTCTTGTCATTACAAGAAAACATAAAAAGAATTACTACTAAAAATATTGCAACTCTCACTGTTTTTTCCATTTTTTCGTCCTTAATGTTCTTTCGTTAAAAGTTCCTTTTCTTGACCAAGATAAATTAATGTTCTCTCAACTTTCACAATTAAGTATTTTTTACCTCAATAGCCCTGAAAGGGCGGCACACACCAACATAGGGCGCAGCCCTATGGTTGAACAAACTCCAAACAACACATAAGCTCTGAAAGAGCGTAATAATTTTTATCTGTTGTGTATTCCGCCCTTGCAGGGCTTTCCTGTTCTTCAGTTCTTTTACATCCCGCTTCGCGGAATGTTGGTGTATTTTGCCCTTTCAGGGCTGAGAGTTTCTCAAGTCTACTTCACTAAAACTTTCAGTTAATAATTTATAAAATTAAAAAGTTTATTGCTGCCCCCCTTTAATAATTCCAACCACAATGATAGCTATGAATAAAGCTACGATGTAAAACACCAATGCGAAATTTCCCAATTCAATTGTTGTTGAATCATATTTTAAATTTTTAATTCTTTCTTCTTTGAAAAACAGATACATTATTGAGTAACCAGGCAAAGCAAAATATATAGCAATTTCCAAATATTTTTTCCATATCTCATCGGTTTGTTTTAATGGTATCACTTGGTCGATTCCAACACCAAATATTCCCAAAAAAATTATTACGTTTAGCATTATTATGGCCAAAAAGGATGTTATGGCAGCGAAAAATGATATTTCAGCATTGGGCCCAACACTGTAGTATTTATAAAACAAGAATAACACAAAACGAATCAATCTTACCATAATTTACATTTTCTCTCTTTGCTTGAGGAATTCCTAAAAACAAAAACAGCGCTTACATCATTTCAATTTCGCTTAAGTCTGCCAGAACAATTTTTCTTGTAGAAGGAATTGTTTTCCTGGTTTTCTCTTTAGCCGTTCTCTTTTCAAGCTGATGAGCCGGTTTCCCGTTTTTCGGATCGTGCTCTCTCTGGTTTTCATAAGCAAAGACTTTATTTTCATAGTTACGGAGAATAATTTTATCCTCATCGTAATGAAGAACGTAATTTGGAATGAGTGGAATTTTTCCGCCGCCGCCGGGCGCATCAATAACAAAGTGAGGAACCGCCAAACCGCTCGTCCAGCCGCGAAGCTTTTCAATTATTTCCAATCCTTTTGCAATTGAAGTTCTGAAATGATGCGTTCCTTTTGTTTGATCCGCCATATATATATAGTAGGGTCTCACTCTTATCTTCAAAAGTTTTTGCATTAATTCTCTTACAACCATGGCATCGTCATTTACCCCTTTCATCAAAACCATCTGGTTGCCAACAGGGCATCCGGCATCAGAAAGCATTTCACACGCTTTAGAACTTTCCGGTGTAATTTCCCAAGGATGGTTGAAATGGGTATTTACATAAATCGGATGATATTTTTTCAGCATCTCAACAAGTTTAGGGGTGATGCGCTGCGGAAGTACACACGGCATTTTTGTACCAAGACGAATAATTTCAATATGCGGAATTGTGCGGAGCCGTTTCAAAATTTTCTCAAGCATTACATCGGTTAACATTAACGGATCGCCGCCGGATAAAATAACGTCGCGGATCTCTGTATGCTGTTCTAAATAAGTGAAAGCAGTTTCTAATCCTTTCATGGAAATTTTTTCCTGGTCGCCGACTTTCCTTTTTCTTGTACAAAAACGGCAGTACAAACCGCATTGGCTTGTCGTTAAAAATAAAGCGCGGTCGGGATACCGGTGCGTGATATTTGGAACCGGACTCATCGCGTCTTCATTTAACGGATCGTCGTTCGCGTCAAAATCATTTAGCTCTTTAATATCGGGAACGCATTGCAGCCAAATCGGATCGCCCGGCTGACGGATCAGATTTAGATAATAGGGATTGATGCGAACCTGAAAAAATTCATTCAGACTCTCAGCAACGGTTCTATCAATACCGAATTTCTCAACTACTTGATCGACGGTATGTACGCTATCTCGAACCATTTGTTGCCACTGTTCCATTACTTCACCTTACTTATTTGTTCGACAAATATTTTCCGAAGACGAGCAAAGCGTCTCCTACAGCATAAAAATCATTTATCTCCGCAACGATGGAGAATTCATTTTTAAAATAAAACTGCTGCGTTGCCAGATATAATTCTTTTGAAGAAGTTTCTGCTAAGAGCCAGCGCCCGTTTCTTTCACGCACAAAATTTTCGGCATGCTGCACTAATTTTTTCCCGATCCCTTTTCCTGAAATTTCAGGATCAACAACTATCCAATAGAGATCATAGACGCCGTCGGTTAATGGACGTTTGCCGGTGCAGTGATATCCGAATATTTTTTCGGCTTCTTCATATACAAAAATATGATAATCGCTTTGTTCTTCATTTAACAGCGTTATATCGATCAACTCTAATGCAACGCCGACTTCTTCATCATGAAAATTTTTTGTTTTTCGTAAAATTGTTTCTAAAGACGGGCGGTCAGCCTGCTTTAATCTGCGTATCACGTTTTCCTCTGTGTAAAGCTAAGTTAATAATTTTAAAAAGCATTTCTTCATAGTGAAGACCGGATGCTATTGCCGCCCGTGCAAATCCGGAATCGGTAGAGATATCAGGATTCGGATTTACTTCAATAACGTAAGGAATATTGTTTTTATCCAAACGAATATCAACGCGTGCATAATCTCTGCACTCCAAAGCGTTGAAAGTTGAAAGAGCCGTGGCTTCAATATTTTTTCTCTGGCGTTCAGAAAGTTTTGCGGGGCATTTGGGATTCGTGTGTTTGTAATACAAACTTTCAAGAATCCATTTTCCTTCATACGTTACAATTTTCGGAAGATGCGCCGGAAGTCCGCTGAAATCAATTTCTGAGATCGGCAGCGCGCTATTTCCTAAAACTGCAATGTTAAACTCTCTTCCTGCAATATATTCTTCAACTATAACATCTTGCTTATAGGTTGAAGTTAAAAACTTTATTTGCTTTCTTAAATTTTCAAAAGAAGAGACAACCGAGTGTTCTGAAATTCCGATGCTTGCATCTTCTTTTGCTAATTTTGTAATGACAGGAAATTGCAAAGAAAACTTTTTTTGTGAAATAGGAGAATGGGGTGTAAAGGTGAGTGAGCCGGGAGTTTTTATTCCGTTTGCGAGTAATACTTGCTTGGCAAAGGTCTTGTTCAAACAATTTCCAAGCGCTTGCGGAGAGTTTCCCGTATATGGAATATCTAATAGATCAAAAATCCCTGCGTGAAAAGATTCGAATGCAGCATTGCCTTCAACTGATTCAACCAAATTAAAAATCGCATCTGGGTTGAGCGAAGAAATTTTTCTAATTGATGCACCAATGTTTCTGGTAACCGCTAACGTTTCAACCCGGGGAAAATATTTTTTTAAGGATACAACCAATGCATCCAGCTCATGAACAAAACCACTTTCAGACATATCGTCAACGGCGCCGTCGATCTCTTTCGGCTTGCCGTTATACACTTGATAAATGCTGACAGGAGCATTGTAGCAAAGCAATATTTTTGCATTGATGATCATACTAAGTTGTAGCGTTTAGCTGCTGTGAATAAAACTTTGTTCAACATGGTTGTGTAATTTATTCCGGCGGTTCTTGCAGCTTTCGGATAACATGAATTATCTTTGGGATCCGGCAAGATTCCCGGCAGCGGATTTATTTCAATAATATTTGGTTCACCGTTTTCATCGAGACGAACATCAATTCTGCTCCAATCTCTGCAGCGTAAGACTTTATATGTTTCTAAACAAACATTTTTAATTTTTCGTTCAAGTTCTAAAGGGAGTTTAGCAGGACAAGAAAAAACATCGAGCGGATTTTCTTTTGTGTCTAAGATCCATTTTGCTTCGTAAGAATAAATCGGGACAAAGTCTTCGGGGAATTCGGAATAATTTATTTCAACGATCGGCAGAACTTCTGTTTCGTTTCCGTTACCGAGCATCGCAACCGTAAATTCTCTCCCCGGTAAAAATTCTTCCAACAATGCTGATTGACTATATTCGTTTAACACTCTTTCGACTTCTTTTTCCAGATCAGAATAATTTTTTACAAAGGATGAAGTAAATATTCCTTTACTTGAGCCTTCTGCATTCGGTTTAACGATTACTGGAAATTGCAAATCAAATTTTTTGAGATCATCAACCTGATCAACAACTAAAAATTTTGGGGTCGGTATGCGGTAGTAAGATAAAATTTCTTTTGTGCGGGCTTTGTCTAAACAAATTGCAAGCGTTGAAGGATCCGAACCGGTGTAAGGAATATTCAGCATATCAAGCATCGCAGGAATTTGCGCTTCTCTGCTCACGCCATAAAATCCTTCGGCAACATTAAAGACGATATCAGGTTTTACTTCTTTTAATTTTTCAAAAGCATTGTTGTCTGCTTCTATCATTGTTACCGTATGAAATTGAGCAAGTGCATCACACACAGCATTGACGGTGTCGCGGCTATCCCATTCAGCAAACGTGTCCTGGATTTTTTTTGATGAGTTCTGAAAAGATGTTGCGGGGTTTGGAGACAATTCATCGTTGAAAGTAGAACTTTCAGGTTTTACATTGAATGTAAGTGCAACATTCAATCGAGCAGTACGTGATGAAAAAATTTTTGTCTCCTTTAATTATTTTTTTTGTACAAATATAAGTAGAAAATTTTTTATGTCAATATTTTTTTGCTGAAGAATAAAAATATTTTTTGCGAGAACAATTTTTTTTTCATCATCCAACCTTCGCATACTTTAAATTTTCAGAATAATGTTCGAGAAGATTTTTTCTGATTACTGCATGTTGTTCTTTAAGTAGTTGCGGATCATCAGCGATGATTTCGAACGCATCTGTCTTTGCCTGCATAAGCAAATCACCGTCTCTTATGATATCTGCATATTTTAATTCCGGAAAACCGCTTTGCTTAATTCCAAAAATATCTCCGGGTCCTCTAAGCTTCATATCAACTTCGGCAATTTTAAATCCATCAAGCTGCTTCACCATTGTTTGCAAACGAATTGCCGATTTATATTTTTCTAATAAAACAGGAGAAAGATATTCTAATTCCTTCGGCAGCCGTGCAGATGAAGCGGCATATTCATCCTTTGTAACTAAGATGCAGTAGGCTTGAACAGTTCCTCTGCCAACTCTTCCCCGAAGCTGGTGCAATTGTGATAAACCGAAACGGTGTGCGTCATCTATAAGAATAATATTAGCACCGGGAATATCAATTCCAACTTCAATTACTGTTGTTGAAATCAAAATATCATATTTCTTTGCCGCAAAAAGAAGCATTGATTCTTCTTTTCCCTGCCAGGTCATCCTTCCATGTATTAATCCGACACTTAATTCCTTAAAGAAAGTATCCTTTAATTTTTCAAAATATGTTGTCGCTGCTTTTAATTCTAATTTCTCAGAATCTTCAACTAAGGGATAAACGATGAATGTCTGCACTCCTTCTTTCGTTTTATCGACAATAAATTTATAAATGTCCGGCAGTTTACTTTCGCCGCGCAAAAAAGTTTTTATCGGAATTCTATTTTTCGGCATTTCATCTATCGTTGAAACATCAAGGTCGCCGTAGATCGTCATCGAAAGCGTTCGCGGAATTGGTGTTGCCGACATTACAATAACTTCGGGAACGGTTCCTTTTGAGGCAAGAACAGATCGTTGTGCAACGCCAAAGCGATGCTGCTCATCAATTACTACTAATCCAAGTTTTTTAAAATGCACCGATTCTTCAAGCAGCGCATGGGTTCCGATTACGATGTCTGCTTCCTGCAAGGCAATTTCTTCACGATTTTTATTGCGCAAACTTTTCTTTTGTCCACCGATAAGCAGTGATGTTTTTATTTCATACTGTGGATAGAGAACATGCAATTGCTGAAGGAGTTTAGAAATATTTTTTGCATGCTGATCAGCTAAAATTTCCGTTGGCACCATTAACGCTGCTTGATAACCGTTATCAACCGCGGCAAGCATGGCAATAAGCGCGACAATGGTTTTCCCGCTTCCAACATCACCTTGCAGCAGCCGGCTCATCGGTTTTTCATTTTTCATATCTGTAAGAATTTCCCTGAGAACTTTTTTTTGCGCGGAAGTTAATTCAAACGAAAGCGATTTGACGAAGTCTGCAACAAGAGTTGTTTTTAAAGGAAGAGAAAGTCCTTTTAATTTTTCTTTGTAATTATTTTTTCTAAGCGCAACCAAAGTTTCAATATAAAAAAGTTCTTCGTACGAAAACCTTTTCTTAGCTTCATGTAATTGCTCTTCGCTTTCCGGGAAATGAACTTGCTTTAGCGCATTTTGTAATTCATTGAGTTGATGTTTTTCTATAAGATGCTGCGGAAGAGTTTCTTTTACGAGTGAAAGATGCTCCTCAATGGCAAACGAAATTATTTTACGGAAACTCAGATCACCGATATTTTTTTCTTTTAATTCTTTCGGAATGCGATAGAACGGAATAATTTTACCGGTGTTATAAAAAAATTGCGATTCATCTTCGCTTATTCTATCAAAATCAGGATGAACAAATTGAAGCTCGCCATAACGAGAAATGGTTGGCTTTGCTGAAATGGCAAAAATTTCTCCGTCATTAAATTTGTCTTGAAAATATTTTGCTCCTTGAAACCAAACGCAACCAAAATATCCGTCTTCATCGCGCAGCTTAACATTTAAAATTGTTTTCCCTTTAAAATTGCGCGACTCTTTATCAACCACTTTTCCTATCACGGTTATTTCGCCATCATATCCATCCTCTACAACTTTACCAGCTTTGCTGGAAGTCAGCAAGTTTCTTCTATCTAAATAGCGTGTCGGGAAGTAAAAAAGCAAATCCTTAATTGATCTTATTCCGATCTTCGCAAACGTTTCAGCCCGTTTCGGTCCCACGGTTTTGATGTATTGGATTGACTGATCTAATTTATTAGTACTTTGCGCGTCCATTAGTTGATTTGACTCATTTATGACTTTCTCTTTTTCACAATTCAATTTGATTGAAAAAATAATATTTTAGTAGTAAGAAAGTAAAAACTTTCACACTCTCTCACAAATAAAGAATAGTATGCGTTGGGAAAAACTTCTTTCAACAAAAATTCTTGGCTACGATAAAAACGAGCAAAAAAATAATGATTCCTATGACGGACGAAGCGCTTTTCAAAAAGATTTTGACCGCGTGGTCTTTTCTTCTGCTTTTAGAAGACTGCAGGATAAGACGCAAGTCTTTCCATTGCCGGAAAGCGATTTTGTTCATACACGCTTAACACACAGCTTAGAAGTTTCTTGTGTCGGACGATCGCTCGGCAATCTTGTCGGTGAAAAAATTATCAACCGGCATCCCGGCTTAAAAAAGAATTTTACAAAATTTCATTTTGGAGAAATTGTTGCAGCCGCCTGTTTGGCGCATGATATCGGCAATCCCCCGTTCGGACATTCCGGAGAAGACGCTATTTCCGATTATTTCAAAACCGGGAACGGGAAATCTCTCGAACAGATAATTAACGATAGTAAAAAGTGGAACGACTTAATTAAATTTGAAGGAAATGCGCAGGGCTTTAGAATTATTTCACAACTCCAAAACCCGGATGTTCAGGGCGGACTTCGTTTAACCTACGCAACGCTCGCCACGTTTACAAAATATCCGAGAGAATCTTTCCTTGAACACGATAAGCTTTTTCCCGGCTTAGTAAAAAATCAACCGAAGATTTATAAAAAATTCGGATTCTTTCAATCCGAAAAAAATATTTTTCAAACGGTTGCAAATGAAGTCGGATTGACAAAAAAATTGAGCCACAAAAATTCATTTTTCTGGCATCGCCATCCGCTTGCTTTTTTAGTTGAAGCCGCAGACGATATTTGTTACCGAATTATGGATTTGGAAGACGGCTCACATCTCGGGTTAGTTTCATTCAAAGAGACTGAATCTTTATTAATGCCGTTGATTGGGGAAACAAAATTAAAACTTTACAACACGCGCGATGAAAAAGAAAAGATCGGCTACTTGAGAGCTAAATCAATTACTTTGCTTGTTGAACAGTTGGCAGAAGTTTTTCTTGAACACGAAGAACAAATCTTGAACGGAAATTTTGAAAACGAACTTATCGGAGTTATCTCTGCCCGGAAACCGCTTGAAAAAATTAAAAAAGTTTCCGAAAGAAAAATTTATTCTTATAAAACGGTAATTGAACGGGAAGCTGTTGGATACGAAGTGCTCGGTGGACTGCTTGATATTTTTGTCTTGGCTCTGCTTGATTCCACTAACACTCAGCTTTCGCACCGCACAAAAACCATCATTAAACTTTTTCCACAGCAATTTACACTTGCCCAAAATTCTGAAGAAGATTTCTACTCCAAACTTTTACAAATTACAGATTTCATTTCCGGTATGACGGATAGCTTTGCCGTTTCTCTTTACAGAAAATTGAAAGGAATTTCTCTGCCACAATAACAGAGACTAAACAGAAAGGAAAAACATCTTATGAAACATTTACTTTATTTAGCTCTCTTTATACTAATATTAGCGAGCACTAACATGACTCCGCAAACTTTAAATCTTATGCCTGTTCCTGAAAAAATTTCTTTGGGTGATGGTAAATTTGTATTAACTCATTCTTTCGACATTGCGATTACCGGAAATGCTAACAAACGAATTTATCCATACGCAACGCGCGTACTTCGCCGTCTTTCCGGAAGAACCGGTTTGTTTTTTCCCCAAGATATCATCACGGTAAAGTCAACAGCCGATACTGCCGACTGCATTATCTCCATCGAACAACCGGGAAAGGTTTTGTTGAATGAAGATGAATCGTATTCGCTTCAAGTTTCAAAAAACAAAATCTTGCTAAAAGCTAAAACCGATCTCGGCGCGCTACGCGGAATGGAAACATTACTCCAGCTTTTACAAAACGATGAAAGTACATATTTTTTTCCGGTTGTTTCCATTAATGATCGACCCCGTTTCCCCTGGCGCGGATTGATGATTGACGCATGCCGACATTTTATGCCTGTCGAAGTAATTAAAAGAAATCTTGATGCAATGGCATCCGTTAAATTAAATGTTTTCCATTGGCACTTAAGTGAAGATCAAGGCTTCCGTGTTGAATGCAAAACATTTCCGAAACTTCATCAGCTTGGTTCAGATGGATTGTATTATACACAAGCGCAGATAAAAGATATTCTTGCTTATGCGGAAGACCGCGGCATTCGTGTTATTCCCGAGTTTGATATTCCGGGACATTCAACTTCATGGTTTGTCGGTTATCCCGAATTAGCGAGCGCTCCTGGCTCTTATACTATAGAAAGAAGATGGGGCGTTTTTGATCCGACGTTCAATCCTACTATTGAAGAAACCTATACATTCTTTGACGCTTTCTTTAAAGAAATGTGTGAACTTTTTCCCGACGAATATATGCACATTGGCGGTGATGAAAATAACGGGAAACAGTGGAACCAAAATGAAAAGATTCAAACGTTTATGAAAGAGAACGGAATTAAAACTAACCACGATTTGCAGACTCTTTTCAATAAAAGAATTTTAGCAATACTTACGAAGTACGGGAAAAAGATGATCGGGTGGGATGAAATTTTTCAACCTGATCTACCAAAGAATGTTGTTATACATTCATGGCGCGGAACGGAAGCCCTCGCAAAAGCCGCACAACAAGGTTATATGGGAATTCTTTCCAACGGCTACTATATTGATTTGAATCAACCAACCGATTACCATTATTTAAACGATCCCGTTCCGGCAAACTCTAAGTTGAATGATGCAGAAAGGAAATTTGTTCTCGGCGGCGAAGCAACAATGTGGGCGGAATTTGTTGTTCCCGAAAATGTTGATTCACGCATTTGGTCCCGAACTGCCGCAATTGCAGAACGTTTCTGGTCGCCACAAAATGTACGCGATCTGGATGACATGTACCGCAGACTTGAAAACGTAAGTTTCCGATTGGAAGAATTGGGGATAACTCATGTAAAAAATCAAGAGATGATGCTGCGCCGTTTAACAAATAATGGAGATTACACAGCTTTAAAAACTTTACTTGATGTAATTGAACCGGTAAAAATTTACGCTCGTAACGGCCAAGGTGTAAAATATTATTCCTATTCTCCCTACACACGCGTAGTAGATGCCGCCGTTCCGGATGCTTCCGGTGCACGCAAATTTAGAAAATTGGTTGATGAATATTTGACTGGAAAAAAAGAATTAAAAAGTGAAATTACTGCACAATTAAATTTGTGGAAGAATAATCACAATAAACTTGCAAAGACAATCAACCTTTCGCCGGTACTAAAGGAAATTGAGCCGCTCTCTTTAAACTTAAAACTTCTTTCGGAAACCGGATTAGAAGTTCTTTCTTTACTTGAGAAAAAACAAAAACCCGAAGCAACATGGCTGAAAGAAAAAGAAAATCTTTTACTTGAAGCAAAAAAACCTTATGGACAAACTGAATTGATGATCGTGAGTGCGGTTGAGAAATTGGTGAATGGGGTGAAAAAGTAGTTACAAACTAATCAAAATGATTCGTGAGTTTTATCAATGAGTCGGTGACAATTTGTCACTGACTCATTTGTATCATCGATTCTCTTACATGCTTTTTCATGACCTCTTACCACACATATATGTTGTTTTTTGAGTGAAGAGTTCAGCCACAACTATTTTACTAAAACTATTTTGCTCGAAAGTGACTGTTTGCCAAAGTTGAGCCGACAGACATATATTCCGCTTGGCAAGTTCTGCGTACTATAATTAATTTCATAACTACCCGAAGACATTTCCTTATCAACTAATGTTGCGACACATTGACCCTCCAGATTATAAACGGTTAAGGAAACGTGACTTGTGTTTGGAATTGTATATCGAATTATCGTATTCGGATTAAATGGATTTGGATAATTTAGAAGCATTGCAAATTTATTAGGGAAAGTGTTCTCTTCAGGAACAGATTCTGGAGAACTACTACAATCACTTTGATATAACGACACATGGGGAGATAGTGAAGGAGGATTTGAGATCGTGAATGTTACCGAACCAGCATACGTATTAAATATATGAATTGTATCTTTCGGAAATTCGATGTGTTCTTGATGCTGCCGTGTTACTACTGCGGTATATGTGCCCGCGTTAAGACCACTTAATGATGTACTTACAGTAAAATAGCAACTGCATGTAACAAGTCGCATAGTATCACATTCGGTAATATATATAGTGTCTTGAGAAGTTTTTATAATTGGAAAAAATCCTCCTGAACAAGACCAGTCAAAATTTGCATCCCATATTTTTACAGTGTCACCAATAAATGTAGCAGATATCTGTGCTTTTGTGTTGATGACTATAGAAATTAAGAAAAAGATTGAGAAAAATATATTCTTCATAATTTCGTCCCTTTAACCTTAATTATTGAGATTTTCCTTTTGAGGGAAACATTTTTCTCTCGTTTTTTGATGCAAATTAATTTTATTTTCGTTCTGCTCAAAGAGAAATATATTGAACATAAAAAAACCGCAGACACAACATCTGCGGTTTCTTTTAACTTGTTACTTTTTACTTAAAACTATTTTACAATTTTTCCGGCTTTTAATTCTTCACTTAAACGTGTTACCTTGTACATATCCTGGATTGCTTCAAGCATTCCGGCTGAGTGAACGGAAACGGTTCTGTTTGCCATATCATCAAAAATAAAATTGCCGGGTAAGCTTTCGATATTTCCGTCAAAGGCTAATCCAACGATCTCGGCATTTTTATTAATTAACGGACTTCCAGAGTTGCCGCCAATAATATCATTTGTTGAAATGAAATTCATCGGAGTTTCAAGATTGAATTCTACCGGAGGATTTTCCCAGCGTTTCGGCAAATTCCACGGAGATTGTTTTTTGAAAGAATAATATCTGTCGTACATTCCGTAGAAGGTTGTGTTCACCGGAGCTTTGGTTCCGTTGTAATCGTAGCTTTTTACAACTCCGTCTGCAAGGCGAAGTGTAAAAGTAGCATCGGGCGGAATTGAAGTTCCATATACTTCATATAATGCTCTGCCCAACAACTGAACATAATTTGCTTCTCTATCGTTAATCTCTTTTGTTTTAGCTTGAACTTCATCTAACTGATTTTGTGTTTTTACGACATATTGAATAAACGGATCATCCGAAGAGAGAATTGCGTCAGCGCCTTTCTCAACAAGCTGATTAACTTTTTCTACATCGCTTAATATTGATTTGTTCACAGCGTATTGTAATGCATCGTTTCCTTTTTTTCCGCCGGTTAAAATTTTGGCGTATTCTGTATCTTCGCCAAGAAGTTTAACGTTAATGCCAATAATTAAAGAAGCAAATTTGCCTGCAACAGCTTTATCAAATTTAACCGGAGTTAATTTTGCTTTTGTTTTTTCAACAACCGAATCTTTGAATTGCGGCATTCGTTGCGCATCCGGCATCTTCATTTGATGGGCAAAGTTGACCAATCTATTTGCAACTTGAAAATATTCCGTTGAAAGTCCTCTTCCGCCAACATTAAAAGCGGCATTTCTTTTGAAGAATTCTTTTGCCTCGGCTCTGGTTCCGGCAATTTTATCCCAAAGTTCGCCATATTTTGCTTTTAATTCCGGTTTAGCCATAATAGCGGATTTGAATTTCGCTTCAAAATCTTTTTTCTTTTGCATGAAAACAGGATTACGAAGTCCGCCTAAAATTCCATGATATGCTTTTTGCGAGTTTGCCATTCCAAACAATTGGTCTTGCAATTCAAACTGACGATCGGGATGTTCAGCAATAACTTCTTCATAAACTTTAACAGCACCATTCAATAAGTCCATTGTTAAAGGATAAGAGTAATCTCTCTGGTATTCAAGAATTGATGTTGTAGATAAACGGCTTGTGCGTCCCGGGTTTCCAACAACGAAAACAGGTTCGCCTTCAACAGCACCATTCGGAGACCATTTAAAGAAATTCTTGGTCTTTAACGGTTGTCCATTCTCATCATAAACACGGAAGAAAGAACAATCTAAATCATAACGGGGATAAGTAAAGTTATCAGGGTCTCCGCCGAAAAATCCCATTTGAGTTTCGGGAGCAAAAACTAATCGCACATCATCATACTTTCTATAAACATAAAGAGAATATCTCCCGCCATTATAAAACGTAACGACTTGTGCCGTGTAATCTTTTCCTTTATCGGCAACAACTTTATCAGCGAGCTCTGAAAATATTTTTTGTTTGTTTTTTGCTATTTCAGTATCGGTTTTACCCGCGTCAATTGCAGATTGAACATCTACGGTAACATCTTTAATCTCAACAAGCTGAGATACAAATAATCCCGGGACTTTTCTTTCATCAGCTAATACGTTAGCAATAAATCCGTCTTCCGGTAAATTTTCACCCTCTTTATTAACTTTTCCAACACTTTCGCGGGCACAATGATGGTTGGTCATTACCAATCCGTCTTCAGAAACAAAAGAAGCCGAACAATAGTTAGCGAAACGGAGGGCAGACATTCTTACATCGTCTAACCATTCATTATCCGGTGAGAAATTATATTCTGATTGAAAATATTCTTTTGGGGGGAAATCAAACGTCCACATTTTTCCGGTATCAAATTTTCCGGCTTTTACGGTGTCTAGATTTAACCATTGTTCTGCATGCGAATTCGGTGCTTGACTCGAGGAGCTACAACCGATGACGAAAAACGTCAAAAGCGCAAGAGAACTCATAAGAATTGCTTTTGTAGATTTGTACTTCATACTACTACCTTATACTAAAATGATTCGCCGAAGGCGAAGTTAATTAATTAAGTTTATATTATCCCCACAAACTTAGAAGAAACAGGAAAGCTGTTCAAATATGAAATGATAAGCGGTAAAATAAAATGAGAAAAGTTTACCTTTTGGCAATCCACCTTTGGCGGACTACATATAAAAACCGGAACTATATAACGGCTCGATCTCCCATTCATCTTCAACTGTGCCTACACAATGAGAGCATTTCTCAATACTAAAGGTTACTTTTTCTTCGAGCGCTGCTGCGCGTACAAAGTTTAACACCGTCTGGCAGCTTGAGCACTGCACTGCGTGATGCGTTAAAACCTTGCTGCTGCACGATGGACATAAAAACCCAAGTTTATCCTGTTGTTCGTGCGGATTCAATAAAAAGATAGTATTACATTTCACATTATTGCATTTCGTAAAATGTAAGGGAACAGTAGAATTCAGTGCGATAAGTTACTCCGTTTTTTGATTTCAAATTTATTTAATGATAGCATCCTTTCCTAAGAAAAAATTTTTCCCCGTTTTGTTCCGATTAAAACAGGAATAGTCTAATTTTGGAAAAGAAATTATATAAACCTATTGAGAGGAAATCATGGAAAAAATAGCATCTTTTAAAGCTTATGATATACGCGGCAAAGTCCCCGCAGAATTAAATGAAGAAATGGTTTACAATTTTGCACGTGCGCTTACAAAGCATCTTTCGTGCCTGCCTGACGGCAAGGCAGGTAAAACAGCGGTCATCGGGCGTGATGTGAGAGTTTCATCAGAACCGCTTTCCGATGCTTTAACAAAAGGATTTATCGAAAGTGGCGTTAATGTTATTGATATCGGTTTGTGCGGCACAGAAATGATTTACTTTGCCACCTCTTTTCTTGGAACAGAGGCAGGCGTTATGATAACTGCGAGCCATAATCCGCCTGAATATAACGGAATGAAAGTAGTGAAGAAAGATTCCGTTCCCGTTGGGTATGATTCCGGTTTAAAAGAAGTTGAACAGATCATTTTGCAGAAAGATTTTCTTCCTCTTACCGAAAGTAAAGGAACGTTTACTAAACAAGATATTACAACCGAGTTTATTGCCAACCTCGATAAATTTTTCGATGTAAAGAAATTAAAGCCGATGAAAGTCGTGGTGAATGCGGGCAACGGATGCGTCGGTCCAATCTTAAATATTCTTGAACCGAAACTTCCGATTGAGATGATAAAATTATTTATCGAACCCGATCCGACATTCCCTAACGGTGTTCCAAATCCGATGCTTGAAGAAAACCGGAAACCGACTATCGAAGCAATCAAATCGAACAAAGCTGATTTGGGTGTTGCTTGGGACGGCGATTACGACCGCTGTTTCTTCTTTGATGAATTTGGCAACTTTATCGAAGGTTATTATATCGTTGGACTATTGGCAAAATCAATTTTGAAAAAATTCCCTGGAGAAAATATTATTCACGATCCACGCTTAGTTTGGAATACGATTGAAGTAGTTTCGGAAGCTAAGGGGATTGCGGTACAATCAAAAAGCGGGCACGCATTCATCAAACAAAAAATGAGAGAAGTAAATGCTATTTATGGCGGCGAAATGTCGGCACATCATTATTTTAGAGAAAACGCATATTCTGATAGCGGCATAATTCCTTTTTTACTTGTAATGCAATTAATGTCCGAAGAAGGAAAAACACTTTCACAACTCACCGGTGAGATGATGAAAAATTATCCTTGCTCTGGCGAAATAAATTCCACAATTGCAGACCCGGCAGCAAAGATAAAAGAAATTGAAGAAAAATATTCCGGGGGAAAACGGGAAATAGTTGACGGTATCAGCATTGAATATGATATGTGGCGTTTCAACTTGCGTATGTCCAACACCGAACCGATCATTCGCCTTAATGTTGAAACACGCGGTGATGAAAAGTTGATGAAAGAAAAAACTGAAGAACTTTTAGCGCTAATCAGAAATTAAATTTTTGGACTCTGATTTTGTCCTATCCGTTTTGATCTATTGAATCCGCGAAATCAGCGTGCTATTTTTATATGAAAACACTTGAACGTATAACTGTTTATCCGATTAAATCACTCGACGGGATCAATCTTGATTCAGTTGAAATAACTCATGGCGGAAGTTTAAAGAATGACCGTGAGTTTGCCTTTGTGGATGAAGACGGAAAATTTATTAACGGGAAAAAGTATGAGGGTATTCATCTAATAAGAAGTCTTTATCATTTAGATGAAACGTTGGCAGAATTTTCAATTGAACGAGAAAGTTTTAAAAAGATTTTTCATCTTGAAAAAGAAAAACCGAAAATAGAAAAATTCTTTTCTGAATTTTTAGGAAAGAAAATTTCCTTCCGGCAAAATAAACAAAGTGGTTTCCCCGATGACAACAAAGCTTACGGTCCAACTGTTGTAAGTCTTGCAAGCCTCCAAGAAGTTGCAAACTGGTTTCCCAACATTTCAGTTGAAGAGTTGTATAAGCGGTTTCGTCCGAATTTATTATTGAATGATACGCCTGCATTTTGGGAAGACAACTTGTTTGGTGAAAAAGGAGACGATAAATTTTTTCGGCTCGGAGAAGTTAAATTTTTCGGAGTGAATCCTTGCGCACGATGCGCAGTTCCGACAAAAAATCCCGGGAGTGGAGAAGCAATTCCTTTTTTTCAAAAACATTTTTCTGAAATGCGAAAAACCACTTTGCCGGTATGGTCAAACTCTTCACAGTTCGATCATTATTACCGATTTTGCATCAACACAAAAATACCGGAGACAGAAGCCGGAAAGACTTTGTCAAGAGAAGATACAATTTTACTTGAACCCCATTACTAATTAGAACTTATTAAGAAAGAAAAAATGAATTCAGGATTTACAATAAAACAAGCAGAAGAAAAAGATATACCGCTTCTTATTTCATTTATAAAAAAAATTGCGGAGTATGAAAAGCTTACGCACGAAGTAATTGCAACGGAAGAAATTTTGCGTGAATCTTTGTTCGGCAAAAAGCCAAGCGCTGAAGTAGTTTTTGGTTATTTGGAGAGTGAGCCGGCTGCTTACGCGGTTTATTTTTATAACTTTTCTACATTCACCGGAAAGAAGGGATTGTACTTGGAGGATTTATTTGTACTGCCTAAACTTCGCGGGAAAGGGATCGGCAAGAAAATGCTCCTTCATTTAATTCAAAAAGCTTCGGATGAAAACTGTGGGAGAATGGAATGGGCTGTGCTTGACTGGAATGAACCAGCAATTAATTTTTACAAATCACTCGGTGCAAAATCATTGGATGAATGGACAATCTTCCGAATGGATGAAAAGGCAATGAAAAAAGTTCTTTCGTATTAAAGTTTACTCTGCAAATGCGAAGTTAATACTTCAATTATTTCAAGTTTGTTGAACGGTTTAGAAATGTAATCCGCAAATCCGGCAGCAAGCAAAGTTTGTTTTTCGTTATCAAGCGCATAGGCGGTAACAGCAATAACCGGTGTTTCACTATTCATCGTATTATACTTAATGAGTTCCATTGCCTCTTTTCCACCCGGACCTTTTCCCAAATTAATATCCATTAGAATTGCATCATACTTTTTTTCCGTCGCTTTCTGCAAGGCTTTATCGGAGCGGTTAGCATACTCAAGCCGGCAAACTTTGCGTAAGAAAATAGTAATCACATCGCTCGTAGAAGGATCGTCTTCCACCAATAAAACAAGGGGCATATTAATTTCGGATTTTGTTTTTTCAAAAAATTCCGTCAGGCTAAACGGTTTCTTTTTTTCAACCGGGGGGAGGGAGAGTTCGGACTGCCCGGTTTCAGTCAGCGGAAAACGAAGAAGAAAAGAGGTGCCTTTCCCAATTTCACTTTTTAGATTAACGGTTCCTTTGAGAAGTGACGTATATTTTTTGACGATCGTTAGTCCAAGTCCCAGCCCCTCATATCCCCTGGTTATACCTTCGCTTGCCTGCCGAAATTCATCAAATATTACCGAGCGGTTTTCGGGAGATATTCCAATTCCGGTATCAGCAATTTCAACGGTAAAATATTTTCCCGTATCGCTTTCATCTTTATTTAAAACAATTCTTACAGTTCCCTCTTCGGTAAATTTCAAAGCGTTATTTAAGAGCTGCGAAAGGATTTCTTCGAACATATCTTTATCGGTTTCGGCAAAACATTCATCAACATAATTTTCGAAGAATAGCTTTAGCTCTTTCTGCTCGGCAAACAGTTTGTGCTTTTCGCATAACGATTTTACAGACGAAACAACATCAATTAACTTAATTGAAAGAGCAACTTGTTCTGCTTCAATTATAGAAAATTGCAAAATAAGATTTAGTGTCTCGAGTAATCTTTTTCCACCTTGCAGTATGTTTCGCGAAGAATCCTGAATAAAGGTGTCTTCAGAGGATTCAGTCAAAATTTCCGCAAAACCGAGTATGGAGATCAATGGAGTGCGCAGTTCGTGACTCATGTTCGATAGGAAGTTTGATTTCAACCGGTTCATCTCTTCGGCTTTATTTTTAGCATCAATCAATGTTTGCTCAGTTTTTTTAAGGAGTGAGATGTCGCGAACAACTCCTATAATCAATGAGAATTTTTTCTTTGCATCGATCAATGCTTTTCCGTAAAAATAAACGGGAATAACTTCTCCGTTTTTACGCTGCATTGTTAATTCGGTTTCGTAAAAATCCTGTTTCGTATAAATTGAAAACGACTGTTTGATAAACGATTCAAACCGGCTGCTATCTCCAAAAAGAATTTCGCTCCCGCGTTCAAGTAATTCTTCTTTTTCATACCCAAATGTTTTTATTGCCGCATGATTAACGTTTTCTATTTTTCGTTCAATAGGATTTATGAGAAAGATCGCTTCCTCTAAACTATCAAACACTTTTTGCAGTAAGGTTTGAGAAAATTCAAGTTCCTCAACAATTTTTTTCTTCTCCGAAATATCGCGGATACTATTTTGAATAAACGATTCGCCGCTGATCTCAATAAGCCGCGCCGATATTTCAACCGGAAATTCTTCACCGTTCTTCTTCCGATGCACAGCTTCAAAGATCACTCCTTCGCGGCTTTCAAATGCTTTTACAATTTTTGACATTCCGCGAATACTTTTCGGCGCAAAGACAAGTACAACATTTTGATTTACGATCTCTTTCCGGGTATAACCGTAGGTTCTCAACGCCTGTTGATTTACCTCAACAATCACGCCTTTTTGATCCATTAAAAAAATAATGTCGTTAGCATATTTTGTTATGATTTGATAATGAGAAAGAAGGGCTTTTTCCATTACTTCAGAATTGATAAACTTATTTAGTTCTCCGACTGATTTTTTTTGATGAATAAAAGCAAGTAGAGCAGCAAAAAGGAGAATCAGCAAAATCGAGCACAAAAAGAGAAGCAGGTTTTTGTTCTGTAAAACCAACCGGACAGCAGGTGTGTCTAAATATTTCAGAGAAAAAAATGCGGTTGCCGAAATAATAATTACGAGAAGAAAAAAAACTCCGATTAAGATATTTTTATTTTTCTTTAGTTCTGTTGTATCCACGTTAATTACAAACTTTTTGTTTTCTTTTAGTGTAACATAAGTAATTTATTGTGTTTTCTAGAAGAGTAAAATTATTTATACTAATTTACAAAAAATTAAATCGAGTTTGAATTTCTTAAGGAGTTTCAATTTTGGGTAAAAATGAATTGTCCCCCTTTTGTTTTTGAAACGTAGTTTTTATAAGTTTTCCTACAACAAAACAAAATTTCGGGAAAGTAGAATGCCGATAAAAAAAGCAGTGTTACCCCAGCCCCTAAAAATCAATGATCTTCGGTGGTTTTGCAATCCACAGATATTCGATTTTGAATCAACCAGCGAACTTGAGCCGAACGAAAGTATTATAGGTCAAGATAGAGCGTTGCGAGCAATCAAACTCGGCGTAAACTTACGTAGTCCGGGCTATAATATTTTTATTGCCGGACTTTCCGGCACCGGAAAAGCAACGGCAGTAAAAAAAATGCTCGAATCCATTTCAGCTACCTGTCCGGTGTTGAAGGACTATGCGTATGTTAACAATTTCAGCGACCCTGATTCACCTCTTCTTCTCACTTTCGCACAAGGGCAGGCAAAAGATTTTAAGAAAGAGGTTTCGAGTTTAATACAATATTTAAGGGAAAGAATTCCGCAACAGTTGGAAAGCCAAACCTTTGTAAAGAAACGAAAAAGAATTCTTGGTGAGTACGGTAAAAAAGAAAAAGAATTACTTTCTAACTTTCAAAAGAAAATAAAAAAAGACGGGTTCGCCTTGGGATCGGTGCAAGTTGGCGAATCGGCAAGACCTGAGATAATTCCGTTAATTCAGGACAAGCAGGTTCCTGTTCAGCAGCTTGATAAGGTGATTCAAGAAGGAGCGATAACGAAAGATAAAGCCGCAAGCATAATTCAGAAGTATAATGAATATCAATTGGAATTGGTTAATCTTTTTAAAAAAAGATTAAAGCTCAGTCAAAAACTTCAGATGGAATCGCTTGAACTTGAACGGAAAGAAGTTGATGTATTGGTAAAAGGTTCGTTAGCAGCTTTTTATGAAAAATATTCCGATGAAAAAATTTCTCTTTACCTCCGGCAGGTTGAAGAAAGTATCTTAGAGAATTTGCAAGTCTTTAAAGGACAAAAACCTGAAAACGAAGAAACTCAGGAAGGATTCGTCATCGATTACTTCCGCGAATATGATGTGAACATTATTCTTGATAATTCAAACACGAATACATGCCCTGTTATTGTTGAAATTACTCCGACCTACACAAATCTCTTCGGAACAATTGAGAAAGTTAACGATGGTAGAGGTGGGTGGTACGCTGATTTTACGAGAATAAAAGCAGGTTCATTGCTAAAAGCAAATGGCGGCTTTTTAGTGCTCAACGTTCCGCATATTTTTGAAGAACCCGGTGTGTGGAAAACTCTAAAACGTATTTTAACGTTTCGCAAACTTGAAATCCAAGATTCTTACAATTTCTTTCAGTTCCAACCATCTATTTTAAAACCTGAAACAATTGATGTTGACCTAAAAGTTATTCTTATAGGAAGCAGTTATATTTATTCAATGCTTGCCGAATATGAAGATGATTTTAAAAAAATATTTAAAGTAAAAGCGGATTTCGATTATGAAGTGAAACGCACTGGTGAAATAATTGATGCATACGCCCGTGTGATAAAAAAAACCATCAAAGAAGAAAATCTTTTAGAGTTTGACAAAACCGCAATTGCTTATCTGCTTGAACTTGCAGCGCGGTATGCCGGACAAAAAGACAAATTGACTGCGCGTTTTTCGGTTTTGGCTGATTTCGTCCGTGAAGCTCATTATTGGGCAAAGGAAGAAAACATAAAAGTAGTTTCTGCTCCGCTTGTAAAAAAAGCATACGAAATGGCAAAAGACCGTCACGCGTTGTACGAAGAAAAACTTTCCGATATGATCCGCGAAAAAACTATTCTCATTGATACGGCTGGAGAAAAAGTCGGACAGATAAACGGCCTTGCTGTTTACGGTTCCGACTTTTACGCATTCGGAAAACCGACACGCATCACCGCTTCCGTTTCAATCGGCAACGGCGCCATCATCAACGTTGAGCGCGAAGCAGGTATGAGCGGAAAAACCTACGATAAAGGAGTGCTGATTATTTCCGGTTATTTCAAAGAAATGTTTGGGCAGCAGTTTCCTCTTTCATTTTCTGCGAATTTGGTTTTTGAACAATCCTACGGAATGATTGACGGCGACAGCGCTTCGGCTGCGGAAATTTTTGCTTTGCTTTCAAATCTTTCCGGGCTTCCAATTAAGCAGTCATTTGCTGTTACCGGTTCGCTTAATCAAAAAGGAGAAATTCAACCAATCGGCGGGGTGAACGAAAAGATTGAAGGGTTTTACGGCATCTGCCAAATGAACGGTTTCACAAAAACGCAGGGCGTTATTATTCCAATTCAAAATGTAAAAGATTTAATGCTAAGCGAAGAAATAATCCAAAGCGTTAAAAAGAAAGAATTTTTCATTTATGCAATTTCTAAAATTGATGAAGGAATTGAATTACTTACAGGAGTAAAAGCCGGCGGGAAAAATAAAAATGGGACTTATGAACATGATACTGTTTTTGGATTAGTTCAACAACGTCTTAAAGAAATGTATAAAAAAGGAAAAAATCCTTTTAAAGAAAAAGCAGCACTAAAGAAAAAACAACCTCCCAAAAGAAAGATAATAAAATGAATATGACAACAGAACAAATCTTTGCAAAAACAAAAATACTCGCTACGCTTGGACCGGCAACTTCTTCCACAACAATGATCAAAGCCATGATGGCGGTTGGTGTTGATGGAGTGCGGCTCAATTTTTCACACGGCGAATATTCTTTCTTCGAACAGGTCTTCAACAATATTAATCAAGCTTGTGTTGAAGCTAAACAGCCGCTTGCCACGCTTTTAGATTTGCAGGGACCAAAAATCCGGATCGGGAAATTAAAAGAAGATTTTTTTGAAATTGTTACCGGCGATGAACTTGAAATAACAATTGAAGATATTCTCGGAACAAAAGAAAAAGTTTCAACTTCATACAAACTTCTTGCACAGGACGCACAGATCGGAGATATCATTTTAATTGATGACGGGCTGCTTCGCTTGCAAATAAAAAAGAAAACCGGAACTTCGGTGATTTGCGAAATCTTAAACGGCGGGATAGTAAAACCAAAAAAGGGAATGAACCTTCCCGGGATGAAACTTTCAACTCCGTCTATCACTGAAAAAGATTTTTCGGATCTGGAATTTGCATTGCGGTTTCGAGTTGATTTTATTGCCCTTTCGTTCGTTCGCCAAGCGGAAGATATTTATCAATTAAAGGCTTGGTTGAAGAAACAAGGAAAAACGATTCCCGTAATTGCAAAAATTGAAAAGAAAGAAGCGGTTGATAATTTAGAGGAAATTTTAAAAGCCGCAGATGGGATAATGGTTGCACGTGGTGACTTAGGCGTTGAACTTGAACCGCAGGAAGTTCCGCTCATTCAAAAAAATATTATCAGCCGCTGCAACGAAGTCGGCAAAATTGTTATTACTGCTACACAAATGCTCGAATCAATGATCTCCAACCCGGTTCCAACACGCGCGGAAGCTTCTGATGTTGCTAATGCAGTGTGGGACGGAACTGATGTTGTTATGCTCAGCGGTGAGACTTCTGTCGGGAAATATCCGGTTAAGACGGTTGAGATGATGAATAAAATTATTTTAAATGCTGAACAACATATTCCGCACAAACATATTAATTATGTGGTTCCCGATAACATTAAAGAAAATCTTTTTGACTCAATGAACAAAGGAATTGTTTCAATGAGCCGCCAAATTAATGCAGATGCAATCGTCGGCTTTACCTCAAACGGCAAAACTCCGCGCGGAATTTCTAAATACAGACCCGCATGTAAAATTATTGCTTTGTCGGATAGCTTTGATACTATGAACGCCCTTTGTTTAACCTGGGGAGTAACCTCTCTTTATTGCGAAGAAATAGAGCAAAAAGAAGTTGCGATTTTTCTTGCAAGAAAATTAATTCTCGAAACAAAACTTGCAAAACCAGGCGCTACCATTATTTTTACAGCAGGCGGAGCTAAGGCGGAAAAAATCAGAGAAAATTGGATTCGCTTTGAAGAAGTTTAACATAAAGCGGAAATCACAAAAGCAAATACCAACCCGCCATAGGCTGGTTGTTTCCAATTAATAAGAATCAAAACAATTTTGAGAGATGCTATTGCGTCCCAATTTTGAATTTGGTTATTATTTGGGATTTATCATTTGTCATTTGTTTTTTTAAATATTACACGAATTTTAATAGTCTGGTACTAATTTGTAAGTGAATGAATTCGCATCTAAATTACTCTCAAAATTTATAAAGAAATTGCGTTACCTATGCTTCCTTCAAAAGTTGTAAATATAATTGGATTTCCAGTTGACTTAGGCGCCGGACGACGCGGCGTTGATATGGGACCTTCCGCTATGCGTATCAGTCATATTTCCGAGCGGTTACAAAGTTTGGGATACAAAGTTATCGATGACGGAAATATTCAAATTGAAATTATCGAAAGGCAAACCCAAGGAAACCCTCAGCTGAAATATCTAAACGAAATTTTGAAAACTTCAGAAATTCTTGCCGGAAAAGTTGAAAAAAGTTTATCGGAAGGAAATTTCCCGTTAGTTCTCGGCGGAGATCACTCAATGTCCATCGGCTCGGTTGCCGGTATTGCTTCTTTCTGCAATAAAAATAATTTACGTCTCGGCGTAATTTGGATTGATGCTCATACTGATATGAATACCGACGAAACTTCTCCATCAGGGAATATTCACGGAATGCCGCTTGCCGCGTTACTTGGTTTGGGAAATAAAAGTCTTACTCATTTTTACGGATTTGCTCCAAAAGTAAAACCGGAAAATTGTGTGGTCATCGGTGCACGAAGCATTGATCCTATGGAAAGAAAAAATATTCAGCAAATAGGTTTACAAGTTTATACGATGGCGGATGTTGATAAAATCGGAATTCACCGTATCATTTCGCGTGTGCTAAAGCAATTTAAAAACAGCGTTGATCATATTCATATCAGTTTCGATGTTGATAGTGTTGACCCATCTGTTGCTCCGGGAGTCGGAACTCCTGTTCCCGGCGGTTTAAGTTACCGGGAAACTCACTTATTAATGGAAGCGATTGCCGAATGCGGTTGCATGTCTTCTCTGGAAATAACTGAAGTAAATCCGATCCTTGATCATAAAAATCAAACCGCTCTCTTTGCTGCTGAAGTTGTCGCTTCAAGCATGGGACAAAGAATTTTATAAGCAGCACGCCGATGATTTTTCCAAATCAACTAATTAAATACGGATTGCTTTTTTTACTCCTTCCAATAATTCTGCAATTGTTCGGATTCATTGAAGTTTCCACATTCTCGATGTTTTCCTTCGCATCTTTCTTTATCGGCTTAACTATTTTTTATTATTCATTCGGAACAAAAAACTTTCTAGCGGTTTTTTTCGGTTCGGTTATTTTTTTTACCGGAGTTTTTTCTTTTTTAATCAAGTCTTTTTTTCTTGAAGTTACTATTCCGTTAATTGTTGCGGGTTCTGTTTATATAACCGGTTTTTCTTTAGTGATGGTTTTTATTGAAAACGCAAAAAAAAGAAGAGTTTTGTACATTGCAGGATTTTTAATTTTTGCTGCAACGATGGTAAGTTTATTCGCGGGGAATTTACAATTTAGAAGCTTCTTTTCGTCTCTTCCGGAAGTCTTAAAAGAATATTGGCTTCTCTTATTAATGGCGGTAATTACCGTTCTCTTGCTTTATTTTGAACAGCGGCAATCAAGAAAATAGTTTTAAAAAACAATCTGTCCGGCTAAATAAACATCCTTCGAAGGTTTTTCTCCGCCTGTTGAAACTTCTTCTGTGATAAGAAAACTTGTTAGTCCAATTAAGTTTAATCCGCTGAAATTTGTAATGGGAAAATATTGCATTGACGAGGTAACGTTGTAAACCCCTGCAGAATATTTTTGATTATTTGAAATTACCCACAGCTGATATACTTTATCACTTGAAAGAACCGGGAGATTTACCAGCTGGATCATTGCTTTTCTGGTAACTGTATCAAATAAAATTTTACCGTAAGCACCGGCAGCTATGGGAGTGCTCTTTAGGTTTCCCATTTGCAAATTGACCGATGCGAGAAGCGCATCAATTTCTTTTGAGCTTGATAAATCCCGCTGCAATGACTGCACTATCGCTTTATATTCAGTAGCTTGTTTTTCCGTTGCTACTTTGAAATCCTTTGATAAGAAATAATAGACCCCGGCAATTGCACCGACTAATCCTAAAAATGCCAAGAAAAAAATTCCTGACGATATACCGGATTTTACTTTTTCTACAACGGGGGCTTCTTTCTGTGAATCAGCAGCTGGTTCTTCAATCATTGTTTCTGATGTAAATGAAGAAAATGCCTCGTTACTTTTTTTTGTGGACTCTCCGCTTAAGGAATAATTTGAGAGAGAAGATTCAAACGAAAACTCATCTTTATCATCGGAGGTGTCTTTGCTCCCGCTTTCTATTTGATCAAAATTGCTTGAGAAACTCTCATCATTATTTTCAGGTGAATATGACGAATAACCGGAATAAGATTCATCCTTTTGGGGGCTATCATCCTTACTGAAAGGTGAAGTGAAATCAGAAAGAGTAGAAGTATCTTTTTCCGGTTTAAATGAATAATCATTTTGATCACTGCTTACCGGTTCAAATTCTTCCGTTCTTTTGATGTCGTTCTTAATTGGTTCTATCGTCTCTGGTATTGGTTCCGGATAATTGCTCTCATCTTCTGAATTCGGAGAAGAAATTTGAGAAAATAATTTTTGTTCCGGAGTTTCAATTCGTTGAAATAAATTTTTATGCTGAACCGGGGAAGTTTGGGAACTTATTTGTGTGGTTCTTTGGGGCCTCTGCTGGTCTCGCAAACGATAAAGTTTACGAGCAACCATGTCTTTTACGCGTGCATCGGGGACTTCAATATTTAAGAATGAAGGAAGTAGTGCAACTAAGTTTTGATACTCACCGAGCTCCTGCCAAGGATAATCCTGGTTGCTTTTAAAATAATCCATCATCCTGTCATAATCTTCACGTTCTAAACAGCCAATAGCAAATGCGTGTAAAAGTGAAGCAAAATCTTTTCCGCTGTCATTATCCATTATTCTCCTCCCTTCAATAAATTATCTTTCAAGTTGGAGAGTGCAATTTTTACTTTTGATTTAACCGTCTGCGGAGGAATACGAAGGTGTTGCGCTATTTCACTTTGTGAGAGACCTTCATAATAGCCAAGAAAGAGAACGTATTTTTGCGCATCGGTTAATTTGTTCAATGCTTTTTCGATGTTATCTTTTATGCCAATGGCTGTCTTTAAATCTAAATCATCTATTTGCGGAGAAAGTCTGGGAACGATATAAAAATTTTCGTAATCATCATCGTAAGCATCGGGGATGAGGTTTTTGCTTCTCCGGATAGTATCGATAGCTTTGTTTCTGGCTACAGCGATAAGGTAGCTGTAAGCATCGCCGTTTTTTATATCGTAGTAATTTATTTTCCGCCAAATAATTACAAAGACATCAATTAAGACTTCTTCCGAAACCTGTACATCACCGACAATTTTTTTAATTAGCGTATAAAGAATCGGCGAATAGCGGTTATACAATGTTTCCAAAGCGCGCGAATCATAATTCGCAATTCGCTTCATTATTTCTGCATCGGTTAAACTTGTTAATTGCTCAGACAATGTTTTCTTTTCCTTTCACATTAACAATTGCAAAAGTAAGCTGAATGTATCAAAAAAGCAATGAAAGTATTTGAAGAAATCATTTTATATTAATTTAAGCCTAGTAGGTAATCGGCAATCTTTCCCAATTCTTTTACATCTTTATTTCCGTAAGCAGGCATAACAATATTCTTAAACTTGTTTTTGTATTCTTTAAATCTATCCTGTTCAAGATAAGAATTCGGATTGCGTAAATAATTTATCAATTTATCTCTATCGTAATACGATGTTAATCCAACTAATGCCGGCGCCATATTCGTTCCTTGCAAATTAACACCGTGACAAGTTGTGCAGTTAAATTGTTTTACTAAAACTTCACCGCTCGCATCAGAAGGAGTCATTTTTTCTGTGGATTGACTTTGCGGCATTCCCATTCCCGTATTTGTTGATGCGACGTTATCGTCTTGTGTAAATTTTTGAAGAAAAAATAGAATTATAAAAATTCCCAAAAAAGCTGCACTCCAGATTTGTGTTTTTGTCATTGACCTTCCGTGTTGTATAAATTTAGTGTGTTAAGTTATAAAAAAAATCTCTCTATTCTGAGCCAATTACCTGATCATAATAAGATTTAAAAGATTTAATTGCACTTACAATTGATTGGGCAATCTGCTGCTGACCTTTTTCACTTTTAAGAAAGCTAGCGTCCTCCGGATTTGACACATACCCTGTCTCAATCAACACACTCGGCATTGAAGCGCCCACCAAAACATAAAAGCCCGCTTGTTTAACACCGCGCGGAGAGAGCGATATATTTTGTTTGAACTGCTGGTGAATCATGTCCGCAAATTTTTCCGAGTATTTCATCGAAGAGCTATGCGCCATGCTGACAAGAATAAAATTCTCATCCGTTAATTTTTGATACCGCTTCGGGTCGTCTTCATATTCTATCACGCGGTTTTCGCGTTCGGCAATACCAATGGCTGCTTCTGTTCTTCCGGGACGCAAAAGATAAACCTCAAATCCGTTCGGATCACTTCTTTTCTTTGGAGCGGAGTTGCAGTGAATTGAAATAAAAAGTTTCCCATTATTTTCATTTGCAATTTTTCCGCGTTTGTACAATTCAACAAAATGATCATCGTTGCGGGTATAAACCACTTTAACATCTTTTAAATTTTCATTTGCAAGTTTTCCAACTTTAAGAGCAACGGCGAGATTAATTTCTTTTTCAATCGTATTATTAACTCCGATGGCGCCGTAATCTTTACCACCGTGCCCGGCATCTATAACGATAACGTCAAAATTCCATTTTTCTTTTTTTGTTTCGGTGTAGGCAGCAAACTTTTTATTGTGGATCGTTATAAGAAATTCTTTCCCCACAATTTCTTCTATAAACTCATAAGCAGAATAATTTTTTCTAAGCAATAGAGAGAGTTCGCTTCCATTTTCTGCGTTGACGGCTTTCATCGCTTTAACCAATCCCTTAGGAAAAGTTTGATCAAGTTTTTTTTCATCAACAAAAATGTTCGGGAGCGTAATTTTGATAATATCATCAGAAATTGTATGCGTAACCTTACTTGCTTTTTTACTTGAAGTAAGTTTCACCAGCGTTCCGTTTGCTTTTTCACTAACCGAAATATTAAGAGTGCTTGTCTCCAATGAAGGAATTTCCTTTTCTACAATTTCTTTCTCGCCTTGCGAAGTAGGTTGTTCATCCTTCACGTTCTCTTTTTCAGCTCTCTTATACAAAATCTTTCCTCCAAGACATTTTTCAAGAATATTCTGCGCATACTCAAGAGGAAGATAAAGTTGATTTTTCAAGATGATAGTTGAAACCGGCAGCTGTAAGACTTTTTCGCTCTTGTCTTTTTTTGAATGAAGAACTACAAAAGAATTCCGCGGACGAATTTTTAAGAGATACTGCTGAAAAGTAATTTCGAGTTGCTGTGATTCGGTATTGGTTTTATATTTGAATTGTAATTCTTTTGAAAATGCTTCTACCGGGAAATAAGTTAACCCGTTTTTATTGAAAGCATCAACAGTTATTTCTTTTGCGCTATGGCTTATGATAAGCTGATAAAACTGCTGAGAAAATATTTCTAAAGTAAAGAGAAATAAGAATAAGATTATCTTCATCAGTTAACCTAAAAAGGGGATGAAAAAGCCGGTTTTTTTTTTATATGCATCAAAGTCTTGCTTGAAATGTTTTTGCAGAAGTTGTTCCTCTCGCTTTGCCCGCAAAAATAAAAAAGGGATCTGCACCAACGCCAACGGAGCAACCAAATAACTCAATGTTGCTGCGGCGGCTGAGATTTCAATGATCACTTGCGAAAGATAATGCGGGTGGCGCACAACAGAATAAATCCCTTTGGTTACTAATTGATGTTTTTGAAGGACAACAATATCCTGCGAATAGTTAGTTCCCAATAATTTAAACGACCAGATTTGCACCCAGGAAAAAATAAGATAAAAAACCAACCCAATTAGTCGAAGTTCAAATGTTTTATCTTCATACTGCAGCGTTCCGATTTGAAATAATGAAATAATTAACAAGATAAGCGAAACCGTTGCCAGCGTTGTCGGTAGATGCTGCAAATAGGTTTTGGGTTTCTCTTTAACCTGAGTTATTGATGACTTAAACCCTTGTTTGGCTCCGGAGATATTGGCTCCGAACGTTGCAAGGATATTTATTCCGATGATAATATTTATTGGATCCATTTTGTTTAGATTTTTTTTTCAAATATAAGGAAAAAGCAAGACTCCTCTTTAAGAAAATTCATTTCCCAAATTGCGTAACGTTTCTAAATATTTTTGTTGAACCTCAAACGAAGGAATTTCCTCTTCACTTTTAAAATCAATTTGAACTTTCATTTCTTTTAAAAGTTGATTTAGAGAAACGAACATCGGGTGAAGAGGAAAACCATTATCACGCAAGTAATGGATAAGTTTCAAAGTTTTAAATCCGTCAAACCAGGTACTTTTTTGCCTCTGTAATTGTTCGTCAGTTTTTGTTGTACGCGATATTTCACTCCATACTTTTTCAAACTTCTGTTCTTTTAAAAATGCAGAAAGACTTGGATGAATTTTTGCTGCTTCGGCAATATATTCTTCCACTGCAAAATTAGTTAACAAAAATAATTGCAGCCAATCTTTCAAGATCAAAAACGAATTGAAATTGTAAAGAAGATATTCATTCTGAATTTGACTGAGAAATCGATTAACTCTCTGCCCCGTTCCAAACGGAACCCGCCACGATCCGCGCGGCGACGGATAGACTACGGCGTTTTTTATTTCTCCTACCGAAACATTTTTTGCCAACTTTTCAAGGAAATAGAAATCTTCCGCTGCTTTTTGCTTGTTCATTCCTTCAACTTTTATATAGCTTTCAGCATTGCAGATAATTGTTGAGCCGATTGTATGAAACGCGTAAGGTGAGCCGGCAAACCGCAAACTCAAAACATAATAGCGGAGAAATATTTCGTAACAAAGAATTGCTTCCCGATTTACTGCGTTCGATAAAGAATGTTGAAACGATGTAACCGCCGCATGTAAATTCTGCCGGTTGAACTCTTCATAAATTTCCGTAAAGTAATTTTGAGAAACCGTGCAATCTGCATCAAGGCAAACGAGGATTTTTTTCTTCGCAGATTCATAATTAAAAAGTGAGAGAGCCGCGTCCATGCCTATTTTACGCGCTAATCCTACGCCTCCGTTTTTCTCGTCAAGTTCGTTTCCATCGCTTGCTGCATCAATAAATCCGGCATAAAAACTATTTTTGGAGTTCCTACCGCGAATATACGAACGTAAAAACCCAAGCGTTTTTTGATTCTCTCTTTTTACTTCCTCTCCGGAAGATTGCAGATTGTTCACAACAAACATTACTAAAATTTTATCGGTGTATTTATTATCCGCAGCTCCAAGAGAGGTCAGTAATTTTTGTATGTTTTCATATTCACTTATTGCGGGAACAACAACAATCAATTCAATTTGGGCGGAAGAACACCACTCAAAAGGACGAACTTCAGTTCCGTATTTGTCTAAATATTTTTTTACTTTTAGTGGAAGAGTGGGCATTTGGATTCGATGAGATTTTTTGCTTCTGAAAAATCAGCTTCGGGGAGCCAATAAATTGGAACGTCTTCACGTTCCATTTTTCTGAACCAGGTCATTTGCCGTTTTGCAAATTGATTGATGGCGCCCCGCAGTTTTTGGAACATATCATTGTATGTCAATTTCTTTTGAAGATACAAACCAATATACCGGTATTCCAATCCGAAAAAATTTAACTTCTCAAATGAAATTCCTTCGGTAACAAGCCGTTCAACTTCTTCGATCATTCCATTTTGTAAACGCAATTTTAACCGTTCGGAAATTCTTTCTTTTAAAATTTTTCGCTCCGGCTGGATTCCGATTGTGAACGAAGAAACTTTCATGTGCCCGTTGGCTTCATCATTTGAACTTGCTTCCGCCACAAGAATAGCTTTGATAAGTCTTTCTCTATCAAGCAAATCGGTAGTGTTGTGCAGTTTGGGATTAAGAGACAGAAGCAGCTCCGCCAAAGTATCCGCCGGAAATTTTTCTAAGTCGCTCTTCCGTTTTGAATGAAAATCGGTTTTTGCCAATTGATAATTTTGGAGTACAGCAGAAAGATACATTCCCGTACCGCCGGTTAAAAAAGGAGTTTTTTGTTTTTCTAATATTGAATGAAATGCTTTTGAGAAATGTTCCGTAAATAAAAATAAATTAAATTCTTCTTCCGGTTCAACAATATCAATAAGATGATAAGGAATTTTTCTGCTGTTGAGAAAAAACTCTTGCAAGTCTTTTCCTGTCCCGATGTTCATTCTTTTATAAACCTGGCGTGAGTCGGCAGAAATAACTTCACCGTTGAAATGGTCTGCGAGCCGTGCGGTTAGTTTAGTTTTACCACATGCTGTGGGACCAAGAACGGTAATAAGGTTATAGATCATTTAAGAAAAACTACAGCTCAATTGGGAGTGAAATAGAGAAAACTGCTCCCTCTCCTAATTCGCTTGCTACAGAAATAGTCCCGTTGTGTTTTTTAATAATATTTTCTGCGATCGGAAGCCCTAAACCCATTCCTTCTTTCTTTCCTTGACTCATAAACGGTTCAAAGATTTTTCCTAAAACGCTTTCAGGAATTCCGATACCGTTATCTTTAAATGAAATTTTCACGGAGTGCATTTCAACCGAAGTTGAAACATAGAGCTTTCCTCCGTCAGGCATCGCATCGCAAGCATTCTTGGCTATTTGGTAGCAGGCTTGATATAATTCCTTTTTATCAACATTAACGGTAACATCGCGGTCAAATTTCTTAAATAACTTTACACCCCGGTATTCAACATACTCCGCAAGTTTGGAAACTATCTCATCCATTACGACATTTAACGCTCTCTTTTTCAGCCGGTAAAAGGTTTTTCCTTCGGCATAAGCAAGAGTTGATTGAATAATTTCATTTACATTTGCAACTTGTTCAATCATTAAATCCATAACCTGTTTCACATCATCGGGTACATTTTTCCTTTTAATATGTTCAGCAAACTGTTTAATGGTAAGAACAGGTTTTTTTATATCGGAAAGAATAAAGTTCGTAAGTTTACCAAGCGAAACAAGTTTGTCGGTTTTTAAAAGCTGCTGCATAAGTTCTGCATTTGTTAAAGCAAGCGCCGCGTGAACGGAAAGGGCTTCAAGAAAATCTAAATCAATTTGGGTAAATTCTCCGCGGGAGGAATTCAACAATTGCAAAACGCCAATTATAACGCCTTCACGATTTTTTATTGGATAACAGATCATCGATTTTGTTGTATAGCCTGACAACTTATCAATGTCGCTGTCAAATCGTTCATCTTGATGAACATCGGAAAGATTAATTATTTCGCCGGTTTTTGCCACCCATCCGGCAAGTCCTTGTCCAACTTTCAATTTTATATCTTCAACGTTTTCACCGCGTAAAACTTTGGACCACAATTCCCCTTTATCATAATCCAAAATGTAAAGAGTTCCGCGGTCGGCTGAGGTTAGCGAAGTTGCGGCTTCAATAATTGAGTAGAGGACTTCATCAATTTTAATATTTGAATTTACTTTTTCTGCCGCTTCAATTATAAGTTTAAGCTGATCTGCGGTTAATCCTATGGCTGCATTATTTTCATTCTGAACAAAAAGTGATTGGCTGTCTTCGGAAGAAAACAAAGGTTTTTGTTCGACAAGCGGTTCCTCGTTAAACGTTTCGTTTTCAGAAGATTCGGAAATTCCCCAGAAACTTTCTTCAATGGGTTCAAGAATATGGGGGACTTTTTCATTCGGTTCTTCGTCGCCTTGCAAATCAGGCAAGGGTGAATCCTCTTCTTCCGGCACAAGGTCATCTGAAGGAGATATTGAAAAATCCCAGTTAGTGATTTCCGGTTCAACTGCTTGTGTTTTTGAAAAATCTTTTTGAATCGCATCTCCCAAATCTATCTCGTTATAGGTGGATTTGAATTTATCAGTATCAAAAGATATTTCGGGTTCGTCTTGTAAAGGAGGTTCGCTTTGAGAAAAAGGTTCACCTTGAGAAGAAGGTTCACCTTGCGAATCATCCAGACCCTGTTGGGATAAATCCGCCTGCTTTTCATCTGTAAGCATAAACGGTTTTTCATCAACTGATCGAGAAAACGAATCGAAACTGAATGGCTCACTGGTAATGTTTTGATATTCGTCTCCGGAATGTTTTGAAGTATCTTCTTCGCCAATAGACAAACTCTCTATCCCCTGAAGGTTATTTGAAATTGTTCTGTTTGATGTTATTAAATTGTTTAATTCTTTCCTTTTAAGTAGATAAAGAGTTGAGTTGGTTTCGGCAACTGCAGAAGAGCCACGCGAAGCCATCGAAAGAAATTCTTTCTCGCCGAAAAAATCTGAGTTGGTTTTTAGTAAAATTCTTTGTCCATCAACCGGTACGGAAAATTTTATTTTCACTTCCCCATCTAAAATCAAATAGATGTGTTCCGCAGAATCTCCGGCTTTATAAATAATATCACCTTCTTTAAATTCAATAACCTCTTTGGCATTGAAGGGAAAAGCATAAGATTTTTCAGGAACATTTGAAAAAAGTTTATTTGCTTTTATAAGTAATATCGGTTTTATTTGAGTTGCCATTTTAAATACTATTTTTTTTCTTTATAATTATAATGAATTCTTTAGAAATTAGAAACGGAATAAATCACTTAAATGATAGAGACCCTATTCTCAGAGGGATTATATCACAGACTAAACCATGCAGCATTAAGCGCCGGAAGAATTATTATCCCTCGCTTATTCAAGCAATTATCAATCAGCAGCTTTCGGTAAAAGCCGGAGAAAGCATTTATGGAAAATTCTCAGCGCACTTTGGCAAACATGTTAAACCCGAAGATATTGCCGCAACACCCGTCGAGGAGTTGAGGAAATTCGGGCTTTCAAATGCAAAAGCAATTTATGTAAAAGATTTGTCAGATAAAATTTTGTCAAATCAACTTTCATTTAAGAATCTTTCTCAAAAATCTAATGGTGAAATTATTGGTGAGCTTACAAAAGTTAAAGGTATCGGCGTTTGGACGGCTCACATGTTCTTGATTTTTACACTCGGAAGATTAGACGTTCTGCCTGTTGGCGATCTGGGGATAAAAAATGCGATCCGGAAAAATTATCATTTAAAAGTACTGCCAGACGAAACAAAAGTTGCCGCGCTTTGCGAAAAGAAAAAGTGGAAACCGTATCAGTCAATTGCAAGCTGGTATTTGTGGATGAGCCTCGAATTATAGTTCTCTAAATTTTTTAACTATTTTAAGAATCGAAAATCCAAAATTTACATCTTACAACATGAATGAAGAACAATTAATAGCTTCCGCAAAGAACGGAGACAGAAAAGCGCTTGCCGAACTCGTAAAAAATTACGGGCAGACGGTTTATAGTTTCGCTTTTAAAGTTTGCAGAGACCGCGAAAAAGCTGAGAACATGATGCAGGAAACTTTTTACAGCATGATAAAATCTCTGCACCAGTTCGACGGAAACTCAAAACTTTCAACATGGCTTTACCGGATTGTGGTTAATCACTGCTTAATGGAAGCAAGAAAAAGCAGCCGCTACACTTTTGTGGAACAAGAAACCGATGATAGCTTGTTCGATGAAAAATATATTGCCGATTGGTCAACGCTGCCGATAAAAAATTTGGAAACAAAGGAACTGCGAAACATTTTGGATTCAGCCATAGACAAATTACAACCGGAATACCGCGTAGTGTTTACACTGCGTGATGTTGAAGAATATTCAACGGAAGAAACGGCAAAGATGCTTGAGCTTTCGGTACCGGCAGTAAAATCGCGCCTGCATAGAGCGCGGGCATTTTTAAGAAATGAAATTACGAAGGCATTTCAAGAATGAATGAAGAAAAAGTCTCGTGTAAAGATGTGATGAGTCACATTTGCGAAAGTCTCAGCGAGGAAATGGACTCACCAAAATGCGTAGCAATTAAAGACCATTTAGAAAATTGCGAAGGATGCAAAAGTTATTTTACTTCGGTTGAAATGACGATTGATCTTTATAAAAAATGTACCGAAACGTTCCCGGATGATGTCCATAAAAAACTAATGGCGTTTCTGGAATTAAATGATGAGAAATAAAACTGATAAAAAAGGATAATTATTATGCCAATCTTTGAATACCGATGTGAATCTTGCAATGAAAAATTTGAAGTGCTACATAAATCTTCAACAAAAATAGACGATGTTACCTGTCCGAAATGTCAATCGAAAGAGAATAAAAAACTTCTCTCATCGTTTGCCGCATCAGTAAGCTCCGGTTCTTCCTACGATGGCGGATGTTCAACCGGAACATGCGGAACGAATTACAACAGCGGTGGCGGATGCGCTTCCGGTATGTGCGGATTAAACTAACACAAGTGGAAATAACCCTGAAATTTTATTTATTAACAACATTACTACTTATGTCAATATTCAGTTTCTTCGGAATGGCTCAAGACGATCCCCAAACCTCAATTTCTGTTTCCGAGCTTAAAGAGCGTTATGGAAAAGATACAACTCTAATTATTCTTGATGTAAGAATGCCGGAAGAATTGGCAAGTGGTCTTGGAAAAATTAACGGGGTTATTAATATTCCTTTACAAGTGCTCTCGCAAGAAGTAACGAAGCTTGAAAAATACCGGAAAAAAGAAATTGCCGTTATTTGCAGATCGGGAAACCGTTCACGCTCGGCAACAAAGTTTCTACTCGAAAAAGGTTTTAACGCAAAGAATGTTCCCGATGGAATGATCGCTTACCGGAGAAGTGAATAACACTATTAAAAGTCATCGGGCACTTCATCAGAATTCTGCTCTACTATATTCTCGTTAGCTTGGCTATTAAAGAAATAAAAGATATCCAGCGTAAATACTCTCGTTCTTTCTTTTATGCTATTTGTGGAAGAAAACCCGGGACCGTAAGTATCCGAATTGCTGTTATTTGTATTAAAAAGGTCTATTACCCGCAAAGTTAGTGCTAAACTTTTATCAAAAAACAACATTTTGGCAGCTGCATTTGCCGAAAAGTTTGCCTTGCTTTTTTCCTGGATTCTATAAGAAGAGGGCGAAGAATACCTGCAATTAAATTGAAAAACCAAATCATCAAATGATAATTTTGCACCAAACCCGGACGACCACATTCTTCCTTTATTATTAACCTTTGGACTAATATATTCAAATTGTCGTATATAAAAATCCGAGGAAAGCTCCATCCAACCCCAAAATTTATTGCTCAAAGATAAAGCTAGATTATAAGATTTGCGAGTTACAATATTTTCATACGTTGTTTGTGTCGCAGTCCAGTTGATTGGATGAGTGACCAACTCAATACCATTCGTTGTTACAGTATAATCAACTCCTATAATTCCGTTAAAATCCCTATCCACTATGAAATATTTTACTGAATAAAAATTATTAATCATCGGTTTTAACCCGGTGTTCCCAACAATAATATTTGTTGAATCAGAATAATCAACATATGGATTTAAGTAATTGTTACTTGGATTTATTGAAAGACGAGAATAGCGCAATGAAAACCTCCCATTCTCTGAAATATTTTTAGAAAGAGACGCCGTTGAATTAAGATTAAATAGGTGAGTTTGATAGGTGAAATTTAAAACCTTATTTTCCACTTTGATGCTTGTCTGTACTGCCGTCATCCCCAAGTCGTATTGAAAATCAAATATGGTTCCGCTTCCGCTTAAAGATAAATTATGAACACTTTCATTGTGCCCATTCATTATACTATTAGCAACATTTTCAAGATATCTTTGTGTTAATGTATCGTACAAAGAATAGGTGCTGTTCATTGCCAGTTTTTTCGACGATCCATCGTATCCCCCGACAAGGTTTATTACCTTTGATATTGGCCGATTGTATCTCAACTTCCAATTAATCCAAATATCCGTGTTTACCGAAGTATTTTTTTGATTTGTGCCATAAGTCATAAAAGAATTAGAAATTACTTGTTCCCGGTTTACATCATTGTTTTGAATCATCCTATTTTTAAAATAAAATACTCCTCCGGAAAAATAGTGTCCTTTTTTATCAAAAGATTTACGGACTAGAATTGAATTATTTACAAACTGGTGAACACTTCTTGTAACACTGTTGCTTATTGAACGGGAAGTCTCTGTAAGATATTGATCTAACGTTTTGTTTACAATTATTCTATCGTTATTTCTTAGATGCTCTCTGTATGAACTGCTAAAATTTATATTGATCGTTGTATCGACTGGAAAAGCTGTGCCAATTGAAAAATAGTTGTCATTAAACTTGCTGATATAGCTCCCTTCCTGACCGATATAGCTCGAAGTGTTTTCAAAATCAATTTCTTTTAAAGAAGCTGTGTTTTGATAATGCTTAGAATTGGAGTACTTATAGTTTCCAGACAACGTTAATTTTCCCAAAGTAGCTCTTATCCCACTGTTTGTTTTCAATGAATTATCATTGTTTACATTCAATCCGGTATTGCCGCTATACTTGTCGGTTTTATTCTGCTTGGTTACAATATTAATAATCCCTCCGTCAGAAATCAAACCATATTCGGCTACAGGATTCATGACTATTTCTATTTTTTCGATTTCAGAAAAGGGCAACGTTCTTAATTCCTCCGGTGCACCTATTCCAGAAAATTCTTTAGGCATTCCATTTATATAAATAATTGTGTTTTCTTTCCCAAACATCTTTATATCTCCCGACATAATATCAACATCAACCAAAGGAGCGCTTTCTAATAATTCATAAGCATTATTGCCCCAACGTCGGTCGGGACTAATAATCAATTTATCCTTATTATCCTTTTCATATACAATCGGGTATTTATCGGAAACAATTTTTACTTCATCTGTCAATATCTCTTTCGGCATTAAAAAAATTGTATCGAGTTGGATTATGTGCTGTTTGGGAGAGAGAACCATATTACTTCTTGTACGGGTTTTATAACCCATTAAGGAAACTTTTGCTTTATAAGTGCCGTAAGCAATTCCCATTAGTGTAAACCGCCCATCTTTCCCGGAAGATGTTCCAACAATTATGTTTGAATCTTTTAAAGAAGTTAAAATAAAATTTACAAACTCCAGCGGTTCCTTCGTGTGGAAGTCAATAACAATCCCGCTGATTTGTCCATCAGCATTATTATTATAACTCTGCTGTGGTTTTAATACATCAGCAAAAACGAATATGAATAAAAAGATACCGAGCACTTTGGAAAAGTTACTTCCGAAAAACCGAGACAAAAATTTCATAGAGCCTTCCTGTGAATAAAAGAGAATTAAACAAAATAGCACTCTCTTAACGGTCAAGTTCAACCAATTTAATTACTTAAACTTCAACACCACAAACATAACGCCATCTTCAAGAGAATCATCTTCGCGCCAAAGAATCGCCGGATTTATATTTCCAAGAATTAGAAATAGTTAAGCCCGGCTTAGAACTTTCAACATTTATTTCAATATCTTTGGATGTTAATTTTATAATCTCATTTTGTTGGGAGTTAAGAAATGTTGCGGTTATAAAATAATAACAAAGAAAACTGAGTAGTTTAATTGTTCTCATCTTTTTCACTTTATTTGCAAGAGAATATTTAATTGTTGAAACAGAAAATCTTTATTGAAATTTAATAAGAAAAAACCTAAGTTTTGAGAGAAAATATTCTAAAGGCTAAAAAATGGACATACGCAGAATTTTTATCGTTATAATTGGTCTATTCTTCTTCTTAGGCGGTTGTAAAACAACAGTTACCAACAGTGTTACTTTTAAAAGCATCGCTTTAGGAAATATGTATGTCAATTTTATGGGAGAAACATTTACCGTTGTGCCCAACGGTTCGAAAACGGTTCGGAACATTCCTAAGGGAACGTACACTTACTCAACTTCGTACGATATACCTTCAGGAGTAACATCTGTTGCCATAAGCGGCGCTGTTAACGGTTCGGTTGAAGTAAATGCAGACACAAAAATAACGGTTCTCTATTCCAGTTCAATTCAAGGAACAGGCGAGCAAAAAAATTATATTGTTAGTGCGACTATTTCTTCAAATGATAAGGTGATAACCCCTACGGGCGGCTTATAGTTTTCCTATCTTCTTGTTCAAAAAAGATTAGAAATACTTAGTTTTTTAAATTGAGTTTCCCTCATTTTTTATTAAATTTCAGTATCTAAATGGAGATGATTATGAATTTTAAAATCAACAGCAAACAATTAGAAAAACTGTTAGCAAAAGTTTTTCCGGCGATACCGGCAAGAACCACTATGTCTATTTTAGAAAACTTTCTCTTTGATATTGAAGATGGAGTTTTAACGGTTTCCGCAACCGATTTAGAGATTGCACTTCGTACGTCTTTGAATGTGGACGCTAACGAGAATCTCTCGATGGTAGTTCCTGCAAAGCTGCTGTTTGATGTTGTTAAATCTCTCGGCGATACGATGATCAGCTTTACTACAGAACCAAATCAAAAAATGAAACTCACTACAGAAAACGGTCAATATGCAATTGGTTTTGCTTCCTCCGAAGAATTTCCGAAACTTCCCGTTATTCAAAAAGACAAATCGCTTACACTAAGCGGTAAAACATTAAAAAAAGCAATCGACAAAACATCATTTGCTATAAGCAAAGAAGCTATGCGACCGGCCATGATGGGAGCGTTGTTAGAATGTGCAGAAAACGGATTAACCTTTGTGGCTACCGATGGACATCGCCTGGTAAAATTTATCGATAAGAAAGTTACTTTTCCTGATCATGAAAATTATATCCTTCCCGAACGTGCAGTGGGTGTTCTCGGAAAATTAGTAAACGATAACGACTTGACGCTCTACCTTAGCGAAACGCATCTCTCTTTTGTAATGGATGATGTTGAATTTAGTTCACGGCTCATCGCACAAAAATATCCGGATTATACCAGCGTCATCCCCATTGAAAATGAAAATATTTTAAAACTTCGCAGAAACGATCTGCACGCAGCAATAAAAAGAATGCTCCTCTTTTCAACTTCTAATTATCAACAAGTAAAATTCTCCATTTCCGAAACATCATTAGAAGTTTCTTCGGAAGATATCGATAAAGGCTCAAGCGCAAAGGAAACTATTCCTTGTACTTATACGGGTGAACCGATGGATATCGGCTTTAACACCGCTTACGCCAACGATATTCTTATGCACCTTGATGAAGGCGAAATTCAATTTAAACTGCATTCGCCCACCAAAGCGTGTGTAATTGAACCTGTTGAAAAAACAGAGCAAGAAGAATTGTTGATGCTGTTGATGCCGGTCCGGTTAAATAGTTAATATGGTATTGCAATCTCTTCAGCTAAAAAATTATAGAATACATGCGGACTCTTTTCTTACTTTCTCAGACGGGATAAATTTTATCGTCGGAGAAAACGGGCAAGGAAAAACAACAATTTTAGAAGCAATTTATTCATTGTGTACTACAAAAAACTTTAAAGCTTCCTCAGACCAAGAACTCATGCAATTTTCTGCAACGGAGTGTGAAGTGACCGGAACATTTCAAGAATATACTTCCGACATTGTCCGTATGTGTTATTCTGCCTCCGAAAACAAGCGGTCTTTTTTAGTAAACGGAAAACAAATTTACCGCCCGTCGGAAGTGATCGGAAAATTCCCGATAGTTTTGCTTACGCCTGAAGATCATCAATTAACACAAGGCGCTCCTGCAGACCGTAGAAAGTTTGTCGATGCAATACTTTCACAATCAAATCCACTTTATATGGAAACGCTGCTTGATTATTCAAAAACACTGAAGCATCGTTCGTTTCTATTAAATAAATTGAAAGAAGATTTTCGCTCGGTAAGTATTGAGGAGTTGGAAGCATGGAATGCAAAAATGGTTACTGCAGGGAGCAGTCTAATTGCGTACAGAAAAAAGTTCTTGATTTTGTTCAATGATTATTTATTGCATGCGTATTCCTCTATTTTGAATGACGAAGAACTTCCTTTAATTGAATATCAAACTACTATTGCAAATGGAGAAGCTGATTTAGAAGAAAATTTTTTTGCTCAATTAGCAAAAAGAAAAGATGAAGAAATCAGAAGAGGAACAAACCTCGTTGGACCTCACCGCGATGATTTTATCTTTTCAATCAACGGAAAAGCGTTAAAGGTTTTTGGTTCACAAGGGCAGCACAAAACTTTTCAAGTTGCACTGCGGTTCGCTCAATTTTTTTATATGAAAGATATTCTTGGAAGAGCTCCGATTTTTTTACTTGATGATGCCTTCGGTGAACTCGACGCAAAAAGAGCGGCGCACATCAGTAATTATATTCGTAACGTGGGGCAGGCGTTTATAACCGCAACCGATTTGGCAAATCTCTCGTTTCTTTTGCGAAGCGAAAACGATAAAGTAATTGAAATTTCAAGCGGGCAAGTTTCTTATGCGTAGCCATAAAGTAAAAAGTCTTGCGGAACTTCTTGCTAGTGAACCGGGGCTGCGAAAAATAAATGCTTTCATTAAAGAGAATGAAGTGATCGAAAAATTTTATGAGATATTTCCTGCATTTGAAAAAATTGCGGAACCCCAAAAAGTTGAAAGGAAAATTCTTTTATTAAAAGTTGAAAATCCTGCTTGGCGGAATGAACTCTTTCTTCAAAAAGAAAAATTGGTTGAGAAAATAAACGAGTTCTTCGGTGAAAAAAGAATAAACTATTTGAAACTTATTGGATAAATAAATACATGGACTCTTGATCATGAAGATGCTTAAGAACAAAAATTGAAATTAATACCTGGGAAAATAAATGGCTAACGGAACAGATAATACTCAAGAATATAGTGCAAAAAATATTAACGTCCTTAAGGGACTTGAAGCCGTACGCATGCGTCCTGCAATGTACATTGGCGATGTCGGTCAACGTGGTCTGCATCATCTCATTAATGAAGTTGTAGACAATAGTATCGATGAAGCCCTCGCCGGATATTGCGACACTATTAAAGTTACTATCAACAAAGATGAAACCGTAACCGTTGAAGATAACGGACGCGGCATCCCGGTTGATATGCATCTGGAAGAAAAACGATCTGCACTTGAAGTTGTCATGACGGTTTTGCACGCAGGCGGGAAATTCGACAAAGACTCATACAAAGTTTCAGGCGGATTGCATGGCGTTGGAGTTTCAGTCGTAAACGCTCTTTCCGAGTGGTTAAAAGTTGAAGTGAAGCGCGACGGAAAAACTTACCGCCAGGAATATGAACGCGGTGTTCCCAGTTATAAAGTTAAAGAGATCGGAACAGCTCGGAAGAATGAATCAGGCACAACAGTTACGTTTAGACCCGACAAACAAATTTTTAAAATAACAAAATTTAAATTTGACACTATTGCCGAAAGAATGCGTGAACTTGCCTACCTAAATAAAACCATAACAATAATTATCCGGGATGAGATAGAAAACGAAGAAGAAACGTTTCATTTTAAAGGCGGTTTAATTGAATTTGTAAAATATCTTGACGCAACCCGCGAAGCATTTCACAAAACGGTTTATATCGAAGGTGAAAAAGACGGAACACCGATTGAGGTAGCTTTTCAATACAACAGCGGTTATGCGGAAAACCTCTTCTCCTATGTTAATAACATCAATACCCACGAAGGCGGAACACATCTTGTTGGTTTTAAAACTGCTCTTACAAGAACGCTCAACAATTATGCGGCAAAAAACGGATTAATTAAAAGTGATAAAATTCAACTTACCGGCGATGATTTTCGTGAAGGATTAACCGGAGTGCTTTCTGTTAAAGTTCAAGAGCCCCAATTTGAAGGACAAACAAAAACCAAACTCGGGAACAGCGAAACAAAATCAGCAGTAGAAACACTTGTTGGTGAAAAACTTTCTGAATATTTGGAAGAAAATCCCTCCGTCGGCAAAAAAATTATTGAGAAATGTACACGCGCCGCTGAAGCCCGAGAAGCCGCACGTAAAGCCCGCGAACTTGCTCGTAGAAAAAATGCGCTTGATGGATTTGGACTTCCCGGGAAACTTGCCGACTGTTCAATCACCGATCCCGAACATTGCGAAATGTACATTGTTGAAGGAGATTCTGCAGGCGGTTCTGCAAAACAAGGAAGAGACAGAAGGTTTCAGGCGATCCTTCCGTTGCGCGGAAAAATTTTGAACGTCGAAAAAGCAAACATGAATAAAATTCTGGAGAACAACGAAATTAAAGCGATGATCTCCGCAATTGGTGCAGGCTGGGGAAATGACTTTGATGCGCTAAAATCCCGTTACGGAAAAATTATTCTTATGACTGATGCCGACGTTGACGGCGCACATATTAAAACACTTCTGCTAACCTTCTTTTATCGCCACATGAAAGAACTTATTACAAATGGAAATATTTTTATTGCGCAGCCGCCCCTTTACAAAATTAAAAAAGGGAAAGAAGAATATTATGCTTACGACGATGCGGAAAGAGATGAAATATTAAAAAGATTTAAAGGAACCGGAAAAGAAGTTGCTGAAGACCTGGATGAAGAGCCAGTTGAAGAAGGAGTTATTACGAATAGAAAAATTGTTGTCTCCCGTTATAAAGGTTTGGGTGAAATGAATCCCGAACAATTATGGTCAACAACCATGAATCCCGAAACGCGGACAGTTTTGCAGGTCTCCCTTGAAAGCGCCGCAACCGCCGATAAAATTTTCGAGACACTCATGGGCGACGCTGTTGAACCGCGCCGCGCGTTTATTGAAAAACATGCGAAGTATGTAAGAAACTTGGACGTGTGATTCTTTTATATAGATATTCAAATTAAAAACAGTTTTTAATAAAAATTTAGATACATAATGGCAAACCTATTTGAAAAAGTTGTTCCCGTCTCTTTAGAAGAAGAGATGAAATCCTCATACATTGACTATTCCATGTCCGTCATTGTTTCAAGAGCGCTCCCAGACGTTCGTGACGGTCTAAAACCTGTTCACCGCCGCGTTCTTTTCGGAATGCACGAACTCGGAATGGCGCATAATAAAGCGTACAAAAAGTCAGCGAGAATCGTGGGTGAGGTGCTTGGTAAGTACCATCCGCACGGTGATACGGCAGTTTATGATTCAATGGTGAGAATGGTACAAGAGTTTTCTCTCCGCTATCCACTGGTTGATGGACAAGGAAACTTCGGTTCTGTTGACGGCGATTCTCCCGCAGCTATGCGTTACACCGAAGCACGTCTTGCAAAAATTGCAGATGAAATGCTTCGCGACCTTGATAAAAACACCGTAAAATTTTCAGCTAACTTTGACGACACTCTTCAAGAACCAACCGTAATGCCTTCTTATCTTCCTAATCTTTTAGTGAACGGTTCAAGCGGAATAGCGGTTGGTATGGCAACTAATATTCCTCCGCATAATTTAAGTGAAGTTATTGACGGGTTGGTTGCAATGATCAAAAATCCTGAAATCACTAACGAAAAATTAATGAAGTACGTTACCGCGCCCGATTTTCCGACAGGCGGAATCATCTACGGCTATCAAGGCGTAAAAGATGCCTTCATGACCGGGAGAGGCAAAATTATTGTCCGTGCAAAAGCAAATGTTGAAACACAAAAAAGCGGAAAAGAAAGTATCATCGTTACCGAACTTCCCTATCAAGTAAATAAAGCAACGCTTCAAGAAAAAATTGCAGAACTTGTCCGCGATGAAAAAATTAAGGATATTTCAGCTATTCGCGATGAATCTGACCGCGACGGTATGCGCCTTGTGATCGAATTAAAACGGGATGCTACTCCTGCGGTTGTCCTAAATAACCTCTTTAAACATACATCAATGCAGGTAACTTTTGGCGTAATTATGTTAGCACTGGTGAACGGCATACCAAAAGTGCTTACTTTAAGAGAAACGATGTTCCATTTCTTGAATCACCGGATGGATGTTTTAATCCGGAGAACGAAATACGAACTTGACTCGGCAGAGCGCCGCGCCCATATTTTAGAAGGGTACATCATTGCACTTGATAACATTGATGAAGTGATCGAGACAATCAAAAAATCGCGCGATGTTGAAACTGCAAAAAATAATTTGATAAAGAAGTTCAAACTTTCCGAAATCCAGGCAAAAGCAATTCTTGATATGCGGTTGCAACGCTTAACCGGACTTGAACGCAAAAAAATTGAAGACGAATACAAAGAAATAATTAAGCTGATTGAAAAATTAAAAGGCATTTTAAGCAGCGAAGAAAAAAGGTATTTCATAATTAAAGATGAGCTTCTTCTCCTAAAAGAAAAATTTGGTGATGAAAGAAGAACGGAAATTATTTACGACTACACTGAATTTTCTTTGGAAGATACCATCGCCGAAGAAGATGTTGTTGTAACCATCTCTCACAAAGGATTTATTAAACGCTTCCCGGTAAGCGGCTATCGTAAGCAAGGACGCGGAGGTAAAGGCGTACATGGCGCCGAAGCAAAAGATGAAGATTTCATCGAGCACATGTTTGTAGCTTCCACGCATCAATACATTTTATTCTTTACCGATAAGGGAAAATGTTATTGGCTGAAAGTTCACGAAGTCCCCGAAGGTGGCAGAGCAACACGTGGTCGCTCAATCTTGAACTTAATTGAAAAAGAAAAAGATGAAGATATTACCGCGTTTGTAAATGTAAAAGAATTTAAAGATGACCAATATCTGATCATGGCTACGGCGCTGGGAACCATTAAGAAAACTGTTCTTTCCGCTTACGGAAACGTACGTCGTGGTGGCATCAATGCCATCAATATTAATGAGGGTGATAGATTGATCGCCGTTAAAATTACCGACGGCACAAATGATATTGTTCTTGGCACTTCGCATGGTCTAGCGATTCGCTTCCATGAAAAAGATGTACGTGATATGGGCAGAACCTCTACAGGCGTGCGCGGAGTAAAACTCGGTAAAGATGATTTAGTTGTCGGTCTGCTGGTTATTAAACGGCAAGCCAGCATTCTTGTTGTTACCGAAAACGGATTTGGAAAACGTTCCGACATTAATGATTACAGAATTACAAAACGCGGCGGCAAAGGCGTTATCACCGTAAAGACAACTGATAAAGTCGGCAAGATGATCTCGATGATGGAAGTAACTGATAACGAAGAATTGATGATCATCAGTTCGCAGGGAATGGCGATCCGCCAAAGCGTAAAAGATATTCGCGTGATGGGAAGAAATACGCAAGGTGTCCGCGTTATCCGCTTAAAAGATGACGATGCAATTGCAGATATTGCTAAAGTGGTTCCGGAAGATGAAGTAGTCATAAACGGAAACGATGAGTTGCCGGTATGAAGATGAAACATCTCATCATCGGTTTTACAGGCGGAATTGGAAGAGCGACAGCGAAAGCGTTGTTAGAAAAAAATGAATCTGTTGTTGCGTTGGTTCGCAATTTACAAAAAGCTGAAAAATATGCGCAAGGTTTACCTGGCGAAGCAGGAATTGAATTAATTCAAGGTGATGCGGCAAACCTTTCCGATATTGAGAAAGCATTAGAAAACTGTTCAACACTTTTTTACTGCGCAAACGTTCCTTATCCAAACTGGCAAAGTGAAGCGCGGGAATTACTTTCCGTTTCAATGACTGCGGCAATAAATAAAAAAGCAAAATTAGTTTTCCCGGGTAATGTTTATGTTTTCGGCAAAGCGCAGCAATCGCTTGTAAATGAAGGGCATCCGCATGCAGCATCAACTAAAAAAGGAAAAATCAGAATTGAAATGGAGCGAATGCTTGTTCGCGCAAACAAAGAAAGCGGATTATGTTACAGCATTGTTCGTATGCCGGATTTTTATGGTCCATTTGTTATCAATGGTTTTTCGGAAAAAATTTTTCAAAATGCTTTACGCGGAAAAAAGATTCAATGGTTTGGCGGATTAAATGTTCCAACAGAATTAATTTATATTGAAGACGGCGGCGAAGCAATGGCTCTTGCCGGACTTTCATCCAAAGGGGACGAAATGCAGTTTAACGTTCCCGGATATTCCGATTTACCTGGCGAAGCAGGAACAACTGCAAAAAAATTCTTAAAAGAAATCAGCAAACAAGCCGGAAAACATTCAAAAATTTCTTCCATCAATATAGAATTTCTTGTGGCGCTTGCCGGATTATTTAATCCAATGGCAAAAGAATTTAAAGAAATGATGTATTTAAAAAGCGAACGCCTTATAATGACCGGAGAATTATTCCGTACAACCTTTGATACACTTCCGGCAACGCCGTACCAAGAAGGCATTCGCAAGACTCTTGAATGGACGAAAAACTTTTTTAAATAGAACCTGTTTAACAAGGCAAAAATGAAATTCTCAGACAAATCTCTTACCAAGAAGCAAGCCCGCAAAACCGGTTTACCCCCCGGCAGTTTGGTTTTTACCGGCGAACAAAAATTAGCGCAACCCAATCTTTCACTTATTAAATACTCTGAAACTTCCTGCAAAGTAATTGATTCTCTTCGTGCAGAAGATATTTCTTCCTCAATTAAAGAAAACGGAATTGCCTGGATTAATATTGAAGGAATTCACGACACTGCTCTTGTTGAAAAAATTGGTGAGGTTTTTCATCTGCATCCTTTACTGCTTGAAGATATTCTCAACCCACAACAGCGCCCCAAACTTGATGAATACGATGATGTTGTTTTCATCATAGCAAAAATGCTTTTTATGGATAAAAAGCAGGACAAAATTATTGACGAGCAAGTAAGTTTTGTGCTCGGTCAAAATTTTCTTCTGACATTCCAAGAAAGTAAGCCGGGCGATGCGTTTGACCTTGTGCGGGAACGAATAATCAACAACAAAGGAAATATCCGGAAAGAAAAATCGGATTACCTCTGTTATCGCCTGCTCGATGCAATTGTAGATAATTATTTTGAAGTGCTCGAAAAGGTCGGCGACAGGCTTGAAGATATTGAAGCAAAAATAATTCAAAATCCCGAAAAAAGTTCTATTCAAAAAACGCATGAATTAAAACGCGAACTGATTTATTTGAGAAAAATTACCTGGCCGCTTCGCGAAGTAATTAATAATTTCCACCGGGGCGAACATCCATTAATTAATAAAACTACAAAAGTCTATATGCGCGATCTATATGACCACACTATTCAAGTGATTGATACGGTTGAAACATATAGAGATTGGCTTTCGGGACTTGAAGATTTATATCTTTCAAGCCTCAGCAACAAGATGAATGAAGTGATGAAAATGTTAACGATGATCGCGACGCTTTTCATTCCACTTACTTTTATTGTAGGACTTTACGGAATGAATTTCAGGTTTATGCCTGAACTTGAATGGCGTTGGGGTTATGGATTTGTCTGGGTAATAATGATCTCTTTAACCGTTTTTATGATCTTTTACTTCAAAAGAAAAAAGTGGTTCTAGACACGAATTCACTCCCGCCGGGGCGGGATCACGAATCAAATTAGTTAGCGTATAAATGTTTTCCGCTTGAAACTTTTTACTTTCCACTTCTTTATCTATTCCTTCGATTAAACAGAGCTTTCTTATAAAGATTGATGTACTGCACCGCCGAAACATTCCACGAGTAATCTTTCTCCATTCCGTTAACCATAATTTTCTGCCATGTATTTTTTTCGTCGGTAAAAGTTTCAACAGCTCGTTTCACAGTTGAAAATAAAGCTTCAGGAGAATAATCAGTAAAAGAAAAACCTGTGCCGGTCTCCAAACCTTTAAGCTGATGTTCGTGCCAGTCTTGCACGGTATCTGCAAGTCCCCCGGTTTTTCTTACAATCGGAACGGTTCCGTATTTCAAAGAATAAATTTGATTCAACCCGCACGGTTCATACTGGGAAGGCATAAAAAACATGTCCGAGCCGGCTTCAATAAGATGAGAAAGCTTATCATCGAACGTTAAAGAGATGGAAACTTTTTCGGGATACGTGTAGGCAAGACTCCGAAAAAGATTTTCAATATGATTTGCGCCTGTCCCTAAAATTACCCATTGCGCCGGCAGTTGCATTAATTTATACGCAACTTTTTCAAATAGATCAAATCCTTTTTGAGCAACCAGGCGTGAGATAATTCCAATAAGCGGAACATTTTCTTTATACGGAAGGTGCGATGCTCCAAGCAGATATTTTTTGTTGTCCGCTTTCGATTCAATAGTATCTATAGAATACCGGAAAGGAAGGAACTTATCTATCTGAGGATTCCAGATGGAATAATCTATTCCATTTACTATTCCAAAAAAATCATTAATCCGATGACGAAGTACCCCTTCTAATCCGGCACCATATTCCGATGTTGTAATTTCTTCTGCATATGTTTTGCTTACTGTATTTATTACGTCGGCATACATCAAACCGGTTTTCAAAAAACAAAAACTCTTCCAGACTTCAATCGGGCTGTTAGGATAAAAAAGTTCGGGTCGAACTTCTGCTTTGGCCACAGTTGAAGGGGGAAATCTACCTTGATATCCAACGTTATGAATAGACATTACAGTAGCTGTGCGATGAAAAAATTTATCCCAATTGTAATTATCTTTCAAATACAAAGGGATTAATCCGGTTTGCCAATCATTACAATGGATAATATCCGGCTGCCATTTTAAGTGCTGAAGAGCTTCGATTACAGCCTTTGAATAAAGGATGAACCGCTCGTCCTCGTCAGGATCGCTTGTGTAAATTTTGGGACGGTTAAAGAAATATGGGCAATCGAGAAAATAAATCTCGACAGAAGAATTGGGGAGATACCCCAGGTAAACATCTACATTATGAATGCGTCCTGCAACACGAATCGGCATTGCGCTGATCGACCAGTCATAACTCAAGTCATAAAGTGAGTGATCTATCTGAGCATATTTTGGGATAAAGACTTTTACATCTTCTCCCAGTTCTTTTAATGCTTTCGGTAAGGCTCCGATAACATCTCCGAGCCCACCGGTTTTAGCAAAAGGATACGCTTCGGAAGCGGCAAAGGCAATTTTCATTTGGAATTAATTTTCTTCTTCGTTTAGTGATGTACGAATTCTTATTCTTCCCGGTTCGATTATCCAGAGATGATTTTCCAAAGTATTTGTTTCTAATGCAGTAATAAATTGCTTTATCAAGTTTTCTAATTGAATTATACTTGGATTTATCGGCATTCTTATAACAACTATTCCAGAAAGGTCTTTGGGATTGAAATTTATAACATCAGAAAAATCTTTATCTAAGGTTACTAAACATCTTTTTTCAGTGCGGCAATGAAGGTATAACTCTTTATCGGAAACACCATTAAGATTTTCACTCGAAACAGTTTCAACATTTAAACCGGACTCTTTAAAAATGTTTTGGCCTCTTGTTCCGAAATTTTCATCAAGTTTGAATTTCATTTTAAGAAACCATTTTTACTTCGACAAATCTTTCCCGTGACATTTCTGCCCCGTACGCTATACAAGCACGAACATCATCTATTGTAAGTTGAGGATATTCAATAAGAATTTCTTCTGTTGACATTTTGTTTGAAAGAAAATCAAGAATTAAAGAGACCCAAATTCTGGTTTCTTTGACACATGGTTTTCCAAAACAAATATTGGGATCAACCGAAATTCGATTTAAAAGTGTATTCATAATAAAACCTCTATGGTTACACAAAGATAATGATTTTTATTTTCGAGTCTTATCTAAATACTTTGCCGCATCTTTTGCAAAATAAGTAAGAATCATATCGGCTCCGGCGCGTTTAATTGCAACAAGCGATTCCATCATCACACGTTCGCCGTCAATCCAATTGTTTTGGGCAGCCGCTTTGATCATTGCAAATTCACCGCTGACTTGATAAGCGGCAGTCGGTAAACCAAATTTTTCTTTAACTCGGTAAATAACATCAAGGTAAGCTCCGGCGGGTTTAACCATCACAATATCCGCGCCTTCTTCAATATCGGCTTCAACTTCGCGCATAGCTTCGTTCGTATTGGCTATATCCATTTGATGCGAACGTCTATCCCCAAAAGCAGGGGTAGATTCAGCCGCATCGCGGAACGGTCCGTAAAAACCGGAAGCATATTTTGCCGCGTAACTCATTATCGGAATTTTTGTAAATCCTTTATAGTCTAACGCTTTTCTAATTGCTATGATTCTTCCATCCATCATATCGGAAGGAGCGATGATATCGGCGCCGGCTTCCGCGTGCGAAACCGCTTCTTTTGCAAGAAGAGAAACTGTTTCATCGTTCAAAATATCTTCACCGTTCAGAACACCACAATGTCCGTGCGAGGTATATTCACAAAGACAAACATCAGTAATAACCAGCAGATTTTTAACGTTCGCTTTAATTGCGCGAACCGCTTGTTGAATAATCCCGTTCGGGTTATACGCTTCCGAACCAACTTCATCTTTGTGATCGGGAATGCCGAAAAGGATAACTGCAGGAATTCCAAGCGAAGCGACTTCTTTGCATTCTTCAACGATAGTATCAATAGACATTTGAAAAACACCCGGCATAGATTTAACCGGATTTTTAATTTTTTCTCCGGGAACTACAAAAAGGGGATAAATGAAATCATCTTTTGTAAGAATAGTTTCGCGAACCATATTACGCACTAACGGGTTATAGCGAAGTCTTCGTAAACGCTTTAAGGGATAATTTGCCATACACACTCCAAATCAGATTAGAAAATAATTTTCTCTAGTTGAAAATTACGAAAAAATATTTTTACGACCGTTCTTTTGAAGATTTTTCACCATCATAATTTTATTGGAGAATTTCTTTCAGCCAATCGCTTATTGTCTGTAAAGCTACAGGAGAAAATGTTTCTTCTATCTTGCCATATTCATTTGGCGAACCGGTTTGCGCGGTTTGGAAAAGATGGTTCAAACCGGGCAAAAGCAGCGTTTTATAGTTTTTGTTCTTTCCCATTTTCAAAGCTGTTTCTATTGCCTCCAAATCTTCCTTAGCGGGAACTTGTAAATCTTTTTCTCCGTTTAACGCAAGTACCGGACATTTAACTTTTTCCAAAACGGGAACCGGATCGTAAGTTAAGAAAAATTTAAACCAGGGACTTGAAACCGCATTACTTTGTTGTTCAACAAAAGCTTTTGTGTCGCCCAATTCTTTTTTTTCACTGTCGGAAAGTTTTTGAACATACTCTTCCAATAAATTTTTCACATGTTTATTTGCATCTTCCGCATCTTTACTTTTCCGTAATTCAGCATAAATACTTTTCGAGAGTTTTGCATTCTTTTCAATTTCTTGATCAGGAATTCCTTCTGCTTTAGAGATCAGTTCAGCCTGCCGAATAAGAATTTCTTCGCCGGTCAATCCAGGTCCAGCCAACAAAATTATAAACGCAATATCCTTCCGTTCAGATGCAACCAGCGGAGCGATCATTCCCCCTTCGCTGTGTCCTATTAATCCTATTTTATTTTGATTTACTTCTTTCCGGGTTTTCAAATAATCAACTGCGGCTTTAACATCTTTAACAAAATCCAGCGTAGTTGCTTTTGTCGCATTACCGGTTGAGGCACCGCCGCCACGGTCATCAAAACGAAGAACTGCAAATCCTTTCCGTGTCAGATAGTCTGCAATAACAAGAAATGGTTTGTGATTAAAAATTGTCTCGTCCCGGTCTTCCCATCCGGAACCGGTAATTAAAACAACTGCCGAAAAGTTATTCCCTTCTTTCGGATAAGTGAATGAGCCGCCGAGTTTTATGCTGTCAATTTTATTTTCAAATACAACTTCTTCCTCATTATAGGGATATGGTTTTGCCGGAAGTTGCGGTCTTTTTGCTTCTTCAACTTTATCCGTCTTTTTCAAATTAAGCGGAAAACTGTATGCACCTTGCGACCATTTTCCAAGGAGCATCAAACTGTCTTTGTTATACTCTGCATGATAATTTCCCGCAATTGCCATAACGATAAAGTGCAGAGAATCTTGCGAAGCAGTGATTTTATCCACTTTTATTCCGTACGCACTTTGATCTGGGCTGTCCATTGAGGCGTTCAACGTTCCGTCTTCTTTTTTATCGATATGAAGGACGATTGATAATTGAACGGTGGGATTAATATTAATTTTGCCTTGCCAAATTCCCACCGGATTAAAATTGTTTTGTGAGAAAATCGATGGCAAAATAAAAAGTGATACGACTATTGGAAAGAGTAATTTTTTCATCTTTCTACCTCTTTGTTGAGTTAATAATTTTTACTTCGAATACATTTCAATAATATCATCGGGAATTCTAACCGGTCGCCCATTTTTTGTGGAGATCATTGTGTAGATCAAGTAACCTTCGGAGCAAATTTTGTTCGTCTCTTTGTTAATGATAGAAAAAAGGACTTTTGCCTGTGCGCCGTTGACTTCACCAATTTGAGTTCTTACAATAATTTTATCTTCAAGTTTTATCGAGCGTTTGTATTCAATATGGGTTATGCTGATCACCCAGTTTAATTCACGTTTCCAAAATTCCTGCATCGACATTTTGTAACCGTCTCTCATTTGAATATAACGCGCGCTAAAAACGTATTCTAAATATTTTGTGTTGTGCACATGGTTGTTTAGATCAATATCATCCGGACGGATTGCGATTTCTGTTTCAAAAGCTCTGTACATAATTTTTCTCGATAAAGTTGCTAATCGTTGTTTCAAATATCCTTAATAGATTTTTTTTAACCTATACCCGGCTCAATATTTTCTTTGTAATTGAAAGAAAGAACATATAGTTTTGTTCAACAAAACGTCTAAAAAAAATTGAGGAAGCAAAATGAAGAAACTTTTCACCATAATATTTGTGTTTAATCTAATGGTAAACATGCTTTACTCTCAACAAATGAAAGGAAATGAGTTGGTTCCGCCAAAAGCAGAAAAAATTAAAAAAGAATTAACCAAACACGGCAGTACTCGCACAGACAACTATTACTGGCTGAACGAGCGGGAAAACCCGAAAGTTATTGATTATCTCAACGCAGAAAACACATACACAAAAGCTGTAATGCAGCAGACTGAAGTTTTTCAAGAAAAACTTTATAACGAAATTGTTGGGAGAATAAAACAGACAGATATGTCGGTTCCCTACAAACATAACGGTTATTTCTACTATACTCGTTATGATGAAGGAAAAGAATATCCTGTTTATTGCCGCAAAAAAGGCTCACTTGATGGCACTGAAGAAATAATGCTCAACGTAAATGAGCTTGCCGCCGGACATAGTTTTTGTCAGGTTGTTGGTTTGGAAGTAAGTGCAAATAATAATCTGCTTGCTTATGGAATTGATACGCTCGGCAGAAGAAAATACTCGATTTACATCAAAGATTTAGAGACCGGAAAAACTTTTGCAGATCATATTCCACTTTCAACCGGAAATATTGTTTGGTCAAACGATAACAAAACAATTTTTTATTCGATGCAAGACGAAGCCCTTCGTCCATACAAAATCTTTAAGCACATTTTAGGAACAGAAACTTCACTTGACAAAGAAGTTTACCACGAGACAGATGAAACGTTCAGTACATTTGTTTACAAAACAAAATCCGAAAAGTTTATCGTTATTGGTTCGCGAAGCACTCTTTCAAACGAATATCGATTTGTAGATGCCGATAAACCGGAAAGTGAATTCAAAATAATTCAACCGCGAGAAAAAAATCTTGAGTATTCAGTTGATCATTTTAGAGATAAATTTTACATCGTTACAAATCTCGATGCAATAAATTTCCGCTTGATGGAAACTCCAACAGATAAGACCACAAAAGAAAATTGGACGGAAGTAATTCCTCACAGAAAAGACGTGCTGCTTGAAGGAATTGAAATCTTTAAAAATTATTTGGTTGTACAAGAACGGAAAAACGGACTTGCACAAATCCGTATCATCAAATGGAACGATAAGAGCGATTACTCCATTCCCTTTGATGAACAAACCTATTTCGCTTATGCTTCCGTAAATCCGGAATTTGATACCGACAATTTCCGCTTTGGTTATACATCGTTAACTACACCAAATTCAACGTATGATTTCGACATGAAAACAAAAAAACGAACGTTGTTAAAACAAGAAGAAGTTGTTGGAAATTATAATCAACAAGATTATCATGCAGAAAGAATTTATGCTACAGCATCAGATGGAACTCAAATTCCAATTTCATTGGTTTATAAAAAAGGGTTGCAGAAAAATGGAAACAATCCCTTGCTTATTTACGGATATGGTTCCTACGGCATCAGTACTGATCCAACATTCAGTTCTGTTCGTTTAAGTTTGCTCGATAGAGGTTTCGTTTATGCAATCGCTCATATCCGCGGCGGACAAGAACTCGGAAGACAATGGTATGAAGACGGGAAGTTTTTCAAAAAGAAAAACACCTTTACTGATTTTATCGCTTGCGCGGAAGAATTGATCAAACAGAAAATTACAAATCCGCAAAAACTTTTTGCAAACGGTGGAAGCGCCGGTGGTTTGTTGATGGGCGCGGTAATAAATTTGCGTCCCGATTTATTTAAAGGTGTTGCAGCAGCCGTCCCCTTTGTAGATGTTGTTACAACAATGCTTGATGAATCAATTCCTCTAACAACCGGAGAGTACGATGAATGGGGAAATCCTAATCAAAAAGATTATTACGATTACATGCTTTCCTATTCACCGTATGATAATGTTGAAGCGAAAGCATATCCTAATTTGTTGGTTACAGCGGGCTTGCACGATTCTCAAGTTCAATATTGGGAACCGGCAAAGTGGGTAGCAAAACTTCGCGAACTGAAAACGGATAATAATCTTCTTCTGCTCGATATTGATATGGAATCGGGTCACGGCGGAGCTTCAGGAAGATTTAAACGATTCAAAAGAACTGCGCTTCAATATGCGTTCTTTTTTAATTTACTCGGAATAGAGAAATGAAAACCGGTGTATTGCTCATTCAACTTGGAACTCCCGATAGTCCTTCGGTTAAAGATGTGCGGAAATATCTTTCCGAATTTCTCAACGATCCGCGTGTAATTGATATTCCTACTGTTGCGAGATTTTTTCTTGTAAACGGAATTATTGTTCCGTTCCGAGCGCAGAAATCGGCAAAAATTTATCAACAACTTTGGACAAAAGAAGGATCACCACTTCTACTTTATAGTCAAAACTTGCAGATAAAATTGCAAAAAAGTTTTGGAGATGAAGTTGATGTGCGCCTCGCAATGCGCTATGGAAATCCAGGTATGGAAAATGTTTTGGAAGAAATGCGAAAGCAAAATTATTCGCGTATAATTCTTCTCCCTTTGTTCCCACAGTATGCTTCAGCAACAACGGGTTCGGCAGTTGAGAAAGCGATGAAGATCATCCATAAATGGTGGGTAATTCCGGAGATCAGAACAATTTCACAATTTTATGCTGATAAAGGATTTATAAATTGTTTTGTTGAAAAAGGAAAGCAATATAATCTGGCTGAGTACGACCATGTTTTATTCAGCTACCATGGATTGCCAATCCGCCAAGTTGATAAAGTTCATGTTGACGGTAAACCTTGCGCCGACCACAATTGTGAAAATGAAATTACAGAAGAAAATAAATTTTGCTACAAGGCGGCTTGTTATGCAACCACTCGATTGATTGCCGAACAACTAAATCTTCCGAAAGAAAAATATACAGTTTGCTTCCAATCCCGGCTTGATAAAAACTGGCTTGAACCGTTTGCCGATAAAACCATAATTGAACATGCAAAAAAGGGAACAAAAAAATTATTGGTTTTCAGCCCGGCGTTTGTTGCAGATTGCCTTGAAACCATTATCGAAATTGGACACGAATACCAGCAGCTTTTTGTGGAACACGGCGGAGAAAAAGTTCACCTTGTGGAAAGTTTGAATGATTCCGATGCGTGGGTTGAAGCGTTGAGAAAACTGGTTCTAAAGCAGTTAGGATAGCATAACCACCAGACATTCATTTTTCTCTTAATCTTATTCGTAATCATAATCTTAATCCAACAACCATCGGATTAAGATTTTGAAAAAGATTACGATTAAGAATACTTTAATTGATATCGCAACTCAAATAATCCGTGCAAATCTTCGTCATCGCGTTGCGGGATGAATTGAACGCCCAAATAATTGATCCGCCTTTTGTTCCTGCGGTTAAATCGCCTAACAAAAATAATCCTTGTACAGAAGTTTCGTGATGCTTTTTTAAGATTGGTTCTTCGCCTTCAAACTCAATCCCGATCATTTTCAAAAAGTTGGTAGGGGTTGTTCCGCCAAGAGCCAAAACCACATTGTCATAATTTTGCGCGGGATACTTTTCATCTTTAAATGTTACAAACGGCTTTCCTTCTTTATCTTCAATTGAAAGAACTTCTGATTCGTATAAAATTTCTACTTGCTTTTCCTGTTCAAGCGCTAAGATGCTTACGCGGTTAATTTCATTCATCCGTGAAAAATCTTTTTTCCGGTAACTTAATGAAACCGTATTACCGGCTTGCGCTAAGTATTGGCAATATTCCGATGCAGTATCTCCACCGCCGACAACAAGAATTTTTGAGTTTGTCATTTCTTTTGTTGTTACATCAAAGAAAACAGAATTTTTCAGTGATGCGGAAATTTTATATTCAGGCTTGTTCGGTTTGCCGAGAATACCGATCGCAATCGTAATTATTTTTGTGTGATATTCTCCTTTATCCGTATAAACAATAAATGATTTATCTTCATTTTGATGAATCTTCCAGACGGCTTCTCCATATTTTGCTTGCAGATGATTTTCTTCGATTGCCTTATCGAGATAAGAAATAGTTTCGTGTTTAGTTAAATCGGGGATGCACATCACGCCGGTGCACTTTGCTTCAAATCCTTTGAAATTAGCGGTAACTAATTTAGTGTCGGGATAATATTTTTTAATAGAAAAAGAATGTTCTTCCGCTTTTTCAAGTAGTAGAATTTTTGATGGATCAATTCGAGAATGAACCGCTTCAACAGCCATGCTGATGCCCGCCGGTCCCGCGCCGATGATGAGAATGTCGTACATAAAAAACCTTTTTAATCTTTTAATAAATAACGTGATTTCTTTTGAAATAATTCCTTAAAAAAGAATTAAAATTAATTCGTACAGAGAAGTCCATTAAGTATCCAAATTCCCGAACAACTCTGCTATCTCTTTGTCGAATTTGATTAGAAACTCAATCGTTTTTTCGGGAGATTCAAATCTGTTTTCAATTACTAATTTCATAGAATCTTTTTGCTGCTGGAATTTTACCGTCTCTTTATATTTCTCCAAAATAAATCGCATCATTTCTATAAAACGGATTTCGTAGTAATCTTGTTTTGCTCCTTTAGGCAGAATCAGAAAAATACTTTTCCGCTGAATGATCACCCGCTCAAACAGTGCGCGGGAAGCAAAATATTTTAACATTGCCATTGCCATTAAACGGCGGACAAGGATCGGTAAATCACCAAAGCGGTCAACCATTTCTTCTTTGATTTCTTCAATCTCATTTAATTTTTTTACGCCGAACAACGCTGTATAAAAACTTAACCTGTCCATCTGATCCGGCATAAACGCAGTAGGTATTCCAATCTCAAAATATGCGTCTATCGTCGGATCAGTTCGCTCTTGCGGCTTCGGAAGATTATCAAAAACTTCTTTAAATTCTTCATACTTCAATTCTTCAACCGCTTCATTGATCATTTTAACGAAGAGATCAAAACCGACATCATTTATGAATCCGCTTTGCTCTGTACCGAGAAGATTGCCTGCACCGCGAATTTCAAGATCACGCATGGCAAGATTAAATCCGCTTCCGATGTCTGAAAATTCTTCAATCGCCTGCAAACGCCGGAGAGCTTTTTTATTTATTCCTTCCATAGAAGGAACCAAAAAATATGCGTACGCCTGGCGGTCGCTTCTTCCAACGCGTCCGCGCAACTGGTGCAGTTCTGCAAGTCCAAATCTATCTGCCCGGTTGATGATCATCGTGTTTACATTTGGAATATCAATTCCCGATTCTATAATTTTTGTTGAAAGAAGCACATCAAATTTGCGGTTAAGAAATCCGTGAATAATTTCTTCAAGCTTCGCCGGTTTCATTTGCCCGTGTGCAATACCAATTTTTATTTCCGGCATAAAGCGGTGCAAGTAAGCGGCAAATTTTTCAATAGATTGAACACGATCATGCACAAAATAGATTTGTCCCTTCCGGTGCAATTCATTCAATATCCACGTTTTAACTTTTGTCATATCAAACGTTGATACAATCGTGTAGATTGGCTGGCGATTTGGTGGTGGAGTTGCAATGATTGATAAATCTCTCGCGCCAAGCAAAGACAAATTCAACGTACGCGGGATCGGAGTTGCAGTCAGCGTTAACGTATCAACATTAACTTTTAGTGCTTTCAATTTTTCTTTTACCATAACACCAAAGCGGTGTTCTTCGTCGATAATAAGCAAGCCCAGGTCGTTAAACTTAATATCTTTTGAAAGAAGCCGGTGCGTTCCAATAACAATATCAACTTTTGATTGCGCTAACTGCTCAACAATTTCTTTTTGCTGTGCTTTGGTTTGAAAACGCGAAAGAGCTGCAATCTTAACCGGGAACTGCGAAAGCCTATCAACAAAAGTATTGTAATGCTGCTCTGCTAAAATTGTGGTTGGAACGAGAAGAGCAACCTGCTTACCGTCTTGCACCGCTTTGAACGCAGCCCGAACAGCAATTTCAGTTTTTCCAAATCCTACATCGCCACAAACAAGTCTATCCATCGGACTAACAGCGTGCATGTCTTGCTTAACTTCTTCCGTTACTTTTGCCTGATCGGGTGTGTCTTCATAAATGAACGAAGCTTCAAGTTCTTTCTGCCAAACGGAATCATCGCTGAAAGCAAAACCGATTGCAGCTTTTCTTTTTGCATAAAGCACGATAAGCTCTCGTGCAGCTTCTTTAATTTTTTTCTTCGTTTTTTTCTTGGTGTTGCTCCAATCGCTTGAGCCAAGAGTTGAAAGCGATGGCGTGATGCCTTCTTTCGACGAATATTTTTTTACAAGATGGAGATAATTAAGATTAACGTAAACCACTCCGCCGTCGCTGTAAAAAAGTTTCATCGATTCTTGTTCAGCTTCGCCGATCTTAATGGTTTCAAGTCCGCCGTATCTTCCAATTCCGAATTCTTCATGAACAACAAAATCGCCAGGTTTAATGGAAGCGAATTCTTTATTCCGGTTTTTCTTTAACGGTTTGTGAGATGGAAGTTTCGTGCGGTAAGGTTTGCCGAACATTTGGTAATCGGTAAGCAGAAGAACTTTTTCTTTTTTGTTGATGAATCCATTTTTAACCGCGAGCGAAAATATTTTGATTTTACCTTCATCAATAAAGGTTGAAATCTCATCGCTTAATTCTGATAAAAGTTCATTCAACCGGTTTGTCTGCAGATCATTTTCCGCGGCAATGAAAATTTTGTAATCTTCTTTTTCAAATTGAAGGAGAGTGTTTAGCAAAATTTTATAATTCGATTTTATTACCGGAGCTTCGGCAAATCCCAACTCAATTTTATTTTCTGAAATACCAATTTCTTCTTCAATGATCCAACGGGCAGATGTTGATTGGACGTTGATTAGTTGGTGGTTTGTTGTTGGTGGTTTGTCGTCATTCGCTGGTTGAGTTATTTCAAGTTCGTTTAAAATGTCGTTGAATTCATCATCAGCCTTTTCTTCTCTCGAAATTGAAAAATTGTTTGTAGAATTTTCTCTTCCAAGATTGCTCAGTTCATAAGATGAGGCAAGAAAAACCGGATTTGTCAAATACTCAAAAATATCAGACTGCTGATTGCCAACTGCTCCGCCTAAGGCGGACTGACCGCCTTGTTCCAAACTTCCCGCAATTGTTACCTCAATTGTTTTTTCAATTGAGCGTTGGCTTTCGGGATCGAAGAAGCGAATTGACTCAATAAAATCGCCGTCAAACTCAATACGCACCGGCATCTTTTCGCTGTAGGACCAAAAATCAATAATTGCACCGCGTACGGAAAAATCTCCCGGATCTTCCACAAATTTATCGCGGTTATAATTCAGAAGATTAAAATATTCAATTAAGTCGCCGTACGTTAAACTCCCGCCAACAGTAATTTTAGTTGTGTTCTGCTGGACAACTTGCTTTGATGGGAGCGTACAAGTAAGCAATTCATACGTTGAAAGAAGAATAAATTTTTCACGTTTGGAAAGCTCGGTAAGTTTTTCCTGTAACGTTTCGGTTTTTAATTCCGTGATAGTTAAAAGATGTTCGGAAAGATCGAGAATGTTCAGTTCGACATTCATTTCCAAAACCAATTGCGTACTTGAAAGTAAAACGACAATCTGTTTTTCCTTTTCAAAAAGCTCTTTAATTAAAAAACTTTTGGAAGCGCCAAAAAGCGGAGAAATGCACGTTGGTTTTGTTGCCTGAATTTGAAGATCAGGAAACAACTTTTTATTAAATATTTGCAATTGATTTATGATCGTAAGTTGAAGGAAGTAAAGCTAATTATTATTTGTAAATGTTTCCTCTGAAATCAATTTCGTATATCAGCAGGTTATCGTTTTGTTTATATATTTTGAAAATTATCCGAATCTTGCTAATGAGCATTTTTGCTAGAAAGAATTTTCATGCTGTTATCCACAAGGTCATGTCGTTAAATTCAACTGCGTGATAATTATCTGGGGATGTGAATCTTTTTTCAATATCAGCCAACTCTTTTTTTGTTACAACCGGAATAACTGCCTGATACATTTGATGTCTTTCTTCCTTTAACACTTCGCGAACTCCTTCTTTAATCAACTCTTTCAGCATATCGTTTACAACCAACGTATTCGCCATCTCAAACTCCTTTTAATAATTAATTCCACATGTAAAATAGCAAAAACTTCTTTATCGGTTCAATACAAATTAGCGTGATTATTGAAGTAGATTGATTCTCGTGTTTGTGCCGTTTTAATTGCTAATTTTGTGATATGAATTTCATTCCATCATACATAAAACTCAATGCTTCCGGTTTACTTTTTGAGCGCGTGCAAAAAGCGGAAGAAATCTTGAAAGCTTGCACAAGTTGTCCGAAACTTTGTTTAACCGACAGAACGGTAAACGAACTCGGCAAATGTTTAAGCGGTTATCTTCCGATTGTTTCATCTTACACGGCGCACTTTGGCGAAGAACCGGTTTTAAGCGGAACGAACGGAGCGGGAAATATTTTTTTCGGCAATTGTAATTTGCGATGTGTCTTCTGCCAGAATTTTGAGATCAGTCAAAACTGGAAAATTGAAAAAGAACACGAAGTTTCATTTGAACGGTTGGCTGAAATTATGCTCGAACTGCAAAACAGAAACTGCCACAACATTGGATTAGTTTCACCGACTCATTTTTCTGCGCAAATTTTGAAATCAATTTACCTTGCAGTGCAAAAAGGATTGCAACTCCCGATCATTTACAACACGAACGGATATGATTCCGTTGAAATGTTAAAACTCTACAAAGATGTGGCCGATATTTATCTCCCCGATTTCAAATACGGAAACAGCGAATACGGGAAACAGCTTTCTAAAGTAGATGATTATTTTGAACAAGCTAAACTTGCCGTGAAAGAAATGTACGAGCAAGTTGGCGATGAGCTTGTCTATCAAGGGGATATCGTTGTGCGTGGATTAATTATCCGGCATCTCGTACTGCCGAACGATCTATCTGAATCTGAAAAAGTGTTTACGTTTTTTGCAAAAGAGTTGAGTCCGAAAATTCATATTTCAGTAATGTCGCAGTACTTTCCATCAAACAAAGCGGAAAAAGAAATTTTAATTAACCGGACAATTCGAGCCTCCGAATATGAACGCGTTTTAGATTTGCTTGACAAATGCAATCTGAAAAACGGTTGGACGCAGGAGTTTGAGAGTGAGAAATTTTACCGGCCGGAATTTAGTAAAGACAGAGATAATCCTTTTACCCATCTATAACCGGGTTATAATAAACTTGACTAATTTCCATAAATGCAAAAAAATAAAAATATTTTCGCGTATCTCTTGATTTTCTCGTTTTTTATTTTTATTGTGACCACAGAGAAAATTAATTATTCTCATTTGTTCATTGTTCGCTGTTTCTTGAAATTAAAATATAGTGTTTTTGAATTCGTAATTCCTAATTTTTAATTAATCATTTGGGGTTATATGAAAACCTTTTTTAGAACTGTTCAAAATAGTTTCTCCTTCTTCTTTTACTTTCCACTTGTTACTTTCTCCTTTAACCTTTCCCGGAAAACCTTTATGAAAAAATACCTTCTTGCTGTTGTGCTGGTAACTATTGTATTGCTTAACCTTGGCTGCAAAAAAGCCCCGACGGAAATTGATAAACCCCCAATACCGCCTACACCCCCTTCTCTTGAGTTGAGTATTGATGGCGTTTCTTGTACTGAAGCATGGATAAAAGTAAAGAAACTGAACGATACCACCTTTCTTCCTATCTCCGTTAAGATAAACGAGAAAGAATTCTTCCATGGTTTTCTTACGGCAACAGACACGGTTTTATTTGTTGACAGCCTTGCCCCTAACACAACTTACACAGTAAAAGGAATTATCCTTGATACTCTGCAAACCGCAAAAGAACTAAAAGTTACAACTTTACCAACCACAAGCCACAACTTTACATGGCAAACATTTGAGTTTGGTGAACACAGCAGTAGTGCATTACACGATGTAGCTATAATTGATGAAAACAACATTTGGGCGGTGGGTGAAATTTATATGAATGATTCTCTCGGCAAACTGGATCCGCATAGATATAACGCAGTGCACTGGAATGGGAATAGATGGGAAATAAAAAGAATACCCTACAATTATGAAGGGACAAATTATTTCCATCCAATCCAATCAGTATTTGCTTTTGGAGCAAATGATGTCTGGTTTTGTGGAAATGGGGTAATTAATTGGAATGGTAGTAATTATTTACCGATTTCTATAACAACAGGGGTTTGGGGTTCATATAAAATGAACAAAATGTGGGGAAGGAGCAGCAACGATTTGTACTTTGTAGGTAACAATGGCGGCATTGCCCACCACGATGGAAAGAGTTGGCAAAAGATAGAAAGTGGAACTGACTTAGATTTATATGATATTTGGGGAAACCATGACATCACAACAAACAAATCAGAAATACTCACCGTTGCCCGTTCAAATTTTGATGCTAAAAAACAAGAATTTCTGAGAATAAAAAGTAATAATACCATTGAGACATTCCCACTACCTGAAGATTCGATATCAATTGTTGCATCAGTATGGTTTTCATCAACAATATGGAAAAAATATTTCTGTGGAGATGGTTTATTAACATATAATTCAGCAACCGGGAAGTGGAAAAAAGAAAACCCCTGGCCTTTTTCGTACTCAGTGCGAGTAAGGGGAACAACAGAAAACGATGTTTATAGTGTAGGTGTTTATGGTTTTGCAACTCACTATAACGGAGTTAATTGGAAAATACTAACTAATTTTCCAGGCAATGCTGTTTTGGGATCAATAGCAATAAAAAACGATTTAGTAGTAATTACAGGCTTCGTAGGAAGCAAAGCATATATTGCTGTAGGAAGACATAATTAATTAAAGGAGTAAATTATGAAGGTAATATTCATTTCAATTGTTTTATTAATTCTGAATGGGATTCGAGTTTATTCACAACCATTAAGCAAACAAATATTCCCAAGCAGTAATCCACAAACAGAAATATCAATAGCAATAGATCCCACAAACCCCCAAAATATACTTGTTTCATGTAATGGTGGTTGGGAGATTGTTTATCCACCAAGCCCTCCTTCTCAAAATAATCCAGCAGATCAACCATATGAATTAATATTTCGGCAACCATGCTTTTATAGCGTTGATGCAGGTAATTCTTGGAGTGCTGCTAATCAAGATTTTGCCCCTAACGGAATAGAAACCAGAGGAGATCCAGTAGTTTTTTATAATACTTATGGAGACGCTTTTTATGTTACCATGGGCAAGAATGGGGGTATACTTGTTCTGAAAAGTATAGACAAAGGAGGAGCTTGGGGAGCGACAATAAATGCTGATCCTTTAAACAAAAAAGACGATGACAAACCCCATGCTGTAGCAGATTTATCCGAGACTTTCCCAAACAATGTTTATGTAGCGTGGACAGATTTTGATACGTATGAAGTTATTCTAACTAAATCAATCGATCGCGGTGAACATTTTGGAAATAGACAAGTAATATTTCCAAATACCAATTCAGTTGTAATGGGTGTTAATTTACAACCCGGACCGAATGGCGAACTTTACTGTATAGCGGCAAAATATTTAGACCCGGCTTCTCAAGATAGACATGAGAAATCGTTTATTTTTACAAAATCTACAGATGGTGGAAATACTTTTACCAATCCAGCATCAATTTTCAATATTTCGGGAATTCGAAGTAGTAATTCTCTTTTTAACGGAGCCAGAGTTAATAGTTGGCCTTCGATGAGCGTTGATAGATCGAACAGTATAAGAAGAGGGTGGATTTATGTTGTGTATGCAGATATGCACATAGGAGATGCCGATATTTATTTACGTAGATCAACTGATGGAGGAAATAGCTGGAGTAGTGAAATAAGAGTCAACCAGGATCCGGCGGGGACACAGCAATTTTTCTCATCCGCTTGTGTTGACCCAGTATCGGGAAATATTTACGTCTCCTATTATAATATGGATGGTCAAAATTATCAGTCTTCAAGATATTTAGCCGTTTCAACAGATGGAGGGAATACATTCTCTAGGAGTATTGTCAGTGATTCCAGAACAGAGCTATATCCTCAAATAGATAACATGGGTGATTATTATGAAACTGCCGCTTATAATGACATTGTTTATGCAACTTGGAGTCAGTATAACACAACATCAAATATTTATCAAGCTTTTATAAACTATCCTCCTAATGTAATCGTTGATCAAAAAATTGATCAAAATAGCAGTAGCATAGGGCAGGTAGGTTTTTGGGAGAATAACCAGTTTAACGAATATAGTATCCCTAAAATTAAAAAGATAACATCTTCGACTTTAACGTTACGAGCTGCGCAACAAGTTATAAATAATAATGATAAATATTCTTTCTGGAAACATGACTTTGTAAGTGAACCAAATGTTAAAAACCACAATTCTTTCTCAATCCATGAAGGAGCAAATCAATTTACATCAATACTCCTTCCTTTTTACTCTAATATTTCCATCAAAAACAATTTAGAGCAAACAACTGTAGATGGTGGAAAAATAAATTTTAAAGATCCGTGGTATATTGATTCAGTTGACAATTCACTCATTGGTGCTAATCGCTTGAATAGAGGGAATGATGTTGTATGGAGAGAGAGATTTTCTCCATTTACCCCAAACGGAACTAATCTTTTTGCTGAAAGTATCTATCCCTATAATGGTGTTTTCTTGGATCAAAGTGGTCCACCATTCTGGAACCCACCATACTACACTGTCAAAGTCACTTCACCACAGCCAATATCTTTGAATGGGAGAACCCACACATTCTATTTCCAAAACTGGAGTGGAACTGAAGTTCAATTTGAAAATGCTTCTGCCTTACAAACAGGTGTAGTTTTTAAAGATAATATACCCGGCGTTGACCCAATTGTTAGCGCAAACTATAAAGGACATTTCTTATCAAACAGCAGTACTGCCCTCGCTAACAACGGTCAGCGGAAAGTTGTGCGTGATAAGAACGGCTTTTACCACATGGTTTACGAAAGTATGAATTATATTTGGTACAGCAAAAGCCTTACCACCAATTACCAGGGTGAATGGACACCCGATGTAAAACTAATAGACTATGGTCCGGATGTAATATTTTCTAATCCATCTATTGACGTTAACAGCGGTATTTTTGCTCCTGATATAGATGAAAAACTATCAATAGTTTTTGAAGGGTATGTAGATGCAGTTGAAGCCGCAGTAGCGGTAGTTACCAAAAACATAACTTCGGGAGTAGTTAATTCTTCCTTTGTTGTTATACCAATTGACCCGCTATATTTTGGCAGCGCTAAACCGGTAGTAGCTTCCTTCGGAGACGAGATATTTGTAGTTTATAAATACTCTGCTTCTTCACCGTTATATTATTCAAGGTACTATCTTAACGGCGGCACTTGGACGCAGATAGTGCCGGTAATTTTACCAAACACTAATTCAAGTTCGGTAAATCCTTCGGTTGCCTCCAACAGCAGTCCGCAAAAATCTGATAATTTAGTGCAAATAGTATGGCAGCAAGGTACGTCAATCAAACATGAGTCTTCAAAGAACAGCGGTATTTTAAATCCAGGTTCAGAAAGAACATTTATTTATAAAGATGTTTCTTTTGGCGCGGGGAATACCTGGAACCTGAACCCAACGGTTATAGATTATAACGGAGCCGCAAAGATAGCGTGGTTAGGAAGCAGAAGAATAGTAGGCGGTGTTGAAAATCGTACAACTTACAGAGAAATATCATCGAGCGGTAATCCCTCGGTCTTCTCTAATTTCGGATCAAATGTAAACTTTCCAACTATAAGCAGCGCCGGCGGCTACAATGGCTTTATTCTTGGCTGGGGCGCAAATAACGGAGCCGATAATTACTTTGTTGATGAAGGACTATCTTTTATTTATCCATTGAATATTACCGGCAAAGACCTTCAGCTTTGCAGCGGTGCAGGTAAAAGTACAATGTTTGCAACATCGTTTACTAATAGCGCTTTGCCTTATTATTTTACGCAATCAAACGATATTCAGAGTTTGTACAACATAGCCAAAACAAACAGTTCAGGTATAAATAAAGGAAGAGAAGGAGTAGTTGCAAAGGGAAGCGGTGAAATTTACTTTACAATTGGCGATGTAAATGTAAACGGAGAAAATATCTCGTTCAAAGCCCTTCCGGATTCATTTACCGTCAACTCAGCAGATGATGTTAACAATAACGTAAGAACCATTCCGTTTGCGCTAACGAATGATTCGCAGCTTTTTTATAGCGTGCAATACGGTATCACCGATTCTCTGGAAATAGCGAATTCATTTTCAAATAATGATGCAGTCTTTTTCCGTATTGAGCTTGTTGATGAAGCCACAGAAACCGTACTTGGCGTATTTGATGAAGTAAGTTTCACAAAACAACAAGCCGTTCCGTATGAGAATTTTTCTTGTCAAGTCTCAACCGAAGGAATTGGGAACAGAACTGTTTACTTGCGGTTAGCAACAACGGCAACGGAAGGATGTTATTTTTCACTTGCTAATTTGCTTGATAACCAAAATATCATAGCAAAGAAAAATATTAAACAGTTAACCTACAAATCCGCAGCGGTAATAAAAGATTACGCGTTGGAACAGAACTATCCTAATCCTTTTAACCCGGTAACAACCATAAATTATCAACTTCCAAAATCCGGAACAGTTACATTAAAGATATTCGACATCCTCGGTAAGGAAGTAAAAACACTAGTTGATGAGCAGAAAGAAATGGGTAAATACACTGTTCAATTTGATGCTTCATCCCTTGCAAGCGGAATGTACGTTTACCAATTACGGGTAAATGATTATACTTCTACTAAGAAGATGATGCTGCTAAAGTAAAAATAACTTCACCCTTTCATCCCTCTCTTTCCCAAAGAGAGGGACTTAGGGTGAGGTCAACTGTAAATCGCAGCGGAAAGATACCCTACAACCTGCTGGTAATCAAGAGAAACTTCTCCGGAGGTTGTGCGGTGAATAACTTTAGCTTTATTTTGTTTTTGTTCGATGGCTTTTAGAATTGAAAGAATAAGCCCGCCGCCGCATGCTTCACTTTTGCCGGAATTCAAATCGCGCATTAATCCATTATAATCAAGCGCCTCAATGTATTCGGCAATTTTTGCATCCATTATATCTGCTTTTTTTTGCGAATGATAATGCGACAGATCAGAACTGACCACAACTAGCGTTTCATCATTTAAAATGGAAGCGAGACTTTCTGCAAGCGCTTCAACATAAATTTCATTTTGATCTCCCATTACAACCGGGACGATCGTAAAATCATTTAAAACCGTTTGCAGAAAAGGAAGTTGAACTTCGATAGCATGTTCTTCCCCATGCCCTTCTTTTCCGCGGTAAATTCTTTTTGAACCTTTTGCCAATAAATCAGAAACATCATGATTCACCGGTACAAGTCCGAGTGGAGTTTCGTAAGCATCGCCGTCATAAATTGAAATACCGGGGAAATATTCATGGTGGCTTGGCGAAAGAATTATTACGGTTAAGTATTTTTTCCCTTTAACTGCATTGTAAGCATACGCCGCGGTTAATCCCGAATAAGTATATCCCGCATGTGGGGTAATAATGGTGTGAAGGTTCGGAAAATGAAGACCATGCTCAGAAGTATGCAACATTTTTTGAATCTCAAATTGTAAAACATCGGGATTCTCAGGATAAAAATATCCGGCAAAATATGGCGATCTATTTTCTTTCACCGGTTAAGTCCCTATGTTGTTCTTCGCGAAAAACTTCCGCGGTAAAGGTTTTTATATTTAGAAATTTTGTCCGCCATAAAAACGGATCGGCTCCGGCTTTTTGACATAAGGCGGATAAAAAATCATTGACGGTGAATCTATTTTCTGTCGCCACTTGCGGCAACAACAAACCGTGTGCATCGGGTTCGTCTAAAATTAAGCCATGCGTACCTATTTTAATTTCATTATAATTTAAAATCGGAACTGCCGGAGTTAAGACGGAAATTTCTATTAAGAGTCTGCTGATCTCTTCGGAAGTGACCGGAGGAAATCGTGGATCTTCGAGAGCGGAAAGTCTTGCAACTTCCCAAATTGTTTCAGCCAGCGGAGTGTGTGCGGTAACATAACCGATACAGCCGCGTAATTGCTTCTGCTTGGTAAGCGTAACGAAACATCCGGTATGTATTAAAAGTGATGGATGGCGGGCATAATCAATTTCCGGCAGGGAAGGAAATTCTTCATAAATTGATTCGATCGACTGCCTCACGATCAAAAGCAAAATCCCTTTCTCGTCTTTTGTTAGAAACATAACTTCCTCAATTAAATATCCGTTTTAACAATTTCGATGATTTGTTTTTCTTTTATAAGGAAAAGAAATTTCTTGTAAAGGAAAAACGAATCAACCGCGTATTGATGAATATTTTTGTTCAAAACGTCTGAGTAGAAAAACGAACCGGTTGTTGTGTTGCAAATATAAAAATGCTGGGTGAATTTCTCATCTTTTTTTTCGTGAAAAGTGAAAAAGACAAATTCTCCGTTTAAAAAATATTCTACTTGCCCGGAGAATGAAAATCCGGCAACAGCTTTCCTGATGCAGTCAAATTTCGGATCATCATTTAAGGGTATAAAAACTTCCGGGAAAAGATAATCTGCGTATGATTTTTTTGCTTGCGTTTCTTCTTTTAACAGATTTACCTGCGCATATTCTTCGCCCAGATTACGTATCACCTCTCCCGTTTGTAAATCGATCTCCATATAAAACCTTCCTTCAAACTGCTGTTGAAATGCTACGATCTTTTCGTTGTCGGAAAAGAAATAAGTCAACGTTTCATTCTGCCAGAGAATTTTTTTTTGTTTCAGATCGTAAGCAAAAAATCCCTTGTGCTGCGGCATATCGGGTTTTAAGTAAAAATGGAAAATGATAATATCCTTCTCCACCGCTTCAATTCCGATCCATGCTTTTTCTTCAAACTGAAAATTTGAAAAGATTTTTGCTTTGGTTGAAAGGTTGTAACAAGAAAAAAAAACTTCTCTTGTTTCTACATCTCTTTCTTCAATCAATAATTTATCTGTTTCGGAAATGAATATCCGCCAAATTTGCTTTTTGTTGTTGTGCTTTAAATATCCTATAATTTTCTTTTTACCTATCATATATGCTCAAACCTTGCCGTAAAATGACGAAGCATTGGCGCTTCATAAGTAAATTTAAAGCCGCGCATTTTTTCACGTTGTTTGAAAGTTTCAATTACTACTTCGCTTACATAATCAATATGACTTTGCGTATAAACTCTACGCGGAATTGCCAAACGGACAAGTTCCATCGGCGGAGAAATCATGTTTCCGTTTTCATCATTCTTGCCAAACATTACGCTTCCGATTTCTACAGAACGAATTCCGCCTTCGATATACAAGGCGCAAACAATTGCCTGTCCGGGAAACTGATGCGGAGGAATCTCCGGCAAAAATCTTTTTGCATCAAGATAAATTGCATGCCCACCGGGTGGTTCAATAATTGGCACGCCTGCAGCAACTAATTTATCGCCGAGATAAGCAACGCTGCGAATTCTGTAATGGAGATAATTTTCATCTAAAACTTCTTCAAGACCCTGCGCAACGGCTTCTAAATCTCTTCCGGCAAGTCCGCCGTAAGTTGGAAAACCTTCGGTAACAATTAAAAGATTGCGGCACTGGGTTGCAAGTCTTTCATCCTGCATCGCCAGAAATCCGCCGATGTTTACAAGCGCATCTTTCTTGGCGCTCATCGTTACGCCATCCGCATAAGAAAAAATTTCCTTTGCGATTTCGAGTGGGGATTTATGCTCATAACCGGCTTCTCTTGTTTTTATGAAGTAGGCATTTTCAGCAAAGCGGCACGCATCTATAAAAAGAGGAATCCCATACTTCGTACAAACTTCTTTCGTCTCGCGAATGTTCTGCATCGAGACAGGCTGCCCACCGCCGGAATTGTTTGTTATGGTGATCATGCAAAGAGGAATATTTTCTTTTCCTTTTTCTTGAATAAATTTTTCAAGTTTTTGGATGTCCATATTTCCTTTAAAGTCGGCTCGAATTTCCGGATGCTTTCCGATTTCATTTAAAAAATCATCCGCTTCTGCACCGGAAAACTCAATGTTTGCGCGGGTAGTATCAAAGTGCGTATTGTTCGGAAAATATTTTCCCTTTCCGCCAACGATGGAGAAAAGAATTTTTTCAGCAGCTCTGCCTTGATGCGTTGGAATAATAAATTTCATTCCGGTAATTTTCCTGATGGCTTCTTCAAAACGGTAAAATGATCTTGATCCAGCATAAGATTCATCGCCTTGCATAATGCCCGCCCATTGTGCCGCGCTCATTGCCGAAGTACCGCTGTCGGTCAATAAATCTATCAACACATCATCGGAGTGAATAAGAAAGGGATTATAACCGGCATCTTTTAAAATGATTTCGCGTTCTTTTTTTGTTGTAAAACGGATCGGTTCTACAGATTTGATCTTGAACGGCTCAATTATGGTTCGCATAAATCGTTTCTTACTAATTGTTAAAAATATTATTCGTAAACTACTTCATTAGTTTTTGAGAGACAAATCAAAACAAAAAACTTGGTCCCTTTTGTCTTTTTGTTTAATAAACACTATTTTTCAATAACAACAAATTGAAAGGAATTCAGATGAAACTTTTTAATTGTCTTTTGGTTGTTTCTTTAATTTTCTTTCTTGTGCTCACAGGCTGTAAGAAAACCGAAGACATGACTGATCCCGTAACAACAACAGAAACTGTTACCGATGATGAAATTGCCGACGCAGTTGCAAAATCTTTAGTCTCAAGTGAAGGAGGCATTGGACTGACGGGTGTTGTAGATATCTCCGGGAAAAAATCAAGCGGCTCAAATGCAGTTTTAGCTAAAAATGATCTCAACGCACCAAATATAGATTCTACTTTTACAAAATCTGGCAACACACAATATGCTTCTTACCAATACACTGTAACCCTAAATATTAAGTTTGTAAAAAACGGAAACGAATATCAAATTTATTTGCCCTCGTTTGATACTGCCAAAGTAAACATGAAAGCTTACGGGAGTGTTACTTCCAACAATGGGAAATTTCTTTATCAGGACACAACATATCTTGGTAATGCGATCTTGGCTGGAATTTCTCAATCCTCCGATACCATTACTTTTAGCGGAACAGCATACTATTACAGCAATTTCAACGTGGTAGCAAAAAATAGATATTACAATTTGGCTACTATGATGACGTTTTCGTCTTTAAAAGTTCCGAAATCAACCTATGAAGTTTCCGGCGGAACAGTTAATATTTCCATCCAAAGTCAGCTTAAAAACGGAGCAACGGTTTCAGCCACCGGCACGATTACTTTTAACGGAAATCAAACTGCTACTTTGACTTTTAATAACAAATCATATATTATTAATTTGAATTCGGGTTTAGTTATTACATAATTATTTCAAAATATAAACAAAGGAAAAACTATGAGCGAATTAGAAAGTCCAGACCAGATGCCGGTTGAAGAGCAAGAACCGGAATTAAGTCATTCCGATAAACTTGTCGGGATATTTTCCGAACCGGGGAAAACGTTTGAAAGTATCGCTAGATTTCCGATCAAAACGATTGATTGGGTCCTTCCTGTTATGGCAATGTTGGTAGTTGTCATCATTTCTCAATTTATTATGGCGGGAAATCCGCAAATAAAAGCAGAGATGAAACAGAAACAAATGGAAGCAAAGGAAAAATGGTTTCAGGACAAGGTTGACAAAGGCACGATGACCAAAGAGCAAGCTGATGAACAACTGCAAACGGCTGAAGAACAAATGGATAAAATGAGTGGTACAATCGGCAAAGTTTTTACCGCTATAGGTATTCTGGTTATTGGCTTCATAACTTATTTAGTTATCGCGGGATTTTATTTTCTCTTCGTTAAATTTATTTTTAAAGCTGACGGAACTTACAAACATGTTTTGCTTACAACAGGGTTGACAAGTTACATTTCCATAATCAGTGTAATTTTTGCAACCATCTTTGCGCTAGTTAGCGATAAACTTGTCCGTGATGTGTCGGCTGCATCTTTATTTTCTATGGATACAAAAACGTTTACCGGATTCCTTTTGGCAAAAGTGGATATCTTCTCAATTTGGGTTTACTTTGTTATTGCTCTCGGAATGACAAAACTTTTTAACGCCGGTGATTCCAAAAAATATTATTATTTTATTTTTGGAGCGTGGATTATCTGGAGTTTGCTCGTATTCGTCTTAATAAAATACGTTCCCATCCTTCAGAACTTTGCTTAAAGAATTTAGAATGATGAATGCAGAATAATTGTAAAATTGTTCTGCATTCTTGTTTAATACTACAAAATACTTTGCGGGTCAATATCGAAAAAGATTTTTACATCTTTAAATATAGTTTTGCGGTTGAACCGCGTGAACGATTCGGAAATTGCTTTTCTTAAAATACTTCCCGAATGATCGGCAACGCGGTCTGTTTTTAAAACAATTTGGAAACGGTATTCCCCTTTCAATCTTGCAATAACAGCGGAAGTTGGCGAGGTAATTTTTAAATATTTTTTAAATGCCAGCAGTTCGTTGTAAAATTCTTTCATCGCACCAAGCGCTTTTTTTTCTTCTTTGTCTTTCGCTTCAATTACTGCAAGCCGCATGAACGGCGGGTAACCGCGATGTTCACGGTCTAAGATTTCTTTTTTATAAAAACCGTCGTAATCATTTTGTAGAACTTTCTGTAACACAAAATGTTTATCATTTTGTGTCTGGATCACCACTTCTCCTTCAATTTTACTTCTGCCTGCTCTTCCGCTAACTTGCGTTAAAAGTTGGAACGTCCGTTCATCCGCACGGAAATCAGGAAGCCACAAATTTGTCTCCGCCGAAATAACTCCGACAAGCGTAACTCGTGAAAAATCCATCCCCTTTGAAACCATCTGCGTACCGACAAGAATATCAATTGCTCCGCTTTTAAAATTAGAAAGAATCGTTCCCAAATTTCCCTTTTTTGCAATGGAGTCCGAATCAATCCGTTCAAGCACCGCATTCGGAAAGTAGTATGCAAGTTCATCTTCAACCCGTTCCGTTCCCGTTCCAAAATATTTGAGATGCGCCGATCCGCAGTGATTGCAAGCCGGCGGAGCTTCTTTCATAAATCCGCAGTAGTGGCAATGCAAAGTGTTTTCATTAATATGATACACAAGCGTGACTGAACAATTGTCGCACATTTCAATTTGTCCGCACTCAACGCAATATATCTGTGTTGCAAAACCGCGCCTATTTTGAAGAATGATAACTCCTTCTTTCTTCTTCAGCCTGTCTTCAATTTTTTCAAGAAGGGTTTTCGAGAAAAAACTTTCCATGCGATTAAGTTTTTTCTCTTCGTTAATATTCACTAACGTGATCTTCGGAAGTTTTGCATCATCCACACGAATCGGAAGATTTAGCAACTGATATTTCTTTGTTTCTGCGAGGTACATGCTCTCAACTGATGGTGTAGCCGAGCCAAGTAGAACCGGGCAGGCAGAGAATTTTGCACGCATCAAAGCGGCATCTTTTCCATTATAGCGGGGAGTTTCATCCTGCTTATAACTTCCGTCATGCTCCTCATCAACAATAATAAGTCCGATATTTTTCAGCGGTGAAAAAAGCGCCGAGCGCGCACCGATGACTACCTGCGATTTTTCATTTAAAATATTCTGCCACGAATCGAACCGCTCACCTGGCGACATTTTGCTGTGAATAACAGAAACGATTCCTATAAAATTATTCGTCAACCGCGCCGTCATTTGTGGCGTTAGTGCAATTTCGGGAACAAGAATAATTACGGTTTTACCGAGTGATAAAACTTTTTTTACAAGTTCGATATAGACTTGTGTTTTGCCGCTTCCGGTTACTCCGTGCAAAAGAAAAACTTTGAATGAAGGATTTTGAAGAAACGGATAAACTTCATCTAAAACTTTATTTTGATCTTGAGTTAAGGCAAAATCAATAAGATCCTCTGAATAAGGCTCTTGAAATTTCCGTTCAATTTGTTTTTTAACAATGGTGATAATTTCTTTTTTTTCTAATCCTTTTATAGAAGCAGCAGAAGCTTTTGTTTCCAGTAAAAGTTGTTGCAACGGCATTTCGTGCTGCCCTGAAAGAAGTTTCAGGAGAACATCAACTTGCTTTGGCGATTTATTTTCGATCGTGGGAATAAACTCATAAACCTCTTCCGTAGACTTTAATAGCTTAACGGAAAGAATTGTTTTAATGCGAACCTTCGCTTTGTCAACTTCATCATGAATAGTAATGACCCCCGATTTTTCTAATGTGCGTAGAGGTGAGAGAAGATTTTTTCTTTTAGCTTTTTTTTGCAGCAGGAAATAACTGATCGTTTCATTTTCGGAAAATATTTTCAGAAGTGTTTTTTGGATAGGAGATTTTCTTTTTCCATCCTCTAATAACTGTTTGGCAAAATTAACATCTGCGGAAATGCGTTTCTTCGATTGTACTTCCGTTCCGGGAGGAATTGCAAGCCGGAACGCTTCGCCAAGCGAAGAGAGATAATATTCGGAAAGCCATTCGTAAAATTTAATTGAGGCGGAATCGAAGATTGGAACACTGTCAAGAACATCGTAAATGTTTTTTAATTTTCCTGTAACGGAAGTTTCTTGAAGAACCGTTATGATAAATCCCGTTAACACCCGCTTACCGAAAGGAGCAACCACTCTTACGCCAACTTGAACTTGTTCCTCTAATTCACTGGGAACCGTGTAGGTAAAGGCTCTGTGGAAAGGGAGTGGAAATACTACTTCAGCATACACAGGGTGAAATTCCAAATTCCAAACAACAAATTACATGGTGAGAATAAAGTTTAGTCATTAGTCAATCGTCATTTGGTTCGTTGGATTTATAAAAAGGGGTAAGTTCGCGCAAATCGTTAAGAGTAACATCGGTAAGCATTTCAAACTTCAACACTTTTTCATGTCCGTCCCAAATAATTCTTTTGAATTTTTTTAAAGGAACAATCGTCCCGTTAGTTGAAATAATACTGTCCCCTTCTTCAACCGTTAAGAAATAATATCCGTCTTGCTGTTGAATGCCTTCAACAACATATATATCTTTAAACTTAAAACTAACTTCGCCGTTGAGTTTCTTATCTTCTACAAAAAGTTTGCGGTTAATAACTTCTTTTCCTTCTTCTTTTTGCGAAAGAATAAATTCATCACTCTTAAATAATTTATCGAAAAGTGTTTCTTTGTCTACGTTAAATTCCTTGTTACCAAGCGCATCGGATTTCAGATCGTAAAAAGTTACTTTTACTTCACCGGACTTTTTCCCGTCCACAGATATTTCATACGAAACCTTTTCATAAACCAAACAACCTGATAAAGTTATCGCTGCAAGACTTAAAATAAAAAGTGTTTTTACTTTCATAGTTCTTCTCTCATTATTTTAACAAATTATAAAGCATCTCATAAAGCATTAATTAACCTAACAAAAAAACTAAACGACAGCTTTTTCAAGCAGAGTTAACTTTTGATTATCAACATCAAGTGCTACATTAATGCCAAATGGTAAAGTAAATTTATTAACAACATGTCCAAACGACAAGCCATAAAGAACAGGAATTCTCAATTGAAATAATCTTTCGCGCAAAACTTCGGGAAGCGAAAAAGAATTTGCAATTCCCGATTGATCCGGTTTCGATTCGCATTTTGTAAAAACGCCAAGTGCAACACCGGAAGCGTGTTTAAACTTTCCGGCTTGGATCATCTGCGTTAACATTCTATCCACCCGGTAAGGTTCTTCGCCAACTTCTTCAAGAAAAATAATTTTCCCCTTTGTATCAACGTCGTATTTCGTTCCGATTAGTGAAGCAACAATTGATAAATTTCCACCGACAAGTTTTCCTTTTGCTTTCCCGCTGCGAATTACAAAAGGCTTATATTCATTCTTTATTGCATCTTCAACAGCGCTTTGTAAAGAAATTTGCTTCTGCGGATTCATCAAAACATTTTTAAAATTGTTAACACTAAATTCATTAAAAGTGGAAGTTGCCACTGGTCCGTGAAAACCAATTAATCCGGTTTGAGAAAAAATTCCATACAGCAACGCAGTAATATCACTGTACCCGATGAGTATTTTGGGGTTGTTTTTAATCAAATTGAAATCGAGAAAATCTAAAACACGCGCGCAGCCGTATCCACCACGCACACAAACGATGCCGTCAATCTTTTTATTACCGAACATTTCATGCAAATCATCCGCCCGCTCTTTATCGGTTCCTGCTAAATATCCATATCGATTTAAAATGTTTTTTGCAGCGACAACAGAAAAACCGAGAGAGAGAATATTCGTTTTTGCTTCTTCAAACTGCTGTTCGGTAATGAAACCGCCGGGAGAAATTAATCCGATTGTATCTCCTGTTTGCAGTTTTTTCGGTTTAATTGTTTTTGTAAACGATTCGGCAAATGTAATTCTTGGTGATAAAACCAAAGATGCTGAAGCAACCCCAACCGCCGAAAGAAAATTTCTTCGTCTCATAACTGTCTCATCGCTACCATTTTTTTCTTTTCCAAACAAATGTTAAAGCTGCAACCGACCCAGAAGCAAAACTCATGATAATCCAGAAAGCAAATGGATGACTGGATAGTGGTATTTGAACGTTCATCGAGAAGGCACTTACCACAAACGTTGGCACCATAATCCCTATAGTGATAATATTTAAAGTTTTCATCAACACGTTTAAATTATTACCGACAATCGAGGCACGTGCATCCATAAGGCTTGCAAGAATGTTTGAATAAATATCTGCTTGCCGCAGACACTGACTGTTTTCAATTAACATGTCATCAAGGAATTCAATTTCTTCGGTTGAAAAACCGATTTTTGCAGCACTATTTTTCAACTTACCAAACAATACTCCGTTTGAACTAATTGAGTTTAGATAATAAACTAAACTCTTTTCAAGCGAAAACAAATTAATGAGATAACTGTTCTCCATCGCCGCATTTATTTTTTTTTCAAGTTCATCTGAAATAACATTAATTATTTTTAGATGTTCCAGAAAATGAAAGATGGAACGATAAATTAATTTCAGCGCTAATTCCTGTAGTGAAGTAACTTTCGATAATTGCTTTCCTTCAAACAGAAGAATGTCCTCGTCTATTACAACAATGAGTTTGTCGCTAAACAAAAATAATCCGGTAGAAGTTACTTTGAAAAAAAATTGCTGTGCGCCGGAATAATTCTGCGGGCGCTTGAAGATAAGAGCTGTGTGATTTGGTTCAAATTCAAGTCTTGAAAGTTCATCAGGATCAGTTGCTGAATTTAGTGTATGTTCATCAAGCTTAAACTCATCAACAAGAAATTTTTTCTCTTTTTCGTCGGGACAGATGAAGACATAAATTGGGCTGTGCGCAGAAGCTGTTTCAACAATTTTATTTTCAATTATTGAATATCGTTTTAGCATACTGCCTCCGGTTGATTAATGAGTAAATAATTATTTTAGTACTTTCACTTCATCAAAAAGCAAATGATCAAGAGTTTCTCTGCTCCGTATAACGGAAAATTTGTTTCCGTCAACTAATATTTCTGCAGGTCTTCTTCGTGCATTATAATTTGAAGCCATTACCATTCCATAAGCACCGGCAGACATTACCGCAAGCAAATCTCCGTGTACACTTTTTTGAATTGCTCTTTCCTTTGCAAGAAAATCTCCGCTTTCACAAACGGGACCGACAACATCTGCAACAATTTCCTTTTTAGTTTTATCAATTTCAACCGGTTGAATGTGATGATAGGCTCCGTAAATACTCGGGCGCAGTAAGTCGGTCATTGCAGCATCAACCACAAGAAAATTTTTATTCTGATTTTTCTTTGTGTACAAAACTTCCGTAACTAAAATTCCGGCATTTGCCGTTAAATATCTTCCGGGTTCAAAAATGATTTTGCAATTTAAGCTTTTTAGCGTAGGAAGAATTGCCCGAGCAAATTCTTTCACTGAAAAAGTTTTTTCATCTTTGTATTGGATTCCGATTCCGCCGCCGATATCAAAATGTATTAATTCAATTCCTTCTTTTTTTAGGATCATAAAAAGATTGGAAAGCTTTTCAACGGCTTCAACAAAGGGGGAAACGCTGGTGATCTGCGACCCGATATGCATATCAATTCCGGTGAATCGGATATTTTTTAATTCGCTTTGCATGCGAAAAATCCTTAATGCTGTTTCGCTGTTAACACCGAATTTATTTTCCGAAAGTCCGGTTGAAATATACGGATGTGTCTTCGCATCAACATCGGGATTAACGCGGATTGCGACCCGAGCAACCGTATTCATTGAAGCGGCAATTTCATTTATCAAAATAACTTCTTCTTCGGATTCGGCTTTGATCATTAAAACATCGTGCTCAAGACCAAGTTTTATTTCATTCCTGGTTTTCCCCACGCTTGTTAAAATTATTTCCTTGGCATTTGCACCGGCTTTTAACGCGCGGTAAAGTTCCCCCTCGGAATTCACATCTACTCCGCTGCCCAATTGTAAAAACGTTTTTATAACGCTAAGATTAAAATTTGCCTTTGCCGCATAAAATATTATATGTGGAATTTCACCAAAAGCTGCATCAAATTCTTTGTAAGCATCTTCAAAATAATTTTTACTGTAGATGTAAGTTGGGGTTCCCGTTTGTTTAACTATTTCGGCAACGGCAACCTCTTCGCAGTAAAGCTTGTTATTTTTGTATGTGAAATATGTTGAAGGGAAAAGCTGCATCATTCTTTTTTTAATTTACTTTTTTAGTGATATTTCTTTCGCAAATATAATGTTTTTCTCTGCTACACAGCCTAAAATTTTGTTGGAAGAATGAAAACAATTTTTATCTTTTTACTATTTATCTCTAATCTGCAGCCGCAAGAAAGCCTTCGAATTGATACTTCCAAAATAAATTATTACAAACTTTCTCTTATCGGTAGCGTTACTGCTGGAGGATTTATTTATGGACAAGCATTTCAAAAAAATCTCTGGTGGAAGGGAGAAAAAAATCCGTTTCATTTTAATTGGAAAGAAGACTGGGCTTACGCTCTTGGTGCCGATAAGTTCGGGCATTTCTATTTTCCGATGTTGGCAACAAGCATTTATGCGGATGCTTTTGTCTGGAGCGGTATTGATGAAGAACAAAGTCTTCTTTACGGCGGAATTACAGCCTTAACATATCAGTCTTTCACAGAAATAAAAGACGGATTTTCCAAACAATGGGGATTTAGCTGGGGTGATTTCTCGTCAAATGCTTTCGGCGCAGCTTATCCCATGCTTCAATACAAATTTCCAGAGTTGAAAAATTTCAATCTAAAGATCAGTTTCTTTCCTTCCGAGCGGTTTAAGCACGGTTCAAATAAAGTAATCTTTGATGATTACGAAAGTACGTATCATTGGTTTAGCATTTCGATCATAAATTATTTGCCAGAAGGAATTCGGAAATATTATCCATCGTTTTTAAATTTCGCAGTTGGGCATTCGGTTAAAGGATTTGACACAAATTCCCGTCATCGTGAAATTTATTTTGCCCTTGATCTTAATACCCAAGAACTTCCCAGAAATTCTTCTTTCTTAAAATTTATAAAAAAATATTTGAACTTTTATCACTTTCCGATGCCGGCGGTAAAAGTTTATCCGGATGTTGTCTGGTATGGATTGAAGTATTAAATAGTCTTATATTTAGAACAAACAAAAAGAGATTTTACTTATGAATGAAATTATTTTTATAATCGAAGAATCAGTTGAGGGAGGATTTGAGGCAAAGGCATTAGGAGAATCAATATTTACTGAAGCGGAGACAATCGAAGAGTTGAAAAAAAACATCAAAGACGCAGTCTCTTGCCATTTTGAATTAAAACAAGCTCCCAAAATTATCCGTCTCCATTACGTAAAAGAAGAAATTCTTGCCGCATGAAACTGCCAAGAGATTTTAACGCGACTCAATTAATAAAACTCTTATCTAAAACCGGATATGAAATTTCGCGTCAATCCGGAAGTCATATTCGGTTAACCACAAGTATGAACGGTGAACACCATATCACTATTCCAAATCACAACCCCATCAAAATCGGGACATTAAATAGCATTCTAAAAGATATAGCCGATCATTTTCAAATCACCAAAGAAGAGCTTCTAAAAAGACTATTAGATTAAACTTATTTCGTTCATCACTCTCGTTTGAATTCCCTCCGTTTTTCGGTAAATTTGCAGTCAAAATCAATACAATCTAAATCACTTTATGATTTTTCAATTATAATTCTTTATTGGGCTTATGAAATATCCTTTTGCAGAAATTGAAACCAAATGGCAAAGCTATTGGGAAAAAAACCAGGTTTATAAAACAGATTTTTCTAAAACCGGGAATAAACTTTACACGCTTGTAATGTTTATTTATCCCAGCGGGGCAAAATTACACTGCGGACACTGGTACAATTACGGACCTGCCGATAGCTGGGCGCGCTATAAAAAATTAAAAGGTTTTAATGTTTTTGAACCGATGGGTTACGATGCGTTCGGTCTTCCGGCAGAAAATTTTGCTATTAAAACCGGAATTCATCCGCACGACAGCACAATGAAAAATATTGCTGACATTCGTTCGCAGTTGAAAAATATGGGCTGTATGTATGATTGGGACGCCGAGCTGATGACGTGCGTTCCCGAATATTATAAATGGAATCAGTGGCTTTTTATTCAACTCTACAAAAAGGGATTAGCATACAGAAAAAATGCCCCGGTGAATTGGTGCACTTCGTGCAACACCGTGTTGGCAAATGAGCAAGTTCTTTCGGATGGTAATTGCGAACGTTGCGGTTCACAGGTGATTCAGAAAAATCTTACACAATGGTTTTTCAAAATAACAGAATACGCTGAAGAACTTTTAGCAGGATTGGACACGATCCATTGGCCCGAAAAAACAAAATTGATGCAGAGAAACTGGATCGGGAAAAGTGTCGGCGCTGAAATTCATTTTAAAGTTGAAAACAGTGATGAAACGATTTCCGTTTTTACAACACGTCCCGATACGTTGTTCGGCGTAACGTATGTCGTCCTCGCACCGGAACATTCTTTGGTTGATAAACTCGTAACCGCCGAAAACAAAAAAGCGGTTGATGATTACCGCGACCAAACAAGAAAATTAACCGAGATAGAAAGAACTTCAACAGTAAAAGAAAAAACGGGAGTTCCTGTTGGTGCATTTGCAATTAATCAGATGAACCAAGAACGCATTCCCATTTGGATTGCCGACTACGCATTGCTCACCTACGGAACGGGCTGTGTTATGGCGGTTCCCGCGCATGATGAAAGAGATTTTGAGTTTGCCACAAAGTTTGCTCTGCATATTCGCAAAGTAATTTTACAAGACGGAACAAATGAAACTAACGAATTAAAAGAAGCATTCACCGAAACCGGAACAATGGTAAATTCGGGTCAATTTAACGGGTTGCGTTCGGATGAAGGAAAACAAAAAATTATAGAATATCTCGAAGTAAATGATTTCGGAAAAAGAAAAATAAATTTCCGCTTGCGCGATTGGTTGATCTCGCGCCAAAGATATTGGGGAACGCCGATCCCGGTAATTCACTGCGACAATTGCGGTGAAGTTTTAGTAGAAGAAAAAGATTTGCCGGTTGAATTGCCGTACGATGTTGATTTCAAAAGCCAGGGAGTTTCTCCTCTTGCTCGAAACGAAAAATTCATTAATGTTAAATGTCCGAAGTGCGGTGCGGATGCAAAACGCGAAGCCGACACAATGGATACGTTTGTAGATTCTTCGTGGTATTATTTCCGTTATCTCAATCCGAATTTTTCCGAAGGAATTTTTGATAAAGAATTGACGGACAAATTTGTTCCGGTTGATATGTATGTTGGCGGAGCTGAACATGCAACAATGCATTTGTTGTACGCACGCTTCATTCACAAATTTATCCGCGATCTTGGATTAACAAATTCAGATGAACCATTCCAAACGCTTGTGCATCAAGGGACAATTACGAACTCCGGTGCAAAGATGTCTAAGTCGAAAGGAAACGTTGTTAATCCGGGTGACTTTACAAAAAATGTCGGCAACGATGTTTTCCGTTTATACTTAATGTTTATGGGACCGTTTGAACAAGGTGGCGATTGGAGTGACAAAGGAATTGCCGGAACGGAAAGATTTGTCCAGCGTGTGTACGATCTATTTATCAACCATGAAAATATTGCGAAAGAGATTTCAGCACAAGAAAAATATGATCTGCAAAATTTGAGTGATGCGGAAAAAATTATATACAGAAAGATCAATCAAACCATTGCAAAATATGATGGCGAGTTGAATCATTTTCGCTTTAATACCGCGATTGCAAGTTTAATGGAATTGATAAATGAATTGAAAGCGTTGCCAAACTGCGGAAAAGAAATTCAAATTTACACGTTGGAGAGATTAGCAATTTTGCTTGCAGCAATTGCTCCGCATCTTGCTGAAGAATGCTGGCAAATGATCGGAAAAGAAAAAACGATTTTTGAAAATCCAATTTGGTTTGATGCTGACAAAAATGCTTTAACGGAAGATGTTGCAAATATCGCAATACAGATCAGCGGAAAACTTCGAGCAACAATCCAAGTTCCAATGAACAGCGATGAGGCGGCGGTAAAAACTGCGGCTTTAGCAGATGAAAAAGTTGCTAAATGGATTGAGGGCAAAACAGTTATCAAAGAAATTTTCGTAAAAAATAAAATTTTTAATATTGTTGTAAAATAAGCGCAATGGGACGCAGATTTTTTAAGATTAGCCTTTAGTTGGTGAGTACTTTGCGGACATTCTAGTAAATGAAGTTGTGGTTGTTGAATTAAAAGCTGCTGAAACTCTAGTTCCCGAACACGAAGCCCAACTTGTAAATTATTTAAGAGTAACAGATTTAGAAGTTGGTTTATTATTAAATTTTGGAAAAGAGCCACAATTCAAAAGAAAAGTTTTGACTAAAGAATTCAAAAACAAATAAATGTTTTACCTTAAAAAATCATAATGGATCATAAAGAATCCGCGTCCCATTGGGATTAAAGGAAAGTAAATGTTAGACATAAAACTTATTCGTGAAAATCCGGAACTTGTCCGTAAAGGACTCTTAAACAAAAACGCTAAAGATATCGTTGATGAAATTCTAGCACTCGACGAAGAACGCCGTTCACTGATTTTAAAAACAGATGAACTGAAAGCAAAACGAAACCAAACCTCAGCACAAATTCCGCAGATGAAAAAAGCCGGGCAGGATACTTCTGCTGTATTTGCTGAAATGAAATTAGTCGGCGACCAAATTGCTTTATTCGATTCACAACTTCGCGAGATAGAAGAAAAAATTGAAACGATCCTTCGACATACACCAAATCTGGCTCACACATCCGTTCCGGTTGGAAAAACAGCCGAAGAAAATGTTGAAACAAAACAATGGTTGCCCGATGGTTTTTCTTTTCAAAACGATTTTAAAATTTTAGACCACATCGAACTCGGAAAGAAATTAAAAATTCTAGATTTCGAGCGGGGCACAAAAATATCTGGTTCTGGCTTTCCTTTATACATCGGCAAAGGAGCAACGCTGGAGCGGGCGTTAATCAATTTTATGCTTGATTATCATTTGCAGCATCATGGTTATACGGAAGTACTGCCGCCGATATTGGTGAATCGTGAATCAATGAAAGGAACCGGACAAATTCCAAAGATGGAAGAAGATATGTATTTTGTTGAAAAAGACGGATTGTACCCAATTCCAACCGCCGAAGTACCTATCACCAATATACACCGTGATGAAATTTTAAATGAAAAAGATTTGCCGATAAAATATGTCGGCTATTCACCTTGCTTCAGACGCGAAGCTGGAAGTTACGGTAAAGATTCAAAAGGATTTTTGCGCGTACATCAGTTTAATAAAGTTGAAATGGTAAAATTTGTAAAACCGGAAACTTCTTACGACGAATTGGAGTTATTAGTAAAAGACGCCGAAGATATTTTGCACGCGTTGAATGTTCCTTACCGCTTGCTTTTGCTTTGCACAGGCGATTTAAGTTTTTCCGCCGCCAAATGTTACGATATTGAAACTTGGTCTCCGGCTGAAAATAAATGGCTCGAAGCTTCATCGTGCAGTAACTTTGAAGCATTCCAGGCGCGGCGTGCAAATATCCGGTTCAGGAATGAAATAACGAAAAAACCAGAGTTTGTGCATACGCTCAACGGCAGCGGACTTGCAACCAGCCGTCTGATGGTTTCTATTTTAGAAAACAATCAAACGCCGGAACGAAAAATTATTGTTCCGAAAGTTTTACAAAAGTACACGGGATTTGAAATAATAGATTAGTTCGCAAATAGAATTTGCTTTGCAAATAAGAAATAGAAAATGCGAAGTAGTTTTTTTATCGGCAAATCCCACAAAAGATAAAATTAAATACATTTACTATAATTTGTTTGCCATAAAGAACTAAATGACTAACCTTAAATCACTTAAAAAATATTTTGTCCGCTACAAAACAAAAATCTTTTGGGGAATACTTTTTATTCTCATCTCAAACGGATTTTCAACGTACATCCCAATCTTGATTAAAGATGTTATTAATGATTTACATAAAACGGTTACACAACAAACTTTAATTAATTACGGATTGTTGATTGCCGGCACTTCGCTTATTGCCGGAGTTTTTCGTTTCCTTATTCGTCAAACCATTATTGTGGTCTCGCGGGAAATTGAATTTGATCTGCGGCAGGATTTTTGGGCGCACATCCAGCGTCTGCCACTCCGCTATTTTCAAAATAATTCCACCGGAAATATTATGGCGCACGCAACCAACGACATCAACGCGGTGCGCATGTTTATTGGTCCGGCGGTTATGTACACAATTGATACCGGCATTCGTTTTCTTATCGTCCTCTGGATAATGCTCTCAATTGATGTTTCGGTAACGCTCTATTCGCTGCTGCCGCTGCCGTTTTTATCTTACATGATTTATGTAATCGGGAAGAAAATCCATGCTCGCTTTACGGCGATACAGGAAAAATTTTCAGAACTCACTACAAAAGCGCAAGAAAATTATTCGGGAATGAGAGTTATCAAGTCTTACGTTCGCGAAGAAAGCGAAATTGACGAGTTCGCAACTCTAAGCAAAGATTATTTGCACAGAAATATGAAGCTTGTAAAAATTCAAGCACTTTTCCAGCCGATCTTATTTTTGATAACCGGATTATCAATCATCATTGTTATTTGGGTTGGCGGTTCAGAAGTTATTAACAATAAATTAATGCTCGGCGATGTTACTGCACTGATCATTTATTTGGGCATGCTCATTTGGCCAATCATCGCATTCGGCTGGGTGATAAACATTATTCAACAAGCGGAAGCGAGTATGAAACGATTAAATAAAATTCTTGCCGAACCGTTTGAAATTGTTGAAACAGAGGAAACTGATTTTTCACTAAAAGATTTAAAGGGGAAAATTACATTTAGAAATGTTTCATTCAGTTATCAAGAACATCTCCCAAAAGTTTTGAATAACATCAATTTAGAAATTCCGGTTGGAACAACGCTTGCCATTATGGGATTAACTGGCGCGGGTAAAACAACGATGATCAACCTACTTCCCCGCTTGTACGATGTTACCGATGGAGAAATTTTACTTGACGATAAACCGATCAATAAAATTCCTCTGGCGACATTACGCAAACAAATCGGTTTTGTTCAGCAGGAAACATTTCTTTTTTCCGATTCAATTGCAAATAATCTAACTTACGGATTAAGAGAACACAACGGCGATAAAATGATGACGGCTTCGCGCATTGCTCAATTCGATAAAGATGTAAAAGATTTTCCTAATGGATATGAAACCATAATCGGCGAGCGGGGCATAACGCTTTCCGGTGGACAAAAACAACGCGCGACCATTGCGCGGTCATTGGTAATCGATCCGAAAATCTTAATTCTCGATGACTCTTTTTCAGCCGTTGACACGCACACGGAAGAAGAAATTCTTAAGAACTTGAAATTATTTATGAAAGAACGGACGAGCATCATAATCAGTCACCGCATCTCAACGGTAAAAGACGCCGACAAAATTGTAGTGCTTGATAAAGGTACCATTGCGGAAGAAGGAACACACAACGAACTGCTTTCGTTAAATAAATTGTATGCTGATATTTATTATAAACAACTACTTGAAAAAGAAATTGAAGAATTTAATTGAGGAGAAAAAACATGGCTAAAATAAAAATTGCTTTCTTCGAAATAACTTCGGATGAAAAGAAATATGTAAAAAAACAGTTCGACAAAAACTATGAACTTTTCTTTTACAAGGAAAAGTTGGACGAAGAAAATGTTTCCCTGATAAAAGATGTTGATGTGGTTTCAATTTTCATTTATTCAAAGATCACTCAGAAGATAATTGATAAAGCGAAAAAGTTAAAACTGATAGCAACACGCAGCACCGGTTTTAATCATATCAATTTAAATGAAGCGCAGAAAAATAAAATCTCCGTCTGCAACGTTCCGTATTACGGAGAAAACACAGTTGCCGAACATACCTTTGCACTCATTCTTGCGCTCTCAAGAAACCTGCACAAAGCTTACGTCCGCACCATTCAAGGAAATTATTCACTTGAAGGTTTGCGCGGATTCGATCTGAAAAATAAAACTCTCGGCGTTATAGGCGCCGGAAGCATCGGTATGCACGTGATTAAAATGGCAAAAGGTTTTGGCATGAAGGTGATAGCCTTTGACCTAAAAGAAAATCACATGATGAAAGAATTACTCGACTTAAAATATGTTTCGCTTGATGAACTTCTTTCAACTTCCGATATTCTCACAATTCATTGCCCTTACACAGAGCAAACGCAGTATCTAATTAATATGCGCAATATTCATTTAGTAAAAAAAGGCGCCTTATTCATTAACACTGCGCGCAGTGAAATAATTGAACCTTCGGCGCTCTATTATGCAATTGATAACGGTATCTTTGGCGGCGCCGGACTTGATGTTTTCGAAGGCGAAGAATTAGCTCTTGAAGAAAATCAAATGCTTACAAAGAACGTTCCGCTTGAACATCTCGAAGCTATAATGAAAAGAAATATTTTACTCCGCAGAGAAAACGTTATCATCACTCCGCATATGGCGTTTGATTCTGTTGAAGCGGTTGAAAGAATTTTGGATACTTCGGTAAACAATATTAAATCATTTATTACAAAAGAAAATTATCATAAAGTAGTTTAGAAAATTGTTCTTGATCGTGATTTCACAAAACAGATTAAGATTAAGATTAGGATTAGGATTAAGAAAAATAAATAATGGCACAAGAAAAGAACGAAGACGAGATACTCGGTAAAGCATACGACGCAAAGTTAATGAAGCGGCTACTGACCTTCATTAAACCATACAAACGCTATGTGATCTTTGCGATATTGTTAAATATCATCGTTGCGGCGCTTGGTCCGCTACGTCCGTACTTAACAAAAATTGCAATCGATGATTATATCGTCAATAAAAACTTTACCGGTTTACTTTGGATTACGATCGCTCTCTTTGCAACGCTATTTTTTCAATCGGCTATTCAGTATTTGCTGACCTACTACACACAGTATCTCGGACAAAAAACTATTTATGACATTCGTTTGAAGTTATTTTCACATACGCAAAAACTTGCTATAAAATTTTTTGATAGGACTCCGATTGGACGGCTTGTTACCCGCGTAACGAATGATATTGAATCGTTGAACGAACTTTTCTCATCCGGCATTATCATGATCTTCAGCGATGTGTTTATCATTTTCTGGATCCTTGGTTTTATGTTTTTTATGGATTGGAAATTGTCGTTTGTGTCGCTTTCAATTTTGCCGGTGCTTATTTACGGCACGTTTCTTTTTAGAAGAAAAGTACGTGAGAACTACCGCGATGTACGGTTTCATCTTGCAAGATTAAATTCATATATGCAGGAACATATCACCGGAATTTCCGTAATGCAGCTTTTCCATAAAGAGAAAGAAGAACTGCAAAAATTTTCCGGTATAAACGGCGACCACAAAAAAGCTAACATTGAATCAATTTTTTATTACGCGGTTTTTTATCCTTCGGTGGAATTTGTTAGTTCTATCGCTCTTGCGTTAATTATCTGGTACGGTGGGGGTGAAGTTGTGCACAATGTTCTTACGCTCGGAACACTCTTTGCGTTTCTTCAATACACAGAAATGTTCTTCCGCCCGATACGCGATCTCTCGGAAAAATATAATATTATGCAGACGGCAATGGCTTCTTCCGAAAGAGTTTTTAAATTGCTTGATGATGATACGTTTATCAAAAATCCGGAAGAACCTAAATTTTTACATTCGGTTAAAGGATCAATTTCTTTTGAAAATGTTTCGTTCGCTTATAATAAAGATGAATTCGTTCTAAAAAATATTTCATTTGATGTGAATCCCGGAGAAACCGTTGCCATTGTAGGCGCTACCGGCGCGGGCAAGACAAGCATCATCAATATTCTTACACGGTTTTATGATATTAACACCGGCGTTATCCGGATAGATGGAATTGATATTCGTGAAGTTGATAAACGCGATCTGCGGAAACAAATATCTATTGTGCTGCAGGATGTTTTTCTTTTTTCGGGAACAATTAAATCTAATATCGGGATGAATAATTCTGATATTTCTGATGAACAAATTAAGCGTGCGGCGGAACTTGTCGGCGCAGATAAGTTTATTCAACTGCTTCCGAAAAAATATGATGAAGAAGTAAAGGAACGGGGAGCCACATTAAGCGTTGGACAAAAACAATTAATTTCTTTTGCGCGCGCGCTGGCGTTCAATCCCCAAATATTAATTTTAGATGAAGCGACTTCAAGTGTTGATACGGAGACGGAAATACTTATTCAACAGGCAATAGAAAAACTTCTCGTTGGAAGAACGGCAATTGTTATTGCTCACCGGCTTTCAACAATTCAGAATGCTGATAAAATAATTGTAATGCACAAAGGTGAAATCAAAGAAACCGGGAATCATCAGGAACTCCTTGCAAAACGGGGAATCTATTACCGGCTTTATCAATTGCAATACAAAGACCAAGAGATAAACAAAGTCGGTTAGTTGAAAGAATTATTGATGAGGATGATAGATAAGCGAGAGTTTGTTTATCATCCTTAAAAAAATGAGAGCACAGATATTGTGTTTGCGGTTTCATGTTTCAATTTATTTCCCTTTGAGTAAAGCAAAAATAAATTTATTTTGCATCAAAAAATGAGAGAAAAATGTTAACTGCAAAAAGAAAACGTTTCATAGTTGATGAAAATGGAAAACCTCAATCAATCATCCTGGATATTGAAACGTATAACCGCATGCTTGAATTGATTGAAGATAATGAAGATGTTAAGGAATATAAAAAAGCAAAACCTAAAGTTGACGCATCATTAAAAGCCGGAGACTATGTTACCTTAAAGGAATTACAAAAACATCAACACAAAAAGAAAAATGTTTTTTGAAATAATAATCCCAAAACCTGTACAAAAACAGTTAAACAATCTCCCGCCAAAAATAAAAAACCAAATTTTTGAGCATGTTTCTAAGTTGGCAGGCGAACCAAGACCAGCGGGAAGTAAAAAGTTACAAGGTTACGAAGCCTGGAGGATTAGGGTTGGTAATTATAGAATTATTTACGAAATAGAGGAAGGCAGGTTATTAATTATTCTCATCTCAATTGCTCACAGAAAAGATATTTATAAAAAAATGTAATGGGGGAAGTAATTGGGAAGCAGAAAACTGAAAACCGACAACTGAAAACTTATTGGGTTGATAGATGAACGGAGGTTTGTTTATCATCCTTGGGAGAGATGGAAGATTATTTGCAGTGCCAATGAAAGTGAGCGGCAACTAAAATATGTTTATTCCCAGACAATTAATTCGATTTAGTTTAGACAATATTGTTATAAATTTAATAAAGGAGAATGGTTATGAAAAAGTGGTTTCAATTATATTTTGTTTTAATAAGCGTATCAATTTTTTATGGTTGTGCGGGTTCGAGTATTTCTCTTGTTGGTGGTAAAAACCCGGGTCATCCAGTAAATGTTATCGCGATAAACCCCAATAGTGGTATTCTTGGTGATGCTATTGCTATTGAGATTGCTAGTTATGATATAAATGTTGTTGATCCAGCACAGCTTACAAATATAGTAGCCCGACTAAATCTTAATGAATTTGAAATTGGTACACCGCAAAATTTATTAAAATTAAAAGACCAAGGCATTGACGGTTATTTGGTTGTAAAAGTAGCTTCTGGTTATGATGGGCTCCCGCAAAGCGCAAGCGTTAGACTGAATAGCACTTACAATGGGCAATTAATTGCTGGTGTTTCATGGCAAAATGGTTACGGAGGTCAAGCTACTTCAATGCTTGATAGGGCGATGAGAAAGGATGTTTCGAGCGCAGCCAAAGAAATTGTTGCTAAATTAATAAAAAATATCAAATAATATTTGAACTCACTCAAGGGAATGTGAATATGAGACTATAATTAATTCTGAAACATTTACATAATTCTGTGGCTGCTAATATGCACGAGCACATTGTGACGGGACAGAACAAGCAAAGCAAATCAACTGTATAATAGCATTTCATATATGTGAATTTTGTAAAAGAATTTGTGCTCTGTTATGATTAAACTACCAATAGATAATTTCGTTATAAACAAAATATAATATGATATGTTAACCGAAGAAATCGCAAAAAATGTTATTAAATATCTACCGCTTGCCATAGGCTGGCTTTTAGGAATATTCAGTGCTGTAGTCATTGAACAAATTAAAAAACAAATATTAAAACAAAATATAAAGCGTGGAATTAAAACAGAACTGAGAGAGTTAAGTTTACGCTTGGCGGCGTCTTGTTTTAAGTCGATTTTAGATTGTGGTGCAATTTCAGAAGAATGGGCAAAATGGTTCAAACCATATTATAAAATTCTTACCGAATCTGATGAATATGATTATCTCAGAGATAAGCCAAAACCTGACAAAAAAATCGATACTTATTGCGATAAAGAATTTTATGAATATTTAGTATTTATGCAAAATAAAAACAGAGCAAATGAACTCAAAACACCCGTTTATCCAAAGATTGTCTTACCATACTTAGATTCAAATTATAATACAATATCATTGCTTAATGATCAATTTGTCAAGCTAATATCTAAGCTGAAAAGAGAAACAATACACATAAACTCAGATTATGAACAAGTATGGTTTTATCATACCAAGACTTTTGAGAGAATAACAGATATCAATCATTCAATTGCCGTTAATAATATAGAAGACATTTGTAAGCGAATTCTTAGAAAAGAAAAAAACATTATTTCTTTAATCGAGAAAATTATCCCATTATAAATATTGTGCTGGTCTATAACATTCTTCATAAGTAAAAAGTCAAGGGATAATTAAATTTCAATGATAAATCTAACCGTTAAAAAACTGTTCTTTTTTATTTACTGTATGCTAGTGAATTTATCCAAACAAAAAAGATGTTGCTGTTGAGGTAAAAAAATAGCGACCTCAAAATAATATACATGTATATAGTACCCATACGGGGTACTGGTTGTCCGGTGTGTTTGTTTTTATAAAGATATAACTCCTAACGGAGTTAAGAAAACTTTGTGTGTTAAACATCGTAGATGTTTAATTTTTGTAGAAAAGAAATTAACCAAATGAAACGATCCTCGTAGAGGATCAATAAAACTAAAGTTTGTCTTTCTTCATTTTAAAATGAGGGAGTGATACCTCTATAAATTCTTCTCCTACTATTTCGTACCCTAAATGTGCGTAAAACGGAACAGCAGTTTTTCTTGCGTGAAGTGTTATAACGGAGAAACCATTTTCCGCAGCGAACTTTTCCGAATAAAGAACAAGCGCTTTACCAACGCCTTTCCCTTGATACGTTTCATCAACAGCAACCTGCCGCATTTTGATTTCATCTTTATCAATTGCTTTCATTAGCAGACAACCGGCAAGTTTCTCTCCATCAAAAGCGGCGAAATGAAATTCATCTTTTTCCGCATCAAGTTGTTCTTGGGTGTAATTTAATCCGATTGGTCGGCGCAGAACTTTGTAGCGGAGTTCGATTTCTTTTTTGTGTTCTGCTCCGTCGAATGCAATTTGTTTTATAACAATGTTCATAATTCTAAAGGTGAATTTCAAAAATATTTTGTAGTTTAATTTAGTCAATCCCAAAGAGTATTTAAAAATGAAATTACCTATTTATCAAGTTGATGCGTTCACTTCAAAATTATTTGGCGGGAATCCGGCAGCTATTTGCCCGCTTGAGTATTGGTTGGAAGAGAGCGTTATGCAATCGATCGCTGCTGAGAATAATCTTGCCGAGACAGCTTTTTTCATAAAGAAAGAAAATTATTATGAGCTCCGTTGGTTCACTCCCGAAGCTGAGGTTGATCTCTGCGGACATGCAACGCTTGCTTCTGCATATGTGATTTTCAATATTTTAAAGAGCGAAATAGATAAAATCACTTTCCAAACAAAAAGCGGAAAACTTGAAGTAACAAAAAGAAATGATTTGCTGGTTATGAATTTTCCTTCGCGCAAACCGGTTGCAACAGAAATTCCTGAAGGTTTAATTGAAGCTATCGGCAAAGAGCCGAAAGAGGTTTTGCAAGCGCGGGATTTGCTGATGGTTTATAATTCGGAAGAAGATGTTCTTTCGCTTCAGCCAGATTTTATGCTGCTTAAAAAAATAGATTGCTTCGGATATATTGCAACAGCCAAAGGAAATGAAGCAGACTTTGTCTCCCGTTTCTTTGCACCGAAAGAAGGAATTAATGAAGACCCGGTAACGGGATCGTCTCACAGTACGCTCATTCCCTTTTGGGCAGAGCGTCTTGGAAAAAATGAATTACTCGCGCGTCAAATTTCTAAACGCGGCGGGGAATTATTTTGTAAATTGTTCGGTGACCGCGTGGAAATTGCGGGAAACGCGGTTTTGTATTTAACAGGTTCGATCAAAATTTAATCAGGAGCAAAAATGATAAAAGGAATCGGCGGAATATTCATCCGCGCAAATAATCCAAAGCTGCTTGCAGAATGGTATGCTAATACTTTCAACCTTCGCTTTGATACTTATGAAGAAGGAAAAACTTACGGAATGGAATTCGTTCATCAAGAAGGCGTAAATAGTGCTGAAAGAAAAGCAACAATTTTTTCTTTTAATAAATCGAAAGAAGAACTACCGGAGAAGAAAAAAGAATTTGAATTAAATCTTCAAGTTGAAAATCTAACAACGGTTCTGCTTCATCTTGAAGAACTGGAAATACCCATAACCGGAAAAGAAGAAAGTGAGTACGGCAAGTTTGTCTGGATCACCGATCCGGAAGGGAACAAACTTGAATTATGGCAAGCGCCTGATGCTACCCAAAAGGAAGACTAAAACCCGGCAGCTAACAAGTGTAGAACTCTAGTAATAGATGTTCGTAATCTCTATCAATTCGGCTTCAGGGTCTTTTTCTTTAAGAAAGTTTACGAAATCGTAATTGTAATAGGCTTGATGAGTCTGTTCAAAATCTTTTACCAGAGCTTCAATTGCAGCGTGGTCGAAAGAACATTTGAAATAATTTTTTTCTTCTTTATCGTCATAAGCGCGGTAATAATAAATTTTCTTTTCCATAAGAGCTCCCATGTAAATATATTTTTTAAATTAAAATTTTATCTGCGTGTAATAGATCGGAGAACAGTTCATTTTTAATTGAAGCCGCATTTTTTCTTGCGTTCGCGAGTGAGTTGATAATGTAACGGTTCGCAATAAAGATTTTTTTCGATTCGATCTCAGCTTCATCCAAAACCAAATAACCGATGTACAAATACGAATAGAGCTCGACTAAATCCTTTGCGGCAACATCTTGAAAACTGGTATCTTTTTTATCAATAACGTATTTAAGACAATCGAGATAGATTTCGCGGATTTCTTTTAAATGATTTGCGAGTCGTGTTAAACCGCCTTTGTATTCGTGTTGTTCTTTTCCTTCAAAATATTCTTTCATCACATCGTTGATAACACCGCCTGCCGCAGCGACTATTTGCAACTGCGAAGTCCCTTCGTAAATATTTGTAATGCGCGCATCGCGGGTAAGGCGTTCAACTTTGAATTCTTTCATGTAACCGGTTCCGCCGTGTATTTGCAGCGCGTCGTAGCTTATCTTGTTAGCCGATTCCGTTAATGTGTATTTACTAATCGGAGTTAGAAAGTTTGCAATTTTTGTCACTTGTTTCAATCGGTTGTTCTCTTCCGAAAAAGATTTTCCCTCAGCTTTCAATTTTTCAATTTGCTCTTCGAGTTTCTCTTTAATGTCAACCGATTTTGCCGCACTGTAAAAAAGTGATCGGTTACTTTCCAGCATAACTCTCATTTCGATAAGCATATTCGCGATAACGGGAATATTATAGATCGCTTTTCCGAACTGTTCCCGTTCGCGGGCATATTTTACAGCCTCTTCGTAAGCAGCTTGAGAAATTCCGAGCGCTTGCGCCGAAACTCCCATGCGCGCGCGGAACATCAAATCGAGAACATATTTTATCAATCCGAATTTTCGTTGTCCGACAAGCTGCGCCGGAGTATCGTTAAATTGCAGTTCGCATGTAGGTGAACCGTGAATGCCAAGTTTGTGTTCAATTCTTCTGATCACTACGGTTTTATCAGTACGGCAAACGAACATGCTTAATCCGCGACCATCTTTTGTTCCGGCTTCGGAGCGAGCCAACACCAAATGAACTTCGCCGTTTCCGTTGGTGATAAATCTTTTTACACCGCGTAAAAACCATTGTCCTTTATCGTTTTGATAGGCTTGCAGTTTTACCGCTTGCAAATCAGAGCCCGCATCTGGCTCGGTAAGCGCCATTGCTCCGGTATTTTCTCCGGTACAAAACTTTGGAATAAATTCCTGCCGCTGGTCTTCATTTCCAAATTTTTTAATCGTATCGGCAATATCCTGCAAACCAAAAACATTCATTAAAGATGCATCGGCGCGTGAAAGCGTTTCAACCGTCATCATATAAATCGTGAAAGGAAAATTTAAACCGCCGTATTTTCGCGGAAGGATCATTCCCATTAGATCGGCTTGAGATAGCTGCTTCAGATTTTCCAGCGTTCCTTTTGCATAAGTAACTTTTCCATCGGAAAATGTAGCACCTTCAATATCAACATCGGCAGCTCTTCCGGCAATAAAATTTGCTGCAAGATCACCGGCGACTTCTAAAACTTTTCTATAATTCTCAATGGCGTCTTCATAATTCACCGGAGCGTAATTATATTTTTTCGCTTCTTCGTAATCATCTTCGGTAATGCGGACAACTTCTTTCAAATCAAGTTTATTAAAATGAAATTGTAGATCGCTGTTATCTAAAAAGAAATTTGGCATAGTTCCTCTATTTCAATTTATGTTTATAGGCATCAATGAATTTTGGAATAATATCGACGGCATCGCCGACAATTCCATAATGCGCAATTTGAAAAATTGGCGCATCGGGGTCAGTGTTGATTGCGATAATTTTATTCGCTTCCTGCATTCCTGCGCGGTGTTGAATAGCGCCGGAGATTCCAACGGCAATATAAAGTTTTGGGCGGACAGTAATTCCCGTTTGACCAACTTGCCGTTCATGCGGAACAAATCCTGCATCAACAGCGGCGCGGCTTCCGGCAACTTCTCCGCCAAGCACATGTGCAAGTTCGTGGATCAATTTAAAATTTTCTTTTGTGCCGAGTCCGTACCCGCCCGCAACAATTACCGGCGCACCTTTTAAGTTCACTTTATTTTCCTGATGGAATTGTTCGATGATTTCAACCAAAGCATCAGTTGGGTCCGGAAGAAAAGGAATTTCTGTAATTTTTGTTTTATTCGGTTTTTCGAGTGGTGATAATTCCATTACACCTTCGCGAACCGTCGCCATCTGTACGGGATTATCGGGAGTAATAATTGTGGCAATGATATTTCCACCAAAAGCGGGACGAATTTGAAGTAAAATATCTTTGCATTCTTTTCCGAGATAAGTGATTGTATCGATTCGTAATTCGGTACAATCTGCTGTCAATCCGCTTTTTGTATTTGAAGCAACACGCGGAGCCAAATCTCTTCCAATAACCGTAGCTCCGAACAACACAATACGCGGAGAGAATTTGATTATCAGGTCATTTAATATTCTGCTATAAGGAAGTGTACGATAGTTTTTTAATTCTTTATGTTGAATCAATAAAACTTCGTTTGCACCATATTTGAATGTTTCGTCTGCAATGGATTTTACGTCTTCACCAATTACCACCGCTTTCAACGGTCCGTGCAATTGTTCTGCTAATTTTCTTCCTTTGCAGAGAAGTTCTAAACTTACATCAACTGCTTTCCCGTCTCGTTGTTCAATAAAAACCCAAACTTCATTTGAGAGATTTTGCATAATTTTTTTTCTTTTTGTTTACATTTTTTCGCAGATTTATCTGCGGCTACGTTTTTTCTAACCGAGAATATGATCTTCTAAAAGGCTGTCAATCAATATTCCGATGCCGTCTTTTGTCGGTTCAACTCTTGTTTGATTTCCGCCCGCAAGCACAACCGATTCAACTTTATGTACTTTTGTCGGCGAACCTTTTACGCCGCAGCGGTCAACATCAAGTTGAAGATCATCCATCGTTAAAGTTGAAATAAAAAGATTTCTTTCTTGATATTCGTGGATCAGCGTATCGGTGTAAAGAAGTGAATTTCCTTCGGTCAATTTTTCAAGATCGGTTAAGGACTTTGCCCCTTTGTACGCCATAACTTTTTTTGCGCTGAACGGACGCGGCTCGGCGGCTTCTTTAATAACGGTAACCAAAACCGGCAGAGTTGCTTGAACGATCTCGTGTCCGCCGTCTATTTTTCTTTTTATAGTAACTTTATTTTTTTTAATATCTAAGATTTGTTCTGCGTAGGTAACTTGCGGAATGTTGAGTTTGTCGGCTGTTTGCGGACCGACCTGAGCCGTGTCGCCGTCAATTGCCTGTCGTCCGCCGAAAATGAAATGATAATTCCCGATCTTGTTTATCGCTTCGCTTAACACGTAAGAAGTTGCGAGCGTATCGGCGCCGGCAAATTTTCTATCGCTGATAAGAAAAACTTCATCGGCTCCCATGTACAAACATTCGCGTAAAATATCGGAAGCTCGTGGAGGTCCCATAGTAATTGCGGTAACTTTTCCGCCGTACTTTTCTTTCACTTGAAGCGCCAACTCAAGCGCAACTTTATCTTCGTGATTAAATATCGCCGGAAGTTTTGAGCGGTTAACCGTTCCGTCTTCCTTCATAACCTTGCCCGAAATATTTGCGGTGTCGGGCACTTGCTTAACTAATACTATTGAATTATACATGCGTTCCCTGAATTATTTGCAAAACAAAAATAAACAGAATTGGGGAAATACATGGCAGATTGGGGAAAAATTTTTCTCTCCGTAGATAAATTTGCTTTGATGAATATCTATCCGAAAAAAAAAATTTATTGATTGTTTTACACGCCTTTACCTTTTATATTTGCAGAAAAAATTTTAGAAGATTGAACAAACCCAAAACAAAACCGAATAGCAAATTTTTAAGAGTATAGCCGCTCCGCAAGGGTGGCTTTTTTTTTGTAATTTCGCTTGTTTTGGTAAATTTTTTCTTAATCGTAATCTCGTTCTTAATCTTTTTATAACAAGAAAAGATAATGACTGGGATTAAGAATTTATTGGTTTGCAAAATAATGACACAGTTTTAACAGTAGGGAATGGTCGAGACCATTCCGCAGAATAACTGGAACAGAAATTAAGACACGGAACGCTCGTGGCGCAAGGCGCCATTCCCTACAATTGGGAACTATTTGGCTCTGGTTAAACCAGATTATGATTAAGAGATAAAAGAAAAATATGATTAAACAAAAAGCAAAATTAATTTTAGAAGATGGCTCGGAATTTTCCGGCTTTGGATTCGGCTCCGACAAAAACGTTACCGGCGAAGTTGTTTTTAACACGGGAATGGTGGGTTACCCGGAAACGATGACAGACCCTTCATACTGCGGACAAATTCTCACTTTCACCTATCCGCTTATCGGCAACTACGGCGTTCCCGGTAAAGAAAGAGAAAACGGACTGCTGAAAAATTTTGAATCGGAAAAAATTCATCTGCGAGGAATTATTGTCTCGGACTATTCCTTTGAATATTCACATTGGAATGCAAAACAATCTCTGCACGAATGGATGGTTGATGAAAATATTCCCGGCATTTACGGAATTGATACTCGAATGCTTACGCGCAAACTCCGCGAAAAAGGAACGATGCTCGGCAAAATTGTTTTTGAAAATACCAAAGATGAATTGAGTTTCGAAGACCCGAACAAAACAAATCTCGTAAACGAAGTTTCAATTAAAGAACCGGTTGAATACCAAAAAGGGAAAAAAAAATTGGTCTTTGTGGATTGCGGAACCAAAAACAACATCGTGCAAGCGTTCTTACGGCGCGATATAACGGTCATCCGCGTTCCGTATGATTATGATTTCCTTTCAATCAAAGCTGATGGAATTGTTTTATCAAATGGTCCCGGTGACCCGAAGATGAATCCCGTTACCGTTGCAAATACAAAACTTGCGATGCAAAAAGGAATTCCGATGCTCGGCATTTGTCTCGGCTGCCAGATAATGGCATTAGCCGCTGACGCCAACACATATAAATTGAAATACGGACACCGCAGCCACAACCAGCCTGCGAATGAATCGGGAACAAAACGCTGTTACATTACTTCGCAAAATCACGGTTACGCAATTGATTCTGCAACACTTTCAGAAGATTGGCGCGAGTGGTTCCAAAATGATAACGACGGAACGAATGAAGGGATCATCCATATTTCAAAACCGTTATTCGGCGCACAGTTTCATCCGGAAGCTTCTCCCGGACCGGATGATACAGAATTTATTTTCGACCTGTTTGTAAGAGCAATTAGTTAAACTCATTGTGCCTCTGCGCCTCTGTGGTAAAAATTCACCGCAAAGATGCTAAGTCGCAAAGCAAAAAAGAAGAAAGAGCATGATAAAAAAAGGTAAACCTAAAAAAGTATTAATCCTCGGAAGCGGTGCGCTGCAAATCGGACAAGCCGGTGAGTTTGATTATTCCGGTTCGCAAGCAATCAAAGCGTTGAAAGAAGACGGTATTGAGACCGTCCTCATCAACCCAAACATCGCAACCATTCAAACATCCGAACATCTTGCAGACAAAGTTTATTTCATCCCGATCAAGACCGAGTTCGTTGAAAAGGTAATTGAAAAAGATAAACCCGATGCGATCCTTCTCGGCTTTGGCGGTCAAACGGCACTCAATGTTGGCGTTGAATTATTCGACAGAGGAATTTTAGAAAAGCATAACGTTAAAGTACTTGGCACTTCGGTTGATGCTATAAAAGATACCGAAGACCGATTTCTTTTTGCTAAACGTGTAAACGAAGTTGGACTGAAAGTAGCGCGAAGCAAAACCGTTGCAAATGTCGATGAAGCAATTGCCGCCGGAAAAGTAATCGGTTATCCGCTGATGGTGCGTATTGCGTATGCGCTCGGCGGACTCGGCTCCGGAATCGTAAACAATAAAGAAGAATTGGTTGATAAAGCCAAACGCGCTTTCTCGTTTACAAAGCAAATTTTAATTGAAGAATCGCTTTACGGTTGGAAAGAAGTTGAGTACGAGATCGTACGCGACCGATACAATAACTGCATCACCATTTGTAATATGGAAAATGTCGATCCGATGGGAATACACACGGGCGACAGCGTTGTGGTTGCGCCGGTGCAAACGCTTTCTTCTCATGAAAATTTCAAACTTCGTTCCATCGGAATAAAACTCATCCGCCATCTCGGCATCGTTGGCGAGTGTAATATTCAATACGCGCTCGATCCCCATTCGGATGACTACAGAATTATTGAAGTGAACGCGCGTCTCAGTAGAAGTTCCGCGCTTGCGTCAAAGGCCACCGGTTATCCACTTGCGTTTATTGCTACAAAACTTTCGCTCGGTTATAATTTAAATGAAATTGAAAACAGCATTACAAAAGAAACTTCTTCGTGCTTTGAACCTGCGCTTGATTACATCGTACTAAAATATCCGCGCTGGGATCTGCAAAAATTCAAAGCCGTTTCAACGCAACTTGGGACTGAAATGAAATCTGTCGGCGAGGTAATGTCAATCGGTAGATCGTTTGAAGAAGTGCTGCAAAAAGCAATGCGTATGCTTGATGTAGGTTACAACGGTTTTGTTGTGAACGATCTCGATACAAAAATTACCGACGACTTACTTGCAAAACCAACAGACAAGCGCATTTCCCTTCTTGCAAAAGCTATTGAAGAAGGCTACACAGTCGATCGCTTGCACGAGTTGACAAAGATTGACCGCTGGTTCTTATATAAAATGAAGAACATCGTTGAGCATCAAAATAAATTAAGAAAGCCGAAACTTGAAAATGTAGATTCTGAATTATTACTTGAAGCGAAACAAAAAGGATTTTCAGACAAACAAATTGCTTTGCTTACAAACTCTGATGAGTTTGAGGTTCGTTCAAAAAGAAAAGAATTAAATATCATTCCTTTTGTAAAACAGATCGATACACTTGCGGCGGAATACCCGGCGCAGACAAATTATTTGTACATGACCTACAACGGAAACGAAGATGATATTCCCTCGAAAGAGGATAATCAAATCATCGTTCTCGGCGGCGGTGCGTACCGCATCGGCTCTTCGGTAGAATTTGATTGGTGCTGTGTTAATTCGGTTTTAACCTTAGGCAAACTGAATTACAAAACCATAATGATCAACTACAACCCGGAAACCGTTAGCACAGACCACGACATTTGCGATAAATTATATTTTGAAGAAATGAGTCTTGAGCGGGTGCTTGATATTTACGAAAAAGAAAATCCGCTTGGCGTTATCGTTTCAATGGGGGGACAAATTCCGAACAACCTTGCGGTAAAATTATTTAACAAAGGTGTAAACATTCTTGGAACCTCTCCGGCAAAAATTGATAACGCAGAAAACCGGCACAAGTTCTCGCAAATTTTAGATCAGCTTGATATTGACCAGCCTGAGTGGAATGAGCTTACGAATTTAGAAGAAGCGAAAAAATTTGCGGACAATGTTGGTTACCCGGTTCTGATTCGTCCAAGTTATGTTTTAAGCGGTGCGGCAATGAGCATCGTGCTTACGGAAAATGAACTTGAAGAATATTTGAAGAAAGCTTCGGATATTAGTCAGGAACATCCGGTGGTAATCAGTAAATTTATCACCGATGCGCGAGAAATTGAAGTTGATGCAGTTGCTGAAAACGGCGAACTTTATTGCTATGCAATTTCGGAACATGTTGAAAATGCCGGTGTACACAGCGGCGATGCTACGATCGTCCTTCCGCCGCAACGAACCTATTTGGAAACAATGCGGCGTGTAAAAATTATTACCAAAGAAATTGCCCGCGAACTGGAAATTACCGGACCGTTCAATATGCAGTTTATCGCTAAAGATAACGATGTAAAAGTAATCGAGTGTAACCTCCGCGCTTCGCGAAGTTTTCCGTTTGTTTCAAAAGTTTTGAAAATCAATTTCATTGATATTGCAACAAAATTAATTATGGGGCAGCATCTTCCGAAGATAGATAAATCATCTTTCGACTTGGACTACGTTGGCGTTAAAGCTTCACAATTTTCTTTTACAAGATTAAAAGGAAGCGATCCGGTTGTGGGAGTTGAAATGTCGTCAACCGGAGAAGTTGCTTGTCTCGGCGATGATTTTAACGAAGCATTTTTAAAAAGTATGTTGTCGGTCGGATTTAAAATCCCGCAGAAAGGTGTTTTGCTTTCGACAGGAACCTTGAAAGAGAAAGCAGAATTTTTGGAAGAATTAAAAACACTCCGCAAAATGGGATTGAAGTTTTACGGGACCAAAGGAACTGCCGACTTTTACGGCGAAAGCGGAATTGAAGTTGAAACGCTTCACCGTCCGTTTGATAATCAAGAGCCGGGAATACTATCACATTTGCAAGATGGTAAAATTGATCTGGTTATTAACATTCCAAAAACTTCAGAAAAGGAGGAACTCGACAGCGATTACCTGGTACGCCGCCGTGCAGTTGATTTGAATATTCCTCTCATTACAAATCTGCAATTCGCAAAACGGTTTGTAAAATCTCTGCGTAAATATTCATCGGGAGAATTGCAGATTAAAAGCTGGGATGAGTACATGTAGGCAGTAAAAAGTGGAAAGATAAAAGTCAATGGTCATTCGTCAGTAGTCATTAATGACCAGTGACTATTGACCACTGACCAATTTGAGCTTATCATTTCCCCCCAATGTTTTAGTATAAAAAAGTAAAAACTTATGGCAATCTTTTTCGCAATATTTTTCCTCGTTTACGGCTCTGCAAACTTTTATGTTTATGTGAGGGCGATGCAGGCGTTTCAGTTTCAGTCGTTCTATGCCAAATTGCTTTTTTCGGCAGTATTTATTTTGGCTGCGTCTTCGTACATCTTGACAAAAAGTCTCCTCTCAAATGTGAACTCTACATTGTATGATGTTTTCCTCTGGATCGGTTCATTTTGGTTCGCATTACTCGGTTACTTTCTTTTGTCTCTTCTGGTTATCGACATTCTTGTGCTCGTTAATCGATTTTTACATTTTTTACCTCAATTCCTCTTTCAAGATTACGCCAAAACCAAATTGCTTACCGGATTAATAGTTCTCCTTCTTGTTTTCATTACAGTAACGTGGGGTTATATCAACGCCAACAACATCAAGTTGAAAACGATCCAACTTTCGATTCCCAAGAAGAATTCGTCGCTTACTTCACTTAATATTTTTTATTTCTCCGATTCCCATTTTACCCCGGTAAACAACGGACGTATCGCAAAGAAGATCATCGATATTTCGGAACAAATAAAGCCCGATATTATTCTCATCGGCGGCGATGTTATTGACGATAAATCACTTCATCTTAAACGAATCGGGATTGATGAAGAACTTCGCCAGCTAAAAGCGAAGTACGGAGTTTATACAATCAACGGGAACCATGAATACATTGTGAACGTAAATAATGCTGACAATTTCTTAAACGAAAATAATGTGAAAGTCCTGCGCGATAGCATGATTACTATCGAAAATTCAGTTCAGATTATTGGTAGAGAAGACGGAAGTATTGTCGGATTTGCTCATGGAAAAAGAAAATCAGTTGCGGAATTGGTGTCATCTGCGCGGAAAGATTTACCTATAATTCTTCTCGATCATCAGCCGTTTCATCTTGCAGATGCCGCCGCTCAGAACGTTGATCTTCAACTTTCGGGACATACACACCACGGACAAATGTGGCCCTTCAACTTTATCACCAAAATGATCTACGAGGTTAGCTGGGGTTACAAGAAAATAGCCAACACCCATTTTTATGTTTCCAGCGGAGTTGGAACATGGGGACCACCGGTTAAAGTCGGTAACGATGCCGAAGTCATAAACTTCAAAATTGAGTTTACAGAAAATTGAAATGCACGTGAGGATAAGCCAAGCAATTGCATTGAAAAGTTTGAATAGTTTCATCAACCCACGATTGATTTTAGGACAAGATTTACGAACAAGCCTCCCGACTGAGTCGGGGATTAACGAATAGCGATTTTTGATTTGTTTTTAACTTCTAAAATCAAAAATCGTTAATCCTTGTTCTGAGATAAAAAAAATTTGTTCTCTATTTAACCCTGTTATTGTAGAGACTTGCCATGGCAAGTCTTTACTGCTATATAACAAAAAACCCGACTATTACAGCCGGGTTTTTCTTTTTAGAAACAATTACTCTCAATTCAAATGAATAGCAGGAAAGTTTACACCTTTTAGACTTACTTGTTCTACTTTGAGTTTGGCAAGTCCCTTATACATCATTCCTAATTCGTAAGCCGCCTCTTTAGACACGTCAATATTTCTACCGCGAACATAAGGACCGCGATCGTTAATTCTTACGATAACACTTTTATCGGTTACCGGGTTGGTAAGCCTCAGTAACGTTCCGAATCGTAAGGTTTTGTGTGCGGCTGTCAAAGCTTCCTGATCAAATTTCTCGCCGTTTGCTGTTGTTCTGCCATGAAATCTGGGTCCGTACCACGAGGCTTTCATTTCTCCTTTACTGATATAATTAATTACTGTAGTTTGTTCGTTATTAATTACATCAATAGCTGGGACAGCTTCCTTTAGTTTTGGCTCGTTCTCTTCAGGGGTTGTCTGCTCGACTGCAGTAAAACCGGCCAAAATTAAAAGAAGGCTGAAAAGCAATACTTTTGCTAATGACTTCAATTAATCCTCTTTTTTTGTTTTTGAACGATACAAAGATAGAACTACGGAGGCTGAATTTCAATGCTGCCGAAGTCTTAACACAAGTTTTACAAAAACGCCAAATATCCGACTTTATCGGTCTGTTGGTCGGGTTTGGTGTTTTTTTCTTTTTACCAGCCGGGTAATCCTTAATATCATTTTGTTGCAGAAACTAATTTGTTAAATTTCAGGTAACATTTATAAATGATAGGGCAGCGTTATGAAGCGAACATATCTTTCAACCGTGTTATTATTTATCATCTTAACTTCTCTACTCTTTTCGCAAAGGGAACAATTAAAATTTTCACTTTCAAACTATTCAACATTCGGAACCGGAGAAAAAATAATCATTTCCCTTTATGCCCCACCGGAAGTGAAAAGCTTCACCTTTCGACTTCTCAGGTTAAACGATCCGGTAAACTTGTTAAAAAGCGGAATGGCTGCCCGCATGCGAAACAATTTTGATATTTGGGGAAAGGATAAAGAACTTCTCACAAAATATTTTTCACTCGAACGTGAATGGAATGAAGTAATCTCTCGCACCTCCGGCAATTGGTATGGCAACACAATTTCGGTTAAACCGGTTGATGAAGCCGGAATTTACATTCTTCAGGCTCTGCGTGATGACCAGGTTGCTTACTGCCCGATTGTGGTTTCTAATTATGCTTTGATCTTTAAAAATTCGAATTCGGAGGTTTTAGCTTTTTTAGTCAATGCCAGAACGGGAAAGTTTATTCCGGAAACTAAATTCAGTTTTTATAAGAAAGATTCTTTAATTGAATCGGGAACTGCCGGTGAAGATGGGTTCTTCTTGTTGAAGACAACCGGAAAATTAAAAGGAAATGAAACTCTTTTAATTTCATCAGAAACTGAAGATGAAATTGTTTTTAGTAATCCCTATTTCTTCTTTGCAGATGAGTATCAGAGATACACGGCTTACACATTCACCAACCAGCCGGTTTACCGGCCTGGTCAGAAAGTCTTTTTCAAAAGTATCCTCCGCAAAAAAGATGAATTCGATTTTTCTGTTTTAAAAGATGAAGTATGTAAAGTTGTAATCCGCTCGCCCAAAAACGCAGAAGTTTTTTCAGACTCTTTAAGGACGAACGAGTTCGGCAGCATTTGGGGTGAATTTGTTCTGGATGAAGAAGCGGAAATCGGCTCGTATTCAATTCAAGTTACTCTTGGCGAGCGGACTTTTTACGGCTCATTTAAAGTTGAAGAATACAAAAAGCCGGAATACAAAGTTGAAGTTACAACCGATAAGAAGAATTACTCCGGTTCAGAAACCATTTCCGGAACTGTTAAAGCCGATTATTATTTCGGTTCGCCGGTAACCACAGCAAAAGTAACGGTACAAATCTATAAAAAAAGATTTTGGATTCCCTGGTGGCATTGGTCTGAATACAACTGGTACTACGGCGGTTTGGATAGGATCAGTTATGCAGCTTACGGGCAACCGGATTTTGTTAAACAGATAGACGGCGAAGTAAACGAAAAAGGTGAATTTCAATTTGAATTTTCTGCAGAGAAACCAACCGACTTTGATTTTACGTATGAGATTTCCGCTCAAGTTGAAGATGCTTCACGGCGGGCAATATCAAATTCAACAACGGTTTACGTTACGCGAGGAGCCTTTTCTCTCTCCACTTCAACGAGTAAATATTTTATTGCTCTCGGTGATTCAGTTCAACTTCGCGTAAATGCATTTGATTTTTCTCAGAAACCGGTAGAGACAAACTTCGAGGTAATTATCAACAAGCTCGCCGGTCATGAAAATATGATTGTAGAAAAGGTTGAAAAGTTTTCCGGCTCAACCGGTAAAGATGGAAAAGCAACGCTTGCTTTCCTTCCGCATGAAGCTGGTCAGTACAACTATGTAATTATAGCATACGATTTGAACGAGAATAAAATCTCAACTTCCGGTTCGTTCTTTGTAAATGATAAAAACAATTTTTATTACCAGCGTTCAGGCAATGAAATTGAGATAGTTACAGACAAAGACGCCTATGAAGTCGGCGATACGCTTACCGCCATTATTTCACTTCCGGGAAATGATCCATCGTTTGAAACCGATGTTCTTGTTTCATTTGAAAGAAACTCAATTCTTAAATTTCGAAAATATCCGGTTGAAGGAAATTCTCTTATCATCAAAGAAAAACTCACCGAAAACTATAGTCCGAATTTTACACTTTCCGTTCTTTTTATGCATGAAAGAAATCTTAATTCAAACTCAAAAATGATTGGCGTACTCAACAAAAATAATTTCCTTTCGTTGGAAATAAAACCTGCGAAGATGATTTTCAAACCGGGTGAAAAAGCAGCGTACAAAATTTCGGTTAAGAACAACAACGGAAAACCGGTTGCAAACACCGAGCTATCTCTTGGGTTGATAGACGAAAGCATTTACGCTATACAAGAGGAAACAACCGATGACATTAAAAATTTCTTTTATAGACCGGAACATAGTTATATCCCGATGAGTTCATCCTTAAACAGCGTTAGTTTTTCTGCTTCCAGCCGACAAACCACATTACTTGATAGGAATTTGCTCAATTCAAAAGAGCTAAAAAATAACGGTTCTTCATCACTTGAAGGAAGAATTATCTTTGATGAACATCCTAATGATTCTCTCTCGCTCTGTGTTCTCATCGTAAACGAACATGGCTATTTTATAACCAGAACACATGGACGCGGCGAATTTACCTTCAAAAATATACCGGGTGGGGATTATGAGTTTTGCATTTTAACTTTAGACGGCAAATTTAAATTTGTTAAAAACATCTTTGTTGAAGATAAAAAGAAGAATGTGCAAGGTATTAGAGAATCCGGTTTTGAAATGCGGGAAGTTTTGACGGACGATGTAGAAGTTAGAGGTGCACGGGTTCAGATTCGCAAAGACTTTACTAATGCCACACAAATCGAAAGTAACCTTGCTATCAAAGCAAGTAGTGAGAAGGATGTCCAACTTGTTACTCCTGAAGTGCGAAAGAATTTTGTTGATGCCGCGTTCTGGCAGCCGGGTTTTGTTACGGATGAAAACGGCGAAGCGGAAATTTCTTTAACGCTGCCGGACAATTTAACTTCGTGGCGCGCAACGGTTCGCGGAATAACTAAAAATACTGAAGTCGGACAAGGAACGAACATCATTATTGCGCGGAAGAATCTGTTAGTACGAACCGAAACTCCCCGCTTCTTTAGAGAAGGTGATACACTTTTGATCGCTACGAACATTCACAATTATCTGAACGAGAACAAAAAAGTTAAAGTTGCGTTCAAATCGAAAAATGTTAAACTGCTTTCATCAAGCATCGAGAAGAAGGATGAAATTTTTGTAAAAGAAAATGATGAGGCGAGAGTTGATTGGAAAATTGTTGTGGAGAAATCAAGAGGCGAAGCGGAGATATATATTGAAGCATTGACGAATGAAGAGTCCGACGCAATGCAGGTCTCTGTTCCAATACTTCCGTACGGCGTAAAACAAACCGTTGCGTTGAATGCCATTGTTCAAGAAAATACTTCCGAAGAAAATATTGCGTTCACAATTTCCAAAGATGTTGACCTTCATTCTGCCGAAATTTCTTTTTCGCTCAGTCCAACGCTTGCCGGTACAATGTTAAAATCCGTTGATGATCTGGTGGCGTATCCTTACGGCTGTGTTGAGCAGACGATGAGCAGATTTCTTCCGGCAATTATAGTTGCAAATACTTTTAAAGAATTGCAAATTCCTTTAAAAGAAAAAACCTCAAAGGAGCTTCCCGAGGTTATCGCAAAAGGATTGAAATGGCTTTATGCTTTTCAACATGGAGACGGCGGCTGGGGCTGGTGGGAGAAAGATCAAACACATCCCTACATGACGGCTTACGTTGTTTACGGATTAAGTCTTGCCAAACTTGCCGGCTATGAAATTAATGAGGACATTTTTCAAAGAGGAAAAGAGAATCTTCTTCAGCAATTAAAAACCATAAAGAAAGAGGAGCAAACAACCATCGCCTATATGTTTTACTCATTAGTTACAGCAGATATAAAAGATTTTAAAGACGCTAAGTCTTTACTCGATGAAATTTCTAAAAAAGAATCAAACGCCTACACACTCGCGTTGCTTGCTTCGGTTTATCAGAAACTCGGCGATAAGGAAAATGAAAAGAAAGTTTTCGAGCGGTTGATGAACAACATAAACGAAAATGAAAAATTTGCGTATTGGGGAGGAAAACAATGGCATTACCGTTGGGAAGATGACAAAGTTCAAAGTACAGCATTCGCCTTAAAATATTTATTGAGTATGGATGCTAAATCTCCGGCAATCCCAAAGACCGTAAGTTGGCTTTTGCAGCAACAAAGAGGGTATTCATGGAATTCAACGCAGCAGACTGCATCCGTACTTTTTGCGCTCACGGATTATCTGAAAATCACAAAGGAATTAGAACCCGATTACACCGTTTCTGTTTTACTGAATGATGAAAAAATCGCAGAGAAACAATTCAACACAAAAAATATTTTTGAGGAAAACGAAAAACTATCTTTCGGTGTTGATAAATTAAAACGATTGAACAACGGGGAAAATAAAATCTCAATCGTTAAAAGCGGAAGGGGAACGCTATATTTTAGCGGCTACAACCGTTACTTCGCCAAACCGGAAAACCTTGTAAAACAAAATTCGTTTGATGTTAAAAAAGAATATTACAAGCTGACGCAATTCAAAGGAGAAAGCGGAATTATTTATAAAAAAGAAAAAATTAAAAAACCTTTAAATAGCGGTGATGATGTATTTGTTAAGCTGACCGTAGAAATGAACGACGAAGATTTTCAATATTTTATGCTCGAAGATCCATTCCCCTCCGGCTTCGAGATTGTGAAAGATGAAGAGCATTATAACATTGACGGCGAAGATCAATACCAAGGAAACATCATCCGGCGGGGAAAAATTAAACATTGGCGGTGGAATTATGCTTCAAAAGAAATCCGTGATGAAAAAATTGCATTCTTTGTTACTTACCCATCAAAAGAAATGGAATTTACTTATATCATCAAAGCACAAATTCCCGGAACATATTCGTGGCTTCCGGCAGAAGCAAGTTTAATGTACTACCCGGAAGTAAATGGACTTAGCGGAAATTATAAATTAGGAATTAGGAATTAGGAAAGGAAGAGGCAACGAGAAAAGATTTATAATGGAATTAAAGTCCCCTCTACAGAGGGGATTTAGGGGTGTGTAAAAAAGATTAGCAAGAAAAATTACTTCCTCAACACTCCTTCAACTTCTATCTGTTTGAAAATATCTCTGAGCGATTCAAGATAAATTTCTTCTATTTTTACTTCCGAGGGATAAAAGGGATAGACAAACAGAAAAAGGAAATGCTGCCACTTGGAAAGAGAAGCGCTTCGTGTGTAGGCAGCTAATTGTTTTCCCGATGCGTTTGAAACTTCAGCAGTTACGATATAATCCCACGAAAAACCTGCTGGAAGTAACGTTGCTGTTCCATAAGAAAGAAGATCGGCAAGAAAATGTTTTGCAAATGAATTTTCTCTTTTAAAAGTGATGTGAATCGTAAAATCAGTTGCTGTTTTAAGACTATCGCGCGTACGGCGGCGCGGCACATCATCAACATCATTTTCGTTATCTGTAAAAGTTGTAAACGATTGAATGTTGGAAATCTCTTTCATCGATTCACCGAAGATATCGCGGAACCCTCGGCGCGGCTGTACGATCTTCGGAACAACATCAAATCCTTTTTCATGAACAAGGTGTGAGAAATAAAAATAAACGGTTACGGGAGCGGCATCGGATCTTTTTACAGCGTTTGCTTTGTACGCTCCTTCAATATCGGAACGAAATGAGATACAACCATTTAACCCTGCGATCAAGAAAGTCAACAGTAAAATACGAAGCAGACTAATAAAGTTTTTCATAACAGTTTCCTTTAAATCGTTAAGTATAAGTTCGATACTTTTTAGAAGCCGGGATAAGTCAACTTCTGCATTCTTCCTCTCATTTCTTTTTTATCAAAAGAAGCGGTGTTTCCTATTTCAGATTCATCATGTCTTCTTCTGTAGCTTTTTTAAAACTAATCGCGGTTCCGCCGCCGGGGGCGAGAGAAAGTTTTAACGAAGCTTTTGATCCAACCATTTTTTTTAAGATAACGTACGCCATCGGATTTTTGTCCCAGTCAGCATCCGGTGCATCTGCATAAATCGTTGCAATATAATCCGTCTTCGCATCTAAAAAAGAAAGTGGTATCGACAATGTGCGGGCGTTTTCATCAGTAATAGCGCCAATGAACCAATCATCTTTTCCTTTAGCTTTTCTTGCAACGGCTAGATAATCACCCGGTTCAGCAAGCAAATATTTTGAATCATCCCAATCCACGGCAACATCTTCAATAAATTGAAAAGCATCCAAATGTTTTTCATAACTTTCCGGAAGATCGGCAGCCATTTGCAGCGGACTGTACATAGTAAGATATAAAGCAAGCTGCTTTGCAAGCGTTGTGTGAACGCGTTCTTTTTTATTCTTATCGTAATAGCTCATTTTAATTTCAAAAATGCCGGGAGTATAATCCATCGGACCGCCCATCAGTCTTGTAAATGGAAGGATCGTTTCATGTTCGGGAGCGTTGCCAATACTCCATGCGTTGTATTCATTTCCGCGAGCGGCTTCGCATGCAAGCCAGTTAGGATATGTGCGGTGCAATCCTGTGGGACGAACCGGTTCGTGGGCATCGAGCATAATTTTATTTGCTGCGGTTTTTTCTGCAACGTGGACGTAATGATTTACCATCCACTGCCCATCGTGATGTTCGCCGCGTGGAATAATTCTCCCGACGTAACCGGTTTTTACTGCATCGTAATTGTTCTCTTTCATAAAACGGTAGGCTTCATCCATCCGTCGTTCATAGTTAGTAACTGAAGCAGAAGTTTCGTGGTGCATAATCAGTTTAACATTTTTTGATGCCGCATATCGTTTTAATTCTTGCACATCAAAATCGGGATAAGGAGTAACAAAATCGAAAACTTCTTCTTTCCATTTTCCCCACCAATCCTCCCAGCCAATATCCCAGCCTTCAACAAGAACTCCGGGAATTTCGTGTTGTGCAGCGAAATCGATATAACGTTTTGTACGCGAGGTTGTTGCCGAATGTTTTCCGTTCGGTTTCAGGTTTTTCCAGTCAGTGTCTCTTAACTTTAAATTATTTGAATCGGCATAATTCCATGAACCCGCACCAACGTGCATTTCCCACCAAACGCCGACAAACTTTTGCGGTTTGATCCAGTCGGTATTTCCGATTGCGCTTGGTTCATTCAAATTCAAAATTAGTTTGGAAGCAAGGATATCAACGGCGCGGTCGCCTACCACAATTGTGCGCCAGGGAGTTTTTGCCGGAGTTTGTAAATAGGCTTTGTTACCTAAGGGATCATCGACAAGTGCAGCTTTAAATGTCAACGTCTTTTTGCTAAAAATTAGATTCATCGCCGGATAATTAACAAGCGCCGCTTCGTGTAAGTTTATGTAAAGACTGTCCGCAGTTTTCATCATCAAGGGAGTTTGCACGCCAGAAACACTTATGGGTGCATGGGCGGAAAGCTCCACTGCATATTTTCCGGTAGTTGCGTTAATCTCGCTTAACGTTGAAGTTGTATATTCGTACTCGTTCGTGTCAAAATCGCCGGGAATCCAAAACGCTTTATGATCACCAACCATTCTAAATTCCGTCAGTTCATCCGAGACTATAAAATATTGCAGGGCATTAGAAGAAGGAAATTCATAGCGGAATCCGAGACCATCGTTAAACACTCTAAAGGTCAGAATAAGAGTTCTGTCCGAAATATTTTTTTGCGCAAGAGTGATGCGCAGTTCTTTGTAATAATTTCTAATCGTTTTCACTTCACCCCAAACAGGATTCCATGATTCGTCAACCGTTTGCGTATCAACTTTTACAATTTCAAAATATTCATTAAACGAAGGGGCATCTTTTAACATTATTCCCAAAGCACTCGGTTTAATTATTTGTTTTCCTTTAAAACTAAGTTGATAAAAAAGTTTTCCTTCGGTGGTAAGATTGAATGAAAGAGAGAGATTTCCGTTCGGTGAAAAAATTGTTTGCGGAAGAATAGAACTGAGAAAAAGAAGGAAGAAAGTAAAAATTATTTTTTTCATGTTAGCTGTGCTCATTATTTATTTTGAAAAACAAAATTTCTTCAAACAGGTGTTAAAATATAACAACAAAGCCGCTTTATGGAAAATGAAATATAAAGGAGTTATTGAAGCTAAACAGGCGATTTTGCTAATAGATCAAAAAAAACACTTGACTTTTTAATATTAATATGATATCATTGTGATAGCAAAAATAAAGGAGTTCAAAAATGGAAACCATTACCGAAAAATCCGCAAATAAAATTAACGGATTTATAGTTCTTTTTTTAGTTATTGCTCTGTTGGCACTTAATGTTTTTTTGTTGGTTACGGGAATTAGAACCGATGATGTCTCAATCCTCTGGTTTTTTGTCCCCTTAATGCTTTTGTTTTTTATTTCGTTCGGAGGATTTACAATTGTCCAGCCGAATGAATCCAAAGTTTTAGTTTTCTTCGGAAAATATATTGGAACGCTTCGCGATTCAGGTTTTTGGTGGGTCAATCCATTCACAGAAAAAAGGAAAGTCTCGCTTCGAATTCATAACTTCAACAGCGATAAAATTAAGGTGAACGATCTACACGGAAACCCGATTGAAATTGCTGCCGTTATCGTGTGGAGGGTTGTTGATTCTGCCCGCGCTGTGTTTGATGTACAGAATTACGAGGGATTTATTGCAATCCAAAGTGAAACCGCAGTGCGTGGTTTGGCATCCGAATATGTATATGATTCAAACGATGAGGATAAGCCTTCTCTTCGCAGCCATCCGCTGGAAATTTCTGAAAACATGAAAAAACAGCTTCAGCAAAGGTTAGAAATTGCCGGGGTTGAAGTAATAGAATCGCGCATTACGCATTTAGCCTATGCGCCGGAAATTGCGCAGGCGATGCTTCGTCGGCAGCAAGCCACAGCGGTTGTTGCAGCGAGATCAAAAATTGTTGAAGGCGCAGTTGGTATGGTTGATATGGCTCTAAAAGCATTGAGCGAACAACATATTGTTACTCTTGATGAAGATAAAAAAGCTACAATGGTAAACAATCTTTTAGTTGCGCTTGTTTCAGAAACTCAAGCTCAGCCGGTTATAAATACGGGAACGTTGTATTCATAAAAAAATTGGAGTTGCCATGAAAGAACTAAGTGAATATATAAATCAACCTTTACGGTTTAAACAAGTTTCATTCTTTAAAAGATACTATGAATTAAAAACAACCGAAGAAGTTATCGGCTCGATGCAAATTCGCGGATTCTTCGGCAATTCTGCAGAAGTAAGTTTTGCAAATAAAAAATGGGAAATCTATAAACCGAGTATCTGGAAAAGTGGCTGGGCAATTAGAGAAGCCGGCTATGAAAATCCCTTTGCCCATTTTGATCGAAAGTTCTTCCGTAAAGCAAGCGTTGTTTTGCTTCCGGTTGGAGAAAAAGCACAAGTTGTTTTCTCCCCGTTCAGAGCCAAAATTGAAATCCAAACCGAAGACGGAACTTGTTTAATAAAAATGGTAAATAAATTTGCGTGGACAGATAGTTCCGAAGTAATCGTTACGGCAAAGTCAGCTATAGTAAACAAATATCCCTGGCTAATTATGCTGGCTAAACTTTCGGCTATCGAAAGAAAACGATCACATGTAGCAACCGTCCCAATCATGTTTGGTGGTTTTTAGATGATAATTATTGAACCAAAACAAAAAGATTAAGTAAAAAAATCAATGGCTGAAAAGAAAAAATTTCTTTTACGAATAGACGATAAAATATACGCCGCCCTGGAAAAATGGGCGGCGGATGATTTGCGCAGCATCAATGCACAAATAGAGTTTTTATTAAAAGGGGCACTTTTAAAGTCAGGCAGAACAATAGAAAACAAAATTTCAACAGCTCCCGTCGATCCACCGCAAGATTAAGTGTTCGCGTTCATAATTACCTCACAGAAAAGTTACTTCTCATTAATTGGAAAAAGAAACTTTCCAAACTTCTTATAATTGGTAAAAGTAGATAGATTTATTTCTTTTTTTTTCTTTAAAGAGAATAAATTCTTAACTTTTACTGGCATATAACTTGAACTTTTCAATTCATTAAAGAATGAGGTTTTTATGATAAAAGGAACAGTTCTAATTAACTCTGAAAATTGCAAAGGTTGCGAGCTTTGTATTGTTGCCTGTTCGCAAGAGAGTCTTTCCCTCTCTCAAAAAATAAATCTCCGTGGTTACCGTTATGTTGAGCTCTCACAGGACAATTGCACCGGCTGTACAAATTGCGCTATCGTTTGCCCGGACTCCGCCATTACAGTTTACCGGCAATCAAAACAAAACTATAAAAAAGCAGTTTAACAATTTTGAAAGAACCCATGAAAATGCAAAAATCAGAAGTCCGTTTAATGAAAGGGAACGAAGCGTTAGCCGAAGCCGCCATTCGCGCCGGTCTTGATGCATATTTCGGTTACCCGATCACTCCCCAGTCTGAAATATTAGAATATTTTACCGAGCAAATTCCAAAACGGCATGGGGTGGTTCTTCAAGCCGAAAGTGAAGTTGCTTCAATCAATATGGTTTACGGCGCAGCCGGTGCGGGCGCAAGAGTAATGACTTCTTCATCTTCTCCCGGAATGAGCTTAATGCAGGAAGGAATTTCATACATTGCTGCCGCTGAACTTCCCTGTTTACTTGTAAATGTTGTTCGCGGTGGTCCGGGGCTCGGAACAATTCAACCTTCGCAAGGTGATTATTTTCAAGCGGTAAAAGGAGGCGGACACGGTGATTATCGGTTAATAGTTCTCGCTCCTTCTTCGGTTCAAGAAATGTGTGACTTTGTTTTTGATGCTTTTAAACTTGCCGAAAAATACCGAAACCCTGCAATGATCTTAACGGACGGCGCACTCGGACAAATGATGGAGAAAGTTGAATTCCCCGAAGAAGGTTCACTGCCTCATCAAGTACCTGATTGGGCAACCACCGGAAAAAAAGGTAGAGAAAGAAATTTTATTACTTCGCTGCACATGGAACCTGAAAAAATGGAGGAAATCAATCTTCACCTTCAAAAAAAATATAAAGTAATTGAAGAAAACGAAGTCCGTTTCGAAACTTTTGAAATTGATGATGCAGAAATAGTTTTGGTCGCCTTCGGGTTACCGGCGCGAATTTGTCAAAAAGCCGTGGAACTTGCCCGCGAAAAAGGAATTAAAGCAGGATTGGTTCGACCGATCACCTTATTCCCTTTCCCTAAAAAAATTCTTTCCGATCTTTCTAAAAAGATAGACCATTTTCTTGTAATTGAATTAAACGCAGGACAAATGGTGGAAGATGTTATGCTTGCCGCAAATGGTAAATGTCCGGTTCACTTTAAAGGAAGAATGGGGGGAATGATCATTCAACCGGAAGAGGTGTTGGAAGAAATTGAAAAAATTATTCAACAACCAATCTTGCAGGAATAGGAGCACTTATGTCACAAGAAATTTTATTAGAAGATATGCAATGCGTTTATCAAAAACCTGCAACATTAACCGATGATTATATGCACTACTGCCCGGGATGCGGACACGCGGTCGCACACAAAATTCTTATGGAAGTGGTTCAAGAAATGGGTATCCAAGAAGATGTTATCGGAGTTGCTCCTGTAGGTTGTTCGGTCTTCGCTTATAACTATATGAATATTGATATGCAGGAGGCCGCCCACGGAAGAGCCAGCGCCGTTGCTACAGGAATTAAAAGGGTACTTCCCGAAAAATATGTTTTCTCTTATCAAGGTGATGGAGACTTAGCCGCTATAGGAACGGCTGAAACCATTCATACTATAAACCGCGGCGAAAATATTTTGATGGTTTTCATCAACAACGGTATCTACGGAATGACCGGCGGACAAATGGCACCGACTTCTTTGTTCGGACAAATAACTTCTACCTCACCTTACGGCAGAGATGTTGAACATAACGGCTATCCGTTAAAAATAACCGAGTTGATCGCTCATCTCCCCGGTGCATTTTATGTTACAAGACAAGCAGTACACACACCAAACACCGTGCGGAAATTCAAAAAAGCGCTAAGAAATGCTTTTGAGTTTCAGAAATTAAAAAAAGGAACATGTTTTATTGAAGTGGTTTCCAATTGTCCCAGTGGATGGAAAATGACTCCGAAAGAAACGCTCACGTACATTGAAGAAAAAATGCTGCCGGAATATCCGCTTGGAGATTTGAAAGTCCCGGCTCAAAACAATATTTAAATTGACGAGGAAACAAATGCATATTACCGATGAAATTATTATCGCCGGATTTGGAGGTCAAGGAGTTCTTTCGATGGGAAAAATACTTGCTTATGCCGCTATGTTTGAGAACAAAGAGACAAGTTGGATGCCTTCGTACGGACCTGAAATGCGTGGCGGAACTGCCAATTGCATAACAATTATTTCTGAAAAAAAAATTAGTTCTCCGGTCGTTTCAAAATTTGATTCAGCAATTATTCTTAACCAGCCCTCGCTTAATAAATTTGAAGATCACGTTAAAGAACACGGATTTCTTTTTTATGAAGCATCAACAATAATCAATCCACCGACGCGCGAAGATATTATGATTTATAAAATTGCCGCCATCGAAGAAGCCAACAAGATGGGACAAAAGCAAATCTCTAACATGATCATGCTTGGAGCATTTTTAGAAATAAAACCGTTAGTAAAAAGAGAAAGCGTTTTATCGGCGCTTAAAAAAGTTTTGCCGGAAAGGCATCATCATTTAATCGCTGTAAATGAACAAGCTCTTCTCAGGGGAAAAGAGTTGATTGAAATTAATTATCATGTTTCTGTTTAACAAATAAAACAGGGGACCACTACAATGGTTGAACATAATGTCAGATGCGATCATACGTGCAGAGATTCCTGCGCGATGCTTAATGAAGCGCTCAGGAGAGAAACTGCTTCAGTCCGTTTTTACGAAACCGTTTATGACGACTGCAATGCGCCGGAAGTGAAAAACTTTTTAGGCGAAATTGTGGATGAACGACGTTCACATATTTTGAAGATCATTCAGAAGCTGAATGAACTACATGCAAGGTCGCAGGCAATGGATGGAATTGCGAATAGCTTTTCGTGATGATAAATTGGCCTTGACGTATACTGATGGCGCGGTAGTTTAAGAAAGAATTAAACGTAAAAATGCCTTTTGATTCCGATGAAAAGTGGAAAGAAATAAAACCTGAAATTTTAACGAAAACCCCTTGCAATTTAAAAATAAACTTTTAAGTTACACCATTAATAAAGCGAGTTTACATCAACAACCTTGTGGAACTTGACAAGTATTTTTTAATTCAAACTATTCAAGCTTATGCAAACAAAAAAAATTCACCTGGATTTTGTTAGACTAAGGATCTCCCTCAGGGAAATATATTCTAAATACATTTTAAATGTTCCCGTTTCAACCGAATTAAAGGAAATGATTGCCTTGCTTGAAAAGATTCATAAAAGTTTTGAAGACAAAATTTCTCCAATTTTGAATAGCACTCAATCCAGCCAGCTTACCGATTTACTAAATAGACCCCAAACACTAAACAAAGTTAAATTGATTTCGAAAAAGGGAAATATCGTTTTTGAAAAACATGCATGTGATAACTGTGGCGAAGTTGTAAATCGACCAACAAAATATTCCAAAAGTAATTTTGGAGCTATATTTGTTTGCTCAAAATGTAAACCATTGGTTTTTAATAAGTCTTTCGGTAACATTGAAATCCAGGGGGAAAACCTAATAAAAAAAAATATCAAGTCGGGTGGTTTATGGGAAAAAAATCGTCGGAAATTTTGAAAAACTTTACCGATATCCAGCTTTCGACTTACTCTCTTCCATTTTTAAAAATTCTTAACTACAAGTGCGTTTTAAGATTTGACTCATAACGGATATTTTTAACTTTAAACAAAACCATTTATAAAATGTAGTCAAAAGCTCATCAGGCGGTAATCTCCCGGTTTTCTCAAATTTTGGCTCAAACATTAATTCACCTGACATTCAAAGTTTATATAACATCTCCAAAGCGAACAGCGCAGGCATTAATAAAGGACGGGAAGGAGTGGTCGCTAAAGGAAGCGGTGAGCTTTACTTTACCATTGGAGACGTTGTAGTAAACGGAGAACTCTTGTAAATGAACAGAAAGAAATGTGCAGATATACCGTTCAATTCGATGTTTCAGCACTTGCAAGCGGAATGTATGTTTACCGGTTACGCGTAAATGATTATACTTCAACTAAAAAAATGATGTTGGTAAAATAATCGGCAAGCAGTCTGCAGTTGGCAATAGGCGGTTTATTTGCAAAACCTCCGGGACTTTGAAAATTCCGGAGGTTCTATTTTTAATTGAGCGCGTTTTTTTCTTGTGGTAAAAAAAATTATTCCTTGACCACAAAGGAAATTCCAAGTAAAAAAATCAGATCGGATACAGGAAAAACGAGTATGTCCCTTGTAATGTTTCGTTACATGTGTAACGCAGTGTTACACGGGCTTGTAACGTTTCATTACACCCACATAATCCACGCTGCGTTTATCGTGCAAAAGCGAACTGTTTTTTTTGGCACAATATTAGTCTATTTATTACGCAAACTAAATACAAATTCATCTAAAGGAGTTCTGAATGAAAAAATTTGTCATATTCCCGCTTCTCTTAATTTTGTTCTTCGCAGGGTGCCAGAAAGATACTTCTCTCGTGTCCCTTGAACAGAATGATTCTAAATCTCTTCAAAAACCGGCATGGGTGCTTGCGGCAGAAAAACAGGGATTAACGTTGATTGCTCTTCCACAAAGCAGTTCGCTTTCATTAGAGAAGAAAATAAGAGATACAGAGTTCATAAAGCATGATGAGTTTGGCAAATTATCAATTGAGAATGTCTATCGCTCAACAAGAAACAACAAAGTTTCCATTGAAGCAAGTCTTTCAATTCGGGCGAATTCATTAGCTGAAAGCGGTTATTTGTCGATGAGTTTTGTTAACGAATTTCTTTGTTTTGAATTTGGACCTTCAGGAACTACTTTTTCAAAAGATGCTTTACTTAATGTAGAAGCAGAAGGTTTAGACCGGTCTACTTTGGAAGAACTAAAAACAGCAAAACTTAATTATTTCGATGAAACAACCAAATCGTGGATAGAAGTTGGTGTAGATGAGATTAGCGTAAGAGACGGGAAATTTGTTTGTAAGAATGGGAAAATCCCTCATTTTTCACGTTACGGATTTACAAATTAATTTTTTAAACATAATAAAGAAAATTCCAAGACAAAAATAATATGAAAATAAAAACAACAGATATTATTGAAGAAATAAAAATAGCTTTTGGAAAATATTTTAGTGGAAATGAGATATCAGGATTTTTAAAGAAAATTAACAGTTCAAGAAAACCATCTGGAGTTACAAGTAAAAACTCTTCGGACGGACTTTTTTCATCTCGGTTGAGATTAGAGATCGATCAGATCATCAGCTTCGCAGAAAAAAAACTCACAACGTTAAATTTTCTAAATTTACTGACAGACCTTGGAAAACTTTGTATTGCCCACGGAGATATGGATTTAGCATCCGATATAACAACTACGATTTTATCTTACTCAAAAAAAGATAAACGCCTGGTTGGTATTGCGGCTAATGCGTTTCTGAACTTTGGTGAAATTTTTATTCACCAGGCAATGTGGGCGGAAAGCCTTTCTTACATAAAAAAAGCTTTCTCGTTTTTTAACAAAGAAAATAATCCGGTAGGATTGGCGCGATGTGAAAGCCTTCTTGGAACTCTCAATGCAGAAAAGGGACAACTTTCAAACGCAATCACTCATTTTCAAAAAGGATTTTCCTATTTAGACCCTTCAAAAGATACTTCCCTTGCAGCTCTTATCGAAAACAATATTGGTATTATCCATAACATCCGCGGGGATTATGATTCTGCCTATACCTATTTCCGCAGAGCGTTAATGCACTTTGAAGGATTGAAAGACAACCAGAGAGTTGCTAAAATAAGGCACAACTTAGGAATGCTCTTTCTTAAAAAGAAAGAATACAACTCGGCAATTAAGGAATTTGACACGAGTATCAGTGTTTCTCTTTCAGCTAATTATTATCCGACACTTGCCATCTCATATATCAGCAAAGCATCAATTTACTGTACGCTTAACGATGATGCTCTTGCAAACGCATTTGCCGACCAAGGAATGGAGATCGGGTATAAAATAAAAGACAAACTTACAATAGCAGAAGTTTACAAGATCAAAGGAATTCTGGAACGCAAAGTAAGGCATTTTGAAATAGCAGAGAACTACCTTTTCAGCAGTTTAAGGCTTAACAAAGAATTGGAAAACGAATTGAATTACGCCGAAACCGCTGTTGAGCTTGGCATTCTTTACCAGAAGATTAAAAAGTCCGCTCAAGCAAAAATTTATTTCAATGAAGCTTTAAAATATTACAAAAAAATTAAAGCCAACGATGAGATAGAGAGAATAAAATTCTTCCTTTAGAACACTTCCGGACATAATTCAAAAAAGAGGGCCTTTTGTTACAAAAGGCTTTTTTTTTGAGTAAATGAACAAAAATTTTTATAAATTTAGTTTAACAAATAAGAAACCTCTAATAGTATCATGAAATTAACAGACTTCGAATCGTCACTTGACACACCCACAAAAACAGATTCTTTTTCAGTACGGCATTCTGAAAAAACAAAAACTTTGGATTTAATTCTTGATATTACCAAAAGTTTAAATCGGACACTTATTCTTAAAGATGTATTAACGTTAGTTTTAAATAATGCCATTCTTCTCACCAATTCAGACCGGGGATTTATAGTTCTGAAAAACAATCAAGATAAATTAGATTTTGCTATTGGTTTGAATTCGAAAGGAACTTCTTTAACTGAAAAAGATTTTCAGATAAGTACCACAGTGATAGAGGAGGTGTTCCATACAGGATTAGCGCGTTTTATTGAAGAAGCTCAAAGCGATACAAACAACGATATTAGTAAAAGCATTTTACTTCTTGACTTGCAAACGATTCTCTGCGCTCCTCTTATAATCGGGGATAAAAAAATCGGTGTGATTTATCTTGACAGCAAATCGCTCAATAAAATAAAAATAAAAGAGATCACCAATGCATTTGAAATTCTTGCCGGGCAGGCGGCAATCGCTATTCAGAATGCTCAATCATTTAAAGAACAAATTGATGCCAACAAAGAACTGGTAAGAGTAAATAATGAACTTAACGAAGCCCGCATCATAGCAGAAAAATCGAGCAAATTTAAATCTTCACTTATGAAAAATATGAGCCACGAATTCCGTACACCGATGAATGGAATTTTAGGGCTGGGTGGGATCCTGAGGGAAGCGTTAAATGATCATGAAGATGCTGCTCTTCTTGATAAAATGATGGACGCCTCAAAAAGGTTATTAAAAACATTAAGCGAAATATTAGATTTATCAGATCTTGAATCAACAACAATTCAGTTGGGAAACGACGTCATTAATGTTTCAAAAGTAGTAGAAGATATTGCTTCTTCTTCTGTTCATTCGGCGGAAGAAAAAAAACTTGAATTAATTGTTGACATTAAAAATGATTTCTTTATAAAATTTGATGAAAGATATTTTCATCAATTGCTGGAGAGCTTGATTGAAAATGCATTGAAATTTACTTCGCATGGTTACGTACAAATTACCTGCGATGTAAATAACGAAAAAGGAATAATAAAAGTTACTGATTCCGGGATTGGGATTTCGCCGGAAAATCAGGAAACAATTTTTGAAGCATTTAGGCAAGCCAGCGAAGGATTTGACAGATCATACGAGGGTTGTGGTTTAGGTCTGACTCTTGTTAAAAAAATTATCGATCTTGCCGGTGGAAGCATCTCAGTTGAAAGCAAAGTTGGCGCCGGCACAACCTTTGTTTTATCTTTTCCTAACCCTGAAAACCCCGTGAATTATGAAGCACCGCTCCATCCTAAAAACAGTTATTCAAGACCTCTGACCTACCGAACACCAAATATTTTATTGGTCGAGGATAATGAATTAAATTTAGATACGTTCCGGATATTTTTAAAAAACATCGCCATGTTAGAAATTGCGGAAACTCCGAAACTAGCGCTCCAGTTAGCCGGAACCATAATCTTCGATTTAGTATTGATCGATATTAAGTTGAGTAATAATAAAAACGGTATCGAACTAATGAAAGAAATAAAAAGAATGACTGGATATAATGAAATTCCATTTATTGCTACTACCGGATATGCGCTTCGCGGGGATAAGGAAACTTTTTTAAAAGTAGGTTTTTCAGATTATTTGTCAAAGCCGTTTACGAAAATTCAATTAACAGATATTATAAAAAAGAACTTTCGCCCTGCATAAGCAACACCCTTGATAACAAAAAAGTGCGGAAATAATTTGATTCCGCACTTACAAGTGCACCCTGCGGGACTCGAACCCGCGACCTGATGATTAAGAGTCATATGCTCTACCAACTGAGCTAAGGATGCGGGGTAAAAATACGGAATTTGTTCAAGTTATAAAAGTAGATTGTAGATTAGAACAAGGATGTAAGTTTTTTATTTGGAATAAAGTGCCGGATGAAGAAACGGAACGAGTGCAGAGATGATCCCTTGTTTATAAAGTTCTTTCCTGGTGATGATACCGTTTGTTAAAAATCCGATTGCCCCTCCTTTTTGTTTTGTGTTTTCATCGTCAGCAATTTTGTCAATCACTTCGCCTAATTCTTTCCCATTCAAAAGCTCGGTTACAATTATAGAGGGAAGTGGAAAAAGGGAGGAAGTGCCGAAACTGATTTGTCCTGTGTTATTCACTATGCAAATACATCCGAATGCAAACCATTGATAGTGCTCTTCAATTATTCCTCCTTCAATTCCTACAAAATAATCAATCGACAGGTCTTCTTTTTGAGCCAGCATAACCAACTCATTAGCACGGTTTTTTGCGCCGGTAAATGTTTCGTTATTAATTGGCTGTGCGGAAACTTTTGAATCTACTTCTCTTCCGTTAACTTCTATTGAATTGAAATAGTTAGAGAATGCTTCGCGGACGGATTCTATTTTTACGGGATTTTTAGAGCCGACAAGAATATTCATTATCAGGAAATATTTACTTCGTCCGGCAGTTCGTTAGTGTCGTCTGTTTTTCTCGGAAAGTGTTCGGATAAAATAGTCCCAACCTCATCAACCGCACTAATAATTCCTTCGCAGAACTTTTTCTCATGGAATTTCGCCTCCATTTTATCCTTAATTAATTCCCAGGTGTTGTCGGCAACTTTATCATTAATGGAAGAATCGGCAAGAATATAAAATTCTCTTTCTTTAAGAAGAATGAAGATCAGAATTCCCGTATGGTCGCGGGTTTTCTTGATACCACGTTTTTTAAATTCTGATACGGCATGTTCAAAAACGGATTTCCCCCTATGAAAAAACGGTTTTTTCTCTTTAACCGAAACAACTATTTCTCCGGCTGTGGTTGCTTCTTTTTCTTTTATCTTTAAAGCGATCTGTTGAAGCTCTTCATCAGAAAGAAAACCGTGTAAGAATTTTTTATTCATAATTTTTCCCATGCCGAGCGAAGACGAGGCATCGCCGCAAAGTTATTTTTTCAAATAATATTTAGAGATAATTTTTCCGTTTTCAAATTCATAAACCAACGGATTGCCGGTTGGAATGTTCAGTTCAAGTACTTGTTCTTTGGTTAAGTTATCAAGATACATTACCAGCGAGCGCAAACTATTCCCGTGTGCAACAATCCAAACATTTTTTCCTTCTTTTACAAGATGTTCAATTTTCTGCTGATAATAAGGAATAGTTCGTGCGGCGGTATCTTTCAAACTTTCGGTAAAGCCGTCGGGATTTAATTCTGTTACACCGCTTGGCGGCGGAACATCGTAACTTCTGCGCCAAATATGGACTTGCGCATCACCATAAATTTTTGCGGTTTCGGCTTTATTCAAACCTTGCAGTGCGCCGTAATGCCGTTCGTTTAACGCCATATCGCGTTCGGTCGGAATTGCGGAAAAGCCTGCGGTTTCGCTAGCAAGTTCGGCAGTATGAATTGCACGTTTAAGGACGGAGGTGTAGAGAAAATCAAATGTAAATTTCTTCTCTTTTAATAACTCTCCGGCTTCTTTTGCTTCTTGTTCCCCTTTAGCGGAAACATCAACGTCAACCCAGCCGGTAAACCGGTTTTCTAAATTCCATTGCGATTCTCCGTGTCGTAACAAAACCAAGTAATTCATTTTATATCCTTTGTGATAGTCCTATTTTCGTTTACAAACTTACTAATTTTTTCATTGTTTACAGCGCTAAGTTTCAATAACTTTACAACAAAAAATTATGAAAAATGCTTATGAAAAATGCGGTTGATGTTTCCAACATTCTTCTTCCCTTATTTTATCTTGCTTCTTTCGCCATCTATCTTTATGATTTCCAGAGAGATGAAAGAAGGCTTTCAAATATTAAAAGATTATTTCTTTTTCTTACGTTGGTATTTCATACCTTCTATTTGATTGCGAGAACCGTAGCCTTTAACCATCCGCCGATAACAAATGTTTTTGAGATTTTTACCGTACTCGCTTTTTCGGTAAGTTTTTCTTATTTCATTTTGGAATTGGTTACAGATATTCGGGGAACCGGACTATTCATCATCGTCATTTCTCTAATCTTTCAAGTCATTTCATCAATATTTATTGTTGATTTGTTTGAAGTAAAAGAAGTGTTGCGGAGTAATTTACTCGGCATTCATGTTCTGCATGCACTGCTTGGTTACGCCGGAATTACTATTTCTGCGGTGTATGGATTTTTATATTTGATGCTTTATAAAGATTTGAAACTGAATAAATTCGGATTGATCTTTGAGCGGCTGCCGAATTTGGAAATTTTAGAAAAGCTGAGTTTTTACTCTGCAATTATCGGATTTGTTCTGCTCAGTGTTGCAATAGCGATTGGAGTTATCTGGCTGCCGAGAGCTTTTCCAAATTTCTCATACTTTGATCCGAAATTAGTAGCAACATTTTTAGTTTGGCTGTTGTACGGCATCGGGATTACCGCTAAAATCACCGGAAAGTTACAAGGGAAGAAAGTTGTTATTTTTTCCATTGTCGGTTTCGGGTTGGCAATTTTTTCAACCATTGTAACCAATTTTCTTGCAAAAAGTTTCCACACGTTTTATTAATCATTATTCACCAATGACCATTGACAAAATTCAAATGAAGAATAAGAGTAATTACGTTTTATGAACCTGCTGGCGATATCAATTAATCATCATACCGCCCCGGTTTCGCTGCGGGAAGCAGTGCATCTTAGTACCGAAGAAACAAGAGTTTTTATTGATGAACTAAAGGAAAAATATTTTTCTGAAGGGTTTATCATTTCAACTTGTAACCGTACGGAGTTGTACGGCATTCCGAAAGAAGCCGGAACAAGTTATTTGGAATTAGAAAAGTTTCTTGTTGAAAAAAAAGCAATTACAAATTTAACCGACGAACATTTTCAAAAATTCTTTGCGTGCAGCGCGCTGAATCATCTTTTTAAAGTGATTGCCGGAATTGATTCGATGCTCATAGGCGACAATCAAATTCTCGGGCAAGTAAAAGAATCGTTCCAACTTGCGCAGGAAAAACAGTTTGCCGGTTTTTTGGTGAACAGAGTTTTCGACTCGGCAATCCGGGTCGGCAAGCGGGCAAAAACAGAAACCACGATCAGCGACGGCGCTATAACTGTTAGTTACGCCGCAGTGCAGTTGATAGAAAAAATCTTTTCAAATCTTTCTAAAAAATCTGCGCTTGTTATCGGTATGGGAGAAACGGGAAAAATTGCCGCACAGCATTTGCACGATAAACACATCGGCAAACTTTCCATCACAAACAGGACTATTGAAAAAGCAGAACAAATTGCAACAGAGATTGATGCGCAAATTCTTCCGTTTGAAAGGTTCAAAGAACATTTAGCAGACTTTGACATTATTATCAGCGCTACTTCATCGCCTAACTTAATTCTTACAAAAGAAGAGATTAAAACGATGATGAAAAAACGGGGCAACACAGCTACCGTGCTGATGGATATTGCTCTTCCGCGCGATATTGATCCCGAGGCGAGAAATATTGATAATGTTTTTTATAACGATATTGATTCGCTGAACATTATTGTTGAACACAACATGAAAAAGCGGAAAGATGAAATTCCAAAAGTGCAAAACATAATTATGGAAGAGTTGATCAACTTTTTCGGATGGTATAATTCGCTTGAAGTTGCACCAACAATAAAATCACTCCGCGATTATTATGAAGAGATCCGTCTTGCCGAAGTTGAAGGATATAAAAATAAATTTACAAAAGAAGATCAAGAAAAATTAGAATTAGTTACCAAGCGGATCATCAACAAACTTTTGCATCATCCCACAACTGAACTGCGCAAAGTTGCAGAACAGGGAACAAACTCAACGGAAACCGCTACAAAAATTGCGCTTGTCCGTGATCTGTTTGGAATTGATAACAACAATAATTTTAAGGAATAAAAGAAATCGTTGGCAGATTTAGACTTTAAAAGAGACGATAGTTCGGTAATCGGTTCGGGAATAAGTTCGGTAGTTGGTTCGGGAATAAAATATTGAAAAGTAATTAAATTTCTTTTTAACGAATTGGAAATATAATTTGAAACAAAAACTTATCATCGGTTCACGCGGAAGCGACCTTGCTCTCTGGCAGGCGAAATTTATTAAACGTGAATTGGAAAAAGCGCACAAGCACATTGCTGTCGAAATAAAACTTATAAAAACAAAGGGTGATAAAATTCTTGATGTCGCGCTTTCAAAGATCGGCGACAAAGGTTTATTCACCAAAGAACTTGAAGTAGCGTTGCTGAACCGCGAGGTTGATATCGCCGTTCATAGTTTAAAAGATTTGCAGACAGAAATTCCCCCCGGGTTAAAACTTGCAGTTGTTACCAAGCGTCATGATGTTGAAGACGTTTTGATCGCGCGAAAAAAAGGAACGACCATTTGGAACTTGAAAGAAGGAGCGGTTGTTGCAACAGGTTCATTGAGGAGAAGATCGCAGTTGCTGCATCTTCGCCCTGACGTTAAGATTGTTGAACTTCGTGGAAATGTTCCCACGCGCATTCAGAAATTTCTTGAATCTAATTGGGATGCTATTATTCTTGCACGCGCCGGAGTTGAACGGCTCGGGTTGAAAAAACATATTTCTTCTTATATCAATAAAGAAGAGATGCTACCAGCGGTCGGACAAGGCGCGCTTGGAATTGAAATTCACGAAGACAATATTTTTGCAGAAGAACTCTTAGCAGCTCTTCACCACGAAGCAACGTATCAAGCGGTTTTAGCAGAACGTGCTTTACTAAAAGCGTTGGAAGGCGGCTGCCAGGTTCCAATTGGAGCTTTCGCCGAAGTAAAATCAAACGGACTTTATCTTGATGCCATCGTTGGTTCCATTGACGGTTCGCTCACTTTCAGAAAAAAAGTTAAAGGAACAAAACGCGAACCGGAAAAACTTGGGAAATCACTTGCAAAGGATTTGTTAAAAGCGGGAGCAAAAAAAATATTAGATGAAGTGTATCAATCTGTAAGGCTCAAATAAATATGAAACCATTAAAAAACAAAACAATCGTTCTAACGAGAGCTGAAGAGCAGTCTCAAGAAACAGTGAATTTTTTTAAGAATGTTGGAGCAAATCTCATAAGTTTTCCTGCTTTAGAGGTTGTCCAGATAGATGCTTCAGCTAAGCTTAAAAATATTCTGGAAGAAAACAAAATTGATTATTTGGTTTTTCAATCGGCAAATGCAATTAAGTATTTCGTTCAATTGATAAAAGAAAAAAATCTGGAGATCAATTTTGATAAAATGAAGGTTGCTTGCGTAGGGAAAAAAACCGCGGCAATCTGTTTGGAGAATCAAATAAAGGTTGATCTGGTTCCTGAAGATTTTAGCGCGCTTGGTTTATTAAAATTATTCTCTATCGAACCGCTTGAAAATAAAATTGTTCTTCTTCCCCGCTCTGCTATCGGAAGGGATGAATTTCGCGAAGGTCTGAAAAGGTTCGGCGCTACCGTTAAAACGGTTGCCGTTTATGATATTCAAATTCCGAAAAAAGAATCCGTCGCCGATGAGATTGAAAAAATAAAAACCAGCAAAATTGATTGGTATCTCTTCACAAGCCCATCAACGTATCAGAATTTTTTAGCGTTGTTGGAAATAAGTAATCCCGCAGAGTTTTTCAGGAAAAGCAAGATTGCGGCAATTGGACCAACGACAAAAGATGCCATAGAAAAAACAAGAGTAAGAGTTGATGTCGTTCCGAAAAAATTTGCGGTTACGCATGCGATTGCAAGTATTGAAAAATATTGTACTACACCGCGACCAAAGAATCAGCCGCAACCGAAGCCCCAGCGCCCACCGGAAAAAAAAGTCATTAAATATGTTTTAAAAAAAAGAAAGCCAAATAATGAAACTTAAAAACGATCTCTTCTTACGTGCATGTAAAAAAGAAAAAGTTGAACGTACACCGATTTGGATTATGCGTCAAGCCGGAAGATATTTACCACAGTACCGCGCGGTGCGTGAGAAAGCGGATTTTCTTACGATGTGCAAAACTCCCGAACTTGCTGCTGAAGTAACAATACAACCGGTTGATATAATTGGCGTTGATGCGGCAATAATTTTTTCCGACATTCTCGTTATTCCCGAAGCGATGGGAATGCATCTCGAAATGCATGAAGGAAAAGGACCCATCTTTCATCATCCGATACGTAATGAAGAAGATGCAAGAATGTTAAAGGAAATTGATCCGGTGAAAGATTTGAAATATGTGCTCGAAGCAGTATCGTTAGCAAAAAAGGAATTAAATGGAAGAGTGCCGCTCATCGGATTTGCCGGTTCTCCTTTTACGCTTTTAACTTACATGGTTGAAGGAAGAGGTTCAAAGAATTTTTCGGAAATTAAAAAATTGATTTTTAACAATCCAAAGCTTGCTCATTCCCTTCTTGATAAAATTGCTAAAGCGGTTGCAATTTATCTTTCAGCTAAGATTGAAGCGGGTGCAAACGCTGTTCAAATTTTTGATACTTGGGGCGGAATCCTTGCACCGAAAGATTTCCAGGAATTCTCGCTCAATTATATCTCACAAATTATTTCAGAACTGAAACGAAAAGATGAACCGGTAATCGTCTTCGCCAAAGGTGTCCATTATAAATTGAAAAAACTTTCAAAATGCGGCGCTGATGTTATCGGACTTGACTGGACAATGGATTTGAATGCTGTACGGAAAAAAATTGGAAAGCGTGTTGCGCTGCAAGGCAACCTTGATCCGACTGTTTTGTACGCCGATGAAAAGAAAATCCGCGAAGAAGCAAAAAAAGTTTTGGCATCATTTGGAAGAGGAAGCGGACACATTTTTAATCTTGGTCACGGTATTTTACCTGATGTGAATCCGGAAAATGCAAAAGCACTTGTGCGTATTGTAAAAGAAGAAAGCCTAATCTTTCACCGCAAAGATTCTAAAAAATAATTTTATAAAGACAATTGGACGCAGATTTATTAAGATTTTATTATGATACTTTAAGATCATAATAAATTATAATCGATCTTAGAAAATCTGCGTCCCAACTTTTTAAATGGAGCGATTATGTTCAACTTTGATTTAACAAAATTTAAAAAATATGACAAACCCGGTCCGCGTTACACAAGCTACCCGACCGCACCGCAGTTTAACGAAACCTTTAATTCGGAAAAGTTTTTGGATGAAATTGTAAAGACGAATTACGGCGAAAATCTTCCCGATCTTTCCCTTTACTTTCATCTGCCGTATTGCGATACGCTTTGTTATTTCTGCGGCTGTAATATGATTATCACCCGCAACCGTGACCGCATACAAGATTATATAAAGTATGTAAAAAAAGAAATAGATTTGCTTCGTAGTTTTCTTAACGTTAACCGTAAAGTCACGCAGCTTCATTGGGGTGGCGGAACGCCGACACACTTAAATCCCGACGAAATAAATGACCTCGCTTCCTACATACGCCAATCATTTCAATTTTATGATGACTCCGAAAATGGCTGTGAAATTGATCCGCGCGGATTAACAAAAGAACATCTTGCCGCGCTACGGAACAACAGTTTCAACCGCATCAGTATGGGCGTGCAGGACTTTAACGAAAAAGTGCAAATTGCAACCAACCGCGTACAGCCGGAAGATATTACAAGACAAACTGTTGCCTGGATTCGCGAACTTGGTTATCACAGCATCAATCTTGATTTAATTTATGGGCTTCCGTTCCAGACACTAAAAACCTTTGAAGAAACCGTAGAAAAAATAATTGATATTTCTCCAAACAGAATTGCGGTGTTCAATTATGCGCATGTTCCGTGGATGAAAAAACACATGGCGTTAATTCACCCGGAAGATTTACCGCCCGCGGAAGAAAAATTAGAAATTCTAAAAATGACCATTGAAAAACTCACAAGCGCCGGATATGTATTTCTAGGAATGGATCATTTTGCCAAGCCGGATGACGAACTTGCCGTTGCCATGAAAGAAAAAAAATTACACAGAAATTTTCAAGGATACAGCACGCGCTCAGGAACAGATTTATATTCATTCGGTATAACGGGCATTAGCCAGCTTCAACGGGTTTACGCGCAAAATTTAAAAACAGAAAAAGAATATTTTGCCGCGCTTGATAACGAATCTTTACCTGTTGCTAAAGGCTATTATCTCAATAATGACGATCTGCTTCGCCGTCATGTGATTATGAAATTGATGTGCAATTTTGAACTTGATATGAAAACGGTGGAAGAGAAATTCAAAATAAATTTCAAAGAATATTTTTCTTCAGGATTAGCAAACTTGCAAGAAATGATTACAGATGAACTACTTACAATTGAAAACAATAAAATTGTAGTGAGCGAAATGGGCAGACTTCTCATCCGCAACATTGCAATGAATTTTGACGGTTACCTTGAACGCAAAGAAGATAAAGCGAAATATTCAAGAACGGTTTAAAGAGTTAGCAGTAGTGACGCTGCAGCATCACATCTTAGAATGACAAGATTTTTTTGGATAAAATAACTTGATTGCATGAATGAGTTGAATGCATTAAACTTCAAATTAATTGATGTTCATTCATCCCCACAAACATTCAATCATTCTTTGATCTCTAACTACCCGGTTCTGGTTCGTCCAAGTTAGGCTTTATTCCGTATAATTCTCATCCATTGATCTGTTCGTTCTAATTTTATCAAACGATTTTATTATCGGATAAATTTTTTCGTTCTTATCAAAAAATGGAGAACGCTTGTAAAAAAAGTCTAATCTAAGTTTCGGATTATTTTTAAAAGCTTCATCGGTCTCTAATTTATTATAAAAATCTTTACGGTATCGTTCATTCTCCGTCAGCATTTTTTTTGCATACGGCTCCATTACGTATGGTTCGATATATTCTTTCCGTTCTAAAAACATATTGAAGAAACCCCATTTGGCTAAAGAATCGGGAGCCGTGGGTTCTAATAAATTGACTATTACACGGAGAGACTGCTGATTTGACCTTACGACAAAACTTCCTTCGGGAATTCTCTTTTTTTCCCGCCACTTTATTAAATCGAAATTTATCATTTGTCTTCCTTCGTAGGAGGAGGCAGAGAATTTTACGTTTTTGAAACGCATCCGTTCTACATGCAAAACATGCGGCTGATAAAGCTGTTCAACATAAATTTTATGCAACTTTAAAAGATAAACGACAAAGTGCAATTCCTTTGGAATTAAATATGCTTCGGGAACATCACAAAATTCAGTGATCTCAGCTTTATTATACAAGGGGACTTCAAACTCAACAGGAATGTCTGTATAGCGCGTAACTTTAGAGCCTGTAATTTCGCTTTCTTCTTCAAGCATCTCAAACCCTTTGAATAAAAACGGTTCACTTTCATCCGTAAGAGAAAAACTGATCGGAAACGGTTCGTTGTTTCCGTAATAATGATCAACCGTGTTTTTATCTGCGCGAAGATTCATTGCAAGAATAGTAAGGTGATTATCGTTGAGATATTCCAAAGTAACTTCGTTCATTGCTTTTGTTGAATGCACACGGTTTTCAAACGGTTTAAGACTGTGGGTTTCTACAAGGAGACAAATTCTATTATGCAATGCTGCATAACCTGCAGAGAACCGCGGAAGCGAAGGCTCAAGCACAATACCGTTTTCTAATTTATTGTCTTTAAATTCAAGATAAGGGGAAACAAGAAATCCTTTAGATGTTACTTTTTTAGTAAGATGCGGAATAAATTTTTCTTTTAGAAAATCCGCCGTTTCTTTACTGATATTCTGGTTTGTTTCTAACCCGTAGGAAATATGATATTGATAATCAGCTCCATCGGTTGTGTGATTGTCTATGATAAAATCGGGTAGCCAGTCGTTAAAAAAGCGAAGAAAAATTTTCATCTCCGGGGCATCGCCCTTCATATAATCCCGGTTCAAATTATAATTCAGCGATGTAGTGCGCCAGCCCATTTCGGTAGGACCATTTTGATTGGGGCGATTAAATTCGGAGATGCGCTCGTGTCCGTCAACATTAAAGATTGGAAGAACAAGAAGAATTAAATTTTTTAGCAGATGTTCTTTTTCTTTAGTGATAAGAATTTCGCGGAGTAAAAGCATGGTTGCATCTTTGCCTTCAATTTCTCCAGCGTGGATCCCATTTTGAATGAGGACGATAAGCTTGCCAGAGTCGCGGGCTTTTGGAGCAGTAAATTCGCGATTGTTTGAAACGATCATACACCGCATCGGTCGTCCTTGCGGAGAAAATCCAAGCGTGATCATTTTTGCGAAATGAGAATCGCGTGTAAAATGTTCAAAATACCGCATGGTTTCTTCAAAACCCGGAGATGAGAGACCACCGGATTTTTCAAAGTGAGTCACCCACTTGTCCTGGATGTTGTTTTGTTCTTGTTTCATTTCTCTTCCAACCTTAGGTGAAAATCTCTGCACTGTGAAGAATGCAATAAATATCTATTTATTTAATAAATTTGAAAAAGAACTTCAAATGTTTACTCTAACTTCCGAAAAATATTTGTGTAGTTCAACTAAAATATTAATTTTTTTTCGGCAATTAAAATTGTCTATAAATTTCGTTTCACTCAATTTAGAAAATATCTCGTATGAATAAAAAAATTGTTGTTCTCGGTGCAGGGGTTTCCGGTTTAACTACTGCATGGCTGCTAAAGAAAAAGGGATTCGACATTACGGTACTAGAAAAAAACAAAGAAACCGGCGGCGCTATGGAAAGCGTTTTGGAGGACGGATATTTGTTTGACCGCGGACCAAATTCCGGATTGGAAACCGTTCCAATTATTAAAGAAGTCGTAAACGATATCGGCTTATCCGATGAAATGGTTTATGCAAATGAAGAAGGAAATAAAAGATACATTCTCCGTAATGGAGAATTGTATCAACTCCCCATGAGTCCAATTGCATTTTTAAAAACAAAATTATTTTCTGCAAAAGCAAAAATGCGGCTCTTTGCCGAGCCTTTTATTTCACGTTCAGACGACGGTTATTACCAAAGCATCGCACAATTTGTTAAACGAAGATTAGGAGAAGAGTTTCTCGACTATGCAATCAATCCGTTTGTTGCCGGAGTTTACGCCGGAAATCCGGAAGACCTAAGTGTTGCCTCCGCTTTCCCAAAACTTTATGAACTGGAAGAAAAATACGGCGGCTTGATCGTAGGAACAATCCGCAGTATTAAAGATAGAAAAAAACGAAAAGAACAGTCCAAACAAGATGCAAGAATGTTTTCGTTTGTAAATGGAATGCAGAGCCTTCCAAAAACAATTGCAAAAAAATTAGGCGAACGGGTTGTTTTGTTTGCAGAAATTAATTCAGTAGTTAGTAATGAAAAAGGATTTACCGTTTCATATCATAATGCCGGGTTTGACAAAACGATTGAGTGCGACATTCTGCTCTCAACCCTTCCGGCTTATGTCGCTTCATCTTTGTTCCGAAATATAGACGGCAATTTGGCAAATCATCTAGATGCAATTTATCATCCGCCGGTGATGGTTTTGTATCTCGGATATAAAAATGTAGATATCGGAAGACCGTTAGACGGCTTCGGATTTTTAATTCCCGCCAAAGAAAAAAAATCTTTTCTCGGTGCAATTTGGAGTTCAGTCTTATTTCCAAACCGTGCACCCGAAAACACTGCTTCGTTTACACTCTTTATCGGCGGCTCCCGGAATGCGGAAATTTTCAAACTTGATAAAGAGATCATTTTAAAAACAGTAATTGAAGAATTCCAAGCGATAATGAAAATTACCGCCGAGCCGGTTTATAAAAGTTACCGCTATTGGCACAAAGCTATTCCACAGTACAACATCGGTTACATAGAACATGAAAGATGTTTTGATGAATTTGAATGGAACAATCCAGGAATTTTTCTTAGCGGAAATTACCGCGGTGGAATCTCCGTTGGCGATTGTTTTAAGAATGCGGAATTAGTTGCTGAAAAGATTTTCAAGTATTCTGAATCAGACAACGGAGATGAGTGATAAAAAGAGAATGTTGATTTTTTGCACCCTATTTTAGGGACAAAAAATTCATACCTAAAGGTTTCACTTGTTTTTTATCTGCCATTTACAAATTTTAGTTTTAGATTTTCAAATCCTTTTTTGGAGAATTAATGGTTAAGAGATTATTGTTATTGCTTCTTTTCGTTTTAACTTCGCTTCAAGCGCAAACCGTGGTTGGTAAATATGCGGGAGAATTTCTTTCAATAGGAATCGGCGGAAGACCGCTTGGTATGGGCGGCGCATTTGTTGCTATTGCCAATGACGTTACTGCGGGGTACTACAATCCCGCGGGACTTGCAAAACTTAACTATCCGCAAATCGCTTTAATGCATGATGAGCGTTACGGAAACCTTGTTAATTATAATTACGCCGCTGTCGCGCTTCCTTATGGAAAAGATTATACCTTCGGATTAAGCATTATGCGCCTTGGCGTTGATGGAATTCCCGATACGCGAAAAGCATTGTACGATGCAAACGGAGACGGAATTTTAGACATCAATAGTGATAGATTGAACTACGACTTAATAACAGAATTCAGCAACCAGGATTGGGCGTTCTATTTAACGGGCGCAAAAAGAGTAACGGATGATCTTTATCTCGGCGCCAACGTAAAAATTCTTTCGCGCTCCATTGCAGAATATACGGCGTTCGGAATTGGTTTTGATGTCGGCGCATATTATTCACCGATGGAAAATTTAATGCTCGGCGCCAATGTTCAAGACATTACCACAACATTTGTTGCTTGGAGTACGGGAAGAAATGAATTGATCACTCCGACCGCAAAAGTAGGCGCGGCATATCAACTTGATTTTTTCGGTGGAAAAATTCTTCCCGCTGTTGATCTCGATATTCGATTCGAGAACCGCCGCTTTGCATCGCAATTTAATATTGGTCCGGTTAGCTTTGATCCGCACTTTGGAATGGAATACAGTTATAAAAATCTTTTTGCGATCCGCGCCGGTTATAATGATGTAAAACAATTTACTTTTGGAGCCGGAATTAAATTGCCAAAACTGAATATAGATTATTCCTTCGCCCGGTTTAATATGTCGGCAGACGACCGTTTGCCAGACACACACAGAATTTCTTTAATGCTCACGCTTGAAGAACCGCGTTTTCTACGAGCATTAGAATAAATTATTTTTAAATACCCCAAATTTTCTTTTTGTATTTGTAGAAATTAAAAGTAGCCAAAAAATGAAGTATATTTTTGATAGGATTACTTTAGATGAAAAAATTTGCGATAGAAACCCGACAAGTAAGAGGTAAAAGAATTACTGTTCAAACAATACTTGAATTTTTATCTGCCAAAGAAACCGAAGAGGAAATATTAAAACAATATCCTTCATTAGAAAAAGAAAACACAACTGCATGCCTCAGATTTGCTTTCAGATTGATGGATGGGAACTATATTCTCAAACCGGTCTCATAGTATAAACATTTATGATAGATAAAACGCACAAGGGAATCATTATGTTCGCGAAACAAAAATTTTAACAAAACATAAACAGATGAATAATAAGATTATTTATAAAATTGTCAGAAATATATTCTTTTTCACTATTCCTGCTATAATACTGTTAATTTTTATTTCCTCAGTTCACCTCAATGGATTGAGCCGGGCGATGTATGTTGATATGGTATATGGAAAGGCTTTTAAACCTTTCGTTACAAGAACACTAACCCCATCAATGATAAGAATTATCAGCAGCGCTACACCTATCAAAGTAAAAAGCGCCCTAACCGAATTTGTGAATCATGACAATTTCATATCGGTATTTTTATCTGATAATGTATTAACAAAGCGCATCATTGAAAAAAAAATAAAACATTTTTACCCCGGACAACCCGCACAATTTTCTTATAAGCAAAATCTTTTTGTTATCATTCTAAAGTACCTTAAATGGGAACCGGAATTTATTTTAGAATATTTATTTGGATTATTGTTAATGTATTTCGCTCTTGTTGGATTTGCATTTTCACAAAAATATTTGATTTCTCTAATCTTTACTTCAAATAAAATATTTATAGATTCAATCGTAATAATCTCCTTGCTGCTTTTACCTGCTTTAAATAAATATTCTTTATTTGTTTATGATTTCCCAACATTATTTTTATTCACTCTGTGTCTTGTATTGATGATTAAACAACGATGGAAAGAATATTTAATAATATTTTCACTTGCAACTCTCAATAAAGAAACCACTGTATTGCTGATTGGAGTATATTATTTTTACTACTTGTATCAATTAAAACAGCAAGATAGAATTTTTAAAAGAGTATTAATTGCCCAAGTTATAATTTATGTAGGACTAAGATTATTGCTTTATGTGGTTTATCTCAATAATCCGGGTAGTTCTATTGAATTCCATCTTATTGATCATAATCTGATTTTATTCACAAACCTGTTACATTCCGCAGATGTGGCGCTGGTAATATTTTCACTTGTAGTTTTTCTTTTCCTTTTATTCTATAAGTGGTCCGAAAAACCCGTATTCATTAAATGTAGCTTACAGGTTCCCCTGTTTTTATTTATCCTTACACTATTCTTTGGTTTTATAGATGAGTGGCGAGATTATTACGAAAGCATACCGGTAATAATTCTTTTTTTTCTACATAGTATCGGAAAAATATTCAATTTCCAGGTTAGTGTGAAATAAAGCTTCTGAAATAATTTAAACTTGGTACGCGGACAGTCTATGAGCGTGTCCGAGAATATAGTTTTCTGGGGTATTCATAACTGTCCAGTAATTCTGTTTTATTGTAGTTGTGAGATTACCAGAAAAAAATAGTCCTTGAGATATGTTTACAATAGATCAACAACGCCTAAAACACATAATAGATATAGGGTCGGCAGTAGACTTTGAATGTCCAAAATATAAAACTCAACACTATAATAACAATCATGAAATTATAACTAATAGTATAGCTGGAAAGAAGTGAATACCCCAGTTATTTTTATATAAATTTAAACTTCAAAGCAGTTCACTAATATGAACGACTTTTTCTTTGCCATAATTTCATAATAGATTGTGGGGAAGCATTCAATTTCTATGAATTTTCTTTCCTTTATTCCTCATTCCTAGAGCCGTTCTGTTTGAATTCATTTCTTTTCAAGTTATTTTTGAACTGTACAATTTATAAAAGAAAAATGGAGCTACAATGATTAACAAAATTCAAGAATTACTTGGTAAAGAAGCCGACTCTCTCTTAAATTACACGGCTAAAGTATCAAAAGACAAATTACATTTACCCGGACCGGATTTCGTAGATAGAATTTTTAGTCCGAGCGACAGAAACATCAATGTTATGAAAAATCTTCAATGGATTTTCCATTCAGGCAGACTTGCAGGAACCGGTTATGTTTCAATATTACCGGTAGATCAAGGAATTGAACATTCAGCAGGAGCTTCCTTCGCAAAGAATCCAGATTTTTTCGATCCTGAAAACATTGTTAAATTAGCTATTGAAGGCGGCTGTAACGCAGTGGCTTCAACATTGGGTGTGCTTGGTATAGTTTCAAGAAAATACGCGCACAAAATTCCGTTCATTGTAAAAATTAATCATAACGAACTCCTCACCTATCCAAACAAATTTGATCAGGTAATGTTTGCAGGAGTTGAACAAGCTTATGATATGGGCGCGGCAGCAGTTGGCGCAACAATTTATTTTGGTTCGGATGAAAGTACAAGACAAATTATGGAAGTAAGTGAAGCGTTTCAGTATGCGCATGAATTAGGATTGGCAACAATTCTCTGGTGTTACTTGCGCAATCCTAAATTCAAGAGCGATAAAGATTATCATGTTTCGGCTGATTTAACCGGACAAGCAAATCATCTCGGCGTAACAATTCAAGCCGATATTATCAAACAAAAACTTCCTGAAAATAACGGCGGTTACAACGCGTTAAATACCGGCGGTGTTTCTTACGGAAAAACTGATAAACGCGTTTACTCTGAATTGACTACCGATAACCCTATCGATTTAACCCGCTACCAGGTGATGAACAATTACATGGGCAGAGCAGGATTAATTAACAGCGGCGGCGCTTCCGGTGAAAATGATTTTGCCGAGGCTTGCAAAACTGCGGTTATTAACAAACGTGCCGGCGGTATGGGATTGATCCTTGGAAGAAAAGCATTCCAGCGCCCAATAGCTGAAGGAATTAAAATCGTGAACTTAGTTCAAGATGTTTATCTTACAAAAGAAGTAACCATAGCGTAATTCTTTTTCTTGATTTCTGAAACAAAAGCCGCGGAGTAATCTGCGGCTTTTTTGTTTTGGGGGAATTATTAACCCTTCTTTCTTCTCCTAAAAAAATTTTCATTCTTTTGGCAACATTTCTTCTTTTAAAGCATCTTTACATAAAAGAAAAACAATTTTTGAGTGAAGTAACAAAAAATATCGTTGAGTTTACGCTGATCTACAATCAGCATAAAACTAAGCTCTATAACTATGCGCGTAAAATGCTCGGCGATACGATGATGTGCGAAGATATTATTCAAAATGTTTTTGAAAAGTTTTTTGAAAACATAAATAGCATACGGAACTCCGAACGCGTTGATGTTTGGCTATTTACTACTACGCGCAACGCGATCTATACTTATTACAGAATGAAAAAAATACGCGTGGACCAATTCAATGTGCTGGATACGGATGAAATTGAGATTGATTCTTCCGTAAATCTTGAGGAAGCATTGGAATTGAAAGAACTGCATGAATTGATTATGAACGAACTTAATAAATTAGAAGTTGAACAGCGTGATGTTTTTCTTTTAAAAGAATACGGGAATCTTTCTTATAAAGAAATTTCTGAAGTAATGAAAATTGATGAGAATCTTGTTAAAAGCAGATTGTACAAAACACGACAGAGGCTGATTGCTAAATTATCCAAAGTCATTTTGAATGAGAGGTAACTATGAATAGAAAAGAACTGGAGACGATGATTGATCTCTATTTTGACGGTGAGCTTGAGAAGGGAAAGGAGCCAATCTTATTTACGTTGCTCTCACAAGATATAGAAGGACGTGAATATTTTAAAAAGTTAAACACGCTTAAAAGTACCTTGACCAATACAATGGAAGAATTTCCCCGCAAACTTGATGAGAAAATTCTCCGCTCAATCGGGCAGTTGAACGAAAGACAAACAAATACCTTTATAAACAGAAAAGTTTTTAACGCGGTTACTTATGCTTTCACCGCGATACTTCTGATCTTGACAATCTTTTTCTACTCAAGATCGGAAGATTACAAAACTCAGTTTGCCGACTTAACGCACGAAGTCAAGCAACAGAACGAAAAGCTCGAACTTCTCATGAATGCTTTACCGACGGTAGAAGTTACGGGCGCTTATCTAAGAACAAAACAAATTATAGTTAAATCAACTATGTGAGGTTAAAAATGAAAATGAAATTAGTTCTATCGCTTATGCTCATCACTTTTCTCGGACTGATTGCTCAACAGAAAGAAGGGGCAAAATTGCAGAAGCCGGATGAATCCGGTTTCATAGAAGTTGATAAAGCGCCCGCTTTAAAGTCTCAGTTAAAACCAGCATATCCTAAACTTGCAAAGCTTGCTGGAATTGAAGGGACGGTCTATTTGAAACTTTTAATTAGCGAAAAAGGGAATGTTGAAAAAGCAAAAATTGAACAAGGTGTTAAAGACATACTTGATAATTCCGCACTTGAAGCTGCAAAAAAAGCTAAGTTTTCTCCGGCAATGTTGAATAACAAAGCTGTTAAAGTTTGGGTTATTCTCCCGGTGGCTTTTAAACTTGAAGTTGAAAAAAAGGGGGAAGCCAGATTGCTAAAGTATGATGAACTCGATCCTATGCCCTATGATCAGAGCGAAGAGGATCCGGCTATGAATAAATATATTGAAGTTGATAAAATGCCGGATATGGTTAATCAAATAAATCCCGTTTACCCGGAAGAGGCTAAAAAAAATGGAATTGAAGGAAGAGTTTTTGTTAAAGTGCTTATTGGCAAAAAAGGAGAACCCAAAAGAGTCGTTGTTATAAAATCAGATAATGATATTTTTAATCAATCTGCAATAGAAGCCGCTATGAAATATACATTTACTCCCGCGCTGAAAGGTGGTAACCCGGTAGCCGTGTGGGTTGTAATGCCCTTTAAATTTGAATTAGATAAAGAAAAAAAATAACCAAGTTATTTTTTAATCCAACGAATTCCGTTTATATCTGCCGCGATTTCAGGATAGCGGCAGATATTAAAAACACAAAATATTTCGAAACGATAACATAAATCAAAACTTCAGAAAATTAATTTTTCATTCTCCACTCAATCATTCTTCCGAGCATTTCTTTTTTAGGATGCTCACGATTAATCATTGTTAAACCCATTAGATATTCAATAGCCGTTCTGTAATGCAAGGTATAAGTGCTTGCCGCCGAATAAGTGTAACAAAAATCATCAAGTGGAATAAGCTTACCTAAATTTTTGTTTCCGTCTAACAAACGAGAAACTTGCTCAGCCATTTCATATGCTTGCTGCGGTTGGCTGTTTTCCAGATACATATTCGCAAGATTTGCATAGGCTTTAATCTGCGAGACGGAATCTTTCTTTGTAGTTCTCAATATTTCTTTTACGTATGCATCAATCGGATAATATTTTAGAAATGAGACGGCATAAAGCGCCTCAGTAATTTTGTCATAAGAGTAATTTTGCACAACAGAAGGAGAATCGGGAAATTGACGGCAAAGTTTTTCCAACTCACTTAGCCGAAGTTTATGTAAGCCAAGCTTTTCCTCGGAATTTATTAAAGTTATTGCAGTATGGTAATCACCAGGATTTTTTTCACGCAAAGCTTTTGCAATACCGTAACTCAACCGGTAATTGTTTGTCTCGTTATAGTGAAAAACCAATGCAGAAGTTAATTCAGCAATTGTCGGTTCGTGCGATCGTAGATAGCTGCTTATCATTAAATGATTCGTAGTTGGTTTGTACCGTTCATCATTCCGGTAAGTTAAAGTCGAGAACTGTTTACGATAAAATGCTTCCGGCGCTTCAAACTCAAGGCGGGGATGAAGCTCTGAATTAACGGTTGGATTACCTGAAATCCTGTAAAAACCTTCATCGGAAAAAGCCTCACATGAAAGAAACGTAAAGATGTTCTCAATTTTAATTTTGTTAAAATCATTTTTAACTTTTTCAAGTTGAAATTTTTGTTCAAGTTGTTTGGCATTTAAGTTGATTGGCTTTTTTGAACCGACCATGATGATATCGCCTTGCTGAGAATTCCAAAGCTGCGCGTAAGGAAATACGACTTTAAAAGTATGAAGGATCAATTTCATAATATCGTCGCTCAATTCATACGTATGAAACCATTGCACCATTAAGCCGTCACTAGTAAGTTTTGTTTTGCAGCGTTCGAAATATTCCTTTGAAAAAAGATTTCCTATTCCTGCAATCCAAGGATTTGAAGGTTCAGAAATGATAACATCAAAATTAATTTTTGCCAGCTTCAGATAAGTCAGTGCGTCTTCAAGAACAATGCTCAACCGTTTATCTGCAAGGCAGTTTCCGTTTTCCGGGGCAAACAAATTGCCTGCTTCAATTACTTCGGAAGAAATTTCCGCACAGGTTACTTTGTTAATTTCATGAGTTAAAACCGAACCGATTGTGACGCCGCTTCCGAATCCTACGACAAAAATATTTTTTGCATTCTGATGAAGCATCATCGGGATTTGTCCGAGCAATACCTGTGTGTTCATATCTCCGGAATTGCTTGCATCCGGTTTGCCGTTGATCATCAGTACTTTTGTATGCAGAGAATCATTCAACTGTGCAACGCCCACATTGGCGCCAACTCCTTCCTTGTAAAATAATATCTTTCTTCCTGAATAATGTTTTTGAAAATCGCTGTACGTTGCCGGTGGAGCGAGATCAAACTCTCTGAAAATGCCGCTTACCATCAGTGTCGTATTCCACGAAGGGATGAACAAAACAAACGCTAAAAAGATAAGAACGGCAGCAGACGAAAATGCCGCTTTAGAAACGAATTTTATTTTATGGTAGGATAGTAAAAGCAGTAGAGCCATACCAATATTTATTGCTATTCCTATCTCGAAGGTATGTTTGATACCGAATGCGGGAATAAAAAACAGTCCGCTCAACAGAGCGCCAAGCACAGTTCCGAGAGTGTTGATCGAAAAAACTTTTCCGATTGATACGCCGATCTTCTTTTGAGATGCAGAAAATATTTCAACAATTACGGGAAGGCTCATCCCCATAAAAATTGTCGGTGTAATTAGCATTACAAAACAGATAAAAAATTGCAGCGTTAGAAAAATCGGGAAAGTTGATTCGTTCCGCACAAAATAGGAGGAAATTTTCCATAGGTAAAAAGGGAGTCTTTCATAAAAAGGAAGCGCAGCCATTGTTCCAAGTGCGATCATGCCCTGGCAGAAAATAACAACTTTTACTTTATCAAATCTTCGGATAAATTTAAGTGAAACAAGAAAACTTCCGATTGAAATACCGCTAATAAACGCCATCAGCATCAACGAAAACGCATAAGTTGATGACCCAAGGATATTTACTAACAAGCGAACCCAAACCATTTCATATAAAAGCGCTGCAAGTCCAGAACTTCCGGCAATGGCTAAAACAAAAAACATGGTTGTTTTTGTAATTTCAATTTCTTTTTGTTCGGATGAGTTGAGAAAAACTTCGTTCAGTGTTTCATCGGGTTTAAATTTTAATGAAGCAAATAATCCAATCAGACCGATAAATAAGTTGACCGCAGCAGCTGCGTATATTGTTGTAGGTAAACCGAATTGTTTTATTAAAACGAAACCGGCGAAAAGCACGCCGATCACCGCGCCAAATGAATTGAGAAAATAAAGAACGGCAGTATCGCGCCGCGCAAATTTTAGATCATCAACAAAAAATTTGCTTAATGCAGGCAGCGTTCCTCCCATCGCAAATGTCGGAATGAACAACAGAAAAGCTGCAAGCAGAAAGCGGAAGAAATAAAAAAGAAAAGACCCGCTGTTGATAGAATAGTTTCCGGCTGTTTTTAAAAACAACTCTCCCAAACCAACACTAAGCAGGGGATAAAGTAAACAATACAACCCGATGCCGATTTCGAGAAAGGAATAAAATCTTGCAGGATTTTTTAATGCATCTGCTCTTTTTCCGATAACATAATTTCCCGCCGCCAATCCGCCGAGAAAAGTTGCCAGCACGATCATCTGCGCATGGGTTGTGTTGCCAAGAAATAAGCCGAGATATTTAAACCAGACAATTTGGTAAATCAGTCCGGCAGCACCGGAAACAATAAACAGTAAGGCAAAAATAGATTTACGCGTTTCGTTTTTAATTACCAAGATGACCTCTTACACGATTAGTTAAGTTAATTATTTCTCGAACTCATTTATTTTGAAGATAACTTTCTTCTTTTACGAATTTCGTTTTAGTATAGTTTTCTGTTGAAGGAAGTTGACAGCGAAATTCTTTGATGATCCCGATTTCAATTTTCCCTTTATCAAGAACAAGATCAAGCAAATGTCCGCCAAAGTTTTTATCGTCTGAAAGAAAATGAAAGTGAAAATTCTTCACATTTACGCCATCAATAAACTCAGGCATTTTAAATCCGATTACAGTTCCTTTAACGGTTTCTTTTTCAAACGTAACTTGATTTTTAATTACCGAAGTTAAATTGGGAAAGGGTTGCTGTTGTTTGGGGACGCTCCGTGTTTTTACTTTCTGAAATTCGCCGGAAATTTTTACTGCGTATAAATAATTTGCTGATGGAACAGCCTCATCAATTATTTCTTTTATTTGCTGAAGTGTTTGTGGAGTTTTCAATTCAATAGTTTTATCGCTCTTAAAAAATGTAACAACTGCAAAAGGAGAAAGTAATTTTTTATCTGCTTCAATCGGAGTTCCGTCGGTTTTCACTTGATAAATTTTCCCATCAAGCACTACCATTTCGCCATCAATATTGTTGAAAGTGCCAAGTCCAAAATTGCCGAGTTTTTTTAATTTTTTTATGGTCAAACCACCATCGTACACACCTGCGGAAAGAGCATTTATAACCGAATATTGATAGAGAACATTAATCTCTTTCTTCTGCGGATAGGCAAAAGCGAATAAAATGAATAAGAAAAAAAGCGTGTTCGTCAATTGCTTTTTCATAAGATGGTTCCTTTCAAATACGCTTGGCGTTTTGCTTCGGGAAATTTTTCAATTGCGTAGCGAAGCATAGTTCGCGGCATTTTTTTGTAATGGAGTTTCAAAAATTCTTCTTCAGGTTCTAAGTCCCGTTTTCCGATTTCACGAAGCATCCAGCCAACAGCTTTGTGGATTAAATCATGTTTATCATTTAATAAAATTTCTGCAATTTGAAAAGTGATTTCAAAAATTCCGTTTTTGATAAAATAAAAAGTCGAGATCACCGAAATTCTTCGCTCCCAAAGATCGGAGGATTTTGCCAGCTTGAATAAATGCGATTTGTCTTTATCGATTAAATATGCACCAACGATTTTATCTGCTGAAAGATCGACTAAATCCCAATTGTTTATTCTATCTGAATTTTTCAAATAAAAATTAAATAGTTTTTCGCGAACAGATTCATCAGCGTGTTTAAATTTTAACACTAAAATCAAAAGTGCGATCAATCGTTCCTCGTGGTATTTTGATCTCAGCAAGATGTGCAGATCGTTGAGAGGAAGATGATGAAATTGATTTGCAATTGTTCTCTGAACGGGAACTTTGATTCCGTGAAAGATGTCGCCTTCTCCATATTCGCCTGAACCGGTTTTAAAGAACCGTTGAAGAATTATAGCGTGTTGTTTGTTTGCACTTTGTCTTATAACTTTTTGTAATTCGTTTAGACTCATAATTTTCTCAATTCATTTAATGAAAATTTGCTTGTCTAAATTTACCGCTATGTGGAAAAAATCCAAACACACACGATTGATTTGTGAGCTTAATCTTGTTGCTCAAGTCAATTTTTCTTAGTTTACCACCACTAATTTTAACTTTAATTAAGAGGTTTTTATGATCAATGAAAAAATAGAAAAAGCATTAAACGCTCAGATCAACAAAGAATTTTTTTCATCCTACTTGTACCTTTCAATGTCTTCATATTTTGAAAGCAAGAACTTAACCGGAATGGCAGCCTGGATGAAAATTCAAGCCGACGAAGAACATCTCCATGCTATGAAGTTTTATGCGTATGTAATTCAAAAAGGTGGAAGAGCAATCCTTGCTTCAATTGAACCCCCAAAAAGCGATTGGAAATCCGTGCTTGATGTTTTTGAAGATACTTACACGCACGAACAATTCATCACTGCAAGCATTGATGAGTTAGTCAATTTGAGCCTTGAATTAAAAGACCACGCAACCAATAATTTCTTACAGTGGTTTGTTACCGAGCAGGTTGAAGAAGAAGCAAACGTAACAAAAATTATTGATGATCTTAAAATGATCGGCGATAACAGTTACGGCATTTTTATGCTTGATAGAGAGCTTGGCACTCGTCAACCGGCGCCACCAGCACCGGCAGCAGCGTAGGATTAATTCCAATTAATGACGAAGTAGAGACAAAGTCCGATTTGTTTCTCTCTGAAAAAATCTAAAAGGCAGACATTCCCTCTGCCTTTCCCTTTTTTAAAACCATTTTTTAGGTTAAAATTCTCAAACAAAAAAAATTGCAGATATTCAGCTCAACATCGGAAAAGTTTGAAAATGCTGCTGCGTTACTTGGGATTAAGCACATTACGACAAGTTATTCCAATCACAGGGGAAATGCTGATACTGAACGTTTTATGAGAACGTTCAAAGAAGAAAAAGTTTATCCGTATGAATATGGTTCATTTGAAGAAGCAAAAATTGAGGTCGATAATTTCATTACTTTTTAAAACCTTGAGTACACTCATTCTGCTTTATGTTATTTAAGTCCGGCTGAATTTGATAAACTAAATAATTATAAAAATGTCGCTTAATTGTTCTCTACTCTTTTTTACTGAATTTTCTCTTGCTTTTGTGGGTGCAGTACGGTAGTATTACACATGTAACGTTACAAGCAATTAGCGGTTACAACTAATCTATTACTTCTCCGGCAAGCAGCCTGTCAAGCCTGGGGCGTGAAATTCCTAAAATTTTTGCCGCCATAGATTTATTACCGCCAACTTTTTTTACTACTTCGCGTGCATAAAGAACGGTTAGCCGCTGCAGGTTTGTTGCGGAATAGAAAACGCTAAAGTGAATGTCCCCGGGATTATTTTTTGTGTGTAAAAGAGTAGGGGGTTTTTCTTGATGAGAAATTTTTCCCGTTTTTCGGTTGATACTGTTTTCAAAATGTTTGGAGGTTAAAACATCACCGTCACACAAAAGAATTGCCCGTTCAAAAGCATTGCGCAATTCTCTGATATTTCCGGGCCAGTGATACGAAGTAAGAAACTTTAACGTTTCATCATCAACCTTTTTAATGCCTTTATTATAACAAGCGCTAAATTCCTTTATAAAAAGATCAATAAGAGAGAGAATAAAATCGCGTCTATCACGCAGCGAAGCCAACTCAATAGTTATTACATTTAACCGGTAAAAAAGATCCGTTCTGAAAAGATTTTGCTTGATCAATTGGTTTAAGTTCCGGTGTGTGGCAGAGATTATCCGGGCGGTTATCGGGATGTCTTGCGTACCGCCGACTCTTCTGATAATTTTTTTTTCAAGCACGCGCAAAAGTTTAACCTGTAAGTTTAAACTCAGTTCGCCAATTTCATCTAAAAAAATTGTTCCGTTATCCGCAAGCTCAAACAAACCAAGCTTGCGTGATTTTGCATCGGTAAAAGATCCTTTTTCATGTCCAAAAAGTTCTGATTCTAAAAGTTGTTCCGGAATTGCCGAGCAGGTAACTTCTACAAAAGGGGAATTTTTTTTGTTGCTGTAATTATGAATTGCATTTGCAAGCATCCCTTTCCCTGTGCCGGTCTCACCAAGGATCAAAACATTTACAGAAGCGTTTTCGGCTGCTGTTTTTGCTGCTGCAATAAGTTTTTCTGCTCCTGGAGATTTACCCAAAATTGATCGAAAAACAAAATCACGTTCGTTAACATTGAATGTTGAAACATCCTCAACTTCCCCGGAAATGCTTTCAGTTTTCTCTTTTAGATATGCGACGAATTTAAATAATTCATCCGGAAGAATATAAATTTCGTTAAACCCGAGCTTTGCCAGCGTACTTGTTATAACTGGATTTTTATTTTCAACAAGAAAAATAAAAGGATTTGGGGTGAACTTTCTGGTATCTACAATTTTATAGAACATTCCGGAATTCAACGAAGTTATGTAAAAAACAACAATGTCGTTTTTCAATAAGTCATGTTCTTTTGGATTATCTGCCGACAGATCATAATAAACAATAGAATTGCCGTTAAGTTGAGAGACAATTTGGGAAATATCTCTTTTTTCGGAAAATAAATGAACAGTCCCTTTTTTTTCGTTCATGCTTAGTGGTTAAAAATTCTTAGTAAATTGTAAAACATTTCTTCGTTCTTTCTTTGCAAGATATGCTTTTCTCAAGGAATCATCAGAAATTTTTTTTGAAAAAAAGACGATTATCCCTTCTGTTAAATTAAAAAAATATTCCGCTTTTGAAAAAAGATTTCTTTCATAATATACTTTTCCCAATGCGCCAAGTATGAGAGGTGTAAATTCCGTTATGCTTTGTTCTTTTATAATTTCATACGCTTCAGTTAAATAATCTATAAACGGTTTTTTATCAAACCGGAAATGTTTTGCCAATTCACCCAAGAAATAGAAACGAACAGCCATGTAAATCTTATTAACGGAACAAAGTCCGATATATTTTTCATTTAGTAAAAATTCATAAGCCTGTTGAAATTTTTCTTCTCCGATACAGTGGTCAATATAGATTAATGATGCCAAAACAGTATCGTATTTATTGTCGGTGTCTAGTAAAGTATTACACAGAGAGAAAAGTTCGTCTCCATTCATACCATAATTAAAGAAATAGCGAGTAAGTGCATTCACAAAATTTAATTGCACGAGATGTTTTTCCCCTAAGTTACCTTCCGAGATAAAATTTTGATATTGCTCGGTATAACGTTTAGCTTCTTCTAAATTGCCGATGACGGCAAAAGTTTTAGCCAGTAAATAGTAAGCCGAAGCTTCTTCTTCTTGATTCTCCGTTGAGCGAAAAATATCAGAAGCCCGGAGAAATTCTTCAATGGCAGAAGAATATTCGCAGGTGATTAAATGAGTTTCCCCGGAATTTAACAGTGCTAATCCTAATCCATTTTTCTTTCCAATGGTTTGGAAAATATTTTTTGCGTTTTTATATGAATCGCTTGCTTTTTCATAATTCGCGGTATCGAAAAGATAAATTCCATAATTCATCAATAGCAAAGCTTCCTGGTCTAAATCGCCAATTGCATTGTTAATGGCAAGCGAACTTTTCCAATATTGTTCCGCCTGAACGTAATCACCTTTCATGCTGCAGATATTCCCCAGATTAACTTGAACCCTTGCAATGCGCTGTTTGAGGTTTGCTTTACTAAATTCGTTCAAAGCTAATATGAAAAATGAAAACGCTTTTTCGATGTTATTATTTTTATACAGCTCCAACAAGCCGTTCATATTAAAAACTTTTCCTTTTTGCCCGTAAGTAAGGTCACCGGCTTCAAGAAGTTGGTTCAAAACGATCTGTGCATCGTTGTACAGATTTGTATTAAGATTAGCATTGGCAATTTCAAGAAGTATTTCGACTCTGTCACCTGGGTTTTCAATCTTTCCAACTTGATTTATCAACATTTTTTTTCCTGCTTCAACTTCACCGGAAGCAATAAGGAAAATTCCCTTTTTCGTTAGTAATTCAGTATCAAGTTGAATTTTAAAAACGGATTCTAATTCATTAATAATTTGAAGCGCGAGTTCGTTATCGCCGCTTTTTTGCAAAAATTTCAGAAATTCTCTCCTCACTTCTATCGCATAATTTATTGACAAAGGAAGTTTTAGCAGCCGCGAAAATATTTTTGTTACATAAATAAAAGCAGAGAGTTCGGATGCCCTTTTAATTTCATTTTTCAAACAGAGATAGGCGTCATCATATTTTTCCGCCAATTCGTAATGTCGAGACACTTCGTTCGGAGAGAAATGAGGAATAGCACTGATAATCAACACAGTTTTTTGGTGATACCTTACTTTATCCATGATACCGGAATAGACAAAATGCTTTAAACCGATAGAAACAAATTGAATGAATGAATTTTGATTTTGCCTGCGAAGAAGATTTTTTTTCCACAGACCTAAAAGAATTTCCTCGGCTTCATCATTGAAATTTTTTAAAATCGTTTTTGTTTGATCAAAGTTTAACTCAACATCAAGTGAAGAAAGCAATAGCAAGACTTCTTTTTCTTTATCCGATAAGTGAGAAATTCTTTTTTTGAAGACTGCTTTTTGAGATATGCCGGAAATTTTTTTAACTTTCTCATCATCAACAAAAACACCTTCTTTTGAAAAGATCAATATTTTGTCGGTAATCAGTTCATTCATAAAAAGCAGAATGTTTCCGGGAAATAAATCTGCAAATTTTTCGATAAGCGGCACCAATTGTTTTTGCGGAAAATATTCTGCGATATTTTCTTTAAGAAATGTTGAAATATCCTCCTGCAATAGCGGACTTAATTGGTGTTCTGTTTTGTTAGGAATCGCATCAACAGAGGAAGCCGCTGTCTGATCTTCAAGTAAAATAATTTTGCAGCCATTTATTTGCAAAACCGGAAAAATATGCAGAAGCACTCCTTTGGCAACTTCATCAAGCAAATTAAAATCATCCAGAATTAAAATATATTTCTTTGATTTGCTGATCTCGGCGAACACAGAGGTTAATGTCTCAATATTTAAATCTATATTTTCATAAATCAACTTCAGGACATCAGAAACCTTCACGGATTTTTCATTATTTATAAAAGAACTAAAAACAATTTTTGATGCGATATAATGAAGTATTAAACCAGGGTTTTGTGAAGGTAACCGACTGATTAGCACGGCATTTTGAAAATCATTAGCTAATTTTTCTGCCAAAAAACTTTTCCCGCTGTTTTGCATTCCTTGTAAAACCAGAATGTCGTTTCGTTCTCTGTTTTCGATGTATTCAGTAATAACAGTTAAATCATTTATACGCCCGATGAATTGTGTTGCAGAGATAAAACTGAGATAATAATCTTCAGGCGGAAGATGTAAAATATGTAACAGCTGTAAAGCAGATTGAATTCTTTCCGAAGGATTTTTTTTTAGAAGTTGTTTAACGCTGCCGATAACTGCCGGCGAAAAAAATGGGGATTTAGGAAATATAAACTCTTCTTCCAAATGCGATTGATAAATTTCTAATTCATCAATTGCGGTAAATGGGAATTTTCCGTAAACAAGACGGTAGAGAAGAATTCCAAGTGAATACAAGTCGGCGCGGAAATCAATTTTTTTGTTTTGTAAAATTTCCGGGGCAAGATAGTACGCCGTTCCCTGCTGAACGTTTTGTAAAGGGCTGCACGCTCTTTGTGTTAAACCAAAATCAATTATTTTTATGTTGATCTCGTTTCCGCTTTGAGCACAAAGAATGTTCTCGAATTTTAAGTCAAAGTAGATATAATTTGCAAAATGAAGATAACTCAGAAACGAGCTAAGCTGTCCGATCACTTTAGAGAGCAATAAAGGATTAGATTTGAAGTCAACATCAAGTAAACTATTTCCGTCATAATATTCAAGAATAAAAAATCGGTTTCCTTTCTCAATGCCAAACTTTTCGTCTCCAGCATCAAGTTCGAAAACGGTTCCCGATTCATATGCTTTAATAATATTGGGATGTGAATATTTTCTTAGAAGATAATATTCATCAAAAAAAGTTTTTTCTTCTTCGTTGCTTCTTTGTGCTGGAAGAATTTTAATTGCGTGTCTTTGTGAGGGAAAAAATTTATCCTTACAAAGGAAAACTTTGCTTCGTCCTTGCCCGAGTAATTTGATAATATTAAATCTGCTGTTGATCATTCGTGTAAACGGGGATTAAAATAGTTCGCTAATTTTCTGCCAAAATCATTTACCGTAACAAGAGTTAGAATTATTGCTGCACCGGGGAAAAAAATCATCCACCAGGCTTGCGAAAGATATTCTTGTCCTGAATTTATCATACCGCCCCACGAAGGAAATTCATTCCCAATTCCAAGACCCAAAAAACTTAACGCTGATTCCGACAGGACAACATTCCCAAACTGAAAAACCGTATTTACGATAACCGGTATTGCAATCACGGGTAATGCTTCTTTTAATAAAAGTTTTGTTCCCGGGAGTCCAAGTTGCTGTGCAGTAAAAAAATAGTCTTTGTTTTTCAGTGACAAGATTTCGCCTTTAACAATTCGGAACAAACTCATCCAGCCGGAAAATCCGAGTACAATAATTACCGAGAAAAACGAATTACCAAAAAACGCAAGAATAAGAATTATGAAAAAAATCATTGGAAATGATAAAAACATGTCGGTCAGCCGGCTAAGAAAAACATCCGTAACTCCGCCGGAGAAGCCTGCTAAAAATCCAAGCGCGACGCCAATAATTAATGAAAGGATGACTGCGCAGAATCCTATCAAGAGTGAAATTCTTGTACCATAAACTAATCTGGTAAAAATATCTCTTCCGAATTCATCGCTTCCGAGAAGAAAAAATCTATCCGAGATGTTGGGTTTTCCATCCAGCATTTCGATTGATGAAAGGGGTAAACTGTTTCGTAATTCATTTTGAAAATAGATAACGCCGCTTTGAGTGATTTGTAAACTATCGAAAAAAATAATTTTTTCATCAAACGAGTTTTTTACAACGCTGTTTTTGAGCGAAAGAAAATTATTTAAGCGCCCTGACTTTACCGGGTTGTTATTTAAATGCAAAACATGAATTGAACTTAAAGGAGGGAGAAGTCTTGTAACCGAAATGTTTTTTTGAAAATCAATATTATCATTAGTTATTACCGGCGCAAAGACGAAAGCGTAAAGAATAACCGCCAAGGCATAATGAGAGAAAGAAAAAGTTTTTGGAGAGAACACTATGTCTTTTTTTAGAAAAAGAAAAACCGGAATTGCGATGATCAATAATAAAGAAATAAAATAATCTGCCATGCTTAATGATAATTGACCGAAAGCAGTTCGATAATCTGCTACAAACAAAGCTAAATAAGAAATAAACAGCATCGCCGTATTTTCTAATAACGGCAAGCGAAAACCAATCGTTATTAGTAATAAAAAAAAGAAAAAATGATATATGGAAAAATGAATTCTTTTCAATTTATAAGTCCTTTTACCAAGCGCTTATCAATTTTCAAGCGGATTAAATCTGCAAGTAAACTTGTGAGTATTATTAGTGTTCCCACGGTTAACGTACAACCGATGATCAACGGATAATCACGCTGCAAGATTGCACCAACCGCCAGGCGTCCCATTCCAGGCAAACTAAAAATCATCTCAGTAATTAATGCGCCGCTGAATAAAATTCCCAGATCAACGCCCGCGTAGGCAATAATGGAATTAAGCGAGTTGGGAATAATATGGCTTAAAAGAATTCTCCTTTCAGAAACTCCGTTTGCCCGGAGGTAAATTATGAAAAGTTTATTCTGACTCTCTTCAAAATGTTCTCTAAAATATTTGAAATATACCGGCAAACCTGTTAGTGATAAAACAAGTACCGGAAGAAAGAGATGTTGTGCATAATCAAAAAGAAGGGGAAAATAATTATTCTCAAGTATTCCTACTGTTCTGATTCCCGATGAAGGAAATATTTTTAGCTGAACGGAAAAAACATAAATGAAAAACAATCCGCTTACAAACGATGGAACCGCATACAAAAGCATACTTCCATGTGAAAGAAATTTATCCCACAATTTTTTGTGATAACGAAAAGCCAAAACAGCAAACAGCAATCCGCCAATCAATTGCAAAACGAATGCGGACAATGAGAAGAGAATTGTGAAAGGAAGAGCTTCTGCAATCACTTCATTCACCGGACGATGAAAAGAATAGGAAACTCCGAAATCACCGGTGAGCGCATTTTTCAAAAAACTTACATACTGTTCGTGAATCTGTTTATCCAACTGAAATGTTTTTTTTACTTTTTCAATTAATTGAGGACTTAAACTCGGCGAAAGAAATTTTTGACTTGGATCGCCGGGGGCAATCCTTACCAAAACAAAAAGAAAACTGACCGTCAAAAGTAAAACAATAACAGAAGTTGTTAATCTTTTTATAAGAGATAAAAACAGTTGAGAAGCTTTCATGGAATCATACGTTTACTGCCACAACCAGCAATGATGAACTGTGCCGAGAGGAGTGATTTCAATGTTTTTTATTTTTTTGTTATACGCAACAATATTGTCTATCCAATAAAGAAAAGTTACAGGCTGATCGCGATAGAGAAGAGCTTCTATGTTTTTATAGATTTCATTTTTCTGCTGCCATGAAATTTTTGTTTCAAGTTTATCCAACAGCGCGTCCAACTCTTTGTTTTGGTATGAAGGAAAGTTCATCGGAGTTGTTGCAAGATGTGAATACCATGAAAATTTTAAATCCAGCGGAATGGGGATGATCCAACTCGCCATCCAAGCATCAACACTTTTATTATTTATCCGGTCAATTAACATTCCGAGTTCAAGTTGTTCAATTTTCATGTCAATACCGAGTTGCTTGAAAGTATTTTTAATTAGTGTTGATGCGAAAATCCTGCGTGGATTATTTGATGAAATAGTTAAAATAAATTTAAATTCCTCTCCGTTTTTTTCCAGAATACCGTTACGGTCTTTATCAATCCAGCCTTCTTCGGCAAGAAGAGTTTTTGCTTTTGCCAAATCGAATGCATACGGCATTAGTTTTTCATCAATTGCATTCTTAAATATTGGAGAAATCGGACTGTTGGCAAGCTCTCCATAGCCGTGCAAATACTCGCTAAGAATTTCATTTCTATTTATCGCCATCGAAAGTGCCTGTCTGATTTTTTCGGAACCAAACAATTTGTTAGGCACAATATTCCGGTTCTTTTTAAATTGGCCTGGATCGAGATTGTTCCAGCCGAGATAATCATACTCTCTTCCTTTAAGAGAAGCAACAACTAAAGAGCCGGTGTTTTTTAGTCCGCTCACATCTTCGGGTTTTAAATATTCTGCTAAATCAACTTCACCATTTTTTAATTGAGTTAATCGGGCATTGTAACCCGGAATCACCTTAAAAATGATTCGTTTAACATTTCCATCTTTGTGTAAAAAAGATTTAGGGTTTTCTTTTAATATGATCGCTTGATTCTTTTCCCATTTTTCAAGTGTGAATGGACCGCTTGTTACCGGCGCGAAATTTTCTTTTGCCGTAGCAATTTCTTTACGCGGCATTTTATCAAATATGTGTTTTGGAACGATTGGAAAATCAAGATTAAATAATGAGGGAGACGAACCGGGCGCAAAAGTAATTTGTAATTTCCTTTCAGATAATTTCTCGAACGTTTTTTCTGCAATAATATGATTATCGTTATCAGTATAAAAACATTTAAATGAGCCGTACAAATAACTTTCAACAACCGGGTCTGAGTAAACATCGAATGAAAAGATAACATCTTCAATAGTGAGCGGTACACCGTCGGACCATTGAACATCATTACGAAGTTCAAGAGTTATTGCGCTTGAATCGCCATTCCATTCCCATGAATCTGCAAGCATGGATTCGGTTTTTATGTCACCGGTTTTATAATCCCATGAATGTTTAACGAGAGATAAAAATATAAGTTCGCTTATGTTTGCTTCATTGACGCTATAAGAAAAAAGAGGATTGATCCTCTCTACATCGGAAGGAATTGCGATAACAACTTGAGTGTTATTATCGGTTGGGGTTCTTTTGCAGCCGACAAAAATTGATAACAGGACTAAAAAATATAGGTAACTATTTTTCCGGGTACTAAACATTTTTTCCTCGCAAATTTACTGAAACTATTTTTACCAAATTATTATTTTGTAAATTAATAAACAAAATATTAAGTGATTAATGATACAAATAAATATAAAGTCCGTTTGCTTGTTTGAGCAAGCCGGCAAGAGAATTCTTTTGCGAAATGTTGCCTTTGCCATGGAGGAGCAAAATATTTATACAATCCTTGGCAAAAACGGGGAAGGGAAGTCAACGTTATTAAAATCGGTTACGAATCTTTTAGATGAAAATGTTTTTTCAAGTGAAGGTTCAGTTGAATTTGAAGGAGTGGATTTATTATTACTTTCGCAAAACAGATTGGCGGAATTCCGTAAGGCGAAAATTCAATATGTGTTACAAGACCCGGTAAACTCTTTTGATCCGCTAAAAAAAATTGGGTATTACTTTAACCTCTATTCTTTTGAAGAAAATGAAATTAAAAAGGAATTTGATTTTTTTAATCTTCCCGAACCCACAAAAATATTTCAGCTTTATCCGTATGAAGTTAGCGGAGGAATGGCGCAAAGAATCGCCCTCATTCTTGCATTATTAAAAAAGCCGAAATTTCTTCTTCTTGACGAACCAACTTCCGGAATTGATAACGAGACTATTTTTTTAACAAAGGAGCGGCTGAAAAAATTTGTACTTCAAAACAATGCCGCTATACTGGTTATTACGCAAGATTTATCTTTCGCTGAAAATTTTACCGATTTTATTTCTTATTTAGATGGCGGAAATCTTTCGGAATTTGTTTCATTCAAAGATTTTTTCGATGTAGAATCAGGATCAATTAAAAATTTTCTCAACGCGTATAAGCAGTTAAACAGTGAAACCGTTATTAATCGTTAAAGACATTTCTTATTCCATCAAAAAAAATTCTTTTGTTGGAAAGAAGAACGAAAAGAAAATATTAGAAAATATTTCCTTCGAGGTGAAATGCGGCGAAATAGTTGGCATTGCCGGTCCATCTGGTGGTGGAAAAACTACGCTTGCAAAAATATTGGTGGGAATTTATGAACCAACATCAGGTGAAATATTAAATTCTTTTTCAAAAACGAAACAACCGGCCCCCAATCACATTCAACTTTTATTTCAGAATTCCGAAGAGATTGTCAATCCTTTCAGAAAAGTAAAAGATATTCTTGTTGAAGCTTTACAACAGAAGAATGGAAAGTCTTTTACTAATAAAGAGCGATTGCATGGCTTGTTATCGGATGTAAATATTAATGAGAATGCTCTTGAAAAATATTGTCTGCAATTAAGCGGCGGACAAAGACAGCGTGTAGCATTAGCGCGACTGCTTGCTGTTGAACCGGAAATTTTAATCTTGGATGAACCGTTTTCCGCTCAAGATGTTGAGTCGCAGTTAAATTTATTGTTGTTACTTAAAAAGATCAATTCCGAAAAAGGAATTACGCTCATATGTATTTCTCATCAAGAAAATGTTTTGAGTCGTTTAACTCAACGAATAATTCGAATAAAAGAAGGGAAATTGATTTCTGAGCAAGCGATAGAAAAAACTGAAACATAACATGGTAAACCAGAACCCAATAATATGAGATGAATGGTTATATGATTGAGTGAAAATCATTCATCCATGCTGTTAGGCGTTTTTCTACTCTACAAATATTCTTGCCAATTTCCTTAATTCATTTAACTGATTTTACAGTTTTACAAATTTTGATGGAAGCGCGCCACACGTTGGGCAATTTTCTGTCGACTTTCCAAATTCAATATGACCGCAAACCGGACACAAGTAAATATCTGATACTTCTAAATCTTTTCCTTGTTCTGCCGCTTCTAAAGCTATTTGGTACAACTCCGCGTGAATCTTTTCAGCTTTAACCGCATAGCCGAACATTCTTTTTGCTTTATGATTTTCAGCTTCTGCCAGCGCTAACATCGGTGGATACATTTCCGTGAACTCATATGTCTCACCGGCAATTGCGGCTTTTAAATTTTCCGTTGTAGAGCCAATCCCATCCAGCGAACTAAAATGTCCTTCGGCGTGAATTCGCTCTGCTTCCGCGGCGGTGTTGAACAATTTAGCGATGTTTGGAAATCCGTCGCGTTCAGCTTTCTTAGCAAAGGCGCGGTATTTTTGGTTCGCTTGGCTTTCGCCGGCAAAAGCTTCATGCAGGTTTTCTTTTGTAGTTTTCATTTTAAACCTTTCTGTTTTTGTTGATCATAACTTTTTAAAAGAAAGATATTTATAAATCTTTCCTCTGTAAAATTAATCAATTTTAATAAGAGACCCTGAAGAAAAAACATCTGAAGTAATCTTCCTAAAAACGTATATCAACAAAAATTTTTTATATCTAAAAAACAAATGAGAATTTGGTAAGAAATAAAGCGGCAAACTTATTTGAAGTTTGCCGCTTTATCTAAAATTATTTTTTAAGAAAATCTAAAACTGTTTCGTTGAATTCTTCCTGCTTTTCAATCTGCAACATGTGTCCGCAATTATCCATTTGGTGTAACGTGCAATTTGGAATTGTCTTTGCACCTGAATCAAAAACATCGGATGTTCTGCCTGGGTTTAAATAAGGATTTGGAATTAAACCATCGTATTTTCCAAAAATAACTAACGTTGGAACAGAAACTTTATTGAGCTTATCCCATGTCGGCTCATCAAGCATGCCGTTTACGCTGCGAACAACTGCGTAAGAAAAATCATCAAACTCTTTTGCTTTTGCCATTCGGACACGCTCTTCAACCATCCACTCCCATTTATCCGACCACTTATAAAAGTTCATGGCAAGATTTCTTCTAATTCCTTCTTCGGAAGTTTTTTTCACTCCTGAAACGGTCATAACACTTCGGAGCCAATCGCCTTCACCTTGTTCAAATTCTTCAAAACCGGCGGGAGAAGCCAAAACTAATTTTTCCAACCGATCCGGAAAGCGCATAGCGAAATTAATTCCAACTTGTCCTCCCATCGAATGCCCGACATAAATAAATTTGTCAATCTTTAATTCATCAACTAACCGTTTTATCTGATCGGCAAAGAAACTCATGTTGTAGAGATAATAATCTTTTTGCGATTTTCCGTAACCTGGTAAATCAACTGCGATGACGCGATATTGTTTGGCAAGTTCGGAAATATTGTATCGCCAAAAACCGGCGTTGCTTGCAAGTCCGTGAACAAGAACAATCGTTTGTTTTCCATGTCCCTCATCAATAAAAGAGATGGAGGGATTTGATAAAACTTTTTTTGTCGGAAATCCGTAATCGAAATCAGAAAATTCCAAAGGAGACATTTTCGTATAAAGAAATCCCGAACATCCGTTAAACACAAAAGCAGCCATAAGTAATAATCCAAATAATTTTTTCATGGGTTTCTCCTAAAACATTAACCAGCTAAGTGAAGTAAAAATTACAAACGGATCTTTCGGTTTTTCGGAATTGCTGGTGTACTTAACGGAAGGAGATTTATAAAAATCACCTAACTGCAAATAACCTGCGCTTAAACCAAGCGTAAGAAAAACTTTGATGTTGTATTTAAATTCCACGTTAACTTCTGAACCGATATAAGAAGAACCGCCCTTCGGAGTAACGTTTGAAATTGCGGTTGCAAAACCAAGTTTCCCACTGAATTTATTCGGGATTAAATCTTTTGAAAAAGATAAAAATCCGGCTGTAACTCCCATTCCCATATTTGATATATCGTGAACCGCTGAATAATATCTATTCACAACTTGAGGATCGGGGAAAAGCAATAATGCTTTATGCGAACTGTAAATTCCAGTGGGCGAACCCCAAACATTTCCCGTGATAACAGAATTAATTTTTTTGTCGCTCGCTCCATTTTCATCTCCGGTGGTGTAAAGAGCTTCAACGGAAACTTTATCGTTTGCAGTCATCCCATATTTATATGCTGCCGAAGCATTTGTAGCAACACCGAAAATATCAGCATATTTCTTTGCAGATGAATTGTCACTAATCGTATCTACTGTTCCGAGATTTGCAATTACGTATGCATCAGCCCACCATCTTCCGGCAAGAAATTCACGGTTGTAAGCCGAGTGAGCACCAAGCCATAAAATATTCGCTTCATATTTTTGCGATGGGAAGCCAAGCCGTACAGCGCCGTTATATTGAGCAAGCCCACTGTTTAAGCCTTGTCCGAGGACAGAAATTCCTCCGGAGTTTTTACCTCTGTCCCAAACGAACCATGCGTCGGCTCCAACTTCAAGTAAAGGATAAACGCGCGATTCGATATCAAACATCCATAACGCAACATCATCATTTTCTTGAATTATATTTTCATAAAGTTGAAAATAGCCGAAGCGCGCTTGAGTGGTTTCATTTATATTTCCAAAAACACTAATACCCACAGCCTGCGTTCCCCAAAATGAAAGTTTGTATGAACTATTTTGGTACGTGCTTACTGTAGTTTGATTTGGATCGCGAACGTTGTCGAACATTCTTTGCAAACCGACAACAACATTCCAATCTGCATTTTTCGGTTTTATATCAACGTTTGCAAGAAGCGTTTGCAAGTTTACTTGTCCGGCATTTATTCCGCCGCCATTATTTCCGCCAACGCCGTATGCCGCATCGCCCCAGGTCATGTCAATTTTAAATAAACTCCGGAACGTTGCTACACCATCAAGAATTTGCGGGGTATAAATAAACATTGGAACAAACCGCTGTTCAAAATATGAAGAAGTTTTAGCAGAAGTGTTGGTTGTGTTTGGTCCGAATAAGCGACCAATAATTTGCCCGCGCAGCAATTCATTTGTCGGGGCGATATTAGAAGCGGTTCCGCGGCTGAACCAATATCCGATAAATTTGAATTCCGGCGCTTTGGCATCTGGAATTTTTTTTACTTGTGTATCCTGTCCGTTACTATTTGGAACCGCAAAGAGTATGCACATAAAAAAGAGAAGCAGTTTGAATTTCATTTTTTCTGTCTCCTAAAAAATCTTAATCATAATCTTAATCTTAATCCACTGAAGGAATGATTAAGAGAAAGATTATGATTAAGAAAAAAATTACTTATTGTTTAACATACTTTTGAACATAAATAGCGTATTTAACGCCATAGATTGTCGTACTGCCAAAACCAACACCTGCGGTTGGAGGATTAACGCCGGTTAACACCGGTGAAGTTTGAATAACTTCGTAAGACATATTTGTAGAACTGATAGCATAAATACCGGTTGCCGTAACTGTTGCTGGAGTTGCCTGATTAGCCACGATGTTATAAATCTTTACGCCTTTCGTAATCGAAGTTGACAAAGTATCGCTGTGGGAGGTTTCAGTATTTGTGTATGTTCCGGTAAAAGTTGTGTTCACGTTCGCGCTGTCTGTTTGAACAACCGTATAAGATTTGTTTTCGTTAAACGTAGCTACAATTTTTTTCACTTTGAACGGAGCGAGTTTTAATCCATAGGCAACATTTGCGCCATCGGAAACCCAGACACCGACAATGGGATCGGTCGGCGTTACAGGGGCGGTTGTGGTGTCATCTTTTTTACAAGATGTGAAAAGAACTGAGAAAGAAAAGAACAAAAGCAAGAGAGACTTTTTCATACGAACTCCTTTTATTGATGTTAGTTTGTTTTTGTTTGTTGATAAATTTTCAACAATTTCTTTTTGTCAATTTTCCCGGCTTCCGTTTTCGGAAGAGTGTCAAGAAATTGAACATACTTCGGGATTTTATATTTCGCCAAATTTCCTTTGCAATAATCAAGCACAGCATTTTCATCCAAAGAGTTTTTACTATTTAAAACGATAAATGCTTTGCCAACCTCGCCCCATTTTTCATCGGGAATGCCAATTACAGCCACTTCTTTTATTTGGTTGTTTGTGTATAGAAATTTTTCTATTTCGGCGGGATAGACATTTTCTCCGCCGCTGATGAACATATTTTTTTTGCGGTCGACAACAAAGTAATATCCGTCGTCGTCACGTTTTACCAAATCACCGGTATGGAAAAAACCATCTGTAATTGCTTCCGATGATTCTTTTTCTTTTCTCCAATAACCGGGAGTAACAACGGGAGATTTCATCCATAATTCTCCAACTTCATTGTTGCCGCATTCAATTCCTTTTTCATTTACAATTTTAGGTTCAACATAAAAGTTCGGAAAACCGATTGAACCTTTTTTTCTGATCGCATCGTCTTGATGAAGCGAAAAACAATTTGGACCAACTTCCGTTAAACCGTAACCTTGCCGGATGTAAACTCCTTTTTGATGCCAGATATTTATTAAAGGAATCGGCATTGGAGCGCCACCGACAATTGCATAACGTACAGAAGAAAGATCAACTTGTTTAAAGTATTCTAGGTCGGACATCATCTGCAGCATTGTGGGAACACCGAAAAGAATTGTTGTCTGTTCTTTTTCCATTAATCTCAAAATTAATTCTGCATCAAAATTTTGCAGCAGCGTGTGTGAACCGCCGTGAAATAAGAACGGAGTAAATAAAACATTCCATCCGCCGGTATGAAAAAACGGCGCATAACTTTGAGTGTGATCTTGCGAGTTTAAATCAAGTCGCAAGCCTGTGTTGATTGCGTTCCAAAAGAGCATTTGATGATTTACTATCACACCTTTTGAAAGTCCGGTTGTACCAGCCGTGTAAAGGATCATCACTAAATCATCATTTGTAAAATTTCTTGAGGGAGAAAAATCTTTTTCGTTTGCTTCATCCATTAAAAAAGAAGTTATGGTTTCAATTTTCTTTTGAACCTGAATATTTTTTAGCGTTTGAAGTTCTTTGATCTGTTCGGAATATTCCTCTTCATAAAAAAATATTTTCGGTTCTGCATCTTTTAATAAAATATCAAGTTCGCGTGGAGTTAAACGGAAATTTAACGGAACCAATATTGCTCCACATTTAATACATGCTAAAAACAGTAGAACATATTCTGCGCGATTCTTTGAATAAACGGCGATTCTTTCACCTTCTTTTATTCCAACTTCTTTAGTGAGATAATTCGCCAACGCATTCGTTCGTTGGTTAAACTGAAGAAACGTCCATTCCAAATTTCTATTGTATTCACACAGAAATAATTTGTTAGGCGTATAGTAAGCCCATTTAGCAATCCAATCTGTTTGCATCATATTTTTTGCTCCAGACTTTTACTTGCCTTATAAAGTATTATTCCGGCTGTAAGCGCAGCAAGCGGAGCCAGCAATAACGTTATTTTCATCATTTCCGGATTTGAAGTAACTTGTAAAAGATCATTTATTTTCCCGAAGATCGGAGGTGCGATTCCATAACCGATTACATTGACCGTAAAGAAATATAAACCAACAGCTAAGCCGCGTAGATATGGACCGGCAATATCATTTACATCAGCCGCAGCCGGACCAAGCCAGGATAAAGTTAGCGCTAGAAGAATGGTAATACAAATTATTTGTAAGAAAAGTATTGAAGTGTTCAATAAAATCAGCCAAACAGGAATACATAAAAAAGCTATGATGCTTGTGAATTGTAACCTTCCGCCAATTCGTTTTGCTTTGAATTTATCCGCAAACCATCCGCCGAGAATTGTTCCCGGAAGTCCACCGATTAACGTTCCGATGCCGATCAGCAAACCGATTTCAGATATTGCCATTTTCTGAGTTCTTACTAAAAATGTCGGAATCCAAATAGAAACGCTGTTAGCTGAAACTGCGAAAAATGCGTAGCCAACTAAAATATATCTTAACGGGACGTTTTGAAAAAGAAGTTTCCAATTTTTTTTCTGATGTTCTTTAGGGGCATCACTAATTCCTCTTTCCGGTTCTTTTAGAAGCAAGACAAAAATGACAAAGATCAATCCCGGAAAACCTAAAAAATAAAATGCATATCGCCAGCTAAGCGCATCACTGATCCATCCGCCAAAGAAAAATGCAACGCCGGTACCAATTGCAATTCCGGAAGAAAATATTGCCTGCACTGTCGCTCTCATTTTTGAAGGAAAGTAATCGCTAAGTAGTGATAAAGCCGCCGGACCTAATGTTGCTTCGCCAATTCCAACCATCATTCTACAAATAAAAATTGTCCAAAAGCCTGAAGCAAAACCTGTTAATCCCGAAAAAATACTCCACACAGTTAAACCGAATGCTATTAATTTTCTTCGTGAGACTTTATCTGCAAGTCTCCCGAACGGGATGCCGAGCAGAGTATAAAAAATTACAAATGAAGTAGCGCCAAGCAAAGCAAGCTGCAGGTCACTGAACAATAATTCTTTTTTTATCGGTGTAAATAAAATGTAAATCAAAACGCGATCAACGAAATTCATTACATAAATTAACGTTAACAGAAGTAACGCATACCATGCGTACGTTGGTATTACAGATCTTGATTCGTTTTTACTTTGAGTCGTCATTCTATTTCTCAATATTTAAAAATCGCATTTGCAAAAGCTAATCCACCGCCTGAACCCATAAAACAGAGTAGATCTCCTTTGTGTACTTTTCCCTTTTTTACCGCGTCATCAAACGCCATTGGGATACAGGCGGAACCGGTATAGCCATATTTATCCATTATTGTATGCGCTTTGCTTTTTTCAACTCCGAGATTATCAAGTGTTTCCCAAATTGTGTTTATGTTTATTTGAGTAAAGAAATAATGATCGATTTGTGAAGGTAGAATATTTATTTTCTCGCATGATTCTTTTATCATTTTCGTCCAGATCGTAGGATTAATTTCTTTGGGGAATTTTTTAACAAATTTTAGTAAGTGCTCTTTATTTTCTACCACTTCATGCGTTACGGGCATATGCGTCCCGCCGGCATAGATACCCATCCAATCGCTGTATTGCCCATCGGTAAAAAGTGAACCAGTTAAAAATCCCCTTTCGGAATTTATTTCTGATTTTAAAACTACTGCTCCGGCGCCATCAGCAAAAAGTGTTACGGTTTTTTTATCTGTTAAATCTAGATACTTACTCATTGCGTATGCGCCTATAACCAAAACGTAATTATATTTTTCGTCTGCTTGGATAAATTTTCCTGCTGTGTCAAGCGCAGTAACAAATCCGGCACAAGCCGTGTTAATATCAAACGTTCCCGCTTTCTTTGCTCCAATCCGATACTGAACGACAGAAGCGGTTGATGGAGAAATATATTCCGGTGTATCTGTTGCAACAATTAAAAGATCAAGTTGATCGGCTGAGATGCGCGCGGACTCCAATGCTTTCAACGCTGCGTTAACCGCAAGATCAGCGGTTGATTGATTTTCTTCACACCATCTTCTTTCGTGTATTGTCAAATTCTCTGTTAGCCAGGTGTCAACATCTTCTCCCAATAGTTCATTGAAAAAAGAATTCGGAATTATTCTTTCCGGCACGTAAGAACCTGAACCGACAATTAAGGAATTTCTCATAATTTTTTCCAAACTGAATTAGACGATTAAACCGCCATCGACACTTAATGTAATTCCATTTATAAAATTTGCTTCTTCACTTGATAAGAAAAGATAAGCGTTGGCGATATCTTCAGGTAAACCAAGTCTGCCTAGCGGAGTTTTTTCTTCAAGTGATTTTAGAATGTTTTCGGGAATCGTTTTAACCATTTCGGTTGCGATGAAACCCGGGGCAACAGCATTTACGTTGATCCCTTTTCTACCAAGCTCGCGAGCCCAAACTTTTGTCATTCCAATAATTCCGGCTTTTGTGGCAACGTAATTGGTCTGTCCAAAATTTCCATATAGCCCGACAACAGAAGAAGTGTTAACGATTTTTCCATATTTTTTTTCAATCATAAATGGAATAACCGCTTTGGTGCAGTTAAAAACTCCGGTAAGATTGACATCAATAACATGCTGCCACTGTTCTGCTGTCATCTTCGCAAGTGAAGCGTCACGAGTAATCCCGGCGTTATTAATTATAATATCGATCGTTGAAAAAATTTCAACTGCTTCTTTTGCAGCTTTTTCGGTTGAATCAATTTTCGTTACATCAACTTTTGTGAAATGTACTTTTATATCTTTTGCTTTTAATTCATTAACTAACGCATTTCCTTTTTCTTCATTAACATCCCAAAGAACAATGGAAGCGCCTTCCTCTGCAAATTTTAATGCAGTGGCTTTTCCGATTCCTTGCGCTCCTCCGGTAATTATTGCAACTTTATTCTGAAGCCGATTCATATTTTCTATCCTTCTAAGTTTTTATCGTTTGAAATATTTCAAACGTTCATACCAAAAAATTATTTGCTTTTTTTCACCTTGTTTTTTGAAATGAGCTTTTGCCGCTCTAAAATCCATTCCGCTAAAAAATTCCGGTAATGTTTTTCCATAAAAATATAAAATTGTTCCATCTCGGTAATTCTCTGCTGAATAACCTCAACATTTTTTTTGTTTATTTCTTTCACTTTTTCATTAAGGAATTTTGCAATGCGCGTGTTGTTCTTGATTAATTCTAGGTTGTTACGAAAAGCGTTTTCAAAAATTTCAGGCTCAACTTCATAATAATCTTTTCTATTATTTTCCGGTGACCACGTTTTGCGTATTAATTTCTTATCGCGAAGCCGTCTTACAATTTGACTTATGGGACCTTTGCTTCTCCCAAGCTGTTTGGTTATTTCGTCAAGCGAAAGAGGTTCAGGTGAATAAATAAGAAGAGCAACGATGTGTCCCATCAGTTTATTTAATCCGAAGGCTTTGTAAGCATCTCCGAATCGTTGGATCATTTCTTTACGAACGCGTTCTTCGTCAGTCATATTGCTCAACTATATTTTTTCACGATTAAGGCGGAAGCTTCTCCGCCGCCAATACAAAGCGAAGCCAATCCATATTCTGAATTTCTTCTTTTCATTTCATAAAGCAGCGTTGTTAAAATTCGTGCGCCGCTTGCACCGATAGGATGCCCTATAGCAATTGCACCGCCGTTAACATTAATTTTATCGTTTGGTAAACCAAGAATTTTATTTACAGCTAATGAAACAACTGCAAATGCTTCGTTAATTTCATAAAGATCAATTTGCTCTTTTGTCATCATCGCTTTTGTTAAAACTTTTTGAATAGCATCCGCCGGAGCGGTTGTAAATTCGATTGGAGCTTTTGCTGCGGAACTTTGTGCAACAATTTCTACCAATGGAGTAAGTCCAAGTTCTTTTGCTTTTTCTTCCGATATAATTAACAATGCTGCAGCTCCGTCATTTAGACTTGATGCGTTTGCTGCTGTAACTACACCATTCTTATCGAACACAGGTTTAAGCGAAGATATTTTATCGAAATTTACTTTTCCAGGCTCTTCATCTTTGTTGAAGATTGTTTCGCTGCTTTTGGATTTCAAAATTACATCTATAATCTCATCAGAGAATTTTCCTTCTTCAATTGCGGTTAGCGCTTTTTTATAGGATTGAACTGCAAAAGCATCAAGTTCTTCGCGGGTAAAATGAAAATCTTTCGCGCAGGATTCTGCACAGTTTCCCATATGAACATTGTTATAAACATCAGTTAATCCGTCAATTAAAATGGAATCGTATATTGTTGAATTTCCTAATCGATAACCGCTTCTTCCCTGTTTTAAAAGATACGGAGCGTTGGTCATACTCTCTTGCCCGCCGGCAATAACAATGTCGGCATCTCCACATGCAATTGCTTGTTGAGCAAGCATAACTGCTTTCAAACCACTACCGCACATTTTATTTATTGTTAAGCATTCTGTTTTTTCCGACAGTCCGGCGAATATTGCAGCTTGACGTGCGGGTGCTTGACCTAAGCCGGCAGTTAAGACATTTCCCATTATTACTTCATCAATTAGATTTTGATCAAGTCCCGATTCATTTAATAATGCTTTAATAACTATGCTGCCGAGTTGAGGTGCGGTAAAACTGCTTAAACTTCCATTGAATGATCCAACGGCTGTTCGTTTAGCGTGTGTGATAACTACTTTTCTCATAGCAATTCTCTTTTTCGATAAGACATAAAAATGTTTTTAACATTTGAAATATTTCAAACGCTGAAAACATAACTAATCTTTTTTAGAAAGTCAATATTTATTTTGGGGGGATCGAAAATCTTTGGAAGGACTTATTAGAGTTTTATTTCAATTGCTTTACGGACAAATCCGTCAGCGAGTTCCAATCTTTTGTGAGCTTCTTCAACAGAGACGCTTGCTTTGATCATAACCAACGCTGTTTTAACATGCCATTCAGCTTTTATAAGAAATGATGTTGCTGTTTCGTAATCAACAGCGGTAATTGTCATTACAATTCTTTTTGCTCGTTCAACTAATTTTTTATTTGTCATCTGTAAGTCTATCATCATATTTTCATAGACTTTTCCCATGCGGATCATTGAGGCAGTAGTGAGCATATTTAAAACTAATTTTTGCGCTGTACCGCTTTTCATTCTTGTTGAACCCATAACAACTTCAGGTCCAACATAAGGACAAATAGCAACATCAACTTCTTTAATGTCAAATTTATTTCGAGGATTGCATGTAACGAATAGTGTTGCCGCGCCAAGTTCTTTAGCTTTTTTTACCGCGCCAACAACATAAGGGGTTCGTTTGCTGGCAGCAATTCCGCATACAACATCTTTTTCGGTTACCTTAGCTTTCAATATATCAGCTGCACCGTTCTCTTCATGATCTTCGGCTCCTTCTTGAGAAACAAACATTGCTTCTTTCCCACCGGCAATAAATCCTTGCACCATTTCTGGTGGTGTTCCGTAAGTCGGTGGACACTCAGAAGCATCAACAACGCCAAGCCTTCCACTTGTTCCTGCTCCAAAATAAAGCAACCTTCCGCCATTCTTAAAAGCTTTCACGATTAATTCAACAGCTTTTTCAATGTAAGGAAGCTCCTGTTCAACTGCTAAAGGCACTAGCTTGTCTTCTTCATTTATAATTTTCAATATTTCAGAAGTTGAACAAGCGTCAATCTCCATGGAATGGGGATTGCGCTGCTCGGTCGCTAAACCGGCAATTTCGTGGAAAAGGTTTTCTGTATCACTGGTTTGAGACATTATTTTTCAATTTCCAGATGAACAAGTTTTTTCTCTTTCACATTTCTAAGATTTGTCGGTTTGTAGTGAAGATCATAAATTGTTGATTTCTTTATGCGTGGTTTATATTTTGTTTCAGCCTTTTGAAATTCTTCGGTAAGATCGCCCCCTTTAAGCACCATCAAATGTCCTTTATCTTTAATTAAAGGAAGTGCGTAGCGAAGAAGAATAATTAACGGTTCGGTTGCGCGGCTTACAACGAGATCAAAACTGTTTTTGTACTTAGCAATAAATTCTTGGTCTTCAACTCTGCTATTTTCTGCTTTAACATTATTCAGCATTAATTTGTCAATAAACTCTTCAACCGCTTCAATTTTTTTACCGGTTGAATCAATTAAGACCCCATGTAAATCGGGGCGCATAATTGCGAGCGGAATCCCGGGAAAACCGCCACCGGTTCCGATATCAAGAAACCGCGTACATTTCTCGGGAATATATTTTGCTATATATGATGAAATAAAGATATGATTTTCAACAATTGAATCAACATCTTTTCTTGAAATAAGATTAACAACTTCGTTCTTTTCAACAACTAACTTAGCAAAGTAAGCCAATCGTTCCATTTGTGCTGAATCGGGATTATATCCGTTCTCCCAATAATAAGATGTGATTTGTTGAAGATATTTTTCTCGAGTATTTCCTGTCGCCATACCGGATCCAAATTGTTTGAAATTACTTGCGCAAATATACCAATAAAATTGAAATATCTGAAGCAGTAACTCCCGATATTCGCGATGCCTGCCCTATTGAACGCGGTTTTACTTTGATCAGCTTTTCTCTTCCTTCGGTTGACAAACTATTTAAGTTTAAATAATTGAAACTTAAAGGAATGTTGAGTGCTTCAAATTTTTCTACTTTTTTGACAACTTCTTCTTGCCGTTTTATGTACCCCTCATATTTTAATTCAATTTCAAGCTGCTCAATAAGATAATTGTTGTTTTTTATTTCAAGCAGAGCCAAATCGTTTTCCGATTTGCACTGAAGAATATCTTTTAATCTCAATTCCGGTCGTTTTACAATTTTTGCGATAAATTCGGAAGATTCTGTTTCATTTTCTCCAATTTTTACCAATAAAGAATTTATTTCTTTTGAAGGAATTCTTATTGTTTCCAACAATTCCCTTCCAACTAAAAGCTTTTTCTTTTTTTCATTTACCTGCTCAAGAAGTTCGTCTGAAAGAAGTTGATACTTGTGTCCGTGGTGAGATAATCTTCTGTCAGAATTATCCTGCCTTAAAAGCAAACGATGTTCTGCCCGGGAAGTAAACATTCTGTAAGGTTCCTCAGTAGATTTATTCACCAAATCATCTATCATTACGCCAATGTACGCTTCACTTCTTTTTAAAACCAACTCATCTTTATGTAATATTTTTGCTGACGCGTTAATACCGGCAATCAAACCTTGTGCTGCAGCTTCTTCATATCCGGAAGTCCCGTTAATTTGCCCGGCAAAATAGAGCCCTTCAATTAATTTTGTCTCGAGTGTTAAATCTACTTGATGGGGGGGGAAAAAGTCGTACTCAACTGCATATCCGGGACGGATCATTTCAACTTCTTCCAGCCCTTTAATTTTATGAAGAGCTTCTAACTGGACTTCTGTAGGCAGGGATGTTGAAAATCCATTCAAATATATTAAATCGGAATCCAGCCCTTCCGGTTCGAGAAAAAGATGATGTCTCTCTTTGTCCTTAAATCGTACAATTTTGTCTTCAATTGATGGGCAATACCGCGGACCGACTCCCCTTATTAAACCGGTAAACATTGGTGATTCGTTAAATCCTTTTTCAAGAACTCTGTGAACAGAAGCATCTGTATACGTGATGTGGCAATTTACTTGTGGTAAATAAGGAAATTCGGAAATCTTGGTTCTAAAAGAAAAAGGCTGGGGATTTTCATCTCCGGGCTGAACCTCCAGCACATCCCAATTAATAGAGTTTTTATTTAACCGGGGCGGTGTTCCGGTTTTTAATCTTCCGGATTCAAAACCAAGTTGAACTAAGCATTCGGTCAATCCAGCTGCGGGCATCTCTCCAAATCTTCCACCGGAGACAGCTTTTAAACCTGTGTGCATTAATCCATTTAAGAATGTACCTGAACAAATAACTACAGCATTTGAGTTAATTTTTTTATTCTCCGAGGTAACAACGGCTGAAACTTTTTTGTTTTCAACTAAAATCTCAACGATTGAGCTTTCAATAATATTAATTTTTTCGTATGATTCGATTACCCTTATTGCGACTTCGGAATACAATTTTCTATCGTTTTGACTTCTCGGTGACCAAACAGCCGGACCTTTAGAGCGATTTAACATTCTAAATTGAATTCCGCTTTGATCAGCAATAATTCCCATTACCCCTCCAAGGGCATCAATCTCTCTCACCAAATGTCCCTTTGCCGTTCCACCAATTGCTGGATTGCAAGACATTCTCCCAATGGCTTTTTTCTCCATTGTAACCAATGCAACCTGCAAACCCATTTTTGCAGAGGCACAAGCCGCTTCAATTCCTGCGTGACCAGCACCGACAACAACTACATCATAACTTAGATTCAATTCTGTCCATTTTCCTTTCCCGCTTTAGAGGAATTATTTTCCGGTTTCACGTGGAACAAATTTTTCTTTCGACAATTGAAATTCATACATTTTTTCTTTTAAAATAGTATTGCAATATAGTTTTTCAGAGAATCCCGCATTATTAAATCCCGCTTTTCCAAGCGCTTTGACGGAGGCTATATTTGACACAAAAACTATTGCTTTAATAACACCTAATCCGAATTCGCTAAAACAATACTGCGAGATTTTATTTATCGCTTGAGTAATAATTCCTTTGTTGTGGTGCTCTTTCCCCAACCAATAACCGATCTCACAAGTTCCAACTTGAAAATTTATTTCTTTCACCCCAATTAAGCCAAGCATTTTGTCATCACTAATATTTGCAATTGCAAAGTGAAATTCTTTTCTTTCAATCTCCATTTCGTTCGCAAAATGTATAAACGAAACGGCGTTTTCTAATAAGTAAGGAAAAGGAACTGTTGCTAAATATTTTACAATGTCAAAATCCCGCAAATACTCGCAGATTCTTTCAGTATCACTCTGCTTTAGACTTCTAATTTTATAAGGATGAAAAATTATCTCCATAATGTTCCACGTGAAACGGTTTCATTTACCAATACAAAATCGGCTAAATATGTTGTTTAAAATATCATCTGAAGTAACTTCGCCAATGATTTCTCCAAGAGAATTTTCAGCATTTCGTAAATCGATGGAAATATATTCGCCACTCAAGTTTTGCTTAATAGCATTAATTGAGTGTTGCAAATATATAATGGCTTTTTTCAAGTTTTCATAATGACGGGGGTTGGATACAACCGCCGAATGCTCGGAATATGAATTTCCGCTAAAAACTTTTTCTTGAAGTTTAACAAACAGATTATTTATACCATAGCCTGTCAAAGCGGAAATATAAACATCGGCTTCTTTTTCGGGCAGGTTTTCCAAATCCACTTTATTAAGAACCGTAATAATTTTTTCACCGGATGTTAATTGAAGAAGCTCTTCACGTAATTCTTTAGAAATTTTTTGTTGAACATCGTTTACAAAGAGAACAACATCAGCATTTTTAACTGCTTCCCTACTTCGCAAAACTCCCTCTATTTCTATTTCGTTTTTTGATGGACGAATTCCTGCTGTATCAAATAGCCGGAACAATATTCCGTTTATTGAAACTTCTTCACGAATTACATCGCGCGTTGTGCCGGGAATTTCACTTACAATTGCGCGAGCTTCTTTTAAAATATAATTAAGTAATGAGGATTTGCCTACATTGGGTATGCCGACCAACGCGACATTAACTCCGTCGCGAATCACTTTACCAAAAGAATACGTCGCTAGCAGTTTATCTATTTCCGAAATAATGTTTTCAATCATAAGGAGAAGTTTGTCGTGGGAAACAAATTCAACATCTTCTTCGGCAAAATCTAGTTCAAGTTCAACGAGGGAGGATGTATCTATTAGTTGAGTTCTCAGTTCGTGTATTTTTTTTGAAAGCAATCCATCAAGTTGGTTTCTTGCCCCGCGTAGTGACACGTCTGTTCTCGCATTAATCACTTCAATAACCGCTTCCGCTTGAGCGAGATCAAGCTTCCCGTTTAAAAACGCACGTTTGGTGAATTCACCCGGCTCCGCAATTCGGATATCATGTGGTAATAATAATTCAATAATTTCTTTTGTAATAAATTGATTTCCGTGTGTACTTATCTCAACGCTATCTTCACCTGTATATGAATGCGGTTTGCGAAAAACCAAAACTAAAACATCATCAATAAGATTTTCGTCTTCGTCAATAATTTTTCCATAATGAATTGTATGAGATTTTGCTTCAGCAATTTTTATTTTGCCGGAAAAAATAGTATCAATCGCTTCAAAGGATTTTTTCCCGCTTATGCGAATAATAGAAATAGCGCCGACACCAGCTGGTGTAGCTACAGCGACAATGGTATCATTCTGGTTTTGTAAAATCATGGTTCGCAAAAATACGGAAAGCGGAAAGGAGTAACAAGGATGTTTGATGGAAGACGGTTGATGATTTGATGGAAACATTGCGGCTTTGAGTGTAATGATTTGCCCGTTAAGAAAACGAATGTTTTTACAACAACCGTTTACCGCAAGTCTTGAAAAAGCAAAATATTTTGTGTATGTTATGAACAATTTTTACACACGGAAATAATATGAGAACAAATATTGTTATTAATGAAGAACTAATAGCGCGCGCCTTAAGCATTAGCGGGCTGCCAACCAAAAAAGCAGTTGTTGAAGAAGCGCTAAAGCTCTTAGTACAAATTAAAAATCAGCAAAAAATAAAAGCTTTACGCGGAAAACTCACCTGGACGGGAAATTTAGATAAGATGAGAACGGATAAATGATTTTTGTAGATTCTTCTGTCCTGATTGATTTTTTTAATGGTAAAAATACCTGGCAGGTTGAAAAACTTGACTCTCTGCTTGGTGCGGAAATAGTTGTACTTGGCGATATTATTTTAACGGAAGTGCTTCAAGGATTTAATAATGACAGCGATTTCCAAAAAGCAAAAAGCATCCTTACAGAGTTTCCATGTTTTTCAATTTGCAACAAGGATCTGGCAATAAAGAGCGCTGAAAATTTTAGAATTTTGCGTAAAAAAGGTGTCACCATCAGAAAAACTATTGATGTTCTTATTGCAACTTTCTGTATTGAGAATGATTTTACGCTATTACACAGCGATAAGGATTTTGAACCGATGAAAAAATATCTCAGCTTGAAAACAGTACAAGAATAAATATTTGAACATAAAACACTGCCCTGTGTTATCTTCACTAAAAAGAATTCTTTGAGGCTTTAATCAATGGCTTTCAACTTTAACAAATTTACCGTAAAAGCGCAGGAAGTAATTCAAAACGGAATTGAGATTGCGCAGAGTTTCAGTAATCAAATTCTTGAACCGGAACACATCCTTGCCGCGTTAGTAGAAGAAAAAGGAAGTATCGCCGATACCATCATTAATAAAGCGGGCGGCAACTCCGATAGAATTAAAATTAAAGTCAGTGAGCTGCTCGAGCGCCTTCCAAAAGTATCGGGGGCTTCTGCCGGAATCGGCGATCATCAAATGTCGAACAAACTTGCAAAACTTTTCGACCAATCTTCCGAAGAAACAAAGAATTTAAAAGATGAATTTATTTCCACAGAACATCTGCTTCTTGGGCTTTCCAAAGATTCCGGGAAAGCCGGGCAATTGCTTCGCGATAATGGAGTAACTGCCAACATTATTTTATTAGCTTTAAAAGATGTACGCGGAACTCAACGGGTAACCAATCAAAATGCGGAAGATACTTACCAATCATTAAAAAAATTCGGAAGAGATTTAAACGAACTCGCTCGCACAGGGAAACTTGATCCGGTAATAGGAAGAGATGAAGAAATCCGGAGAGTGCTGCAAGTGCTTTCTCGAAGAACAAAAAATAATCCTGTTTTGATTGGCGAACCCGGCGTAGGAAAAACCGCAATTGCAGAAGGGATCGCGCATCGAATTATTTCAGGCGACGTTCCTGAAAACTTAAAATCAAAAAGAATTGTTGCGCTTGATATGGGCGCGCTTATTGCCGGCACACAATTCCGCGGACAATTTGAAGAACGGATGAAGGCTGTACTGAAAGAGGTCCAGGATGCAAACGGAGAAATAATTTTATTTATAGATGAACTTCATACACTCGTTGGCGCAGGCTCCGCTCAAGGCTCGATGGATGCAGCAAATATTTTAAAACCTGCACTTGCACGCGGCGAACTACACTGCGTTGGCGCAACCACACTTGATGAATACAAAAAACATATCGAAAAAGATGCAGCCCTTGAAAGAAGATTCCAGCCTGTTTTAGTTGAAGAGCCAAACGAAGAAGATGCAATTTCAATTCTTCGCGGATTAAAAGAGCGATACGAAGTTCATCACGGGGTGAGAATTACCGATGGAGCAATCGTAGCCGCAGTTCAACTTTCTGCGCGATATATTTCGGATCGTTTTCTTCCGGACAAAGCAATTGATCTTATAGATGAGGCTGCTTCAAAACTTCGCATTGAAATTAATTCAATGCCGGAAGAACTTGATTCGCTTGAAAGAAAAATTAAACAGCTCGAGATTGAACGCGAAGCATTGAAGCGGGAAAAAGATGCCCGCCTGGGACGGGTGGAAAAAAGATTGGAGGAACTTGAAACAGAACTGAGTGAATTACTCGAAGAAAAAAATCAACTTAAACTGCACTGGAGTTTAGAGAAAGAAAAAATTCAATCCATCCGTTCAATTAAAAGTGAAATTGAACATGCCAAAACTGATGCCGATAAATACGAGCGCGAAGGTGATTTGGGAAAGGTAGCAGAAATTCGTTACGGGAAAATTTCTTCACTTGAAAAAAAATTAAAAGAAGAAACGCTTCTCTTTTCTCAAATTCAAAAAGATAAAAAAATGTTGAAAGAAGAAGTTGACGCCGAAGATATTGCGGAAGTTGTAGCAAAGTGGACGGGTATTCCTTTAAACAAAATGTTGGAAGGGGAGCGAAGTAAACTTATCCGGCTGGAAGAAGAATTGCATAAAAGAATTGTCGGGCAGGAAGATGCTGTTACCGCGGTAGCAAATGCAATCCGCCGGTCGCGCGCAGGACTGCAAGATGCTAATCGTCCCATCGGTTCGTTTATTTTTATGGGCACAACTGGTGTTGGTAAAACAGAACTTGCACGTGCACTTGCAGAATTTCTTTTTGATGATGAACATGCGATGATCCGCATTGATATGAGTGAATATATGGAGAAGTTTTCCGTCTCGCGCTTAATTGGCGCACCTCCAGGATACATCGGTTACGAAGAAGGGGGACAATTAACCGAAGCCGTAAGGCGTAAACCCTATTCGGTTGTTCTGCTTGATGAAATTGAAAAAGCACATTCCGATGTTTTTAATATTTTGCTTCAAGTTTTGGATGATGGAAGGTTGACCGACAACCAGGGAAGAACGGTAAATTTTAAAAATACTATTGTAATAATGACTTCCAATCTTGGTTCTCACATTATTCACGAACAGATGGAACGCATAAACGAAGAAAATATTCAGCAGATAATGGGAAGCCTTCGTATGCTGCTTAGCGATTTACTAAAGAAAACCATTCGTCCTGAATTTCTCAATCGCATAGACGATATAATTCTTTTTAGACCATTGACGAAAAAAGAACTTCGCAAAATTGTTGATATTCAAATTGAAAAAGTTCATAAAATGCTTGCTGATAAAAATATAAGTTTAGAGCTAAGTGGTGATGCAAAAGATTGGCTTGCCGAACTCGGCTTTGATGTTGCTTATGGCGCGCGTCCGCTTAAGCGAATAATTCAACGGTATTTGATCAACCCTCTTTCACAAGAATTGCTTTTAGGAAATTTTGCCGGTGGTGATACGATTCTTGTTGATCAAGGAGAAAAAGGAAATTTAATTTTCAGCAAAAGAGATATCTTATAAATAAAATGTTGGTTAATAATTTTCATTGAGAAAAACAATTGGACGCAGATTTATTAAGGTTTTATTATGATGTTTTAAGATCATAGGAAATCATAACTAATCTTAAAAAATCAGCGTCCCAACTTTTTAACTGAATTTGACAATTATATGAAAGAAATATAAGTTGAGAGTGAAAGTTTACTACCACTTTAGAATGGTGTTCACGTTGATTTAATTGTTAGATTAATCGCGAGATGTTATGTATTCAAAATTACTAGATTGCTATCCAAAATCCTCTGAGACAATTCATGCTTTTGAGAAATTGTTAAATGAATCTGAAAAATGGAAAGTCAAAGAGGTATCGGCAAAGGGACCACCAATACTGTATTTATTAACTTGGAAATTAAAATCTTATGTTCAAACGATAATCTATCGTGTTAATGAATTAGCGGATGAAAGCTTATTAGCTTGGATAAAATTAAAGCCTTCGGTTTCATTTTTATTGACAAGGTCGGTAATAGAAACTTCTGCTTATTTATTTGATCTTGCTAACAAGTTAGAAAAAGAACTGAATGATAATCATGATATTAATAAACTTACAGATTTGATTGATAGGTGGAAGTTTGGAGAAAAAAATTGTGACTGTTTACCAAACATTAATAATGTCTTAACAATTGTTCAAAGCCTTTCTAAAACATTCCCAATGTTTGATGAAAATTATTTTCAAATATCTTCTTTTTGTCATCCAAATTACTCAGCTGTAGGAATGTTGTATTCAAAACAAAACATGGAGGAATTAAAATTTGAACTGGGTTCGCGGTATGGATTACGAGAAGATTTATTTAACATTATTGTAATTTCACTTTATAAGTCGTTGGAAATTTTAAAGCTTGCTAAAAATAAATTAGATAGGATTTACCCTGTAATTAATAAACTCAATAAAATAGAACAAGAGAAGCACATTTAATTAAAACCATAAATAGTATTCCTAAAACAAATTGGTGGAAATATCGAAACTCTCATTATTGTTGGCTTAGTTGTATTTTCTTATTTTTCACTTCATACGATTAATTGGATTAAAAAATTTCGCAAAGAGGTTCGAGACAATACCTCTTGGGGGAAAGAGTTGAGTGAGAAAGAACGTCTATTAAAAAAACAAAAAGACGATATAGACAAATCTATTCTCGCCCTTCAGAACGAAGAAAACCGAGTTAGTAAAAGAGTTGATCACCTAAACCAAACAATTGAAAAATTTATTTCAGAAAAAATAAAAAGTTTTCCCTGGCTTTCAGCTCTTGTGGCGGACTATGTTGATGTTTATGATAAGAAACTTGAAAAATATTTAGAAACGAAGAGCCATCCAGCCCAAAAAGCAGCCGAGATGGTTAAGGACATCCGAATCGAAAAAAGATTCTTAGAACAAAAGAGCCGGGAATTAAAATATACTCTAGATTATTATGAGTCTCTTTTCCCAATATTAAAAGAGTATGCAAATGACGGTTTAGAAGACCTTGCCAATTCATTAGCTGATAATAGGGCAAGAACTCTCTTTGATGTTGAATATGATCCCGCCTTAGAATGGCTTTCTTCAGACGAATATAAAGATCTATCACAAACAGATAGATATCAAAGAGCACTTGATAATTACTTTCGCAGAAATAAATCAAGGTGGCAAATTGGAAAGGACTACGAGCGATATATTGGCTATACTTATGAAATGCAAGGTTATTCGGTTACATATCAAGGAATAAAGCTACGTTTTGAAGATTTGGGAATTGATTTAATTTGTCAAAAGCCTGGAGAAATACTCCTAATCCAATGTAAAAATTGGAGACAGAATAGACTCATACGTGAAGCATCAATTAATCAATTATTTGGAACATCAGTCAAATTCACATTAGAAAATTTTTATAGTAATGATCAAATTCCACTTTTATTTACTGAATTGTTGTCAAACTTCAATGTTAAACCAATGTTAATTACATCTACTAAACTTTCTGATGTCGCAAGAAATTTTGCAAATGCTTTAGGAATAATTGTAAAAGAAAATGTTCCTTATTCAAAATATCCTATTATTAAATGTAATATCAACAGACAAACCGGAGAGAAAATATATCACTTACCGTTTGATCAACAATATGATAATACAATAATTGAGTTTGACAGAAGTGAATATTATGTCCAAACAATCGCAGAGGCCGAAGAACTTGGATTTAGAAGAGCTTATAAGTGGAGAGGGAATTAGTTTTAAGTCAAAACACAACTATCACCGTCCTCGATAGGTAACAAAATCTTAATTACAAAAGCAAACTCTTATAACTTCTTGCCCCGTGGATAATTCTATGGATCAGTATTGTTCTTTTTTCTATTGTGTAAAAAGCGAGGTAGTTTTCAATAATCAAATATCTGTATCCTAACGACTTAAGATCGGTATCTCTTGGAATTCTTCCCAATAAAGGATTATCGGAAAGTAAAGCTAAGTTCTTTTCAATTTTATCGGCGAGTTGTTCTGCGGCTTTTGAGTTTTCGGCGGCGATGTAGTAAATTATTTCTGAGAAATCTTCTTCCGCTATACTTAATAAACGGACATCCAAACTACTTTTGGTCATTAATAATAGTCCGGATTTTAGTCATTACTTGTTTAAGGCTTTTCCCCGTATCACCCGCTCCCTTTTGTTGTTGTGCAACAGATAATTTTGAGAGCAAATCAAGCTTGCGCTGTAATTTTGAGTAATGCGCAATTGACATTACAACCATATCACCTTCGCCATTTTTTGTAATATAAATTGGCTCGTCGGAATCGTTGGCAATTTTTGACAACTCATTTGATTTGTTTCTAAAATCGGAAATAGGTTTAATTATTGGCATATCATGTTTCTTAATTTTGTTTGTATCAAAATTATGTCATAATTACGATAAAAGCAAAAAAATATTGTTCGCTACATCACGGTAGATTTTTAATTAAAAATATTTAATTTACAAACAACTTTTTGAGGAAATCAGAATTATGACAAAATCCCCCGAACAAATTCTTACTGAATGGATGCAAGCAGTGAATAAAAGAGATATCGATTCACTTCTTTCTCTTTATAATATAACCGCTGTATTGATTCCAACTTTTTCGAACAAACTTTTAACTACTCCCGAAGACATCCACGATTATTTTATTAAACTTGCAGACCGAGACGAACTTAGTGTTTCTTTACACGAAAAAACGTTGAGCATTCAGTTAATCAAAAATGAAATTTACATTTTATCGGGAATTTATTGCTGGCATTTAACGATCGACAAGGAATCGTTTGTTTTTGAGGCGCGGTTCAGTTATACGATTGACGCATCACTTGCAAATCCGATTCTGAATCACCATTCATCTCAAATTCCACGTATGCTTTAAGATGATTCCGTTTCCTTCTTTTAAATATTTCTTCTTATTTTAACTTCATCATTTTTGAAAGGTCTTTCAATGAAACATTTCGTCGTATTACTGATCACTCTCGCGTTTATTTCAAGCGCGTATGCCCAAGTTAAAAATCAAGGGACTTTTGTTAAACCGAAAAGCGAATTCTATGAAGAAAATAAAAAAGCCGTGGAAGAGTTTAATAAAAAACCGGGTCAAGAAAGTAAATCGTTCAAAGTTGATTTTACAGGATTGGATTTACCAAAATTAAAAAGTGAATTCAAATATGAATGGCATAACGATCCGCTCTCACAAGGAATGACAGGAACGTGCTGGGATTTTTCTACTACTTCATTTTTTGAATCTGAAATTTTCCGCATCAACAAAAAGAAAATAAAACTTTCTGAAATCTACACTGCTTACTGGGAATATGTAGAAAAAGCCCGCCGCTTTATTCGGGAAAGAGGCAACTCTGCTTTTGCCGAAGGTTCGGAAGGAAACGCAGTTAAAAGAATTTGGAATCAGTATGGAGTAGTTCCAGCTGAAGCTTATAGTGGAGAATTGCCGGGACAGAAAGTCCACGACCACAGCAAATTGATTAACGAGATGAACAGCTATTTACTAGGCTTAAAAACTTCAAACGCTTGGAACGAAGATGAAGCGCTCTCAACTATTAAATCTATTCTTAATCATTACCTTGGAGTTCCTCCGACAAAATGTACTTATGAAGGAAAAGAATTTACTCCAAAAGAATTTTTAGATAAAGTTGTAAACTTAAAGCTTGATGATTACGTTGATATCATTTCGCTGATGGAAAAACCATATTACACAAAAATGATGTACAATGTACCGGATAACTGGTGGCTTGATAGTTCTTATTATAATGTCCCGCTTGATGAATATATGAGCATTGTAAAAAATGCGATACGCAAAGGATACACAATGGTAATCGGTGGTGATGTTTCCGAACCGGGAATTGAGTCACACGCAAAAGTCGCAATAATTCCCACATTTGATATCCCTTCCGAATATATTGACGAGCACGCAAGACAATTCCGTTTTTCAAATAGAACCACAACTGATGATCACGGAATTCATTTAGTCGGTTATGTTAACAAGAATGGAAAAGATTGGTACTTGATAAAAGATTCCGGCGCCGGAGCTTTTAACATTGATGATAAAGGCTATTTTTACTATTCGGAAGATTATGTAAAACTAAAAATAGTTGATTTCTGTGTACACAAAGATGCGGTTGGCGATATTTTGAAGAAGTTTTCTAAATAACACTCCTAAAATTATAAATGAACACAATCGAACTTATCCGCAAAAAACGCAATGGAGAATCTCTTTCAAAAGAAGAGATTCTTTTTTTAGTCTCATCTTACACAAAAAATAAAATTCCCGATTACCAATTCTCTGCCTTTCTTATGGCGGTTTATTTAAAAGGAATGAACACTTTAGAAACCGCCGCTCTTACGGAAGCGATGCTCTACAGCGGAAAAGTAATTGATCTCTCTTCCATCAAAGGAATTAAAATTGATAAACATTCTACCGGCGGTGTGGGAGATAAAACTTCTCTTATCATTGCGCCAATAGCGGCTGCGGCAGGAGTTAATGTTCCGATGATCTCAGGTAGAGGGCTCGGGCACACCGGCGGAACGCTTGATAAACTTGAAGCGATTCCAGGTTACAGTACCACTCTTTCTTTAAACGATTATAAAAAAGTTTTAAAGAAATGCGGTTTGGTTTTAATCGGACAAACAAAAGAAATTGCTCCGGCAGACAAATTGATCTATGCTTTGCGCGATGTAACCGCAACGGTTGAATCAATTCCGCTAATTACCGGCAGCATTATGAGTAAAAAACTTGCCGAAGGAATTGATGGACTTGTGCTTGATGTAAAAACCGGAAGCGGCGCGTTCATGCAAAAATTTTCGGATGCAAAAGAACTTGCACAATCATTGATAAACACAGCAAAAGCATTCGACAAAAAAGTTATCGCATTTATTACCGATATGAATCAACCGCTTGGCAATTATATCGGCAACTGGTTTGAAGTACTTGAATCAATTAAAATATTGCGTGGGGAAATTGTCCCGGATTTATGCGAAGTAAGTTTTACCCTTTCCGGCGCGATGATTTATCTCGGCGGCAAAGCAAAATCAATTGATGAGGGGATTGAACTTTCGAAAGAACTTATTGCAAACGGCAAGGCGTTTGAAAAGTTTGTTGAGCTTGTAAAACTTCAAGGCGGCGATGTTAGCTATTTATACGAACCGGAAAAATATCCGAAATCAAAATATACATTGAAAGTTAAAAGTACGACCGCAGGTTTTGTCTCCGCAATTGACACCTATCAAATCGGTGTTGCTGCATTAGAACTTGGAGCCGGAAGATTGAAGAAAGAAGATGCTATTGATCCGAAGGCGGGAATTATTTTCCATAAAAAGCTTGGTGATAAATTAGTAAAAGGCGAAATTGTAGTTGAACTTTTTACCGATAAAAAAAACGTTCTTGATGACGCTAAAAAAAGAATTATGGGTGCATTGGCTGTCGCAAAGACTAAGCCGAAAAAACAAAAACTAATAAAATTGATAATGGATTAACGTTTTTCATTCACAAATAAAAATGGGGCTCGTATGAAAACTGTGCTGTGTTCTGTTCTGTTATTAGTAGTGCTTTCTAACTTCACATCCGGACAATCGAGTCCGAGCAATTTCAATCCAAACATTTTGGTTCACTCACAAGGCTTGCCGAACGAGTTCTTGCTTTTTGTTCCCGATACGGCAACACAAATTCTTTTCAATCCGGCAAGAGCAAATGATTATTCCGGTAGTTTTGCTTACACAACTTATGCGGCGGATTATAAAAAGAATAACTTTCTGACGACAGTATATCTGTATGATCCAATTTATAGCAGCGATATAAGGCTTTTGCATTACCCAATATCAATACAAGCACTGCCTTCTCCCGGAAACAACGAGACTTACGGCTCAGGCAAAAATCCGACGGTTGCGGTTGCCACACTTTTTAATGCGTTTAATTCAAAATGGTTGTTTTTATTTACGAACGGAATCTCAAACCAAACAGGAACTTCTAGCTACACATCAAGTAATAATCACCCCGATAATTATAATTTAACAAACGTAACAACATCATCTTCTAATAGTAATTCAGAAACGAAAGAAGGGGTAACTTCGTTTCGATTGTCAAATATTTTTTCCGGCGGAACAGGAAAGAAATCATTTGGTGTTTTTGCAGTCTTTAATACAGCTTTGAACAATTCGATTGGAAACAGTGCAAACAGTTCGCTCAATATTTCCGGTACGACGCCTCTTTATTTTCATTCCTCGCTCAGTAACTACATAAACAAAATAAACGCAGACAATTCTCACTATGTTCTCGGTTTGGAATTTACAGCTGCCAACGAACAATGGGATTATATTGCAAGGGCAAGCTATCAAAGTTCAACATACAACTTTAAAAACACATACACTACAAACCAACAATCAGTTGACAGCACATACTACGGTTCTTCTTCAAATCCGGTTTCGTCAACTTCTAAATCCGACAGAACAAGCGGTTACGAAAATTTTAATCAATCCGAACCATACACCCTTGCGTTTGAGAATTATTTCCAACGCAAAACAACTCTTCTTTCTTTGGATGGAAATATTTTTGTCTCGGCAAACGTTAGCTACACAAATGGCGATGGAAAAACCGGCGGGAATTCTTTTTCGAATAGCAGAAATTATTATAATGGAACGTGGACAACAAGTGGAACAATAAGCAATGCTTCTGAAGGAAAATATGATAACAAAACCTGGGGATTTACTTTTACTCCCGGCTTTATCATCAAAAAAAGTTTTTCTGATCTCTTTCTCTTCTCGGGATTAAAACTTGAGACCGGCTACAACAAACATAAATATGCTCAAATGAATTATTATTACCAATCAGATTATTATGCTCAAGTTCCAACTTTATTAAATTCAACTTTAACCTTAACGTTTGTAACGCTGGCTCTCCCGGTCTATATCAATTATTCGCCGGCGGAATGGATTTCCCTTTGGGGCGGAATGAATTATTCTTACGGATATATTAAACGGGTTGAAGATGCTTCAGGAAATTCAAAAAGTTATTCTTCAAGTACTTACTGGCCTCAGAACTATTCGGTGAATTCAAAAAACGATAATTCATCTTACCAGTCAATGAAATCAACTTTCCTTGGTCTTGAATTAAAACATCCTTCAGGTTTGCGCGTGCAAATTTCTTTTGATGAAGATGTGGCGTCGTTCAGAGATTGGAATATGTCTGTAGGGTATCATTTTTAGTTTTTTCACGGGAAATTGAACCCGAACTTTCACGAATTTAAAACGGTAGTCCAGAATTTTGGTTTTGGACTGCCATTTTCTACTTTACTACACCTTTATATTAACTTTTATTTGATGGTTTCTTTAAACTTTTTTCTTTTTTTCGAAAAAATTTTGCCTTAGTTTAGGGGTGGATAATTTTGGTAATGGTTCTTTTGACGATGCAACTTAACTATTGCAGCTATTAATTTTACGATAGTAAAAATGACAACACGGATACAAAAACTAAAACGGTCGCTTTTTATTTTAGGCGTTACGTTCACCCTAATGATTGTTGTAATGACGATCGATGAGTGGCTAGAACATTTACTCTTTCCAAATGCACACGAATGGGAAGGCAATCTCATCAACATAGTTTCCGCAAGCATTTTTGCTGCAATAATTTCCCATTTTTTTACAAGAAATTATGAAAAGAACGTACTAATAAATAGACTTGAAATAGCTGCAAGAAAAAAAGCCGAACAGAACTTAAACGAAACGCTTTCCATTTTACAAGCCACACTCGAATCCACTATTGATGCCATCCTCGTAATCTCTCAAAAGAGAGAAGTAGTAATCTATAATCAAAAATTTGTTGAGTTGTGGAATATTCCGAAAGAAATTGTTGAGACAAAAGATGATAAACAATTGTTGGGATACGTCCTTTCACAACTAAAAGACCCGGAAGAATTTTTACGAAAAGTTGAAGAGCTTTACGAATCGCCCGAACAAATTAGTTTTGACGTTGTTGAATTTAAGGACGGGAGATTTTTTGAGAGGTATTCACAACCGCATAAACTGGGAAAGGATATTCGCGGAAGGGTTTGGAGTTTTGACGACATTACGGAAAAGAAAAAAGTTGAGTTGAGAATAAAGGATTCCGAAGCACGCTTTAAGGCTATCTGGAAGCACTCGCGCGATGGTTTTCGTTTAACGGATGAAAATGGAGTCGTCATTATGGCAAACGATGCCTATTTTAATTTTGTCGGAAAACCCGAAGAAAAAATTATTGACAACCCATTCTATATTGTTTATAATGATTCAATGCATCAATCTTCAATTAAAAATTATAAGGAACGATTTGAAAAAAAAGAATTTGAAGAAGCGCTTCTCCGCAATGTTGAATTTAATGACGGACGGACCGCTTGGTTTGAAATCTCAAATTCTTTTGTTGAAATTGAAAAGAAAACCTATCTGCTAAGTATTTTTAGAGATTTTACCCAACACAAAGACGACGAAGAAAAAATTACTCTTTCTGAAAAAAAATTCCGTACGCTTTATGAAAAAGCTACTGATGCTATTTTCTTAATGGATGGAGAATCTTTTATTGACTGCAACCCAACTACAGAAATAATGTTCGTGGGAACGGCAGAAGAAATCTTAAAATTAAAACCGTACGAAATTTCTCCCGAATTTCAAGACGACGGAAGGCTTTCCAAAGAAAAAGCATTAGAAAAAATCTCTGCGACACTTCTCGGCACGCCGCATACCTTTGAATGGAAGCATCAAAAGTTAAACGGAGAAAAATTTGATTGTGAAGTCAGCTTAACAAAAATTGAACTCGAGGGGAAAAATTACATTCAAGCCATCGTGCGCGATATTTCTGAACGGAAACATGCGGAAAAATTACAAACTGCCGTTTTCAAAATTACCGAAGCCGCAAACACAGCAATTGATCTTGCCGAACTATATGCTACAATTCACAAATCAGTAAAAACTTTAATGCCGGCGATCAATTTTTACATTTCGCTGTATGACGAGAAAAAAAACGAAATCAGCTTCCCATATTTTGTTGATGAGTATGATGAGACTCCTGCATCGCGCCCGCCCAAGCGAGGCTTAACCGAATATGTGCTGCGAACAAAAAGTCCGCTACTTGCAACACCGGATAAGTTACAACAAATAGAAAACGCTAATGAAGTTGAAGCGATCGGAACGGACTCTATTGATTGGCTCGGCGTTCCGTTAATTATAGAAGAAAAAATCATCGGCGTGCTTGTTGTTCAAAGTTATTCTCCCGGCACGCGATATACCGAAAAAGAACAAGACATTTTGATGTTCGTTTCTTCTCAGGTAGCAATGGCAATTTACAAGAAAAAAGCTGCAGATGACTTAGCCGCTTCTGAACTTCAACTGAAAGAATTGAACGCAAGCAAAGATAAACTTTTCTCAATTATTGCACACGATTTGCGAAGTCCGTTCCATGCGCTTCTCGGGCTATCCGAACTTCTTGCAACTGAAGTTGATGATTTTTCAAGAGAAGAAATTAAAAAGTTTTCTGTGGAAATGAACAACAGTTTGAAAAATCAATACAAACTGCTTGAAAACCTTTTGGAGTGGTCCCAGTTACAAACAAGAAGAATGCAATACGCTCCCGTAAATATTAGCTTACCTGAATTTGTAAATGATGTTTTTGCTCTTCTTGCGGGAAATGCGTTCAAAAAAAATATTGTTCTTACAAATCTTGTTTTGCCAAGCGCTTCTCTTTTTGCGGATGCTAATATGCTGCAATCAATTCTTCAGAATCTTCTTTCAAACGCTATTAAATTCACAAAGCCCGGAGGGGATATTCAAGTATTAGCGAGACAGTCGGAAGGCGAAATGATAAAGATTTTTATAAAAGATACCGGGGTTGGAATCAGCAAAGAAAATTTAGTGAAAATTTTTCGTACCGATTCAACCGTAACAACCAAAGGAACAGAAAACGAAAAAGGGACCGGGCTTGGGCTGCTGCTCTGCAAAGAAATGATTGAACGACACGGTGGAACATTCTCGGCAGAAAGCGAGCTTGAAAAAGGCACAACCTTTTCTTTTACTCTTCCAAAAGCTAAAAAAAATTAGGAATTGAGAATTACGAATTAGGAGTTAATTTTGATTTCATGGTTTTTATTACACTTCAGATAATTTTGAGTAATTCTTCACAATCATTTAAAATTGATTTGAACTGTTTGTCATCTATGCAGTTTGTATCTCTCAGAATTCTCAACCAATAATGAGCCTCTCGAACTTCTTTATTTGAAATGATTAATTATAAAAATTTTTTTATACGCACCGATCGCTTCTTCAACATTAGATTCAATCGAAGCTCCTGATCTAAAAATTTTTTCTGATAAAATTTCACAATCCGAATAGCAAATTGATATCTTTTCTCTTTTATAACATTTTGTTCTTTCATTCCTAAATCGTAATTCCCAATTCCTAATTAAACATAAAGGTATCGTTTAATTTTTTGCGTAGGAGTTTTTTCAAACGGATTTACCTGCTCAATCATTTTGCTGATTTTTGAAAATGAAGAAACGCTGTTGTTTACTTCTTCCTTTAATTGATTGAGAAGATCAGCAATAATCTTGCGTTGTTCGGTTTCGGTTTTTTTATTTGTTTCAAAGTGAGCGTCAATTTTTTCATAATCTAAAAAAACACGCGCCGTAAGTTGATCGTTTTGCCGATAGACAATTGACTCAAGCACATACTCCGAACGTTGAATTACCGATTCGATAGCTTCCGGATAAATGTTTTCGCCGCTGGGACCAAGGATCATATTTTTCAATCGTCCTTTAATATAAAGATAGCCTTCCTTGTCGAAGCATCCTAAATCGCCGGTTTTAAACCAGCCGTCGCTTGAAATCACTTCTTTCGTTTTTTCCGGATCTTTGTAATACCCTTTCATCACCATAGCACCGCGCACTAAAATTTCACCTTCACCGGTTTTTGGATCAGGTGAATCTATTTTTAATTCCGCTCCGATGGAAGCCGGACCGGTGGATAAATATTTTGAATCTTTGGCTCCGGTGCCGGCAACTAATGGTGAGGTTTCCGTTAAACCGTATCCGATGGAATAGGGAAATGCGGCTTCACGCAAAAATAATTCAACATCGGGAGAAAGCGCCGCACCGCCGATACAAAAAAGTTTTAATTCACCGCCGAAAGTTTTAAGCAATTTTTTCCCGGCGGCTTTATTAATTGTTTTTCTTAATGAAGGAATTTTGTATGCAAGCTTTACAAGTTTCTTTTTATTTATTTCAGGAAGAATTTTTGCTTTGTACATTTTTTCAATGATTAAAGGAACAGAAAGCAACACCGTCGGTTTTAGTTCCGCAAGCGGCGGAAGCAGTACCGCTGCGGTCGGCGGCTTTCGCAAATAAAAAACCGTTCCGCCGATTAACACCGGAAAGATCATTCCAAGCGTACATTCATAAACATGCGCAAGGGGAAGAAGGGAAATACTTCTCCATTCAATATCTGAAGGCACATATTTTTTTGTGGCAATTGCATCCGACAAAATATTTTTATGGGTAAGCATAACGGCTTTTGAATGCCCGGTTGTACCCGAAGTATAAATGATGGAAGCAACGTCATCTTCGGAAATATTTTCGGTTAAAAGTCCCGTAAATTTTAGCACAAGATTTTTTATTTTTTGAAGTTCTTTACCTCCGTCGGCAATTAATTTTTTTAGCGTGTCTTTCGGAATATTTTTTTGAACGATTGAAAAATCATCAAGCAAAATAATTTTAAGATCACTTTCAGATTTATATTCTTCAATTTTGGGATATAATTTTTCCGAAACAAAAATTGCCTTCGCTTCCGAATGTTGCATGATGTGATGAATTTCCGAAGTATGAAAATCATTTAAGATGGGAACCACAATAGCGCCGATGCATGTAATTGCAAAATATGCAACACCCCAATGCGGACAATTCTCACTAAGCAGAGCAACCCGGTCTCCGTGCAAAATTCCTTGATCCAGCAAAAACGCCGAGATCAAATCAACCTGCGTTTTAAATTCTGAAAAAGTCAGCATGCCTCCGTCAACAAAACCAAACAGTTTTTTATCTTTATACTCGCTTGCACTATTTTCTAAAAGATGTTTTAGTGTTAATTCTTGTAACGGTTTCATATAATCCTCAAAATAAATTTCTAAATATTTGTAATTACTGTTTTAAAATTCCGCATCGACGAGATAAGCTTTTTGCAAAAGAGAAGAAAACACTTCAAATGGAATTTCCTTCGCACCGAACATTTTCAAATGGTCGGTCATATACTGAACATCAAGTACCACAAATTTCTTTTCACGTAAATGATTAAGCAAATAAGCCAACGCCACTTTAGAAGCCTGGCTGACAAGCGAGAACATCGATTCACCGAAAAATGCACCGCGAAAAGTAATGCCGTAAAGTCCGCCGACCAGATTTTCGTTTTGATAAACTTCCACTGAATGAACGTGTCCAAGTTTTTGCAATTTAATATATGCGGCGATCAAGTTGTCAGAAATCCATGTTTCTTTACGGGCGGCACAATGCGTAACAACAGAGAGAAAATCGGTATCGTATTGAATAGTAAACGGATTTCTTTTCAAGATTTTTTTAAGCGAGTCGGGAAGATGAAAAGCATCTAAGGGAATAACGGTTCTAACTTCCGGACAGAACCATTCAATTTTTTCCGTGCCGCTATCCGCCATAGGAAAGGCTCCCATTGCATAGAGCTTGATCATCTGCTCGGGAATCAGCAGGGCTTCTTCCGGAGAAATATTGCTTTCTACCACTTTACTTACTCTCTAACCCTATTTGGAACTTGATATTGAATTTATTTTTAACAACATTTTGTATAAAAGATATTGAATGGTTGAATGATGGAACAAAATAATTGGAGCCATTCATCCTTGCATTCATTCATCCATATTTTTGAAATTAATTTTTTGTTTAACGCAAGGCATGCGAAGCCAATTTATTTCTATCTTCTAATTTTTTACTCGTGTGCTTTAATTTCATAGTTGATGATTTCATAACCTTTAATGGTTTCGGCTGCGGCATAGCAAATGCCGACGAGAACAAAGAGCATTCCGAACGAAAACGAAACGATAATCAACGGTTCGAGAAAAGATGATTTTATAACCAATGAAAATCCGATCTGCATTGATGTAATTACAAAGAGCGCTACAGCAAGTGAGTAGCTGAAAACTGCATTCCGGACAAGTTTAACCCGGAATTTGAGTTTTTCAATTTGAATTGAAATGCTTTTCAACCTAACTTCTTCCTGGTACAAAAACTCTTTCTCCGAAGCTTTGATAGAAAATTTTCTTCTTTCGTCGCCCAGCAAACGAATCCTGCTTACGACAAGAGAGTATTTATTATTCATACCGAGCAAAAGTAATCCGCATGCGGAGATCATAATTCCGGGCGCCAACACGGCCTCAATAACTTGTACAACGGTAATATCCATAAAAATTAATCTTTAAATTGTGGTAAATTATCCGCAGAATGTGCGGGAAGAGTTTTTCCAAAGGATCGTCCCGACTTTTCGAAATAGAAAACAAAAAGAAAAATTATCGCGGGGAAAATTGAAATGGCAAAAAACGTCATCATTGCATTTGTTCCTAGTGAACCGAAAAAGAGAGCCGCTCCCAAAATTATGGTAATGCTTCCTACTATTTTCCATTTAAGAACAATAAGGTATCCAACCAACATCAGCAGGTGAAAAAACTGAATGAGAAAAACAGACCAGGGAGGAAGACGTCCGCTGTCTTTAAACCATTCCGTGAGATGCTCTAAAAAGAAAGCGCCCCACAAAACAAACAGCAGCGCTGCAGTAATTCTTCCTATCCAAAGAAAAGCTTTAACAAGTGTCACAAAATCCTCTGTTTCTTTGGAAGAAAATTAATGAAATAATCTTTTAAATGGAGAAAATCTTTTTTCATCCAAGGACAATTCCTTATTTTTGAACACTTATTCACAAACTCTGCCCGGAAAATGAAAGAGCAAACATTTCTTTTTATATTTTTTATAATTTCTTTGGGTTTAACCATGACTGAAACAGCATCACAAAAAAAAATATCTACCACCGAAAAAAACATCACGCTTCTGCGTGACAGAAAATTAGACGGCTATTACTCTACAAAAAAACTTGGCGCATTTGTAGAAAACGGAACCACTGTTTTCCGGTTATTTGCACCGCAGGCATTTGAGGTCTCGCTTGTCGTAAAAAAAATTGTGGATGAAAAAAATTATAAAGAATACATGATGGCAAAAGATGCCGACGGTGTTTGGGAAGTTGTTTTAAGCGGTGATCTTTACGGAAAATTTTACGGTTTCAAAGTGCTGAACAACAAAAAACTGAAGAAAACAGAATTGCTCTGCCTTGACCCTTACGCCAAAGCCGTTGCTTCTTACAACACTTATATGGGCGAACGACTTGGAATAGTAATTAATGAAAATGATTTTGATTGGGAAAACGATGAATGGATCCAACGCGATTGGAGCGATCTTATCATTTATGAAATGCACATTAAAGATCAAACGTCTCACCCTTCTTCCGGAATTGATAATGGTGGAACATATCTTGGCTTAACCGACAAAGGAAAAACCGGCGGATTGAGCTACATAAAATCTCTCGGCGTAAATACCGTCGAACTTCTTCCCTCTCAAGAATTTGCGAACATCGAAATTCCGTTTCAAAAAAAGTTTAAAGGAAAGATAAACACCTGGAATCCGTATGAAAGAAATCACTGGGGATATATGACCGCCGCTTTTTTCGCTCCGGAAGGTTATTATTCGGTAAGCGATAAACCGGTTCAATTTAAAAACTGGGATGGCACAACCGGTAAGCAAGTAAATGATTTTAAAGAAATGGTAAAAGGCTTCCACAAAGAAGGCATCGCCGTTATTATGGATGTTGTGTACAATCATCTTTCTGAATATGAGCTGGGTAATTTAAAAGAAATTGATAAAGAATATTATTTCAGGCTTGATGAAAACGGAAATTTCAAAACCGAAAGCGGCTGCGGTAACGACCTGAAAACTGAACGACCGATGGTCCGTAAACTTATCGTTGAAAATATTTTATATTGGATGAAACAATATCATGTTGACGGATTTCGTTTTGATTTAGGAAAATTAATTGATTGGGTTACGCTTGAAGATATTGTTCATGAAGCAAAAAAAATTAATCCTGATGTTGTTTTTATTACAGAACCCTGGGGCGGTGGATATGATCCAAAGGGAATGTCTCTGCGCGGAATTGCAAGCTGGAACGACCAAATACGAAACGGCGTGAAAGGTGAAAACCCAAAGAATGGACTTGGTTGGATTTTCGGACAATGGCAGGGAAACAACAACGTTAACCGTATTAAAAGTTATGTAAACGGTACGCTCATTTGCGATTCACTTGGATTATTTCAGAAGAAAGAACATTCGGTTAATTATCTTGAAGCCCACGACGGTTATACGCTTGGAGATTTTATCCGCCTAAGTATAAAAGAAGTTTCCGACCATGAATTAATAAAAGATGTTGATTCGTTCGTAAAGCTTTCTCATTTACAGATGAAATTAAATAAACTTGCCTCTCTTTTCCTTTTTACATCGCAAGGGATAACGATGATCCATGCCGGGCAAGAGTTTGCGCGTACGAAAGTTATTCCCCTTTCCGTTGCCGCCCCCGACACAAACAGAGGTAAAATTGACCACAATACTTACGATAAAGACAACGACGTAAATGCTATTAACTATCATCATGCAAAAATCAATCAAGAACTGGTTAACTATTATACTGGGTTAATTTCTTTGCGGAATAAATATGATGCGTTTAGAAAAGCGAATTATGATGATATTACTTTTTTTGCAAATGACCATAATGAATTTACCGTCGGTTATACTATCAACTATAATGAAGATCAATTTCTTGTTTTGATGAATGCTAACCCAAACAGTAATAAAGAATTTCTTTTGCCGGAAGGGAATTGGGAAGTTTTGGTTAATGAAGAACTTGCCGGAATAAAAAAACTTGAAGTTGTAAAAGATAAATTAGTTGTTCCATCAACTGCAGGATATGTGTTAAAAAGTAGAAAGTGAAAAGTAAGTTTTTTCTGCTTTCCACTTTTATCTTTATACTTGTTAATTTTAGTCAAAAATTTTCCGGAGGGATTTTTCTATCGCTTCTTTAAATTGGGTTAGGTTAACGGGTTTTTGAAAAACGTATTCAACCCCTAAATCATTATAAGCGAGTACTTCCGCTTTACCGATATCGCCGCTTAAAATAATTATTTGTGGTTTTCCTTTTATTGCGGAGTTCCTAAGTTTTTTTACCAATTCAATCCCGTTCATTTTAGGCATTGCGTGGTCGCTGATGATCAGAGCAATTGAAGTTTCTTCTATTTTTTTCCACGCATCTTCTCCGTTATCTGCAAGAAGAATTTCATAATCAGGTACAAAGCTTTTTAAAATTTTGGAATATAAAAGCCTGTCGGTTCTGCTATCATCAACTAAGAGAATGGTTGCAGAAGCTTTAGGTAATGTAAATTTGAACGTCGTTCCTTTTCCGACTTTACTTTCCACCCAAATTTTTCCTTCGTGTTTCTCAACTATTTCATGAACAAGAGAAAGCCCGAGTCCCGTTCCTTTTTCTCCCTCGGTTCCTTCGGAAGTAAATTTTGCATCTACATCAAAAACCTTTGATAAATTTTCCCTTGATATGCCCGTCCCTGTATCGTTCACCCAAATTTCAATAAATCTCGGCACATCGGATTGAGCATAACTGATTGCTATTGTTCCTCTGCTCTTCGTAAACTTTAAGGCATTTGAAAGAAGATTGCCAAAAACTTGAGCAAGAAGATTTTTATCGGCAAAAATATTTACTTCGTCTTTGACCATGTTTTGCAGCGTGATACCTTTCTTCAGCGCAAAACCGGAGAGTGCCTCCGTTGCCTTTTTGACTTGCTCGAACAGATCAATTTTTGCAGGCTCAAAATGGATTCTTCCTGTCTGTAATCTCGTCCAATCCAACAGTGAGTTTACAAGCGCAAGCATACTTTGTGCAGATTCTTGTATGTACCCGATGTATTGTTTAGATTCTTCTGCGGTTATTTCGTCATCATTTAAAAGAATATCCGTAAAACCAAGAATAGAACTGAACGGAGTACGGAGGTCGTGCGAAACGATAGAAATGAAGCGGTCTTTGGTATCATTTAATTTTTTTAAATTGTCGGAAGACCTTTGAACCTCTTCCTCAGCTTTTTTTTGTAATGAGATGTCGCTTACAAGCCCGAACATTTTAAGAATGATACCGCGCTGATTGCGCATAACGGTTATTTTGTTTTTGATCCAGACAAGGTGTCCTTGTTTGTGAATAATTCTAAAAACAAGCTCTTCCGAATTTTTATAATAGTTATTAACAAAGTTCCTCAATTTTTCTTTAACCATTTTAAAATCATCAGGGAACGTGATCTTGAAAAAATATTTAGAATCGTACAAAAATTCAGATTGCGAATAGCCAGTAATTTTTTCAATTGAAGAAGTGAAAAACGTAAAGCGAACACTATTGCCCGATCGTTCTGCCGTCCAAAGAGAATCATCCAAATTTTCCGTAATAGTTCTGTAGTGTTCTTCAGAATCTTTAATAGCTTGCTGCACCCGTTTCCGTTCGGTAATATCACGCGCAATAACTACAAAAAAGATATCGTCTTTAAATTGAAAGGATGTAACCGAAACTTCGACAAAAGTTTGAGTTCCGTCTTTTCGGCGGCTAAGAAATTCATAATGATTAGGCGCCGGCTCTCTCAATGCTCTGGCTTTGGTGTATTCTCTTATCCTGGGGCGATCGGTTTCATCAACAATGCTCAGCGGATCTATGTTAAGGAGTTCTTCACCTTTTTCATAACTAAAAATTTTGGCAAACGAATTATTAACACTAACAAATGCGTCGTTAGACTCAACCGCAATACCGTCGTTTGATGCTTCAAAAATTGCCCGCATCAGCAGCAGCTCTTGCTGAAAAGCTTTTTTTGCGGTAATGTCCGAAAAGATTCCGCCGATATATTTTATTTTGTTTTGTGCATCATGCGCAATTGAAAAATTTCCGAGTACCTCAATAAGTTCCCCGTTTTTTTTCACAAAAGTTAGTTCGGCTGATTTTATTTTCCTCTGTACAACTTGTTTTATTGAGAATTTTTTTTGTTGTGAAGAAGCGGTATCAAGCAGATCGGGTAATTTTTTTTCGCTTACTTCTTGTTCGCTAAAACCAAGTTCCTGCAAAAAGGAAGGATTTGCATAAATGATTTTTCCTGTTTCGGAAAAATTACAAATTAAATCTGTTGCATTGTGAACAATAGAACGAAACCGTTCTTCCGACAATCGCAAGGCGCGTTCTACTTCCATTTTTTCAGTTATATCAATACAAAGCACAACATACGTAGGTGATGAATCATGATTTTTTGCCGTAAAAAAAGAAAGTTCAACTTCCTTTTTTTGTTTCTGTTTTGTAAGGATTGAACCGTTGACGCTATATTTTTCTTTGTCCGCTAAATATGAAAAAACAGAAAGCAGCCCGTTGTGTTCGAAAGAAAGAAAGAATTTTTCAAATGGTTTATTATAGACCTCGCTTTTAGAATACCCAGTAAGGTTTTCTGCGGTTTTATTCCAAAAAATAATTTGTCCGGATGCATTAAGAACAAGCAAAGCATCGGTTGCCTTTTGTGTGATCATTTCATAAAACTGCAATTCATCAATTTGCTGTTTTAAGAACTCTTGTTCTTTTATATATCGCGTTATGTCTTCAAAATAAAAACAGACAAACTGGACTTCCTTTCGATTTGTAAGCACTGGAAAAATTTGCACATCAAAAACAAGTTCTTCTTCTTCAATATGCAGCGAAGTAAGAAAAGATGATTTTTTCTTCGTCTCCTTAATTTCTTTTAACGATTTTTCCAACTTACTAAGCGATTCCTGCGGAAAAATTTCGTGAACGGGATGGTGCGGCAAATTCCTTTTTTGTCTAAATACTGTTTTGAGCAAATTACCAAACGCATAACCGACGTTTCCGTCAATATCGGTAATAATTAAAAGGTTGTTTAGGTTTTGAAAAATATCCTTGTAGTTTTCGTTTTGGATGGGAAGGTTAGCAATACGCGCATCACGAACAACCCTTAGATCTTCAACAACGAGCATGCCTCCTAAAAATATTTCCACTTCAAAAAGTGCAACACCTTTTAGAATTATGGAAATTTCTCCGCCGTCGGAAGTTTTTAGATTTCCAAGTTCTTTCTCAAAAAAGGATTGATCTCGTAAACTTTGAATATCTTGGCGGATATCACCGGAAAGAAAAAGCTGCTCGTCTTTAACATTTTTTCCAATTGGATTTTCAAGAAATTGCGGCTGTAAAACACCAAAGTTAGAAAAGCATGCATTAAGATAAGTTATGCTGTATTGCTCATCGAAAATAAGGATGCCGACAGGCATTGTTCCTAATAAAGCTGCCGCCGTTATTTTCTCAAATTGTTTTTCTTCTTTTGCCGGATTTGAAAGCATGTGGACTGTTTACTTTTTTGTTTGCAAAATAGCAAAAAGTTTTCATATTGGAATAAAAAATACCAGGAACCAATCCGCCGTGGCGGAACAAATAATAATCCTATAAATTTTTGGAGCAAATTCCTAATGATAACTTCCAATGGTCTATGAGAATTTATCATTTGCCGGTTGGTCTTTGCAAATTGATATTTCTCATTTTACACATATATTTGTTGTATAAAAAAAGAAGAAAGAGGAACGTATGTTATTTTTAGTATCATTTGCCGCGGCAATTATTGCCATGGTGGTTTACATTAACGCGAAAAAACGATTTAATAAATCAGAATCAACCTTTGCGTTTATCGGTTTTATTGTGGCAGTAGTTATTTCATTTATGCAGTGCTTTACGTTGATACCGGCGGGTTCGGTGGGTGTAATTGATTTTTTCGGAAGAGTAAGCGAAAACACGTTAAAATCAGGCGTAAATTTCGTTAACCCTCTTGCCAACGTGGTTAAGTTTAGTATCAAGACTCAGGAAATCAAAGAAATGATGAACGTTCCTTCAAAAGAAGGATTAAGCGTTCAACTTGAGATCAGTTTGCTCTATCATTTAAACCCTGCCAACACTTTTGACATTTATAAAACGGTCGGAGAAAATTATACTGATATTATTTTAATCCCGCAATTCCGTTCTGTTGTTCGGGGAGTAACGGCAAGGTATGAAGCAAAAAGTTTATACACTTCCGAACGCGAAGGACTTGCAAAAGAAATTGAAACCGAACTTGCCAATCTTGTGGCTAAACGCGGTATTACTGTTGAGAACTCCCCGCTTCGACAAATAATTCTTCCGGCAGGGTTAACCGCTTCTATCGAAGAAAAATTAAAAGCCGAGCAGGAAAGTCAACGTATGCAATTTATTCTTTTAAGAGAAAAGCAGGAAGCAGATAGAAAACGTATCGAAGCGCAAGGTATTGCCGATTTTCAGAAAATTGTTTCGCTTGGATTAAATGACCAATTATTAAAATGGAAAGGAATTGAAGCAACAGAGAAATTGGCTAGTTCTCCTAATGCTAAAATTGTTGTGATCGGTTCCGGAAAAGACGGATTGCCCTTGATTCTTGGTGGAAATTAATTTAAACTTCTCCAAGGTTTTATTAATTGCAATATTTTTTATGATGAATTGTTGTTTGGAGATGCGGTTTAGCTGCCATGCCCTTGTGCTCATTAAAAATATTTAAGAGGTATGTTTGGTGATTTTTACTTTGTATTCTACTAATCACAAAAGGAGCTAAGTCATGTTATTCAAACATCATCTTTTATCTATCGCATTACTATCATTTGTTTTGTATTCAACTTTTTCTTTTGCTCAAAAATGCAAAATTTTAGAGCTTTCTAAAATTTCTGTTGACATACTTTATAACGATTCAGAAATATCCCCTTCTCAATCTCTTCTCTTTAAGAGCATGGAAAAAGCGCTGGAAGAAAAAAACTTGTTGGCACCACATGGTGAAAAAATCCTGGATTATATTTTCTTAGTTACTGCTAAAGAATATCAAAGAAACTCAAAGAAAGAAATTCTTGCCTCAATTATTGCTTTTGCTAAAATACCAGACGAAGTCGTAGAAATTGGTGCCAAAGAGGAAGCGTTATACAAAGTAATTGGTGATACAGCTAAGTTTAATATACCTGAAATTGGCCGAGAGGTTAGAAAATTAATGAGCGCGGATTATATGAGAAGGTTCGGAGAGGTATCTTTTCAACTTTTAGAGATAGTCCCTTCAGATAAAACAGATATGTTCTGCCAATCTGCTGTCACAAAATTTTTAGGTACCAATAAAAAGAAATAAAAGAGTGTGGAGCCAACGTTTCTACCGCGACCGATAGAATTGTAGCTATCGGTTCCGGAAAAGACGGATTGCCCTTGATTCTCGATGGAAATTAAGAAGAAGCGTTTAAAACCTTTTTTATTACTTTTCTGAAGAAAGCCGGCGTATTTGTCCGGCTTTCTTATTTAGAAATAAAAGAAACATTTCTCCCCCCTTATCGTCATTTAATAAACGATTACTCAAAATATGCAGAACACTCAAATAATAGATTTTACTTTGGTCTATAACAAACATAAAAAAGCTCTTTACCATTATGTTTTAAAAATCACCAAGTCACAGATGAAAGCTGAAGACATTGTGCATGATGTATTCATTAAATTGTTTGATAATCTTTCTTCCATAGTTGATACAAACAAAATTGAGTTTTGGATTTTTAAAACAGCAAGAAATCTTTCGATTGATCATTTGCGACAAACGAAAAGAAATAATCTGCGTGATGTTGACATTACGGATTGCACTGTTCTAAGCGAGGATCCGTCATATACTTATGAAAAAAACGAAACAAAAGAAATTATAATGAGTACACTAAACAAAATGAATCCCGAACAAAGTGAGGTTTTTCTGTTAAAAGAATATTCCGGGATGAGTTACCGTGAGGTCGCTGATCTTATGGAAATATCCGAAGAGCTTGTAAAGAGCCGTCTTTATAAAGTAAGAGAAAAGTTGAAGACGGCAATTTTGAATTTAAACAGCGGTGAATTATGAATTGCAGTGACATTGACAATATAATGCATGAGTATTTCGATAATGAATTATCAAAAGAACAACAGTCATTTCTTTTTACCCACTTAGCACAATGTGAGGAATGTAAAACCAATTTCAAAGCGTTGAATAGAGTGCAACATGAATTTCGTAAAGATGAAAGCGAATTACCGGAACAACTTGAGGAACGCATCTTTAATACTATTAGAAATAAAGAACGTCGCGTGGCAAACCATTCATCCCAGAAACGATTGCCAACTTATTTGATATATGGATACGGAGTATTGATGACAATAATTTCTGTTTTTATGACTTACCAATTCTTTGATCTTAAAAAAGAAACCTTGAATTATAAAGAAAATTTTGAAATGACAATTGAACAAATAAATGCACAGAAAAAACAAATAAGCGCGCTCATAAACGAATTGCCTGCGGTTAAAGTAAAAGCGTCCGTTGATAATCCTGATTTATTAACAAAAGGAATATTGGAGTCTTTATGAAAAAAATGATTTTACTTTCGGTTGTTTTGTTTTTAGGACTGTTTATGTCGTGCAAAAATGATACGAGAAATTCAGATATTAGAAAACCCGGGGAACCTAAAATTAAAACTGAAAATTTTCTTAACTACGATTATCAACTGGATGTAAAGTCGATTGCAAAAGTGAATCACGTTAAGTTCCTAAAAGAGATTAATTCTATCTTTCCGGTTGATACGATATTAAAACATTTTGGACGGGGAGTCCACAATTTTTATTTAGCATTATCTATTTATAAGAATGGAAAACCTTCCCGGTACATGTTTGTTCAAGATGTTGGTTTTATGTACGGTAGTGTTCCTGAAAATTTTAGAGAGCAATACGAACTCAGTCATTCTGCTGACAAAAAAAAATCGGTTAATTCGGTTTTCTACAATTCCTTTGTAGATAAGAATAAGATATTTGAAACAAAACTGGGTCAATTGACCGGAAAAAATGTAAGCAGTATAAAATATTTCGAAATTAGACTCGGAATAGATAAAAACAAGAAAGTGATTACTTCCTGTTCAATAAAAGAAATTGACTTAAAAAAATATTTACCTGTCTTCGATGGGAAATATAATAGAAACGATTTTTTGTCCGGTGGTTTTACCACAATAATAGGAGGATTGGAAGCGCTTAACGGTAAGATCACCTATCCTTCCGAAGCCAAATCAAACAGTGTAACCGGAAAAGTAGTTGTAAATGCCTATATCGACGAAAAAGGAAATGTAGTTGGAACTCAACTCTTCAAAGGAATCGGCTGGGGATGTGATGAGGCGGCTTTAAAAGCAGTATCGGAAGTGAAATTCCATCCTTCACCTTCCGGGAAATGTCAAGCCATAATTCCAATTGATTTTGAATTGGAATACAAGCCTGAAAGTTATGATCTTACAAATACGCAGATTACTTTTTCTCCAAATCCTCCCAAAACTGGAGAAAAGAACAAAGTGTTTTTTAATGTTGTGAATGTTGGACAAAAAGCCATCCCATCAAAAGCATTCACAAACTCTCTTTATATTGATAATGAATTAGTTATGGCTTCTATAAGTAAAATGAAAATGAACCCAAATAAAAGTGAAGGTTACTTTGTTTCTTGGACACCAAAACGAATTGGGAAATTGAATTACATAATTTATCTCGATTCTAAAAACGAATTAAATGAATCGAACAGAACAAATAATGTTATTAAAGGACAAGTTGAAGTAAAAGAAGGACTTTGGTTTAACAGAAACCTGTGAGATTTCATGGAAAATATTTAGAATTCTTTTGAAGAAACAAATTTTAATTATAATTTAGTAGAGAGCCTAGCGAACATTCACTACATACTGTTATCGGTTAAATAAATAGTCAAATAGTTGGAGGTAAAATGCGATTTGTGCTTTTGGTTTTCTTGGTTTCTTCATTTGTGTTTGGTCAAGAACAGAATGAAAAGTTTGTTACTGCTCCGTTTGAGAAAGGAATGCCCAAAGGAATTTTTTTCAATTGGGATAATGCTTCTTATTCGGAAATAGATATTGGGGAGTTTTACAAATTATTATATGTTGTTTCACGCGACTCCTTTAATACCAATAAGAACTGTTCCTTGTTTTTAATACCCCAGAACGGAGGATTTATTTATAATGATATTTCCTTTGTACTGAAAGAAAAAAACATATACGAAGCCAACATCTCGTTGGAAAGCCGAGAAGAAGATACGCTATCTCCTCTAAAGTTAATTCTAAATCTTGATGAGAAAAGTTTAAAGTACCGGTGGGATAATAAAGACATAAAAAACTACGAACACCCAAGTATCATTGAGGAATATCAACTAAAAGTTGGAAAAACATTTCCACAGATAGAGGTTGAAACCGCAAATGGAACCTGGTCAAACAAAGAGAAAAATAAAATTGTAGTAATTAATTGGTGGGCAACTTCTTGTTTGCCTTGCGTTGAAGAGATGCCGGGACTTAATCAACTTGTTGAGAAGTATCCAAAGGAAAAAGTTGAGTTCATTGCAATTGTTTCAGACAAAGAAAACCATTCAAAGTTTATGAACAAACATAAGTTTAACTACAAACAAGGATTTGGGAACAAGAAAATAAGGCAACTTTTAGGCGAGGCGTTCCCAAGAAATATAATTCTGAACAAAGAAGGTGTAATTCTATATAATCACACCGGTGGTTCAAAAGATATTAATCTTGAGTTAGAAAAAATTATCAGAGAAAATTTGTGATCACTAAAATTTTAGCATTTTTATTTCTATTTGTTTTGGGGAAAAGTATAGAAGCCCAAGTCCCCAAACTTGAGATACAAATCATTAACGAGGAATTGCTGCCCATCGGCAAAAACGATTTTCTCACTCTCTCCCAGGAAATATTTCAATACGAATGTAAAAGGATGAATTTCAAAAAAGATATTCATCTCACGGTTGAAATTAAAGATTTAGAAAAAGACATAAGAGGTTTTGTTCGACCTAATACTGCTTCCGATTCGATGTTTTTATCGAAAGACAGCATTAAAGCAAAAGATAATTTAAGTGGAATATTTGCTCACGAGTTGGGGCATATACTCTATTTTAAATCGATAGATTCTTTGTTTTGCACTGGTAATATGTATTGGGCAGAAGGATTTGCAAGTTGGGCTGCGGGGAAATATTATCTGCAATGGCAAGGTTATCAGAATTATGATTCAGCAATCAAAGAAATAGTTTCTTCAAATAGATTTTATGATATAAAAAATATCTATACTGAACTGGTCAGACCGGCCAAACAAAGAGATGTCATTTATGTTGAGTGGGCATCATTTATTGATTTTTTAATTGATAAATATGGTTTTGAAAAGATTAGTACAATAAATAATTCTTTTGCTCAAGTTAGAAAAGCTCTTTCTTTAAAAGACTCTGTTTTAATGGAAGTGACGAATTTTGATATTATAGATGAAAATATTAAAAGATTTGGATTAAAATCCGAAGATGTGTCAATAATTGTGTCTAGTGACAAATCTCTTTTAGTGAAGATCAACCGAGCTGAAAGAATGCGATTGAAAGAACCGACTAAATTATTAGAAGAAGCTTATATCAAAGTTTATTTGTTCAGTTTTGAAGAATTAAAGAAACAATGGAAATTGAGGAACAAAATAATCAACTAACAAGGAGAGGTTCAAAATGAAAAACAGCATTTATTTTATCATAATATTTTTAGTATTCATGGGCGGTTGTTTTGTTCAGAAGAATGAGTATCCGGATGTCACCATTGCTCAAGTACTTCAAGACCTGAAATGGGATTACAGTTTTGATACTGTTAAAAACATTTTAGAAAAGAAGTATGGTCTTAAATACAGTCAGGAAATTAATCAAGACAAGCATAGTAGTAATTACAAAGAACACGAATTTCTTGGTGGGAGTTTTATTGGAATAAAAACTGACCGTTGGATACCAACTTTTCTACGTGATAGTCTATATGTTGTTATTATAAAAGTGCTTCCGGAAACAGCAGAACAGAAAGCTAAAATATTAAGTACAATTAATAATAATATATGTAACTCCCCCTACCAGAAATTCTCAAAGATTAAAAACGAATGGATTTTGTCAGAGAATGAAAAAGCCATATGTAAACTTCATATCAATATCTTCGAAAAAGAAATGTTCATTTCCTTTTGCACCGATAAAGATCTTAGCAGAGATCCAAATTATCTCATACCATACAATAAGAACAAATAATCAAGGAGAGGTTCAAAATGAAAAATAGCATTTATCTAATCGCAATTATTTTCTTGGTGATAGCCGGATGCCAAAAGAAGCCAAAGCAGTATCCAAATGTTACCTTTGTACAAGTATTTCAAGATTTGAAATGGGATTATAATTATGCCAAAGTGAAAAACATTTTCGAAACGAAATATGGTCTTGAATTTAGTAACGAGCTTGATCCGAGCAAGAATAGTAAAAATGCTCGGCATCTTAAAACTTTCGTATTTGATGGTGGAAAGATCAGCGGCTTAAAATCTCAGAGCTGGACAATAACGTTTGATAAAGATACTTTAATATACGTTTTGGTTGGGATTAGTTCAGAAACACCATATAAATGCGCCAAAGAAATTCTTGCCCTCAGGGATACAATTAACAACCTGCCTTATGAAAAATTCCCAAGAATCAACTATGAATGGATTTTACATGAAAAAGGAAAAGCAATCGGAAGAATTCAAATGATAAATGGTTTTGGAAAAGGTATAACTATTTCGTTTTCGTCCAATAAATTCATTAACAAGTATTCTTATATGTAAGAACAAAACTAGGTAACTTTAATGAATTGGTCTTCGCTTCCGCAGATGGATTGAAAATGTCTTCAAATAAAAGCGCTCCTCATAAAAAGGAGCGTTTTTGTTAAACATCTCTCTCTCAATTCGGTCTTGTTACAAACGAAAATGAATAGGGCGCTTTCATTTTATTTCCATACATGTCCGTAACTGTTGCAGCAATGGTAACAGTATATTTTGTATTTGCTTGAAGCGCCGAACCCGGTGTAAATCTAATTTGGTTCATCTGTTCGTACGGGCTATAACCTCCGTATGTAAATGTCCCGCTTACCTGCGGAGAGATTGTGATCGCTGTCTTTGCCGAAGAGAGCGTTACAAAATTATTGAAGTTTACGCTAATCGGTTCTGTCGGAGCAACAAACAATTGTGCATTGTTGGGAGAAGTGTTCTCAACATTAAGCGGTGCGGTTCTAAATGAAAACGAGAAGGTATGTCCAATCTCAACTCCGTCTTTATCTTTTGCGGTTTTATCAATAGTAACGGTGATAGTTGTATCGGATAAAAACGGACCGCCCGTGTAAATACGCAGTTTGTTTTCATCTGGCCAGAGAAAGACAGCATTCATCTGCGGAAAAACGTTGGTTGAAGTTTCAACAGATGATTTATTCATTCTTCTCGGGAAAGTTACCGTAATACCGTTATAACTATAATTTAAAGGTGAAACATCAATATCTCCATGAACAGGATCTGTAATAATCCCGTTTTGTGTAGAATAAGATTGCACGGTTTTAAATTTGAAGTTAAGAGGAAAGCGCAAAAAATTTCCGGCGGTATCCTTTGCCGTAGTGCCAATCGTTACGGTGTAAGCCGTATCCGGGTATGAATCTTTTCTCGCAAATGAATACGTAACGGAAGAAACCTTGCTGAATGTGGTTATTGTAGCACCTAGCTCATAACCTGTTGCTTTATCGTTAAACAGCCCATACATTGGCGCTTGAGTATAGTTTCCCCAATAGAAAATTCCTTCAACAGCCGGTTCAACCGAAAAGGCTTTTTCCACACTTTCTCTATCCATTGGATGAGTGAAAAGAATGGAGACCGTAATTCTGCCGTATCTCCAATCATAAACAATTTCCCCGTTATTTTCAGGGTAAAACGATTCAACTAAATCGGGAACGGTTGAGAGATTGATTTCGCCAAAATAGGTAACGCTTCCGCCATCTAAAATGACATTTGCTTTTGAATAGATGCGGAAATTTTCTGCGCGAATAGCAACATCATAATTTCCTTTGCGAAGATCCCGGAAAGCGAATGACCCGTCAACCGGGTTTATTTCCACTGAATCAATAGGCGCAACCTGGCTGACGATTACCATTGCTTTGCTGAATTTCTGAATTACTTTTCCAACAAGGTCTGCGTGAAGGAGATCGTTGGTAAATTCTTTCGGGATTTGCTGTTCAACGATGGTTTCTTTGCATCCAAAGAAAAAGAGAGAAAGAAAAGCAAGAAGATAAATTGTAGTTTTCATAATAAATCCTCTCTATTGTTATTGAGAACTTCCAAAATGTACTAACAAAAAGTAACCTGTTAAAAATTAGATGTCAAGCTAAAAATGAATATCAGAAATGAATGCCCGGTATTCTGCCGGAAAGAATAATAACATCAGTGAAATTTTTGATTTGTTTTTAACTTCTAAAATCAAATATCGTTAGTTCTTTCTGCCTACGGTGGGCTGAGTTCAAAAAAATTTTTGTTTGGCGGTACTGCCGCTCTATAATAATATACGAGTTGATTTCTTTATGAAAGTTTCCCAACCGCCTTGCCAGCGGTAGCGGGCAGGTGTTTTTTCATAATGCTTTCCCACGTTGCAATATCAAGTTGTTCTGATTCTTCAATTAGCATTATGGGAATATCTTTTTCAATTCTATAGCGTCTGCGTGTTGTTTTATCGGTTGAAACAAGAAAATTTCCATCCAAAACTAAATCTGCTTTAGTTTCCGGGCAGCATAAAATATCAAGCAATTCCTGACTGATCATATTTTTTCCTAATTCGTTTTCTTTAAAATAAAAACATTCCGCTTCGTTACCAACGGAATGTTTTTGAGGTCACTAACTAATCCGCCGTGGGGGCGGATATAAGGAGGATAGTTAGAAAATAAATGTTACGCCAAATTTGAAAGAATCAGTCATAAACGGAGCTGGTGTGTTGAACGGCCAATTCATTTTCTCTTTTCGCAATTCGTAAATTCCGTATGATAACCCGTTCTTTAAAAGAAAATTTATTACTGGCGCCGCCATTGGTGTAGAATCCACAATTTTGTCCACAAATTCATCAATCATAGATTGCGTAGCTACTTCAATCAGTGCACCCCCCGCCCATTTCCAGAACAACCATCTTGGAAAAACTTGTGCACGTTCGTAACCGGCGCTAAAAACCAATTGGGGAATTATTTGAAATTTTATTCCCGCTTCTGTTTTTTGCCCATATCTGAATGCATCCCTAAACATGTTCAAGGAAAGGCTGTCTGCAAGACCAGGGATAGAATTGTCTATTTTCAATCGGGAAAGGGTGAAAGCGTTTCCGTTATAAAAAATGATCGCCGATTTCTGTCCCGGCTTATAACCATAACCATGATCCCAACCTGCAGCAAATCGCCACATGTCGGCATTATAATCTGCCGATGTAGATTTTTGTGCTAATTTGTATGAAATATTGGTTAGTCCAAAATAGCTGCTGCTATATTTCATAATGCTTTCAGTGCTGGAAATATTATTCTCATTTGTGTATCCGAGTTTTATTTCCGCAAGGTTTGTTTTGTTGAATTTTCCAGTTAACAGGTTCAACGAATTTTTTGAAAATCCGTAATTTGTTTCAATGGTTGGATTGCCGTGAAGATGAAAATCAAAACTGAACTTGTTGTGGGATTCATCATCCTCAAACCAATCATCGTCATCCTCTTGAGCTTGCACTGTTATGCTGAAAAGAGCAACTAAAAATGATAGAACTGATAATTTAAGTAACCTTAATGACATAGAGCCTCCGAATTATTTTTCTGAATTACTAACAAGCTAAGTGCCAACATTTTTCACATGCAATATTAGCCTCTTTTTTTCTAATAAGACTATTTTCTGTGATAAATGGTTACAATTAATAGATAAATGTACAATTCCAATTATTAACTGAATGACTGATTCCAATAAATTAGACAATACTGATTATTTTCTCATCCAAATGTGGTTCCCATTTTTTTCACATAAAATTAATTTTCTATTTTTACAAACGGGAATAGATACTATTTTATTAACAAAGCATGGTAAACCTTTATGAAAGCAATATTAAAAGAATTTCGCGAATTTGTTTTACGCGGAAATGTAATAGACATGGCTGTTGGTATTATTGTAGGCGCTTCATTCGGAAAAATTGTTTCATCATTGGTAAACGATGTCTTGATGCCGCCGCTGGGACTTGTTCTTGGCAGTGTTGATTTTTCAAATATTTACATTAATCTCTCAGGAAAAAGTTTCGAATCACTCTCCGCGGCAAAAACTGCCGGTGCGCCTACCATCAATATCGGATTATTTCTTAACAATGTTTTCGATTTTACGATAGTAGCTTTTGCCCTGTTCTTTACTATAAAACAAATTAATATTTTGCGTGCTCAAAAGAAAAAGGACGAGCCAACTCCGGCGGAAAGTGTTCCTACAAAGAAACAATGCCCATACTGTTTTTTTGATATTCCGGTTGAAGCTGTTAAATGCGGGCATTGCGGTTCCGAAATGAAAATCTAACAAACAACAAAAGCTAGTTGATGTTATCTTTATTAAAACGTTGGATTTTTTCGATACTACTTATTCCTGTTTGCGTCTATTTTCTTCTGCACCGTGGCGAATATACTTTACTTGATAATTTTCATTTGATTGTCCACGAAGCTGGACATTTGTTCTTCTCGTTTTTCGGTACTTTTGTTCAGTTCCTCGGCGGAACGTTGATGCAGATAATCATCCCCATCCTTTTTCTGATTATCTTTTATAAATCCTATATGCCAAAGGGAATGCAGGCTTCTTTTTTTCTGCTTGGACACAGTTTCATCAACATTAGTGTTTACGCCGCCGATGCAAGAACACAAACGCTTCCACTGCTCGGTAACGGCAAACACGATTGGGCGTATTTACTAAATGAAATGAATATCCTTACCTTAGATGCGGAAATTGGTTATTTCTTTTTCGGTCTTGCAATTTTATCTTTTGTTATGGCAATTTTATTGCCCGTACACCGACTTGCTGAATAATTTATTTACATATTTTTAATCACGTAACTCAATTTTAACATGAAACCATCTTCCCTTTACTTGTTCACATTTTTTTCTCTTTTTGCAAACGGAATATTCGCACAAAAAGATACAACTAGAATTTTTTACGCAAACGGAAATATTGAATCAGTAATTCCTTTGTATAACGGCAGCCGCGAAGGGTCTGCAAAATTCTATTTTGAAAACGGAAATTTGAAAGAAGAGCGGACCTTCCTTGCCGGAAAAGTTGAAGGTGAAGTTAAACGTTATTATGAAAATGGAAAACTAAAAGAGATTTTTTCAATTTTAAAAGGAAAGCGGGATGGCACAACTACAACATTCGACAGTTTAGGTAATTACCTTTCTGATGTTTACTATGCTGAAGGAAAAGTTCAAAAAGAAGAAGCCGGTAACGCAGAAGACCTGACCGAACAAACCCCGGAAGAAATAACAACTGAAAATAATATGGTTTCCCCGCCGTTAGAAAAAATTGAAGAAAAGCCGCAGTTAATTTCTCAAACAGATATAATAGACTCCGTTTTTTACCGCAATCCGGCAATTTTTCCCGAACCGGTAATTGGATACAAAAAGTTTTATGAAAATATTGTCTATCCGCAAGCGGCAAAAGAAAAAAAACGGGAAGGAACGGTTCTTATAAAAGCCATTATCAACGAGTATGGTGATGTGGAAAAAACCGAAGTGATAAAGGGAATTGGATTAGGTTGCGAAGATGCTGCCGAAATTTCAATTTCGTTCGCGAGATTTTATCCGGGACTTGTCCGCGGCAAACCGGTTAAAGTTGAAATGGTTTTTGCAATTGAGTTTAAACTTGCGAAAGAAAAATAGGAAAAAGGTTTTCGATTAGCTTTTGTCTTTTAACGCCTCCTCTTTTTTCAGCAATTGATGTCCTTCAAAAACCGTAAGAATTTCGATTGAACTTTTCTTCACCAGATAGACAATGCGGTAATTTTTGTGCAGTAGTTCCCTTATATTTTCAATAGACAATTCCGGCACAACTCTTCCTTTTCTCGGATTATCAACGAGTGTTTCTGCAAGAAATATCAGCTTATCGACAAATTCAACAGCGGCTTTTACGTTGTCCATTGCAATATATTTTTCGATTTCTTGTAACCGAAGCAACGCTTCTTTTGTCCAGTTTAGTTTCATCGTTCTTTTGCTACACGATTTTTCTGTAATTCTTTCCGGAGTTGAGCAGTAGTTAATATATCGCCCTTTTCGGAATCGGCTAAACCACGCGAAATTGAATCAATAAATAATTTTGTCTGCCGCAACTCATCAAACTCTGCTGGCGAGATTAAAACTCCGGCAGGTTTACCGTTTTGGGTAATAATGAGAGAATTTCTTTGGGTCTGGATTTCTTTTAGATATGTCGCCAACCCGGCTTTAAATTGTCCAACAGGAATAATATCGTTTGAAACTGATATGGGATTCATTTTATTTCCTAATGTTTGTCTTTATTCGGTGCTTAATTTAGTCCTAAATTACGACAAGGGCAAGGGTCGGCTGAATGAATAATTTTCTTAGTGTTTCTTTGTGCTCTCCGTGTTTTAGTGGTGAAAAAATTTTAACCACTTGGACACTTACTTTACTTGATGTTTCATTTCCGAAATACGAACAATGGTGTATGCGATCAGTGCAAAGATAAAAAAGACTAAAAGCATCCACGCGATACTTTGCAGCGATTCGATAATTGTTCTGTAAATTTCCAGTATCCACCGCTCGGATGTGAGTGCAAGAGGTTGTGCGTCTTTCCCCGATGAAATATATTTCTCCAATTCCCAAACGCGAACACCGCCCGAAATACCGACAACATAAATGGCAAACGTAAGATACCTCGTCCATGCCGTTTGAATTTCATCGGCAATAATTCTTTTTAACATTGCGGCTACGGACTTTCTAAAGAAAAGAACCACAACAAAAGAAGTTGCCGCGGCAAGAAAAAAAGTTAAGAGCAAAAGAACGATCATTTCTTTCTCCTTACATTATAGTGGCGAAAAGTTATTCGCTGTTATCTTTTAACAAATCGGAATTCTTCTCGATGTATCCGTCTTTCGCCAGACTATCATAAGATCGATGAACTATGATAGTAACGTCAGAAGATTCATTGTGCCCGGTGGATTCAATAATGGCGCCGTTAATTTCTTTCGATATTTTGATCGTGGCGATCAACTTATCTTGAGAGATCAACTTGTTTTCAAACTTGGTTTTCTTTCCTTTCAAGTTTGATAAACCCCAATAGACGCCCTTCTTTGCATTTTGATAAGCAAGCGAAAGTTCATCTTCCATTTGCTGGTTGAACGACATAAAAAGAAACGGAACGAGCAGCACCCAGATTTTCAGTAACATAACTCCCTCATATTTTATGAAAATGAATTATCCTTTTTCCTCCCAAATTTGAGCGATAGTAACTATAACCCGGACAGCCATTTCCATATCTTGAATAGCGACCCACTCTGTTTTGGAATGAAAACTATGTTCACCGGCAAAAATATTCGGAGTCGGTAATCCCATAAAAGATAACCTGGCTCCATCCGTACCGCCACGAATTGCCGATTGCTTCGGGGCAATATTCAAACGCTCCATCGCTTCGATGGCATAATTTGAAACTTGTTTATGTTGATCAAGAATGTATCGCATATTCCGGTATTGCTCGATCTGCTGGAAAGTGTAACGCGCTCCCGGAAATTCTTCCACTACTTTTGCGGCTAATTTTATCAGCATATCTTCATACTCTTTTAGTTTTTCTTTGTCGAAATCTCTGATGATAAATTTAACTGTCGTTTCCTCTTCGCTGCCGGTAATCGTAAAAGGATGAACGTATCCTTCTCTATCGTCAGTGGTTTCAGGCGAAAGCGTTTCTTTCGGAAGCTGTTCGATAAATCGCGCGGCAACTTTTATTGCGTTTATCATCTTTCCTTTTGCATAACCGGGATGAATATTTTTTCCTTGAAATTTTATAAAGAGTGCATCGGCGGAAAACGTTTCCACTTCAACTTCGCCGCGTGTTTGTCCATCAACCGTGTAAGCGTATTTAGCACCGAATTTTTTCACATCAAATTTTTCTGTTCCTCTGCCGACTTCTTCATCAGGTGTAAAACAGACTTTTATTTCGCCATGTTTTACTTCGGGGTGAGAAAGGAAATAATTTATTGCATCGACTATTTCTCCAACGCCGCATTTGTTATCAGCGCCAAGCAGGGTTGATCCGTCTGATGTAATGATATCATATCCTATCATTTCTTTTAAATCGGGATTGTCTTCGGCTTTAATAACTTGCCCATCTTTTTCGAGAACAATATCGCCTCCTTTATAATTTTCTCTGATGATGGCTTTAACGTTTGCACCGGAAACAGCAGGTGAAGTATCAACATGCGCAATAAATCCAATTGTGGGAACGTTTTTATCCGTGTTTGCTGGAAGCGTCGCCATCACGTAACCGTACTCATCCATGTGAGCATCGGTTAAGCCTAACGCTTTAAGTTCTTCCGCTAAATCCTTTGAAAGAATTTTTTGCTTTTCGGAACTGGGAAAGCAAGTAGCCTCTTCGTCTGATTGCGTATCATATTTTACATAGTTAAGAAAGCGGTTAACACATGTGAATTTATAATTTGAGTCGAACATACAAACCTTTTTCTTTTTGAAAATTAATAAATCTCTATTTCTATTATTTACAACTTACAAAAAACAATCTTTAAAGTCATTCTTCAATTTTTGCACGCAAGGAATCCCAAATCATGTAAGCGCAGATTACCGCAAACATAACGAGCGCCAATAATTCAGCCGAATGCGATTCGAACCATTCATTGTTTACCCAATTAAAACCTGAATAACGAAGAATAGCACTTATCACTCCCATCAACGCGCCGCCGGCAATAAATCCGGAAGCTATTAATGTTCCGCGTTCGCGTCTTGCGTTGTTCAATTTTTCATCTTTGCTTCTTGTTGAAACAAAGTGAGCGATCAATCCGCCGACAAGCAACGGCGTATTTAATTCAAGCGGAATGTACATGCCAAGCGCAAATGCTAATGCTGGAATTTTAAGCATCGTTAAAATTAAAGCGAACAACGCACCTGCAACGTAGAGCAACCAGGGCGCCGGTTGGTTTGCCATCAATGGTTTTATTACCGCCGCCATTGCATTTGCCTGTGGGGCGACTAAAGCGCCTTCACCGCTAAAGCCGTATGTTTCGTTCAAAATTAAAATTACCCATCCAACCGTTGCAGCAGAAACTAATGTTCCTAAAAATTTCCAGGTCTGTTGTTTGTATGGAGACGAACCGAGCCAATAACCGATTTTCAAATCTGTAATAAAGCCACCGGACATTGATAATGCTGTGCAAACAGCCCCTCCGATAATTAATGCGGCAACCATTCCGGCTTCACCTTTTAAGCCAACAGAAACTAAAATGATTGATGAAATAATCAGCGTCATTAGCGTCATTCCAGAAACAGGATTTGTTCCCACAATTGCAATAGCATTCGCCGCAACCGTGGTAAATAAAAATGAAATAACAAGCACTATTAACAAACCGATAAAGGCATAGGTAACGTTATTAACAACGCCAAAAAGGAAGAAAAGAAAAATCAAAACTGCAGTAATTATTATTCCGCCGACTATTACAATCATCGGTAAATCTTTTTGTGTTCGTAGCGTGTTGTTTGCACTTTTCACACCGCCAAAAATTTCTTTTATCGCAAGGGAAAATGCAGAAGAAATAATTTTAGAAGAGCGAATGATGCCGATTATTCCCGCCATTGCTATTCCGCCAATACCAATATGACGAACATAATTCCGGAAAATTTCTTCGGCAGACATATCACCAATTAACTTTGTAACATTTGCACCAAGCGGTAAAGTGGCGTTTCCACCAATATGATAGACTACCGGAATTAACACATACCACGATACAAACGATCCAGCAGCAATGATCGCGGAATATTTTAATCCGACAATGTAACCCAAACCCATTACCGCTGCACCGACATTCATTTTAAAAACTAATTTTGTTTTATCTGCAAGCTGCTGTCCAAGAGGAATTACGCGAGTTGAAAAAACTTCGCTCCACCATCCGAAAGTTGCGATAATAAAATCATAAACACCGCCGATAAGTCCGCTGATAACCAAAACGACAGCTTGATTGCCCCCTTTTTCTCCGGCAACCAAAACTTCCGTTGTTGCAGTGGCTTCAGGAAAAGGAAATTTTCCGTGCATTTCCTGCACGAAATATTTTCTAAAAGGAATTAGAAAAAGAATTCCAAGAATTCCGCCGAAGAGTGAGGCTAAAAATATTTTATAAAACTCTGCGTTAAGATTAAGAATATAGAGGGCAGGAATGGTAAAGATGGCGCCAGCAACAACTACTCCGGAGCTTGCGCCGATTGATTGAATAATTACATTTTCACCAAGCGCGTTTTTCCTTTTTGTAACCGCCGAAAGTCCGACGGCAATAATTGCGATAGGAATTGCTGCTTCAAATACTTGTCCTATCTTTAAACCGAGATAAGCCGCAGCCGCAGAAAATAAGACTGCCATTACTAATCCCCAGAAGACTGACCACGGGGTTACTTCAGGGTAAACCTTTTTGGGGTCCATTATTGGAGAATAAACTTCTCCATCTTTTAATTCTTTATACGCATTTTCCGGCAAGCCTTTAACAGAAGTCTGGTGTTCCACTAATAACCTCGTTATGATTGGTTAATGTTATATTCTTTGTAAGAAAAATATCAAAAAGGAAGATGAAAGAAAAGAAAAAACTGTCCAAGTAATGGATTAACTTCACAATTTTCCAAAAACTTTAAATAAATTTGTAATTTTTTACGATATTTCAGTATGATAAATAAAGAAGAAGCATATCAAAAAATAGCCGGGTTAGTAAAACGGTTCGAAGAGCAAATTGACTCTTACAAAAAATCCGACTACAACGAAACATTGACACGGCAAGACTTCATCAACCCGTTTTTCAAAACATTGGGATGGGACATTGACAATGAGCAGGGCTACGCAGAAGCATATCGGGAAGTAATTCACGAAGACAAAATAAAAGTTGGAGGAGCGACAAAAGCCCCTGATTATTCATTCCGTTTAGTGGGTGGAAAGAAATTATTTTTCGTTGAAGCGAAAAAGCCAAGTGTAGTTGTTAAAGACGAAATTCCCCCTGCCTATCAAATTCGCAGATACGGTTGGAGTGCAAAACTTCCTATTTCCATCATCACCGACTTTGAGGAGTTTTCTATTTATGACTGCACTATAAAACCAAACCCCACGGATAAGGCATCAACCGCACGAATAAAGTATTTAACCTTTCGTGAATATCTGAAAGAGTTTGATTTTATCTGGGAAACTTTCAGTAAAGAGCAAGTGCTGAAAGGAAGTTTTGACAAGTTTGTGCAAAGCGACACGCAGAAAAAGGGAACGGCTACAGTTGACAAAGAATTTTTGCAATCGCTTGACAGTTGGCGGACATATCTTGCCACAAGCATTGCAATCAACAACAAGCAACTTGACGAGGACGAAATAAATTTTGCAGTTCAACAAATCATTGACCGAATTATTTTCCTACGCATTGCAGAGGACAGAAGCGTTGAACCCTACGGAAACCTGAAAAACGCTTTAGAGCGAGGCGGCTATTACAAAAATCTTTTTGAGCAATTCCAGAGGGCGGATGAAAAATATAATTCGGGAATTTTTGATTTCAAAAAAGACCGCATCAGCGAGCATTTGATAATTGAAAACAAAATCGTCAAAACAATCATTACCGACTTGTATTACCCAAGTCCGTTTGCTTTTGATGTAATGCCTGTTGAAATTTTGGGAACAGCTTACGAGCAGTTTCTCGGAAAAGTAATTCGCATTACGCCTGCACATCACGCAAAAATTGAGGAGAAGCCCGAAGTAAGAAAAGCTGGGGGCGTTTATTACACCCCACAATACATTGTAGAATACATTGTGAAAAACACAGTCGGAAAACTTATTGACGGAAAGACACCGAAAGAAATAAGCAAAATAAAAATTGTTGATCCCGCTTGCGGAAGCGGAAGTTTTTTGTTGGGCGCTTATCAATACTTGCTTGACTACCACAAAAATTATTATTCCGAAAACGGAAAGCCATCAAAAGGGAAAAAAGACAACCCGCTTACTCCCGCAGGAAATTTAACAACAGCCGAAAAGAAAAGAATTTTGCTCAACAATATTTTCGGAGTTGATATAGATGTGAATGCAGTTGAAGTAACAAAACTTTCTTTGCTGCTTAAATGTATGGAAGGCGAAACTTCTAATTCTATTGCTCATCAGTTGTCATTTTTTAACGAAAGAGTTTTGCCGACACTTGACGAAAATATTAAAAGTGGAAACAGTTTGATTAGTACTGATATTTATGATTACCAATTAGATTTTGGAGATGAGAAAAAAATAAAACCGTTCAATTGGAAAAAAGAATTTCCGGATGTATTTAATATAAAAACAATGCCAAGCGCAGAACCACCCCAACAAGAGAAATTAAAGAAAGCGCTTAGTAATATGGTGGGAGCGGAAAAAGAATTGAATAATGCAATGAGAGATTATATCCATAGTGTTAAAGAGCCGCAAGTTTCCTATGGCTTGATGGGGGGATTTGATATTGTGATTGGAAACCCACCTTACATTAAAATTCAAAACCTTGTTGAGAATCAGCCAAAAGGTATGTTGAATTATTTTTATGAGCATTATAAATCTGGACAAGATGGCAACTATGACATTTATGTTCTCTTCATTGAAAAGGGATATTCATTGTTGAATGAAAAAGGAATGCTCGGTTTTATTAATCCACATAAATTTTTCAATTCTAATTATGGAAAAAATTTAAGACAATTGCTAATTGAAAAAGAATGTATAAATGAAATAGTTCATTTTGACGACTATCAAATTTTTGAATGCGCATCAACATATACTTGTTTGCTTTTTTTACAAAAAGAGAAAAAAAATAAATTTAAAGCAATAAAAATAAATTCAAAAACATTCACTCCAGGAATATTAAAAAGAAACCTTGACTTTATTACTCTTAATCATAATGATTGGCAGAATAAGGATTGGAACATTACTACAAAATCAAGCAATAAATTATTAAGCAAGCTTTTTGTTAAACCCACTCTTAAAGAAATAACAACAAATATTTTTCAAGGACCAAAAGCGGGTGCAGATTATGTTTTTATTTTAAGATTGATTGAAGAAAAGACCAATCATTCAATTTTATTTTCAAAATCTCTTAATAGAAAAGTTACCATAGAAAATTCTTTGATTAAGAAATATGTTAAGGGCAAGTTTGTGAAAAAATATTTTTTGGACTTTTCAGCAAATGAAGTTGAAATATTTCCCTATATCGGAAATACTCTTATTACAGAAATACAATTGAAAAATAATTATCCTAAATCTTGGGATTATTTTGATGACCCAATTAATAAAAGCCTTTTGAAGGCAAGAGAAGATGGAAGATTTTCTAAAACATTTTGGCAATACAGCAGACCTCAAAACATGAATATTCTTTCCAAGGAAAAAATCCTAACTCCTTTCAATGCATTTAATAACTCATTTTCTTATGATTCATTAGGTGATTTTGTTTTCAGTGCTGGCGTATCTGGTGCTTATGGAATTTTATTGAAGGACGAAAATCATTCTTACAAATATTTATTAGGTGTCTTAAATAGTAAAGTGATTCAATTTATTATCAGAAATATTTCAACTTGTCTGCGAGGTGGCTACTATTCCTATGAAAATAAATATTTAAAACAATTACCAATCCCAAAAGAAGATACAATTCATTCTCCAAATATTATAAAACTGGTTGATCAGTTGCTAAAACTGAATAAAGAAAAAGCAGAAGCAAAATTAGAAACGAAGATTAATCAGTTGAAATCAAAAATTGATTATTGCGAGAGCAAAATAAACAAAATCGTTTATCAACTTTACGATTTAACACCGGAAGAAATAAAAATTGTGGAACGGAAATAATGTGGATAAGGATATTTACGACAGTTAGTTGTATCTGACCGTTTAATGATTAAAACGAAATGCCTTTAAGATTGTCCAAAGTTCTGCGGGAAGAGCATCTGCTTTTATAGAATAATTGGTAAACTCTCTCCTAAAAGGATATTCCTTCCGCAAAAGATCAAAATATTTTCCAAGTGATTTGTCACTTCCGGAAAAGTTTTTCAACCGGTTTGAATCTTCATCAATGTTATAAATTTTATTGAAGAGAGAATACAATATCTCTTCTACCGGTATCGAGGTAGAAATTTCGATTTCGGCATTTTCACATTTAAGCAATTGCGGCTGCCACAAAATATTTTTGTTGAAAAACTTGTTCATCGCATCAATCATCATTTTTGTGCCGTTGATTTTTCCTTCCAAAGAGTAACCGGCGACGTGGGGAGTTGTAAAAAGAACTTTCTTTATTAACTCTTGATCAATGTTCGGTTCATTCTCCCAAACATCAAGAATAGCGGTAAACTTATTTTCATCGAGCAAGTCAGATAACGCAGTATTATCAACCACTTCACCGCGCGATGCATTTATAAAAATCGTTCCTTCTTTTATCTGCCGTAGATTATTTTCATTAAAAAGATGGAATGTTTTATCATCGCCTTCATAAGTCAACGGTGTGTGAATAGTGATGATATCGGCAGTAAGAATTTCTTCAAGCGAAACGAAGTCAGGGTTTGATTCTTTTTTCTGTCTCGGCGGATCGTTCATTAAAGCTTTCAATCCGTAAGCTTCTGCAAGTTTTACAATTCTGCTGCCGATATTTCCGACACCTACTATTCCAATAGTTTTATCTTTTAAAGAAATGTTTTGCTTCACAACAGCGGAAAACAATGCTGTAAAAACATATTCAGCAACGGCATCTGCGTTACAGCCTTTTGCATCCGCAAATCCGATTGAATTTTTCAGCAAGTAATCTAGATCAACATGATCTGTCCCGATGGTTGCGGTTCCTACAAACGAGACAGATGTTCCCTCCAATAAAGTTCTATTTATTTTTGTAATTGAGCGGACGATTAATGCGTCTGCATCTTTTAAAACCGACTTATCAATTTCTCTTCCGTGCAACAACCGCACTTCACCAAACTTAGAAAAAGCTTCTTCGGCAAAAGCTACATTTTCATCAACAACAATTTTCATTTTCACTCAATCTTTAACATATTTCTAACAAGCGGTGTTAATCCGGCAAAGAAAAATTCGATCGCGATAACCATTACGATTAATCCCATGATACGCATCAATACTTTGTTCCCGTTCTCGCCTAAAAAATTTAATACTTTGCGGGCACCCCACAAAAAGAGCAGCGTTACCACCATTACCAGGATCATCACAAAAAATAAAATTGCTTTATGTTCATAATCTACCGCATCACGCATCAATACAATGGAAATGGTAATTGCGCCCGGTCCGCATATCAAAGGAATGGCAAGCGGAGTTATCGCAATATCTTTTGCAAATTCAACGGTGCTTTTTTCTTCATCTTTTGTGCGGATCAATTTTGCTTGCAGCATATCATAACCCGCCATAAAAAAGATAATTCCACCGACAACCCTAAGACTGTGGATTGAAATATGAAAAAAATTAAATACAAGTTGTCCCGTAAAAGCAAAGAACAACATTATCAGTAAGGCGGTAAGCACAGCTTTTAGCGCAACATTATGAGCCTCTTTCTGCGTCATTTTAGCGGTAAGCGATGCATAAACCGGGATAACACCTATCGGATTGATCATCGTAAAGAATGAAGTAAAAGCTAGAAGCCCAAATTCGAATAAACTATTCATTTCGTTCTTTGTTTGTAATGGAATTTTTTTTACTTTTGTGCTGAAGTTATGAAAAAATCTTTACCAAATATAACAATTCATCATCACCGCACATATTTATCCTGCGTCGGCGGCGAGTAATCTTTTTTTGTTATTTTGAACACCAGCCCCCGACAAGTTTGTCGGGTTTTTTGTTTTAAAGGAATCAACCATGAATATTTCAAATAACGGAAATTTAAAATTAGCCGTTCAAAAAAAGGGAAGATTGACGGACAAATCAATCGAGCTTTTAAAGCTGTGCGGAATTGATATTGAGAATTATGCCGAGCGCTTGGTGGTTTCGTCATCATCGTTTCCACTCGATTTATTGCTGCTCCGCGATGACGACATCCCTGAATACGTTCAAGATGGAGTTGCGGATGCCGGTATTGTCGGAGAAAATGTAATCGTTGAAAAAAAAGCAAAAGTGGAAACACTCCAAAAACTAGGATTCGGCAAGTGTAAAATAATGCTTGCCGCTCCGGAGAATTTCCGTTTTGAAATCTTACAAGACATAAATAATAAAACTATTGCAACTTCTTATCCAAACATTTTGCAAACATTTTTAGATGAAAACAATTTGAAAGCGAAAACAATTGAGATCAGCGGCTCCGTGGAAATTGCTCCGGCGCTTGGCGTGGCTGATTTAATTTGCGATATCGTTTCAACCGGAACAACATTGATGATGAACAAACTGAAAAAATCATTTACGGTTTATGAATCGCAAGCTGTTCTCGTATGTTCCGATCTTATTTTAAAAGATGAGAAGAAGAATGAAATTTTAACTGAACTTTTACGTCGCATCCGGTCAGTACTTACTGCGAGAAGTTCAAAATATTTGATGATGAACGTTCCGATTGACGCTTTGGAAAAAATTGAGAAATTAATTCCATCTATTAAAAGTCCGACCATTGTTCCTCTTGCCGATCCCAATATGGTAGCTGTTCATGCAGTCATACCGTCCGATCTGCTATGGAAAATTGTTGATCAATTAAAGCAGGAAGGCGCTTCGGGAATTTTATTATTGCCGATAGAAAATATGATTTTATGAAAATCTTTGAATTAAATAAACTGAATAAAAACGAAATTCAAGAGCTCACCAAGCGTCCGGCAATCGATTTTTCAAAAGCGTTTGGAATAGTAAAACCAATGCTCGAAGAGATAAAGCGAAATGGACTTCAGGCAGCGCTTACTTATGCAAAACAATTGGATAACTTTTCCGGTGATAATATTCTTGTCAGTGAAGATGAATTTTCTTCTGCAGAAAAAAATCTTTCAAGTGAAATTAAAGCAGCAATTTTGACCGCTGCAAACAACATTCGTGTCTTTCACGAAAAGCAAATTCCAAGAGCTTATGTAGTAGAAACCATGCCGGGAGTAAAATGTTCAAGGGAATTTCGCGCAATTGAGAATGTCGGTTTGTACGTTCCCGGCGGCAGTGCAATTCTTCCTTCTACCATGTTGATGCTTGGAATACCCGCATCAATAGCTGGCTGTAAACGTATTGTAGCTTGTTCTCCTGCAAAAAACGAAAAAGTAAACGATGCACTTCTGTTTGCGGCAAAAGTGTGCGGAGTAAAAGAATTCTATAAACTCGGTGGCGCGCAGGCAATTGCTTTATTGGCTTACGGCTGCAGTGAAACTAAAAAAGTTGATAAAATTTTTGGTCCGGGAAACCAGTTTGTAACCGCTGCAAAACTACTTGTTAGTATTGATGTTGAGGGCTGTGCAATTGATATGCCGGCAGGTCCAAGCGAAGTATTAGTTATTGCAGATGAAATGGCAAACGCTGCATTCGTATCTTCCGATCTGCTTTCACAAGCGGAACACGGTGTGGATTCTCAAGTTGTGCTTCTTGCTTTTTCAAAAACTTTTGCTGAATCCGTTTTGACCGAAGTTGAAAAACAACTTGCCGAATTACCGAGAAAAGAAATTGCCGCTCAAGCGCTAAGTAATTCTTTCGTTCTACTGTGCGAGAACGTTGACGAAGCAATTTCATTCAGCAACAATTATGCGCCGGAACATTTAATTCTTCATTTGGAAAATGCAGAAAATTATCGAAGCGATATTATCAATGCAGGTTCGGTGTTTCTTGGTGAATATTCTCCCGAAAGTGTCGGCGATTACGCTAGCGGAACAAATCACTCGCTGCCAACTTACGGTTATGCAAAATCTTTCGGTGGTGTTAGCATTGAATCGTTTATGAAATCAATTACTTTTCAACAGTTAACCAAAAAAGGACTGCAATGTATTGCGCCTACTGTTACAAGATTGGCAGAGACAGAAATGCTTTCGGCACACAAAAACGCAGTAACGATAAGGCTGAAACAATGATTGATAATTTAGTTCGCAAGAATATTAAAAAACTAAAGCCGTACACATGCGCGCGTGATTTATACAGCACCGGCATTCTTCTCGACGCGAATGAAAACAGTTTCGGCTCATCTTTCCAGGGATTTGAAGAGCTTCTTTTAAATCGTTATCCCGATCCGCATCAAGTTGATTTACGGAATGCGGTTTCAAAATTGCTAAATGTTAAAGCGAATAAACTTTTCTTCGGCGTCGGCTCAGACGAAATTATTGATCTGCTCATCAGAATTTTTTGCGAACCAAAGGAAGATCAAGTAATGTTGCTTGAACCAACATACGGCATGTACAAAGTAGCTTGCGATATTAATAATGTCGAAACTGTTTCACCGCTGCTTAACGATTCTTTCCAAATTGATTTTGCGGAAGTCGAGAAATACTATTCAGATAAAGTGAAAATCATTTTTGTTTGCTCGCCCAACAATCCAACCGGAAACCTGCTTAACAAGAATGATATTTTGCGTTTGTGCAAAACTTATAATTCGATCGTTGTAGTTGATGAAGCCTATATTGATTTTTCCGAACCTACCGCTTCTCTTATTAACGAAGTAAAGAATTACCGCAATCTTGTTGTGATGAGAACCTTCTCAAAAGCTTGGGGACTGGCCGGTGTGCGTCTTGGTTATTGCGCCGCAAATGAAGAAATAATTTCTTATTTGTTCAAGGTGAAAGCGCCATACAATATAAATACGTTAACGTGTTACGCGGTTTTAAAATCAATCACAAACGAAGAGAAAAAGAAGAGCGCTGTTTCTTCAATTATCAGTGAGCGGCTTCGTTTTGAAAACGAATTGAAAAGTATTTACGCTATTACAAAGGTTTTTCCTTCGGATGCAAATTATTTGCTCATTCGTCTGCCCAAGGCAAAAGAAATTCAAAAGGAACTTGCGGAAAATGGTATTGTCATTCGCGACAGAAGTTCGCAGCCAAAGCTTGATAATTGTTTGCGCATCACCATCGGAACAAAAGAAGAAAATGATGCGCTGCTTTCAGAATTAAAAATTCTTTTACAAAACAAAGAAGTGAAATGAAAAAAATAATTCAAATAAGTAAAACCTATTTCGTCCTTTCCAATCCGCTTTCTACCGGATTGATAAGCGGTTTACTCAAACTTTCTCAACGTGGGTTTGTTTTTCAGGTTAATGATGAAACTTTTCAAATTGAAAAATCACTCGCACAAATATTTCAAAACGAGAACTTATCTTTCGTCACGGAAATAAAACGCAAACCGGATTTTATTATTAGCGATATAATTTTTTCCGAAGCAGTAAACGATATTCTCCTTCAACTCCGCACTGCAAAACAACACCGCAAAACAAAGGAAACAGACATCACCGTTTCGCTTTCGCTAGATGGGAAAGGAAAAAGTAATATTGAAACGGGAGTTGGATTTTTTGATCACATGCTTGAGCAAATTGCCAAACACGCAAACATAAATCTTACTGTAAAAGTAATTGGCGATCTTCACGTTGATGAGCATCATACGGTTGAAGACGTAGGTATTACGCTTGGCTCAGCCTTAACTGAAGCGCTTGGAAACAAAGCCGGAATACAACGCTACGGTTATTATCTTCCGATGGACGATACGGTTGCAAAATGCGCAATCGATCTCGGCGGACGAACATATCTTAATTTCAAATGTAATTTTAAGAGAGAAAAAGTTGGCGATTTTCCCGTTGAATTAACGGAAGAATTTTTTCGCGGATTAGCTTCAACCTTAAAAGCGAATATTTTTCTTCGGGCAAAAGGGAAAAACGATCATCACAAAATAGAAGCGCTCTTCAAAGTGTTTGCCAAAGCCTTGAATGACGCATGTAGAATTGATGAAAGAGCAGAAGGAAGTCTGCCAACAACAAAAGGACTTTTATGATCTCAATAATTGATTACGGCGCCGGCAACGTTGCCTCGGTTGCCAATGCGCTTGAAACGCTTAACGAAAAGCTTGTTATCACAAGCAACGAAGTTGAAATATGCCGCGCAGATAAAATAATTTTCCCGGGTGTTGGGGAAGCGTCATTCGCAATCAAACAACTTCACATGTTAAACCTTTTTTCAATGATGCGCATGATCGGAAAACCTCTGCTTGGTATCTGTCTTGGTATGCAGTTGTTGTGTGATTCTTCCAAAGAAGGAAATGTTTCGTGTCTCGGCATCTTTCCAACAACCGGAGAGAAGTTCGATGAAACAAAAACTAAAGTTCCGCACATGGGTTGGAACAAAGTGAAGCAAACAAAAGAGAGTAAGCTTTTCACCGGAATTAATGACGAAGAATACTTCTATTTTGCGCATTCATTTTATGTTCCCGTAAACAATTTTACAATCGCAACTGCGGACAACGGAATTGATTTTTCCGCTTCGTTGGAAAAAGATAATTTTTACGGCGTGCAATTTCACCCGGAAAAATCGGGAGATGCAGGACTAAAACTATTGGAGAATTTTATAACCTTATGCTGATTATCCCCGCTATTGATCTATACGAAAACAAGATCGTCCGTTTGAGAAAAGGTGATTTTAACCAGGTTACTTTTTATAAACAAACTCCGCTTGAAAAAGCAAAAAAATTTGAGCAACACGGATTTGAGTGGCTTCACATTGTTGATTTACTTGGCTCTAAAACAGGAACCATTTCTGTTGAAGGAATTATCCGTGAAATAAAAAAAGAAACAATACTTAAAATAGAATTCGGCGGCGGAGTAAGAAATTCGCAAATGGTTTCGCAATTGTTTGAAATAGGAATTGATAAAATAATTCTCGGTTCCATTTCGGTAAAAAACAAAATTGAATTTGAAAGTATCGTTACAAACTTTCCTCCTCAAAACTTCATCATCGCGGTTGATGCGCTTGATGAAATGATTGCTGTTAGCGGCTGGACTGAATCAACTGCTATTTCCATTTACGAGCACATTAAGTATTGTTTGCAATTTGGACTAACTCATTTTCTTTGCACCGATATTTCAAAAGACGGTATGCTGACAGGAACTAATATTGAATTGTACAAAAATATTCTCGCACGTTTTCCAAACATCAACTTAATTGCTTCCGGCGGAATAAAAGATTTGGACGATGTAAAAAAAGTAAACGAACTAAAGCCATACGGTGTTGTAATTGGAAAAGCCATTTACGAAAATAAAATTGATTTGAAGGAGCTTGCACAAGTTGGTCGCTAAAAGAATTATTCCTTGTCTTGATATTAAAAACGGCAGAGTTGTTAAAGGCGTAAATTTTGTCAATCTTGTTGATGCCGGTTCGGCTGTTGAGCTTGCAAAACGCTACTCCGATGAAGGTGCCGATGAATTGGTTTTTCTCGACATCACAGCTTCGGTTGAAAAAAGAAAAACGTTTGTTGAGTTAGTAAAAGAAATTGCAAAAGCGATCCGTATTCCATTTACTGTTGGCGGAGGCATTTCTGAGTTAACTGATATTGAAAAATTATTAAAAGCCGGCGCGGATAAAGTTTCGCTCAATACTTCAATTGTAAAAAACCCAAACTTGATTACTAAAGCCGCCAGACAATTTGGCAGCCAGGCAATTGTTGCCGCAATTGATGTGAATGTTGTGAACAACGGTTACAAAGTTTTTATTAAGGGTGGGAGAGAAGAAACCGCACTTGAAGGATTGTCGTGGTGTAAACAAGTTGAAGAGCTTGGCGCGGGAGAAATTCTTTTAACTTCAATGAACAAAGATGGAACGAAAGATGGTTACGATGTAACTTTTCTTTCTGAATTAAATAAGCTTGTGCGCATTCCGGTTATTGCATCGGGCGGCGCCGGAAGTAAGAATGATTTTTTTGAAGCATTTAGTAAAGCCAATGTTGACGCGTGTCTTGCCGCTTCTCTCTTTCATTTTGATATTTTGAAAATAAAGGATTTAAAAAGATATTTACAAGACAACGGAATTGTTATCCGGTCATAAACAAAAAAGATTAGGATTAAGATTAAGAGTATGAATAAGATAAAGAATAAAATCGATACCGAAGAAATATATTTTGACAAATTAGATGGGTTGGTTCCGGCAATTATCGTTGATGCTTCAACGAAAGACGTGCTGATGCTGGGATTTATGAATAAAGAATCGCTTGAGAAAACATTAGAAACCAATCTTGTTACTTTTTACAGCAGAAGGCGCAAAACCTTGTGGACAAAAGGGGAAACGTCCGGCAACTTTCTCCGATTAGTGGATATAAAACTTGATTGCGATAGCGATACACTTTTGGTTTATGCGAATCCTGACGGCAACACTTGCCACACCGGAGATTATTCATGTTTCGGTATTGAAAAAAATCCATCTCTTGATTTTCTCAACAAACTTTTTTCTCTTATCAAACAACGAAAGATTGATCTTCCTGAAACTTCATACACAACAAAACTTTTTAAAGACGGCGCAAACAGGATAATTCAGAAAGTCGGTGAAGAAGCGATAGAAACCGTTATCGCCGCAAAAAATAGAGACAAACACGAAATCGTAAACGAAGTTTCCGATTTGATCTACCACTTATTTGTTATGCTTGCGGAACAAGAAATAGAATTTGCCGATGTTGTTGAAAATCTTAAGAAAAGAATGAAATAGCACATGTAAAAAACTGCATAATTCAGATGCGTTTGTATATTAAGCTACTAGAATATGATCGGCATCCACCAATAAGATGAAACTATTTGATTATAATCATTTTTTTCGATTGTAAAAAGTTCGCCGTTTTTAGTGTAATGAAATAAACACCACTACTTAATAATGATCCATCGAATACTTTTTTATATATACCTGAATTTTGATATTCATTTAGCAATTCAACTACTTTTCTTCCCAGAGCATCATAAATGTCAATACTGACAAAGCCTGATAATGCGATTGAGTATTCTATGGTTGTCTTTGGATTAAATGGATTGGGATAATTTTGAAATAATTGAAAACCGGATGGTTTCACATTTTCAAGAATCTGAACAGCTGTGATTCCTCCATCTTCAGTCTTTAAAATAATTCCGTTGTCACCTGTTATCCAACCAATTTTATCGTTAATAAAAAACACATCATATAAATCTAATGCTGTCAAATTTGATTTTATTTTCCAAGATTCCCCACTATCTGTTGTATAACAGATAGTTCCTTTCTCACCCACCGCCCAGCCATTTTGATATGAAGAGAAATAAACCGAATATAAGTCTCTCGAATAACTTCCAAATCGGTGCTCACTCCAATTAACCCCACCGTCTGTAGTTTTAAGAATCCGATTATCTGTATTTGAACCAACGGAATATCCAATTTTACTATCAATAAAATAAATCGAATTTAGGTTATAACTTTCGACTTTAATCCAATTTGTTCCTCCGTTTGTTGTGCGCATAAGAATTCTATTCCCGACAATCCAACCATTATCTTTATCCGCAAAATGTACATCATTAAGGATATTATTCAAAACAGTATCTTGCCTTCTCCATGAAATTCCCCCGTTGGTTGTTTTATAAATATAACCATAATTGATAGGTAAAGGTTGCGCCCACCAAGAGTAACCACCGATAGCCCAACCAATATCTCTATTAATAAAGTACAATGAATTAATTTGAGGGATAGTATCATTGCTTATTCTATTCCAAGTATTTCCACTATCTTCGGTTTTATAAATATCTCCACCTCCATTGAGAAGAATAGAACTTGCCCAGCCCACATATTCATCTATAAAGAATATTGTGTTATACCAAATTGAATTGTTTCTTCTTTTCCAGCTCCCTCCTCCATTTGTAGTTGTTAAAAGATCATCACCCCCAAGCACCCAACCTATTTTATCATTCACAAAAATTACTTTCTTGCAACTGTTTACCGATCCTTGCTCAATGAAAACCCAAGTTTTCCCCATGTTTGTTGATTTGATAATAATTCCTTTTTCACCAAACACAAAACAAGTATTGCTGGCTGAAATGGTTATTTCATTTAAATTTTGCGAAAAACCAAGAGATTTATTTAACCAGTTTTCTCCACCGTTTGTCGTAATAAAAATAGAACCACTATTTCCTACAGCAACTCCACAACTATCATTAAAAAATTTAATTGAATTCAAATAACCGAAATTTCCCATAAGCTGTACGCTAAAACTTTTACCTCCATCTATGGTTTTTATAATACGATTACTGGTTCCATAATCGCCTCCAACAATCCATGCTGTATCATTATTAATTGCAGCAATTGAATTTTGTGTGAAAATCAATGAAGAATCTTCAATAATCCGCCAGGTATTTCCGCTATCATATGACTTTAATACTTTTCTTCCAGTATTTACCGCCCACAAACTATTTGGCTCTACAAAAGCTATAGAATTTAAAGTACCAATCCATTGACGTATTTGAGGATACAAAATATCATATGACCATGTATTTCCTTGATCGTGAGTTATCGATAAATAAGCAGATGTACCACTTCCACAAGCTAAATATCCTAAACTATCATCAAGAAATACTATTTCATTTATTGAGTAAGGAAAGGCTGTCCAATTACTACTTTCCCAAGAACTTCCACCATTCGTTGTCTTAAATATTTTGCTACTCCCTCCAACAAAACCAATTAACTTAGATAAAAAACAAACAGTTGTTAAATCAACAGATATGTTTCCTTCTTGCCTCAACCAACTTAATCCACTATCTGTAGTTTTTAAAATTGTTCCAAAATCACCGACAACCCAACCAGTCGAAGCAGAAATAAAATAGCCGGCATTTAAATTATAGGGAGTCGGGGAAGGATTTTGCAATTGCCATTGAGAAAACAATTGCAAAAACGGATAACTTATAAAAATAATAATTAGACAAATTTTTCTCATCTCATCACCTATTAAAAAGTTGGTATTGTAAAATAATTGACCAAAATAATTTCAATTTATTTACTCTAGCTATTATTTAATTGAACTTTTTTATTCGTTAAACTCTCACTCTTTCATTTTATAATGCAAAATAATCATTTTTTTTCAAATTTGCTTTTCTTCCTCAAACCCCTTCATCTTATATGGAAACTTCTGTTACGTTTCATCATTTGAATATAACGCTATATTTGCATAATAGAACTGGTATAAGAATACTACAACGGAATAATTCCCAGCCTCTATGTTCTATAAAAAGAAAGTAGGCTCTTAACACCCAAATTTTTGAAGAGTTCTCTCAATCTCATTTCTTCATCACTTATTATTTTATACAGAAAGGACTAAAACTTTGAAACCAAACCAGGTTGTTACCATAAACTATATATTAACGGATTCCGAAGGAGAAATTATCGATTCCACCTCAGAAGGAAAATCGTTTTCTTTCTTAAGCGGTTCGGAGCAAGTGCTTCCAAAGCTTGAAGAAGCTGTCGGGGCAATGCTCATCGGAAGCAAACGGATCGTTGCACTGACCGCGGAAGATGCTTACGGTGAATATATTGACGACGCAGTTCAAATTTTGCAGCGAAGCGAATTTCCTAAAGAGGTTGAGATTAAAGAAGGAATGGAGTTTGTAACCAACGCACCGGACGGAAGCCAAATGCCTTTTGTTATTTCTAAAATTACCGATGAACAAATCACCGTTGATTTTAATCATCCACTTGCCGGCGTGGATTTAACTTTTGATGTTGAGCTTCTTGATTTACGCGACGCAACTGCTGAAGAATTATCACACGGACACGCACACGGAGCACACAGTCACCATCATCACTAATGATCAAATAACAAAACACAAATCACAAAAACCAAACAAACAATTTCATAATAGTTTTTGATTTAAATGTTCTTTGAGATTTGTCTTTTGTGTTTTTGAATTTAGCTTTCGTTATTTGTTTTGTTTTTTCTCTCCAATTCATAACGATAAATAACTCTTCCAAGGTTCGCTAAAAACGGTAAACCGATCTCATCATACTCATATTTATCATCGTTAAAGATTTCATCTTCGTTAACATAAATAACCGCGCTTAACAGAAACTCTACTTTGTTTTTTGAATCAACAATGTAAGCGTTATCGGTTAAATAGCCGTATGCCTGCCCAACTTTATTATAAATTTTTATGTAATCAGGAATAGAGTCCTTTGTGTCCCCATAAAGAAAATATTTAACATACCCGTCAGGATAGTGGCTGTAATCGCGATATTCGCTAAACTCACTTTCACGCGGAAGTATTGACATATATTTTTTCAGAAATGTAATATCATCTTTTGTTAATAAAAATCTTTTTTCTTCGGCTACTGATTTTGGAAAGAAAAGAGATTTTAGCATCTCGTGCTGCTCTTCAAGGGCAAAATAATTTGAGAACGTAAAATCTTTTGGGTGCGAATGAATACTGTCATCTTCGACAACGCCTTTTCCTTGAAGTAAATCTTCGGCATCATTTTGATACTGAGAGTGGTTAAACCGCATTGGTTGTTCATAAATGGTTTTATCTTTAAAATAAAATGTAAAAGGATTTGTAAAACGATTTTGTTCTCTGCTGAGACCGCCGACAAAGCGGTGATGAACCATTACATTGTTGTATTCTTTTCTCCAAAGCTTTTCGTTAAAATATTGCTGCCCGAGAAATTCGTACAATCTATTATAAGCGTCATTATCGCTTACAATAAAAAGCTTTTTTATATAATTTGCTAGAGAGGGTAACTTGTTTTGAGAAGAAGAATCGAACTCAACTTTTGTTTGACCTGTATAGGCGCTGTCAATGCGGAGTGAAGTTTCTTTTGTTAACCCTTTAATTTTTAATTGATTTATCTTTTCAAGAGTTAATAAAGCTGCGGGAAGCTTAATAGTGCTTGCAGGATTAAAATATTTTTTCGCGTTTACGTGGTATTTATAAGTTGAAAACTTTGTTTCACCATTTTTCGTTCTGTCAATTTTTGTGTAAATAATTTGAACACGGTGTTTTTCGGGATTTTCTAAAACAGCCGGAAAATATTTTGCGTTTTCCTTTAAAAGATTTTCAAGAAAATTTTTATCCTCTTTTTTGTTTTGTGCAAAACCCACAAAAACCAAAAGAACAAGCAATGAAAGAATACTTCTCATTTTCACTCTCCGAAATTATCTAGTAATAATATCCTAAAGAAAAATAAAAATAGACAGGTCCAAGACTAATCGGATTTCCCGGAAGATTTTTTACAAAGAGAAAACTTCTACCGACCGAAAAATCTGCCGGACCAATTGGTGTATCAAACGACAAAGTTCCTCCAAGGCCGTGTCTTAAATCTTTAAAACGTATTTGTTCCGGCACAGGCCAAATAGAGCCTAAATCATATCTCATCAAAAAATAAGTTGGGAAAAAAACTTTAACGGGAAACAAGAAACGATATTCTAATGAGGAGGCAAGAATTTGTCTTCCGCGGAATTCATCTTCACGCATTCCAAAAAACGAATATTGTCCACCAATTGAATACTGCTGGGTAAGTGGTAATGTTTTATCTGCAAATCCCATTTTAAAACCAACACCAACTGTATGAATGTTGTTAAGTGAAAAAAAACTTTTATAATTAAACCCGATATTGGTATAACCGGAAGATAACCCATAAATCTTTTGTGCTGTTTCATAAAAAGCTGAGAGTTTCACTCCTTTAGTGGGATAAGGGTATTTATCCTGTGTATCAATGTTTGAAGAAACACGAAAACTGATGAAGGCGAATTGAGTTGGGTCAACAGCAAGATTATTTAAATTTTTTAATTGATTAACTTCATACTTCCCCTTAAAAATAACATTACCAAACTTCTTTACCTGCATTCCGATAGCGGCTGAAAGTGCATAAAAAACTTGCCTGTATTCTCCATGGTTTTCACGATCAAAAAATTTGCTACTCGAAGTTGGAACGTCCCGGTAAACAAACACATCATTTGATTTATAATAAGTGTTAATATTATATGTTAGGTAAGAATCAAAAATTCTGTCTGCTTTGTGTTCAAGCGTATATGAGCGCCCGCGGGCTGATAAATAAAGGAGAAAGCCAAGCTCGGTTGCTGTTCCTAGAATATTTGCATCACGAACATCAAACCAAAATTGAGGTTTGTTTTCGTTATCTAATTTAAACCCTATCCGCGCCGTGTTCGAAATTTTTTCATCAACAATGAGTGTTAAGATTTTTTTATCATTTTCTTTTTCTATCTGAACATAAACGTTCTCAAATAACCCGGTGCTTCGGAGATTTGTCAGTCCTTGTTGAATCCTTTCCGATTCAAAAACTTCTCCTTCGCGTATTGGAAATTCTCTCGAAATGATTGTAGGATTTGTATAAGAGTTGCCCCTAATTTTTATTTCAGAAACAATTCCCTCGCTAAAAATCAAAGAGAGGTGTTGAGAAGAATTGTCGAAAGAAACTGAATCAAGCTCGGCTAATGAGTACCCGGCTATTCGATAAAGTTCAAGAATTTCTTTGATCACAGAAAACGTTTTTGTTCCGTTGAAAGGTTTTCCTTCAAGCTTTTTTAGAATTGTTTTTACCGTATCCACGGGAAGAAGCGTTATTCCCTGATATTGAATTGCATCAACTGTTTTGACTTTTTCTCCACTAAAAATTATTTCTGTTTTGTGGTTAGAAGTATCAATCTCTGCCGAAAGAAAATCATATTCCCCGTCGGCATTTTTCAGATAAAGATAGCTGAGAATATCTCCGCTTGAAAGAGAATCTCTTTTCCTAATTTCTTCTAAAAAATATTTCCCGAATTTGCTGTTTTCATTTACTGTTACGTTCTTAAAAAAGATATCCTCTTGATGAATACGCATATTGTAGCTGGCTCTGAGCTTCCTTTCAATTGCATCAAGCAGAGGTTTGGCGGAGTTGTACCCAAGAGTAATTAAAGAATCAACATTGCTATAATCCGTTGATCCAACTCCTTTTAGGCTTGGTGAAATGATAAAATCCGCATAACGAAGCTGATCTTCGTTTAAGAGTTTCATCGGGATGCTTACTAATTGATCTGCAACAATCCAGGGCATTTGAAGGTCTTCCTTTGGATGAAGATCGCCCGTTGTGTTTACGGCAATCAATACATCAGGATGAAACCATTTTGCAATTTTTACAGGAATATTTGCAACCAAACCGCCATCAACCAAAGTGAGGGTATCCATTTTCACTGGAGAAAGCAAAAACGAAACGCTTGAACTTGCCCTCATAGCCTGGCTTAATGATCCATTGCTGAGAATAACCGCATCACCTGTCTCCAAATTTGTGCACACCGCACGAAATCGTATTTCAAGATCATCAAAACTGTTTTTTACTTTAACCGGCGCCTGAAACGAGAGAAGATTTAAATAATTTGACAGCCGCTGACCATCATTTACAGAAGTTGGAATAATCGGTTTTAATCCTTTTAAACGAAGCGTGAGGACAGCTTTGTCTTCAGAAATTTTCTGATCAATAAACAAATCTCTCCGGTTTGTTTTTGCATCAACGGAAAGGAGATAATTCCAATCTGCCGTTCGGGCAATAGAATCAAGCGTCTTGACGGAATACCCTGCGGCATAAAGTCCACCGACAATACTTCCTATGCTTGTTCCAACAATGAGGTCAATAGGAATATTTTTTTCTTCTAAAGCTTTAAGAACGCCGATTTGTGCAATGCCTCTTGCCCCGCCGCCGCTAAGAGCAAGGGCAACGTTCGGCTGTGGCGCTGGAATGTTTTGTGTAAGAAAAAAGGGAAGTTGTTTCCGGATATATTCTGTTTTAAGAATTACTTTTTGCTGTTGAGAAAAAACCGACACCGCCAATACCAGCGGAAAGAGAATCATCTTAAAACTTTTCGACATCGGTTTTCCTTTTCATTGCTCCATAAAAAGCGAAGGAAGAGATAGTTAATTATTTTTTGTTTTTAACTTTTGCATTTTGTTCTGCGGTTTCCAACATGCGCTGCATAAAACCGCTTTTCTTTTTTGGGTTTTTCACAGGCTCTAGAATTTCTTGTTTTCCATAATTTGTTACATAATACTGCTGGGCAATTGAAAATAAATTAAAAAGAAAATAATATAAATTTAAACCGGAAGGAAACGACATAAATAAAAATGTCAACATTACCGGCATAACATAAACCATCGCTTGCTGCTGAGGATCTTTAACGGTTTGTTTTTGCTGAATAAACGTTGTAATACCCATAAGTAATGCAAGCCCGCTTATTTGATCAATTCCGAAGAGAGGAAGTTTAAAACCTAAATTATAAATAATATCCGGTTTCGATAAATCGTGAATCCAGAACATAAAGGGCTGCTGCCTCAACTCAATAGCTGTTTGGAATAGTCCCCAGAGAGCGATAAAGATCGGCATCTGAAGAAGCATCGGCAAACATCCACCTGCGGGATTAATTCCATAAGTTGAATAAAGTTTCATCGTTTCTTTGTTCAGTTTGGTGGGGTCATCTTTAAGTTTTTCTTTTATTTCTGCGATCTTTGGTTGAAGCATTTGCATTTTTTTCATAGAATGCATACTACTTTTGGTAAGAGGATACGTAACTAATTTAATTATTAATGAAAAAACAATAATTACAAATCCATAGTTCGGAATAAATAAATGCAGAAACTTAAAAAGTGGAAGCATTAAATATTCTGCAATTGGGCGAACGACTATCTTCAGCCCGATGAACCCTCCGAAATCAATTATCTTATCAAAATTCTTTCCGTAATTCTTAAAAAGATCGTAGCTGACAGGTCCTAAATAAACTAAAAATGATTCGGACGAATTTCCGGTATTATTCATTTTCATTTTTAACCGGGCAGAATAATGCTCTCTTATCCCTCCGTTTTGCCAGTGGTGGCTATTCCCCTTAATGTAAGCGCCTTCAACATTGTCGGTATTTTCAGGAGCTATGATTACGGCAAAATATTTATTTCTAATGGTTAACCAATCTATTTTTCCGCCAAAATCTTTTTCAATTTTTTCTCCTCCGCTTGGCGCATCAACAATTATTTGCTCACCACCGGAAAACACACTTGCATTTGCCGCAGCAGCCTCGTCAACTGAATTTTCTTCAACAAAACGTAATCCACTGTTCCAAACAACATCATACATTCCGTTTGTAATAATGCTGCTTAGTTTGGAAAACTCAACCGTAAACCGCGTATCATACCGGTCACCGTATAAAGTAAAATTCTTTTTTATGTATCCGTTGTTTTTTGTGTTGTAAACAAATGAAATTGTGAGCGAATCTTTTCCGCTAATTTTATTTATATCTGAAGCAAGCGATGGTTTAAATGAAAGATCGGCGGTCGAAACGGCTTTTCCCTCGGAGGTAATAAAAGCTAAATCAAAACTGCTGCCTTTTGAATAATTAAGAAGCTGAACATTTTTTTCGTAATATGGTTTACCCTTGGAATCCTTATTGTACTGCCAATTATTATATTTTTTTAAAAAATATTTAGTGATCTTTCCTCCTTTTGTTGAAAGCTCAATAATGGCTTCATCGTTTTCAACAACGATTGTTTTCTCGGGGAGTATTTTTGAGGAGAAAAAAGAACCGAGAGAAGCTGAATCATTTTGAGCAGAAATTTCTTTAACCGTTTCACTCTTTGCTTCTTCAACTTTTGGGGTTTGTTCCTGTTTAACTATCTCCTGTTTTTTTTGCTTTGCCGGAGGCGTGGTTGGTGTAGTTAAATAAAGCCACGCCATGAGGATGACTCCAATTAAAACAAATGCTATGGTTGTTTGTTTTTCCATACTATTCCTGTATTAAGTAAGAGGATCAAATCCTCCTTTATTAAATGGATTGCAGCGCAATATTCGCCACGTTGCTTTTGCACTACCTTTAATAACGCCGTATTTTGTAAAAGCCTGAATTGCGTATTCTGAACAAGTTGGATAAAACCGGCAAGAAGGCGGAAACAAAGGCGAAATTACTTTCTGATACCCTTTAATAAATAAAATAAAAACATGTTTCATTTATCTTCGTTTCTAATTATAGCGCTTAGTATCTCTTGAACACCTGGCACAACGTCAATATAGCCAATCGTCTTATGTTCTTTTTGATTAAAAAGAAAAGGTGATAAAATAATAAAAAGGCGTTTTTTCTTTTCCTTACAAAAGGAAGAAATCGGTAGTTTGTTTAAGCGGTATGCCTCCCGAAGAAGTCTTTTTACGCGATTTCTCCAAAATGCATTGCCGGCTTTTTTTGAAACTGCCACAGCAACTTTTGGAAAAACAGCATTGCTGTCTTCAACAAAAAAGTAAACTGCTTTAATTTTTTTATTGCTAGAAAAGGAAATCTTTCCGCTTGTATATAATTTTTCGAAGAGTTTTTTTTCTTTTATCCGTTCATTTTTACCAAAAGAAAATGGTTTCACAACTCATTACTTTTCATCACTTACAGTAAGTCTTTTTCTTCCTTTAGCGCGACGTCTCGAAAGAACTCTTCTTCCGTCCTTCGAACTCATTCTTTCGCGGAAGCCATGTTTATTTTTTCTTTTTCTATTGCTTGGCTGATATGTTCTTTTCATTTTTTCTCCTATTATAAAGGAAGCAAAAATAACCACTTATCGGTAAATAAACAACTATAAAGGTGATGAAAATTTCTACCCATTGACTTTCTTTTTGAATCTTTCAAGTTTGCGCTGGCCGAGATTTCAACGAATTTTGAATAAAAACCCCCGGAAAAAGAAAGCCTTGCAAAAAAAACAAAGAAACAAAAATTTTTATTTTTTTTCAAAAATTTAACTTGCAACACAACTTCCATCTGTCTATTTTTTCATAAGAAAACAACCGGTTGTGGGTTGTTGATAAAGTGTTAATAAGTTGCCGTTGTGGAAACGTTTCACATTTTATTGTTCTATACAAACCGTCTTGACACTTACGACAAAAGTTACTAATTTAAAACAATTTGCGATATTTGCTTGTTTTATAACGAGTTACCGGCTCGCGTTTAATGTTAAGAAATTGTTAATAATGTTGATTTGGCTGTTTGATAAAACTGTTATTCTTTAATTTTTAATTGATTTTGTAATTTTTCTTTGTGGAAAACCAATGATTACTCTTGATTCTTCATTTTCAACTCAAACCATAAACTCCGAAAGAATTTGGCTAAATTGTCTCAAGGTTATCAGAGAAAATGTCAGCCCAATGGCTTACAGCACTTGGTTCCTTCCTATAAAACCGGTTGGATGCCAAAACAACATTCTAAAGGTTGAGCTACCAGGGAATTTTCACTGGGAATGGATTGAAGAGCATTATAAATCTCTTATAACCAAAGCTCTAAAATCTGCCGCAGGAGATGAAGCAAAATTAGAATACATTGTTGTTAATGATTTTGAACAGGAGCCCGAAAAAACAAAAGCCCAACCGGGGCAACAATTCGTAAAAAAACAAGTAAACACTTTTTTTTCTCAACAAAGACCGGTTGAAAAAATTAAAAACTCGTTAAATCCAAAATATACTTTTGATAATTTTATTAAGGGGGAGGGGAATCAACTTGCAAGAGCAGCAGCCGGAGCGATAAGCGAAAACCCTGGTGGTACGGCGTTTAATCCGTTTTTTGTTTATGGCGGTGTTGGTCTTGGCAAAACCCACTTAATTCAGGCGATTGGAAATGAAATATTGGCAAAATTGCCTGGCAAGAAAATTATTTACCTTTCGTCTGATCAGTTTACGGTTGAATTTTTGGATGCTATTCAAAGTAATAAAGCGAATGAGTTTTCTGCTTTTTACCGCGCGATGGATGTCTTAATTCTTGATGATATTCAATTTTTAATTCACAAAGAAAAAACTCAAGAATACTTCTTTAATATCTTCAACACCTTACATCAATCAGGAAAACAGATTATTCTTTCGAGCGATAAAGCGCCAAAAGATCTAAAAGGAATGGACGAAAGATTAATTTCTAGATTTCATTGGGGGCTACAAGCAGACATTCAACCGCCCGACTATGAAACCAGAATTGCCATCCTTAGTAAAAAAGCGAATGATTTTGGTATAGCTATTTCAAATGAAATTTTGGAATATATCGCCACAAACATTACTTCCAACATCCGTGAGCTTGAAGGCTGTTTGATAAAACTACTAGCTAATGTTTCATTAAACTCAAAAGAGATTACGCTCGAATTGGTTAAAAAATCTGTAAGAGAAATTTCTACTTCTAAAAAAATTAATATTGGAATAGATATTATTACAAAAATTACATGTGAGTTTTTAAGTGTTGAAGAAAACAAAGTTAGAGACAAAACAAGGAAGCAAGAAGTTGTGCTGGCAAGACAGCTATCGATGTATTTATCAAAAGAATTAACAAAATCATCGTTAAAAACCATTGGGCTGCATTTTGGCGGAAGAGATCATTCTACAGTTATCCATGCATGCACAACAATAGATTTACTCATACAAAAAGATAAATCATTTAAAGAAACAGTAATTTTAATAAAAAACAAGATAGAGTTAGCGTGTTCATAACTTGTTTTTTAATGCTTAAAAACTTGTTAATATGTGTTACTTGTTAACAAAATAAAATTTATCTGTTTGTTTTCAAGATTAAACCAACATTAAAAAAGTAATTAAATTTTTCTAAGTTGTTTTTTAGAAAAGAGTTGGTTGATTATTAACATATTAACACTATTATTATAATTATTAGTTTTAAATTTAAATACTTAATAATTAATATATATGCTCGCTTGTCTTTTGAAATTTTAAAAAGCTTAAAAATAAAGGCTATTTTATTTTGAAATAAATCAAGGAACATCTATTTTTAGAATGTGTATTCATATCTGTTAAAAGAAAATTTGTTAACGTTTGTGAATTAAATTAACGGTTTAGAATAACTCAATTTATTAAACAAAAGTGTTTTACTAAAAATCACTATCGAGGAGAAATAATAAATGAAACAATCCATTTTCATTGTCAGTCTGTTCTTTGTCGCTCTAGCAATAGCGTTAGCTATATTCCTTTTAATTTTTGGAGACCCATCAAACTTTAAAGACGGTGCAGGAAGAGAAGTACCACTTAACTTATTGGGTACTATTTACACAGGAGGTCCGCTTGTATCTTTACTAATCGCAATGTCTATTATGGATGTTGCAATTATTGTTGAGCGAGTCCTTTCCCTTAAAAAAGCTGCAGGAAAAAAAGCAATTCCTAAGTTTTTTGCTCAAGTTCTTGAAGATGTTAAAGCAGGTAGAATTGATGAAGGTTTAGCGGCTTGTGATGAACAAAGAGGTTCGGTTGCAAACATTCTTCGTGCTGCTTTATCAAGATATAAAGAATTATCAGGAGATACTTCTAAGAAATTTGACGCAGAAAAAGCATTGCCTGAAGTACAAAGAAGTGTAGAAGAAGCAATGATGCTTGAAGTTCCGCTTTTAGAAAAGAATTTAATTGCCCTTTCAACCATTGCTTCAATTGCTACAATGATTGGATTGCTTGGAACCGTTATCGGAATGATCAGGTCTTTTGCTGCATTGGCGAATGCGGGATCAGTGGATGCAACCGCTCTTGCTACGGGTATTTCCGAAGCGCTCATTAACACCGCTGGCGGGCTTATTGTTGCTATTATCGGTATTGTTTCGTATAACTTTTTCGTTAATAAAGTAGATAACTTCACTTTTCAAGTTGATGAAGCTTCTTACAACGTAATTCAAATCTTGAAGAGTAAGTAATTAAATATTGAGGCTTAACAATGGCTAGAATAAAAAAGAAAAGAGTTAATGTTGCTGTGGACATGACTCCTTTGGTTGACGTGGCTTTTCTTCTGTTAACATTCTTTATGATGACCACGCAATTCAAACCACCTGAAGAAGTTGAAGTATCTTTACCTTCATCACACTCCGAACTTAAAGTTCCGGAAATTAACTTAATGTCGCTTTGGATAACTAAAGATTCAAAAATATTTTTAGGTTTTGATGCGCCGTACATGATGCAAACATTATTCGGAAAAGAATTTCGTTTGAAATCGGCAACAGAAGTTAAAAAAGAAGATTTAGCAAATTTGCTTATGAAAGCCCGCATCACAAATCCAAAGCTAAGAACAATTCTTCGCGGAGATGTTGATGTAGAATACGGTATTATTGCAGATATCATAGATATCTTACAGAAAACACAAATTACCCGCTTTGCAATGGTAACAAATTTAAAAAAATAAATAATTTTAATAAAAGGAGTTAATTATGTCCGGTGGCGGCGTAGATGCTGGTGGCGGTGGCTCAAGATCAAGAAAAAAAGGAAAGCGTAAACCGAAAAAACGCTTAAACGTCAGAATGGATATGACTCCGTTGGTTGATGTTGCTTTTTTGCTCTTGACCTTTTTTATGATGACAACAGTCTTCAGAAAACCATCAACAATGGAAATTAATCTTCCTCCAAACGATGCAAAAGTTGAAATTGCTGAATCTAACTTACTAACCATTCGTGTTGATGAAGCAAAGATGATTTACTACAGTTTTGGAATAGAGATACCGAAAAAATTAAAGTTTGAAGATTTAAAGAAGTTTTTAGTGGAAACTTCTTCTCAAAACCCCAAACTTGTTGTTTTGTTGAAAATCGACCGGAAAGGGAAATTCAATTATATGGTTGATGTTATTGATGAATTGAACGTAGCTAAATTGGATCGTTTCTCTATTGCTCCGATGACAGACATTGATCTTAGAGAAATGGCAAGGGCATCTTAGGAAGGAGATGAAAAAATGAATGATACAATAGCAATACAAAATAACGATAATCCTTATGGCGCGTTTGAGTTAAAGAGACTCTATCCAAAAAATTATTCAATTGGATTAACTGTAGCCGTTATTTTTCATGTTTTTATGATTGGCGTTTACTTTTTTGCTGTTTTTATGCAGGCGGAAGACGAGGACAACATCCCCATCGTAAGAATAATGAAATATAGCGAACTAGGTCCCCCACCATCACTCAATGAAACTCCTCCTCAGGTTGCAGTTTCAGGTGCGGTTGTAAAACCAACTGTTGGTATTCCGGTTCCGGTTCCAGACGCTTCGGTTTCGCCTGAGCAGACCTTAGCTTCTCAGCAGGAAATGAGTACGGTTGGTCCTGCAATCACCGAAGGAACCGGCAGCGGCGGCGTGCAGATTACTCAGGATATTCAAATTGAACCAGAGCAGGACGATAATCCGGATATGGATAAATTTGTTCCTGTTGAAAAAATGCCAGATATTGTTGTACAAGCAAAACCAGTCTATCCAGATCTTGCTATTCGCGCAAATCTTGAAGGAAGAGTTTGGGTTAAAATTCTTGTTAGCAAAGAAGGGCATCCGAAAAAAGCCGTGGTTGTAAAATCAGATGCGGAAATATTCAATCAATCGGCAACCGACGCGGCGATGAAATATCGTTTTACACCGGCGCTTCAAAACAATAAACCTGTTGCGGTTTGGGTTGTAGTTCCTTTTAAATTTGAGCTTAGAGGCAATTAGTTTACTTGAGTTCTTTTTTTATTTATATTGGTTACGGAGCGGGATTTATATTCTCTCTTATCGGAATAGCCATAATTTTAGGTTTAATCTTTCCAAAGGATATTCCCGCTCAGTTTAAATATATTATGGGCTCTACTTTGTTGTTGTATGGAATATACAGAATGACCACTACTTACTTCAAAGCGAAACGGAACGCAAGATTATTTAAAGAGGATGATGAAACAACAAACTCTAACACATTACCATAGAATTTCTTTTCTTTTCCTAATTATTTTGACCATTTTTGGCTGCCAAGAAAAAAAAATCTCCCCGACAAAAGGAAATTTAAAAGCATACGCCGATGAGTCGGTATATAATTTGATAGTAAAAGAAAAAGATGCCTTTGATTCCTTATATCCCAGGGCAAAAATTGTTGTTGAACCTTTAACCGCAAGAGAAGGAATAACAAAGATTCTGAACAACGAAATAAAAGTATTTGTCTGTTCCAGAGATTTTAACAAGGAAGAGCTCGAATTTATTAAAGGACAAAAATCAGAATTACGGTCATTTAAGTTTTGTTATGATGCAGTTGTTGCTGTAGTATCTAAAGAAAACTCTCTTACAGAAATTAGATTAAGTGATTTAAAAAAAGCTCTGCTTGGTGAAAAGAAAGAAATAAAAATTTATTTGCCGCAAAAAAATTCGGGTGTTTATGAATTTCTAAAAACCGAATTATTAGAAGGCAAAGAATTTTCTTCAACGGTTCAAATAACCGAAAGTGAATTTGCGGTAAAAGAGCAAGTGCTTAAAAACAAAAATGCTATTGGTTTGATAGGGTTGAATGTTCTTAAAGATACAAGCGATGTAACGTTGTTGAAAATCGGATACGCGCGAAACCCACTAGAACCGGAAATTTTTTATCAGCCGCATCAGGCTTATATGATTAACGGCTCTTACCCGCTAACAAGAACAATTTATGCGCTATTAAATGAAATAGGGTTGGGATTGGCGTCAGGGTTTGTTACTTACTTGACCAGTTTTCAGGGGCAGGAAATTGTAAAAAATAGTAATTTAGGACCGGCTGCTATTGAGGTAAAATTAATTTCAGGACAAAAATGAAAGCACCAATGAAAAAGATATTCATCACCGTACTTCTTTTCTTCTTTTTCTTCGGGCAGATGCTCGCACAAGATAAAGTTAAAGCCGCTGAAACGGCTATAAAGAAAAAAGATTATGCAACAGCAATGCAAATTGCTAAAGAGTTTCTTGATATAGACTCTGCTTTAACCGCACTACGTATCTTAATTAATGTTGAATCCAACAACATAGTTAGTAAAGAGCTGTTCGAAATGATTGGCGATTCGTATTCAAAACAAAAAGTTGTTGAAAATGCGTTATTGTATTATGATAAAGCCGAAGCTTTAGACTCGCTTGATAAAAACATCAAATTTAAAACGGCTGAACTTTTATATAAAGAAAAACGCTATACCGATGCGGTGAATAAATATCTTATTATTCTTTCGATTGACTCTACAAATACAAAGGCGTTATACAACACGGCAAATATTTTTTATTTAGCAAAAATGTATCCGGACGCCGCCCTCTTTTTTGATAAATATCTCATTTACGAACAACTGAATGGCTCATATTTAAAAGCTGCTAAAAGCAATTTGGAATCAAAAAATTATCAAAAAGCGTACGATTACGCAAATCTTGCTTCAGAAAAAGATAAAAGCGAAAAAGAAGTAGTGAAAATTATGGCTGTGGCAGCTGCCTGGCTGGGAAAGTATGATGAATCTTTAAGTTATTACGCAAAAATTGAAGACTCAACACTTTCCAAGAACGACATTAGAGACCTTGTAAACGCTGGAAGAAACTGTAAAGCAACCAAAAAAGATTCTCTTGCTTTAATTTATTTCGGAAAGGTTTTAATCATAGACAGCACTTATAAAGATGTTTACTGGGATATTGCAATTCTTAATTATACATTAGCCAACTATGATACCGCAATACAATTTTTCGATAAATTTTTAGCTGAAAAACCAAATTTTGAACCCGCCATAAGATTTAAAGCTTTTGCATATTTACAAAAAAAAGATTACAACAAAACCAGGGAATTTCTTTTAGAAGCTATTGCATTAAACGACACGCTTGTTGATTCATACTTCTGGCTTGCACAATCTTATAAAGCGGTCGATTCGCTTGGAAGATCAGCGGAAGTAATGGAAAAAATGATTACGATCATCGAAGGAAAAGAAAATCTTTATAGAGATAAACTTTTGGATGCTTACGGATTTTTAGGTCAAACTGCGTATGAAAAAAAGAATTACGGAAAGGCCATCCCATATTTTATCAAAGCCTTAAGTTATAAGTCAGATAATTTACCATTTACACTAATGTTAGCAAATTGTTATAGCATTTTAAAAGATACGGAAAACGCCAAAAAATATTACTATAAGGTTTTAAGTTTAGCATCTGATAGATCGCAGGAGTACGAAAACGCCTATAAAAGTTTAAGAGCTATGGGAGAATTACCTGCAAAGCCCCCACGCAAATAGATTTAAAAAAGAGTTGCTGTCTAGTTTGTTTGTTGGGGAAATATTATTTTTAGTTCCGGGTATGAAAAAAGTAAATTAATAAATGATTTAACAAAAAATATTAGGGCAAAAGATGATACATCAAAAATTGTTTAAATGGTTTCCGGTTCTCTTGTTAGTTTTGTTTGTTTCTTGCGGAAAGAAAGAACCGCAAAAAATAAATTTTGAATTTCAAGGATATGAAAATCCAACCCTCCGATATCATATTGAATACCCAAAAGGCTGGACACTCACTACCGACCCCGGAAAAGTAAGACTACTTTCTTCGCAAGACGCGTATGATAAATTTGTTGACCCAACTTCAAAAGGATCCATTGGAGCGTTGGTAATAATTTCAACGTCAAAAGATTCGCTTGCCGGCGATCTACAAAAATTTTATGAAGCGACTCTGGCTTTTGATAAAGACAGGGAATCAATTGAAAAATATGAAGAAGTTACCGATACAAAAGTGGGTGACAAACCCGCCAAACGACTCTACTACCGGCTGAAATACGATAAATCAACAATTAAAAAAGTTGAAAAATATTTAGTTACCACCGACACGCTTGATTATATAATTGAATTTATAAGCTTTAACGAAATGTTTGAAAGCTATAAACCGGCTGTTGAAAAATTAGTTTCAACATTCGGATTTCCTAAAAAATTAGAAAAAGGGGCAGAAGACCCAGGAAACAAACCTTCGGGAGTGTTCTCTACATATAACAACCCGCTTTACAGTATTGAATATCCCGACAACTTTAATATTAAAGCGGCAAAAAAAGGTGAAACCGGATCAATAGCCACATTTAGCGGTTATCGTTTAGACTGTACTTTTGTTGTTGATGTTTTTCCGTCGCAAAGTTTGAGTGTTGAAAAAGTTTTTGACCAAAATAAAGAAAAATACACAGGCGCCGGCGGACAAAAAGAAACGACAATAAATGGTTTGAAGTCTATCTATCTCAATTATTCTGTAGCTTCAAACATCGGAAGCCGTGCTTATTTTGTTGTAAAAGGGGATAAGGTTTATCGTTTAACTTTAAATTGGTTTAGACCGCAAGAAGCAGATTACCTCTCTGCTTTTGAAAAGATGGCCGCTTCCTTAAAAGTAAAATAGGTTTTTTAATAAGGCTGACAAAGATTTTTCTTGTCTTTTACAGGAGAAGTTAAATTGCCAGCCTTTTTTATTTTTAAACTTGCGCAAAAAACCACTTCGAGCGGTTACAAAGATTCAAGACAGTTCTCTAAAGCTTTCGCAGTAATGCGATGATGGCTGTCCGACCATTTAACTTTTTTCTCTTTTGTCAGCCAAATTGCTTGAGGGGATTCGTGTTTTATGGAAAAATCTTTTGCAATTTGATCGCTTATTTCTCTTGCCGAAATTACATCAACAACCACACATCGTAATTTTGATTCTCGATCAACTCCGTTAAACCAAAGTTCAAATATTTTTTGCACAACAAAACTTATTGTACAGCGCGAGCTGATTTTTAAGAGAAGAATGTCGGACTCGTTTTCCCGGGTTTTTAGAAATGTATTGTATTCATCAAGTGTGTTTAACTTCAGAAGTTCTTTCATCTAAATCCGTTCTTAGTTGTGATCTAATGGTTCCATATGTATGTGTACGATAGAGTTTTTTACTTTAGCTTGAACTTCTTCTTCAATATCGCTGGCAATTTTATGTGCATCCTGCAGAAGCGTTTCGCCGTGAAGATGAATATTCATTTCAATAAAAATATCGGGACCCGAGTTTCTAATTTTTATAGAGTGTACATCGTGGACAATTTTCATATCATCAATTATTTTTTTTACTTTCTCATTAATCCCTTGCGGCGCCGCATCGAGCAGAACGTTTATGGCTCTTTTCCCGAGCCGGTAGCTTACAACAACAACAACTAAAGCAACAATAATAGACGAAATAGAATCCGCCGCACGAAAATTTATGGTATAGGCAATTAATCCTACAAGAACGACACCTGAACTTAAAATGTCGGATGAAAAGTGAAGCGCATCAGCTTCAAGAGCCTGGCTGTTGAATTTTTTTGCCGCTTTTGATAAAGCACGCGAGCGGGTAAAATCAATTACAATAGAAGTAATAATTACAAAGAAACTCCAAAAGGTTACTTCAATTTCTAACTGTCCGGTTCTTAAGCGATGCACAGCTTCATAGACAATCCAGCCGCAGGTAATTAGTAATAAAAGCGTTTCGATAAGCGCAGAAAGATTTTCAATTTTACCGTGACCGTAATGATGGTTGTAATCAGCAGGGATGTCGGAATAGCGAACCGCAACAAGCGTCATTCCTGCGGCAAGTAAATCAAAAAATGAATGCACCCCTTCAGAAATAATTCCCAAAGAACCGGTGGTAAAACCGACAATCAATTTAAAGGATGTTAAAAATATTGCAGCCAGGAAAGACTTTAATGCAACACTGGATTTTTCATTTACCATAAAATATTTTTGTTATCAAAAGAGAATAAATAGCATATTCAAAACAATTTAAGTTTCTTTAGTTGTAAATATTGCACATTAATTTATAAAAGAGAAACTAAAATTCTTCTTAAAAAAGCGGCTATGAAAGGAAAGGGTGAACGAAGTTATTACACTCCTTCGTAAATTACAAATAAGGAATTTTGAACTCCTTTGGTTAAACAAAAAAGAAGACCGTTATGAAAAATGAAAAAGCAATTTTAACAGACAGTGAAAAAGATCAACCTTTAAAACAGGATATAAAAGAATTAGGAACGCTTCTCGGCAATGTTATTATTGCTCAGGAAGATAGAGAGCTTTTTAATGTTGTAGAACGTCTTCGCACATTGACCAAAGAACTTCGATTGGACGCTTCGCCGAAAGCCCGCCTTAGGATAAAAAGGATTATCAATTCCCTTTCCGTTGAACGCGCCCATAAAGTTGTGCGCGCATTTTCCGTCTATTTTATTTTGATCAACGCCGCTTACGAAGTGCACAGAATTCGCAGACAACGGGCACACGTCTTTCAGAATGACGCCCCTCAAAAAGGTTCGCTTGCCGAAGCGATGTTGTTTTTAAAAACAGAGAACCTTACCAAACTTCAAGTTGAAGAAATACTTCGCTCAATTGATATAGTTCCCGTTTTTACCGCGCATCCTACGGAAGCCACAAGGCAAACCATTTTAAGAAAAATTTTAACGATAAGTCAGCTTCTTATCAGAAAAGAAACGGCAAACACAACTCCGCACGAACTTTCGGAAATACATACTCAGTTACAAACTGAAATTACTTTGCTTTGGCAGTCAAATGAAATTCGTTTTCATAAAGTTACGGTGAAAGATGAAATACAACGCGGATTGTTTTTCTTCGAACAGGTTCTTTATAACGGAATATCAAAATTTTATAACACGCTGAATGATGAGATAAACAAAGCGTTTGCTCTCACAAAAATTTCAGGATCAATCATTAATTTTGGATCATGGATGGGAGGCGACCGGGACGGGCATCCTTTTGTTACCGCAGAGGTTTCAAAAGAAACGGTAAAAAAACATCAAAAGACTTTGCTGAAACTTTATACGCATGATCTTGATTTGTTGTATGATTCGCTTAGCACATCGCTTCATCAAGTGGGTGCAAGCAGTGGATTAAAATCTTCGGTTGAAAACGAACGCCCGTTACTCGGTCTAAAAGAAAGCGGCAACGTCTTACGCGATCCTTCGGAGATATACAGGACGAAACTCCTTTTCATTTTTACAAAACTTCAAAACACCATTGATAAAAAAAGCGTTTTCTATGAAAATGCTAACGAATACATTGCCGACTTACAATTGATCTATGATAGTTTAAAAGAAAACAAAGGTGAATTGATTGCCGAGTTAAGAATTCTTCCGCTGATTTACAAAGCGAAAACTTTCAAATTCCATTTGCTTACGCTTGATATCAGACAAAACGCTTCCTTGCTGCGGCGGGCGATAAATGATATTCTAGAATATGCAGAAGTTCAACAAAAACTTTCTTCTCTTGCCGAAGAAGAAAAAATTAAAATTCTCACCGAACAGTTTTTAATAACTCGTCCGTTAATAAAATCGGAAGAAGTTTTTAAGCCGGAAACAAAGCAAGTGCTTCAAGAGTTTGGGCTTTTAAAATGGGCGCAGGATAATGTTTCTAAAGAAGCTTGCAACGATTACATCATCAGCACCAACTCGTTTGTAAGCGATGTGTTAACGGCATTACTGTTGGCAAAAGAAGCCGGACTAATTGAAGTTCACCACGGAAAAATTATTTCCTCGAATGTTGATCTGCTGCCACTCTTTGAAACGATTGAAGATTTACAAAAAGCCGATGAACAGATGGAAGTTTTGTTTAAGAACGATGCATACAAACTTCAATTGCGAAAAAGAAATTTTGTGCAGAAAATAATGATCGGCTACTCCGACAGTAATAAAGACGGTGGAATTATAACATCAAACTTTGAGTTGTACAAAGCGCAAATAAGGTTGAAAAAATTATGTAAAGCACAGAATGTCGAATTGATTCTCTTTCACGGAAGAGGCGGAAGCACTTCACGCGGCGGCGGTCCGCTGAATCAATCTATTTTGGCGCAGCCGCAAGGAACAATTGACGGAAAAATTAAGATCACCGAGCAGGGAGAAATGATCTCATCAAAATATTTAATTCCGGAAATTGCGGAACGGAGTTTAGAGTTGATGGCTTCGGCGGTAATTCTTGCAACGGCGAAGACTCGATTCAACCAAAAGGAAGACGCGTTTTATAAATATGAAGATCGGTTTGAACACATTTCTAATTTTGCATTTGAACATTACCGCGGACTGATCACGAATCCAAATTTTTATAACTATTTCAGAACGGCAACGCCAATTGATATTATTGAACAGATCGAGATCGGTTCGCGTCCTCCCTCACGAAAAAAAGGAAGCAACATCCGAAATCTCCGCGCCATTCCCTGGGTTTTTGCTTGGACGCAAAACCGCCAAACCATAACCGGCTGGTACGGCTTTGGTTTTGCCGTTACAAAAGCCGTGGAAGAAAAATTGATCTCGTGGAAACAACTGCGGCAAATGTTTGGCGAGTGGGATTTCTTTAAAGTGCTTGTGGAAAATATTGAAATGGTTCTGCTAAAAACGGACTTTGCTATTGCCCGTGAATATCTTACGCTTTGTTCAAACGATAAAAGTGCGGTGGAAATTTTTAATCTCATTAAAAATGAATACGAAAGAACGTGCGACACAGTTTTAAAAATAACCGGTGAAAAATCGCTGTTGGATGAAAACAAATCACTTCAACGTTCTATCTTATTAAGAAATCCTTACATCGATCCGATAAGTTTTATACAGGTTGCTTTCATAAAAAAGTACAGGAAGAAAAATATTTCTTCATCAGAAAAAGAAAAATTGCTGGCGCTGCTTCGCTCAACGGTAAACGGTATTTCGGCGGGGATTAGGAATACAGGGTGATTGATTGAGATTTTAAAAACCTCGTTGGTTTAGATTTTGAAAAAACGCGGTTAATCATCTATATAAAAGAGGAGCAAATAAATAAATGAGCAAAAACTCATTCTACGGATCAGAAATTATTCATCAAATTATTAAAAGAAACTGTAACTTTGGGTGAACTTATTTAAATAAAATCAGAAAAATATAAATGCGATATTACGGAGCAAAAACAAAGTTATTGCCTTTCATTGAACAAGCAGTTAAGAAGACAGGTGTTAATGGAACATCAAACTTTGTTGACTTGTTTGCAGGAACTTCTGCTGTCGGTAGACACTTCAAAAAACTTGGATATACAGTTATTTCAAATGACACTTTAGAGTTTTCATACGCTATTGCTAAGACCTATATTGAAACCAACAAAGAACCAACATTTAAGAAACTTAAATCGTATCTTAAACTAAAAGATGACAATAAAATTCTTTTTGAGTACTTAAACAAAATAAAAGAAAGCAAACAAGGTTTTATTTTTGAAAACTATTCGCCCAATGGGGGCAGAAAATATTTCTCAGATGAAAATGCTTTGAAGATTGATACTTACAGATATTTATTTGAAGAATGGAAGAACATAGGAAAGATTACTGAACTCGAGTACTACTATTTGATTACTTCCTTGCTTAACGGTGTTAATTTAGTTAGTAATGTCTCGGGAACTTATGCGGCATATTTAAAAACTTGGGACAAAAGAGCGTTGAACACGCTTAAACTTGAGCAAATTGAAATAATTCCAAGTGAGAATAAAAACAAAGTATATAAGAGAGATGCAAATGAATTAATCAAGGAAATCCACCCTGATATTTTATACCTTGATCCACCATATAACAACAGGCAATATGCTTCAAACTATTTTATTTTAGAATTAATTGCCGAAGGCTGGTTTGATAAGAAACCAACGATTTACGGCGAAACAGGTATGCGAGAATATGATCATCAAAAATCAAAATATTGCTCTAAGGCAGGGGCATTAAATGCACTTGAAGATTTGCTTTTAAATTCTTCAAAAGCGCAATACATAATTCTTAGTTACAACAATGAGGGCGTGATTCCGCAATCTGCAATTCATCAAGCTCTGTCAAGAATTGGAGCAGTTGAAACATTTACTGAAAATCACAAAAGATATAGAAGCATTAACCAAACTGTTAAGGATCCTCAACTAACATTAGAATTTCTTTTTGTTGTTCAACCAAAAAAAATTGTGAACAAAGTCAACAATCTTTCAGGCAAAGAGTGGCTTCAAAACTCTTTCAGCATTTGGCGTGACTTAGGAAAGAATGAAGAAGAAAGAAAATTAAAACATCCTGCAATCTTCACAATAAAATTAGTTTCAAAGCTCATTGATACTTTTTGCAAACCGAGCGGAGGTTTAATTTTAGATTGTTTCGCAGGTTCAGGAACAACATTAATTGCAGGTCTCAAAAAAGAAAAAGATGTAATCGGTTTTGATTTAAGTTCCGAATACAAAAAACAATTTATAAAGAGAGCAACGCAATCTTACAATATTAATTCTTATGGATTAGAAGATAAATATCTTATTGCCGACTCAAGACATCTTTCTAAAAAGATAGAACTTGAATCTGTTGACCTATGCATTACTTCTCCTCCTTACTGGGATATTCTTAATCGTCAAAGAACAGCTGATCTTAAAGAGAGTAAAAACTACTCTGATAAATTAGAAGATTTAGGAAATATTGAAAGTTATGATACATTTATTGACTCTCTCAAATCCGTAATTGAAGAAGTTTCCAAGGTGGTAAAGCCAAAAGGATATTTTATCGTGAACGTTATGGACTTGAGAAAGAAAGATAAATTTTTCCCACTACATATTGATATAGCAAGAATAGCACAAGAAACAGGGTTCTCTTTTGAGGACCTAATTATTTGGGATAGGCAACAAGAGTATAATAATATGAGACCCTTGGGTTATCCTTTTAAATTCATTGTAAATAAAGTTCACGAATATCTTTTAATTTTTAGGAAACCACTAGTATGACAGCAGAACAATTTAATCAAGTAGTTGCATATTTGAGAGACCCCAATAGAAATGTTTTAATTGAAGTTGAGTTACCAAATACTGCAAAGCAAAGATTTGAAACAACTTACACAGCTTTAACAAACAATTACCCTTTGCCTGCAAATTCGACCCAATCACCTTATTATGTATGGGGGGATGGTGCAAACAAATGGGGAATTGAGTCGCGTCTTTATTTTATTTCTGACGCTAATCTTCCAGCCTTCTTAGCTAACATTTGCGTAAACAATACTAGACACGATTATAGACAGTACGATATGCGGATAAATAATAATGAATTTATTTACGACCTTTTTTCAAGAGGTTTTATTTTGGGTGATCAAATTCACGGAAGAATTCTATAATGGATAAGAATAAAATCTCAAATTTTTTGACGCCAGACATATCATATCTACTAGGACTTATTACAGGTCATGGTGAAATTCAATACAACAATGACATAAAAAAAATTGTTATTGATTTTGAATATAAAACCCTTGTATCAAGAGCAATTACAAGAGTATTTGACCAGCGTTTACATATACAAACAAGTTTAGACCCAGTTGTTTACCGTTTACAGCAAATGGGAATTAATGTTGAGAAAGTTACTGGTGAAAAAATTTCTCTTGTGCTCACTTGGACAAAGGAAGATATCGCTTGGCTGTTTATTAAGTTTCTTATTAACGGAACAAGATTTAGCTATCACGATTTTTTAATTCCCGAACCAATTTTTGATTCAACAGACGCAAACAAAAAAGAATTTCTAAGAGGACTTTCTGATGTCACTGGTTTTGTAAGAAAATCAAATGTAGACCAAAGCGGAAGACACAGAGTTTATATTGAAATCTCAAACAAGAATTGGTTTTTACCCCCGCAAATTTGCGAACTTACTCAATCACTCGATGTTGCTATTCAATACATCGGTTACGGACACCCCAACATTCGTGGTGGAGCAAGAACAAGTTGGGCAAAAGAACATCAGATAAAAATTTACGCAGAAGATTTTGAAAACATTGGTTTTTATATAACCCATAAAAACGAAGCACTCGCAGAACTTATAGAGTATAACAAAGTAAACTTTGACAAAATGCAAGCGCTTTGTAGTGGAAGAATTAGCAGACCTAAGACAAAAGAATCACATCCAAGTGAAACACACGAAAAATTACCCATAAAAATAAACGGTCAGCATTTCAACAGCTACAAAGAAATTTGTAGGTGCTTAGGATGCTATAAACAAAGAGACTAATTATCATGTATCAGAGCGAAGTGGAAATGTATCCGGATATTATCAATTGGTTAACAAAAGATCTTGAACAGCGATTTAGTAAAGGGGCAACAAAAATAAATGTGCTTGACACTCACGATAGCGACTTAAGTAATTTTATTATGAGACTTAATTACCAAAAGTTTTTTCCTGAGTTCACAACATTTCAAATTAGACAAGACATTACAGGCTTTATAGAATATTCGGACCGAGTAGATTTAGTTTTTATTGAATGTAAGAACACTTCCCTTTCCTTGATTCACCTCTCACAACTTATCGGCTATTCTTGCATAGCGCTCCCTATTTACGCAATTCTTCTAAGTCCACAGGGGATGGGAAACAACTTAAAGAAGTTACTTCAAGCTTACAATAGAAAAGATGTTCTAGAATTCAAACCAAACCGAAGTATTCAAGTAATCAAGTGGGATTATAATAAAAAAGACGTTGATTTTATGAATAGTGTGATTTAGTAACAAGGTTTGCATAAAATTGTTTATTCTGACAGTTGTTCCCCTTACTTAACAAAGAATGATGATTGATTCTTCTAAAAACCTCCGCAGTTTTGAAAACTACGGAGGTTTTTAATATAGGCAGGATTACATATTCAAAAGATCATTATAAATAATAAACGCTGTAAGCAAGAAGAAGAGAACCAAGCCGGTATTTTGGATTGCAATTTTCACTTTAATCGGAAGTTCGCGTTTAATAAATCCTTCAATAAGAATTACAATTAAATGTCCGCCGTCTAAAACGGGGAGCGGAAGAATGTTAATAATTGCAAGGTTCAAACTCAGCAAAGCGAGGAACATCAAAAAGCTGGATAAACCGGAATCAGCAGAACGGGCTGCAAATTGGGCAATGCGTATTGGTCCGCCGAACGCTTTTCCCATTTCGATTTTTCCGGTGATGACATTTTTGAGCATTACAAAAGTAAGTTCCGTCATTCTTGCAATATCTTTTACACTTAACGCAACAGATTCAAACGCACTGTAAGTAATGCGTTCCGTCGGTCCAAGGTAAATATATCCGCCAAGCAATATTCCGATCTTTCCTTCTTTGTTTGGCGCAACACTGAGCGCGACCGTGTCTTTGTCCCGCAATACCGCCAACAAAAGAGTTTTTCCTTTAGAAGTTGAAATCATTTGAATGGTTTGTTCAACCGAAAAAAGTTCTGCGTTATCAATTTTTAAAAGGATGTCGTTAATTTTTACTCCGGCAGAATCAGCTTTTGAGTTTTTCAAAACATCGCCGACGACCGGTTTAAGATTTTCTGTTGTTAAGAAAATACTTTTTGATTCATCAACAGGAATTTTTTTCCGCGGAACTGAAAGCCAGACGTCTGCGTTATTTCTTTTAACTTTTACCTTCAGATCTTTTCCCATCGTATTGATAAAAACTTCCATGCGGATGTCTTCCCAATACTGTACATGGGTTCCGTTAATAGAAAGAATTTTATCGTGAGATTGAAAACCAACTGATTCAGCCGCGCTTCCCTGGTGTACAACACCGAGTGTAGTTGTCTTGGTAAATTGTTTTCCGTAAAAGAAATTCGATCCCCAGAAAATTGCAACAGCGAGAAGCAGGTTCATCGCTACGCCTGCCGTGATAACAAAAACTTTTTTGCCGGTACTTTTAGAACGGAACTCCCACGGCTTCGGTTCGCTTTCAGCAAAAGCTGTATCCATACTTTCGTCAACCATTCCGGCAATTTTTACGTAGCCGCCAAGCGGAAGAAGACAAAGGCGGTAATCGGTATTTCCTTCGCAGTCAAAATCTTTTGCCAATGGTCCGTAAGAAAAACCCGATTTTTTATTGTAGCCAAGCAAGCGGTATCCAAACCCGATTGCAAAAGCGTCAACACGCATTCCGCTCATTTTTGCCGCGGCAAAATGACCGAACTCGTGGATAAAAACCAACACCGCTATCGTTATAACAAAATAAAATAATTCACTCATAAAAAAGTAAGCTCCTTCTATACCAATTGTTCTGCAAAAATTCTTGTTTCTTTATCGCACATAATTATTGTTTCTAAATCCGGCTTTAAATGATTTTCAAACCGCTCCAACGATTTTGAAATAATTTCCGGTATCGCCGAAAATTTTATTTTCCCTTTTAAAAACTTATCAACCGCAACTTCATTTGAGGCGTTCAAAATACAGGGGCATGTTCCGCCGGCATCCAAAACATCAAAAGCTAATTTCAGACATTCAAATTTATCAAAATCCGGCTCAAAAAACGTTAATGTTTGTATCAACGGTAAATGAGTTGATACAAATTGTGATGCAAACCTATCCGGATACGTTAATGCATATTGTATGGGCAGTTTCATATCGGGTGAACTCAACTGTGCCTTCATTGAACCATCAACAAATTTAACCATCGAATGAACAATAGATTGCGGATGAACGACTATCTCAATTTTTTCGCACGGCAGATTAAACAGCCAGCGCGCTTCAATTACTTCCAAACCTTTATTCATCATCGAAGCGGAATCAATGGAAATTTTGTTTCCCATTTTCCAGTTCGGATGATTGAGCGCTTCTTTTACAGTTACTCCGGCTAATTCAGTTTTTGTCTTGTGCAAAAACGGTCCGCCTGAAGCGGTTAGAATTAATTTGTCAACACCGGAAATATTTTCTCCAACAAGACATTGAAAAATAGCGCTGTGTTCAGAATCTACCGGAAGCAGTTCTGCATTATATTTTTTCGCAAGTTCGGTAACCAACTCGCCCGCAACCACAAGGGTTTCTTTGTTTGCCAGGGCGATTCGTTTGCCTCGTTTAATTGCTTCAAGAGTAGGCGCCAAGCCGCAGAAACCAACCATAGCGCCGACAAAAATATCATAATCATAATCAGCGGCAATTGAAAGCAATCCTTCTTCACCGGATAAAACTTGACATTTGTTACCGACTTTTCTTTTCAATTCGGCAGCAAGTTTTTCATCTTTTACGGCAACAACTTTCGGATGAAATTCATCAATCTGTTTTTCCAGTAGATCAATCCGCGTGTTTACGGTTAAAGCTTCAATTGAAAAGTGATTTGGAAAATTTCTGATCACATCTACGGTGTTAATTCCGATTGAACCCGTTGAGCCGAGGATAGCAATTTTTTTCATCTTAATAATTGAAAGAAAAATTCATATTTACATTAGGTTCCGAGTTAAAGCTAGAAGTAAATTCAAAACGATTATAATGTTTGTTGCCGTTAAAACTTTTCCAAGTTTAGAAATATTTTTATAGGTCCCGTCAGAAAGTGAAGAATTTTCTGCGATACTTTTTTCAATTTCAATACGAACTTTTCTTCCCGAAGGAATAACAATAGCGGCGGTTAAAATAATAACAATAACCATAAGGAACTGCTTGGTGTAAAGCCAATGATTAGCGCCGGAAGCAAATTGGAAAAATCCGTAACCCAAAGTCATTGACATCAAAATGCCGGTAACAAGAACGCCGGTTAAGCCAACCATTCCGCCCAAGTTCGTAAGCTTCAACCAGAACGATAAAAGTGTTTTTTCACTCTCGGTTCCTTTTTTCTCGCGAATCAATTTTCGTAATAGAAAATCCGCAGGGATTACGCCAAGCCAAACAATAATCGAAATGATGTGGATGGCTTTAAAAATAACAGCTTCAAACATAAATTAATCCTTTTTATATGAAAATATAAGAAATTTCGCCTCGTGATTATAGTGGATAATTTTGTGCTTTTAAGTGGGGTGGAGAATAATTTGTATGAATCGGGACATGAATGAATGATGAAAGAAAATTTTTTTCGATTGAACTTCCTTATCATTCAACCATTCTTCCATTCAAAAAACTCAACTTCGTGTAAAAAAACGGTAACCTATTTCTAAGTTACCGCTTTAATTAAAAGAGAAGGAAAGTTTTATTTCTGTAAGCCGAATTCCAATTTTAAACTTATGTGAACATCTTTGCCAACAACAAGTCCGCCGGTTTCAACGGCTTTGCTCCAAGACAAACCGTAATCAAATCTGTTAATGGTTGTTGTTGCAACCCAGCCTGATTTTGTATTTCCCCAAGGATCTTTGATCTCCCCGTTAAATTTTGTATCAAGTGTAACAGACTTAGTAACGCTGTGCATTGTAAAATCACCGGTGATTTTATAACCGTTTTTGCCGGTTGCTTTAATTGATTTGCTGACAAAAGTTATTTCAGGATATTTTTCGGCGGCAAAGAAATCATCCGACCTTAAATGTTTGTCTCTGGATTCGTTATCAGTATTTATAGTAGCAGTTTTTATTACGGTTTCAACTTTTTCCAACTTTCCTTTTGCGTCGGTTGAGAGTGTAACGTCGAAATCGGAAAATTTTCCTTCAACCTCCGAAACGACCAGATGGCTAATCGAGAAACCGACTTTTGAATGTGCTTTATCGGCTTTCCATATTTGTGTTTGTGCAAACGAACTTGCCGAGACAAGAAGCAAGGCAACTGTTGCGAGAATGAGTTTTTTCATGTTTTGTTTTCCTTTTGTTTTTGATTTTTATATTTAAATTTTTACATCGAATAACATAAGCTCAGTATCACTTTTTGCCGAGAAGATTACTTCGGTTTCACTGGAAATTTCAATCGCATCTCCCTGAGATAACTGAAATTCGCCGACGGATAATTCGCCGGAAATGGTTTGAAGAAAAACTCCTCTCCCATTTTGAATTTGGTATTTTATTTCCGTTTCTTTTTCAAGGTCAGCCAGATAAAGATTTACATCCTGGCTTATGAAAATTCTTCCTTCACTCTTTTTATTAGAAGCCACTAGTTGAAGTTTGTTTTTTCTTTCATCTTTTATTAGAGTAATTTGTTCGTATGAAGGCGTTAAATCAAGCATGTCCGGCATAATCCAAATCTGGAACAAATGAACATCTTCGACTTTTGAAGGATTAAATTCAGAATGATAGACGCCTTTACCTGCGGTCATTTTCTGCAAATCTCCGGCGCTAATAACCGAATGAGTTCCTGTGCTATCGCGATGCTCAAGCGCGCCGCGCAAAACATAAGTGATGATTTCCATATTCTTGTGAGGATGAGTTGGAAAACCGGAAGCCGGATCAACGAAATCTTCATTAAGAACTCTTAGCGGACCAAATTGCATTCTTTGTCTATCAAAATATTCCGAGAAAGAAAAAGAATGAAAACTGTTAAGCCAATCAATTTTTGTTCGTCCGCGCTGATTACTTTTTATAATGTTGATCATGTTGGTACTTAATTTTTTTGGAAATCATTTACTTCGAAAAAAGGATTTCCCCAATTATTCTTGAAAACAAACTCATTGAGAGATTTTCTTTTCCGTTTGGCGAGCACTTCTTCTTTGCGGGTTACAAAACTTTCGTTCTCCGGGAGATAACCAAGCGCAATAACAGAAACCGGGGTATAATTTTCTTTCAATTGAAAAACTTTCTTTGCTTTGTCGTGGTAAAATCCACCCATTTGATGAGTGAAAATATCTAATTCGATTGCTTGTAGAGATAAATTTGCAACGCATGCGCCAAGATCATAAAGAGCGTGGAAATTTTCAGTATTATTCTTAGCTGATCGGAGCGATGCAACCGTTAAAACCAATGCAGATGCCTTTGAAGCCCACTGTTTGTTTCCTTCCAATAAAACGCCAATCATTTTATTAAATTGTTCGGGCTCATTTTTTGTTACTACAATAAAATTCCACGGTTGTTCGTTGTTTGATGATGGCGCCCACCGGGCTGCTTCAAAAAGAAGTTGTAAATTTTCTTGAGAGATTTCTTTTAACGAATCAAATTCTCTCGGGCTCCACCTCTTTTTAATTAAGGGAAGAATATCGTTTGTTAGCGCTGTATTTGTTGTTCCAATATGCATGTTATAATTCTTTAAGTTATGATATTTTGAGTTTAAAGTATTAACACAAAAAATTTTTATTTAGTTCCCGACAAACCTGTTCCGAGTTTTTTTAATAGTTTGGATAACTCTTCCTGCTCTTTACCTGTAAGAATGGAAGCAAGTTTTTCAATATGTTTTGCGTGCTGCGAAAAAATTTCATCGAACAAAGATTGCCCCTTCAGGGTAAGTTGAACGATTATTGTTCGTCTGTCTTCTTTATTATAAACTCGTTCAACAAGGCCTTCTTTTTCAAGGTTATCTACCACGAGCGTCATATTCCCGCCACTAACAAGTTGTTTACCGCAAAGTGTTCCTATAGTCATCGAACCCAGGTGTCCCAAGCTTTCCAGTACTCCGAATTGTGGCTCGGTTAAGTGAAAACAACGGATGTTTTCAACCGATTTTTTACTAAATGTTGTATAAGCCCGTGCAAGTTTTACCCACATCGAAAGAGCGAGATCCTGTTTTTTGCCGTATTTCTTAGTTGTTTTCATGTTGTTATATTTAATATTAAATACTTTAAGGTCAAAATACTTAAATATGAAAGAATTGTCAAGAAAAAAATATTATTTACTCAAAATCATTTTTCTTCCTTGAGCAAAGCTTCCGGCTTTTAGTTGATAGAAATATACGCCGCTCGTAAGTTGTCTGCCGTTTGTTGCGGATTGTGGGTTGAAAGAAACTTCATATATACCGGGCTGCTTTTCTTCGTTGACCAACGTCGCTACCTCATTTCCAAGAATATCGAATACTGTTAAACTAACTTTACTGGAAACCGACAACCGATAACTAATTATTGTGCTTGGATTAAACGGATTTGGAAAGTTTTGATACAATTGAAAACTATTTGCACTTATAATTTCTTCACCCAGTGCGGAAACCGTTTGAACGGTTACGTCAAAATTTGGGGCGAAATTCCATTGTGATTTTTTACTGCAGGCAGTTGCAAAGAGAGTTACTTTTCCTGCTGTTGCCGGAGCTGTAAATTTATATTTGAAAACATATTGTCCGCCGGAAAAAGTTTTCTTATTTGGCTGGGTTAATTCATTATTTAAAACTTTTAAATTTCCGTCACTTGTTTTTAATGTACCACCGGAAGCCGCAATATCAACCCCAACCGCAGTTCCTGCTCCACCGGAAACAGTAACGGTATAATCGCCAACCTGAGAAGGCTGCAAAGTTGATGGACCTTGAATTGATACTAAAACGGTCGAAGTAATTGTTGACGTGTGGCAGGAACAACCGGATGTGTTTGTTTTTTTTGTATAACCGCTCACTCCGCCCGGATATGCGTTAAGCAGAGTAACTATAAAAAAAAAAAATAATACGAGCAAAATATTTCTCACAAAACTCCCATGTTTATATGTTTAAAAATAATACTATTTCAAAAGAACACATAAGAATTTATCAATTAATAAAAAGATAAGTATCTTTGATCAATAAAATTATGCATGTTGAAGTTTTTTGACCATCATCCTTACTGGAAATATCATTTATAAATAAAGGATACTTTATGAAGAAATTTTTTATTCTTCTCGTTTTCACTTTGCTGACTTTTTCCCTTTTTGCTCAAAAAGAAGAAACAAAAGAAAAATTGAGCAGCGGCACTTTTAGCGGATTAAAATTCCGGAATATTGGTCCAGCCTGGAACTCTGGGCGAATTTCCGACTTTGCAGTTAATCCAAATAATAAAAGCGAGTATTACGTTGCAGCCGCAAGCGGACATTTGTGGAAAACTACAAATAACGGAACAAGCTGGAGCGCAATTGCCGACACACTTCCTTATTCTCTTGGAGTAGTAAAATTAGATCCGAATAACGCTAATGTTGTTTGGGTTGGAACCGGTGAGAATAATCATCAACGAGCGCTTGGTTACGGATCGGGAATTTATAAATCAACCGATGGCGGACAAAGCTGGGCTTTTATGGGCTTAAAAGATTCGCGCCAAATAGGTGGTATTTGTATTGATCCTCGAAACTCTAATGTTGTTTACGTTGCCGCAGAAGGTTCTGTTTGGGGACCGGGCGGTGAACGCGGTCTTTATAAAACGATTGATGCTGGAAAAACCTGGAACAAAGTTCTTAACATCAGCGAAAATACAGGTGTTAATAATATTGCTTTTGATCCGCGAAACCCTGATGTTCTTTATGCAACTTCGGAACAACGGCGAAGACACATCTTTACCAAAATTGGCGGCGGACCGGAAACAGCAGTATATAAATCAATTGATGCCGGTGCAACCTGGGAAAAAATTATGAAAGGACTTCCATCCGTTGAGCTTGGTGGAACCGGTCTCGCGGTTTCTCCGGTTAATCCTGATATCGTTTATTTAAGTCTTGAAGCAGCAGAAAAAAGCAGCGGATTTTTCCGCTCGACAAATCGCGGTGCAAGCTGGGAAAAAATGAGCGACACATATTCTTCCGGTCAATATTTTAATGAGATTTATTGCGACCCGAAAGACGTTGATAAAGTTTATTTAATGGATGTTATTTCTAAAGTTACAGAAGACGGTGGAAAAACATGGCGACCAATCGGGACAACCGCACGCCATGTTGATGACCACGCTTTTTGGATCGATCCATCAGACACAAAACATATATTTATTGGCGGAGACGGTGGTGTTTATGAATCATTTGACGGCGGATCGAATTGGAATTTTAAAAGTAATTTACCAGTAACTCAATTTTACCGCGTAAGCGTTGACAACAGCTTACCGTTCTATAATGTTTTTGGCGGAACGCAGGATAACCAAAGCATGGGAGGTCCCTCTCGCACAATCAACGAAGATGGAATTATTAACAGCGATTGGATCATGACTGTCGGCGGCGACGGATTTTTTCAAGCGATTGATCCAACAGATCCGAATATCATTTATTCCGAATGGCAGTATGGAAATATTATCCGCTATGATAAAAAAAGCGGTGAGTTAATTGAAATTCGCCCCGAGCCGGTAAAAGGAGAAAAAACATTTAAATGGTATTGGGATACTCCTTTCATTTTAAGTCCGCACGCACATACGCGTTTATACATTGCCGCTGAAAAAGTTTTTAGAAGTGATGACAGAGGAGATAGCTGGAGTGAAGTAAGCGGTGATTTAACAACCCAAACCGACCGGAATACTTTCCCTGTTATGGGAAAATATTGGAGCGTTGATGCGTTATCAAAAGATTTAAGTACTTCGCAATTCGGATTAATTGTTTCGCTTGCAGAATCACCATTAAAAGAAAATCTTTTATACGCAGGAACGGATGACGGTTTAATTCAAGTAACTGAAGATGCAAAGACGTGGAGAAAAATTGATGATGTTCCCGATGTTCCGAAGTTTACACTTGTAAGCGATATTCTTCCTTCCCGCTTTACTGAAAATGTTGTTTACGCCTCTTTCAATAATCATAAACGTGATGATTTCAAACCGTACATTTTCAAAAGTAATGATAAAGGAAAAACATGGAAATCAATTTCCTCAAATTTGCCTGCTAGCGGCGCTGTTAATACTATCGTTGAAGACCCTGTTAATTCAAATCTTCTTTTTGTAGGAACAGAATGGGGAGTTTTCTTTTCAATTAACGGTGGTGAAAAATGGATTCAATTGAAAAATGGAATTCCAAATATTAAAGTAACCGATCTCGCAATTCAAGAAAGAGAAAATGATTTAGTGGCAGCTACTTTCGGGCGCGGCTTTTTTATTCTTGATGATTATTCCGCATTGCGTTCAGTGTCGAAAACTTTGCTTGAAAAGGAAGCGGAAATATTTCCAGTGCGTGATGCGCCGCTTTATATTCAAAGTCAAGGAAGATACGGGCAAGGAGCAACTTACTTCAAAGCTCCGAATCCGGAATTTGGCGCAACGATCACGTATTATGTAAATGAAATTCCGAAAACTTTAAAAGCCGAAAGAAAAGAAAATGAGAAACCTCTTTTCAAAGATGGAAAACCCATTCCCCAGCCTTCGTATGAAGAGTCCAAAGCGGAAGAATCAGAAAAAGCTCCGTATTTCATTTTTACTTTTACGGATGAATCCGGTAACGTAATTAGAAAACTAACAAAAGCTGCCGAGGCAGGGGTGAACCGCATTACGTGGGATTTACGTTATGAATCAACTGAACCGGTTACCGTTAAAGAAAATAAATTTAATCCGACGGCAAAGCAAAACAGCGCATTATTAGTCTTGCCCGGAAAATATAAAGTTAGTTTATCAATGGTTTTTCGCGGAGAAGAGAAACAACTTGCCGGACCGGTTGAATTTAACGCTATATCTTTAAACAACACAACACTTCCGGTTGCAGACCGCAAAGGGCTTGTGGCATTTCAACAAAAATCATACAATCTTGCAAGAGCTGTTTGGGGCGCGCAACGATTGACTCAAGAACTTCAAAGCAAAATGGAAATAATAAAACAAACGTTAACCAATACACCGTCGGTTTCTTTTTCGTTGATAAAAAAAGCAGATGCTGTTTCAAATAAACTTGATGAAATTCTTTTTGCTTTTAACGGAAAGCCGGGAAAAGCAAGTGCTGAAGAAATTCCTCCGCAAGAAGTTCCACTAAGTTGGCGCTTAGATAAAATGATTAACGCGCAAACAAACTCAACTTCGAATGTAACAAAAAACCAAAGAGTTGCTTACGATGTTTTACACGAATCAATTCAACCGATACTGCAACGATTAAAACAGATCAGCGAAGTTGAAATAAAAGCGATTGAAAACGAAATGGAAAAACTTTGCGCACCATGGACACCGGGTAGAATTCCGGAAGAGAAGTAAACAAGAAATAGTTGTATTTATGAACATCCAAAACAGAATAACTTCTCTTTTCAACATTCGTTATCCAATAATTCAAGCAGGTATGGTTTGGGTGAGTGGATGGAAACTTGCTGCCGCGGTTTCAAATGCTGGCGGATTGGGACTTATCGGCGCCGGTTCAATGAAGCCTGAATTACTTCGCGAACATATTCAAAAGTGCAAGTCCGCAACGCAGAAACCATTCGGAGTAAACATTCCCCTTCTTCGCCGTGATGCGGATGAATTAATTGCATTGGCGATTGAAGAAAAAATAGACATTGTTTTTACTTCTGCCGGTCATCCGGGAAGGCATATTGACAAATTGAAATCAAATAATATCAATGTTGTGCATGTTGTTTCGAATGTAAAGCAAGCAAAAAAATCAGAGGAAGTTGGGTGTGATGCAATTGTCGGCGAAGGAGTTGAAGCCGGCGGACATAACGGCGGTGATGAAATAACGACACTTTGTTTAATTCCGCAGTTGGTTGATGCTGTGAAAATTCCCGTTATCGCCGCAGGCGGAATTGCAGACGGAAGACAAATTGCCGCAGTATTTTGTCTCGGCGCTGACGCTGTACAAATAGGAACTTTGTTTGCTGCTACGGTTGAATCATCCGCGCACAAAAATTATAAAAGGAAAATAGTCGAAGCAAAAGACGGCGATACGGTTTTATCTTTTAGAAAAGTTGCGTTAATGAGAATGTTAAAAAATGAATTCGCAATAAAAGCTGTCCAAGCGGAAACAAACGGTTTATCGAAAGAAGAGATGGTTTCTTTTCTGGATCATAAGCGTGAGATGAAAGGAATATTTGAAGGGAATGAAATTGATGGCGCAATGGAAGCCGGACAAAGTTCTGGTTTGGTGAAAGAAATTTTAACCGTGCAGCAGGTTTTTGATAAATTGGTTAAAGAATATGACGAAACAAAAAGCAAGCAGCGGTAGAGTTATGATCAACCGCTGCTGGTTTTAACTTATTCTTTTTCGCTCAAGAGGATTTCTTTATACTTTGATAAATTTTGTATTTGCGCTTCGCTTAACTTAGGATATTCAAGATTCAACTTTTCCAAAGTTTCTACGATCACTTCTGAAATAATCAATCGTGCAAACCATTTTTTATCAGCCGGAATAATGTACCACGGGGCTTCTTTTGCTGCCGTTCCGGCGATAGCTTCTTCAGTAACTTTTTGATATTCATCCCAAAGTCCGCGCTCCTTTATATCCGATGAGGAAAATTTCCAGTTCTTTGCGGGATTCTCAATTCGCTCCATGAATCTTCTTTTCTGTTCTTCTTTAGAAACATTCAAGAAGAACTTTACAGTAAGGATTCCGTTTTCATAAAGGTAGCGTTCAAAATTACTTATCTGCCGGAAGCGGTCACTCCACAAATCTTCCGTCATAAATTGATATGGAAGCTGAGAAGTTTTTACATAATCGTTAACGCGAACGACCAGAACTTCTTCATAATGCGAACGGTTAAAAATTCCGATACGCCCCCGTTCAGGAAGCGATTTGGTAATGCGCCATAAATAATCATGGTCCATTTCTTCCGCAGAAGGCTGCTTAAAGCTGAAGACTTGAGTTCCTTGGGGATTTAATCCGCTCATAACATGTTTAATGGCTCCGTCTTTACCCGCGGCATCCAATGCCTGGAAAATAATGAGTAGCGCCCACTTATTATCTGCATAAAGTTTGTCTTGTAATTCAGCCATTCGCTTGACATTTTTTTCAAGAAACTTTTGCGCGCTTTCTTTCGATTTAAGCTTGCCTGAATAGCTTGGCGAGTAATTGGAAAGGGAGAACTTCTTTTTAGAAACAACTTTGAACTTTGAAAGATTGATGTCCATAACTACCTCTAATCAAGTTATTGAATTTTTCAAAAGAAAACTTCCACTTTTTTATGACATTGTCAAGAAGAAAATTAAATATTTTAATAAAGTTGAAACATACCCCGCAGCGCAGATTCGTGATTTAGCGCTATTTTCAATCCAATAATGATAAGAATTATTCCGCCGATCACCTCTACAGTCCTGCCGAATTTATTTCCTAATCGGCTACCTGCCAAAAGTCCGAGTAAAGAAAGGATAGCGGTGATAATCCCGATCAATATACTTGGATACCAAATATTGTATCCGAGAAGTGCAAGACTAAAACCCACTGCGAGTGCATCAATACTGGTTGCAAAAGAAAGCATGATCAGAGCCATTCCTCTGGAGGGATCGGATTTTTGTGTCTCTTCTCTTTCTAAAAACGAAGATTTAATCATTCTTGTTCCGATGGCAACTAACAGGATCAAAGCAATCCAATGATCAATCTCTGCAATAAACGGTTCCACTGTTGAACCGAGATACCAACCGATAACCGGCATAAGAAATTGGAATAATCCGAAATGGAACGGAAGTCGAAATAAATCGCGCCAAGTTCGAGTTTTTATAGAAGTGCCAACGCTGAGTGAAACGGCGAAAGCGTCTAATGCTAAACCGAGAGAGAGAAGAAGTGTTTCTATAAATCCCATAAATCTTAAGGTGTTAGAGAAAAAATCCGGAAAGGTTTTGAAATCTATTTTTATTGCGTAAATAGTTATCTACTTTTGATAAGTAAATTTAGGATATTATATGAAGAAATTTCTTGTGCTTTTATTATTTGTTTTGGCGATTAACAATTCGCTTTTAGGGCAGACACAATTTCAAAATTTTTTAAACTACGCAAACACCATTACTGATTCACTTCAAAAAAACGCGGTACTCGATAGCTTTATCACGTATCACAAAGCAATTCGAATTCCAATTGCCGAAGGAAATTTCGCAATTTTTCTCTATAAAGGAAATGTCACCACCGTTTCTGTTGCGGGGGATTTTAACGGTTGGCAGCCAAATTTACCCATGGTAAAAGTTTCGAAATCAAATTTCTTTTACGCAGCAAAAATTTTTGAATTAAGTGCCCGCGTAGATTATAAATTGGTGCTTAACAGCAGTAACTGGTATCTCGATCAACTCAATCCAAACACCTGTACTGGGGGATTTGGACCAAATTCTGAATTAGCAATGCCCGAATATGTTCAACCGAAAGAAATAAAATACGATGCAACAATTCCACACGGTAAAATTGAGCAGAAAACTATTATCAGCGCAAATGTAAACACCTCATATCAATTAAAAATTTATTTGCCCCCTGATTATAATCCAGCCGAAGGAAAAGTTTATCCTACGGTTTATTTTCAAGATGGGTTTGAATACATTGATTTAGCAGGCGCAGTAAACGTGATAGATAATTTGCAAGCTGCAAATAAAATTGAAAAAGTAATCGCAGTTTTTGTTCGACCAAACAACAGGAATGAGGAATATGCACTTTCGAAGCGAATACAATACCGGCTGTTTTTTGTAAATGAACTTGTTCCGTTTATTGATTCGGTTTATAAAACAGAACAATCACCAAAAAGAAGATTAGTGCTTGGTGATTCCTACGGAGGAAATATTTCCGCATTAATATGTTATTATCATTCCGAAATTTTCGGCAACTGCGGTCTGCATTCCGGTGCATTTCAAACCAACAATTATGAAGCATATAGTCTTTTTGTTTCTTCGCCTAAAAAAGAAGTTAAGTTTTCTATGGTTTGGGGAACTTACGAATCGCTTTATCCGAACATGCGACAGTTTAGAGATTTTCTAAATGCAAACCAGTACGAGTATAATTGGTCGGAACTGCCGGAAGGACATAGCTGGGGTTTGTGGCGCGCCAACATTGATTTTATGCTCGAATATATTTTTCCTTTTGTACCAACAGGAATTAATGAAGGATCAAATATTCCACCTGATAAATTTGAATTGCACCAGAATTATCCGAATCCGTTTAATCCTGAAACAGTTATAGGCTATCAGTTATCAGTAAACAGTAAAGTCAGTTTAAAAGTTTTTGATATTCTCGGGAAAGAAGTTCAGACATTGGTCAATGAAGAAAAACCAGCCGGCGCTTACAAAGTTGAATTTAATTCCGGACAAAGATCAACCAACAACAACAAACTGACTAGCGGCATTTATTTGTATCAGTTAAGAGCGGGTTCTGTGGAAGGTGGATTTGTTCAAACAAAAAAAATGATCGTTTTAAAATAAATAAGCCGGTTTGTAACAACCGGCTCTGCAATTAATAAAAAAGCAAAACGAATTATTTTGTGGAAGTTTTAATCTTCGTCGTCATCTTTATCATCATCTTTTTCTTGTTCGATTGTTCCTTGGTTTGCACCAGAATTTACTTGAACACCGGCAGCGTGTTTATAAACTAATTCGCCGCCATAATAACCGGTTCGCGCAACAGAAAGAACCCCGGCAAGAAAAAGGACAAAAGCCGCATATTTGAATACGCCTTCAAATTTTTTCATCCACACCAAAGCAATTCTTACAATGGCGGCGCCCGCCATTAACCAAAGAGTCAATTGTGCTGCGTGCTCATGAGTTTCCAGTGCGTTTTTTAATTGTCCTGTTTCAGAAACGCCGTCACCGGCAATATCGCCTGTAATATAAGCTGCAACAACACCAAGCGTTCCCAATATCAATAAATAGAAGGCCGCTTTGGTAAAAAATTCCTTCTTCAAAAAAAGACCGACAACTTCAGAAAGAAATCCGACGATTAAGAGAGCAATCGGAAAATGGACAATCATCGGATGAAGATGACTTGTATCAAACATAAAATCTCCTATTTTTTTATTGAAACTTAATTTCATTTAGCTTAAAACTTTCTAAAAGATGACTTAAAAAAAGGTTAAAATTCTGCAAGAGAAAAGTTAACCCAAATAGGATTGAATGGTTTAGACAACTTAAAAAGGTGTTAACCTTCTTCGTAAATGATTATAAAATTAGCATAAAAAAACCTTGAAGGATTATTTATCCTTCAGGGTAAATTATTGGAGAAAAGATTTTTTTACTTTTTCTTTACTTCAATATCGCCGCCGGAAGTTCGGCAGATTAAACTTTTCCCACCTTTATTTAGATCAGCTTCAAAACGGGAAGAAGAAATTTTTATAACATTGTTTGTAGTGAGTTCACAGCTAATGCTTCCGCCGGAGGTTTTTAAATTTGCCTTCGCATTAAAATCTGCCGGTAAATAAACATCAATATCACCACCGGAAGTTGAAAGATCGATGCCGAGATTTTCTCCCCAATAATCTAATTTTATATCACCACCTGAAGTAGAAGCGTCAATTCTAGCTTTTCCGCCTTTTAATTCAACATCACCGCCGGAAGTAGAAACTTCAAGATCACCGTTAAAATCAACAACAGAAATATCGCCGCCCGAAGTGGAAGCTTTTGTATTTCCATTATTGTTTTTTACAATTATATCTCCACCGGAGGTTGAAACATTAGTGTTTCCCATATTATCATAAAGTTTTAAATCACCACCGGAAGTTTTCCCATCAATATTTCCGGATAAATTTTTAACGCCGATATTTCCGCCGGAAGTGGAAACTTTTGCGTTATATGATTTTGGAACCATAATTTCAAAACGGACACGAAGTGAATGTCCCCAATTAAAGCCCCAGAAACTATCTTTTCTTTTTGAAACAATGGAAACGCCCCAGTCCTCATCTTGGAATTTAAATTCCAATTTTTCTTTTGCTTTGTTGTTTCCATAAACCTTAATATAGACCTCATTCTTGTCCCAAGTTTCAATTTTAACACTTCCGCTTTGGGTTTCAACTTTTAAAAGTTTGCCCGGGGTTGTAGCAAAAGTTTTTTCATGAAGCAGCGACAAATCTTCGGGAAGCGCTGTTCCCAAAAACTGCATTGTGAGTACTGCCGTAATAATTAACGGAAGAAAAACATTTTTCCTTTTCATTTCGACTCCTATTTTTGTTTTTAGACTTACAAAAAATTATAAGGTTACAACCGATAAATCTTATTTCGGTAAAAAATCTTGATGCCAATTTATTAGCTTTAAAGGAAAGATTAAAATTTATTATGTTGAAAGGAAAATATTGAAGATAAAAGTTAATAAAGCGGGGATATTTAACCGGCTTGATACCTTAATCATCCGTGTTAAAGATATGGAAGAAGCAAAAAATTGGTACATTGAAAATCTGAAATTTTTTCCGGTGTACAGCGACGAGGAAAGCAAGATCACCGTTTTTGATATGGCGGGAACAACCACTTTAACTATTTGGCAGTTTGATGAAAACGAAACCGGCGGAACAATGAACCAGGGAAATACGTACGCGGTCTTTAATTGTGAAGATGCCGAACAGGTGTTTAAATCCTTAAAGAAAAAGGGAGTTGCTGTTGATAATTTTGTAGCCTCCGAAGATGTCTCACTTTTTAATTTTTACGATCTTGACGGAAATAAATTTGAAGTGATCGAAATAAAAGAAAAGATTGACGAGGAATGATCTCAAAATACAAACACATTATTTGGGATTGGAATGGAACACTTTTTAACGATGTTGAAATTTGTGTTTCTATCGTCAACAATCTTCTTTCAAAAAGAAATCTTCCTCTACTTTCTCGTGATAAATATAAGGAGATTTTCACTTTCCCGGTGAAAGATTATTATGTAACTGCGGGCTTCGATTTTAATAAAGAATCTTTCGAGGTTGTTGGTAAAGAATGGATGGATGAATACGAACGAAGAAAACATGAATGTGGTTTGTCAAGTTCGGCGTTGCAGGTGCTTGTAAAAATTTCTTCCATGAACATCGAACAATCAATTCTCTCTGCATACAGCCAGCATACTTTGGTTGAAGTTGTTGAACGTTGCGGGGTAGCTAAAAATTTTTCGCATCTCGTCGGATTAGATAATATTTATGCTTCAAGTAAAGTTAAACTCGGTAAAGAATTGATGAAAAAATTAGAATTGAATAATGGCGAAGCACTCTTAATTGGCGACACTACACACGATTTTGAAGTTGCAACTGAAATTGGCGCAGATTGTATTCTGCTTGCAAGCGGACATCAAAACCGTAAAAACCTTGCGCAATGCGGCGTTCCGGTTTTCGATTCAATAAAGGAACTTTTAGAGAAAACATAACAGTTCTCTAATGAACTTTTTGAGCATATATTTTGTTTTAACAATACGGTTCTATTAAATAATAACATTAAAAAAAGAGGTTTTTATGAAAAAATTTTTCTTGTTAGCGGTTTTGGGAATTATGTTCTTTTCGGTTACTTCTTTTGCGCAAGAGATGAATCAAGAAATGACTCCGGAAATGAAAATGTGGATGGAGTATATGACGCCAAGCGATATGCATAAAGTGCTTGAGAAAAACGTTGGTCAGTGGAAAGCAGAAATTACTATGTGGATGGCTCCCAACACACCGCCAACTATTGCCGAAGGAAACTCGGTGAACGAAATGATCCTTGGAGGAAGATATCTTCAATCAAAACATTCAGGTAATTTCTCCGGAATGCCGATGGAAGGAATTGGACTTGAAGCGTATGATAACGCAAAAAAACTTTCTACAGCACCTGGATTGATAACATGGGAACCGGCATCATGTATATGGAAGGAAAATTTGATCCCGCGACCAAAACAATTACATACATTGGAATGTCTGTTGATCCAATGACAGGAAAAGATATGAAAGTCCGCGAGACAATGAAATATATAGATGCTAATCATAGCGAAATGGAAATGTTCATGGTTGATGGTGATAATGAATTCAAGAGTATGCACATCGATTTTGAAAGAAAATAAAATTTAAGAGAGAGTCAAAGTCTTTATTGCGGGACAGTTTTGAAAAAAGCTGTCTCGCTTACCACGCCCGAAAAAATTATGAGCAAAGATTACAACCCGCGGATGCATTCCGCAGAACACATCCTAAACCAAACAATGGTTCGGATGTTCAACAAAGGAAGATCATTCAGCGCGCATATCGAAAAGAAAAAATCTAAATGCGATTATCATTTTGAAAGAAATCTTTCCGGGGAAGAAGTTTCCGAAATTGAAAAAAGAGTGAACCAGGTCATCATAAAAAATCTTCTCGTAACAGAATCTTTTGTTTCAAAAGAAGAGGCTTCAATTAAATTCAATTTGGAAAGATTGCCGGAAGAAGCCAGGGAGTCTTTGCGAATTATTTCTATCGGCGATTATGACGACTGCCCATGCATTGGCCACCACGTTAACTCAACCGAAGAGATCGGTGGGTTTAAAATAATTTCTACCGATTTTGGCGAAGGGGTACTGCGAATTCGTTTTAAACTTGTAGAAAACAGTGAATCTTAAAAGCGTTTATTTCATCTTACTAAAAAATAAATTTGGAGAATTACGTGAAAACTTTTTTTATCTCGCTTGTCTTCCTTTTCTCAGTCTCAGTTTTGGGTTGTAAATCTTCTACGGACAACCTTCCATGGAAGGAAAATTTAGACGAAGCTTTAAAGACCGCTCAGCTTGGGAACAAAACAGTTCTTGTAAATTTTACCGGCTCCGATTGGTGTATCTGGTGTAAAAGATTAAATGAAGAAGTTTTTTCAAAAGATGAATTTGCCAAATACGCAGAAAAAAATTTAGTTCTTGTTAAAATTGATTTCCCGCGCGACAAAGAACAATCACAAGAGACAAAATTTTATAACCAACAATTAGCGGCGCAATATAAAATAGAAGGATACCCGACGATTGTTTTACTCCGTAAAGACGGAAGCAACCTTGGCGTTACCGGCTACATGGAAGGCGGAGCGGCAAATTACGTTCAGCATTTACAAAGTTTTAAGTAAGATTTAAAGTAGAGACGCGGCATGCCGCGTCTTTACAGTTTTTATTTCTGAATTCTACTACTTCAACTTCTCTTTAAAAACCTTTTCAAACTTTTCCACTTTCGGCGCAATTACAAACGAACAATATCCTTGTGTCGGGTTGTTTGCAAAATAATTTTGGTGGTACTCTTCCGCCGAATAAAATTTAGTGAACGGAGAAATTTCCGTTACAATCGGATCTTCCCACGAGCCTGATTTAGCAAGCTCAAGTTTATAATATTCTGCGATTTTTTTTTGCTCATCGGAATGATAAAAAATTACCGAGCGATACTGTGTTCCCGCGTCAGCGCCTTGACGGTTCAACGTAGTCGGATCGTGAGTTTTCCAGAAAATTTTTAGAAGATCGGCGAAAGAAACAACTGAAGGATCAAACATAATTTGGCAGACTTCCGCATGTCCGGTTTTGCCGGTACAGACTTGTTCATATGATGGATTTTCAGCAGAGCCGCCGGCGTAACCTGAAATTACTTTGTGGACACCTTTTACTCGCTCGAAAATAGCTTCGCTGCACCAGAAACAGCCCGAGCCGAATGTAGCGGTGTCAAGTTTAGTAGTTGTTTCCATAATCTCCTGATCTTTAATGTTATTATTATCCTTACTTTTATTACATGCCGTAAGTGAAATGAGTAAAAAAAGAAAAATATATTTGGTCATAAATAGCTGTATCCTTTTTATTAGTAAACCGAAATGAGGCAAAAGAAGTTCAAAAGGGAAACGAAAAAAACATAACCGCTTTGGTTTGTGATGTAATTCTTGTGAATAATGACGTTGTAAATTAATTTATTTGCATTTTGCTTTTGTTGCTTGAATTCTTAGATTTGCTTAAGACAAGATAATTAATAAAGATTACTGCATTAATTATATGCGGAATTAGCAAAACAAGCAATGAATACTACCCCCAAAAATAAACACACAAAAAAATGAACGAAGGATCATCTCGAATACAAAAAACCGAATAAACCTTTTAACAAAGAGGAAGAAGTCTCTTGAAAAAAATATTTTTATCAAGTCTACTAATAAGCATTATAGTCTTCACTTCATGCAAAGAGAAAATAACCAACCCGCCGGATAACCCATTGCCGGAAGGATACCAGCAAGATGTTCCCTGGCCTTCTCTGGCTGATGCGCCATGGCCAATGAATCACCACGATCCGCAAAACACCGGAAGAAGTATTTTTGTTGGACCTAAATCAGGTACTAACTACACGGTAATTCCAACAACCTGGCAAGAAAGCGGGGTTTCAATCGGAAAAGATTCATCAATTTATTTTGCAGCTATAGCAAGTATTTTTTCGTATAAACTTGATGGCCAATTAATCTGGCAAAGAGTGCTTGATTCCCTTCGGTGGGAAATCTATTCAACCCCGCTCATTTCTTCAAATGGAAATATTTTCGGAGTGAATACATTTAGCGGGCGCGTTTATTGTTATGATGGAGCAGGGACAATGACTTGGTCATATAAAAACAACAAAAATATTTTACAAAAAACTTTAGCAATCGACAAAGTTGGAAATCTTTATTTTGTTGATGCAGGTTCAACGCTTGTTGTTCTTTCTCCCCAAGGGCAACTATTATGGACTGTAACTGATACACGTTTTTGGGTCGGTTATTCATCATTGGTTTTCTCTCCAGATGGAAAAACATTATACATAGCCGGTTTAAACCCCTCACTTTTTGCAATTGATATATCCCAAAGACAAATCAAATGGGTTTTTGGAAAATATAAAAATAGGCAGGAACCAATAGTTGACGCTCAAGGGAATATCTACGTGTTAACAAAAACAGATTCAAGTAATGGAGAACAGTCAGCATTGTACTCATTAAAACCTGATGGAACAGTACGTTGGGTTTATATTCATAACAATAAGTTGGGGGAAGAATTAATCTCAAATACACCGACGATTGATAAAAACGGCAATATATATTTTGCCTTCGATTCTTTGTATAGCGTTGATTACCAGGGCAAATTGCGATGGAAACAACCCCTCCCAGGTATCGCCGATTGTCCATTAGTTTGTGACGCAGAAGGAACGGTGTATGCTGGGTTATCTGTTCATGATCAACGATTTATTACAATAAAAGCATTTAATTCAAAAGGTACGTTAGTCTGGGAAAATAATTTTCCTGTAGGAATCTCAGGACAGGTGGGGGGCTCTCCAGCAATTCTTAACTCAAGATTAATATTCCCAACATGGCGAAGTAGTGAAATTTTTTTAATTAAGTAAAACAATAAGGCAAAAAATGAAATCGTTAATAAAATATTTTATTCTAATCAATTAACAAGAAGCTAAGAATTAGAAAAGGCTCGAAATGATCGAGCCTTTTTACAAACATGTATCGCAGAATATTATTCTGCGGTGCGGTTTTAAAGAATGTATTTACTCAAATCTCTGTTCTTCACGATCGCGTCTAACTTTTTCTTTACAAGTTTAGCGTCAATTTTTACCGTTGCTTTTGGCATTTTGTCGGGGACTTCAAAAAGAATATCGTCTAAAAGCGTTGTTAATATTGTGTGCAAACGCCGTGCGCCGATATTTTCAACTTGCTCATTCACTTCAAAAGCGATGCGGGCAATTTCTTTTATTCCTTCTTCTGTAAAGTGAAGCGTAACGTTTTCGGTTTCCAGTAATGCAGAGTATTGTTTCAGCAAAGCATTTTCCGGCAGCGTAAGAATTTTTATAAAATCTTCTTCTGTTAAACTTTTCAATTCAACGCGGATTGGAAATCTTCCCTGCATTTCGGGAATTAGATCGGAAGGTTTTGTAGCATGAAACGCGCCCGAAGCAATAAATAAAATATGGTCAGTGCGTACCTGTCCATATTTTGTGTTTACAGTTGAACCTTCGACAATAGGAAGGAGATCGCGCTGAACACCTTCGCGGGAAACATCGGGTCCGCCGCTGGAGCGTCCACCGCCGGCAATTTTATCAATCTCATCAACAAACACAATTCCCGAATTTTCAACACGTTCGATTGCTTCTTTCTGAACAGCGTCAGCATCAATTAATTTTTGTGCTTCTTCCGCGGAAAAAATTTCTCTTGCTTCGCTGATTGTTGTTTTTCTTTTTTTCTTTTTCTTCGGCAGCATGGTGGACATTATTTCTTGAATGTTGATTCCCAAATCATCACCGCCGATAGGTCCCAACACTTGCATCCCAACGGCGGAGGTTGTTATATCAAACTCGATCAAGCGGTTATCAATTTCGCCTTTGTGTAGTTTGGCGCGCATCCATTCGCGTGTTTTTTGATTCATAACCGGGTCTTCTTCGGAAGAAGTAACATCCGGTTTAGTTTCATCGCCATTCTCAAGCGGTTTTTTTACCGGCGGAATAAGCAGATCGAGAATTCTTTCGTTGGCAAGTTCTACGGCTTTAGCTTTAACTTCTTCGGTTTTTTCAGCCTTGATCATGTTAACGGCAACGTCGGCTAAATCGCGGATCATTGATTCAACATCGCGCCCTACATAGCCGATCTCCGTATATTTTGTCGCTTCAACTTTAATAAACGGGGCATCGGAAAGTTTTGCAAGTCTTCGCGCGATTTCTGTTTTTCCAACTCCGGTCGGTCCGATCAAAATAATATTATTCGGCATTATTTCTTCTTTTAGTTTTCCTACAACCTGCTGACGCCGCCAGCGGTTTCGCAGAGCAATAGCCACGGCGCGCTTGGCTTCGTTTTGTCCGATGATAAATTTATTTAATTCGTTTACAATTTGATTGGGCGTTAATTCGTTTCTCAATTTTTTTCCATTTCTATTTCAATTTATTTTTCAAGAGTTTCAACATGAATTTTGTCATTCGTGTAAATGCAGATCTCCGAAGCGGTTTGCAGCGATTGCTTTACAATTTCACTTGCAGAAAGACCGCTGTACTTTTTCAACATTTTAGCGGCGGCAAGCGCAAACATTCCGCCTGAGCCGATAGCGACAATTTTATCGTCAGGTTCAATCACATCTCCGTTGCCGGAAATAATGAAAGCGTTTTCCTTTGAAATTACCGCAAGCATCGCTTCCAATTTTCTGAGATATTTATCCGTCCGCCATTCTTTTGCAAGTTCTACGGCTGCGCGGTTTACGTTGCCGCGGAATTGTTCCAGCTTGTCTTCAAAGCGTTCCATCAGCGTAAAAGAGTCGGCAGAAGCTCCGGCAAATCCGCAAAGGACTTTTCCGTTTGCAATTTTTCTTACTTTCATTGCGTTGTGTTTCATCACCGTATTACCGAGCGTTACCTGCCCGTCGCCGCCGAGAGCGGCTTCGCCGTTATGAATAACCCCGATGATGGTTGTTGATCTAATGTCTATTGGCATGATAATCCTTTAAAATCTTTTAACAAAATTAACTTTTTTTTAAGTGAATTAGAATAGCGCGCCCTTATTTCCAGATAAATCTTTCTACTAAAAACCGGAGTAGTGGTTTAATGGGAAATATTTTAGCCCGCCAAAGGCGGGTCTGATAAGCAACATACTCACCGCCGAAACGTGCAACTAATTTTTTTTCTTCGTACCGGGAACCAATATAAAAATATATGGTTGAACATAGGACGAACAGAAAAGAGAAAAGATCCATCGTAGGGCGAAAGAGAAGAAATAAGATTGAAAAAAGATAAATAGGATGACGGCTGAATTTATATGGTCCTTCAATTTGTAATGAAGATACTTCGTCAAGTTCTTCTTCTTTATATGTGCCGGCTTTCCAGCGCAATATTTGGCTGATGCCGAGAAATTCTTTTCCGTCGACAAATTTTAGGGTCCACACTAATCCGAGCAAACTTACAATTTGAGGGATGAGAATTAGTAAATCGAAAGGAAAAGGAAGGTCGTACAGAATAACATCCGGCTTTGGTGAAAAAGTCCAAAAGAGATAAAACGTAAAAAGCGAAACCACATTGTAGGCAAGCCGGTAAAAAGGAAGAAACCGCGGAAAAGAAACTCGCACAACCTCTTTAATTTTATTTGAAGCCAGCCACGAATGCGACCATCCGAAAGCTAAAAAAAGAAATAGAATAAGAAGAACATTTCCGAAAAGGATCATAGCGCAGTAAACCGCATGGTTGATGGCTGATTTTTAATGGATGATGGAATGACGCCAAAGCACCACAAATATCTTGATATAAAAAACAAAAACTTACATTCTAATATCATAATGTTTTACGCAGACGGGCAACCGGAAGCCGCAATTGTTCGCGGTATTTTGCAACGGTTCGACGCGCAATGTGTATTCCTTCTTCGTTTAGGATATCGGCAATTTTATCATCGCTGAGTGGTGATTGTTTGTCTTCGGTTATAATTATTTCTTTGATGCGCTCTTTAATGTGTTTGTTTGAAACTTCTTCGCCAGAATCGGTTGCCAATCCTTCGCTGAAGAAATACTTCAGTTCGTGAACACCCTGCATACTCTGCACAAATTTTCCATTCACCACACGGCTGATGGTAGAAATGTCCATCATTATTTCTTCGGCAATATCTTTATAGATCATCGGACGGAGGAATTTTGGACCTTTCTCGAAAAAGGCAACTTGCTTTTCCAGGATTGCCCGCATTACTTTCAACAATGTCTCGCGCCGTTGTTCAATACAGGCAATAAACCATTTCGCCGATTCAAATTTTTCGCGTAAAAATTTGTAGGTGTTTTTTTCCCGGTCAGAAATTTTCTTCTTCCCTTTGTTTGCATTAAGCATTTCAATGTACGCAGCATTAACGGTAACCGAAGGCATTGCGCGGTCGTTTAAAGTAATAACATAATTGTTATCAACTTTCTCAAGGAGAAAATCAGGAGTGATTTGATTGAGTTCGGCAACTTCAAAGTTTCCTTCGCCCGGTTTTGGATTTAGCTTCTGGATTAAATCTAAAATTGCGCGCAGTGTTTCCGAACTGAGCGACATTTTTTGCATTGTAGAGTCGAATCTTTTTTGAACGAAATCATCAAAATGATTTTTTAGCATTTCTTCGGCGAGATAGGAATAGTAAGGATCAAAAGTACCGTACTGAAGCTGGATTAAGAGGCATTCCTGAAGGCTTCTGGAGGCAATCCCGATTGGATCTAGTACTTGAATTTCTTTCAATACATTTTCGGCATCTTCCAAAGTTAGTTTTACATGGTCAAACATTTCCAAATTGCTGACAATGGTATCCAGCCCTTGTTTAAGATAACCGTCTTGATCAAGATTTCCGATAATTTCTTCGCCAAGCAGTACAAGCGGCTCATCAAGATTAAGCAGGTAAAATTGATTGAGTAAATACTCTTGCAGTGATTCTCGTTGTGGAGCAGTTGGTTGAAATTTTTCTAAATCAGCTTGTGAATTATTGTTATACGAAGGATCGTCAAGATAATCTTCGTCATTCATAAAATCTTCTACGCTGAATTCATCTTCTTCACTAAAGTCGGAATCTTCAATTTCTTCCCCGGCTTCATCCGGTTCTTTTTCTTCCTGTTTTAATTCCAAATCTTCTTCAAGGATCGGATTAAGTTCAAGCTCGGTTTTTATCCGCTGTTCGAGCGCCATCGTATTTAGCTGCAACAGTTTTTGATATTGAATTTGCTGTGGCGAAAGTTTCTGCTGCTGGGATAAGCGCTGTGAAAGTGAAAGCATAATTATTTTCCGGTTATTTCTTTTGCTTTTTTATACCATTGTTTACTGTATTTGCGTTCTAAGCTGTTTTTACAAAATTCAAAAGCAGTTAGGTTTTCTTCTTTTCCTTTTTCGAGTGCGGGACTACATTCGGAAAATTTTTCAAAACGAAGAATATCTCCACCGAATTCAGAAACCCGAATAGGGAAGAGATGACACGAGATCGGTTTTTGAAATGTGGTCTTTTTTTCGAAAAAAACTTTCTCCAGTGAGCATTTAGCAATTTTATCTTCAAAATAGACAAAAACGCACGCTTTATGATTTATGCTTCGAGTTAAAAGTTCACCATCCTTTTCTTCGTAAAACCCATTTTCTTCAATTTCTTCCCAATGATTTTCTGAAAGAATGTTTTTAACAAAAGGGAGGGCGTTAGCCATTTCTTTTATTTCATCTTCTTTAAGCGGCGCGCCAAAATCGCTCTCAAGAGTGCAGCACGCTCCTTTGCATCTGTCAAGATCGCAGGCAAAAGGAGTTTCCGCCACTTCTTTGCGGAGTAAAACGTCGTTTATTGATATAAAATTGCTTTTAAACATTGGAATAATTTTTGTGCAAAGATAAGAATTTCTTGAGGAATTGTAAATCTTTTTGAAAAACAAAATGGCTGTCCCGACTTGTCGGGATTAAAAAGTTCTGCGATTCAAAAAAATTAAGTAAATTTCAAAAGATAAATTAGGAAACTTGAACAATGAAATTAACAGGAAAAAATGTCGTTATTACAGGAGCTTCAAGCGGTATCGGAAAAAACCTTGCTCTTCAATTAGCAAAAGAAGGATGCAGTGTAGCGCTGCTTGCCCGCAGAATTGAAGAATTGGAAATAGTTGCGCATGAAGTTTCGAAGTATAATGTGATTGTAAAAATTTATAAATGCGATGTTTCAAATAAGGATGAAGTAGAAAAAGTTTTTTTAAGTATAAAAAAATTTTTCGGTTCAATTGATATCGTTGTGCTAAATGCGGGCGTCAGTTTCAGAACGGATGTGAGAAAAGATGAATCTGCAAAAGCCGTGCAAACGTTCGCCATAAATGTACTGGGGATGATCTACTGCGCCGGACAAGTGGTTCCCGATTTTATTCAAGCAAAAAAAGGAATGATCGTAGGTGTTTCTTCGCTTGCGGAAAGCCGCGGTTTCCCGCGCAGCGGATTTTATTGCGCCAGCAAAGCCGCAGCTTCACTCTATCTTGAAAGTCTTCGGGTTGAATTGAAAAAACATAAGATAAAAGTTCTAACCGTTAAACCCGGCTTTGTAAAAACTCCGATGACTGACAAAAATGAATTTGACATGCCGTTCATTATTCCTGTTGAAAAAGCCGCGCAGATAATCATCGAGGGAATTAAGAAAGAGAAAAACATTATTCAATTTACATGCGGAGCGGTGTTAGGAGCAAAGATTTTGAAAGCGCTGCCGAATTGGTTGTTTGATTTTATCTCGCAAAACCAGCTAAAAAAACCTTTGAAAAAATGAAAAATATTTTTGCGATCCCCTGTTTACTCTTTTGCTTTATTGTTTTTTCTGAAGCAGGGAAAGCGCAAAATGATTCGTTGGTTACTTTTTCCGAAGCAATGTTTAATCCGGCTTCCGGGAACAATGAGTTTATTGAATTATATAATACAAGTGAAACTGATTCGATAGACCTTGCAAACTTTAAAATAAAATATTACACCTCAAATCCGGATGTAATTATTTCAACCGGATTTGGAACAAAACTTCCTCCTAAGGGTTTTGCTGTTATCTTTGAAGGAGATTATGATCTTTCACTCGGCATTTATGTAACTCTTGTTCCCTCCTCAGCATTAATTTTAAAGATCGCAGACAATTCTTTCGGTACTTCGGGGATGGCAAACACAACCGACCGCGAACTAAAACTGATTTCATCTGCCGGAGACACACTTGGAACGTATCTTTATTCTGCCAACAACGGAACCGGAATTTCAGATGAAAAGAAAATTATAAATAAAGACAATTCATCTGCCAACTGGGGAAATGCACTCCAATCAAACGGAACACCGGGATTTAAGAATTCTGTTTCTCCATTATCAATTGATCTAGCGGTTTCTTCTATTTCAATTTTACCTTCTATTCTTTTTGTTGATAGTAATATTGAGATCAATGCCGTTCTGAAAAATTTGGGAGTTTCACCTGTTCAAAATTTTACCGCGGAAATTTATTTGGATACAAATAAAAATTCTTCAGGTGAATTAGCGGAAAAAATATTTGAACAAACGCTGTCGCTTAATTCAAATGACTCAACTACTATCTCATGTCAGCTTCAAAATTTAGTTGATGGGAATTATCAGGTTCTGGTTTCAATAAAATTATTGCTTGATGAAAATCCAACCAACAACACAAAGATTGCAACTTTTACAGTCTATCCCAAACCGAATTCTTTTAATGATTTAGTGATCAATGAAATAATGTATGCACCGAATACAGGTGAACCGGAATGGATTGAACTGTTCAACCGTTCCGATGAGCCAAAGAATTTGAAGAAATGGAAAATTTTCGATAACGCAACGTTGGTTGTTATTAGTAACGCTGATGTTTTTATTCCGGCAAAGTCGTTCATTGTTTTGAGTAAAGATTCAACAATTCTAAATCATTATAACATTACATCGCCCATCGCAGCACTTAGTTTACCCGCATTAAACAACACTGATGATGCGGTTGTACTGAAAGATTCACTTAACGTGTTGATCGATAGTCTTTACTATTTTTCATCGTGGGGCGGCAGTAACGGAAGATCGCTTGAAAGGATTGATGTGAACCAACCGGCGGTTAATCAATCAAACTGGAAAACTTCAACTGGAATTTTTAAAGCAACACCCGGAAAAACAAATTCCGTTACACAAAAAGATTTTGACGGAACGATTACCGATATTATATTTTCTCCCCAACATCCAATTGCAGGAGATAACATTTCTTTTTCCGCTCAAGCGAAAAATATCGGGAAGAGCGATCTCTCGTTTCATCTTCAACTTTATCTTGATGAAAATCTTGATTCAATTCCGGATGCAGGTGCAATTTCTTCGGATTCGTTTATACTCCATCCCCTTGACTCTCTTTCCATTCCCTTCAGTTATGTTTATGAGAAGTTTAAAGGAACAAAAGGGTTTTTTGTAAAAGGAATTTTTACGCAAGATGAAGACACAACAAATAATTCTTATTACAAAATTCTTTCTGCCGGTTTTCCGCAAGGGAGCATTTTAATTAACGAGGTGATGTTCACTCCCGCAAACAGCGAGCCGGAATGGATTGAGGTTTTTAACGTATCGAACGATACGATCAATTTAAAAGATTGGACGATTAATGACGTTTACACAACTCCGGCTTATGGAAAAGTTTCAGGAGATTTTATTTTACTTCCGCAAACTTTTGGAGTTCTTGCAAAAGATTCATCAATCATTAATTATCACCGGACTATTCCCTCTAAAATTGCCAAATTAAATTTGCCGGTTTTAAATAATGATGCAGATGGTGTTGTGTTAAAAGATAACCGCGCGGTTGTAATGGATTCTGTTCTTTACAACAGCAATTGGGGCGGCTCAAACGGATATTCACTTGAAAGAAAATTATTAACGGTTCCGGCAACAATGCAGGATAATTGGGGAAGTTCGTTGGATATCGAGCAAAGCACACCGGGAAGAATTAATAGTCAAACTCCGAAGAACTACGATTTAACCATTTCAAATCTCGCTACTGATCAACCTTCTTTTGGTGAAAACGAGAACTTCCCAATTTACGCTCTTGTAAAAAACATCGGAACAAAAGCTGTTGATAATTTCTCGGTTCGATTTTTTGTTGATACAGATTCAAACCAGATAGCTGAAAAGTTGTTCGATACACAAACGGTAACCGCGCAATTACAAAGCGGTGATTCGTTAAAAGTTATTGCCGGAGTAGCCGGTGCAATTTCCAAACGAACGTTGTTTGCAGCAAAAATTATTTTTGAAGTTGATGCGGATTCATTAAACAATTATGTTGAAAAATATTTTGAACCTGGCTATCGCACGCAATCAATAGTTATAAATGAAGTGATGTACAACCCGAACGACAACGCTCCCGAATGGATTGAGCTTTTAGCCAAAGACTCGCTCAACTTAAAAAATTGGTCAATTACCGATTCACTTTCCACTCCGGTAAAAGTAAAAATTACGTACAACGATTTTTATCTTTTTCCGAATGAGATTATCGTGCTCGCTAAAGATTCGTCTTCTTTTTTTGCAACATATCAGCCGTCGGCGAACATAAAATATATTACAGTTAATCTCCCTTCGCTTAGCAACACGGAAGATGGAATTCACATTTATGATTTTCGCGATGCGCTGATCGATAGAATGCATTACAAATCTTCCTGGGCAGGTAAAAAAGGTTTTTCAATTGAACACATTAGCGGTGCAAATGATAGTCTGAGCTGGATTACTTCGCTTGCAGTAAACGGAAATTCTGCCGGAGGAGAAAATCTTCTTCCAAATCAAAACGTCAATCGAGATGCAATTGTTGTGAACGAAATTATGTTTGATCCCGATACCGACAACAGTGAGTTCATTGAGTTTCAAAATATCTCGAGCGATTCAATAAACATCGGGGGATGGCGCATAGAAGATGAGAAAGGAAATTTTTATAAACTTTCTGAAACGGGATTTGTTATTTCACCAAACGAGTTTTACATTCTTTCGGCAGATTCAATCATACTAAAAAAATACCCCGAGCTGCTTGCATTTTCGAACATTTCAATTGCAAATGAATCCTCACTCGGCTTTACAAACACCGGCGAACTAATTCAGCTTAAAAATATTTTCGGCAGCAGTATTGATTCAATTATTTATTCAGATAAATGGCACAACAAAAATATTGTTAATACTAACAACAGATCAATTGAAAGAATAAACCCAAACATTGACGGCAACTTGAGCAGCAATTGGAGCACTTCTGTTGCGGTTAGCGGCGCAACTCCCGGAAAACAAAACAGCATTTTTACAACCAACACAAACACTGTCTCAAACATTTCCGTTTTGCCGAATCCGTTTTCTCCCGACAACGATGGTTTTGAAGATTTTACTATTATTAATTACAATTTGTCTCAAGCAATTTCTCAAACGCGAATAAAAATATTTGATTCGAAAGGAAGATTAATAAGAACGCTTAATAATAATCAAGCTAGTGGACAATTAGGATCGGTTGTGTTTAATGGACTGGATGATGACGGCAACCCGCTTCGCATCGGAATTTATATTGTTTATCTTGAAGCAACGAATGAAGCCTCTGCGGTTATTGATAAACTGAAAACGGTAGTTGTGGTTGCAAGAAAATTGTAAAATGAAATCTGATTGACAGATTTTAGAAAGCAGCATAAAATAAAATGACAGAAATAAAATATTTTACCCCGAAAGAAGCAGTAAAAACTCTTCCACTAGTTAAAAAAATAGTTGAAGATATTATTCGCGAAGGGAAAGAAATACAATTTCTTATTGATGAAGTTGGCGGCGATGTTCAATTGAACCCTGATATTCCCGAACGCTTGAAAACTATGCAAGTATACTTAAAAGAACTGCAGGACGTAGGATGTTATTATAAAGATTGGGATTTTTCTATCGGTTTGGTTGATTTTCCTTCCGTGATTGACGGGAAAGAAGTTTTTCTCTGCTGGCGCAGCGATGAAAAGTTCATTCGCTTTTATCACGATGCGATAAGCGGTTTTGCCGGAAGAAAAGCTATTCCCGAAGAATATTTTTTATAGAAGAAACCAAAAAAACTGCAATTGCAATTACAAATGAATAAATTTTGTTGATGAAAAACTTACAACTCTTCGTTTTTGATTTAGATGGAACGTTAACCGAATCTTCCGAAACCATTTACCGGGCAACAATAAAAACGTTTGAACATTTCGGGCGAAAGGTTCATCTTCCTAAAGTAGAATTGGATAAACGTATCGGCGAACATTTTCAGACCATATTTGATGCAATGCAAATTCGTGTTAATGATATTGAGGAATTTATTAATGTGTACAAAACTATTTATTTTGATTTTATAAACACAACAAAAGTTTATCCGGACGTAGAGGAAACTCTTTCAACATTGAAAAAAGACGGAAAGAAAATAGCACTGCTCACCACTAAATCGCAAGATCAAGCTCAAAACATTCTCCATCATTTTAAATTGGATAGATATTTTGATGAAATAATGGGACGACGAAATGGAATTGAAGTTAAACCTTCCCCGGAACCGCTGATATTTATCTGCAACTCACTCTCAGTTTTGCCTGAAGAAACAATAATGATAGGAGATTCTGAATTAGATGTGCAGTGCGGAAAAAATGCCGGCGCTAAAACATGCGCGGTAACATGGGGTTACAGGCTAGAATTCCTTTTAGAAAAAGAAAAACCGGATTATCTTGTAAAAAACATTTTAGAACTTTTATCCATAACTTAAACGAACACTATGAAATCTAGAATTTATTTCTTAACCCTTTTATTAATTGTTAGTTTTGCCATTAATACAACCATCTTCTATTTTGCCGAGGTGGGTCCAAACCCGAACGTAAAATCATTTTTTGATGTCGTTTGGTGGTGGATGGTAAGCTCTACTACGGTTGGCTACGGCGATGTCTATCCGATAACAACAATCGGAAGAATCTCCGCAATTGTATCTATTATTGTCGGCGTATTTTTTTATACGAACATTATTACAATTATTGCCGAATCAGTACATCAAACGTTTGAAAAACATATCAGAGGCTTAGCTCAAGTTACCTGCAAAAATCATATCGTTATTTGTGAATACACCGCTTTTGCCGATGAGTTGATCCAGGAAATTCAGAATTACGAAAAGTTTGCCGGAAAAGAAATGGTTATTGTTACCGATTTGGTTGAAACCAATCCTTACCCCGAACACTTTTTTGTAAGAGGAGTCCCGATCAATCCGCTCAACCTAAAAAAGGCAAATATTAAGTATGCCGATTTTATTTTTGTTTTTTCCAACATCCGTTTTAAAGACCCCGATGTAAAAACACTTCATCTTCTCTCGCGCATAAAGAAGCTGAACCAGCACGCAAAAATTTATATTGAAATGGAAAATCCACAGGATGAATTAGTGCAGTATTTGGATCCTTCCGTTACGTTAATTGAAAGCAGAAGAATGCTTGAAGATTTATTAAAGTTTAAAGCAATTAAATTCGATGAGTTGTTCACGAAAAGTTAAATGAAAATGGGATGCAGATTTGTTAAGATCAATTATGATTTTTTAAGATAATCTTAATTGATCTTAACGAAATCTCAACAAAGCCGCGTCCTATTGTTTTAAAGACCTTACTTAAACGTATCAGCCGAATTAATGATTTTCACTTCATTAATATTCAACTTAAAATTAGACACAGCATCATCTTCATCCAGTACTTCTTTCGGCAACCCTGCTTTAACAATGTTTGAATAACTCATTGGTGAAACAAGATTTTCTTTCAAGCTCTTTGCAAGCAGCTCCGCTTCACTCTTATCGGTTACAATGGTAACGCACATATTTGCGGATTGCCAATATTTTTTAATGGCGCGGCTAACATCGGCTAAAGAAAGTTTTGCAAGTTGTTTATCCATTTCGATAACGTAATCCTTTTTGCCGTAAAATTTAGAATCCATTAAATAACCGAGACGACTTGAAGGAGTTTGCACGTAAAGTTTTATATAACTTCTCAAAAACGTACGGGTCGCCTCAAAATCTTTTTTCGTCATCCCGTTTTTTACAAGATTATCAATCTCACGTACAGCTAATCGAATTGCGTAATGCGCATGCCCGACATTAATATCTTCTAATTCCTTGTACTGATTTTTCAACTGTTTTGCAATTTGCACGGGACGAATCCAAAACGAAAAATAATTTGTTGTTCGCGGTGTTCCGGCTGGCTGCAACATATTTCTTCCGCCGTTATCATACCATTCGATGTAACTATAATCGCCGTAATTCATCGATCGGGTTTCGCGTAACTTCTGGTATAATTTACCGTATGATTTTCTGTGCTCGCCCAGATACGAATTGGCAACCATCATCGCGGCAAAGTCGTTATCTTTTCTTGTAAGGTTCATCGGGAATCCGCCAAAGATAGCAGAACCAAACGCATTTTCTTTTTGAATGATTTCAACGTTAATTCCCTTTTGCATTTTCGGTTCTGTTTGCGCCGGAAGAACCGGTATTGCTGCGGAAAGGTTTTGTAAATCCTTTTTCAAGGTTGAAAGAAATGCGCTAGGGTAATTTCCGGCAATTCCTATCATTAAATTGTTTTTTGTGAAAAAATTCTTGTACTGATTTTTCACGTCGTCTACGGTAATTGCTTTTACGCTTTCCGTTTTTCCTTGAACCATATGTTGATATTTCGTTCCTCTAAACAGAAAATCCTCCAACGCTTTTTTAGAATATTCTTCGTCTGAAGAAGCGCGGATAACCTGGTCAACATAATTTTGTTGATTTCTTTTTACCCGGTCAAAATCATTTTGAGAGAATGACGGATTAAGAAGTAATCCTTTTAGAATCGGATAGAAATCATTTAGAAAGTCTTGATGAACTTCAAACGTGAAAATGGAAACTTCTTTATCAACCGATGAAGAATATCCTGCCGCCCAGGGATAAATTTTATTTTGAATATCGGCGTAAGTTAAGTCACCCGTTCCGCCTTGTGTTATCAACGCGGAAGTGAGGTATGTTAATCCTTCTTTTCCGGTGGGATCGCACACCGAACCGTTCTTGAACATAAGTTTGATCGTCACTTTGTTTGTGTTCGGCAGTTTTAATTCAACCACTTCTTGAGCAAGCAAAGAACCGAATAGTAAAATTCCAAGCATTAATGTTTTCATTACTTTACTCCTCCTTCTGCATCAGCCGAGATTGTGCCGATTGTTAATTTTTCGGAAGTTAAATATTTTTTTGCAACTGCTTTTAAATCTTCTACGGTTACCTTTTCATAATTTTCATAAAGACGGTTGATTGATTCCGGATCGCCGGTAAGTTGAATGATGTGGCTTAAAGTATTCGCTATAGAAGAAGGGTTGTCTATTCCCATCGCAAAACTATATTTCAATCTTGATTTTGTTTCTGCCAACATTTTTTCATCAACACCGTTTGCTTTTACAGCTTCAAACGCTTTCATCACTTCATCTTTTACATACTGCATATCGTTTTTATTTACAATTGATGCATCAACGGAAATTAAATTAGGATCACGCGTGTCATAAATTCCACCGTTGATGCTTCGAACTTTTTGCTCTTCGAGAACAAGTTTCTGATACAGTTTTGAATTTTGTGAAAACAATATGGTGAGTAAAATATCTAACGAAGGCGAATCCATTCCTTTGTCATCAAAGCCGGGTCCTTTGAAATTCAAACTGACATATGGAGGAATGCTGCCGTTTTGAAGATGTGTAAATCTTGCGGCTTTTTGTTCCGGTTCAACGGGAATCTTGGCTTCATAATTTCCACGTTCCCATTTTCCAAAATATTTTTCCGCAAGTTTGTTTACTTGTTCGGGTGTTACATCACCAACAACTAAAAGCGTTGTGTATTCCGGTCTGTAAAAACGCTGGAAAAATTTCAGCGAATATTCATATTGATTTGGCATATCAATAATGTCTTTTAAGAATCCCATTGTTGTATGTTTATAAGTATGCGCGTCAAAAGCTGTGTTGGCAATATTTTCTTCTAACTGAGCAAATGGAGAAGCGATGTTTTTTGTGTATTCGCCTTTAACAGCGCCGGCTTCCGTTTTGAAATCATGAATCGGATAATGCAAATTCTGGAAACGGTCAGATTCAAGCTCAAACAGTTTTTCAAGTTTTTGTGCATTGCCAGTCATGTGATAAACAGTTCTATCGAGAGAGGTGTTTGCGTTGGCAGAAGCGCCAATCGCTTTTAACTCTTCATTGTATTTATCTTTATCATATTTTTCTGTTCCACGGAACATCATGTGTTCAAAGAAGTGGGCAAACCCGGTTACACCTTCTTCTACTTCGTTTCGCGAACCGACTCGGACAACGAGAAAGAATGATGCTATTCCGGGGCTGTCAAATTTTACGGTTACTACATTCAATCCGTTAGCCATTTTATGTTGTTCAATTGGATAGGGAAACGGCTTGGTCGCCGCATTACTGCTTAAACCGATCGCTGAGAAAAAGAAAATCGGCAAAGCAAATGAAAAGAAAGTTCTCATATCGCTCCTTTATTTTGGTGATAAAATTATCATCTTCAATCTTTGATGAGAGTGAAGAAAGAAATTTTCTTATTGGTAAAAAATAGTGAATTCCTTTTGGTTATTAAGTAACACTTATGGAATAATAAAGCCGTTTATCACGAAATAAAACTCGGACGATTCACATCACTTTAAATGGATTTGAAAAAAATATAGTTTCCTCTTGACAAGCGCGATTTTGTTTTGTATGTTTGCTTTGTAAAACAAAGTACTTTATTAACCGAGGCTGAAATGGACGATAGAACTGCAATTGATGAACTTGTTTTTATTAGAAAGGTAATTGAGGATAGCAAAAGATCCGTGGCTGAAAACGGGAAAGGTTATATCCTTTGGGGAATTCTTGTCTTTTTAGGATTGATGTCGGTCTATTTGGGATATGTTTTTAAACTGCCCACAAATTCCCCGTGGGTGTGGGTTGTTCTTATTGGCTTTGGATGGATTTACACTCTCGCATCAGTTTTCAGTAAAAAACATGAAAAACATGTGAGAACTTTTGCTGCAAAAATATTAAACAGCGTCTGGCTCGGCACCGGTGTATCGATGACAATTATTGGTTTTATTGCAACATCTTCCGGAATGATCAACGGTTTGGCGTTAAGTCCCCTGATGTCAACGGTGCTCGGAGTTGCATATTTCATAAGCGGAACTGTTTACGATTCAAAATGGGTGAAGCTATTAGCTCTCGGTTGGTGGTGCGGTGGAATTGCGATGTTTTTTATAGCAAACATCATTCAAATATTAATTATGGCTCTAATGATGTTGGGTCTTCAGGTAATTCCGGGATTTATTTTTTATTTTAGTTCAAAAAAAGAAATGAAGTAACACAATGAGTGAAAATAATTTTTTAAATGGAGATTCCATGAATGAAAAAACAGCTCTTGAAGAACTTCAATTTATTAGAAAAATAATTGAAGAAACAAAAAAAGCAGTAATCTATAACGGTAAGGATTATATTTTCTGGAGCATTCTTGTCATGGTCGGTATGTTGTCGACATATATATTTCATATGAGAGGAGTTCATTTTAACTATTTCTGGATTTGGGCTGTGCTCATCCCCATCGGCTGGATTTTTTCCATTTACAATCGGATAAAGTTAAAAGAGAAACATCCTTCTACATATTCCGGAAAGCTGATTGGCGCTGTTTGGGGTGCTGCCGGAATCGCTATGACAATTGTAGGATTTATTGGCCCAGTTAAGGGAACAATTAATTATATGGCAATTAGCCCGATTGCTTGCATAATAATGGGGAGCGCTTATTTTGTTTCGGGCAAGATTGTCGAGGTTAAATGGCTTGGTAATTTATCATTTGGGTGGTGGATCGGCGGAATTATATTATTCTTTGTCACTTCGATTCATTCATTTTTAATTATGGCTCTGTTAATGTTTTTTTTCCAAACACTACCGGGAATAATTATTTATAAAAAATACAAACAAACTATGACGGCAAAAGCGTGAACGATTTTGATTATCAACAACTCGATGATGTTATTCATTCGAGAATTCGGCTTGCATTAATGGCATTGCTCATCTCGGTAGAAGAAGCGGAATTTAATTTTCTAAAAGAAAAAGTTAACGCAACAGATGGGAACCTAAGCGTTCATCTGAAGAAACTTGAAGAGGCAAACTATATTTCAGTTAAAAAAGAATTTATCGACCGTAAACCAAAAACTGTTTACTCACTTACAAAAACCGGAATTAAAGCGTTTGAATTGTATGTAGCTCAATTAGAAAAACTAATTAAAAAATAAAATTTTTTGTTTATACGCTTTGTAAATCAAAGCACTTTATTTAATAACAACAATAGAAAAGGATCAACAATGAAAAATTCAACTTCAACAAAACTGTTCGTGTTCTTCTTTCTGCTCGGCTCGATTCTGCAAATTTCATTTGCGCTAACACCAGATGAACAAATGAAAGAAGGAATTACACTCGCCAAAAAGGCTTACATTTCCTACGACAAAGAAACGTTTCAGAAAGCTCATGATATATTCGGAAAAATTTATGCGGCTGATTCAACAAACCTCCAGGCTCTTTACAATTTAACTTACGTTGAATATCGTTTTTTAGAAATGGGTTCCCGCGACAAAGCCTTATTTGATAAATATGTAAATCAGGCAGTTGAACACGCAGAAAAAATTTCTTCAGCAAAAGGTTTTGCATCAGAAGGAAATACATTGCTCGCTTCAATCTTAATGATGAAAATTACTTACAACTGGGCGGAAGCAATGACGCTTTCACCGAGAATAAATGCTCTGCTCGGCGATGCTGAAGCCATTAATCCAAACAATCCAAGAGCATATCTCATTCATGGAATAATGAAATTAAATACTCCGGCTGCTTTTGGCGGAAGTGTAAAAGAAGCCCTCGAAAATTTTAACAAAACAATTTCCTACTTTGAAAAAGAAGAAGAGAGCTCATCTATAACGATTAATTGGGGATACCTCGATGCGTTAGCCTGGACCGGAATTGCGAACGAAAAATTGGAAATGTCCGATGCCGCAATCTTCGTTTATAAAAAAGCTCTATCAATCGAACCGGAATTTTCTTGGATCAAATATGTACTGCTTCCAAATTTAGAGAAAACAAAAAACGGTACAAAGAATACTTTTTAATAAGAAGTTGACAGATAAAAAGGAAACAAATGAAATCTAAAATATTTATAAGCGTACTGCTATTGCTCGGAAACTTGTTTTCTCAAACCAAAATAAAAATTGAGGGAAATGTTTTCGATGAAGATAAAAAACCACTGCCTATGGTAATGGTTTTCTTATCCAATTCCGGTGACGGAGTAATGAGCGATGAACAAGGAAAATTTTCTTTTTTGACAAAATTAAAAGATAAAATTATCCTGAATGCAAATCTCATTGGATATGAAAAATTCAGTAAAGAATTGGATTTGCAAGATCAAAAGAAAATTACACTCGATATTGAATTAAAAGAATCCGCGCTGAAGATGAAAGAGTCGGTTGTGTCCGCAAGTTCATTTGGATCAGAAAAAGGGAAAGGATTAGTACTAAGCCGAATTGACGTTTTAACTACACCCGGCGGCGCTGCGGATTTATTTCAATCGCTAAAGACAATGCCCGGAATTACTCAAGTTTCAGAAAGCGCAGAACTTTATGTACGCGGCGGCGATCCGATTGAAACAATCACCATGATTGATCAAGCGTTGATCTACCACCCGTTTTCGTATGAATCTACTTACGGGAGTTTGTTTTCAAATCTGAAAAATGAGTTCATAAAAGGAATGTATTTTTCAAGCGGCGGATTCTCGGCAAAATTCGGCAACGTCCTCTCCGGAGTTTTGGACATTGAAACAAAGGGAGTTCCAGCCTTAATGCACAGCAGTTTAGGAATCTCTTTGGCGAATACAAATTTTTCTACCGAACTTCCGATTATTGAAGACAAACTCGGATTCAATTTTAACTTTGATCAATCATTTACAAAACCGATTTTTTGGTTGAACGGCGGATTGGAAAAATTTACTGCAGCACCGACTTCTAAAAATATTACCGGAAGCGTGAATTATGCGTACTCAAAAACAGGTAAATTAAAATTATTCGGCATTTACGCACGAGATATTCAAGGGGTGAGTGTCGAAGGAACAGAGTACCAAGGCACCTTTGATGGAAATACGCAGAGCAAGTTCATCAATCTTCAGCATTCAAATGTTCTTTTTTCCAAACTAGTAATGAAGAATAGTTTTTCCGTTAGCAACTATTCAAACCAATGGAAACTTGGGGTACTTGATTTATTAAAGACCGATAAAGTTTATTCATTCAGAAATGATTTTGAATATTTCTTTAACTCGCGAAGCAGGTTGCTTTCGGGAATAGAACTTGAAAACAGAAAATTAAATTATCTTGGACAAATTCCTAACAGCGATTATAACATTCGTCCCGACGCGCAAAAGAAAGTACTCGATGCAAATATTTTCGGTTCAAGGATTGGCGGTTACCTCGAATTGGAATCTGCAAATACTTTTGGAATAAATAATTTTGCAAGCGCAATTGGAATTAGATATGACCGTATTCCTTCATTAAATCTTGATTGGATTAATCCTCGGCTAAATTTTTCTTACAAACTAAATGAGCACTCAACTTTAAAAACGGCTTTGGGAATATTCAATCAACTGCCGGACCCGCGGTTATTCAGTTCAGTTGATGGAAATCCGAATCTTAAATCAATGAAAGCCGTTCATTACGTCCTCTCTTACGATTACCTTTTTGATGAAGACAACTCATTCAGAATAGAGCTTTATCATAAAGATTATAAAAATCTCCCGCTGGAAACTTCGCTGCTCAATTATGACAATAACGGAAAAGGTTTTGCAAACGGCGTTGATGTAATTCTTAAAAGCACGTTAACCAATGGCTGGAGTGGTTGGATTTCTTACGGATTCATCAGCACAAAAAGAAAATGGATGGACTTTGAAGAATTAACGAGCAGCTCGTTCGATATTACTCACAATTTTTCTTTGATCGCAAAATATTTTATTGCAGTCAATTGGCAAGTTGGAATAAATTTGAAGTATGCAACAGGAAGACCATACACACCGGTTATCGGCTCCGATTATAGATTATCCGAAAACGTTTATGAACCGGTTTACGGCGTAAAAAATTCATCACGCTTTCAAGATTACAAACGGTTGGATTTGAGATTAACATATTTCACAACACTTTTTGATAGTTTCAGTTCAGTCTTTTACCTCGAAGGATTAAACATTCTTGATCTAAAAAACATTTTCGGTTATTACTATTCTCCAGATTATTCTGAACGAAAAGAAATCTCAAGTTACTTTGGGAGAAGAACGGTAGTTGTAGGAGCGAGTTTTAGTTTTTAAGTGCAAACTGAAGTCTGCGCTACGGAAAAATTCGTAACACAGACTTCAGTCCGTTACTCTATAACCCGCCAACATTTCCCCACCATCTTTTTATTTTCTATTTTTAGAGAGAAAAAACTTAGTTTAGTGAAACCTTACATATTTTTTTCGTGTTAGATTAATATAACTGAAAGAAAAAAGTAAATGGCAAAAAAATATTGGCTCTTCAAATCAGAACCCGAAGCTTTTTCAATTGATGATTTGGCAAAAGTGAAAAAAACTTTTTGGGATGGTGTACGCAATTATCAAGCGCGGAATTTTTTACGCGATGAAATAAAATCCGGCGATAAGGTCTTGTTCTATCACAGCAACACCGAGCCAACGGGAATTTTTGGTGTTTGCGAAGTTGTGAAAGACGGCTATCCCGACCATACTGCTTTTGATTCGGAAAGTCATCACTTTGATCCCAAAAGCAATCCGCAAAACCCTACGTGGTTTATGGTTGATATTAAGCTCGTTAAAAAATTTTCCAAACCGGTTACGCTGGATGAAATAAAAGCAAATCCCAAATTGCAAAACATGAAACTTCTTCAGCGTGGAAACCGTTTAAGTATTCAACCGGTTACTAAAGAAGAATATGACGCGATAGTTGCAAGTAGAAAGTTAAAAGTGAAACAGTAAATGGATAAATCATTAGCAGAAGTACACTCATCGGTAAATACGAACAAAGGGAGTTTTTTCAAAAAGCTCTTTGCCTTTTCCGGTCCGGCTTTTCTTGTTTCCGTTGGATACATGGATCCGGGAAACTGGGCAACAGACATTGCCGGCGGCGCACAGTTTGGTTATAAATTAATTTGGGTAATTCTGCTTGCTAATTTAATGGCAATTCTTTTTCAAACGCTTGCCGCCCGTCTTGGAATTGTTTATGGCAGAGACTTAGCGCAAGCGTGCCGGAGCAGCTACCCGAAAACAATAAATATTATATTATGGATATTTACCGAAATTGCAATTGCCGCAACTGACTTAGCTGAAGTGCTCGGTTCTGCAATAGGTTTGTACCTGCTGTTTGGCATTCCACTGGTTTGGGGAGTTGTCATCACCACGCTTGATGTTTTGCTTTTACTGTTGTTGATAAACTATGGCATTAGAAAGATGGAGGCGGTTATCCTTTCCCTTGTTGCGATGATAGGAATTTGTTTCCTTCTCGAATTAGTTCTTGCCAAACCAAATTTTGGAGAAATTGCAATAGGATTTATTCCCACGGCAATGTCAAGCGGAGCTTTGTTTATTGCACTCGGAATTATCGGCGCTACAGTAATGCCGCATAATATTTATCTTCACTCAGCATTAGTACAATCGCGCGATGTTGAAAAAACTGCTGCCGGAAAAAGAGAAGCAAATAAATTTAATTTGATTGATTCGGTAGTTGCATTAAACGCCGCCTTCTTTGTGAATGCAGCAATTTTAATTTTAGCCGCCTCTGTCTTTTTTAGCAGCGGACATTCTGATGTAGCCTCAATTATTGACGCTCATTCTCTTCTCGGAAAACTTCTTGGGAGTTCAGTTGCCCCGTTTGCATTTGGACTTGCACTTCTTGCCGCCGGTCAATCTTCAACAATCACCGGAACTTTTGCCGGACAAATTGTTATGGAAGGATTCGTGGGTCTAAAAGTCCGCCCATGGATGCGAAGAATGATAACCCGATTGATTGCTATCATTCCGGCACTCATTGTAATTAATCTTGTCGGCGATAGGTCGGTAGATATGCTGCTTATCCTTTCTCAGGTAATATTATCAATCCAACTTCCGTTTGCATTGATCCCGCTTCTTCATTTTACATCGAGTAAAGAAAAAATGGGGGAGTTTGCTTCCGGCACCAAAGTAAAAATTCTTGCGTGGACAGCCGCTATTCTTATTGTTGCACTAAATCTAAAATTGGTTTCGGATGTGGTACTTGAAAACATTTCTAATCCGGGCGCGGTAGGGTTATTAATCAAATTTTTGGGAATCCCTTTTTTCCTTTTTGTTTTGGGAATGCTTCTCTGGATAACCTTTGAGCCAATTCTCACAAAAGAAAAAATTCAAGAAGTAATAAGCGCAACAACCGCTCAATTCACTTCGCTTGAAAGCGGCGCATTAATTCAGCGTGTTGGTATTGCGTTGGAAGGAAAGTATAGATACGATTCACAGATCATTCAAAAAGCTCTTCCCTTTTTGCAGGCGGAAAAAAATACAATTTACCTTATGCATTGCGTTGAATCGCCCACAGGAAGATTTCTTGGTGAAGCTGTTGATGATCAGGATGCTTTGCGTATGAGAATCTATTTAGAAAAATTTTCCGACTTCCTTAATAAAAAGAATTTTACAACCGAATTATGTATCATCGGAGGCGAGCCGGAAGATGCTATTGCCAAACTTGTTGAGAAGGATAAAATTGAAATGATCATTCTTGGAAGCCACGGACATAAATTGATAGATGATATGATCCTCGGTTCAACGGTTGATGAACTCAGGCATAAAGTTCGCGTTCCCATTCTCGCAATTCCTGTTAATTAGCTTTTTTTTGTTATTGTCTTTAACGCGATTGTGCTTTAAGTTTGTACTGTAAATATAGATGGAGAAAAAATGTTACAAGTTGTTGATGTTGAATTAACGCCAAACCCTCATGCGTTAAAATTTCTATTAAATGAACGATTGCTAAAATTTGAGACGAGGCACTTTCACAGCAAAATCGAAGCCGCAAACGACCCTCTTGCAAGCGGAGTATTTGAACTGCCGGGGGTTCTCTCTGTTTTTTATATGGATAAATTTATTACGGTTGAAAAATCCCGCGAGACACAATGGGGACAAATTCAGCGCCCGTTAGTTTCCTTTTTAAAAGATTTCGATAAAAATTTAATTCCCGCCGACAAAGTCCCGGAAGATTTGGATGAACATTCAAGCGAATTATTGAAAAAGATAAACGAAGTGCTTAATCAAAAAGTTCGTCCGGCGCTGGCGAACGACGGCGGTGGATTAGAAGTTTTGGAATTAAACGGCATAACGCTTAAAGTCCGCTACCAGGGCGCTTGCGGTAGCTGCCCGAGTTCAATAACCGGAACGCTGCGCGCAATTGAAAATCTTTTAAGAAAAGAAGTGAATCCGGTAATTGAAGTTATTCCGGCGTAAATGTTTTAAGTGTTGTTCCGGAATAATTTATTTTTCAATGAAACAACAGGAACACTATGAAGCTGTCAGACCAGAAAATTTTTTATACCTCCTTAAAGATTGGCGGAAATTCTATTACTCTATACTCTTCTCCTACTGGAATTTGCCGAATCGATCTGAATTCAAAATACGGTAGCAAGCTATTCCCAAAGAAAAGTAAACTTCCACCGACAGATCAAATCTTCTTCGGTTTACCCGAACAACTGAAAAAATATTTTGACGCAGAATTGAAAATGTTTAAAGTTCCGCTAGATATTCACGGAACAACTTTTCAACTTCAAGTATGGAATGAGCTGATGAATATCCCCTTCGGCGAAGTTGTTACATACAAGAATATCGCAGTAAGAATAAAGAATGAAAAGAGTTTTCGCGCAGTTGGCAATGCAGTCGGCGCAAATCCAGTACCGATAGTCATTCCTTGTCACCGCGTGATTAAAACTTCCGGCGCACTCGGCGGTTTTTCCGGCGGCGGACCAAAAGTAAAAGAAAGATTATTGGAACTTGAAGGGTGCGTAAGTTTGGAGTTATTTTAGTTTGAAAATGTGGAAATCAAAAATGCTAATCAATTCTCTTTATTGAATTGAATAAAAAAAGCCGCATTACCCACGGCTTTTTTTATTATCTACAATTTAGTAATTAAACCAACGGATGTGCATTTAACTCATTCAGTCCTTGATGAAGTTCATCGTATGATAATTCGTGATCAACTAATTTTCCGTTAAAGTAGTCTTCGTAAGCCGACATATCAAAATGTCCGTGACCGCAAAGATTAAACAGAATTGTTTTTTCTGTTCCTTCTTCTTTCGCTTTTAATGCTTCGCGAACTACTGCAGCAATTCCGTGTGTTGCTTCCGGTGCGGGAATAATTCCTTCTGCATTTGCAAATTTCACACCTGCATCAAAACACGATAACTGATGTACTGCCTGCGCTTCAATTACTTTATCTTTTAATAATTGACTTACGATCGCACCGGCTCCATGATAACGTAAACCGCCTGCGTGAATGGGATCGGGGACAAAAGTATGTCCGAGTGTGTACATAGGAAGCAGTGGAGTTAAACCAACAGAGTCACCGAAATCATATCGGAATTCTCCTTTGGTTAATTTAGGACACGAAGCCGGTTCGACTGCAATACAGCGGCCTTTTCTTCCTTCTTGTAAATTTAATCTTAAAAACGGAAATGCAATTCCGGCAAAGTTTGATCCGCCGCCGAATGGCGCAATAACGATGTCGGGAAAATCTCCAGCCATTTCCATTTGTTTTACGGCTTCAAGTCCGATAACTGTTTGATGCATTAACACGTGGTTCAACACGCTGCCGAGCGCGTATTTTGTATCTTCATTTGTTGCAGCGCGTTCAACAGCTTCTGAAATTGCGATACCTAAACTTCCTGGTGAATTCGGGTCTTCAGCTAAAATTTTCCTTCCCGATTCAGTTAAGTTTGTTGGTGAAGAAAAAACTTTTGCGCCCCAGGTATTCATCATCAATTTGCGATATGGTTTTTGTTCGTAACTGATTTTCACCATGTAAACTTCTAATTCAATTCCGAACATTTGGCATGCAAAACTAAGTGCGCTTCCCCATTGACCGGCGCCGGTTTCCGTGGTAATTTTTTTTACGCCTTCCATTTTGTTGTAATATGCCTGAGGAATAGCGGTGTTCGGTTTGTGAGAACCAGCCGGACTAACGCCCTCATATTTGTAATAAATTTTTGCCGGAGTATCAAGCAGTTTTTCAAAATTGTAGGCGCGATACAACGGCGTCGGACGCCATATTTTATATGCTTCACGCACCTCTTCGGGAATTTCAATCCATCGTTCTTTTGAAACCTCCTGCTTAATTAATTCCATTGGAAAAAGCGGCGCTAAATCTGCCGGGCCGATTGGCTGTTTGGTTCCCGGATGAAGCGGCGGTAGCGTAGGATTTGGCATATCTGCCTGAATGTTATACCAGCTTTCCGGAATATCGTTTTCAGAGAGAAGGAATTTTTTTGTTCTTTTCATAGCGTCCTTTAACTAATAGTGTAGAGTGTTTTTACAGCGATTTTTTAATTCAATATAATTACAAACTGATTCGGAGCAAAAAGAAAAAATCGAATTAAAGAATATTTTTTCAATTTTTTAATGATTTCTTTCCAACCAAAATGAAAATTGCCAAAAACAGTGAAACAACTCCAGAAAAATAAAATGGCGCGTTGGGACTAATAACGTCCCACAAAATTCCGGCAAAGAAAGAACCGAACATAACGGCAAAACTTGAAAGCATTGTAAGCAATCCGATCGCGGTTCCGCGTTGCTCATCGGGAACCAAATCAGAAACCCAAGCTTTTGTTATTCCTTCTGTTGACGCGGCGTAAATTCCGTATAATGCAAAGAGAAGAATTGCAAACACAAAATGATGTGCGATTGCAAACCCGAAATAAACAACGGAAAAAATTAAAAGTCCGAACGTAAAAATTTTTTTCTTCCCTATTTTATCGGAAAGTCGTCCAAGCGGATAAGAACTTGCAGCATACACAAGATTATAAAAAATGTAACTGACGATTGCCAATGTTTCCGAACCGGAAATAGCTTTTGATTTTAAGATCAAAAAAACATCGCTGCTGTTTGAGAATGAGAAAAGTACAACCAGACCCAAGACAAGCTTGTATTCCTTCGGTGAGTTTTTAAGGAATGATCGGAAAGCAAGTTTCTTTTTACCTTCTTTTGAAACGAAATTATCTTTTACAAAAAAAGTGAATGAAACGGCTATCATCGAAGGAACAAACGCGATAAGAAAGATCAACGTATAATTTTTAGGGAAAAAAGCTAAAAGGAGCAGCGCCAATGCGGGACCAATTGCCGCGCCGAGTGTATCCATTCCGCGATGAAAACCAAAGACGGCGCCGCTGTTTCCGTTTGCATAACTCGCAAGCAGTGCGTCACGCGGAGCGGTACGTAAACCTTTTCCGAGGCGATCCGAGATCCTTGCGGTGATAATTGCAGCGAGTGAAGGAAAAATTCCCGGCAACGGTTTTGAGAGTGCCGAAAGTCCGTAGCCGAGGGAAACAAAAACTGCCCGTTTTTTTACTTTATCGGAAAGCAGACCGAAGTATCCTTTAAAAAATCCACTTACAACTTCTGCAACACCCTCAAGTAATCCGATAACCGTCATTGACACGCCCAAAACGGTCGACATAAATATCGGTGTAATTGGGTAAAGCATTTCGCTCGCAATGTCCGTAAATAAACTAACGAGACTTAGGATAATGACTTGCTTGGGAAGATTTTTTACCGACATAATAAATTTATTTTACCATAAACTGCATTCAAATTATTTATTATATGGTCCTAAAAATCTTTCACCGTTGAGATGGATAAGATGCGTGGGATCATCTGCGACCCAAATATCAGTTTCCCACGCAATCTCTTGCATATATTTTAATAATGTCTTTTTATTCAAGAATGCAGTTATGAATACCAAGCCGACTTTGCTTTTTATAAATAATTCTTCTAGTTCTATTTTTCTTTTTGGATTGATCGGACCATGACTTGTAACTGCTTCAATTAATATCAACCATTTCTTCTTTGTAAAATAAACAATAACATCAGGCATCTTTCCATGTTCATCTTTTATTATTACGCCAAGTTTTTTCAATTCTTGTTCATTAAAGTACGCCCATTTTGTTTTGGTGTCACCTATGTAAATTAATTTGCCACCTGGCGTATGGTAGGGACAAAAATCGTTAACAATCTTTTCTACCAAAACATTTTGCCCTCCCTTAGAAATATTTATCTCAACTTTATCCGCAACTCTCAAAGGTATTTTTTCCATTTCTCTTTCTTGAGCATATCTTGCAGAAAGTGTTTTTCCATTGGAAAGAAATTTTTTCAACAATTCGTCCCATGATTTTGATTTAAATCCTTTAACTAAATTTAATGTGCTCTCTTCAATTTGATAAACAAAGTTTGGACTATTCGTTGGTCTATATATATCGGGATTTGGTACTATTAGTCCGGCTTGAACAAATTGATGGACTGTTTGCCGTCTAATGCTTTCACGTGTATTCGGTGCATATTTTTTTCCGTACTGAATTTCCATAAAGTTCATTATTGAAGTTATTCCGATCAACAGCGTTTTGCTTTCACTCCATTTTTGATTTGGTTTTAGACCTACTATTGCTAGAAGAGTTAATGCAGATCTTTCGTTTTGTTGATTTCTTGGAAGACCAAGCTGTTTTAGTATAGAAAGAGCTTCGTTGATTTTTGTGTTGATTAAGGTGGGATTTATGTCTTTTGCCATGTTGAATAATTCCTTTTCTATTATCGAATCAATTTCTTCCTGGTTTGGAAGTTCGTCTATAAAATATTTCCCGATGGAGTTTAGTTGTTCAACATCAGGGTAATACAAAAATCTTAAATCTTCTGCATTTACTTGTGTGTGGCCATTGAACAATCTAAAATATTGATCCACCAAAGTTGAATTTAAATATATTGTTAAACCAAGAGCTAAATTTTTTGGAAGAGGGTTGTTTTTTATATGAAAATAATTTAAATGATTCTCTATTCCGATTAATTTGAAATTATATTTTGTGTAATCGTAAAATGCCGCCGTTATTCTTTTCTTTTCTTCTTTTGAACTAAATCTTTTACAAAAAACATAATAACCTGAGGAGATTAAATCACCTTCCGTGCGTGAATTGATATAAACCGCTTCTTTCTTTTTAGCGGAGTTTGACGGCCATATTATTTTTCCGTTGGAGAAATGAAACGGGTAATAAAGCGGGGCAATATTGTAATTATCATTTTCCGTTAAATGAGTCTTCGTTCTAAAATCTACTATTTTTCCAGTTGAAACATTTACTCCAATATCATGCAGCTTTTGTTTAAGCAAAGAAATACGATCTATTATTTTTAACGAATATTCATCTGTAATAATGTGGATTATTTTATCTTTATCATCAGGTTGAATAATAAAGTCATGATCGATCGCTAAGGTCTTAAATGCTTCATCTTCCGGAGAATCGCTTGTAGTAATTTGAACTTCATTGTTTAACGGCTTTAGCGGCGACACTAAAAATATAATATTTTCCTGGAGGACATCATCCCTTCTGAACGCTTTGTTTCTCTGATTATAAAGATGTATCCTATGAAAGGAAAGCTTACTAAAAAATCTTTCTCTAAATTTCTTAAAATATGTTCCATTGCAAAAACTTCTTGGAGTTATTGCGGTTATTTGTCCGTCCTCATTAAGGAAATGTGAAGCTATATAAAGGAAAGCGGTATAAAGGTTAGTCGTCTCAAGTCCGGCTTTATTAAGCAAATCCCTGGTATCCGATGCGTTCTCAATTTTTTTATAGGGAGGATTTAAGACAACTAAATCAAAAAGTTCTCTCTCTTTTTTCGCTTCAAAGAATAGATCGTCACCCGGAGTGTTTATTATTTCTGAACATCCATATTTTATAAAATCTTCATTTCTTATTTTATAAGAAAATTTTATTCCCGCTTCTCGGCATTTTTTTTTACATATTTCATAGGAATTTTCAATATCTCTGTTGAGATTGGCATCAATTTCAATTGCAGTAACTTCAATATTTTTTAATTTCAGATTCGAGTTTAGAAGCCTATCAATTAAAGCGGTGCTTAAAATTCCGGTTCCGGCGCCGGGGTCTAAAATTTTTATGTTTTCTTTATTATTGGGAAAAGTAAAAAGAGAAGCAATAAAAGATGCAATCGCGGAAGGCGTAAAGAATTGTGAATATTGTTTCTTTTTAACAGAATTGTTCTGATTTGAATAAGAATCCCTAATTACTTCCGCTTGTTCAACTAAATTATTTATGGTTTCTGTTTCTTCCATCTTTAGAAATTGTTTTATCGATGAAGAAATATAAGAAATTGGCGGTTAATATATTTTAGGAAAATATTAAGGAGGAAATCATAATGAAATCTTGATGGAGTTCCCCATCTTTATTAAGTTTGTAGTGGAAATATTTAACACAAAACCTCATGGAGAAATAAAAATGCGTAAAAAAGTAATAGCCGGAAACTGGAAAATGAATTTGAATTTGCAAGAATCAATCTCATTAATTTCTGGAATCAAAAACGGATTAGGACCCTTATCGAGCAATGTAGAAGTTATTGTTTGCCCGCCATATACTTCGTTAGAAACCGCTTCAACATTGGTTAAGAACTCACCGGTAAAACTCGGCGCTCAAAATATGTGTTTTGAAGAAAGCGGCGCTTACACGGGAGAAATCTCCGCCGCAATGTTAAAAAGTGTTGGATGTGAATATGTAATTCTCGGACATTCGGAAAGAAGAACAATCTTCGGAGAGTCAGATGCAACAATCAATAAAAAAATTCACAAGGCTTTAGTAAGCGGACTCCTCCCCATTTTCTGCATCGGCGAAACCTTAGATGAACGCGAAAAAGGAATTACGTTTGATGTCGTTAAACGTCAGGTTGTTGAAGGATTGAAAAATGTTGACGCTGAGAATATGAAAAAAATTATCATTGCATACGAACCTGTTTGGGCAATTGGCACCGGCAAAGTTGCTTCGAAAGAACAAGCTGAAGAAGTCCACGCTTTCATCAGAAAAGAATTAACCGTATTGTATAAAAGCGAAGTTGCAGAACAAATTATAATTCAATACGGCGGAAGTGTAAAACCGGATAACGCGGTTGAACTTCTTTCACAGCTAAACATTGACGGCGCGCTTGTTGGCGGCGCATGTTTGAAGGCTGATTTGTTTCTCGGTATTATTAAAGCCTGTTAATATTTCAAAACAAGGGGTTCATAGTATGATACATATTTTGTCTCGAATGTTGTTGTTCTTCGTAATTCTTTTGATGGGCTGCAAAAATAATTCATCGCAGTCGCCCGATCTTAATACTTATACCGATAAGTCCTACGGCGGAATAAGATTAACAAACGAAAAAATGCTTGTGGTTCGCAATGCGACCGGTTTGGTTAATATTCAAGGAGCTGCTTCAACCGACACATTAATCTGGTATTTATTCAAATCTGTTCAAGCCGAGACAAAAGTAAAGGGAGATGAAAAATTTGCATTTCTCCAACTATCAACGCAGGCTGTCGGTGATACACTTTTCGTTGATGTTTACAGCACCGTACATGAAAGTAATCTCATTTGTGGAGTAACATTAACAGTTCCCTCCGGCGTGATTTGTAAAATTGAAGAAGCTGTTGGAAATGTAAACGTTTCTGATTTAGATTCTGTGTTGACGGTTGGAAACGCTCCAATCGTTGATCTTAAAAGACATAGTGGCTCTTGTCAAATTTCTGGTGGAACTGGAAATAATTCGCTTGAACTTTCCTTGCCTGAAAACGGATACTGCCGTGTGAAAATAAATAATGGAAATATTCTATTAAAAATTCCTGTGAGTGTATCCGCATCGGTTTACGCGAAAAGTTTAAACGGTGTTGTCTCACAAAAGGGACTCACCATTGCTGTTGATGAACAATCATCCGGATTTCTTTCCGGGAAGTTGGGTTTGGGTAATGGAGAAATTCGCCTCGAAACAAGTCAAGGGAACATTCAAATAGAAAATCTGTAAAAAGTAAATCTCATGTCTTGAAGATGTGAGATTTTTCTTTTATCTTTAATCAGACAAAAAAATCTGTTTATAGCCGGAGAAAGAATGCTGAGAAAAATTATCCAAATAGAAGAAGAGAAGTGCGACGGCTGCGGAGAATGCGTTCCGAATTGCGCTGAAGGAGCTTTGCAAATTATTGATGGTAAAGTGAGATTAATTTCCGATCTGTTTTGCGATGGGCTCGGCGCATGCATCGGGCATTGCCCGCAAAATGCAATAACGGTAATTGAACGTGAAGCCGAACCGTACGATGAAAAACAAGTGATGGAATACATTGTTAAAGGCGGCAGCAACGTTATCAAAGCACATCTTCATCATTTGAAAGAACACAGAGAGTTTGATCTTCTTACACAGGCTTTGGATTATTTGAATGATAATGGAATTGAAAATCCTTTATTAAAAGAACTTGATGATATTAAAAAACCGGAAGCATGCGGATGTCCCGGTTCGCGTGAAATGAGTTTCAATGAACATGAGGATGAAAATGTTTTGGAAGAAAATGGAAAAAAAATTTCTCATTTACGGCAGTGGCCTGTGCAGCTTCACCTAGTTTCACCAAACGCGGGATTTTTCAAAAATGCGGATTTGCTTCTGGCGGCTGATTGTGTTCCCATTGCTTATCCCGATTTTCATAAAGATTTTCTTCAGGGAAAAAGCATCGCGATTGCATGCCCCAAACTAGATTCGAACAAACAAGTTTATTTACAAAAGTTGGTACAAATGATCAGCGACGCAAAAATAAATTCGATCACTGTAGTGATAATGCAAGTTCCTTGCTGTAGCGGATTGATCCAATTAGCGATGCAGGCTGTTGAGCAAGCTGAAAGAATAATTCCGGTTAAAGTTGTTGTTGTGGGAATTCACGGAGAAATTTTGCAAGAAGAAGTGGTTTGATTTTCCCAGCACTATAAAAACAAAAGGCTGAACGATGTCCATTACTAAAAACGAAAACTCATTCAGCCTTAAAAAAATCAGTTATCCTTCGGTTTCACCTTTAAGTATTAAACCAAGAATAAAACCTGCTACCGTTGATTCAATTACAGTTCCAAGAAACCATGTAAAGGCAATCATGTAGGTTATTGGCTGAACTGAATAAGTGCCGTATCCCATTCCAATTCCGGTACCAATGCCAAAAACAAGACCAAACTTCACTGCGTTATTCATGCTTTTGTCTTTTACAAATGCATCATATAAATAACAGAATGCAACCGATGAAATTAGGGTAACAATTATCATGAGCCCCATCTTCATTTCACCTTCAGGGCGCCAGAGCGATGCAGTATCTTTATACTGTTGTGCGAGTACCATCGTGTAAATAATAAAATCAAGCACTTCCCAAGCAACAAACACCGCTACAACTGCCAACAAAAACTTTTTCATAGAACGCCTCTTTATTAATGATAGTTTAATTGACCAGCACATTCTTGGACGTACTGTTGGCGCAAAGCTAAATATTTAATTAGTTGGAATCAATATCACTCAACTATTTTTTGCAAAAGAGATCAATATTCTATTTCCTGTGTGCGTTTTGAGCGGGGATAACGGCTCTTTAATCCTTCAACAGAAATTCCTCCGGTACCAAGAATTTTATTTCTGAACTTTACCACCGCTTGTCCCTTAAATGGAAATTCTTTTTTAAGCGTGCCGCCGTCAAGATATTTTTTCAGTTCATCGTTGCTTGGAAGTTCAACAATATTTTTATGGATTTCATTCTGCAAGATTTCAGCGGCTTGCGTGTGCAAAATGAAATTTCCATATTTATCCAAATTCGCAAACTTAGTACCGATCCGTTCAAACATCATCAAGTTTTCTTCATTCCAATCTTCGGTAACAAAAAAAATATCGTTTCCCTTTTGAAGATATTTATATCGATCGAAAACATTTTTCTGAATTTCAAAAATGTCAGCAAGTAAATCGAGTTGCTTGCTGATCTTCCTTGCCGGTAGAAAAGTGAATGGATGTCTTTTCCTCTCGGCGGGATTTTCTACTTCAATTTCATCTTCCTTTAAAATCTTTACTACAAAAAAACCCTCGGAGTTTACTTCCCACGGTACAATTCTTTTAGCGTTATGAAGTGATTTATCCAACGAAAGATCGTGCAGTTTTATAAACGCATCATGTGCATGAACCGGAAGCGTTATCGGAAGAAGTTTTATCGGAAACTTTTGCAGTAGTTTATCAATTACAAATTCATTTTCCTCAACTGAGAGCGTACACGTTGAATAAACAATCTCGCCGCCAACTTTCACCATCTTCAAAGCCGATAGAAGTAATCGGTATTGAAGTTCGCTTAATTGTTCCGCCTTTTCTTTTGTCCACCAATTGCTTACTTCGTTCTTCTTCTGCATAATCCCTAAGCCGCTGCAAGGTGCGTCAACTAGAATCTTATCAAAGTGATTTTGAAAAAACCTACTCAGTATTTCTCCTTTTGAATGAATGACTCCGGCGTTTACAACATTCATTCGTTCAAGATTGAAGACAAGCGTTTTTAATCTATCAAGTTGAATTTCGTTTACAAGCAGGGTTCCTTTATTCTGCATTAATGCAGCGATCTGTGTTGTTTTGGAGCCGGGAGCGGAACACAGATCCAAAATTTTATCTGTCGGTTGCGGATTCAAAACTATCGGCGGAATCATCGATGACAAACTTTGAATATAATATTCGCCGATGCTGTGTTCTAACGTTTTTCCGATAAAAGTTTTATCCCCAACAACTTTTAACGCATCTGAAATTTCGGAAAGTTTTTCTGTTATAATTCCATAATTCGATAATAGATCTTTTTGAACTTCATCGCGATTAGTTTTTATGCTGTTGCTGCGGAGATAAGTCGCCGGATCGTCTTCTAAATATTTGCTGTAGTGAGCAACGGATTCAGCGCCAAAAAGGTCTGTTAGGTAATCCGCAATTTTATCGCTTATGGGAATCATTGCGGTTAGTAGCGGACGAGATTTAGGATCATCAAAATTTCATTCATCACGAACAAAGAATTTTTTCCCTCCGGAAAAGTTTTCTTGTAAAGTGAAACGAGTTCTTTCATAATTGAATCAAGATATTTCTCATATTGTAAAACTGCTTGTTTTATTTCTTCTTCATTTACCGGAATGGTTATTTCTGCAGTTTTTTTTCTGCTTGCGTAAATAAGATATTTGGCTTCGCTATAGGTCGATGCTTGAAAAACAACTTTGCGGTCGGCGGAAAGAATTTCATAACTGCCGAAAAATTCTTCTCCCATAATTAAAATTTTTGCAGGAACAGAAATGGTTTTTGTTGTAGATAAAGACATAAACTCATCCGGGAAAGTTTTTATTCCTTTTTTGTTCAAAGCTTGAACGGTCTTTGTGATGAATTCTTTTTCTGTTGGCATGTGGAAGATGTTAATAAAAATTAATTAGTGAAATGGAATTAAAGTAAACGGAGAAATGGTTTATCGCTCTGGAGAATTTTTAAGTTGCTCGGATATTTTAGCCACCAACTTTTCAAGTTCTTTAATGCGCTTTGCGTAATCTTCTAAATTACGAATGTGTCCTTCTTGACGGAAAGCTTCTTTTATTTCTTTTAAAGGAGCCCCGAAATAAGTACCGGATTTAGTAACTGATTTCGAAACACCGGACTGTGCGGCAATCATTACTTTATCTGTAATTTCGATGTGTCCCGCAACTCCAATTTGTCCGCCAAAGACACAATAGTTACCAATTTTTGCGCTTCCGGAAAATCCGGTTTGTCCGGAAACCGCTGTATGTTCTCCTATCACAACATTGTGTGCGATCTGCACGAGGTTATCAATCTTTGTTCCCTGCTTAATTATGGTTGAACCAATAGCGGCGCGATCAACGGACACATTTGAACCAAGCTCAACATCATCTCCAAGAATAACATTTCCAACTTGCGGAATTTTTACATACGCCCCGTTTTCCATCGTGTAACCAAATCCATCCGAGCCGATTACAGTGCCGGAATGAATGATAACGCGTTTGCCAAGTTTGCATTCTTCACGAACGCTAACGTTTTGAAAAATAATGGAATCATCTCCGACGTCAACATTTTCTAATAGAACAGTATTGTGAAATATTTTTACATTCTTCCCGATTATACAACCGGCAGAAATAACAACATTTTTACCGATTGCAGTTTTATCTCCAACAGATGCGGAAGGATGAACAAATGCAGTTGCATCAATCCCTTCTAAAGGAAATTTTGGAGAAAAATAAGTTGTGATAATTTTGAAGAAAGCTTTGTTCGGGTCGGGGACTTCGAGATAAGTAATGTTTTTGCGTGTTTTTTTGAAATCAGATCTAACGAAAATTGCGGAAGCTTTTGTTGAAGGAAAATATTTTTCGTACTGCGGTAAGTAAAGGAAGGTTAATTCACCTTCCTTTGCTTCTTCAATTTTTGCTATGCCGGTAATAAAGCCCGCCTTAGGCGGGTCATCGCCGACAATTTTTGCATTGGTGAGTGATGCAATATCAGCAATTGATAATTTCATTATTTCAGTTTTTCGAGAACAAGATTTGTAATATCATATTTTTCTTTAGCGAACAGCATTAAAATTTGTCCGCTGCGGTCGAATACGTAATCATAATCTTCATCGGTGGCAACTTGTTTAATTGCAGTAAACAGACGGTTCTGCACAGGTTTCATCAATTCATCCTGCTTCTGAAAAAGCTCGCCGCTTGTGCCGAATTTTTTTTCCCGGTACTCAGTGATCTTTTGTTCCATTTTCATCAAATCACTTTCAGTCTCAGCGCGAGTTTGATCAGACATAATGAGTTTACGTTTTTCGTAATCATCAAACTTTGCTTTCCAATCACTCTCGAGTTTTTTCAACTCGGTCTGCCATTCCTGGATGATCTGATCAAGCTGCTGGCGTGCATCCTGCGCATCAGGAAGTTTTTCCATTATTGCATCTGAATCAACATAGCCAATTTTCAACTGTGAAAATGAAACGGAGCAAATTCCAAAAAAAATGAAAAGACCGAAAATTATTTTTGCTTTCATAAAAAACCTTGTTTTATATTCAAATCCAAAACATCAAAAAACAAATTCCAAAGAAGACAAGACCAATAAAAGATTTGATCCGCCTAGGCGGATTGGGATTTGTCTTTTGGAAACTATTTTCCTCTTTTTAATTTGTCGAGGACTTTAAAAGTAATTTCGTAAGCTGAATCAGCATAAAGTAAAATTGCCGCTTGTTCAGTTTTATCAAAAACGAACTGCATGCCTTCTTCTTTAGCAACAGTTTCAATAGTTTTCAAAACTTTATCTTTTACAGGTTTAAGAAATTCTTCCTGTTTCTGATAGACTTCACCGGTTCCCGTTGCAAATTTTGATCTTCTGAATTCTTCAACTATTTGTTGCTGTGCTACTAATTTTTGTTGAATCTCATTTTTCTGGGCTTCTTTCATAGTAGCGGCTTGCTTCTGATAATTTGCATAAGCTTCTTGAAAAGTTTGTCCCATGCTGTCAAGTTGTGCATTCCATTTTTGAATTAAAGCGTCTAAATCGCCTTGAGCTTTAATTGCTTCAGGGAGAGATTTTAAAATGATTTCCGAATCAACGAAACCAAGTTTAATTACAGCCGGGGTTTGCGCAAATGTACTTGCCGCAAAAACGAATAATGCAAAGATTAAAAAATAACGTTTCACTCTGTATCCTTTTTTTTATTTGATAATGAAAAATAACTAATTAAAAACCTTTTCCGAACTGAAAGTGGAAAACCCAAGAAGGATCTTGTCCGTCTACGGCTTTTCTGTCGAAACCGTATCCAAGGTCAAAACCGATGAGACCAATCGGGTTGATCATAATTCGCGCTCCAATACCTGCTGAGCGGCGTAAATTAAACGCCTGCGTTGCATCAATGCTTTCAAAAACATTTCCCGCTTCGGCAAAAGCAAGCATGTAAAGAGGGATCGGCTCAAGCGCAACAGCAAAGCGTAATTCAGATGTATAGCGCAAAGAAACTTTTCCACCAAAGACATCACCGGTTTTATTAATTGGTCCGATTGTTCTGTCTTCATAACCGCGTAATGGAGTTGTTGCAACAATTAACCCGTTGCCGCCCATATAAAAATATTCAAACGGCTGGATCGGAGTTCCTTTTTTTAGCTCTTCCAAATATCCTAAATCTGCAACAGAAAATAAAACTAATTTGCTGGTTCCAAATAACCGCTTATACCACTCAGTCTTGAAATTAATTTTGTAGTAATCAACATCTCCGGGAAGAAAAGGCCCGCCGGAAATTTCTGCATCTAATCCAACCGAAGAACCAACGGAAGGAAAGATCGGGTTATCAACATTTTTTCTTGTTATGCTTGCGCCAAGGGTAAACTGCTGAGTTCTTCCTTCGCGGTAATAACTGCCGCCGTTAATAACATTGTTTGACTGGAAGCGGAACGTTCCCTGAACATAAAAATAATCATCAGGCCATTTTAATCTTCTTCCGAGACGCATGCTTGCGCCCGACTGACTTAAGTCATAAATATAATTTTGGCGTGTATCGAAGAAATCGAAACCGATAAGTGTTGGAGTATCATATAACCAGGGCTCGGTAAATCCAAGCGAAAAAGTTCTATATAAATTTCCAACACCGAACTGCCAGTTGAAACTTAAAACCTGTCCGCCGCCAAGCTGGAAAGGTTCTGCCATCGAAAAGTTGGTTAACGTAATGCCAACCGAACCGCTGAATCCATAACTTCCACTATAGCCAACTGAAGCATTTAAGTAGTCGCTCGATTTTTCTTCGACTTTAAACGCAACATCAACCGTGCTGTCGTTTGCTAATTGATAATCAACGCCTTCCTGATATAACTTTTCAACATTAAAAAACTGAAGGTTAGCCAATTGCTGTAAACTTCTGAACATATATGCGCGGTTGAAATATTCGCCCGGAATGGTGTACAATTCTCTTCGGATAACTTTGTCTTTGGTTTTGTCGTTACCAAAAACATCAACTTTACCGATCTTAAATTGATTTCTTTCAGAGACTTGAATGTTAATATCAATTGAATCTTCAGAAACTTTTGTCTCTTCAGTCTTCATGTTGAAAGTTAAATATCCGTTATCAAGATAGAGAGCGGCAACGTCAGTTTGTTTTTCATTTCCGCGTAAATTTTGATTAAACAATTCATAATCAAAAACATCCCCTTTTCGAAAACCAAGGCGTTCGTTCAAGGCATCAGCGGTATAAATGGTGTTACCTTCCCATGAAATATTGCGGACTTTAAATTTGGGTCCTTCCGAAACATTGAGAATTATTTCAAGATCTTTTTTGTCATTTGAATAAACGAGGGAATCGCTCAGCACTTCGGCATCGCGGTAACCGTTTTTCAAATAATATTTTTGCAGTAGTTTTTTATCTTCTTCATATTTGTTTTTATCGAATTTTGCGCTGCTCCAAAACTTCCACCATTTTGATTCTTCCGTTTCCTTAAAAGAGCCTTGCAGGTCGCCGGCTGAAAAATCTTTATTCCCGCGAAAAGTAATTTTGCGGACTTTCGTAACATCGTTTTCAATAATATCATATTTAAGAAGAACGCGATCTTTAATTTTATCAATTAAATTAGTGTACGTTTTGTCGTCTTTATCAAATTCAAGTTTATACTCTTCGGAGAAATCTTTTTTATTCCGCCAGTGAGTTGTAATTTTGTCGTCAGAAGTATCCGCTTGAAAAAACTGAAAAAACTTTGGAGTGATTTGAGCATTAAAATAGCCGTCTTCTTCGTATAGCTTTATTATTTTTAATTTTATTTTTTGTACTTCGGGAGTTTTCAAAATTTGTCCGCGAATAAAATTAATTTTCTCTTCAATCTTGCTCGTGCTTATTTCATCGTTTCCTTCAACCACAGCCTTTTCAATGCGGGGAAATTCTTCAACTTTAATAAGAAGAAAAACGCCGTCGGCAAGTTCTTTCTCAATTAAGATTTCAACGTTGGAAAAAATGTTTAACGACCAGAGTTGTTTGATAGCCCCGATAGTCTGGTCACCGGGAATTTGAATTTCATCTCCTATTTTCAAACCGCTGTTTGCAACAATGGTACGGGCGTCTGCCGAAGTATTTCCTTCAACTGAAATCCCTAATATTTTAAATGTTTTTGGAGCTGTTTGAGCACCCAAGAAAACGGGAAAGAGGAGAAAAAGAAAAATAATGTTTAAAAAATAATTCCGTGAAAGGATCCGCATGCTATGTACCTGTTTCCTTTTGTTTGATTTGTTCACTTACCTTACCGAATCTCCGCTCTCTTTTTTGAAAATCCCGAATGGCATCATATAAATTTTTTCGCTTAAATGCAGGCCACAGAGTTTCGGAAATGTAAAATTCCGAATATGCGATCTGCCATAATAAAAAGTTACTTACTCTAAACTCTCCGCTGGTCCTGATTACCAGATCAGGGTCAGGAATTTGCTTTGTGTTTAAATAAGATGAAAACCGTGTTGCGTCAAGGTCGTTGATAGTTAACTTGCCGCTTTGAGCGTCTTTCATCATTTCTTTAACCGATTCAAGAATTTCCCATCTTCCGCTATAACTTAACGCGAGCACTAAATTCAAGGCAACGTTGTTTTTTGTTTTCTCAATCGCATCATTAAGTTGTTTTTGCACTTCAACCGGCAAAGCGGACATGTCGCCAATCATCATTACGCGAACATTGTTCTTGTGCAGATCATCAAGTTCTTTTTGTAAAGTTTTTACAAGCAGACGCATCAAGGTTGAAACTTCATCTTGCGGCCGTTTCCAATTTTCTGTTGAGAATGTATAAAGCGTAAGATTCTTTACACCTAATTGGACGCACGCACGGACAATATCCCTCACCGATTCTACTCCGGCTTGATGCCCGGCAAATCTTGGCAATCCCCTACTTTTTGCCCATCTACCGTTTCCATCCATAATAATGGCTATATGGTTTGGAATGCAGCCTGATTCTTTAAGTTTTTTTTGTTCGGTTTGGTCCGTATCGAGTTTTGTTTTATTCAATGTCTTTAAATTTTAATATCAATAGAACTACAATCTATTTATGATTAAGCACAAAAGTGTCCTATTCAAGAGTGTAAAAGTACGGAATTATTGCTTTTTATGAAAAGGAAAAAAGAAATGACTATTCTTTTCCAAAGTAGTAGTTGAGCGGCAAGGGATGAAAAAGAGCAGAAAACACACACTAAATGTTTTTACTGCACTCTTTCAACATTTTTTTGAAATACTTTATCGTAATTAGGGCTAAATAAATCGCTTTGAACTGTTTCGTAAACAGGGACAAGATAAATATTGCTTTTTATAGGTTCTTCTAAAGAGGAGACCAAATCTTTTACGGTTTTATAAATTTCAAAAGGAAAACCCATGAAAAGAAGTACCTCTTTATTTCCAGTTTTTGTTTTGCGGGAAGCCAAGTAATTAAGTTTTTCCAGAAATTTAGAATCTTGTAAATCTTTTTTATCTATGCAAATTCCCATGGCATATTGACGATGAAACTTAGCCACAACATCAATTTCGTAACCGTTCACATTAGGCGGCTCGGATAAGTAAGTCCCTAATTTTCGCTTTATAATTGTGTAGCCAAGTTTCCATAAATGGCCGACGAGCAGATCAATATTTTTTTTCCTGTTATACATTGTTAATTAAGATATGTTGGAAAAGGAATAATCGGAATGATGGGTGAAAAACGAATATTATTCATCACTTTAATGTTGGCAATTCTTTCGTATGAAAATTTTTCAATTTCCATCGAACCGAGAATTTTCCCGTAAATAAATTTCTTGCCGCTTCTATCCATACCGATAAAATAAGGATCAAGAACCACTTCTGTTAATCCGTAATAAAAACGAACTCTACTTCTCTGCTTAATTGCGTTATAAAATATCTCAGATTTCATACATTTTTCCTCTTAATTATACCAGCGAATAACGCCGATAACTTTACCTGCAATATGGAAAATTTCCTTATTTACAATTTCAATCGGTTGATAATTGTCGTTTTCAGGGACCAATTTAATTTCGTTGTCTTTTTGCCAATAGCGTTTTACGGTTGCATCTTCATCAATTAACGCCACTACAATATCATCATGTTTTGCAAAATTTTGTGCGGCGACAATCACATGATCATTTTCAACAATTCCTGCGTTTATCATGCTATCCCCCTTAACTTTAAGAGCAAAACAAGTTTGATAGCCTTTTAACATTATTGGGTCAACAACAAGATCACCCTCAAAATTTTCAACAGCGGTTATAGGAACGCCTGCAGCCACACGTCCGATGATTGGTATCTTTTTGAAAAACTTTTCTATATCACCGAAAATTGGAGATAACGGAATGGCTTCTCCGAAGGATCGTTCCGAAAAATTCGAAAGAACAGTAATACCACGGCTGGCATTGCTTTCAATTAAAATATAACCTTTTTTTACTAAGGCATCCATATGCCTCTTTACACCAAATGTTGAAGAGATGCCGAACTGCTTCCCAATTTGACGGAGCGTTGGCGGATATCCGGTTTCGTTTCGGAATTGCTCAATAAAACTTAAAATGTCTTGTTGCCGGTCGGTTAATTCTTTTTTCATTATAGTGTTATTTTGTTCACTACAAATATAGTGTTCATACGAACACTTGTCAAGAGAAAAGTTATTCTTACTTTATTATCGCACAAAATTGGGGTGCAATATAGGAAACTTTCCGCCAAACCATTTCCCTCGTACAAAGCATAAAAGAATTAATAATGGAGTTTAAACACAGAATAAGAAGGGAACTTCTTAAAATTTACAGTCAAGACTTTTTGAATAATCTATTCCGGCATCCATATACAAAAATTGAGGTTCTGATGCGAGATTTGAATATAACGAGAATTACAGCCACCAAATATCTTAATCTTGTTACAAATCTTGGTTTTTTGGAAAGAAAAAAAATTGGCAGAACCAATTATTACATAAATACTCGGCTTTTCAAGCTTTTTGTTTATCAACCAATTTAACTGTAAAGAAAATTAGAATTAGTATATACATCTGTTTTGATATGTAAAGAAAATCGAATTTTGTAGATATGTTCTTCCTTTTAGTGCGAGGCAGTCATTTCCGGCTACCTTTTTCTTTTTTAAAATGATTTTTTAGGTTAAATTTCTCCCACAAAATTCTCAAACAAAAAAATCTGGATATTCATGGCAGTTTTAGTTACCGGCGGCGCAGGTTATATAGGGTCGCATGTTGTGCGGTTGTTGATCAAAAAAGAATTGGACGTCATCGTCCTTGATAACCTTTCGCGGGGACACAAAGAGTCGCTTCCGCAAAATGTTATTTTTGAAGAAGTTGATTTGTTAGACAAAGAAAAATTAACTGCTGTAATTCAAAAACATAAAATTGAATCGGTAATTCACTTTGCGGCTTTTGCTTATGTTGGAGAATCGGTTGAAAATCCCGAAATGTATTACCGCAATAATGTATCCGGCAGTTTTAATTTGATTAATGCATTAAAAGAAAAAGGTGTAAAGCAGTTTGTTTTTTCATCAACATGCTCTCTGTACGGAAATCCGCTGACTATTCCAATTTCTGAAGAAGAAACGACAAAGCCGATTAATCCCTACGCAAAAACAAAATTGATGATTGAACAAATTCTTGCCGATTACGATACAACTTATGGAATGAAACACGTTTCACTTAGATATTTCAACGCTGCGGGTGCTTCGGTAAGCGGAGAGATTGGCGAAAGCCATTTTCCCGAACCACATTTAATTCCCCTGATTTTGTTTACGGCTCTGGGCAAACGGGAAAGTATTTCCGTTTACGGGGATGATTACCCAACGTCGGACGGAACTTGTATCCGCGATTATATTCATGTTGAAGATTTAGCCGATGCACATGTAAAAGCATTGGAATATTTAAATAAAGGAAATTCATCGCAAATTATTAATTTAGGAACCGGAGATGGAAATTCTGTTAAAGAAGTGATCTCTGTTGCCGAAGAAGTTACCGGACGAAAAATTAAATCGGTCATCTCTGCACGCCGAGCAGGCGATCCTGCGGTGCTGGTTGCCGATAATAAAAAAGCAAAAGAAGTTCTCGGCTGGAATCCAAAATTCAATTTAAAAGATATTGTGCATACTGCCTGGCAGTGGCACCAAAATCCAAAGTATTAATTAAAGGAAAATAATTTTATGAAGGGAATAATTCTCGCAGGTGGTTCAGGTTCGCGAATGTATCCGATTTCGCAAGTGTACAGCAAACAGCTTACTTTAATCTATGATAAGCCGCTTATCTATTATCCGCTTTCTGTTTTAATGCTCAGCGGAATAAAAGAGATTTTAATTATTTCAAACGAAGAAACGATTCCTTATTATCAAAAATTATTTAAAGACGGTTCACATCTTGGACTTTCAATCGAATATGTTGTGCAATCAGCTCCAAATGGAATTGCAGAAGCATTTATCCTTGGCGATAAATTTATTAGCAATGATTCGGTTACCCTGATTCTTGGAGATAATATTTTTTACGGTAATCTTGATTTCTTTTATCAAGGAATTGAAAATAACACCGGTGCAACAGTTTTTGGTTACAGAGTAACTGATCCTGAACGCTACGGAGTTGTTGAATTCGATGCAAACGGGAAAGCCCTTTCAATTGAAGAGAAACCGAAAAATCCGAAATCAAAATTTGCGGTTCCAGGTTTATACATTTATAACAATGAAGTTGTAAATATCTCTAAAAACTTAAAACCCTCACCACGAGGTGAATTAGAAATTACCGACGTGAACAACACCTATTTAAATAAAGGTGAATTGCGTGTTGAGAAAATCGGACGCGGCGTTGCGTGGCTTGATACCGGAACCCCGGAAGCATTATTGCAAGCATCAAACTTTTTCGGAACTGTTGAAGACCGGCAAGGATTAAAAGTTGCTTGCATAGAAGAAATTGCTTACTACATGAACTTTATTTCAAAAGAACAATTTCAATCAGTGATTGAAAAAATGCCGAGATGCCAGTACAAAAATTATCTTGAAAATATTCTTATCGATGCCGGATGAAAATAATCGATGAACAATTAAACGGATTACTGCTCCTTCAGCCTGCTGTGTTTGGTGATGAGCGGGGATATTTTTATGAATCATTTCACATTTCGCGTTACGAAGAACTTGGAATTACTTCTCCGTTTGTACAGGACAATATTTCCAAATCAGTGAAGGATACGCTTCGCGGCTTGCATTATCAAGTTGGAAACGCGGCTCAAGGAAAATTGGTGCAAGTGTTATCGGGAAAAGTTTTAGACGTGGCAGTGGATATTCGTTTTGGTTCGCCATCGTTTGGAAAATATTTTGCTGTTGAAATTTCCGAAGAAAATCATTATCAATTATGGATACCTGCCGGTTTTGCACACGGATTTTCGGTGCTATCGGGTGAAGCAATTTTCTCTTACAAATGCACCGCACTTTACAGTAAAAATAACGAGCGGACTATTCTCTTTAACGACACCGACCTAAAGGTCGATTGGAAAATTTCTGTACCGGTTCTTTCTCCAAAAGATTTGTTAGGTAAAAAATTTTCTGAAATAGAAAAAGATTTCTTTTATAATATGGAGGTTCTATGAGCCTGAAAGATTCATCAGTATTTTTCACCGATAAGGAACAAATCGAGAGTTATTCTCTAGCAAATCAATTTGCAGAACATCTTGAATTCATTTTGGTGAAGGATAAGCTTTCTGTAACCCAGGACGATATTTATTATTCAATCTCAATGTCCGTGCGCGATCGTCTTGTCCGTAAATGGCTCCGCACCATGCACAAGTATAACGTTGATGATGTGAAGCGGGTCTATTATTTATCATTGGAATTTTTGATGGGCAGACTGCTCGGCAATGCGCTTATCAACATGGATTATTACGACGAGAGTTACAAAATTTTAAAAGAAGCCGGTTATCATTTAGAAGAATCGAGAGACCAGGAACACGATATGGCATTGGGCAATGGCGGTTTGGGAAGACTTGCTGCCTGCTTTTTGGATTCAATGGCTACGCTTGAGTTACCCGCTTTTGGCTACGGTATTCGTTATGAATACGGAATTTTCGAACAAGATATTGAGAACGGATTTCAAGTTGAAAAACCTGACAACTGGTTGAGTTATGGAAATCCGTGGGAGATCCTTCGCCGCGAACTTTCTTATCGTATTCGTTTTTACGGTAAAGTTGAAATGCACAAACAGCCGGACGGGCAAATGAAATTTGAATGGAAAGATACTGAAGACATTCTTGCTGTGGCTTATGATGTACCCATTCCAGGCTTTCGTACAAACACGGTAAACAATTTACGATTATGGCAGGCAAAAGCTACTCACGAATTTAGTTTTAAGGAATTTAACGCCGGCAATTATGTGGCTTCAGTTCAAAAAAAGAATGAGTCTGAAAACATTTCTAAAGTACTTTATCCAAACGATACCATGGTCGAAGGAAAATTTCTCCGATTAAAACAGCAATACTTTTTTAGTTCAGCAACATTGCAGGATATTATTAGAAAGTATAAAATCAGTCATCCCGATTTTGATGCATTCTCCGAAAAAACCGCAATTCAATTAAATGATACACACCCGGTTATTGCTATCCCTGAGTTAATGCGAATCTTAATGGACGAAGAAGGATTAAGCTGGGATTATGCGTGGGATATTGCTATTGAAACTTTTGCTTACACAAACCACACGGTTGTTCCCGAAGCATTGGAAGAGTGGTCTGTTAAAATTATGGGAAAGCTTTTACCGAGACATTTACAAATTATTTACGAGATTAATGCAAGGTTTTTGCATTACGTTCAAGAACAATACACCACCGATCCCGAAATTATTTCAAAATTATCAATCATTCGTGAAGGAGGCGATCAAAAAATCCGGATGGCGAATCTTGCAATTGTTTGTTGTCATTCAATAAACGGAGTTGCCGCGCTACACACAAATATTCTTAGAAACAATATCTTCCCCCATTTTTATGCTCTCTTCCCGGAAAAGTTTAAAAACATAACGAACGGAATTACTCCACGCCGCTGGTTGAAGATCGCAAATCCTTATTTATCCGAAGCAATATCAGAACATATCGGCGACGGATGGGCGAAGGACCTTACCCAAATTAAAAAACTTGAGAAATTGATTGACGATAAACAGTTTATGGAAGTTTTTAGAGAAGCAAAATGGCTGAATAAGAAATTTTTAATTGAATATATTGAGGCGGAGCATCAGGTTAAAATTAATCCCGACTCAATGTTTGATGTTCATGTAAAAAGATTTCATGAGTATAAGCGCCAACTGTTAAATGTTCTGCACGTAATTACGATGTATAATAAAATTAAAGATAATCCTCGCGCAGCGTTTGTACCGAGAACTGTTATTTTTGCCGGAAAAGCTGCGCCTGCATATTTCCAGGCAAAACTAATTATTAAATTGATCAATAATGTAGCCAATGTTATTAATAACGATCACACTATCGGTGACAAGTTAAAAGTCGTCTTTCTTAAAAATTATTCCGTTTCGCTTGCGGAAAAAATTATTCCTGCTACAGATTTATCCGAACAAATTTCGACAGCCGGATTAGAAGCTTCCGGAACCGGTAATATGAAGTTCGCACTTAATGGAGCTTTAACCATCGGAACAATGGATGGAGCAAATGTTGAAATGCGCGAAGAAGTAGGTGACGATAATATTTTTATTTTCGGTTTACTTGCAGATGAAGTAATGAAATTAAAATCAAACGGGTACCGTCCACGCGAATATTATGAAAATATTCCGGAAATAAAACGGGTGCTTGATATGATCCAAAATAATTACTTCAGCATTTTTGAACCGGGCATTTTCCAACCACTTGTTGATGAATTATTAAATGTTGATTACTACTTCCTGCTCGCAGATTATCAATCGTATGTAAAAACACAAGCAAAAGTAAACGCCCTTTACAAAAACAAAGATGAATGGTATAAAAAAGCTTTACTGAACGTTGCGCGAATAAGCAAGTTTTCAAGCGACCGCTCGATCCAAGAGTACGCCAAATTAATTTGGGATGTTAAACCGGTTAAGATTGATGCAGCTTAAACGATAGAGTTATGTGACACGCAATGACAACACGAAAAACTTTCTGTATTTATTCATAACTTTGCACATTAAATTTTCACAGACAAAAAATGAACATAATAGGTAAAATAACAGGTATAAAATATAAAGTAGTTTTTTCAGAGAACTTGAAAAAAATTGACATCAAAAGTTTTGACATTAACGTAGCACCTTCAGCTTGTGTTATTACTGACAAAAAACATTCTTTTGCTATTTCAAAATGGGTTTCACCAAAGCGGACACGTTCATATCCATTTGAACGTGTTTTTAATACACTTCATATTTCAAAGAAAATTACTGTTATACCAATTGTAAAAGACGAAGGAGCAAAAGGCGACAGAGATTTCATACAGTGGGACACAGTTTCTTTAATGTCATTGTTAGACGTATTTGTAATTTTTGCTTATTACACAAAAGCAGAAAAAGCAGACCAAAAAATAACCAATCAACAATTTGACAACAAATATGTTCTTTCTAAAATCAAAGAAATTGAACAATATCATAGTTCAGCATTGCATTGGAATTTAAACGAACTCAATACTAACTTGCATAAAATCATTGACAAAGTAAAATCTTCCTACACTAAAATTGAAAAATCAACAGACATAAAACTTCATAGCTTAAAGGGTTTGGAAAGTTTTCAAAATAAAATAGGAAAAGATGTTTCATTGTTTATGGCTTTTTCAAGAGGCAAAGCAGAAAAAGCACAATCAAGAGAATTTGTAACTTTTCAACCAAAAGAAAGTTTATCAACACTATCAAAAGCAAAAGTTACTATAACCAACTATTTAGGTGGACAATATTTTTTGACAGTTGATGAAATTTTAATTACTAAAGACAAAATAAGTTTAATAGAAGGAAAACACAGTAAAAATGCAATACTTCCGAGTAAAGGCGACATTAAAGACGGTTTGTTGAAAATGATTTTGTATTGCAATCTATCGGAGGTAACAGCAAACGGAATAAAAATTAAAAGTGAAGCAGTATTATGTTTAACATCTTCAAAACTTAAAGGAAGTATTTCATCTAATAGTATAAAAAGTGAATTGACTAAATTCTTTAAGATCAATAACTTTTCATACACTCAAATTCTTCTTGTTGAAACTGTAATAAAAGAAGCCACACAAAATAAATTTGTCATTAAAATCCAATACTCAAAATGATAAAGAGTCCATTAAGATACCCAGGAGGCAAAAGCAGAGCAGTTGAACTAATATCAACTCTTTTGCCGGCATTTGACGAATTTAGAGAACCATTCTTGGGAGGAGGTTCAATTTTTATCTATGCCAAGCAAAGATTTCCAAATAAAAAGTTTTGGGTTAACGACCTTTATTTAGAACTTTTTAAATTTTGGGAAATGACACAAAAAGACGTTGACACTTTAATCGACAAAGTTTATGAATGGCGGAATAAATTTGCAGTCGGTAAAGAATTGCATAAGTTTTTAAATGAAAATTTAGAGGGGTTTAACGATTTAGAAAGAGCCGCAGCATTTTTTATTTACAATCGTATAACATTTTCAGGAACAAGTTTAAGCGGTGGTTTCAGTGAGGGAGCGTTTACAGGGCGTTTTACTGAAAGCAGTATTCAACGACTTAATCAATTTGCTAAGGTAATTAACGGTTCAACCATTACTAATCTTCCCTACGAAGAATTAGTAAAACAAGATGGAGAAAATGTATTTATTTTTCTAGACCCACCTTACTTTTCTGCGACAAAATCTGCACTTTACGGAAAGAATGGAAATTTGCACAAGTCCTTTGACCACAAAAAATTTGCAGAAATAATGCGAAACTGCAAACATAAATGGCTCATAACTTATGACGATAGTGAATATATCAGAAAGCTATTTTCATTCGCCAACATTATTCCTTGGGACTTAACTTATGGAATGAGAAACGTAACCGAAAGTTCGGACCAAAAAGGAAAAGAACTTTTCATCTCAAACTATTTAGAGCAACTACCCGAAAAACAACAGATGACTTTATTTGAACCGAAAGTGAAATATAGGACGATGAAAGAAGTACATCATATAACAACACCAACCCAAAAGCGGCGGTGAAATGGGGAAATCAATCTTTGTACTTCTATCAAACTTCAAAAGCGAGAGATAAGGATTATGAAAAACAGTTCACTTTATATTATTGACTTTTGATTTCGCCAATGTACATCCTTGGAATTTCTGCTTTTTACCACGATAGCGCCGCCTGCTTGCTTAAAGACGGTGAAATACTTGCCGCTGCCCAAGAAGAAAGATTCACACGAAAAAAAGGTGATCACGCCTTTCCTATTAATTCGATCAATTATTGCTTGCACCATGCCGGAATAACAGGAAAAGATTTAGCTTATGTGGTTTTTTACGATAAACCTTTCTTAAAGTTTGAACGCCTTCTTGAAACCTATCTTAACTATGCGCCGGTTGGAATAAAATCTTTTATCAAAGCTATGCCGCTGTGGATAAAAGAAAAACTCTGGATGAAAGAATTTATTAAAAAAGAACTTGGCTTTGAAGGAACAATTTTGTTCCCGGAACATCACGAATCGCACGCAGCATCTGCGTTTTATCCTTCGCCGTTTCAAGAAGCCGCATTCCTTACGATGGACGGTGTCGGCGAATGGACAACTTCAAGTTTTGGGATAGGAAGCGGAAATAAAATTCAAATTGATTCCGACATTCATTTCCCTCATTCAATCGGGTTGCTTTATTCAGCGTTTACTTATTACACAGGGTTCAAAGTAAATTCCGGCGAATACAAAGTGATGGGTTTGGCTCCATACGGCGAACCGAAATACGTTGATAAAATTTATTCGGAATTAATTGATTTAAAAGAAGACGGCTCCTTCAAATTAAACATGGAGTATTTTAATTATTGCGCCGGTCTAACAATGACGAATGAAAAATTCCATAAACTTTTTGGCGGAGCGCCACGCAAACCGGAGACAAACCTCACACAAAAAGAAATGGACATTGCGCGTTCCGTTCAAGAAGTTACCGAAGAAGTTATGCTGCGGATGGCTAAGCACGTGCGCAAAGAAACCGGGCAGAAAAATCTTTGTCTTGCCGGTGGTGTTGCGTTGAATTGCGTTGCGAACGGAAAACTTTTGCGCGAAAATGTTTTTGAAAATATTTGGATCCAGCCTGCATCCGGTGATGCCGGAGGCGCTTTGGGAGCTGCATTAACATCATGGTATCAGTATCTTGGAAATGAAAGAAGTGCAAACGGAAAAACCGATGTTATGTACGGTGCTTATCTTGGTCCGGAATTTTCTAATGAAGAAATAAAAACATGGCTGGAAGAAAATGAAATTCCTTTTAAACATATAAATGAAGACGAACTTTATTTTCAGACTGCTTCACTACTTGCAGATGAAAAAGTTGTAGGATGGTTTCAAGGAAGACTGGAATTTGGCCCGCGAGCGTTGGGGAACCGTTCAATTGTTGGCGATGCACGTTCCGCAAAAATGCAGGCAACGATGAACATAAAAATAAAATTCCGTGAAGGATTTCGCCCATTCGCCCCTTCAGTGCTTTCCGAAAAAGTTTCCGAATATTTTGAGTTGGAGAATGATAGTCCTTACATGCTGTTGGTCGCAGACGTAAAAAAAGAACGACAAAAAGAAATGACCGAAGAGCAAAAAAATCTTTTTGGAATTGAAAAATTGAACATTTTGCGTTCTGATATTCCGGCGGTTACGCATATTGATTATTCAGCTCGCATTCAAACGGTGCATCAGAAAACCAATCCGAAGTATCACAAATTGATTTCAGAATTTGAAAAGCAGACCGGATACGCGGTAGTTGTAAATACTTCTTTTAACGTTCGCGGGGAACCAATTGTTTGTTCACCGCAGGACGCTTACCGCTGTTTCATGCGTACCGATATTGATTTTCTTGTGCTCGGAAATTTTCTGCTGAACAAAACAGAACAAAAGCAACTCGAAAATGATGTTGATTGGAAGAAGGAATTTGTGTTAGATTAAATAATAAGATTAAAATAATAGACATGGTTATGAAAAAACTAAGGACGAAAGAGCAAATTCTTTACAATAAAAGGGGAAAACCTAAAAGTGTACTCATTGATTACAAAGTATATAAAGAAATGCTTGAATTGATCGAGGACTTGGGATGTGTAAAGATAATTAAAGAAAGAAAAAACGAACCGAAAATTGAATTTGAGCGACTCAAAGACGAATTAAAAAAAGATGGAATCCTTTAGAAAATGATTGCAGAAGAAATAAAACAAATAAAAGCTACTCCAGCAGAATTAAGAAAATTCGGACTTACTATCGGCGGATTGTTAAGTGTTATCGGAATTATTCTGATAATCTTGCATGCAAAGAATAAATTAATTTTCAGCGGATTGGGTTTTCTCATTATGTTCCTCGGATTGACTCTCCCAAAAGCGTTAACGTGGGTTTACAAACTTTGGATGGGTTTAAGTGTTGTGCTCGGCTTCATTTCAACAAGAATAATTTTAAGCATCCTCTTTTATTTTGTATTAACTCCCATTAAATTTCTTTATAAATTTACAGGAAAGAATTTCTTGGATTTGAAGATAGAGAAGTCTGCAGCGAGTTATTGGCGGAAACGTCCGGTGATCACTTTCGATAAATCTCAATATGAAAAGCAGTTTTAGGAGCAATAATGAGTAAACTTTCAATTATAGCTGAGTTGTGGGATTTTTTAAAAGTCCGCAAAAAATGGTGGCTTGCCCCAATATTATTTTTTCTCGTTCTTCTCGGCGGATTGATCATCTTAACGCAAGGCTCCGCGCTGGCGCCATTTATTTACGCTATTTTTTAGATGAAGCGTGGCTGAAAAAATCAAAATAGAAATAAAAAAGAAGAAAAAAAGAGTCCCTCTTCCGCAGAAACCCCCGAAAGTTATTTCAACTAAAAAAACTTACAACAGGAAGAAAGAAAAACAATCGGCTCAGGAAGAGAGCGTTACTACAAAATAAGGAAATCACTTTACACGCTTTTTCATTGATTGTACTCCCGCTATTCACTATTCCACTAACCGCAAAGCGTTGAGGTTTCTGTACAAAAAAACAGTGATTCCCGTTTCTCCGTTATGAAAAACCGGAATCTTTATAGAAATATTCAACAAAATCCTTTTTTTATTTGCCTCTTATTTAAATAATGTCTTATATTTGCAACTAATAATACAATATATCCTAAAAATATTAGGTGTAACATGATAGATAACTTAGATATTAAAATTTTAGAACTCCTTCAAGAACAGGGAAGAACAAAACGAAACCAGCTTGCCGAAGCCGTGAGTATGTCAATTCCTTCGGTTAGCGAAAGGCTTCACAAACTTGAAGACAAAAAAATTATTGAAAGTTATTATACAAAGATCAACCGTAAAGCTTTCGGTTATGATATTATGGCGTTTATTTTGCTGGTGATGGATTCTTCCAAACATTATAAAACTTTGGCAATAAAAGTTGAACAGCATCCGGACATTCTTGAATGCCATTCCATTCTTGGTGAAGGTTCACATATTCTGAAAACCATCGCAAAAAACACAGAGGCGTTAGAGAAATTGCTTGCGGAAATTCAATCATGGCCCGGAGTAGTAAGTACAAAATCATTTTTCGTTCTTTCATCAATTAAAGAAACAACAAAAATTTCGTTGAAATAAATCAACGTTAAAGAAGTAACAAAACAAATCATAAAAAAATAAAGAGGTTAGTTATGGCTAAAGAGATGTCTGCAATAGACAAAGTCCTCAAATTCGTTAAAGAGAAAAATATACAATTTGTGGATATGAAATTCATGGATATGCCGGGACAATGGCAGCATATTACTTTTCCGGTTACACAATTCAATGCCGGTTCTTTTGAAGACGGTTTCGGCTTTGATGGGTCTTCCATCCGCGGTTGGAAAGCAATTAATGAAAGTGATATGTTAATTATTCCGGATCCAAACACGATGTGGGTAGATCCGTTTATCACTGCGCCGACTATCAGTTTAACTTGCGATGTGTATGAACCGGCGACAAAAGAAAAATATTCACGCTGCCCGAGAAACATTGCGCAAAAAGCACAATCATACCTGCTCTCAACCGGAATTGCCGATACCGTTTTTTTCGGTCCCGAAGCAGAATTTTTCGTCTTCGACGATGTCCGTTTTGATTCTTCACAAAACAGCAGTTTTTATTTTGTTGATTCTGTAGAAGGTAAATGGAACAGCGGACGCGATGAAGGTCCGAACCTTGCCTACAAACCAAGATACAAAGAAGGTTATTTCCCGGTTCCCCCAACCGATTCGCTCATGGATTTAAGAAATGAAATGGTTATCAACTTAATGAATGCCGGACTTGATATTGAAGCCCAGCATCACGAAGTTGCAAGCGGCGGACAATGCGAAATTGATGTTCGTTTTCAACCATTACTTCTGGCGGCTGATCAATTATTGATGTTCAAATATATTATAAAAAACACAGCTAAAAAGAATAACAGAACCGTAACGTTTATGCCTAAACCGATCTTCGGCGATAACGGAAGCGGTATGCACGTTCACTCAAGTTTGTGGAAAAAAGGTAAACCGCTTTTTGCCGGTAACGGATACGCGGGTTTAAGTGAAATGGCGCTCTATTATATCGGCGGTATTTTGAAACACGCGCCTTCTTTGTTGGCGATTACAAATCCAACAACAAACTCTTACAAGAGACTTGTTCCTGGATTTGAAGCTCCTGTTAACTTAGCGTATTCACAAAGGAACAGAAGCGCTTCTATCAGAATTCCGATGTACTCCAATAGTCCAAAGGCAAAACGTGTTGAATTCCGCTGCCCTGATCCTTCAACAAATCCGTACCTTGCATTCTCCGCAATTATGATGGCTGGGTTGGATGGAATTATCAACCGTATTGATCCGGGTGAACCGCTCGACAAGGATATTTACGATATGGAACCGGAGGAACTGAAAAATGTTCCGTCAACTCCGGGAAGTCTTGACGCGGCGTTAGAATGTCTTAAAAAAGATCACGATTATTTGCTTAAAGGCGATGTATTTACCGAAGATGTTATTGACACCTGGATAAAATACAAAACCGATAAAGAAATTAAACCGATGGCGCTTCAGCCGCATCCGTACGAATTTACTTTGTACTATGATGTTTAATAGTTCTTTCGATCTTTAATGAAAAAAGGGTAACCGATTTGGTTACCCTTTTTATTTTGTGCAAAGATAGAAAAAGAGACGATGCATCCTACACTCGGGATAAGTTGTCTTGTCTTTACTTTTTTTAATTCTGACTTCCGATATCTGACTTCTCTTTACTTAACCAGAATCATCTTCTTAGTAGAAGTATAATCGTTTACGCGTAATTGGTAAACATACATTCCACTTGCAAGTGATGATGCATCAAATTGAACGGTGTATTTGCCCATTTCTTTCTGCTCGTTTACAAGAGTTTTTACTTCGTTACCAAGAACGTCGTATATCTTGAGCGTTACTAATCCTTCTTTTGGTAATTGATAAGTTATTGTTGTTACCGGGTTAAAAGGATTTGGGTAGTTATTAAACAATGCATACTCTTTGGGTATTTCTATTTCAAGTGTAGCTTCTGTTTTATTTTGTTTTTTACCCAAAGCAAAATTATCGCCTTCAGTTATTAGCATTTCGGCAGTTGAAATATGCATTATTGCATCCTCATCATCAGAAAATTTATTTTTCATTTCAGCTAAAAGATTTTTGGCTGAAATTATATCTTTCTTTTTATGAAGTATATAATTGAATTTATCTAAGAGTCCTTCAAAGTTATCTCTTTTTGAACTCTTATCGTTCCTAAGTTCGTCGAATATGGCTGTCGCTTTATCGTCTTCATCTTTGTTTAAATAGAACCCGGCAAGGTGTTTTTTTATCCGTGATTTATTCTCTTCGTTAGGATCTTTTAATAGGTCTTCAAAATACAATTGTACATTTTCTTTACCGTAGCGTTCTTTTAAGCCACCTAAGGCAGTAATTGCGTACAAACTATTTTTTTTGTTCTTCACCATCTTTTTAAGATATTCAATCGCCTCGTCAATTTTACCTTCTTTCTCTAGTCTAATCTCTTTTAATATTTCATCTTCATTTTTATCGGTACCTAAATCATTGGAGACATGACCTTTAGCCATAGATGTGGTATTCAATACGGGGGTTGATTTGTCCGTTGTCGCTAACGTTTGAACTTCTGATGATGAAGTATTGGCAACAGCTATGGCCTGCGAGCCACCCTGAGGAAGCCAAGGATCGGTTGAAAGAGCAGGCAGGATTTCCCATGTAGACGTAGGGTCGAGGTATTGTTTCAGATTACCAACACCCCAATAATTATTTTGAACTAAAGCTCGACTGCTTGCATAAACGAAAATATTATAATAATCGTTATTAGATATATTATTGTTCCAACAAATATTCGTTCCATAGCCGCCTATAAGAAAGGCTCCCCACCCTATCTGGACACCCATCCTATTAAAGGTAAATTTATTGTTAGGGAAATGATTCTGCCATGTATAATCTGTAAAATATGCATTTGAACCGCCTACATAAATACCGTGATCAAAACCACTAATGCTGTTATGGGTAATGTAACCATTAGTTCCATTATAAAGTATTATACCTTCCTGATGTTTATAATTTGCATTTCCGGATGTCTTAGTGATAGAATTGTCTTGAATTAAAGGACTTTTATTTATCGCGTCCACATAAATACCATGGAGGGAAGGATTAGTGATCTGATTATTAATGATCTGCGGACTAGCGTTATATACATAAACACCTTGATTACAATTTTGAATTATTGAGTTTTTAACTGTCACATTCGCATCATTTAAAATTTGTATACTTGTTGCATTATACACTTCAACGTTACTTAATATTGAAGATGTCGCACCCGTGCCATCAAATTTGAGTGATCCCCATAAGCCGTTAGGGCCACTTCTGTTGAAAATTATTCTATTTGCACTTGTCCCGTTTGCTATCAGAGTACCGTTAACAATTAGGGAAGCACCGTTTGTAAAAGTTAAACTAACTCCGGGTTGTATAGACAACGTTATACCTGAATTTAGCGTTGTTGTTTGTGGAATATTTTCATTATATGCTAACGTACCTCCGGCAAGCATTACAGGTTCCATCTTGAATAATTTACCTTCGCCGGGCTGGTAGTTTGTTGTAAATGATCCGGTGTTTGAAACCGTCCAGGTATTTGATGTGCCGACTTCGGTTACTTTCCAGTTGTTGTAAATAGTAGTGGATTTATTTATGGTAACCGCAATATTACGCTGATCCGCGGACAATGTGCGACGGTTAACTACAAAGAAAAATTCAAGTTTATCGTTGTTGATTTGATCTGATCTTCTAAATGTTCCAAGTTCGACATAAGTTGAAGACGGATAACTATCTTGTGTGCCGCCGGTAGTATAGGCACTAATATTTGTGATATAATTAGGATAACCCGGGTTAGTATGAATGCTATAACCACCTTGCCAGGCAAGATTCATCAGTGTTGGGCCAACTAAAGCTAACTTAAGATTGAGACTTTTTATTCCGTCCCATTTGTTTTCGTGATAAACACTATAAGGAGAACTGCTATTAATGGGGTCTAAGTTTGGATCGACTAATCCTATCATATCCCTATTTGATTCAGTCCAGTAACCAAAGTAATGAACGCCTTTAGCTCCATAAGCAAGTGCCAAATTTACTTGAGCATAAATTTCGCTCAGATATGGCTCTCTCGTTATATTAGAGAATTGACTAATATTAGGAAAATACTGCCAGGTTTTTGAATTAGTGTAAACAGAGTTTTGTTGAGCCAGTTTAAATTTAGCTATAGCTGTTTGAAATTCATTCTGTGCAAAAGATGTATAATTTGGATCTAATTGTAAAGGAGCACCCCAATGAAAACGGTAAATATCCGTTGCCAATTCATAAGGTACCGCTTCCTGAGCATATCGATCGAATGAGCCATAATTTGGATCTTCGGTTGTCATTGCTGTGTAGCCAAGACCTTTACCTGAAGCTGGGTCGATTCCGTTTTCTTGACCGGCAATTATAAGCTGTTTATTTATATGATCGTAAGCTAGGTATTGATTTATGTAGGGCTCATCTCTAAGGTAAAACCGTGCAAGAGCAGGTTTAGTATTGAACTTTTTTGCTATTGTGTTAATTTGATTATCATATCCGCCGTTAAAAAGTGTTGAAGGATCATAAGTTGTATTAAAAGTACCGTCAATCCGAATATTATCGAGCCAAGTTTGAATTTGTCCATACCACTTTACGTTGAAGTCAAAATAATGAGGATGACACCATAAGGAATTTGCAATCTGGTCTAATTGCAAGTCATCATTTTGTAAAACCGATAAGGTTGAAAATGAAGATGGCGAAGAAGGTGTGCATGTATCCAGTGAATTGAAATTACATTCAAATAAATAATAAGTATTATCTAAAGGAAAGTCAGAACTTTTTAATGTTCTTTTTATGGTGCTTTCGACTTTTGTAGCATCCCATATTTCAATATCTACTACAGGGGTGTTTGGATCAGTTGTCCCAGTCCTTGAAATTTTTAGACGGAAATATGCATGGTAATTTAAGTTACTACGCGTTATGTTATTTGGCTGGTACTTTACATTTTTAACCATGTAGTCGTTGGCTACTGTGGCTTTGAGAGCAGTATGATCATAAAAGTTTGTAGGTTGTTCGGCATTTTGATCATAAGGGGGATCGCTTAAGCTGCCCTGCATATAAGAAAAATAATTATCATTCGCATCCAAATAAAACCGTTCGACTGCTGCATAACTTTGTAGAGGTGTACCAAGAATGATATTGATATTATGAATTGCAGCGGAATCGAGAAGCTCGTTATTTTGTGCATCCGAAAGTGTTGCGCTAAAAGGATACCCATAGTTAAAATACCCGCTTTGCATCAACGGAAATGTTTTTTGCAGTTGTGTAGTGTGTGAGGGAACTCCGGATGCCGCTGAGTAGATATAATAAGCACTAACAGGGAATTGCTGGCTGAATATCATTCCCGTAAAAAGCTGCAAAAGTAAAAGAAGTTTTTTCATAGTGTACCTCGTTATATTTAAAGGTTATTTAATATAAACGGCTTTTTTGGTTAAGCTGCCGTCTGTTGTTTTTAATAGATAATAATAAATTCCTGAACTGACATGATTTCCGTGTTTATCTATTCCCTTCCATGTTATTAAATGATTCCCGGATATCTGTTCTTCATTATTAACAAGAGTCATTATTTCTCTTCCTAAAGAGTTATATATTTTAAGTGTTACTTTTTCTGTTTTAGTTAAACTATACTCAATTGTAGTTTCCGGATTAAATGGGTTAGGGTAATTTTGTTTTAACTCGAAACTATTTGGTTGAGATGTGGATTGATTTTTTACCTCTGTTACAAGTGTTGTGTCACCGGAATAAATT
>JALNZG010000012.1 GCA_023229425.1 Ignavibacteriaceae bacterium
ATAGAAGCCAATGCGGTTGACGGATCGAACAGTTTCAAACAGACGAAGAAGATGATCCTTCTCAAGTAATTTCATCAGAAAGAAAATCTTTCTAAAAAAAGAGCCGCCTTTGTGCGGCTCTTTTTATATCTTGATGGTTTTTGGTATGTGTATTTTCTAAATAAATAACACACCTTACGCAGATTTTATACGGATATTGTTAAAAATCTGTGAAATCGTAGCACAGACTTAAGTCTGTGTTACAGGATTTTTAGACAAACAAAACTTTTGCGTAACGTGAATAAATAGTTAATTTAATCATGTAAACTATTTGTTATAAAATTTTCATGGAGCGGTAGTTATGAGATCTTATAAAATCGTCTTTTTCCTTACATTAATGCTTGTAGGCATTCTTCATTCGCAACAGGTAAAAAAGGGAAGCCTGGTTATTTTACCTTTCTATGCAAAAGGAATTGACCGTACAACCGTATCAACTGCAGAAGAGATCCTCCGGCTTGAAATGGAAAATATTAGCACGAAAAATATTTCTTTAGCAAACAGCTCGATGTTTCCGAATACTGATAGCAGTTGTACCAGCACCGATTGCGCTGCTGAATTAGGGAAGCAATTAAAAGCTGATCAAGTTGTATCGGTTCAAATGTTAACACTCGGACAAAAACTCATTATTCAATATTACCTTATTGATGTTGATCAAAAAACAATTCTTCTTGCCGATAAACTGACTTCGACTTCCGTGGAAGACCTAGATGTTGTTATGAAACGGATGGCTATTAGTATTACAAGTCTTGAATCGGCAAAAAAATCGGCACAAGTTGGTGCTATTACGGAAAGTGAATCAAAACCCTTCTTCCTGCGGAATGGTAGAAGATTTAATAATTGGTCGTTTGGATATTTATATCCGCAGAATGGATATAGCACCGGCGATAAATCTTTTACGATGGATGTAAAAATCGGCTCCGAAGTTGAAGATATGGATTACGGCGTTCAACTCTTAATCAGAGAGGGTTTTGGTGCGAATATTTTTACTTCTTATCTTTTTAGCAGGAAAGATATTTGTCCTTACGTTGGCGCCGGTGTTGGGTTTCACTGGGTTACTATCGAGCAAACCTCTTCATTTTCTTATTACCAAAACCAAACTTATACAAGTAATCAAAACGAGAAAAAGGGAGATGGGTTTGAAATTCTTCTGAACACCGGTGTCCGGTTATTCCATACATATAATTTTAGAGTGAATGTTAACCTGACATATTCTTATACGTTTAATGATTTGAAGAGCGAAGCAATTATTTTAACTCTTGGATTTATGTATTGATTATAATTGACTGTATGGAAAATTTAACTATCGAAGTGAGGGAAGTATGTTACGGATTGTTTCGTTTTTAATTTTAATTATTTCTCTTTCTGCCGATGGGTTGGCACAAAGTTCCAATAATTTAATATTGTTAAAAGGTGGAACGGCTGGATATGGAAATATTCAGGGATTGCAGGTCGATGGCAATGGCGGACCAGGGCGCTGGAAAATTGGACCGATTCTAGGTGTTGGGATTGAGCGCGAGTTAAATAAAAGTTGGTCGCTTCAAGCAACTTTTGAGTATTCCAATAACATTTATGATGGTTCAAAAACTTGGGAAGATTCGTTAACTATTGGGAAAAACACGGTTGTTGATCTGATGGGAAATATTAAGAAAAAATGGAATTGGTTTTATCTTCTTGCAGGAGTTGGTTTTTCTATTCAAAAAAGTTCCGATACATATGCCGTCGCATTTGGTAATTCAATTTACGAGGGTGGTCGTTATTATAAGCTCATCTTCAACGAAGGAACCTCATCCAATGGATTAACCGGATTGCTGGGAATTGGCATTCAGTTCCACTTAGTAAAAAACATTGAATTTTTTTTTGAAGGAAGTATTCGTGGAAGAAGATATGGTTCTGCTGCAGCGCAACTAGGGATAATCCATGAAATATGAGATCATTCAATAGAAATACTTTGTAATATTTTATACTGATTTCCTATTCTTCGGAATTAAGATTTCGTTTTACTTCTCATGTATTTCCCCTTTGTGTTCCCCAAAATTTAGTGGTAATTTTGTTTTGAACTTTTAATCAATTTTGCTTGAAAAATTACAATACAGCTGATTAATCCGGAATGAGTAGTATCACTATATGTTTCCTTTCAATTTGAATTTATCATTTATCACATCCAAATATCCAATTAATTATTGAACCAACAGGAGAGAGTATGAGTAAGTATAAAATCGCCTGGCTGCCGGGCGATGGCGTAGGAATAGAAGTCCTCGAAGCCGCTAAAATAGTTTTAGATAAATTAAATCTTGACGCAGAATATATCCATGGCGATATTGGCTGGGAATTTTGGTGCAAAGAAGGAGATGCTTTCCCACAGCGCACGATCGATCTTTTAAATAATGTGGATGCTGCGATGTTCGGCGCAATCACTTCTAAACCGGTGAAGACAGCCGAAGCCGAACTTGTTCCAGAATTAAAAGGAATGGGACTTATCTATCGTTCACCTATCGTGCGCATGAGGCAGTTGTTCAATCTTTATATTTGTTTGCGTCCTTGCAAAGCATATCCCGGCAATCCGCTGAATTTTAAAGAGAATATTGATATTGTAGTTTTTAGAGAAAACACAGAAGACCTTTATTGCGGTGTTGAGTTCAATCCTGTTCCGCAAGAGTTAGCTGATGTGTTGACAAAACTTTCAAAACCATTTTCAGTATTCAGCAAAATGCCGTTAGATGAATATGCGGTCTCTACAAAGATCAACACAAAAAAAGGTTCGGAGAGAATTGTTCGTGCCGCATTCGAGTTCGCAAGAAAATTTAACCGGAAAAAAGTTACGATTGTTCACAAAGCAAATGTTGTTCGCGCAACAGATGGATTATTTTTTGATATAGCTAAAGAAGTCGCAAAAGAATTTCCTGAAATTCAGATGGACGATGCCAATATTGATGCGATGACAATGTGGTTGTTGAAAAATCCATACAATTATGATGTGCTTGTTGCACCGAATCTATATGGCGATATAATTTCCGATTTAGCCGCTCAAATGGTTGGCGGACTTGGTTTTGGATGCTCAGGTAATATTGGTGAAAAACTTGCTGTGTTTGAACCTTCGCATGGTTCAGCGCCAAAATATTCAGGAATGTATAAAGTAAATCCGATTGCAACAATCCTCGCTGCAAAAATGATGCTTGATTGGCTCGGCGAAAAAGAGATGGGAGAAAGATTAGAAAAAGCTACTGCCGAAGTTATTGCAGAAGGAAAAATCAGAACGTATGATATGGGCGGAAATAATAAAACGTTGGAAATAGCGGAAGCAATAGCGGAGAAGCTGTAAAAAGTAGAAAGTAGAAAGTTGAAAGTAAAAAGAGAATTCTGGAATAAGGAATTAATAATCTCTTATCTTTCAATGACTAATGACCATTGACAAATGACTTAGAGTAAAAAGCTGGAGTATTCTTGAACGAACTAATAATTCACGAAGTCGGTATGCGCGATGGACTTCAAGCGGAAAATGAAGTTGTATCAACCGATCAGAAAATAAAATGGATAAAGCAATTAGCCGAAACCGGCGTTGATATTATTCAAGTAGGTTCGTTTGTAAATCCAAAACGAATGCCTCAGATGGCAGACACAGATGAACTCTTCAACTATTTTTCCATACAAGAAAATAAGTTGAGCAACGTTACTCTTTCCGGTTTAGTCTTAAATGAAAAAGGTTTGGAGCGTGGAATGGCTTGTGGAGTTGAAATGTTCTGCATGGGCATATCTGCAAGTGAAACGCACTCACAAAAAAATACCGGAATGTCAATCGCAGAAGCTACGGAGAGAATTATCGCTATGGCAAAGAGTGCAATGAGTGCCGGAAAGAAAGTTCAGGTTGCGGTTCAATCGGCATTTGGATGCGGATACGAAGGGAAAATCTCTGAAGAAAAAGTTCTTTCACTTGTTCAAAAGTTTTTAGAAAACGGTTTAAAAAATATTAGTCTTGCGGATACTGCGGGATACGCCATCCCCGATCAAGTTGAAAGATTATTTGCTGCTATTTATAATTTAGATGAGAGCGTTCAATGTGCTTGTCATTTCCATAACACTTATGGACTTGGAATTGCAAATGCTTATGCAGCATACAAAACCGGAGTAAAATATTTTGAATCATCTTTTGCCGGATTGGGCGGCTGCCCTTTCACCGCGGTTGCCGCCGGAAATATCGCTACCGAAGATTTAGTTCATCTCTTTCAAAAAATGAATTTGCGGAATGACATTAAACTTGAAAACTTGATAGCTATCTCCAAAGAAGCTGTGGAGTATTTTAAACGTGAACTACCGGGAGTGATTTATAAGACGGGAAGAATTCAGTAGGCAGTAGGCAGTAGGCAGTAGGCAGTAGGCAGTAGGCAGTAGTAGAAAAAAATAGAATTGTAATTTATTCAAATCTCCGGAATTAATGATATGAAATTATTATATGGCATAAGAGTTTTAGATTTAACTAATGTCTTAGCCGGACCTTTCGCAACGCTGCATTTAGCGCTTGCGGGAGCCGAGGTAATCAAAATTGAAAATCCTGTTGACGGCGACCTTGCACGTAAACTTGGCATCGTTACGGAATACAACAAGAAATTAATGGGAACAAGTTTTCTCGCGCAGAACGCGAATAAAAAATCTCTAACTCTCAATATGAAGTTTGAAGAAGGAAAAGAAATTTTTCGTAAACTTGTAAAAACTGCGGATGTTGTTGTTGAGAATTTTCGTCCGGGAGTTATGGCGCGTCTTGGCTTTTCTTATGAAAAACTCTGTGAGATAAATCCAAAAATTATTTATTGCGCAATCTCAGGATTCGGGCAAACCGGTCCTGACGCTTTCAAACCGGCGTACGATCAGATCATTCAAGGACTAAGCGGAGTGATGGCGGTAAACGGAGATGAAAGATTAAATCCGCTTCGTGCCGGATTTCCCGTCTGCGATACAATCGGCGGAGTGAATGCCGCTTTTGCAATTATGGGAGCGTTATATTTTCGCGAGAAAACGGGTGAAGGACAATTTATTGATGTTGCAATGCTCGATTCAATTATGCCGTACATGGGCTGGGTTGCCGCTAATCTATTAATTGGTGGGCAGCAGCCGGCTTTGATGGGAAACGATAATTTTACCGCGGCTCCATCCGGTACATTTGTTACAAAAGACGGCTACATCAACATTGCGGCAAACAAGCAAGAGCAATGGCACGACCTGTGCGATATTCTTGGGATTGCTGAGTTAAAAGAAGATGTGCGATTCAAAGAAAGAGACACGCGAAAGGAAAATCGGAAAGAACTTACTCCTCTCATTGAAGAAAAATTGAAAGCGAAGGAAACAAAATATTGGGCTGAGGTTCTGAACGCAAAAGGAATTCCTTCAGGTGAAATTTTATCGTTGGAAGATGCGTTAAATCAACCACAGATAAAGCATAGAGAAACTCTGAAAACAATTAACACTCCCGGCATCGGGGATATTCCACTGTTTAATTTGACGGCAAAGTTTAACAAAACAACTGCCGAAGTTGAAACTCCGCCACCAACACTTGGGCAGCACACGGAAGAAATGATAAAAGAGTTTGGTTACACGGAAGATGATCTGAAATCGTTTAAAGAAAAAGGGATTGTGTGAAGTTAGTCGTTAGTTGTCAGTGTTCAGTAGTCAGAAGTAGAAAAAAGAATTGAAAATATTTTAATTAATAATGGAGAAATAAATTTATGGGAATGACCATAGTTCAAAAAATATTAGCAAAAGCAACGGGACAAGCATCCGTCAAGATTGGCGATGTTGTTGAGCCGCGAGTTGACGTTGCAATGTCGCACGAGAACGCGGCGCTGGTGATCAACCAATTTTTAGAGATTTATAGCGGAACCGGGCTTGAACCAAACGTTTGGGACCCATCTAAAATTGCGATCATCTTTGATCACCGCATTCCTGCGGAAAGCGCTAAGACAGCGACAAATCATAAAAAGATACGTGAGTTTGTTGTCGCGCAAGGCATAACAAAATTTCACGACATCCGCGGAGATGAAGGGGGGATCTGTCATCAAATTCTTCCGGAGAATGGCTACATTCGTCCCGGTTATGTTGTAGTTGGAACAGACAGCCACACAACAACTCACGGAGCGCTCGGCGCATTTTCATTTGGCATCGGCGCAACCGAAATGGCGAGCGTGTGGACTCTCGGAACGGTTCTTAATGTTGAAGTTCCTGCAACAATAAAAGTTGTGGTTACCGGAAAACTTTCCGGGTTCGTTTCACCAAAAGATCTTATTCTTCATCTTATCGGAAAAATTTCTGCGCAAGGCGCAAACTTTAAAGTGATTGAATTTCATGGTGAAACCATAAAAAATATGTCAACTTCAGGAAGACTTGTACTTAGTAATATGAGCGTTGAAGCCGGTGCAACTGCCGGAATAGTCCCTCCGGATGAAGAGACTGTTCGCTACTTGCGCGAAGTTGCCGGTGTAACTGATGACATTGAAATGGTATTACCTGATGCCGATGCAAATTATGAACGGATCGTTGAGATTGATGCTAGTAAACTCACTCCGCAAATTGCGTGTCCACATACCGTTGATAATGTTAAGCCGATTGAGGAAGTGGTAGGAATAAAAATAAATCAAATCGTTATTGGTTCATGCACTAACGGAAGACTTGACGATCTTGAAATTGCTGCAAATATTTTGAGAGGAAAAAAAGTTCATCAAGAAACCCGAATGCTCATCTTTCCGGCTTCCTGGAAAATTTATAAAGATGCGTTAAGTCAAGGATACATCATGGATTTTATTAGTGCCGGTGCGGTGGTGATGAATCCCGGCTGCGGATGCTGTCTTGGAGTTCATCAAGGAGCGCTGGGCGATAAAGAAATTTCCCTTTCAACTACGAATAGAAATTTTAAAGGAAGACAGGGCAATCCCAATGCAGATGTTTATCTTTGTTCACCGGCGGTAGCTGCCGCAAGCGCTATTACCGGCGTCATTACCGATCCATCGAAAGGAGTAAATTAAAATGACTTCTATTGTAATAGCAAAATTTGGTGATGATATTTCTACCGACACAATTTATCCCGGCAGATTTATGGCAACTGTGCTTCCGACTGAAACTCCGCAATATGCTTTTATGGATGAAACAGAACTCAATGCGAAATTAAATAACAAGCGAGTTCCTCCCAACAGTGTTATTGTTGCGAATAATAATTTCGGCTGCGGTTCTTCAAGAGAGCAGGCTGCATCAACATTAAAAGGATGGGAACTGATTATCGTCGCAAGAAATTTTGCAAGGATCTTTTTGCAGAATTCAATTAACCTTGGTTTGCGCACAATTATTTGTCCGACGATCGATGCAAATGAAAATGATGAACTCGAAATAAGTGAAACAGAAATTATCAATAAAACAAGCGGAAAGAAATTTGCAATTGAACCGCTTCCGCTAGCGCGTCAGGCGATTATCGATGCCGGTGGACTGATCGCATACACAAAGAAAAAGTTGTTGGAGAAATCCGGGAAGAACTAATTCTAGTGAGCGTGGTTGAATGATATCCTCGGTCAAATTTTTGTTTTTTTAGACATGATTAACAAACAAGCCTGCCCGGCTCAGTCGGGGATTAACGAATAGCGATTTTTGATTTGTATTTAACTTCTAAAATCAAAAATCGTTAATCCTTGTTCTTAGATCAAAAAAGTTTTAGTTAGCGATTACGCCGCGCTCTGTAGGCATTACTCAATGGTTAACTTTATGAGAAGTTTCAATGATCATTATTCAACCATTCACTCATGCGATGGTTTTATCCAAAAGATATTTCCCAAATCTAAAATCAAGATTGATGAACCCTAAAAGATCTGTAGTGATTTTCCATCATCCATCATCCCTTAACCATCAACCATCTTTCCCATTTCATTCTCACACAAAATAATCTTAATTTTGCATCGAAAAACTCAAAGATAAAAGTGGTAAAAACTATAAATATATTTCTTCTCTTCGTTATTATCTCCGCTTCAGTCCTGGCGCAAACCGACCAAAAGGAAGTGAAGAAAGCCTATTATCCAGGCGGTCAAGTTAAGACTGAAGGAGAATATCTAAACGGAAAAATTGATGGGATGTTAAAGGAATTTTATCCTTCCGGAAAAGTGTGGAAAGAATGGAACTTTGCAGATGGGAAAGAAGAAGGCATTTCAAAAATATATTTTGAAGATGGATTATTGAGCATTGAATGGACTTTTCACAACGGATTGAAAGATGGACTTGCCCACTGGTATTATGAGAATGGTAAATTATGGTCTGAACAAAACTATCTTGTTGGTTTGCTCGAAGGGACTACAAAAACCTATTACAAAACAGGTGAACTTCAAGGTGAATGGGTTTATCAAAATGGATGGTTGAACGGTATTTCAAAAACATATTTTACTTCCGGTAAAGTTGAGGTTGAAAGATATTTTGTTGATGGAATGCTGAATGGGAAGACAAAAATTTTTCATGATAATAAAATAACTGCGCTTGAAGCAACGTATGTGAACGATAAAATTATTGGAGATGTTTTGATTTATGATTCTGCCGGACTGCTTCGTGTAAAAGATACATATGCCAACGACGAGCTTGTTAACCGCATTCGTTACGATTATCTTGGCAAACAAGAATCGCAAGAAAAATATGAACGAACTTATTTTGAGAACGGCGGGCTTAAATCAGAGGTCTTTATTAAAGACGGTAAAAAAACAGGATCGATGAAAATATTTTACGAGAGTGGATTCCTAAAGGAGGAATGGAATTATGCAAATGATACTCTGCAAGGAAAATCTTTTTCGTTCTATGAAAATGGAACCGTTTCCTATGAATCAGACTATTCAAATGGGCAGAAGATTGGCGCCGAAAAATTGTTTTATGAAAATGGTCTCTTAAATGAAGAAAAAATATTTGAACGCAGTCAGCCAAACGGTATTGCTCTTACATATTATCCAAACGAAAATCTGGCATCTTCTTTCCATTATGAAAATGGAATTCTTAACGGAGTTTATCAAAAATATTTTGAAAACGGAGTAATGCAATCGGAAGAATATTATCGCGATGGTGAAATCTCAGGCGATAAAAAAGTTTATAATAAAGTTGGACAGCTTGTAAGGATGGAGCTTTATTTCCATGGGGTACTTGAAGGCTGGGTAAAAGAATTTTTTAACGACGGCAAAATATATAAAGAAGAATTTTACCGGGATGGCATGCTCGAAAAAAGTAAAGAATATGACCTCAATGGTCTTTTAATTAACATTTATGGATACAACTAAGCGAAACCGTTATGAAAAAGAAAAACAAAGAAAATTATTCTGTCGGTCTTCTTCAACTTGCTTTTTCTGCTGATGTTAATAAAAATTTGAAGAAAGCAGTTGAATGGGTAAAGAAAGCCGCTAAGCAAGGCGTCAATGTCGTCTGCCTTCCGGAATTGTACAGAACTCAATATTTTTGTCAGAAAGAAGATACATCACTTTTTAATTTAGCTGAAACTATTCCGGGACCTTCTACAAAAGCATTTCAAAAATCCGCAAAGGAAAATAAAGTAAGCATTATTGTTCCGGTATTTGAAAAACGGGCGAACGGGATTTATCACAACACAGCAGTGATCATTGATTCGGATGGCGTTATACTCGGGACATATCGTAAAATGCACATTCCCGATGATCCGGCATTCTATGAGAAGTATTATTTCACTCAGGGTGATTTAGGATTTAAAGCATTTCAAACAAAGACCGGAAAGATCGGAACACTCATTTGTTGGGACCAGTGGTTTCCCGAAGGTGCGCGGTTGACCGCTTTGCAAGGCGCTACAACGCTCTTCTATCCAACAGCGATTGGTTGGCATCCGTATGAAAAAGAAAAGTATGGAAAAACTCAGCGTGATTCGTGGATAACCATTCAACGCAGTCATGCAATTGCAAACGGTGTGTATGTGGCTTCTGTTAATCGTGTCGGTTTTGAAAAAACTGTCGAGTCACAAGCGGGACTTGAATTTTGGGGCTCTTCTTTTATTTGCGATCCGCAGGGAGTTATGCTTGCGGAAGCTTCTACGGATAAAGAGGAAATTTTGATCGCAGAAATTGATCTTATTCATTTAGAGGATGTGCGCCGCAACTGGCCTTTTTTGCGGGATAGAAGAATTGACGCTTATGGTAAGATCACTAAACGTTTTATTGATTAATTATTTTTAGTTGGAGGAAAAATGAAAAAATTAGTTCTCTCTCTGTTTTTTATAATTACCGGATTGAATTATCCGCAACTTCAGTTCTCTTCAATCATACAATTAGACAATAACTATGCTGCTTCGCTAACAATCGATTCATGTGGAAATTTTTATTTTGCGACAACTCGAAACCTTTTCATTTCGACTGACGGTGGTGTTAATTGGATAAAATCATTTTCTCTACCAGACTCACTTCAATCGCAGTTTATTGAAGTTATAACCGTAGGGAAAAGGAATGAAATTTATTTGGGAACCGGTAACCGAGGGGAAATTTTTCGATCTCTTGATACAGGTAAAACTTGGAAGATTATTTTAAGCGCTGATTTGACTGGAGGTTACGTTGAGGATATTGTTGTTGATTCTGTTGGAACTATTTATGCAGCCACAGTTCGGAATATTTTGATCTTACCGGATCATGACTCGATTTGGCAAAGCAGATTTAATGGCTTTTCCTCTATTGTCAACACGACCTGGTCTCTTTTCATTAGCAAAAATGGAACTTTGTTTGCTGGAACAGAAGCAGGATTATATCGTTCAATAAATAGTGGGATGGATTGGAGTATGGTTTATGATTATCACCGAGCTGATTTCGTATGCTTTACAGAAGCAAATAATGGGACACTTTATATGGGGGGTACAGATAGAGGCTACGGTCTTTATAGCAGTTTAGATGATGGGTTAACTTGGAAACGATTTGGAATCTTTTTCGATTTCTGGAAAAGAGGAATTACTACATCTTCCGATGGAAAAGTTTTTTTAGTTAGTAAAAATTTGTATTCAACTACAATAGATAACGATTCATTATTCATTAAACATAACATTAATTTAGGGAGAGACTTCCCGGTGATTCATCCGAATGGATATCTTTATCTTACTTACTCTGGCTCACTATTAAAGAGTACAGAACGCGTAGATATAGATAGACAAATTCATCTCCCACCGCCTGGGATCAATTATACTTTTTTGTTGGAGCAGAATTATCCAAATCCATTTAATTCGAAGACAAAAATTAAGTACTCTGTACCAAGCGGAGCAGTTGTATCATTTACGACAGTTCTTAATGCCTATGATGTTCTTGGGAATAAGGTAGCAACACTTGTAAATGAAAACAAACCCGCCGGTGATTATGAAGTTGAATTCGACACCAAAAATCTCTCAAGTGGGATATATTTTTATCAACTAAGAATAGGTGAATTCTTCGAAACGAAGAAAATGATTCTATTGAAGTAAAAGATGTGACTTTGAAATCCGAAAGTCCGAATATAAAACTAAATGTCCAGAGTTATTTAAATCCTGGACGTTTTATGTTTTGAATTATTCGGTAGAGAGTAAATGTTTTTGTTTCTAACGAAGATCGAAAACTATTTTACAATATCCAACAGCTCAACTTCAAAAGTTAAAACTGTTGCCGGAGGAATCGTTTCTCCGCGTCCCATTTCACCGTAAGCGAGGTTATAAGGAATAAAAAATTGGAACTTATCACCAACTTGCATTAACTGCAATCCTTCAGTCCAACCTTTAATTACTTGATTAAGCGGGAATGTTGCCGGCTCATTTCTATCGTACGAACTGTCAAATAGTTTCCCATCGAGTAATGTTCCTTTATAATGAACTTTTACTTGATCTGTAGCTATTGGCGAAGCGCCGTTTCCTTTTGAAAGAATTTTATATTGAAGTCCGCTTGCAGTAGTTAAAACGCCTTCTTTCTTTTTATTCTCTTCAAGAAAAACTTCCCCTTCTTTTTTATTCTTCTCAATGACCGGAGCAATTTCTGTTTGCTTTTTTTCTTCTGAAACTTTTTGCACAGCAGCTTGTCGCTCTTGCATCTTTTGATTAAGGGCGGTTAAACATTGCATCGTTTTCTCTTCGGTCAAAATAGGTTTTCCGTTTGCTGCGTCTTTTAACGAAGCTATTAAGACATCAAGATTAAGTTGAATCAACGGATCTTTCAAACTGGCAAAAACATTTTGACCAATAGCATAACTAATTGAATCTCCAGCGGTTTTTAATACTACCGGTGCCGGCGTTTCTTTTTTTGCAGACTGTTTTTTATTCTGTGCAAAAGCAACTGAATAGATCATTAATATCAACGCCAATAATTTTATCACTTTCATTTCGTTCCCTTTAAATAGATTATTTTTTAATTAATACGCTGTGAAAATACTTTCATTGAATGAGAGAAACAAACATGAAAGCTTTTGCATTATCAATTTTAATTGACCTTGTTTTGTCGTTTGGTGAAAGGAAAAATTTGAAATATTATTGATGATAAAAGTGTTTGGGATACATCCCTAGTAATCCTAAATGTTTCTAAAATTTTCCGTAATTTTTACACAGGGAATTAATTTAAAAGAAAAATTCAAATGAAAACAGCAGCAGTACGGCTCCCGGCAGAATGGGAACAACATGATTCAACATTAATTGCATGGCCTGCAAATAAAGAAGATTGGCCAGGCAAATTCACTCCGATCCAATGGGTGTATGGTGAAATTGTGCGCTACCTTTCCCGGAATGAAAAAATTTGGATTGTCGTTCATGATTCTGCTCATAAAAAAAGCGCTGAAAGAGTCTTCTGGAAAAACTACATAGATCCTTCAAATATTCAATTTATAATTAAGAAGACTGATAGAGGATGGATGCGTGATTCTTCCCCCGTATTTGTAAAGCGAAATAAGAAAACTGAAGCCGTCCATTTTCTTTTTAACGGTTGGGCAAAGTATGATAACTGGAAACTTGATAAGAAAATTCCGGAACAAGTTTCCCACGCACTAAATCTTCCCCTTACACTTGCAACTTATAAAAATCGTCATGTTGTTTTGGAAGGCGGTGCAATTGACTCGAACGGGAGCGGAACACTTTTAACCACAGAAGAATGTCTGCTTGATGAAAAAACGCAGACGCGTAATCCGGGATTTACGAAAAGCGATTACGAAAAAATATTCAAACAGTATTTGGGCATTTCTAAAATCATTTGGTTGGGGAAGGGGATTGCCGGAGACGATACGCACGGACACGTTGATGATTTGTGCCGCTTTGTAAATGAAAAAACCGTGGTGCTTTGCCATGAAGACAATCCAAAAGATGAGAATTATTTCTTGTTAAATGAAAACGAAGAACGGTTGCAGAGTGAAACTACTGCAACCGGAGACAAGTTAGAAGTTATCTCGCTTCCCATGCCTTCACCTTTGATGTTTGACGGAATGAAACTTCCGGCAAGTTACGCAAATTTTTATGTTGCAAACGGATTAGTGCTTGTTCCAACTTTTAATGATGAGAAAGATAGAACGGCTTTAGGAATTCTTTCCGAACTTTTTCCGGATAGAAAAGTTATCGGCATCCATACGGTTGATTTGGTTTGGGGATTGGGAACGCTGCATTGTCTGACGCATGAAATACCGGAGTAGAATAATTACGAATTTGGAAGTTTGAATAAATCGGTGCATAATTGGGATAGGGAACACTTAATAATTATTGTTGTTAACAAAATGGTGCAGTATAAATTTGAATCAGCAAGTATCATAAAAGAAAGAGGCTTGGTGTGAAATCAGGTAAAATGGATCAAATTTTTTTAATGACTTTAGGGGGATTGTTGGGAAGTATCTTAATAGGGTTTGTTTTTTTCAACACTTCAATTTTTATCCCGACACAATCGAATTTTCAGTTTGTGGCTAACGGGTTTATTGGAGCTTTATTCTTTAGCTTATTAGAATATAAGTCTATTAAGGAACAAATTTTCGGGATAATATTAATACTATTTCTGAATCTTGTTATTTTTTCCGGAAGATCGTTATCGATAACCTACGTAATAAGAGATGTTTTTTTTATAGGGAGTGTAATTCTTTCTGTTAAGCTTTATTACCAATTCATAAAAAAGAATCCACAAATAAAACTTTATTTAAGGTGTTTTGCTTTGGCTTTGATCTACGGTTTAATAAATGCTGCATGCGGAATTATTGTCTATATGGTAAACACAAATTCAGGTTTTCCGCCGATAGAATTTATTTATATCATGGCGCGGTACGGTATATTAATTGGTTTTGGTATCGGCTTAGGAACAGATTTTTATTTTCAGAATAAGAAACAATTATCCGGTTGGCTAGGAATAAAAACAGCTTGAAGTGCAAGGATTAATGATTTAAGGGGTTAGTAAAGTGATAGTGCAAATTTTAAAATAAATTATTTTTTGTGGGTATTCAATAAGCAATAAAATATGGTTGAATGAAAAATTTATATGATGTAATCATGGTTTAGAAACAAGGAGTTACTAATGTTTAAATCAAAGTCCGCAGTAATCATTTTTCTGGTGTTGTGGAATATTTTAATAGCACAGAATAATTTTCAAACTGATATAATAAAAACATCAGCCAGTGAGCTTAAGATAACTTTTATAGAACATGCTACGTTAATGTTTGAATTTAATAGCCAGATAATTTATATCGATCCGGTCAGTAGTTACGCGGATTACTCCAAATTACCAAAAGCCGATTTGATTTTAATTACTCATCAGCATGGCGATCATCTTGATCCGAAAGCAATTGAGATGATAAAAAAAGATGACACAAAATTATTCTGCAATCAAGCGGCACTTCCAAAAGCGGCGGACGGTTCCATTCTAAAGAATGGTGATACTACTTCATTCAAAGGAATTAAAATTTCAGCAGTGCCAGCTTATAACATAATTAACAAAAGAGAAACGGGAGAAGCTTTTCATCCTAAAGGAATGGGGAACGGATATGTGCTGACTTTTGCAAATGTAAAAGTATATATAGGCGGTGATACCGAAAATGTTCCTGAGATGAAAAATCTTAAAGGAATTGATATCGCTTTTCTCCCTATGAATTTGCCTTATACTATGACTCCGGCTATGGTTGCAGATGCTGTTAAAATGTTTAACCCGAAAATTCTTTATCCTTACCATTATGGAAATACAGATGTGAATGAATTAGTTAAACTTTTGAAAGACAAGAAAGATTGTAAAGTAAGAATTAGAAAAATGAATTAAAATTATTGCGATGTGAATTTAATTTTCTGTTCTGTTACCTTGGCTGAAAAAAATTAAACCTCCAGGCTTTTAGAAACTTGGAGGTTTTTTTATGCACAAATCTTACAATATTGCAGTTTCAACAGCAAAAAGTTTTGTAAATTCTTTCCCGCTTCTCTTTTCCCAATTCTTTTTGTGATATCCATATCCGGCAATTAGTGGCATTGCAAGCGTAGCTTCAGCGAAAACCATTTGCTCGTAAGTTGTTTCAACTTTTCCCCATGAACTTGCTTCTTTCAAAGTAGAGCCGGAAAGTCCGCCGTCTCTTTCATCGGCAACGGTAATTTGAACAGCGTATTTATGCATTGGCGCATTTTCTTGAAGAAGGTCAGCAGCAACAACAATATCTTGTGTAAAGTTTTTTGGAACGCCGCCACCGATCATAAAGATACCGGTATCTTTGCTTGCTAATTTAATTTTAGTAAGTTCAAGAAAATCTTTTGCCGAATCGAGTGAAACATGTTTGGCGGGATTTTTTGTTTGGTGCATTACAAATCCAAAACCGGCGGAGCAATCAGAAAATGCAGGAACAAAAATCGGGACATTTTTTTTGTATGCTGCATAAATAACCGAATCATCAACTTTTGGTCCGCCGTTGTTTTCTAAATATCTTCCAAATTCATATAGTAATTCGCGTGATGAGTAAGGACGCGGTTCTAAGCCGTCTAAAATCTTTCCAGTCGTTTCGTCGCATATGCGGAGTTCTTCTTCATCAATGTAGGTATCATAAATTCTATCAATCATCAAATCGCGGAGTTTATTATCATCGCTGAATGGTGTGCCGAGATAATGTTTAAAACCAAGCGCTTCAAAGAAATCCTGGTCAACCATAACTGCGCCGGTAGAAACGATAGCGTCAACCATGTTGTTCATAATCATATCGTAAACAATTTTCTTCAAACCTGCGCTAAACAAGCTTCCGGCAAGTGTAAGAATTACAGTACATTCTTTATCGTTCAACATCATGTCATAAATTTTAGATGCGCGGTAAAGGTTTCTCGATTGAAAAGCCATACTTTCCATTGCATCAACTAATGGTACAACGTTGTGTTGTTTCATATCAAAATGCCGGATCGTCTTTTTTAAGTAATCGGTTTTTTTGTTCATTTTTTCCTCGTGAAATTAAATTTTTGTTTGCAAAGATACGGTATAAAAAGAAAATTTTATAAAAGGATTTTTCTTCCAATAAAATGCTGAACTTCAGTGTTCCCCATTTTAAAGGGAAGTTTTTCTTCAAAAACGAATCCTGTTTTTTCATACCATTGGAGAGCGTTGATATTATTATCCATAACGCCAATCCAAATTTCGGGAAACCCTTTTTCTTTGGCGGTTGCAAAAGCGATGTCCATTAGCTGCTTTCCGATTTTTAGTTTTTGAAATTCCGGCAGAACGTAAATGGATGAAAGATAAAATCTCTTCTCTGCTTCATCGATCGACAATTTCAACCAGCCGACGGCGATTCCATCAACTTCAGCAACAAAACAAAACACATTTTTCTTGTCGAATAGTTCTTCTAATTTTTTCGTATTGTAGGTTTGGTTGAGGTAAAAATTCAAATCTTCTTTCGGAATGAAAGATGCGTAAGCTTCATTCCACGATTCTTGCAAAATTTTATACACTTGTTCGAAATCATTTTTGTTCCATGATCTAAAAACTGTTTTTTGTTCATGCATAACTGCCTCTAAAAAAACAACTTTGCGATACGTAGGATGCCTTGTTTCCATCTTACCCGGTGTGAAATTCCGCTTGCCGCTTGAATCTTGTCCACATTCTCCAAATACCATTTGAAGTTGCGAAGCAGCGCATCTTTATTGGAAAATTTCGGTTTGTATCCGAGAATTTTTTCTGCTTTTTCAATTGATACAAATGAATCCTTTGAAGCAGTCTCATATACCCATTTATAAAGCGGAGATAATTTTAACGCTTCTAAAAATCTTAGAATTAGAATGATTGGCTTTTCCGGTAAACCAATTATCTTTTTACCAAAGCCAGCGAAATCTAAAACTGCTTGATAATCTTCCTTCATCGTGGTGAATTCTTTCGCGCCAATATTAAAAGTTTCATTAGCAATTTTTTCATCAAGAGTAGCACAAAGATGAATTGCTTCGCATAAATCCTCAACATCAAGTAGTTGATAGCGGTTGTTGCCGCTTCCTATCATTGGGAAACCTTTACCGTCTTTCGCCCAATCGTAGAGCAGATCAAAGACTCCCAGTCTTTCCGGACCAATAAATGATTTTGGACGAAGGATTGGAACGCACATTCCTTGCTTTCTGAATTTTAAACATTCTTCTTCGGCGAGGATTTTTGCTTTCCCGTATGGTCCAACGCCATCAAGTTTATCAGTTTCAAATAAGGGATGGTGATCGGGAATTCCGTAAACCGCTGTGGATGAAATATGAATAAATCGTTTTACTCCAGCTTTAATAGAAGCTTCAAGTAAATTTTTTGTTCCGTTAATATCAGTAGAAAAAATATCTTGTTCGGAGTAGAGCGGAAGGGCTGCGGCGGTATGCACAACAATATCAATGTTTTCCACAGCTTCTTCAACAATAGACTGATTTCGGATGTCCCCATTTATAATTTTTAATTTATTTTGAACGTCTTCATAATTAAAATCAACAATATCAAGCGATGTTACATTGTGATTATTATTTAATAAATAGCGGACTAAATTTACCCCGAGAAAGCCGGCTCCACCTGTAACTAAAAATCGCATTAAAACAGTTCCTTAAAAAGTGAGCGAAATTCAAGATTAAAATTACTATTTTTGGAGCGCTAAGAAAAGGAATGAATGGATTTGGGAAAAATAATTTTTAATATACACGAAGAAGACGATTTTCTTTTAGGTTTCGGAATTTCAGTCGGGGTTCACTTATTGCTGTTGTTTTTAGCAATAGCCTTAAGGAGCGGAATTTTTATTTCAAGTAATAGTGTGCAGAAATCAATGGCTACAAAAATGCGCTTTTTGTTTGAAAACAATTTTTCCAATTCCTCTAATATAAACCCGGGAATAATTGAAGGGAATAAACTGCTCCAGAAAAGTGAAACTTCTGCAGCGACTCCTGTCTCGGTCACAGGAGGACTTTCTTCTCCATTTGCAAATGCCGATACAACCTTTTTATCGCAATATTATTCAGAAACTTCGTTGAATGTAAGGCTGAAGTTCCCTGTAGGCTGGACGTACATTGACCAAAATGTAAAAAAGAAATTGGATGGTGTAACTTTTTATGGCGATCCACAAATTTTTAATCCGCCTCCTTATGTTCACCTTGAGGTAGTTGAAAAATACTTATTTAATCCATCCCGCTATAGCGAGAAAGCACAAAATTCAAATTATGAGTATTACTTTAACGCTCCGGAGGAGCTTGAAGGGATTTTCTCGCAAATTATTTACATTAAAACCGACATTGATGAAGATTTTATTATAAAACTTATAGTAAAGGGAAAAGAGCCTTTTTATCGTTTTTTGCCGTCTTTCTGGGGAATTGTTCAATCTTTTGATTTTGGAAGCTCAATTTTTTAGCAAATCCCGATTTTTATTCGTAAAATTGCTATTCAAAATAATTGACTTTTTAGTCTTGGAAGTTTATTTTTAAAGCCTTTATAAAAACGAATTTAAATATTCGGAGGAATTTTACGTGAAACAAGAAAAATTGACCAGATTTATTAAACCTGAAGATGCTAATCAAAAATGGTATATTGTTGATGCTAAGGATCAAACGTTAGGAAGATTAGCTTCACAAGTTGCCCGCGTAATTCGCGGAAAAAGCAAAGCCACTTTTACTCCAAATATGGATACCGGTGATTTTGTAGTTGTTGTTAATGCCGAAAAAGTAAAAATTGCCGTTAAACGTCAAGAGATGAAAACTTATTATCATTACAGCGGTTATCCCGGCGGATTAAAAGAAAGAGCATATAAAGAAATGACAGTTAAAAAACCTGAATGGGTTATAGAAACTGCCGTAAGAGGAATGCTTCCGAAAACAAGATTAGGAAGACAAATCTTCAAAAAATTAAAAGTGTACCGTGGAGCAGAACATCCACATTCAGCTCAAAAACCAGAAGTATTAAGTTTTTAACGGAGAAGAAATGGCAGATCAAATTTTTGTTGGAAGAAGAAAAACAGCTGTAGCTCGTGTTATTCTGAGAAGCGGAACCGGAATTATTACCGTTAACGGTAAAGCATTTGAACAAGCTTTCCCTGAAGCGGTTAGTCGCGAAGATATTCTTGGACCTTTTATTGTTACCGATACTCAAGGGAAATATGACGTTTCTACTAAAGTAGCTGGCGGCGGAATAACCGGTCAGGCGCAGGCAATTCGTTTAGGAATTGCAAGATCGCTTGAATCTATTGATGGAAATTATCGTCCAAAATTAAAAGAAGCCGGATTTATGACAAGAGACCCGAGAATGGTCGAACGCAAAAAATACGGACAACCAAAAGCACGAAAAAGATTTCAATTTTCTAAAAGATAATTTTTTTAAGTATTTAATTAATCATCCATACTTTCAGATTTACCTCCTGTGTCCCCGCCTTATGCGGGGGTGAAAGGTAAAGTAGAAGAAAGTAGAAGTAAAACAGGAGCATATTCTATGAACAAAGTAGATCTCACTACTCTTATTGAAGCAGGCGCCCATTTCGGACACTTGACCCGTCGCTGGAATCCCAAAATGAAACCATATATTTTTATGGAAAAAAACGGGATTCACATTATCGATTTAAAAAAATCTCAAGCTCTCTTACAATCAGCCGCAGAGAAAATATTCAATCTTACTTCCGAAGGGAAGAAAGTTTTGTTTGTCGGCACAAAAAAACAAGCAAAAAATATTATTGAAACTGAAGCCCGACGTAGTGACCAATATTGGGTTACTGAACGCTGGCTCGGTGGGATGCTTACTAATTTTTCTACAATAAGAAAAAGTATTAAGAGACTCCATTCAATTGAAAAGCAGGAAATTGATGGTACGTTTGAGAAAATTACTAAGAAGGAAAGATTATTCCTTTCACGTGAAAAAGATAAGCTGAAAAAAGTGTTGGAAGGTATTGAGAATATGAACAAACTTCCAAATGCACTCTTCGTTGTTGATGTGAAGAAAGAATCGATTGCCGTGCAGGAAGCCAAAAGACTTAATATTCCTGTTTATGCTGTTGTAGATACAAACTGCGATCCTGATCCAATAGATTATGTTATCCCGGCAAATGATGATGCTGTTAAGACAATCGAGTTAATAACTAAGTTGTTGGCTGATTCATGTATCGAAGGCGAAGCAAAAGGGAAAGAAGTTAAAGCTGAGGAAGGCGCTTCAACCGAACGAGTGAAAAAAGAAAAAGAATTAGAAAATAAAGAAGTATCTAAATAATTATTTTCCTGCCTTGTCGTGAGGCGGGTGCGAAGAAGGATCATTAAAATGGCAATTACTGCTAAAGATGTAAATGAACTGCGCCTTAAAACAGGTGCAGGAATGATGGATTGTAAAAAAGCTTTAACTGAAGCCGAAGGTAACATAGAAAAAGCTATTGATATTTTAAGAAAAAAGGGAGCTGCAGTTGCCGCTAAACGCGCTGATAAAGCCGCTAATGAAGGCGTTGTACTTACGTCAATTTCTGAAGATAAAAAGACAGGTTTCATTGTTGAGGTGAATTGTGAAACGGATTTTGTCGCTAAGTCGGATGACTTTATTGCTTTTACAAATTTTGTTTTAGAAAAAACTCAACTTCATAAACCTACTTCAGTTGATGAATTATTTGCTAAGGAGGTCTCTCTTCAAACTAAATTAGACGAAATTGTTGGAAAAATCGGAGAAAAAGTAGTTATATCCCGCATCGGAATTACCACTGCTGAAAATGGGTATGTTGCAGAGTATGTTCATCCCGGTGCAAAATTGGGTGTTATCATTACTTTTGGAAATATTGCCGAGGATAAATTTGATCTACTTACCGGCATTTCAAAAGATATTTCTATGCAAGTTGCTGCTATGAAACCGCTTTCAGTATATCGTGAAGAAGTTGACCAAAATGTTATAGACAAAGAAATTGAAATCTATAAAGAGCTTGCACGAAAAGAAGGCAAACCGGAACAAATTCTTGAAAAAATTGCAACTGGTAGAATTAATAAATTCTATCAGGAAAATTGTCTTAATGAACAAGCGTTCATTAAAGATAATACAAAAACGGTTGGCGATCTCTTAAAAGAAATAAACGCAAAAGCCGGTACTGAAGTGAAGATAAATTCATTTCTGCGTTATCATCTTAGTGATGAAAAAAAATAACTCTTTATAAAAGGTCTTCATTACGTAAGACCTTTTTTTATGTTTAAAGGAAATAATATGCAGACACTCAAGTATAAAAGAATTCTTCTAAAGTTAAGCGGCGAATCATTAATGGGGAAAAAGGGATACGGTATTGATCCTGAAGTTCTTGATTTTTTTGCGGATGAAATTATCGCCATAAATAAACTTGGAGTTCAAATTGGAGTAGTGATTGGTGGAGGAAATATTTTCCGTGGTCTTAACGCCAGCGATCAAGGTATCGGGAGAGTTACCGGAGATCAAATGGGAATGCTCGCAACCGTTATCAATTCATTAGCTCTTCAAAATTCAATTGAAAAAAAAGGTACTTATTCCCGATTAATGAGTTCAATTAAAATGGATGAGATTGCCGAACCTTATATCCGGAGAAGAGCAATTCGTCATTTAGAAAAAGGACGTATTGTTATTTTTGGCGCCGGCACTGGGCATCCTTATTTCAGTACTGATACCGCAGCATCATTACGTGCGGTTGAAATGGAAGCTGATGTTATTATTAAAGGAACCCGTGTTGACGGTGTGTTTGATGCTGATCCGGAAAAAGTACCCGGCGCTTTAAAGTTCAATTCGATTTCTTACATCGATATTTTAAAGAAAAATCTTCGCGTAATGGATCTAACCGCCATCAGTTTGTGCCAGGAAAACAAATTACCTCTTGTAGTTTTTAATATGGATAAACCCGGAAATTTGACTGCACTAATTAAAGGAGAAAATGTCGGCACGGTAGTGCAAGAATAAAAAGATTTTATTATTTTTTTACTACTACTTTGAAACATTTTGAGGTTTTTATGGAACAGATACTTAAAGAAACAAGATCAAAAATGGATAAATCCATTGATGCGTTGCGAAGTGAATTATCCAGGATCAGAACCGGAAAAGCAACTACAGCTTTGCTGGATAATATTAAAGTCGATTATTATGGAACACTTACTCCACTTCGGCAAGTTGCTAACGTTACGGTTTTAGACAGTCACGCTTTGTCTGTTACGCCCTGGGACAAATCACAAATTCAAGTGATTGATAAAGCCATTCTTAATGCTGATTTAGGTCTTAACCCCGTAAGTGACGGAACTAATTTGAAAATTCCTATTCCTCTTTTAACTGAGGAAAGAAGAAAAGATTTAGTAAAACTTATTAAAAAATTCGGTGAAGAGTCTAGAATTGCGATCCGTAACGTCAGGCGGGATGGGAACGAACATTTGAAAAGAGCAGAAAAAGAAAAAAAGATTACGGAAGATGAATTAAAAGATGCTGAAGATAAAACACAAAAATTAACCAACGAACATATCGCATTGATTGATGAGATCCTTAAACATAAAGAAAAAGAAATAATGGAAGTTTAAGGATTATTCTGGAGCCTTGAATTCTTTCCCGCCCCGTGCGGGAATTTTTTTAAATGTACTTCACTTTATTATTTTTTCAATCAACTAAAATCTTTCCTCAAAATTTTCTAACTTTCTATTGAAGATTTCGTAAAATGAGAAAAATCAATGGTTAAAAATGTTCTATTATTTACAGGAGGATTAATCCTCTTTTTAACCGGATGTGTATCATACGGGATTCTCCTTAATTTAAGAGAAAAACCTCTTCAACAAGAAATGGCGATGAAAGGTTTAGTAAAAGTCGAAAACGCTAGAATTGTAATTAACCGGAATACTTTTGAACTATTTCTGTATTCTGATACGCTCTTAGTAAAAAAATACCGCGCCGTATTTGGCAGAAATCCCCGGCAAAAAAGTAATGCAGAAGACAATGCTACCCCCATCGGCACATATAAAATTTGCGAGATATTTACTAAGCACAAGTATTGGAAACAATTTAAGTTAACATATCCAAACCTACAAGATGTTGAAACCGGTTTGACGAGTGGAAGCATTAGCCAAAGCGAATATGAAAAACTACGGTTCGATAATAATTATGGAAATTGTGTGAACGCCGGAACAAAACTCGGCGGAAATGTTGGAATACACGGTATAGGCGAATTAAATTTTATCTTTAAGAATTTGCCCTTTGTATTTAATTGGACTGACGGCTCAATTGCCGTTAGTAACGAAAATATTGACGAACTTTATAACGTTATAACGAAAGGAACAGAAGTTGTTATCATTAAATAAAACAGTATTAGCCGGAATTATTTTTCTATTCTTACTTATCTTAATTGGCTGTGATAGTGAATCGAAAAACCCATCTACTCCAATTGAAGATTATCTTAGCGACAATCAAATGCTTCTTGCTCATCTCAAGAAAAACTTTGATCCTCAAACGGAAGTTGCATTATACAGTCAGTTTGATACCGATTCAAGTAAAGAAATATTAGCAGTAAAAGAAACGAAACCGTCGAAGACGGATAAATGGGGTTTGAAAATTCAACTTTTATCCTCAGACTCTTTAAAAAAGAAAGATGAAGTTTTTCTCCCGGAGATGTCAACAACAGAGAGTATTTGTACAACCCAGCGACTAGATTCCATTTCTTACGATCTATTTTATTTTAACTCGGGGAGTTTTTATATAGGCTCAAGCGGAGGAGAAATATTTGCTTATCTCGTTGATTTCCCGCAGAAACAAACATATTATACGCACTTAATTATAAGCGCCAATAAACCTGCTGCTCTTTTCTTTTCAAAGAATTGCGGGGAGCAAAAGGTGAAAGATTTTTTCCTAAATCTGTTCAAAATTGATTACCCCGAACTTGTAGTTAGTCAAAAAGATATTTCATCAGAATAAATTCCGTTGCCACCTTTGACAAAAACATTTTTTTTATTTGCAATTTTTATTTCTTTTTCTTTTACGTCTGCTCAAGAGGCGAATAAGGTTGAACTTACTTCCATAGATTTTATCGGCAATTCCACATATTCTTCCTCATTGCTTCGAGATGTTATTTCATCAAAAGAAACACCCAGCTGGTTCTGGAAATTTCTCAATTCGATTAGCAGTAGTATAGGAAAAGAGGCGGTTTATTTTGATAGTCTCTCTCTTCACGAGGATATTACTGCGTTAAATAATTTTTACAATGTAAACGGATTTTTTAAGGCGAATTTTTCTTACACATTTAAGATTGATACTGTTCAAAGAAATGCTTCGGTAACTTTTCAAATTAAAGAAAGGCAAGCATCCACATTTTCAGAAATTAAATTGATCGGTTTGGAAGCTTTACCGAAAGAATTAACCGAAGCAATATTTAAGGATTTTAACATTTCAAAAAAAGAACAATTTTCCCAATTTCTTTTAAAGAGCAATATTGATGCGATCATTTACAATTTGAATACTTCCGGGTATATGCTTGCCGCTTTTGATAGTTCTATTATTGAAAAAGATACGATTGATAACCGGGCAAATGTCAATGTCTATTTCAAACTTAGACTGCGGTACAAAATCAGCGAAGTACAAATTGAAAAGAAAGGTGAAGGAAGCGACTTTGTTGAAACGGATTTGTTAAAAGACCTTGTCGGTATCAAACAAGATGAATTTTATAATTCAGAAAAAATCCGGCAAAGCCAGGTTCGTTTATATCGAACCGGACTTTTCAATTATGTGCAAGTTATTCCCATAACCGAAGACACTTCAGGACATTTTGTTCCTCTAAAAGTTGTCGGCAGTATCGGCAAAATGAATGAACTTGCCCCCGAATTGATTATGAACAATCAGCAAAGTACTTTTAATCTTGGTTTGGGTGCAACCTTTATACGTAAAAATTTTTTAGGACATGCAAGAAAATTAACGTTAACAAGTGCTTTCGGTGTTCAAGATTTATGGCAAATTAATTTCGGAAAAGTGATAAAAGCTTTTACTTTAAGAGATACTTCGTTGGCGGGTTATTTCGATTCAAAATTAAAAATTGAACAACCATATGTTTTTAATAAACCAATTTTCGGAATTCTCGAAGGATATTTTACTCTCCGGAAAGATGCGGTTTCTAACAAAAGAAATTACGGCGGTAAACTCAGTTTTGAATTTGAATTACCAGCTAAGAGTTTTATCAATTTCTTGTCTTCATATTATAATATTGAAATTGCAGATGAAATCTTCTTTCTTACCGACCGAGAATTAACAAGAAGTCAAACGTTATCAATTCTTGGGTTGGATCTTCGTTCAATTAAAACACTAAATCCTCTTTTCCCTGCTAATGGGTATAATTTGTCAGTTGCTTTAGAGGAAGCCAATTCAATTCCTTATTTCATTTCCCGCATAACGAATAAAGCGTACACTACTCCGCTCTATTACAAAACACAAATTACTTTTGCAAAATATTTGGCAACAAATAAAAAAGAAACTTCGGTACTTGGATTAAAATTAAAAACCGGTTACTTGCGCGCCTATCGTGGAAATGAACTCGATGTTCCAACAACAAAAAAGTTTTTTGCAGGCGGCAGCAACTCAATAAGGGGATGGCGCGCTCGTGAGCTTTCTCCAAAGGTTGAAGTTCCGGTTTTGAATGAAGCTACCAATACAATGGAATCAGTACTTCTTGAGGGGGGAAGTTTTTTACTGGAAGCTTCAACCGAGTACAGATATAAGCTAACCGAATCAATCGGAGTAACAACTTTTGTAGATTTTGGGAATACGTGGAGCAATGTTAAAAAAACAAGAATAAGTGAAATTGCTATTGCCTCAGGTTTTGGATTTAGATATTACACCATGATTGCACCGTTTCGGATAGATTTTGGCTTTAAATCCTACGACCCGTACTCTGATAAACGGCTTTTTAAGCGAAAATTCTTCGATTTGATGGAATTTCATTTCGGTATAGGGGAAGCGTTTTAATGGCTTGGTTACCTCTCGGTTTTTCTTTATTTTTGTACCCATTAGTAGAAAAAACAAATAATAAATCCCAAATAACAAATTCCTTTTGATTTTTTGTTCGCCTGGCGAATTGCTTTTTGTGATTTTCGGTTTATCTGAGGTAGGAATTATGATTTTAAGTATGACCGGTTACGGCAAAGCTGTTGCTGCATTCAACGGTTTTTCTTTTGAAGTAGAGTTAAAAAGCGTGAACAATAGATTCCTGGAGGTTTCGGCGAAACTACCAGGCAGTCTGTTTGCTAAAGAATTTGAGATAAAAGAACTTATCCGAACAAAAATTAAGCGGGGAAAAGTCAGTCTTTCAATTTCTGTGAAATTTGGTGCCGGACAAGATGCGCTTTTAAATGAAGCCAAATTGTTTGAAACAGCTCAGATGTTGAAACAGATAAAGAAAACTCTAAAGATCAAAGAGAAAATTCAGATTCAGCATTTTCTTAATTTTAAGGAACTTTTTTCTCCGGATTTTCTTGAATTCTCAGATGAGCATTTCGAAGTCTTAAAAAATTGTATCTCAGAAGCTGCCGATCAATTAATCGAAATGAGAAAAGTTGAAGGACAAACCCTCTTAAAAGATTTATTTGAAAGAGCAAAAGTTATTTCCGATACATTAGCAGAAATTGAAAAGATCCATCGAGACTCTGTTCAAGAGTATTTTCTAAAACTGCAAGAGCGAGTTCAACAGATAATCAAAGATATTCAAAACTATTCAGATCGTTTAGAATTTGAACTTGCACTACTTACGGAAAAATCAGACATTACCGAAGAATGTGTCCGGCTTAAAAGTCATTTAAAATATTTCTCGGAAATACTTTCTGTTGGTGATGAAGCCGGAAGAAAGCTTAATTTTATTTGCCAGGAGATGCACCGGGAGGCTAATACCATAGCTTCAAAGTCGTTATCGGCTGAAATAACGCATCATTCTGTTTCCATTAGAGAAGAAGTTGAAAAAATTCGCGAACAAATTCAGAATATTGAATAGTGAAGAAAAAAGTTGGAAACATCATTGTTCTTTCTGCGCCAAGTGGAACCGGTAAAACGACTATTATCAGATCCATTTTAAAAATTTTGCCGGATGTTGTCTATTCAATTTCTGCAACTACTCGTGAGAAAAGACCTAATGAGCGGGATGGAGCTGATTATTTTTTTATAGGCGAAGAAACTTTTCAACAAAAAATTAATGATCATGAATTTGTGGAATGGGAAAAAGTTTACGATTATTTCTACGGAACGCCAAAAACTTTTGTTGAAAAAGTAATTTCGGAAGAGAAATCGATTCTTTTAGAAGTTGATGTAAAAGGGGCGCTTTCAATTAAAAAAGTATATCCCGAAGCAATAATGATCTATCTTCTTCCACCAAGTTTGGAAGAATTGGAAAAACGGCTACGGGAAAGAAAAACGGAAAGTGAAATAGATTTTCAGAAAAGAATTGAGAGGGCAAAAATGGAATTGAGTCTTAAGGATAAATTTGACTATTTTATAACCAATAATAATTTAAATACAGCTATTTCAGAATTAAAAGAACTGATAGAAAAAATAACAAAAGAGGAGATGACCAAATGAGTGTAACCCCTATAGATTTACGAATAATTGATAAACGCGTTGCGAATGTTTATGAAGGAATAATTGTTGCCGGTAAAAAAGCCCGCGCAATTAACGATGACCGTAAAATTGAATTCAATGCCCTACTGGCAACCGTTCCCACAACCAGTATAAGCGCTGACGATGATAGCGAAGATTTTGATAATCCTGCACAGCTTAATTTATCGTTGAAATTTGAAAAAAGAAAAAAACCGCATATTGAAGCCTTGAATGAACTGCTTGACGGGAATATTGAATTCGATTTAAGGAATAAAACTATATAGTTCTAAATTGCGACGAGTCGCAAGGTAAAGTAAAAAGTGGAAAGAAAGAACTCGTTGCTTTCAACTTTTTTACTTTATATTTTTTTTGACAAAACTTCATCTGAAATGACATCGGCAAAACAAAAAATAATAGAATCATTACTTGTGCAAAAAGAATTGTATGGTGATGAACTTTTCCGTAAAACAATTTTAACTGAGCCTGACCTGAACGTGGGAAAAGACTTTCCAAACAAAGTTGAAAAGAAAATTTCTCCTTCCCTCAAAAAGATTGAATCGCTTTCCGTTTCAAACTCATCGTTTGGAACAGATTCCACTGAAAAACTCACACAGTATTATAAAGAAATTTGTGAATGCTTGGAATGTCCTTTAGGTAAAACCCGTAACAAATTTGTTTTCGGTGTCGGTGATCCAAATGCTAAAGTAATGCTCGTAGGCGAAGGTCCAGGTGCAGATGAGGATGAACAGGGAATCCCTTTTGTGGGAAGAGCAGGACAATTACTCACAAAAATTTTAGAAGCGATCTCATTTAAGCGGGAAGAAGTTTACATCGCAAATATTGTTAAATGCAGACCGCCGGGGAACAGAACTCCCAACCCGGTAGAAATTGAGACTTGCATTCCCTATCTTCACAAGCAAATTGAAATTATTCAACCAAAACTTATTCTCTGTTTGGGAACAACGGCAGCCGTTAGTCTTCTTAAACGAAAAGAATCACTCGGTGCAATGCGTAATAAAGTCCATCAAGTAGGTGAGATTAAAGTTGTAGTTACCTATCATCCGGCAGCATTGTTGCGAAATCCGAATTGGAAAAAAGACTGCTGGGCAGATGTACAATTTTTCAGGAAATTATATGATGAAATGTAAAATAAAAAGTAAAAAGTAAAAAGTTGAAAGTAGAGTATGAATAAATGCTACTTTCCACTTGTTACTTTTCACTTACTACTTGTAAAAAGTTTATGGCAAAAAAAAATACACAAAATACCGAACTGCTTCAAAGAATTCCTTCTGATGTAAAACCACCAGCAGCGCCTGAAATAGAAATGGCTGTTCTTGGCGCAATGCTTATTGAAAAAGAGGCTGTGCCTAAAGCAATAGAACTGCTTAATCCCACAAGTTTTTATTTAAAAGAACACCGTTTGATCTTTGAAGCTATGCTCGATCTGTTCAACGCTGATGAGCCGATTGATACCGTAACGCTGTATCAAGAATTAAAACGGCGGGGCACTGCGGAACAAACCGGTGGAGTGGTTTATCTTAGTAAACTTTCGCAGAATATTTCTTCGGCGGCTAATGTTGAGTATCATGCAAAAATAATTTTAGAAAAATCAATACTCAGAAAACTTATTACTACTTCGCACGATATTGCCAGGGAAGCATATGACGGAACGGAAGATGCTTTCAATATTTTAGATAATGCCGAACGAAAAATATTTGAAATTACGGAAGAGCATCTTAAAAAATCCTATCAAGATATGGATCAGGCGGTGCGCGATGCCCTTGAATATATTGATGCAATTCATTCAAAAGATTATAAAAACATTGCAGTGCCAACAGGATTTATGGACATGGACGATATGTTGGGCGGATTTCAGAAATCCGATTTAATTATTATCGCCGCCAGGCCTTCTATGGGAAAAACGGCACTCGCACTTTCACTTGCACGCAATGCGGCAATTGATCATAAAGTTCCGGTTGTTTTTTTCAGTTTGGAAATGGCGACTGTTCAGCTTATCATCCGTTTACTTTGTGCAGAAGGGAAAATTGATGCACAGCGTTTGCGAACAGGAAAATTTTCTTCAAAAGAAGAAGGAGATAAACTGCGGAGAGCTTCAGCTAAATTGATGAGCGCACCAATATATATTGATGATACACCGGCTCAAACAATTTTGGAAATTCGTGCAAAGGCAAGACGCTTAGTCTCCGAGAAGAAAGTCGGGATGGTCGTTATAGATTATTTGCAGCTCATCCAGGGACCACCGCGTGCAGAAAGCAGGGAAAGAGAAATTGCACATATCTCACGCTCACTTAAAGCATTGGCGAAGGAATTAAAAATTCCCGTTATTGCTCTTGCACAGTTAAACCGCGCGGTTGAATCGAGAACAGACAAACGTCCGCAGCTTTCTGATTTACGTGAGTCCGGTTCTATTGAACAAGATGCCGACGTAGTGATGTTTATCCACCGCCCGGAACGGTATGCACAACAGGACAGTAAAGATTATGCGGATGTTGAAGGACTTGCAGAAATAATTATTGCAAAACAAAGAAACGGTCCAACCGGCGAAGTGAAACTAACCTTCTTAAAAGAATTTACCCGCTTTGAAAGTAATTTAGCTTTTAGACCGGATCCAAATTTAACCTATAATCAACAGCCGACAGAGGAATTTCCAATATGAAAACTCTTATCATTGTGCTATTTGCTTTTGTTTTTACACATGCACAGATTGCTACTGAAGAAGATAAACAAATCTGTAAATCAAAATTTGATTTAGCAGTTAGCGACAGCCTTTCTTCAAAACCGATTGGCGATGTGATTACCGCGATCGGTAAAAGTTTTCTTGGATTAAATTATGAAGCATTCACCCTTGAGAAGGGTGAAACAGAAACGCTTGTTGTTCATTTAACAGGATTGGATTGTACAACATTTTTAGAAAATTGCGTTGTCTTCTCGCGCTGTATTAAAAAGGGGAAAACCTCTTTTGAAGATTACACTAAAGAATTAGAGTTCGTCCGTTACCGCGATGGAAAAATGGGAGAGTATCCTTCACGTCTCCATTATTTTTCCGACTGGATTTTTAACAACACAAAGAAAAATATTGTTGAAGATGTTACGAAATCTATCGGTGGCGAACCGATTAAGTTTAAAGTCGGTTACATGACAAAGCACCCGAAATCATACCGCCAATTGAAGGAAAATGAAAAATTTGTTGCGGTAGTTGCTAAACAGGAAAAAGAGATCAACAAAAGAACATATTTCTACATTCCGAAAGAAAAAGTTGATGCGGTTGAATCCAAAATTCATAATGGGGATTTGATTGCGATTACCACTAATTTGGAAGGCTTGGATATTGGTCATGTTGGCATTGCGTTAAAAATGGATGACGGAAGAATTCATTTTATGCATGCGCCGTTGGTTGGATCAAAAGTACAAATTTCAGAATTACCGCTCGGTGGATATTTAGCGAAAATTAAAAAGCATACCGGGATAATTGTTCTTCGTCCGCAAGAACCCACAAAATAATTAGGAATTACGAATTAGGAATTAGGAAATGGGGTACGAAATATTTGTTTTGCATTTATTTTTAGTTGGGTTATTTTGCAATTGCAAATAGGGAGTTATTGGTTGGGAGGTACTACGGAGCGAAAATTATTTAAACATAGAAATTATGAAACGGACAAAGGCGTTTATAGCTTTACACGGTAATGGGAAGCGAGAAAGTTTTACAGAAACTATTAAAAAGCATGAAAGAGAAGATAGGTAATATTTAAAATTTAAAATGATTTATTCAAAAGCTTTCGTTAATACTTCAATTCTTCGTTCATAATATTGTCTGAGATCGGAAGGGGACGTTAACATGACTGATTCTGATACTAAAATGTCAACCAAATATTTAATTTCATCATCAATTTTTATAGAATATTTTTTGTATAAAGAATGTTCTCGATTGACATAAATTGTATTATTATAAAAATAAGAAGGTGGACCTGTTTCGCCCTCATCAACAAAACCGAAATTAAATCCTAAATCAGTTTTTATATTTTTTAAAGCTTTGTTCTGAGTGACAGGATTGATATGAATAATATTGTATTCACCTCTTTTTGCTTTGTTACTATTAGGAGTCTTTTCAATTTTAGAAGTTTTTTCTTGCCAAACTGAGCCTTCAACATTTTCTTCTTCAACTTTGCCGGTATGACCTTTCGAAACAGTAATTTTCATTTCCTTTAAATAATCAGGCAGTTTTAAAAATGCTTTTTTGAGAATTTCTGAAGCTTTTGAAATAGCCTTGCGATTTTGTGCGATCTTCTTTTCATCCTCCTCACTTTTTAGTAGACCAACAATTTTTTTAACTTCTTCCCTCATCGCTTTAAAAAAAGCTCGATATGCTGGACTAGTTATAATAAAATTATCTCGATTTGCCGTAAACTCAAGAAAATCAGCATTTATTCTGCCGGTAATTTTTCTTGTACCATGACCATAATCTTCAAAACCAAAAAGATTACGCGTAATCATCACATCTTTTACGCAACAGATTATTCCAATTTCTTTAAATGGAAGAGGTTTATCAGATAAAATTATTTGACCATTAATATCTCCGAATTCCGTTAAAATACTAATTGGAAATTTTTTCCCGTCAATAAATAAGGGTTCAATTTTTTTCTTATTTATAAAAACTTCAAAATGTTTAGCGTCCAAAGGGACACTAATCCTTAATCTTTCAACAACTTCATTAGGGGTAAAATTATGCTCGACATCATGTAATATAATAGTTGTTCCATCACTTTCCCCTTCAATCGGTTCAATAAGGAAGTAGGGTATTTCCCAATTATTAGAAGATTGCGTCCATTCATTTTGATCAAAGACAACCTTGGCTTTAAAACCTTCTTTTTGAGTAATTAATTCAAATTTATTTGTTGCACCAAATGAACTAAATTTTCCAATTCCGATTTCGCCAATAAATTTTCTTTTATAAATCTTGCTTAATTTGTTTTGTTTCTTTAACTGTGATCCAATTTTAAAATAATTAGTAAGATCCTTTAGATCCATACCTAGACCATTATCCGAGACAATTATTTTATCTTTGGTTAGTTCAATATTTACTTTACTAGCATCTGCATCGTAAGAATTATTTACCAACTCTCTTATTAGATTGACACTCTCGCTATACATTTTTCTACCGAGTGTTAAAATATGGCTCTTATCGAAAGTTACAAGTATGGAATTGTTGTTTGTGCTCATTTTATCAGTCTTCTTGTAAATAGTAATACGTGTTTTCTAATGTTTTAATAATTCTTTCGTCTTTTTTTAGGATTTTTTGAATTATCTTTTCCTCATTGGATGTGAACTGCTTCCGATTATTATGAATAGTTAATTTAGACAACAAATAATTTAATCCAATTGGTGTTTGCTGTTGTTTTAAAATTGAAATAATATTTTCAAGATATTTTTTGCGATCCATACGTTCGATTGAGTTTGAGATATCATCTTCAAAATATCCCCATTCTTTTAATGCAAAGAGACCTTTTTTAATAGCAATAACATCAGGAGTTGTGGATATAGAATACTGAATTATACTATCACTTATTTCAGGATATAACTCCCAAATCATATATTTAATATCGTCAGCCTTTACAGGTTTCCTGTTTTTAATTAAAACGTCTTTGATTATCCGACGACATTCTGCTGATTGATTATCTAAATGGGGATAAGCCGTCACTCTTCTATAAGGCTTAACAAAATTATTCAAAACATCTAAAGCATAACCATCATCTTCAAATAAAGTATTTAAATAATATGATTTTTCTTTTGAAGAAGATATTTTGTCTTTATTCTGCGACACCATATAACATTTTAAAATATTTGAACGGGAAGGAACGCGCATACGGCGTATCGCTTGTTCACGAATCTGGCGAATTCTTTCTCTTGTAAAATTAAATCGTTCTCCAATTTCTTCTAATGTCATAGAGTTATCTTTGTTTAAACCAAAATATAATTTAATGATTTCTGCTTCTCTTTCCGTAAGAGTATAAAGTGAACGCTCTATTTCAGTTTTTAAAGAATCATCAATCAAAGTATAATCAGGATCTTTATCTTGACTAATTAGTTCATTATCCATATCTATATCAATACGATAAACAAAAGTATCAAACCGGTTGGAATAAGTATCATCAAAAAAACCGAAAACAAATCTGGAATGTTCAGTTAACTGTTCTAATTCGCGGACTAGTTTATTTATATCGGTAAGATCATCTAAAACACTCTTACTATTATTAATGTGCTCTCTAATTATATCGATTTCTGCAATCACATTTATCGGATACCTAATATTTAAAGAATATGATTTTACATAATTATCAAGGTGTCTATAAATATTATGGTGAAGATAACTTTTCAGATTATTAACGGTAGTACAATTTGTAAGTGCATTAAGACAAGCTAAATTCGCTTCTTGAATCAAATCAGTAATTTCCATCTGACAAGGATAGATGTATAGTACTTCTTCAAAAACAATATATTGAGTACTAAAAAACAATTTCTCAAACGAACAAGTATCCCCTTGAATCATATCGGTAATGAGTTTTCTTTCTTCTTCGGCAGTTAATCTTTGCTCATATTTTTTAATATCTTTAAGATAACTAGCTATAAATTTATTTAAGCCAAATGAAGGTTTTAAACAAGTTGACATTATTTCATTAGATTTATTTTATTATTTAACGCTACATATTAATAACTAACCCCATGCAAATAAAATACCTGAACAAATTAAAAATCTAAATATTATAAACCAACAAGGAATTTTATTAAAGGGAACAATACTGCGCTAACTATTTTTAACGACAATGAAAAATAACTGTTCCATTGAATAAATCAAATATTAAATTAGTTTAATTAAAGAACTGTTGGAAATCTCGGAGGTTTGTAAAAAAATATTTGTTTGAATGGGTTGTATAAACAGCCCGCTCCGATGGAGCTAAAATAATTACTCTCCCTAAAATGCTACAAGCAGTAAGCTCCTACGGTGCTACAAAGCATCAAATATCTTTTGAATGTTGTTCACTAATTAGTTATCTTGCCCCATGAAAAGAAAAGTATTATTCTATGGTAATTACTTTTTAGACTTCTATTCTAAGCAGGATCTGAAAACAAAAGAAAAAATTGATTTTGTTCTTGATCTTGTTAGAAACGTTGAGAGAGTTCCAATTAAATTCTTGAAACATTTGGAAGGAACCGACGGTTTATATGAGGTAAGAGTAATAACTAACAAAAGCAGCATTAGAATATTCAGTTTTTTTGACGAAGGTAATTTGGTAATTCTTATTAATTGCTTTAATAAAAAAACAGAAAAAACGCCAAAGAATGAATTGGAATTAGGGAGAAAATTAAAAGAAGAATATTTCTCGGAAAAGATTGAAAGGAAAAGAAAATGAAAAAAATAACCACGTTTGAAGAACACTTAGATAAGCAATACGGTAAAAAAGGAAATGAAAAAAGGGATAAGTTCGAAGCTAACTCAATTGCTTTTCGCCTGGGAGAAATGCTCAAGGAAGAAAGAACTAAATCAAAACTTACTCAAGAACAACTCGCAGAGAAATCCGGTACTAAGAAAAGTTACATTTCACGAATTGAAGCCGGTAAAAGCGATATACAAATATCTACTTTTTATAGAATTATTGAACTTGGACTTCAAAAAAGATTAACGATATCCATTTCTTAAACTAAAACCTCCGCTGTTTTGTAATAAATATTTGTTTGAATAGATAGAATAAACAGCCCGCTCCGATGGAGCCAAAATAATTGTTCCCACTAAAATGCTACAAACAGAAAGCTCCTACGGAGTAACGGCAATATTATTTGTAAATGTTTTTTATTTCGCACTTAATTAAGTACGTTTACACGTACAAATATTTAGGAGCAATTATGTACAACATACAAATAGATCAGGACATCCAACCTCTTTCGGAATTTCGTTCAAAGGTTGCTTTTTATTTTGAAAAAATAAAGAAGCACAAAAGACCCTTAATTATTACTCAAAACGGAAAAGGGGCGGCGGTGTTATTAAATGTCTCAACCTATCAAGCCATGGTTGATAAAATTGAACTGTTGGAAGATATAAAGCTGGCGGAAGAACAACTAGCCGGCGGACAAGAAATAACACATCATGCGGTAAAGCAAAAATTTGCTAAAAAGGGATAACGTGAAAATTGTTTGGTCGCCCTTAGCCGTTGAACGACTTGAATCTATCTTTGAATATATTTCAAAAGATAATGTAACCGCCGCTCATAAAATGGTAGAAAGAATTATTAATAAAGTCGAGTCATTATCAGCATTTCCGGAACGGGGAAGAAAAGTGCCGGAAATAAATAGAGAAGAAATCCGGGAAGTGTTTGAAGGGGAATATCGGTTGATATACCGTCTCTCATCTAAAAAAGTTTTTGTTTTAACTATCAGAAATTTCAAACAACTTTTACCCTCTAATGATTTAGATTTTAAGGAGTAAGAAAAATGAAGTTAAATTATTATCCGGAAACCGATTCACTTTATATTGATTTGTCGGAAAAAAAAAGTGTTACATCCAAAGAAGTTGCAGACGGAATTGTCGTAGATTTTGATGAATTAGGCGCCGTTGTGGGTTTTGATATTGATCATGCCAGCAAAGTTGTTAATTTACAAAAATTAGAATCTGATTCGATGCCTGTTAAATCATTTGCGATTGCTTCTTAGAGCCAATCTTATTTACACAACGACTTTAGCGTTTTGATATTCACCAAATCTTCAAGCTGTTCTTTTCCTTTTGGAGTTTCGAGAATTTTGGGAATGTGAAGAAGGCGTTTGTTGTTCATGTGAAAACATTTTACATATCCTGTTAATATGATTTTGTGTTTTCGATTACACTTGCAATTTGTGAAACACTCCTTACGGATTTTTCCCTTACCACTTTCGGAGAAGTGGAATACCGTCTCTTTTATTTCTTCCAAATACTTTCTTTTAGTTTTACTGCTACTATAAAATATCAATCATTTGCATTCCCTATTTAAGGGGCAAAGTCCTTTTTTTCAAATACCCTTGAATGACATTGTTTTTGACTCGATTCGACATAATAGCAATAAACAAAAATTTGGTGAAACAAGTAATAAGTTTTAAGTTATAATATAATTTTATAAAAAATAATGATTCAGAATATTTACAATGTAGATATCCTGAAGGGATGACTAATGCTTTATATAAAACTTTTCTTTATACGGAAAATCAAGGGACTATCCTTGAAAATAGGATTACATCGTATAGTAGAACCATTTTCGAATTTTTTCCTCACACTTATTTATCTATCAAAATTTTCCAAATGGCGAAAAGAGAATAGCAACTTAAAATTTAACGATTTTTATAATGATAACGTAAAATATGTAGATCGTTTCAAGCTACATGAATTTCTATTTAATTCAGAAAAATTGGATCAAGCAATTGACTTCTATGAATTTGGAGTCGCGGATGGTATTTCATTCAAGTGGTGGGTTGAGAAAAACAAAAATAGCAATTCTCGATTTTTTGGTTTTGATACATTTACCGGATTGCCAGAAGATTTTGGAGTGATGAAAAAAGAAGACTATGATACCAAAGGGAATTTCCCGGATGTTGGTGGAGATGTAAGATGTCATTTCTACGCTGGGCTTTTTCAAGACTCTCTCCGACCATTCTTACAAGAATATAAACCACTAAATAGAAAAGTGATACATCTTGACGCTGATTTATATTCAGCAACATTATACGTTTTAACGGTGATGAGTCCCTTCTTAACTCCAGGTGATATTATTCTTTTTGATGAATTTGGAGTTCCTACGCATGAGTTTAAAGCATTTGCAGATTTTGAATCTTCATACTATTTTAAATACGAGGTTTTAGGAGCAGTAAATAATTATTTACAAATAGCCATAAAGGTTCTTTAAGACAATCGAGAAGTTGCCAATATCTAATTTTGATAACATTAAACAATAGATTTCCGACTAAGAAGCGATGAATTATTTAATTATTAGTTCGCTTTTTGTGCGGATATTTTAAGGGAAAAATAATATAGGGATTCCGTCATGGAAAAGAGAAACTTGGTTTTTTTGAGATTAGCAATTCTATCATTTTTATTAATTTCATTATGTAAAGAAAGCTATTCGCAATGGGGGGCACAACAATTACTTTCAAATACCTCCCAATCATTAAATTCTATTTCATATTTTAATTCGCAAGTACTTATTGCAGTTGGTTCTAGTGGTGCACTTGTTAGAACTTCGGATGCTGGAGTAAATTGGGTAACAACATATATTAACCAAAGTGTGGAATTTACGGGCATATCTTGCTTACACAATGGACATGCTTGGGCTGTTGGGACTTCCGGCAGTATTATTAAAACAACCGATTATGGATTAACTTGGAGTAATCAAAACTCGAGCGTTACCACTAGATTAAATTCCGTTTGTGCAATTAACGATTCGATTGCTATTGCTGTAGGTGCTAATGGAATGATTGTCAAAACATCAAATGGAGGTACAACATGGAATATTTTTTCAACTAATCTAACTGGTACTATACGCACCGTACATTTTACTGACCCATCTTTCGGTTTTTTCGCAGGAGGGGATTTCGAACCAGCCGGATTCGTCTATAAAACAACGAATGGTGGAACTACTTGGAATCCAGTTTTCAATCCGATGACACTATTAACTGCCATTCAAGTAGTATCTCATAATACCATTATAGGTGTAGGGATAAGAGGAATGATGTATTCATCTTCAGATGGTGGTACTACTTGGAATTCAGTTTATACAGAAACAGGGCATTGGTTATATGCACTACACTTTTTTAATGATAATGAAGGCTTTATCGTTGGTGGAAATGTGAACGAAGCTTTTACAAGTTATACTTCAAATGGATTATCATGGTCTCCAGTAGCTTTTAATTCATCACAATGGTTATATGGATGTGCTTTTCCCGATTCAAATTCAGGTTATTTAACTGGTTATGCTGGGCAAATTTACAAGTTGAAACGAGATAAAATCACAATCACTTCTCCAACCGGTGGTGAAAATTGGGAAATCGGGTCATCTCAAAATATTCTTTGGAATAGTGCTGATGTTATAAATGTTAAACTTGAATACTCTACAAACGAGGGAGTGAATTGGGTACTCATTGTAGATTCCATTCCTTCAAATATAGGAAGTTATTCATGGACTGTTCCAAAAACTCCATCGAAAATGTGCAAAATTAGGATTTCTTCAATTGAAGACCCGAGTATCTATAAAATTAGTCGTAGCACATTTAGAATAGTAGGTCCGGAAATTAATGTAAATTATAATACTCCAACCATTTGGTATGATACGGATTTAGATGGGAAAGAATCAAAAGCGATTGAGCCAATAATATCAATATCGTCAGGCATCATTTCTTCCTATGTTTGGAGCCTAAATGGGAAAGAATTGGGTGTCACCAAAAACATCCTTCCTGAGGTTCCAACTGGAACATGGTATCTACTTTTAACTTTGACCACAGATGATGGAATTGTAGAAAAAGATTCATTAAAAATTTCTGTATATGGTTCAAAAGTAAAAACAAATGGCACAATAGAATCAGCGGTGAGCCAATTAAATGACAATATCTATTTTGTTACCTCAACAGGGGGTGGTGTTTACGAATTTGATACAACAGGGGTAATTAAATGGATGATACAAACAGGTGGCTCTATTCAATCGACTGTTTGCGTAAGTAGTCAGGATAATATTTATGTTGGGAGTAATGATACTCGACTCTATTCTTTTGACTATCAAGGACTTCCTAGATGGGATAAGGCAATTGGTGGAACAATTGTTTCGTCTCCGTCAGTTTCTGATAGTTTAATTTATTTAGGAATAACAACCGGGAGGTTTTTTGCACTGGATGAAGCCGGTAATTTTAAATGGAGTGTCCAAACTGGTGGTGCAATTAATTCATCTGCATCAATTAGTGAAAGCGGCATTATCTTTGTGGGAAGTGACGATGCAAATTTATATGCAATTTCACAATTTGGTTCTGTCCTATGGAAATATACTTCAGGGGGAGCAATTAGGACTTCTCCGGCGTTAGGATTAGATAGTAGTGTTGTGTTCGGTTCTGATGATGGATTCCTTTATAAAATTGATTTGAATGGGAATTTAAAATGGAAATTTCAGACGAATGGACAAGTAAAATCTTCTCCAATTATTGGTAAGAACGGCGATATTTATTTTGGATCAAGTGATGGAAAAGTTTATTGCCTCTCAAAAGATGGAGAAAAATTATGGGAATTTTTTACGGGTTCACAAGTTTTAGGAACTCCAGCATTTGGTGGTGATGGTTCAGTCTATTTTGGAAACTTAAATGGGACGGTATATGCAATTGATAAGGAGGGTAACCTGGAATGGATGTTGGAAACGGGAAACATGATTGTAGCTCCGATCTTAGTTACAAATTCTAAGATGATAATGATAGGTGATCTCATTGGTAATGTTTATATAATGAGAATCCCCCCTAAAATTACTACTGTAAATTCAAATTCTAAAAATGAATTAACTAATAGAATTTTTTCTGGTGAATCATTTGAATGGGGAACGTTTAAAGGGAATAATCAACGCACCGGTAACAGAAAAAGCGTTGCAACTAGTGTGAGAAATCAAAGGAATGAAATACCCGAAAAGTTTACGTTGGAACAGAATTTCCCAAATCCCTTTAATCCATCAACTATTATTAGGTATGCATTACCATTTGAGAGTAATGTAAAATTGGTTGTGTATAATTTACTTGGTGAAGTGGTAAAAGAATTGGTAAATGGATCGGTTGCAACTGGATATCAAGAAATCAGTTTTGACGCAACAAATATTTCTTCCGGAATTTACTTTTACACTTTACATGCAACTTCGCTTGACGGGAAACAAAATTATCAAAGCGTTAAAAAAATGTTGTTGTTAAAATAAATCAGAGCTATTCTGAAATATAAACCTCCACAGTTTTAGAAATTGTGGAGGTTTGTAATAAATAATTGTTTGAACATATAGAATAAACAGACCGCTCCAATGGAGCTGAAATAATTGTTCTGTTTACGATGCTATAAACAGTAAGCTCCTACGGAGCTAAAAATGTAGCAGGATGTTGGGATGATCTTATTTACATAACGATCGCAGCGTTTTAATATTTTCTAAGTCTTCAAGCTGTTCTTTTCCTTTTGGGGTTTCGAGAATTTTGGGGATATTAAGCAGGCGGTTATCGTTCATAATATTTGTAAAACCTTCCAATCCGATGAACCCTTTGCCAATGTGATCGTGCCTATCAACTCGGCTCGCAAGTGGTTTCTTACTGTCGTTCATGTGGAAACATTTTAGTAAGTTCAATCCGATAATCTCGTCGAAATCAGTAATCACTTTGTTGTAATTTTTTTTGTCTTTAATGTCGTAACCGGCGGCGAAGATATGAGCAGTATCAATGCAAACACACATCCTTTCTTTTTCATCAACCAGATCAATAATTTTTTTAAGATGCTCAAATTTATAACCGATGGCGGTTCCTTGCCCTGCGGTGGCTTCAAGCATGCTTTGAACTTTGTAGTTTTTAGTTTTTTGATGAGCGAGATTTAACGATTCGGCAATCAATTTAATCCCTTCTTCTTCGCCCATCCCTCCGTGAGCGCCGGGATGAAAATTGAGGAAAGGAATCCCGAGCATTTCGCAGCGTTCAAGTTCATCAACAAAAGCTTCGCGGGATTTCTCCAAGAGCTCCGTTTTTGATGAGCAAAGATTTATTAAATAGGAATCGTGCGAGACGACTACTTTTATGGAAGAGACGGCAAGTTTTCTTTTGAATTCGTCTGCTTCATTTTGCGTTAAGACTTTTCCTTTCCACTGATTATTGTTTTTTGTAAAAATCTGTATCGCGGTAAAATTTAGTTTTTCAGCCAAGGTAATTGCCGCCGAAACTCCACCCTGCGTTGATGTATGGGCTCCGAGTAGATGTTCTTTCATTTTACATTCCTTCTTTCAACATTGCCGAAATTGCTTCTTCAATCGTTTGTTGTTTTATTCCGTACGATTGAAGTTTGTCCGTATTCATAGAAACATCAGCAACGGCTGGATAGTTCGGCAAATCATTCAAAGATATTTTTTGAAGAAGATTTTTATCAAGTTTTGCGATGTCACATAATATTTCGCCAAGTTCAAAACGGGAAACACGTTCTAATCCGCCGAAATTAATTGTTGAAGTGGAAATATCTTTTTGAATTACTTCCCGGATGATTCTTGCTGCATCATGCAGAGCCAGCGGCGTTCGGTACTGATCGATAAATAGCGAAACAGATATTCCGCGTTTCAGTTTTTCATACAATTCATGAAAATGATTTACTGTGTGTGTTCCACTGATTCCGTAAAGTAAAGCAGTTCGAAGAATAATATAATCTTCAAAAACGTTTTTAATTTTTATTTCGCCAAGTAATTTTGTTTCGGCGTAAAGTGAAACCGGAATTAATTTAGCGTCTTCTTTCAACAAGGAACCGCGGTATCCGGCGTAAACCAAATCGGTTGAAAGGTAAATAAGTTTTGCTGAATGTTTTTCACATAACTTCGCCAAATGTTCTGTCACTTTTACGTTAATCGAATAGACGTCTTTTTGAGGTAAAATCATTGCAGCGTTTGGATTTGAAATTGCAGCGGCATGAACAACAACATTCGGATTAAACGATTCGAATAATTGTGTCAGCAAATCAAAGTTTATTAAATCAATTTTAGCGGAAGTAAAATTGCTGCAATTTCCCGCATGCGTGTTATATGTGGTTAAAATGTTAAAGTGTTCTGCTAATTCTTTATTGAGAAATTGTCCGAGCAATCCACTGCCGCCGGTGATCAAAACTTTCTTCAGCGAACTCATTTCTTCAATTCAAATCCTTCTGTTTTTGTAATATAAGCAGCGCAGGTAATATCGCCGGTAACGTTCAAAACCGTTCTGCACATATCGAGAAGCCGGTCAACACCGAGGATGATTGCAATTCCTTCAGCCGGAATGCCCACCATAGTTAAAACAATAACCAAAAGCGGAATTGAGCCGGAAGGAACTCCCGCAGAGCCAACAGCGGTTAAAACACTCATAAGTACAACAATTAATTGCACACCGATCGAAAGATGAATGCCGAAAACTTGAGCTAAAAAGAGAACGGTTACACCTTCAAAAAGCGCGGTTCCGTTCATGTTCATTGTTGCACCGAGAGGTAGAACAAATCCGGTTATGTGCGATGGAATTCCGAGATTATCTTTAGAGACTGCGATCGTTGTTGGTAGCGTTGCATTGCTTGAGCTTGTTGAAAACGCCGTCAACATTACGGTTTCGATTTTGCGGAAAAAGAGAAGCGGGCTGTAGTCTGAAAAAACTTTTATTAAAATCGGGAAAACACCGAATTGATGTAATGCGAGTCCGACAAGAACCGTAATAACATACATGCTTAAAGCGACCAAAAGTTCAAAACCAAAACGAGAAGTAACACTAAAGATTAAGGCGAATACACCGTAAGGCGCTAATTTCATAGCCATGTTGATAACGACGACGGTTACATCATTAATTCCTTCTAAAAGATTAATAATCGGTTTGGCTTTTTCTTTGTCAATTATTGTAAGCGCAATTCCTACTATTAATGAAAAGAAAATTAACGCAAGCATATCGGGATTTGGTTTGGCAATTGCCGCCGCCGGATTTCTCGGAACGATATTGACCAAAGTTTGAATTCCAAATTCCGTTTTTTCTGTTGACTGTTTTATTTCGTCGGCTTGTCCTTTGTAGGTTAACAATAATTTGGTTTTTGTTTCTTCCGGTAAATAATCTCCCGGTCTTATAAGATTTACCAAAACCAAACCGATAGTAACAGCTATAGTTGTAACAATTAAAAAATACATAATGGTTTTGAATCCGATGCGCCCAAGTTTTTTAAGATCGCCGATTTGAGCCACACCGAGAGAAAGACTTGCAAATACAAGGGGAATAACCATCATGATCAAAAGGTTTAAAAATATTTTTCCTAATGGATCAGTAATGTATTGTTGCGTGAATAATAAAAAAGGTGTAGCCGGGAAAAAGAAATTGCTGAAAACACCGGCAATTGCGCCCAAAAGAAGCCCGATAAAAATTTTGGAATGTCTGCTCATTTTGAATTTTTCCTAAATTTAATTGTGCGCATAAATTAAAGAGATTTTTTAGAATTAGAAAGCGTGTAGCATTAAAAACAGTCAGAAAAGCAACTGGGCAGATTTGGAATCTTCGAAATGAAAATTGTTCATAATCATAATCTTGTTCTTAATCTTAATCGGTTTTAGCAAGTAAAAGCAAAAAGGATTATGATTATGAGTAAGATTATGACTAAGAAGTTTTAAGGGGATTGTTCTTCCCATAACAAGGGAAAAACTGAAAAATTCCTTAGCTTTGAAAAACTTATTTCCAATTTTGTTTAATAAAAGATAAGAAACTATGAGTCTCACGAAAAAAGAAATCTCCTCAAAACTGAAAAAAATTAAAATCGTTTTATCTGATATAGACGGTGTACTTACCGACGGTGGCATGTATTACACCGAAGACGGAATGGTGATGAAGAAATTTTTTGTTAAAGATGGAATGGGAGCCATGTTGCTAAAAAAAGCCGGCTTTCTAACTGGAGTAATTTCCACCGATGTTTCTTTAATAAACAAAACTCGTGCTGAACGGTTAAAGATGGATTTTACTTTTCTCGGCGTTTGGGAAAAAGAGAAAACGCTTGAAGAAATTTGTGAGCAGACGAAACTGTCTCCAGAAAATGTTGCTTTTATAGGTGACGATGTTAATGATTTACAAATTCTTCAAAAAGTTGGATTTGCTGCTTGCCCTGCTGACGCAGTTGATGAAGTAAAGAAGATAGTTGGCTATAGGTGCAAGAATAAAGGTGGTAAGGGAGCTTACCGCGAAGTGGTGGATTTAATTTTAAAATATAATCGGTACCATTCTAATGAAAAAAATAATTAGCAAAATATTGGTTGTTATGTTTATGACGACAATGATTTATGCGCAGAGTATTCCGGATGAAATTCAAAAAGAAATTGAAGGAGGGTGGTATACAAAAGCTCAGAAAATGATTACCGAATATGTTGAGACGAACAAACTGTCTGATAGCGAAAAGGAAGCACTGTTATTTGAATCAGAAAGGCTTGAGAGGATAAGGAAAGATTTTACAAAAACGCATCAGGAAATAATATATGAATTTGACACAATGCTTCCAGGCTTTCTCCTTGAGAATGAAGTTATGCAGGAGTTATATCTAAGGGGTGGAAGAATTATTCACCCATTATTTAATGAATTAAAACAGTATGAAAAAGAAAAATCGTTGGAGATGAAAATTATTGACGATAGATGGAGATATTATAAGAATGCCATACCCAACCTTTTCCGAATTAATAAAAAGTTAAGGAAATTAAAAGAAGAAAGATTCGGCTTGCCTGTTGATCGGTTGGGTGATTTCAAAAAAGCAATTGTTCCGGTGATTGTGGCAGAAAGTAAAGCTGCACAAAAGAAACTCGTTTACGAAGAAAACTTTAAAATCATTTATACACTCAATGTAAAACCAAATGCGGTTCCGGCAGGAGAAATTGTTAAATGCTGGCTTCCGTATCCGAAGGAGATCCACCAGCGCCAACAAAGGTTGAAGTTGATTAGCACAAGTGAAGAAAAATTTATTACCGCTCCCGATACCGTTTTACAGCGAACCATTTATATGGAAAAGAAAGCGGAAAAAGACTCAGTAACAAAATTTTCTATTGAATATGAACTTACCGCTTTCGCAGAATACAATGATATTTTTTCTAAAGGAACTGTTCCTGAGGCGGATGCGAAGTTGAGTGAATACGTAAAAGAAAGACCACCGCACATTGTTTTTACTGACGAGATAAAAACTTTGTCGCAAAAAATAATCGGAGATGAAACCAAACCGCTTGAAAAAGTTAAAAAGATTTTTTCATGGATTGATGAAAATATTCCCTGGGCGAGCGCGCTTGAATATTCGACTATCCCTAATATCTCAGCGTATTGTTTGGAGAATCTTCACGGTGATTGCGGAATTAAAACACTTTTATTCATGACGCTCTGCCGCTACAACGGCATTCCCGCAAAATGGCAAAGCGGTTGGATGCTTCACCCCGTTGAAGTGAATTTGCACGACTGGTGTGAAATTTATATTTATCCATTTGGCTGGGTTCCGGTTGATCAGTCATTCGGTTTAATAAATTCCGAAAACGAAAAAGAGAAATATTTTTATATCGGGAACACTGATCCTTATCACTTAATTATTAATGACGATTATTCACAACCACTCTTTCCGGTAAAAATTTTTCCACGGAGCGAAACGGTTGATTTTCAACGCGGAGAGGTTGAATGGCGGGGCGGAAATCTGTATTTTGACAAATGGAATTATGACATGGTTGTAAGTTATTCAAGGAGAAAAAACAATGAAAAATAAAATCTTTTTTATAGTTGGTGTTTCAGTTTTATCGCTTTTTTTGTCCTACAATATTATGGCGCAGGAAAAAACTTATTTTGATTCTCCTTTTGGAGTTGGCGGCGGATTTATTGCTTCATGGACGTTCCCCAACATTCAGCCGGTTAATGATCAGTTGAAAGCATTCGGAACTCCGGAACTTGGAAAATCGGGATACTTTTCTTCCGGTGGCGCCGGATTTGTGTACATTGGTTTTGTTCCCGGTCTTCGTATCGGCGGAATTGGGTTTGGCGGTTCAACAAAAGAAACAAAATTATCCGGCGGTTTTCGTAAAGAAGCAAAACTAACTTCAGGCTTCGGTGGAGTCTCTTTAGAATATACGCTTCCGTTTATTCGCCGTGTTGGCGTTTCAGTCGGTGTAATCCTTGGTGGAGGAAACACGACCCTTGAATTTTACAGGTATAAAGATTCTTATTCATGGGATCAACTTTGGAATGAGATAAAAGATTCCGCTTCAACAACCAACTTCGGAAGAAAACTTTCTAACGATTATTTTGTTGTTGCTCCAACGTTAAACATAGATATTCCATTTTACCGGTTGTTAGCTTTTAGATTCGGTGCAACTTATGCGATTCATGTTGGCGATAACTGGAAACTGGATAACGAACAGGATGTTTATAACGTACCGACCGCAACTGCGAAGGGTCAACTTTATCTTAACGCGGGATTCTTTTTCGGATTTTTTTCTTACTAATTGTAGTTAGCAGCAAAAATAATCTTAATCATAATCGTGTTCTTAATCGTACTCAATTCGCTGGTAATTTTTAGAGATTAAGAAAAGGATTAAGATTATGATTAAGAAATTAAATTTATCATTTTTGAAATAGGAATCATTAAAAAGGGTATAAATGAAAAACATTTTAGTTACCGGCGGAGCCGGATTTATCGGAAGCAATTTTATCAATCATATTCTTAAAGAACGTGATGATTATTTTATAATCAATCTCGACAAACTTACCTATGCAGGAAATCTCGAAAATTTAGTTGAATCGGAGAATCACAAGAACTACCGCTTTGTAAAAGGAGATATTTGCAATGCTGAATTGGTAAGTTATCTTTTTGAAAAATATAAGATTAAACACGTTATCAATTTTGCAGCGGAATCTCACGTTGATAGAAGCATTCTCGGCTCATCAATTTTTTATCAAACGAATGTAATCGGCACAAATGTTCTGCTTGAAACTGCACGCAGAAACGAAGTGGAAAAATTTCTTCAAGTTTCTACTGATGAAGTTTACGGCAGTCTTGGTGCGGAAGGACTTTTTACGGAATCCACTCCGCTTTCTCCGAACAGTCCTTATTCCTCAAGCAAAGCCGGAGCCGATATGATGGCTTTAGCCTTTTATCATACGTATGGAATGCCGATCGTACTTACGCGCTGCTCAAATAATTACGGACCATTTCAATTCCCGGAAAAACTAATTCCACTGATGCTCATCAATTCGTTAAATGATAAAAAACTTCCCGTCTATGGCGATGGAATGAATGTACGTGATTGGATTTATGTTATTGACCATAACCGGGCAATAGATTTAGTTTTTGAAAAGGGAAAAACCGGAGAAGTTTATAACATCGGCGCAAGCAACGAAATGCCGAACATTAAAATTATTCAGTTAATTTTGCAGCATTTGAAAAAGTCCGATAGTTTAATTGAATATGTAAAAGACCGGCTTGGACACGACAGGCGCTACGCCATAGATTCAACAAAAATACAAACCGAACTCGGTTGGAAACCAAAACACACTTTTGAAGAAGCAATTCAGTTTACTATCGATTGGTACCTCCAAAACGAACAATGGTGGAAACGCATTATCTCAGGTGATTATTTGAAATATTATGAGCAACAGTATTTGGGAAGATGAATTGAAAGATATATTGGGGATGATAATACTTTGGAGGAAAATTGAACACAGACCCTATTAAGGGAAAGTATTTTTTCTCTTGTGTTTTGGTTGGTATCGTGCTTCTTAATCTTGGCTGCAAAAAATCCCCGACGGAACCACCAGCACCACCAACGCAGGAAATAAGAGATACGTTAACTCTTACTCTTAAAACCTATTCACATAGAAGCGTAACGCTTGCACTACATACTACCGCTTATTATAAAACTTCTTCCATTAAAATAATAAGAGCTTTAAACGGAACAGAGACCATATTGGCAAACTACTCTAACGCTATTAGCGACACTCTATTATTTGATGATGACGGAGGAAAAGGTTTATACCAAGATACTGCTTATACCTATTATGCTCTACGTTTAGATACTCTTGGTGCCGCAAAAGATACAAGCAACACATTAACCGTTAAAACCCTGGGTTTAACTACGCATGAGTATGATTGGATAAGCACCACTGTCGGTGTTTGGCAAAGTGAATTTAAAGATGTTTGGGGAATAGACGAAAATAATATTTATGCGGTTGGGGGTGTTAGATCAAATAATACTACTTACGGTATTATGAAATGGAGCAATAACGAATGGGTGCCGGAACAAGTTGGAGGTGGAATGTACGCCATCACCGGTTTTTCTGATAACGACATCTGGGTAGTTGGTGAGGCTGTACAACATTATGATGGTAATCAGTGGAAACGTATTGACGCAACGTCAAGCGGAGATCAAGAGATTCCTCTCAACCAAGTTTTTTATGATAATAAACCGTACAGAGCAATATGGGGAATTAGTAGTACGGATATTTATTTGGGAAACAGTAAGGGGACAATAGTGCATTGGGATGGTAAATATGCAACAGAGATATATAAAAAATCTGCAAATTTTAGCATACAAAACATCGACGGTTCATCAGCGACGAACATTTGGGTAATAGGAGGAGAGTACAGTAATCCCTGGCGAAATCTTGTACTTCACTTTAACGGTTCCACATGGCAAGAAATTACAAATTTGCCGGACGAGACATTTTTCCCAAGCGGGGTTTATGTTTTAAATGAAAAAGAGGTTTATATCTGTGGGCAAAGTGGGTTGGTTTATGGAAATGAAAACGGATGGCAAGAAATTTCGCTACCGGGAAATGCAGCGCTATCCAAAATAAAAGGAATAAACGGGAATGACATATTCTTAACCGGACATTTTAATTCTCTCTATCACTACAACGGCAAAGACTGGCATTGGTACAATGAACTTTATAACTCACAAGGTGGATTATTGAGAGGGATTTTCCTCATTAATAATAAAGTTTGGGCAGTAGGTTATAACGAAAAAGAAATTGCTCTAATATTAACAGGTAAAAAAAGGAGTTCAAAGTAAGAAGTTGCTTTTTAAAGAGATTCCATCCACCTTTTCTTACCCGGCACTTCAACTTTTGCAGGGAATTTTCTTCCGCATTTAAGAATAGTCATTAACAAAAAAACCTGTCCGCTTTTGGAGGACAGGTTTTAAGTTTTGGGTTAAGATCTGGTGTTATTTTAACAACAACATTTTCTTCGTTTGAACAAAGCTTCCTGCTTTTAACTGATAGAAATAAATCCCGGAGCCTAATTCTTTATCTTTTAATTTGAAGGTTACGTTTTTTACTCCGGCTGATTGCAGTTCATTAACAAGGGTCGCAACCTCGTTTCCAATAACATCATACACTTTCAAACTAACGAAACTATTTTCCGGCAATTGATAGCTGATGACCGTTGAAGGATTAAACGGATTAGGATAGTTATTAAATAAAGCATAAGAACTTGGTTTCATTTGTTCAGGTCTTACGGTGGTAATTGAATCCGGTGCAAATGCTAAGCCGAAAACACCTCTATAATTAGTTGTTCCAACACTAGTTGCAGCTCCGGTAGATTTGTCAATCTTAATCAATGTACTTACATTATTTTCTTCTCCGTAAGCGCCCCAAAGATTTCCTTGATTGTCAAACGCTAAAGCTCTTATAATATTATTTCCAATTCCTGCATTGCCGACAAAAATAGTATCCCCGGTCGTTTTATTAATTTTGTAGAGTCTGTCTTTGTTGGTTGTCGCATCAATTGAAACCCAAACATCTTCTGTAGTAGGCTGTATTGCTAATGCCGCAACCTTTATTTTCGACGTTACTAAATATGTAGTGTCACCCGATGCAAGATCAAATTTATATACCCGTTGCGTAGATGCAACTCCAATAAGATTACCGGATATGTCAAACGCCATAGCGGATAGTGTAACTGGAGCTTTAAACTGGTAAAGTCCTAGCCCGTTTTCTCCGTCAACTTTAACAACATAAGTGGGTAAACCGAGAGAATAATTATATCCAAAAAGTTCGCCGGTAATTGGATTAAGCGAGAGACCTCTCAGAGGTGAAAAACCGGATAATCCAACATCACTTCCCAAACCTGTTTGTGAATCAAGTTTAATAACCCTTCCGATGCTTCCGCTTCCTCTTCCGGTAGAGGCGTAAAGTGTTCCTTTAACCGCTTTATTAAGTAAAATATAGTTAACTGTAAAGGGAATTGTTAAATTGGAATTTTTATAGTCATTTGAAAGAATCGAAATTCCGCCGTTGTAAAATCCCGGTGAAAGTACCGCTCCGTTTACGGTAACATCAACATCTTTAGATGCATTTAAGGTAGCTAATTCACCTCCGCGAACCGAAGTATAAATTGAATTTAAACCCGGGAGAGTAGCTATTTCAAAATCATCTACAAAAAATCCCTGTTCAACAACCAACTCATCACTGTTAAATTGGAAAGCGAATTGAACGGAATCGGAATTGCCGGATAAATCCGGGAACTGAAGCAGAACAGTTTCCCAAACGGTTGATTGTTCTTTTAGAATTCCTTTATTTGAAGAGGCTAATTCTTGCCATGTCTTTCCATTATCAAGTGAGACACTGAAATAAACAAAATCAAACCCTACTTCGGATTTGTTGAAATAATTGAACGAAATGGAAACCACATCCTGCGGCAGGACTTTTGAAAAATCAAATTTTGGCGTGAAGAAAGTTCCTGTTTTCAAACTATCATAAGTCGGAATTCCGTTTACTTCTTTCCCAAAATGCACTACGGTTGGTTTAGAATGCCCGTCTAGAGTTGCGGGACCAAGAATTGTTCGCTGCCATCCATGAGGAGCATCACTAACTTGAGTGAATCCACCAAATCCTGATTCAAAATCATTTGTATAAAGAATGGTTGCATTTGCGGCAGCACTTCCATAGAACTGTTCCAGATTAGAACCTTTGGAAACTGATTTCAAAAGACCTGTAGGTTTATTACTTTTGGCTGAGAGAGCGGTAAGAATTCTATATTTAAGAGGAATATTACCGAGATTGCTCAGCGTAATAGTTTTTGTTTTTGGTCCGATTTCCTCTTTAGCGGCAAAAGAGAAATTCCCTAAAATATTAGGAGAAGAGTTAAGTTTAGGAGCTAAAGCGCCTCCGGTGTTAAGTTCAAAAGGAATATCAACGACTAATTTGTTTACATCGTTTGTGTGAATTCTTATAATTCCAAAAAACGAACCCGGTTTGATTGCATTTGCAACCGTTAAAGTTACTGCGCCAGACTGTCCGGCTGCAATGGTTCCTGCATTTCCGCTAAACGCAACAGAAGCATCTGTAGGTTGAACATCATTTAAAATAAATTCAAACTCATAGAGAAGCGGATTATCTAAACTTACATTAGCAAACTGTAATTGAAAATGTTTTTGGGTGTTGAGATCAACATTACCGAATTTTAAAGTATCGGTTCTGTTATCCAAATCCATAGTATCCAAACCGTTTAGAATTCTCATTCCGGCATACTTGAAATTATAATCTATTCCATAACCGATGACTTCAAGCATTCTTAAATCTTGATTATTGATTTGCAGTCTCACACCGGAAGCAAGTGTGGGATCCATAATCCCGATCCATCGATTTGTTCCTAAGGATGGCGGACGGAGATCGTCATCACGCCAATGTGAAGATTGTTGCCCATCACCATTTAATCTTCCACTGGTGGCTGTTGAGAGTTCAACTTCTTCAAGGCCATCAAAAAAAACATGAGTACTGTACAAATATGTTTTGCCCCCTTCAGTAGCCCAAGTTACAGAGTTCACTGGTCCGGCTGTTGTTACTCTTGGTGCAGTTGAAAATCCCACTAAACTTCCCGGCTCAACTGCCTCAGGACGAACGCGGAACAGATCCCACGGATAATAAAGGTCTTCTAATCCTGTATGGTCTGAGAAACCGGCGGCGGTAACAAAGCCCAAAGCATGCCCTATTTCATGAGTACAAACGGCATCAAAATCATATTTTCCGGCAGTAATACCATTAGAAGGATCTAAATCGAAGGGGAAACCAGAGTTAAACCCGATTGCAGGAACACTTCCAAAAGGATTTACATTTGGATCGGCGCTAATATTTGCATCTACAAATCCGAGTGCTTGTAAATTTATTAATGTGCCGATGCCCCTTCCTAGATTCGCCGGTACGGTAGAAGGTGTTGGGTTAGGGATAGCATTATAGAGGTTGTTTAACTGAATGTTCCCGGGTTTTAAATCTTTGAAACGTTGTACAAAATCGGGAACAAGAGCATTTGTATTAGCGGCTTTCATCGCATAGTATGCAGTAGTTGAAGTGGAACCGAGGACCCCGGCACTAAAAGCAACGCCAAATCTTGTTGGTCCATAATCAACATCCAGAACCGTTGTCATCGGGGTAGTTATTACGCGTTCCCAACGGGCTGCGGCTCTTCTGAAAGCTAAAATAGCATCGGGATTTTCCATCAATTGATCGGTGGCTCTTAAAATGATCTTAACTCCGCGCAAAGATGCAGCATCATTCAATGAGGGCAGAATATGTAATTTCGGCTGCTCAATTGAACTGTTTAGTGTTGTCTGATCATTTACAACCTCATCGCAATTAACTGCTCCGTTCTTATCAACTTTATTGATGAATACGGTCTCTTTTTCAAAGCGTTTATATTTGGCTAAGCTTCCATTCTGCGCAAGAATGGAAAGAGATGAAAAAGTGAAAACAGAAATAAAAGCGAAAACCCAAATTTTGACAAAAAAGATTCGTCGGGAAAAAGGACTCATGGTTTCTCCATTATTATATTAAAGTAAAAATTAATTTCAAGTGTGGAATAGAAAAATTCTTTGATTGAAATTATAAAAAGGAAGAGTGAATAGCAAGGAAAGTTTAATATAAAGAGACGCTGTATAGTTTTTGCTGTGCAGGATCACAGCTAAAATTGATGAATTACAGCCTCAGAAAATATTTAAATGAATTTTATTTTAGAAGTAACATCTTTTTTGTTTGATTGAAGTTCCCGGCTTTTAATTGATAGAAGTAAATCCCGGAACCCAATTCTTTTTCCATTAAATCTAAAGTTACATTTTTAATTCCAGCTGTTTGATACTCGTTAACGAGGGTTGAAACTTCTTTTCCGAGAACGTCGTACACTTTTAAGATCACGAAACTATTTTCAGGTATTTGATAGCTGATAACTGTTGAAGGATTGAAGGGATTCGGATAGTTATTAAATAAAGCAAAAGAAGTTGGGCTAAGTTGTTCCGTCGTAACATCCGTAACTGAATCTGATGCAAATGCTAACCCGGTGATCCCTTTGTAATCAGTTCTTCCAACTGTCGTTGATACGCCAGTAGTTTTATCAATCTTTATTAATGTACTAACGAATTTATCATCTTCGTACGTCCCCCAGAGATTTCCGTGATTATCAAATGCTAATGCTCTCATTGTATTATTTCCAATTCCGGTTCTCCCGACCAATGTCGTATCACCGGTGGCTGGATTAAACTTATAAATTTTGTCTTTATCTTTAGTGGTATCAACAGAAATCCATATATAGCCGGTTGATGGTTCAATTGCCATTGCGGCAGCTTTTACTTGTAATGTGGCTAATGATTGAGCATCTCCATTAGTTATATTAATTTTATATAATCGTTGTGCAGGAACCTCAAATTTGCTGGATGGTGGAGGTGTTGCAATCCCGAGAAGATCGCCTGATGGAGTAAATGCCATAGCGGAAAGGGGAACCGAAGTTTTGTACTGATGAATTCCCAATCCATTTTTACCGTCAACTTTTATTATCTCAGTGTTGCTGGGAGAATAAGTAAATCCAAAAAGTTCATCTGTTTTTGGATTGATAGTAATACTCTTTAGAGTTGTAAAACCAGAAGAGCCGAGATCAAAACCTTTCCCTGTATTGGGATCAATTTTTAGCACATCCCCCGAACTTCCACTTTCGGTGGAAGCGTATAAAGTTCCTTTAACGGCTTTACTTAATTTTATATTATTTACACTAAACGGAATGTTCACCGTAGGATTTTTAGTATCAGTTGATTCTATTATGAGGTTTCCGTCGTATTGTCCTGGTGCTAATAGCGCTCCATCCACGACAAACAAAACATCTTCCGATGAATTTAAAGTGGGTAAATATGCCCAGTCATTGTCCACATAAATTGGATTTAATCCTTGAAGAATTGTTATTTCAAAATCATCCAGAAAAAAACCTTGATCAACAACAGACTCATTACTACTAAATTGGAAAGCGAAGTTAGTCCAATAATTGCCAAACAGAATATTTGAAAAATCGGGGAATCGAAATAAAACGGTTTCCCATTCTGTAGAATGTGATTTAATCATGCCCCCCTTTTTTGAAGAAGTTAATTCATGCCATGTTCTTTTCGAATCTTTCGAACCAAGGAAAGTAACAACGTCTCCTCCAAGTTCAGATTTGTTGAAGTATTTGAATGAAACACATGTAACGTCCTCCATATCAATTTTGTTCCAATTATAGAATTCAGGGCTGTAAAAAAACCCGGTTGTAAAATTATCATAATTTAGTTCACCATTAACTTCGTTGCCAAAATGAATTACTGTCGGTTTTGAGTGTCCTTTGTAAATTGCTGGACCGACTATGGTTTGCTGCCATTCATCTTTGTTATTGGCAACCTGCTTAAATCCTCCAAATTTATTATTTGGGTCTTCAAAATCAGTTGAATAATAAGTATAAGATCCTGATGGACTATTAACTTTATAAAACTGTTCAATATTAGAACTTTTTTGAGTTGATTTAACGAGACTTGTCGATTGATGGCTTTTTGTAGAAAGTGAAATATATATCATGTAAGAAAGAGGTTGGTTCCCAAGATTTCTAACTGTAAATTCTTTAGTTTTTACTCGTGCATCACCATCGGATGTAAAAGAAAAATCTCCCAGCGATGAAATGGAAAAATTAATTTTGGGAGCGATAACTCCACCGGTAGTAAGTTCAAATGGAATATCGATGATAGGATTATTAAGATCGTTTGTCTTCATTCTAATTGTTCCAAAAAATGAAGCGGGAACGCTTTTAGTTAAAAATGAAATCGTCACCAATTCCGATCCCCCAACTTTAACACTTCCGGGTTTTACGTCAACGTGTAAAGGAGCGCTCAGCGGTATGACCTGAAGAAAAGTGATTTCAAATTCATATTGCAGGGGATTATCTAAACTTAAATTTATTAACTGATATTGAATTTGACGCTGGCTGTTAAGACTAACATCAACAAATTTTAAGGTATCAAGTTTTTTAGCCAGGTTTAATGTGTCTTGGCCATGCATAAGAAGCATGTTCGCATATTTATAATCATAGTTTATCGTATAGCCGATAACTTCAAGCACCCTTAAATCGTGATAGTTAATTTGCAATCTTGTTCCGGAAGCTAAAGTTGGATCCATAATCCCGATCCATCGATTTGCATCTAAGGATGGCGGCCGCAGAGCATCATCACGCCAATGAGAAGACTGCTGTCCGTCCCCGTTTAATCTTTCGCCAGTTGCAGTTGATAGCTCAACTTTTTCAAGACCATCAAAAAAAATATGATTACTGAAATAATATGTAATACTATCTTCGGTAGACCAAAGGGAAGAATATGTAGGACCAGCAGTAGTAACTCTTGGCGCAGTCGAAAATCCTAATAAACTTCCCGATTCAACTGCATCGGGACGTACACGGAAGAGATCCCATGGATAATAAAGGTCTGCTAAACCTTTATGGTCTGAGAAACCAGCAGCTGTTACAAATCCTAACGCATGACCGATTTCATGAGCACATGTTGCATCAAAATCATGTGTCCCAACCGAAATACCATCGGAAGGGTCTAAATCAAATGAGAAACTTGAATTAAAACCGATAGAAGGAACACTTCCAAAACGATTGATGGCGGGGTCGCTGCTAATATCTTCCTCTATAAATCCAAGCGCTTGTAAATTTATCAACGTCCCAATTGCTCTTTCTAAATTTGAAGGGACTGTTGATGGTGTTGGAACTGGAATTGCATTATAAAGATTTTGTAATTGCTTGTCACCTGGTTTCAAATCAATTAAACGCTGAACAATATCGGGTACGAGTGCATTAGTGGCATCTGATTTGAGAGCATAATACGTGGTTGTAGCAGTAGCCCCAAGTACTCCTTCACCGAAACCAGCGCCAAACCTTGTAGGTCCGAAATCAACATCTAAAACAGTTGTAATTGGGGTCGAAATTACTCTTTCCCACCGAGCGGCAGCTCTTATAAAGGCAGAAACAGCTTCCGGATATTGCATTAATTGGTCGGTCCCGCGTAAAATTATCTTCAATCCAGTTAGGGTTTGATGATTATTCATGGAAGGTAAAATATGCAGATCAATTGAAGAAGTTATTTCAGTTAAAAGTGAAACATCTTCTTTTACTTCTTTGCAGAAAATATTTCCGTTCTTATCTATCTTGTTAATAAAAATTGATTCTTTTTCAAATCGTTTATACTTTGTTAAGGTTCCTGTTTGTCCTATAATAGTAATTGTTGAAAACACCGGAAGACATATAAAGAGTAATACCCAAATTTTAGTCAATGCAATTTGTCTCAAAAAGGCAATCATTTTTTGCTTAAAGTCTTTATAAATTCTTAGATAGAGATGATTAGCAAATTTCTCAACGAGAATTTAGAAAAACCAGTAGCGAAAAGCAAGCTAGGAATGGAGTGTTAAAAAAGAAGCCACCTTGTCTTTGTGATGTAAGATCAAACAGATAAGAAAATTCAAGACAGCCTCCGAACAATTTTAAACAGAAATTTATTTCCCGGTTTCTTTTGTTTTGCAAGTAGAAATACCGAATGGCATATACAACGGGCAACTGCTTATTGAAGCCGTGAACAAAGGAATTATTCCCAAAACTCCCCACCAAGCTTGGTTATAAAGTCCGAGGCCAACAACTACAACCCCAACAACAATTCTAAAAACGCGATCTATCGAGCCGACATTTTTTTTCATGAACATTTCCTTTATTTTATTTGATGAGTTTGATGACTATCATTGCTATAGGATTCAGAGTTTACTTAGAAGATTATTCAAAAAAGAAGAAACTGATTAGCGAATTCATTAATTTTGTTACAAAAATAGTTGAATTTATTATAACACGGAATTAATTGTGGAAAATTTAAACAGAATAATTGTAATCGGAGACAAACTCTTAATTAAACCGGAAGCGGAATCGGGAAAAACTACATCAGGACTTTACCTCCCACCCGGTGTGAAAGAGAAAGAAAATATTCAAAGCGGGTATGTAATAAAAACCGGTCCCGGGTTTCCAATTGGATTACCTTCAGAGGATGAACCATGGAAAGAGCAGAAAGAGAAAGTTAAATACATTCCTCTTCAGGTAAAAGAAGGAGACCTGGCTATCTTCTTAAAAAAAGATGCTTACGAAATTGAATTTCAGCATGAAAAGTATTTCATCATTCCGCAAAGCGCGGTACTGATGTTGATCCGAGATGATTTTTAGTTAATTACGAATTAGGAATTACGAATTAGGATAACTTCACTTTTTTCTCAACTGCTTTGAGTAAAGTATCGTTCTTAATCAGTTCTCTAATTTTTTTAATATCTTCATAAAGCAGGCGATCATTTTTTAACGGTTTAACAATTTTTCTAATTTCATTGTAGGCAATTGTAGTTCCTCTTCCCGGTTTTAAAGGTTTCAGAAATTCTAATCCTTGTGCAGATGCCATCAACTCGATCGCCAGAACATTTTCCAAATTTTGCAAAATACGATAACATTTTTGTGCCGCAATTGAGCCCATCGAATTATGGTCTTCCTGATTTGCAGAAGTTGGAATTGAATCCACACTCGCAGGATGCGCAAGCACTTTATTTTCCGAAACTAAACTCGCCGCCGTGTATTGCGCGATCATCATCCCGGAATTTAATCCGCCATGTTTTGTAAGAAAGCGAGGCAGCCCTTGACTTAAAGCGCCGTTGACCAGTCTTTCAGTTCTTCGTTCGGAAACATTTGCAAGTTCCGAAAGAGCAATTGCTAAAAAGTCCATCGCCAATGCCATCGGCTGTCCGTGAAAATTTCCACCTTCAATATGTTCTTTTGTATCGGGAAAGATAAGCGGATTATCGTTTGCTGAATTAATTTCGATTGCTGCACGCGAGGCAACGTAATCAATTGCATCTTTTGATGCTCCATGAATTTGCGGAACACAGCGGATTGAATAAGCATCCTGCACACGTGAATCATTCTTTAAATGCGAGGTTCGTATTTCACTCCCATCAATTAGCGAAAGAATATTTTCCGCAGTTTCAAGTTGTCCTTGGTAAGGTCTTAATTGATGGATTCTTTTGTCGAAAGCTTTGTCGGTTGCGCGAAGAGCTTCATGCGATAAAGCCGCGGCAATGTCGGCAATCTTTTTTAATTTGATCGCCCGCACCGAAAGAAATGCCGCAAACGAAGTCATCATCTGCGTGCCGTTAATTAACGCCAATCCTTCTTTTGCTTGAAGTTTTACAGATTGTAATCCTAATTTTTTTAATGCAATTTTAGATGAAATTATTTTTGTTTGACCGGCATTAGCAGCAAACACATCCTTAATTATTTGAACTTTTCCTTTACCGATCATGGCAAGGACTAAGTGTGAAAGTTGAACTAAATCTCCGCTTGAACCAACCGAACCTTGCGACGGCACAACGGGAATCACATTGTTATTTATCATTTCAACTAAAAGCTGAACTGTTGAAGGACGGATACCGGAGTAACCTTTGGCAAGCGCATTAACACGTAGCAGCATCATAATTTTTACGATGAACGGAGGAAGCGATTCACCGCAGCCAACTGCGTGGCTTACAATTAAATTTTCCTGTAATTGCTCGCTGTCTTTATGAGAAATTTTAACATTGCTGAACTCGCCGAAACCCGTTGTTACTCCGTAAATAATATCATCTTTCGAGATCCATTCCTCAACAAGTTTTCTTGATCGGACCATTTTCTTTATTGCAGAATCTTTGATCTTCACTTTTATATTTAGCGTAACAAATTTTTCGATATCATTTATTGAAAGCGAATTCCCGTCAAGAGAAAGAATTTTTTCAGCCATTGATCATCTTCCTGATTTTATTTGAATTTTCCTTTGTAGCTCTATATGTAATGTTCACAAATTTCTGAGTATATTTTATAGAAAGAACTTCTGCGAGCGAATGGATCATCGAAATTACTTTTGCTTCCGATATTTTTATTTTAATTGATTCTTCAACGTGTGAATCGATAAAACTGTCCTTAATCATTTCAAGCAGCGAAGAAATATTTATTCCTCTTTCCGCCGAAATGATAACCGAATGCTCGTAAGCATTTTTCACGTCATCCAATTTTGAGCGGTCTTCGAGAAGATCAACCTTATTGAAAACTTTAATCTGCGGTTTCGTTTCGCAGTGGAGCTCTTTTAAAGTTTGTGTAACTACTTGAATGTGGTCTTTAAAATATGGATGCGAAAGATCAACAACGTGCAAAATTAAATCGGCTTGGTCAACTTCATTCAACGTGCTTTTGAACGAAGCAATTAAGTGAGCCGGAAGTTTGCGGATAAATCCAACGGTATCGCTAAGAAGAATTTTATTTGTTTTATCAAGTTCAAATGATTTTGTAGTTGAATCAAGCGTCGCAAAAAGTTTGTCTTCTGCTAAAACTTCCGCTTTTGTAATCATGTTAAAGAGAGTTGATTTACCGGCATTAGTATAACCTACAAGAGAAACCCGGAAAAAATCTTTTCTCTGTTGAGTTTGCGTTTGTTTCTGCGATTCAATCTTAAGAAGTTTTTCTTTCAACGCACTTATCCGAGTACGGATAATTCTACGGTCGGTCTCAATTTGTGTTTCGCCAGGACCTTTGGTTCCGATGCCGCCGAATTGTTTGGAGAGATGCGTCCATGCGCGCGTTAAACGTGGAAGTAAATATTGTAGTTGAGCAAGTTCAACTTGTGTTTTCGCTTCTTTTGTTTTTGCATGCGAAGCAAAAATATCGAGGATCAATCCGCTCCGGTCAACAATTTTTTTTGAAAGCATTTTTTCAAGGTTTCTCACCTGCATCGGCGAAAGATCATCGTTAAAAATTATTAAGTCGATATCATTTAACTCAGCAAGTTGAGCCAACTCTTCAACTTTCCCTTTGCCGAGATAAAGCGCTCTATCCGGCATGATACGATCCTGAGAGACTTTCATAATCGTATCAGCTCCGGCAGTAGAAGCAAGTTCTTCCAACTCCTGGAGCTGCTCAACTAAAATTTCTCTTGTTATCTCTCTTGTGCGTAAGCCTATTAAAATGGCTCGTTCGGTGGTCTGTCTTGGAATATCAAACATATTTATTTTTGCCAACTTATTTTCCTAATTCCTAATGCTCAATCCGCCACGGCGAACTAATTATTAAAAGATTCTTTGAAAAAATAGAGAATCGGTTTGCTGAATCCAAAACAAAGAAAAATTTATTCGCTTTTTGAAATTGATTATATTGCATCTGAAAAAAATCACGAAGTGAAATTAATGAAAAATACATTCCCGGTTGCGTTTGTCGGAAAAATTGGAAATAAAACGCTTAATGTTTTACAAGAAGTTGGTGAAGTAGCGAAACTCTTTTTCGGTATCATTAAAAGTTTTTCTAGACTGATCAAGAGCAGAAAACTTATCCTTTTTCAGATGGAACATATTGGGGTGAATTCGCTCCCCTTAGTATTAATCGTAGCGGTTTTTACAGGTGCCGTTGCTGCATGGCAGGCTGCATATCAATTAAAGGGTATTGCACCTCTCTCATTTCTTGGCGCCGCGACAAGCCGTGCAATTATTACGGAACTCGGTCCTGTATTAACGGGCATCATTATAGCCGGAAGAGTTGGGGCGTCGATTGCGGCAGAATTAGGAACGATGAAAGTTACCGAACAAATTGATGCGCTTGAAAGTATGGCGATAAGTCCTGTGCGGTACTTGGCAATGCCGCGGTTTCTTGCTTCGATTATTATGATGCCGCTTATCGTGATCTTTGCAAATTTTATAGCGGTCATCGGCGCTTATTTCGTTTCAAATTTTTTTATGAATGTATCATCGGCAGTTTTTTTCGGCTCGGTTAAACGATATTTTCTAATTTCGGATTTTATCTACGGATTAATAAAAACTATTTTCTTTGGGGGTGCAACCGCTTTGCTCGGATGTCACATTGGGTTACGCACGGAAGGTGGTGCGGAAGGAGTAGGTTTTTCAACTATCCGTGCATTTGTTCTTTCTGCAGCTTCAATCCTTGTCCTTGATTACGTTTTGTGGATGCTGTTCGTGTAGAAAGCAGAAAGTAGAAAGTAGAAAGTAGAAAGTAGAAAGTAGAAAGGTAAAAGCGTTAGTCCTTTCAACCTTCAAATATCCACGAACAACAACAACAACCCTCAACTTTCCTTTAATTATTTTTCCTCCTTCAAAAAGAATTTTGTAGTTTTCATATATGAAAAAAGAACTTTTAACGTTCGCAATCCTAATAAACATTTTTAAGGACTCACCATGAAAATCACAAAACAAGATGCTCTCGATTACCACAGTTCCGGTAGAAAAGGAAAGATTGAGGTTATCTCCTCAAAGCCTTGTGAAACGCAGCGCGATCTTTCTTTAGCTTATACACCGGGAGTTGCAGACCCATGTTTAGAAATTGAAAAAAACCCCGAACTTGCCTACGAGTACACAGCCAAAGGCAATTTAGTTGCCGTTGTTAGCAACGGTACTGCCGTATTAGGTTTAGGCAACATCGGCGCATTAGCCGGTAAACCTGTTATGGAAGGGAAAGGCGTTCTCTTTAAACGATTTGCAGATATTGATGTGTTTGATATCGAATTAGACACTTTAGACCCTAAGGAAGTAATTCGTACCGTTCAATTGCTTGAACCGACTTTCGGCGGAATAAATCTTGAAGACATTAAAGCGCCGGAATGTTTTTACATAGAAGAAGAATTGAAAAGAACGATGAAGATCCCGGTTTTTCATGATGACCAGCACGGTACGGCTATCATCAGCGGAGCGGCTCTTCTTAACGCCTGTGAAATGGCAAAAAAAGATTTAGCTAAGATTAAAATTACTTTTAACGGCGCCGGAGCTTCCGCAAATGCATGCGCGAACCTTTACGTTAAGTTAGGCGTTAAAAAAGAAAACATCACTATGTGCGATAGTAAAGGGGTGATTTATATTGGACGAAAAGAAGGGATGAATGAATTTAAAGAAGTTTATGCTAAAGAAACAAAAGCCAGAACTTTAGCGGAAGCAATTGTAGGGGCAGATGTCTTTGTTGGTTTATCTGTTGCCGATTGCGTTACTAAAGAAATGGTACAATCTATGGCGCCTAATCCTGTTGTTTTTGCATTAGCAAATCCCAAACCGGAAATAAGTTACGAAGACGCAAAAGCCGCCCGCAAAGATATTATTGTTGCTACCGGAAGATCGGACTATCCGAATCAAGTGAATAATGTACTCGGATTTCCGTTTATTTTCCGCGGCGCTTTGGATGTTCGTGCAACGAGTATTAATGACGAAATGAAACTTGCCGCTTCAAAAGCTTTAGCTGAGTTAGCAAGAGAAGAAGTTCCCGATGTGGTTTTACGTGCTTATGGTGGTCAACCCATTGCGTTTGGCAGAGATTATATTATTCCAAAACCGTTCGATCCGCGTGTGCTGACGTATGTTGCCCCGGCTGTAGCAAAAGCAGCGATTGAAACCGGTGTTGCAAAACTGCCGATAACCGATTGGGATGCGTATAAAGAACAACTTCGCGAACGCCAAGGATTATCGAAAGAAATTATCCGGCGGACAATCGAAAAAGCAAAATCAAATCCGAGAAGAATTGTATTCCCTGAAGGCAACCAAGTAAAAATTCTTAAAGCTGCTCAAATTTTAGTTGAAGAAAAAATTGCCGACCCGATCCTTCTTGGAAATAAAAAAGAAATCTTTTCAATGATTGAAGATTATCATATTGACAGCACAGGCTTTACAATTATTGATCCCACAGAATATGAAAAGATTGAAGTTTATGCAGAAGAATATTATAAACTGCGCCAACGCCGCGGTATTTCAAAATTAACTGCGGAAAGAATGATCCGGTTGGGAAATTACTTCGGCGCAATGATGGTGCGTATGGGTGATGCCGATGGAATGATCTCAGGCTTAACCACTTCTTACCCGCAGACCATAAAACCTGCTTTGGAAATTATTCACACAGCCGAAGGAGTGGGGAGAGTTTCCGGTATGTACATTGTGCTTGCGCAAAAGCATGTTTATTTCTTTGCAGATACAACCGTAAATGTTGATCCTACCTCTGAAGAATTAGTTGAGATTGCTTATCTTTCTGCAAAAACCGCGCAACGGTTTAACATGGTTCCGCAAATTGCAATGCTTTCATTTAGTAATTTTGGTTCGGCTCCCTATCCGCAATCAAATAAAGTAAGAGCTGCCGTAGAAATGATGAAACAAAAGTATCCGGAATTTATTGTTGACGGAGAGATGCAGGTTGATGCTGCAGTGGTTCAAGAAGAATTACATGAATATTTCCCATTCTCGAATTTAAAAGGAAGAGCAAATGTTCTCATCTTTCCGAATTTGGATTCCGGAAATATTGCGTATAAACTTTTATGGAGGATCGGCGGTGCGGAAGTTATCGGACCGATCATTATGGGATTAAGTAAGCCTGTTCATGTTCTGCAAAAAGGGGCGGAGATTGAACACATTGTTGATATGGCTGCCATTGCAGTAGTTGAAGCGAATGAAAAGTTAATGAAGTAGTCGGTAATCAGTCAGCAGTCTTCAGTAGGCAGTTTGCAGATGAAGATAAATTGAATAAAACCTCCGGCGTTTTTGAAAATGCCGGAGGTTTTGTTTTTAAATTTCAACAAATGTTTTTTTCATTTCACCGGCAGGGAAATAATAAATTTTGTTCCTTCGTTTAGCTTACTTTCAACAGAGATTGCACCGCCATGTTTATCAACAAACTCTTTGCACAGAAGCAGTCCCAGCCCGGTTCCTTTTTCTCCTTTTGTTCCCTTTGTCGAGGTAGTTTTATCAATTCTAAAAAGGTTTTGCTGCACGTTCTCCGGCATTCCGATCCCGTTATCTAAAATTTCAATGCGGATTTTATTCTCTAATATAGAGGCGGATATTTTAATGAGCCCCTCTTTTTCATTTGTAAATTTAATACTGTTTGAAAGTAAATTTCGCAGTATGGTCTTCAGCATTTCCGCATCGGCGGTTATATGAATCGTTTCGGGAACATCTGAAAGAAGTTGAATATTTTTGTTCTTTGCGGTTGGTTCAAGCAGTATGATAGTTTCATCAACAAGAGTTTTTAATTGATGATCATTCGGATTGAATTCCATTCTTCCTGTGTTTGTCCGCGCCCAGAGAAGTAAATTTTCAAGTAGTTGATAACTTTGTTTGGATGCGCTGGAAATATGCTCAATGAATTTAAGTTTTTCAGCTTCAGACAAAGATTGGAAATCTTCCAACAGGATATCGGTTAATCCAAAGATGGCGTTAAACGGAGCGCGCAAATCGTGAGCAATAATTCTAAAAAAAGTATCTTTCATCGCGTGCAGTTCTTTTAGTTCGACGTTAATTTTTCTTAATGTTTTATTCTTTATTACAAAAATAAAAGCAAAGATAAGTACCAAGAGAGTTATGATGATATTAAAGTATATCTGTTTTTTTTGTCCCTCAACCTCCTGGGTTAAAATCCTATTCTCCCGCTCTTTTTTTTCTGATTGATAGAGTGTTTCAGTACTGGCTAATTTAGAAAAATTTTCCGCTTCGGAGATTGAGTCTTTAAGGGTATGGTGTTGTTTAAAATAGACGAGCGCAGAATCATACCGGTTGAGCAGTTCATAGTATTCAGCTGTAAAACGTAGGGATTCGCTGATCATTTTTGGAGATTTTATTTCGCGAGCTAAAACAAGTGCAACTTTAATAAATGGAAATCCGGCTGCCGGGTTATTTGTTTTTGTATATGCTATACCAAGATTTTGACCGGCAATGATCACCTCTTCTTTGTAATCCAACTCCCGGAAAATTTTTAAAGCTTCGGTAAAAAACTCTATGGCTTTTGTGTTATCCTTTTTAACGGAGTAAATTTTTCCTATTCCGATCCAGCAATCTCCAAGCCCGCGTTTATCTTTTTTCTTACTATAAATTTTTTCTAAATTAAGATAAGATTGAAGCGCCTCATCGTTCTTGCCCATTAAGAAATAGACAGCAGCAATATGGTCCAATGTTCTCGCCTTCTCATTTTCTTTGTGCTGCAGTTCGCGGATATGCAGCGCATATTGATAATACGTAAGCGCTTTTGCATAATTTTTTTGAATAACAAAAATTGATCCCTGAGATAAGTTCGCATAAGCCATTCCGTCTAAGTGATTGATTGCTTCAAAAACCCTGAGGGCGTGAATAACATTTTCAGTCGCAAGATTAAGATTATTCCGCTGCCGGTAGATCACGCCGATGTTGTTGTAACTAAAACCTAATTGGATGGAGTCTTTTGCGTCTTCAGCAATTTTTAAAGCGCGAAGATGATGTACGAGCGCTTGATTATAATCTCCCAAATTTCTTTGAATAACTCCGATAAGATTTTCGGATTCAGCTTTAAAATGATTATTGGAGATCTTTTTTGCCAGATTAAGAGCATGGGTTGCCAGCTTAAGAGCAAGGGAAGGATCGTTTCCCCGTATGCTCAGGCAATACTCGTTAATAATTCTGATCCTTGTGGTATCATCAAAAGTTTTTGAAGGATTAAAGAGACTGTCGAGTTGCGGCTGCCCGAAAACCGAAAGCGAAAAAAAAAGAAGGACCAGGAAAAATTTCATACTAATGGTAATCTTTCTGTATTTTAATTAAAATAGTTCTATCGTTGAGCGTATGAAAAAATATCGAACACCTAATAATGAATGTCGATTTGAAGTAAAAAAATATTGAATCTTTATTTTCTTTTTTCATCGTTTTTTCTTGCAGACTAACATACTTTTTACAAAAATCTATATAAGTTCACTACACTCAATTATACTTTTATCCCCATCCATACTTTACACATCCCGGAGCAAATTTCATTATTCGGTGTTCCTTGTTCATTATTCGATATTAAATTCTACTTTAATAATCTTAACTTAATAGCAATTATTATTTTAAACTCACTTAATGATCCATAAAGATTTTTGCGGATTTGAAAGATACTGGCATCCGTTTTCCGTTACCACAATTTCTTCTTCCATCGTTACAATTCCATGTCCTTCAACCATCAACCGCGGTTCAATCGTGTAAACTTGATCTTTTTCTATCGGTAGAAAAGGAAGATTTCCATAGCGCTCCCAGCGCGGAAAGAAGCCGCTGCCACCGTCGTGGGCATCTCTGCCGACTTGGTGTCCAAGTCCGTGTAAATATTCCGCGTATCCGTTTTGAGTGATAAAATTTCTTGCAGTGTCATCAATTTCACAGCCTTGCATTCCCGGTTTTACGATTATTGCCGCTTGATTAATAGACTCGCACAAAACATCAAATCCGCGCTGCACTTCGGGCGGAACAGTGGGTTCATTTTCTTTGGCGATGTACCAGGTTCTCTGCATATCGGAACAGAAACCGTTTATCTTTACACCGAAATCAATGTTTAAAATATGCCCGCGTTCAATTAATCTCTCAGTTGGACCAGAATGCGCGCCGGCAGTATCAGGTCCGGTGAAGACTGCGGGACAATGGTCTTCATCCCAAGATAATTCAAAACCACGCTCAGTAACTTTGGATTTTATGAAATCTGCAACATCCTTTTCAGATTTTCCCGGTTGTAAAAATTGAGTAACTTCATCAAAAATTCTTTCAGTTTCGTGAACACAAACTTTCATCAGTTCAATTTCAGAAGCAGATTTTCTTCCGCGTAATGCGGCAATTATTTCTTCCGAAGAAACGAACCGGTTGAGATACGGAGTATCTTTTAGATATCCTGAAAGCGCGAGGAACATCCCGTGCGTTAAGCCGTCTGCAAGGTTTGCATGAAGAGAATAATTCACGGCAATTTTTTGCGGGTCGAATTTCTGTAGATATTCAAGCAGCGGTTCTTTAACAGATTGCACAAATCCGATCACATTTTTATAAGTCCCGATAGTCTTCATGTTGGGAACATCAAGCGAGCCGAGAATGGCGGTTGTATCTCCGTTTCGATTAATAATAAAAGCAGACTGCCAGGTGCAATTTGTTCCTACAACAAGTTCCATTGAAGGATCACGCATCGTTGAACTTTCACGAACAAAGATCAGCCATGCATCAATATTTTTTTCATCTAATATTTGTACCGCCTGTTTAATTTTTTCAAGTACAAGTTGATTCTTCATGGCTAATCCTTTAAATAATATTCTATAATTTAGACAAACTTAGAGATTTGAAACTGCACTCGCAAGAAAATTTTAATTTCAGACGCTACTTTTCTTAAGTTAATTTTACTTTTCACAAAGTTCTGTTAAAACTCCAAATGTAGATTTGGGATTGAGAAATGCGATGTTCATATCTTCCGCCCCTTTGCGCGGCTGTTTATCAATAAGTTGAACACCTTTGCTTTCCAATTCGGAGAGAATATTGTTTAATCCGTTCACGGCAAAAGCTATATGATGGAGTCCTTCTCCTTTTTTAGCGATGAATTTTGCAACCGGACTATCGTCGGATGTTGCTTCTAATAATTCAATTTTTGTTTCACCGACCATAAAAAATGCGGTCTTCACTTTTTGATCAGCGACTTCTTCGATTGCGTAACATTTTAATCCAAGAATATTTTCGTAATAAGAAATTGCTTCGGTAAGATTCTTAACAGCAATTCCGATATGTTCAATTTTAGTTGGTGCTTTCATTCCTAATTCCTCATTCCTAATTCGTAATTATATAATCACGGTTTCTTTATACTCTCCAAAAACTTCCCGCAACGTATTTGATATTTCTCCAACACTTGCATAAACGCGGACGGCATCTAAAATTAAGGGCATTAAGTTCACATCACTTTTAGCTGCTGTTTGCAACGCAGAAAGTGCTGCGGATACATTTTCATTATTTCTTTCAGTTCGAACTTTATTTAAAAATTTAATTTGTTCTTCTTGAACGTTCATGTTGATTTTCAAAAGTCCGGTTGGAGCTTCTTCTTCGGTTTGAAATTTATTTTGTCCCACGATAATTCTTTTTCCCGATTCAACTTCCTTTTCAAATTGATATGCTGCTTTTTGAATTTCACTTTGCTGATAACCGTTTTCAATAGCTTGTACTGCGCCGCCGAGGTCATCAATTTTTTGAATGTACTCCATCGCTTCCTTTTCAATTTGATCCGTCATCGCTTCGATAAAATATGAACCGGCAAGCGGATCGATTGTATTTGTAATGCCGCTTTCGTGCGCAACAATTTGCTGTGTGCGGAGAGCAACGCGGACAGATTTTTCTGTCGGAAGCGCGAGCGCTTCATCCCGTGAATTTGTATGAAGTGATTGAGTTCCGCCGAGAACCGCGGCTAATGTTTGAATTGTTACACGCGCAATATTATTATCAACTTGCTGCGCTGTTAATGTTGACCCGGCTGTTTGCGCATGGAATCTCATCATCATAGAACGCCCATCTTTAGCGTGAAATCTTTCTTTCATAATTTTTGCCCAAAGCCGGCGAGCAGCGCGATACTTTGCAACTTCTTCCAATAGATCATTGTGCGCGTTGAAAAAAAAGGAAAGCTGTCCGGCGAAGTTATCAATATTTAATCCTGCTTTTAAAGCGGCTTCAACGTAAGCAATTCCGTTTGCCAAAGTAAATCCAACTTCCTGCGCGGCAGTTGAGCCAGCTTCACGAATGTGATAACCTGAAATTGAAATTGTATTCCACTTGGGAATTTCTTTTGCGCAATATTCAAAAATATTGGTTATCAAACGCATGGAAGGTTTTGGCGGGAAGATATATGTTCCGCGGGCAATGTATTCTTTTAAAATATCATTTTGAATTGTTCCGCTTATCTTTTCTTTTGCAACACCCTGCTTTTCAGCCACAACAATGTAAAGCGCAAGCAGAATAGCCGCGGTGGAATTAATCGTCATTGAAGTAGAAATTTTATCAAGCGGAATTTTATCGAAAAGAATTTCCATATCGGCAAGTGTATCAATCGCAACGCCGACTTTTCCAACCTCGCCATAAGCTATTTCATCATCGCTATCATAACCGATTTGTGTCGGCAGATCAAACGCAATGGATAAACCGGATTGCCCTTGCGAGAGTAAAAATTTATATCGCTCGTTTGATTCTTTTGCCGTACCGAATCCCGCGTACTGCCGCATCGTCCAAAATCTTCCGCGATACATTGAAGGCTGTATCCCGCGAGTAAAAGGATACAAACCGGGAAAACCGATCTTTTCTAAATATTCTTCTGATTGAATATCGTTCGGAGTATATAAAGGTTTTACAGATGAAAACGATAGAGTTGTAAAATCCTTTTCACGTTCGGGATTTTTTGCCACGGATTTTTGATAGGTCTTTTCGTCCCAATCATTATACGCTTGCTGAACTTTATTTTTCAGTGAATCCAAAGACATTGTTTCTCCAATTTTACTTTGCAAAATAAGAAGAAAAATTGGGAAGCGGGAATTTGATGGAAGATGTTTGAGGGTTGATGTATGATGGGAAGAAAACCATTTGAATTATTCTGGAGTATGGTTAGTTTAAAAGTGCTCTTTAAAATAATTTTCAATAGAAAATATTGAACTTACCAATGTCTGGAGATTAAGTTATGAAAAAGTCTATTCAGTACTTAGTGTCAGTCTTCAAATCTCAAAAGGATTCCTTCTTTCCTCTCCTAATTGTTTTACTTCTCTCAACTTTTATCGCCTCATGTAAAGAAGAATCTGTACCAACCAAACCGCATCAGAACCAAATTTTAACCGATGAAACAATTGCAAAATTGCATGCAACCGCGGATAGAGTAATGATGGAGAAGTTAGCCCCGGGAATGATTGCGTATATCGCCGTTGAAGGTGAAGGGGATATATATATAACACGCGGCGTCGGGAATTTAAATACAAGTGAACCGATGAATATAAATAACTACTTCAGAATGGCGAGTGTAACAAAAACTTTTACGACAGAAGCAGTTCTAATTTTATCCGATGAAGGGAAAATTGATCTTAACAAAACAATTTCATTTTATTTGCCTGAATATGCAATTCCCGGGAAAGACACTATCACAATTAGGATGCTCGGCAATATGACAAGCGGATTAATTGATGTTCTTAGTGACCCTGCTTTGGGCGCTTCTTATTATGGTAGTCAGGGAACAATGAAATTTACCCCTGAAGAATTAATAGTCCCACTTTTCACTTCTCAATTGAAATTTACACCAGGTTCACAATTTAATTACTGTAACTCGAATACCATTTTGTTGGGATTGGTAATCACGAAAGTAACCGGTAAGGCGCTCAAAGATGTTCTAGCTGAAAAGATTTTTCAACCGCTGGGATTGACGCACACATTTTGGCCTGAAACAAATTATTTACCGCAACCCTATCATCACGGTTACACAAATCTTTTAGGAACAAGTAATCTTGATGTAACTTATTATGGAAACTCATGGGGTAATTCCGCAGGTATTCTTATCTCTAATTTTGATGATCTAAAGATTTGGGCTAAAGAATTATACGAACGAAAATTACTTTCCGCAAACTCAAAGGTTGAAAGATTTCAATTTGGAGTTGAAGGCTCCGGTTATGGATTTGGAGTTGAAAAGATTGGTGATTTTGCCGGGCATTCGGGAGGAATTCTCGGATGGAACACGATGGTATTTTATGACGGTATAAAAAAGATAACAATAATTACCCATGCAAACTCCTTGGATGAGCAACCGGCTGGTTATGCGTTTGGAGAATTTGCTAAGACTCTTGGGTATTAAAAACGGTTAATAAAACTCAATGGAGACATTTATGAAATCTGCAACTCGAGATATAAAAATCTATTTTTTTCTTTTGGGTATCTTCTCATTCCTTTTTCTCTCTTGTAAGGAAGAATCAAATCCAGTAACCCAGGTGCCGGATACATCCTACGAGATGAAAGTAACATTCGCGCCTATCGAAGTTAAATCAACTGATGGAAAAATCAATCTTTTGTATAGTGTCGAAATACCAAATTTCGAAAAAGATGGATATACCTTAAAGGACTTTCAAGTGTTGAACGCCGCCAATAATACAAGACTCTGTAGTATAAGCGACACCGGGAAATATCTGCTGATCCATCCACCAACGACGGCGAGTATACCTGAGCAACTCTATGCTTATCCGATGTTTGGACATGCTACTTATCGCTTTAGCATCGGTTTAGTATTAGATCCAGCCCAGGTTCCGCAGAAGATAAAACATAGATTGGTCCTTCTGAAGGATGCCAAAGAGACAACCATCGAAGCGGCAGAAACAGCTGTTTCCAAAGAACCGGTAACTATAGTTGGCGCCCCTTTTAAAGGGAATGGATTTGTTTCTGAATGTACAACCGCATTTCTTCCGTTTAATCATCACCCTACTTATCAACTCACCTATAAGGGGATGACAAGGGTTGCCGAACGTTATTGCGTAGACTGGCTGAAGGTTGATTCTGCGGGTAATCTCTTTCATGGTGATAAGACCATTTGCTCAAACTGGTACGTTTATGGTCAGAATATCTATGCCGCCACTGCCGGAGAAGTAGTTTTTGTTCAGGATGGTATGCCGGATCAGTCTCCGGTAGGGACTGTAAACGATGTTAATCTTTATAACGGGACAGGTAATTCGGTTACGATTATGACTGGAGTCAGTTACGCAGTTTATGGACACATGATAGCAAACAGTATAACCGTAAAACTAGGGGAGTATGTTAATAAAGGGCAATTGATTGGCAGAGTCGGCAATTCCGGAAACTCCAATGCCCCGCATCTTCACTTTGGAATACACTCCGAATTTCCGTATTACATTTCCGAGGGTCTCCCATACTATATCGATTCATTTGAAAAAGCAGGCTTATTAGTAAACCCGAATTTGGAGGGTGGTACATTGGTTTTACTTCCGAGTCCCTCAGCACGTACAAATGAGCTTATGGAAAATTGTGGTGTCTATAATTTTAAATAAATAGAGGTTGATTCACTGAAAATATTATTAAGAATTAGGAGAAATAATCAAATGAAAACTTCATGCAGAAATTTGTTTTTGTTGTTTATCATTTCTTTTGCGGTGATAATTGTTTTTCAATCTTGTAAAGAAGACTCCAATCCGGTTACCCAGGTGCCGGATACATCTTACGAGATGAAAGTGACATTCGCGCCCATCGAAGTTAAATCTACGGATGGGAAAGTAAATCTTATGTACAGTATAGAAACATCAAACTTTGAAAAGGAGGGCTATATACTGAAAGATTTTCAGGTACTAAATTCTTCAAATGGAAATATGCTCTGCACAATCAACGACACAAACAAGTACCTAGTAATTCTTAAACCTTATACCGGAGCAATTCCCCAGAATTTATTCTATTATCCGCTTTCTAATGCCCACTCAACATACTGTTTTCTTGTAGGATTGGCGCTGGATCCTGCTCAGGTCCCTCAAAAGATAAAACACAAATTGGTGCTTTTAAAAGGTAACGAAGAAAAAACTATTGAAGGAGCCGAAACCTCAGTTTCAAAAATGGAGCCTCTCGTTTTCGCTGCTCCATTAAAGGGGGAAAGATTTATGTCCGCAAATGCAACCACATTGCTTAATAACCATCACCCCAAACTTAGTGTTCTGTATAAAGGAATTACAACTATTCCTGAAAGATACTGTATAGATTGGAATAAGGTTGATGCCACCGGTAATGCTTCTCATGGTGATGAAAGTATTTGTGAAAATTGGTATGTCTTTGGTCAAGACGTTTATTCCGTTGCAACTGGAGAAGTAGTTTCTGTTACCGATGGAATGCCCGATCAATCACCTGTCGGCACTAAATCAAATGATTTGACTATGTTTAACGGGACAGGCAATTCTGTTACTCTTGCGGTTGCAGGCGGTTATTTTACATACGGGCACATGATAAAAAACAGTATAATGGTAAAAACAGGTCAGGTTGTTACTGAAGGACAATTGATCGGCAAAGTTGGTAATTCCGGAAACTCCGATGCACCACATCTGCATATTGGATTTCATACCGATTTCCCCTATTACATATCTGAAGGGCTTCCGTACTACATCGATTCTTTTGAGAAAATTGGAAGTGTTGGTGAAACGAATAATCTTATATGGCTTACCAATCCACAACAGAATACAAATAAAATGGTTGAGAATTACGGTATCTATAATTTAAAATAAGAGTGAATAAGATGAAAAATTTATTAACACTTTGCATTTTAGTAATTGCAGCCAACAATATTTTCCCTCAGACAGGAAATGGATTCACCGCCGCGTTTGATTCAGTTCATAAAAAGCTATCAGTCTATTATGCTTTTACTGATTGGAAAAACGTTAATTGGCAAAATCTTTATAATGAATTTAAACCAAGGATTGTTACAGCAGAAACTCAAAACGATTCCAGCGCGTTTATAATGGCGATGAAAGAATACACATTCAGAATTCCAGATGGACATATGGGTTTCGGAACCGGATTCTATGCCGGTGCAAAATCAGATGTGCTCAAAAAGAAAAATACCAACTGGGTGAAGTTAGAAGAAAAACTTAGAGATCAACAGATCGGGGGAAGTTTTGGATTTACTCTTATTAAACTTGATGACGGACGATTTGTTGTAAGACTTGTAACTGAAGGCTCTCCGGCTGCTTTAGCCGGCATTAAATTCGGTGCGGAAATAATTGAAGTGAATGATAAACCGATTACGGAAGTTATCAATTCTGTTTCTGTAATTTGGGCAGAACAAATCCCCGCAACAAAGGAAACAAAACAATTGCTGCAATGCCGGTTAATTGGCAGGGTTCCGGTTAATGCAACGATGAAAATCAAATTCAAAAATAGAGGAGATGTTAATCCGGCTACTCAAAATCTTTCTGCGGTTAATGATAATTATGCAACGTATGATCTTACGTCAATGCTTCCAATTAAAACTCCCGAAATTGCTTACAAAATATTAGAGCCGAGCGGGTATGGTTATCTCGAAATTACTTCATGCATTCCCCCGGTAACAGTTGTTACGGAATTTATGTCGGCTTTTGTAAATCTTCTTTCCGCAAATCTTAAGGGGATGGTGGTGGACTTAAGAATTAATACCGGTGGACAAGATTCATACGCGGCTGCGGTTGCAGGTTGTTTCTATCCCGATACAACTCATTATGAATTTCAAAGTTTTTATAATCCATCTACTTCTACATTTCAAATTTCGCAAGATATACTTGATCACTTAAGTTTTCAGACGGTGAGCTTTTTTAAGCCGACACAATATCCTGCCGGCTCAATATTTATAGAACCGCAGGGTTTAACGTTTAGCGGACCGGTTGTGGTAATGGTTAGCCCGCGCAATGTAAGTTCAGGTGAAGGGATTGCAATGGCGCTTAGCAAACTTCCTCAATGCAAAGTTGTAAGTTTTTACGGAAGTCAGGGTTCTTTTGGAATTACCGCGCCCGAATTTGAATTGCTTTCGCCTCAAGACTCTATGCATGTTTCATATCCACATGGACGCTCACTTGACATTGATAATAAAATACAAGTTGACAGCGATAGCAGTATGACCGGAGGAGTTATTCCCGACGTAAGACCGCCGTTAACCGATGAGACGATTAACAAAATGTTCGTACAGGGAATTGATTTTGAATTGGAATATGCCGTTCAAGAATTGGATAAAATGGTTGCTGTGGGTGTTGAAAACGGAAGAGATCAAAAACCATTAACTTTTACATTAGCTCAAAACTATCCAAATCCGTTTAATCCGGTTACAAAAATCACTTATCAGATTCCGAAAGCGGGAAAAGTAGAACTGAAAGTATTTGACATTTTGGGAAGAGAAATAGCTGAGTTGGTAAGCGGTGAAATTGCCGCCGGGAAATATGAAATAAAGTTTAATGGAAGTAACTTCTCAAGCGGAGTTTATTTTTATCAATTGAAATCTTCTGGCTACGTTGAGACTAAGAAACTTCTGCTAATTAAGTAGTAGAGAACATGGTTGATGGAGGAGGGGTGATGGGTTAAAAAAGGAATAAACCGATTTTATTTCAAAAACGAACCATCGCGAACTGTATGGAGAACTACATGAAAGCCCTGAAAGGGCATGATACATCAGCATAGGGTGAAGCCCTATGCTGAAAAGTGAAATTATAAAATTAAGCCCTGAAGGGGCGTAATAAGTTAGGGGACTAAAGTAAATTCCGCCCTTACGGGGCTTAAATGGTTCTTTGTTCATTTTATTCACTGGGCTTTGCCCTGTGTTAATATATCCCGCTCTTTCAGAGCTAAGTGTATTAAAAATTGGTTTCTGAAAAAACACTTTGCTTTTAACAGAGGTTGTACGAAGGAATATAATTTTGCTTTTTTTTCTTGCGTTAAAAGATAATTAGTTTTAGTTTTAACCCACCAATTAACTAAGTAAAAGGGCTCAAGGGAATATTTGCTTGGAACACCGTTTAAGAAATACCGATCGAAAAAGTAACCTCAAAAAAGATAACTCCAACAGAAGAAAGTATTACTTATTACTTTTTTTACTATTTGCGGGAGTTTCTTTCGGACAGGATTCTACCTACAGAAATAATGATATTGAATTCAAGAGTTTAAACAAAGTGATTCAAATAACTGCCGACTCTTCCACTTATGACAAAAAATTTGGAAATAGTTATCGTGTATTATTAGTTTATTATACAGGGCATTGTCGTGTGTATCTTACCAGAAGAATTGTTCTCCCGATCAACATGAGTCCGGATTATCCATATAGATTGGTAGAAAAGTTTGAAGGGGATAAAAATTTTGTTGTGATAGCCGGAAGCAGAATGTTTTTTATTTATGATGTAGCTGCCGACAGTTTATCCAATCCGGTTTTCACGAAGTTCCCTTACAAGGATGGTGTAGATGCACAAACAGGTCAAATCATTAATCTCCAACTTTCAAAAGATGGAAAGACCTTAACCGGAGAAGCCTTCGACTATGGAAGATTTAGTTTCGATATAACAGATCCGTTATCCCCAAAGCAAAATAGAATAGAAATTAAATGAAATTTGCAACGGCTAACATTGCATTGGTGCAAATTGCCGATGGAGGAAGTTTGATGGTCGATGGTTCAAAAAGATTTTACATTAGCCCTGAAAGGGCGTTATACATCAGCATATGGGCGAAGCCCTATGCTGAAAAGTAAAATTATATAATTAAGCCCTGAAGGGGCGAAATAAGTTTGGGGTCTGAAATTTATTCCGCCCTTGCAGGGCTTGAATATTTCTTAGTTCATTTTTTCACAGGGCTTTGCCCTGTGTTAATATATTCCGCTCTTTCAGAGCTAAGGGTATTAAAAATTGGTTTCTGAAAAAACACTTTGCTTTTAACAGAGGTTGTACGGAGGAATATAATTTTGCTTTTTTTTCTTGCGTTAAAAGATAAATAGTTTTAGTTTTAATCCACTTATTAACTAAGTAAAAGGGCTCAAGGGAATATTTGCTTGGAACACTGTTTAAAAAATACCGATCTAAAAAGTAACCTCAAAAACGATAACGCTTGCAGGAAGTGGGTAGCTCTATTTGCAAAGTATTTTGTAAAAGAGAGATTAGTTGTTCTGACTTTCCCTAATGAGGATCGTGAGGGGCAATTTATACATAAGAAATATCTTATCTAAAATTAATTTACAAAACTTTATGGAAGATACTTCAGACATTGTTGTAGAACATAAAATTCAAGATGAACAGAAAAAAGACAGCAGATTAGCGCGTTGTTTAGGATTACTCGGTGGTACAGCCCATCTAAAAATTAGCAACAAAAAAGTTTTCGCTGATGATGTTGTAAAAACTGATGGACCTTTTTATTGTCCGGTCTGCTTGTCGGAAGTAGTAGTAAGAAAATGTACAGAAAAAATTGACCATTTTGCTCACCACGCAAGATTAAGTCCAGTGATAACATACAAAGACAAAGAACTTCATGATAGATGCAGCAATCAAATTTTAGAATATTTGCAAAAACTTTTCCCAGATGGTAAATGGGAAAGAGAAAGAGTAATACCAGCTAATAGAGACAAGTTATTAAAAAAAATTATTCCTGATATTAGTGGAAGGATTAATAATATACCAATTGCAATTGAAGTTCAAGCTAGCTCTTATACAATCAATCGAATTTCGACGAAAGTTATAGAATATCAAAAACGAAATCCCAAAGTCGCAGTTTTATATGTAGTCCCTTTAACAAAACAGTTAGGAGATGAACCATTTAGACCACGATTATACGAAAAATATTTGCATAGTATGTTTGGGGGTAAGGTTTATTATTGGACAATAAACAATGGGAGCTCATTACAACCAGTGCATTATAGCCCAGTTAAAAGATGGATTGAAGAAACGACTTGGTTTGATACAGAATTAGAAGAAGAAAGAACCGAAGGAGGTTTTTGGCTAACATATCGAACAATAAAAACCCCTAATTATGGGCAGTGTGTGGATATCGCGAAAGACTTTATTAAAAAAGATCGAAAATATTTTGAGCCAAAGAATGTAAAGAAATCTATTCCTGAATGCACGGTTTACAAAGATAACCTGCAAGATTGGTGGGATAAAAATGAGTATAAGAACCTTAGTAAACAATTGGATATCTTTAATAACGCACCAAAACCGGATTTTATTGAACACTATAAATTTCTGGACGAATATGATGATGAGTTTTGTGAGGATCAGAATGATGCGACCCCTTTCACAAAACATTTATGACAGAGTGATTTGCATTATTCTACCACGGTATCATTAAAGAACAAATTTAGATTTGTTAAATAAACATTTGTGGTTAAAGTCGATCTATTTTCAATCTGCGAAGATTCTAGGACGAAGAATATTGGGTTAATGTAACAATAATAAATAAGTAAGGATTATCATTATGAAAGAAATAATAATAAAAGATAAACAAAAGTATCTTGCTGAACATTATCCATTTGTTGGAATACCCAAATTGACTGACAAAAGACAATGTATTCATTGTGATAATATTTTCACAGTAGGTAATTATAAAGTTTTTAAGGACAAAAATGGCGATGAATTTATTTGTTGTCCAAACGCACCAAACTGTGATGGGATGGTTATTGATTGGTTTGAATTAGAATGACATGTGGTCTCAGTGCAAAGATTTTATATGTCCCCCTAACGGGATTAATAATTCTTCATCCCGGCGGGATGAGAGATTGGTAGAAACGAAATAAGAAAGATAATAGAATGCCGTAGGCATGATACAAGAACGCGACTCAACAATCATGAATTTAATGTTACTGAATTCAGTTACATTAAAAACGAAAGCGGCAGAAAAATATTTATAGCAATATAGAGCGAGAAACAACTATGAGCGACATAAAATTATTTGAAGAAAAAAAAGTCCGCAGCCATTGGGACGATGAAAAAGAGATATGGCATTTTGCCATCGTAGATGTTATTGCCATTCTAACCGATAGTCCAAATCCGCAAGTATATTGGCGCGTAATGAAAAAAAGGCTGAAAGACGAGGGAAATGAAACCGTTACAAATTGTAACGCTTTGAAAATGGGAACAATTGAGGCAGTGGGTTTTATTCGGTTATACGAAATTATCGTACAACTGAAATTAGAATCGACAATTAAATAAAAACGGCGCCGATTACGACGCCGTTTTTATTATAATTTTTATTTGGTTCTTTTATTTTGTTAATTCCGAAACAACTGTTCCGCCCCCCATTGTTGCGGGAAGTTTCGCTTCGGTTTTAACAACAACTTTTGAATCTTTTGCAACCCAAAGCGTTGAGGAACCTGCATCACCTTCAACCGGTTTTATTTCTATTTTGTAAGTATCAAAACTTCCAGCTTCAACCGTGATGTTTTCGCTTCCGACAACTTTTAGAGACATTGTCTTTGCGCCGCCTGCTTGAATATCAAGTTGATTAAATGAAGCTTGGTATCCTTCGGTTAAAGGTAAAGTACGAAGCGGCAATTCTATTCCCGAACCATCAACTAAAAGGGGAGAATCGGCTTTTGCACTGATCGGCATATTCTGCGGACCCGCGAGAATTTTTCCGGTAACTTCATTCCCGTTGAAATTAAGTTCTATAGTTGCCGGTCCTTGTTGGATCATCCTTTTTACCGGAAGAACCGTAACGCGGTCAAGATAAAGCGAATCTTTCATCGCCATCATACCGGTTAAATTATCAACTACAAGAAAAACATCTTTTCCTTCGAGCTGAGTTTTGGTAATTGCTCTCTCCAAATTCATTGTAAAGTTTTGCCCCATCGCGTTTACTTTTACAACATATTTAAAAGCACCTTCTTGAATTTTGGAACCGTCAAAAGATTTTAACAATTCTTTTGGCGCTTCAACCGATTCATTCTTAGGCATGGTCACGGTTTTAATATCAACCGTAATATCTTTTAACTTTTGTTGAATTTCAGGACGAATATCTTCCTGCACTCTTCCTTTTAAGTGCTTTGCAAAAAACTGTTCCATCGCAACGTACATTGCAAGACGATTTTCTTTTCCGGCGAATCCGTGTCCTTCATCCGGAGCAACCATATATTCCACTTGTCTGTTTAGATCGCGGAGAGCAACAACAATTTGATCTGCTTCAGCTTTTTTAACGCGCGGATCGTTTGCGCCCTGCACTACATAAAGAGGCGCTTTAATTTGTGTGGCATAATTGAACGGTGATACTTCATCTAATAATTTTTTCTCATCAGGTTTATTCATATCACCTACGCGGACATCAAACATTTTTTTTGCCGGAGCCCAATATGGCGGAATAGATTTTAGAAGTGTTATTATGTTTGAGGGTCCGACGATATCAAACCCGGCTGCGTAAACATCTGGGGTAAATGTCAACCCTGCGAGAGTTGCATAACCGCCGTAAGAACCGCCGGAAATTGCTACACGTTTCGGATCGGCAATACCTTGTTGAACTAACCATTTAACTGCGTCTGTAAGATCATGCTGCATTGAGCCGCGTCCCCATTGTTTATTCCCGGCATTCAGGAATTTTTTCCCATATCCGGTTGATCCTCTAAAGTTAGGTTGGAGAACTGCGTAACCTCTGTTTGCAAGAAATTGAGCGGTCGCGTTATAACCAAAGAAATCGCGCGCCCAAGGTCCGCCGTGAACAAAAAGTACGGTTGGAAGATTTTTAGCTGGAATTCCTTTTGGTAAAGTTAAGTAAGCAGGAATCGTCATGCCGTCGCGAACTTTATATCTAACTGCTTTTCTTTCAGAAAGATATTCGCTCGGCAATGTTGGACGTGATTTATAAAGTAATTCCGCCGTTCCTTTTGTTCTATCGAACAAGTAAACTGAACCGGGATCAACATCGCGTGAAACGGAAACTAACCAGACCGATTCATCAGCAGAAGTTGAAACGAGTCCGATCTCACCTTTCGGTAAAAGAGATTTCAGTTTGTTGTAATCTTTTTCCCAGTCTTTATTTTTAAAATAAATTCTTGTTTCATCACCGACATAAACGGTGGCAATAAGTTCATCAGTAACATCGGAAAAAATAACATCGCCGAAATCAACATCATTTTTCGGGTCTTTTTCAATAAATTTTGTTTTCCCCGATTTCAGATCAAATAAAAGAAGTTCCGACTTATCAGTTTTTGCTCCTTTATTTGAGATCATATAGAAACTGTTGCCGTCAGGCGTAAAGCGGATAGGACCGGCAGATTCTTCATTATTAACGCTATAAATTTGATCTAATTTATCGCCGTTAACTTTTAAAATTTCAGTTCCACCATCAGCAGTTTGACGGATACCAAGTTTTAAATTTCCTTGGAAATCAAACATCCAGCCGGCAACATTATCATCATTTTTTCTGACAAGTGTTTTTTCACCGGTTGTGAGATCTAATTTATAAACATCGTGAAGCTGCGGGTTACGGTCATTCAGTCCTATAAAAATTTCATTCGGAGATTTTTTGGGAACATCGTAAATCATGGCGCGAACGTTCTCAAGTGGAGTTAAATCTCTAGCTTGAGGAACCGGATCGCCAGTTGCTTTTGGATCAACTGCATAGACGCGGTAGTTTTCATTCCCGCCCTGGTCTTGCACGAATAGAACGTATTTGCTGTCGTGTGACCAGAAATAAGACGTAACCGGACGCTTGGAATCAGCAGTAAGCGGTTTGGCTTCATCAAATTTTTGATTCCGCTCTTTTACCCAAATATTTCTAACATTGTTGAAGGGTTTAACAAAAGTGATATATTTTCCATCGGGGGAAATTTGAGCGCCGGAAATGTCCGGATCGCCGAAGAAAAGTTCTCTATCTATGATAGGCGGCTGTTGAGCCGAAAGGTGAACTGAGAAAATGAATAATAACAAGAAACCGAGTTTTTTTTTTGTAAACATCAAATAATCCTTTTTAATTTTGCGTTTCAAATTTAAGAAGTATTTCTGCAAAAAGAGCATAAAAATTGCAAAACTTGTTTTATTGTTATAACTTTTTAGAAATGTCATGCTATTCAGCACAGTAGAAATGTCATGTTTAAATATAAGAATTAAGGCGGACCTGACCGCCGGTCTTGCGGAA
>JALNZG010000020.1 GCA_023229425.1 Ignavibacteriaceae bacterium
CGTTGCGGGATCTTTCATCCAGGCAACTGCTGGACTATTGTTCATAAACGCCGTGAACCGTTCTTCACTTTCTCGAATCGCCTCCTCCGCCCGCTTGCGTTCGGTGATGCCATGTATAATCACTTCTTTTGGCAATATATTCATCTCTTTTATTTAATAGTATGTTTTTGATTAACTTATATCTTATAAAACCTAATATTTTCTCCGTTATCGTCTTAGCCTGTATGATTTTAAGTAACCTATCCCGCTCTTTCTTCACAAGGTTAAAGTCTTCTGTCTTAACTAAAATTGCTCCTCTTTTAAGAAGCCTTGAGACTAATTGATAGTTTCTGCTGCCTAAATTTAGACTTTCCTCAACTATTTTTTCTCCTGTTTTTCCTTCAGCTACCATTCCATCTTGATATATTTTCATCCCGGGAACATCTATGGAGTTGAAATAATCTGATATAGCATCCCAGAAACCTTCAACTGTCCTCTGATGTTCTCTCCAAACATCCTCCCCTAAATCCGCTATACTTCGCTTAGTTACATCCCCTGCCAAAGAGCCAAGGTCTGCGCTTGTATGTATAACTGGGGCATAAATCAGTGTTCTCATTATCTATCCTCTTTGAAACTCACAATGCTTCCTCATCCCTATTCTCTCATAACCAAGTATCCGCCTAGGCGGACAAAATCATCAACCCGGACATCATAAATTCCAAGGAGATCAAGATTAGCTGCTTCAGAAGGCTTTTCAATTACTTCTACAGTAATGTGCCATATATCCGCTTCTTTGTTTATTCCTATCGCAGCGGGGGAACTAAATCCGGTAAGTTGAACCAACCCTGCATTAGCAATTCCCACAATATCTTTAATTTCCATTTACTGCTCCTTATGCACTTTTAATCTTCTCCTCTAATTTTTCTAATCTCTTTTTCAGCTCTGTGTTTTCATTTTCTATCTCAGCTTCTTTTGCTTTTGAGGAAAGAAAACTATCAGTTTGCCACCAGTTAATTCCTATTTCCATCGCTTTATCGACAGATGCAACTAACAATCTTATTTTTATTGTGAGTAATTCAATGTCCGCAATTTTAATCTGGATATCTCCGGCAATTACAATTCCCTTGTCTAATACCCGTTCTAAGATATCGGCAAGATTAGTAGCATTTGTGGCGTGCATCATTTTTTGTTCTGACATGATTATCTCCTACTTTCTTATACTAACTTTTTAGCTTTTATAATTAAACCTGCTGTTTTCTTACGCAAATTTGCAATGAAACGACAATTCTTACAGTCTAATTTTTTATCATCGTAATCCGGACAAGTAAAAAGCACATCTGCTTCTTTCTGTAATTCTTCGGCAAATGTCGCTTTCTCTCGCACTCCTTTAGCCTGATTAATCTTACTAGTAATATTCTTTATTACTGTTTCCTGTTTTAAGAATGTTGGGCAACTTATTCTATGTTCTTCCTTTTGCATCTTACCTCCCTTCACATCAAATTTCCTAATGGACCTAAGTCTAAATTTAATTCCTCATTCTCAAGTCCAAAGATCATCTGAACTTCTTTAATTTTCTTTTCAATTGCTTTAAGACTCAAACCTAATTTTTGAATTTCCACTGATGAGAGAGACCCTTTTTTAACTCTTCTGAATGCCTCTTTCTCCATCAGTCTTCTAATGAGTTCAACAAGGGTAAGTATCAATTTGGCAATACCTTTTTCCGTTTCCTTTGGGTTATTCAAACTTAGTACTTGAGAAATATTCTTTTCCGACTTTCTAATTTCTCTTTGCAATTTACTTATGTATTCCAACTCTTCCGGCGTCGGCACATCCGATGAGCAAGAATATCTCTTCCCGCTTATTTCTTCTGCTTTCGATATGGAAGTAAGTATAAGTCTTAATCCGAGAAAGACTAAATCAACATCGGCTACGCTGATAACTATTTCACCGTTGATAACCGCGCCTTTTTCTATAACTTTATCAAGAGCGTCAACTAATGTTACATTTCTTTCTCTATCAAACATTTTGTTCTCCAAAATAATATGGCGGCCAGGGACCGGAATATTCAAGAGAAAATCCTTGCGGATTCAATTCTTTATTTTTTCTTTCTGCACTCTGAATAAATTCATCTACCATTTCCGTTTTAATTAGGTAGGATGCGTTTAATATCATTGGTTCAAGTCTGCCGGTTAATTCCTTTTCCAATATTTTACATTCTCTCGCATCTTCCGTATTCATTTTCAATTCCTCAAAAATATTTCTCTTAGTATCATTTATTTTTCTTAATACCTCATTTGATACCGCTTCTTTCAATTCTGATTCATGAAAATATGCTATGCCTTCCGGCAGACCGGCTATTTTGCTTTCCATTTCTTTTATTATTTCGCTTTCCGTTTTTATTGTTTCTTCAATTTGTCCTTTACCGGTAAGATACATTTTTACGCCCCACTCTTCTTTGCCTTCCAGTTTATTCAAAGCGGTTTTGAATTGCTCATAATGTTCATCTAATGTTTCTATTAATCTTTTTTCTCCTGCAAAGATTGTCCCGAATTTCATGGGAATTACACTCACTACCTTGCCGTTTTTTTTCATTGCTTCTTCAACTACTTTTTCATGAAGGACGATCTTCTCCTTAATCCAATTTAAATTTTCTTGTGCCTTTCTTTTTATCTCGTCAGAATCAAATTCATCCAATGAAATCCCGCTTACTATCGCTTCAATTTCTTTATAAGGCAGAACGAATACTTCGTTTTTATTATCAATTCCTTTTATGAAAAAGATAGAAGAATCGTTTTTCTCCCTAATGCAATAAAGATATAATCCGTCCATTAGTTACTCCTCTTGTTCTCCTCTTTCTTTTCGCTTATAAAATTCAATACTCATATTTTCGTTTAGCGTTACGGTATAATAATTTCTATCCATTACCCTGGTTGGCAATCCAAGGGATTTTATGAATGAACTCTCTTCATATACTTCTGCCTCTGTTTCCCATGCATTACCTTTCTTCAATACTTTAATAATTTTTACATCTTTTGCACCGAGCGTGCTTTGTAAAAATTTTATGACTGTATTGCTTACATCTGTTATCTCAGCCATTTCTTTTCTCCTTTTCTTGTTTCAGAATTATATCCAATCGCATTAAAAGTTTCTTTTCTTCTTCATCATATTCTTCTTCGCTAATCTCATCCAGTTCATACTTTAGTTGCAGCGCCATAAGCTTCTCTTTTATTTTGTCTTCATCATCTAAGAATTCCCTATCTGTGACTTCTTTAATCTGCTCAGCTAACCACATCACGCCTTTTAAAGGCGCAAGCAATATGTCGTCGATTAAAAACATGTCTAATATTTTCCTGTTTCAATGACAAGATTTACAAAATTAAATGGCGGTATTGTTCCCACATACTTAAATTTTATTTTATCGCCATATTTTTTATTTAATTCATCAACCTTCCGGTCAAACTCTGGTTCTTTTTCTTTATTGACTAAAAAGGCGGCGCTTAAAATCATTATATCGCCATAGGTACTATTGATTTTATGGTCTTCCGCCAATGGAATTAAAGTATCCAATATTTCTTTTTGGGAGATTTCTCTTTCATTTTGCAAAGCGGTTTCCACCATTTTTCCTATTTCCCTTCGTTGGTGTAATGTTTTTTCTGGTGGAAGTTGAGCTATTTTTTCTTTTAATATTTTTATATCATCATACTTTTCTAATATTTCTTTGTAAAGAATATCTTCTTTAAATATGGCTTTAAGTCCCAGTTCTTTTTTACCTTCCATATCATTCAATTTATCTTTAAACTTATCGTGATCTATTTCTAATATCTTTTTTATCTTTTTTTCATCCTCAGCAATCGTATTAAATCGAACCGGCAAAACTGTATATTCCTTCATCACTTTCTCAATTGCACTTTCATGTGCAATCATATTATCTCTCATACAAGAATACTTTATTATGGGAGAGTTGCTCACACAAGCGGCAAGACCATTGCAGCAGACTGTATACAACTCATCAGCCCTTCCGCCAATACCTAAAGGACCAAAAGACCGAGGCTGATTTGATTCAATAATACAGTATATATATTTACCTTCTTTGTTCGGTGATTCCATTTTCAATCCTGTCAATACGTATGTGAATAACTATCGCTGACTTTACTTTTCTATCTCTCCCAAGTTTCAGGATAAATAGCAATATTAGTAAAATTAAATACCGGCAAGGGACCAGTATATTTGAATTTTATTCTATCTTTAAACTCTTCACTCAGGTCATTCATTATATTATCAAATTCTTTTTCTCTACCCCGGTCAACTAAGAATGATGCATTTATAAACATTTCGTCGCCAAGTGTCTTATTAAGTTTTAGATCAATATAGGTTTTTTGAAGAGTATCGATAATATATTGTGATTCTTTCTCTTTTTTCTGTTGAAGAGCTTCGTCAACCAATTTTCCGATTTCAATTTTTGATTGTACACTTATTTCTTCCCCAATATTTTGGACTTCTTCTTTTGCTTTTTTAATCTCTTTGTTCTCTTCAATTATCTCTTTGAAAACAACGTCCATATTTCCCCATAAGCCTTTCACGCTCAATTCTATTTTACGATCCATGTCTCTTAATAGATTTTTAAATTCTCTGTATCTTCTGTCAAGTAAATTGCGTATCTCATCGGCATTAGAAGCAATCGTTCCATATCTAACCGGCAACACGCTGTCGAATTCTTTCATTACCGTTTCAATTACTTTTTCATGAGCCAACATATTCTCATGATTAACATCTATTTGGGCTAAAGGATAATTACTTACCACCATACCTAAATTGTCATAACCGATTGTTAAAACTTCATCTCCTCTATTGCCCACTCCTATAGATCCAAAATACCTATCTTGCTTTGTGTCTATAATGCAATAAATATATTTACCTTCTTTTGCCATCTTACTCTTTCACTTTTACCAATATTGCTGAATTATCAACCTCTTCTATATCGAAAAATTCATTTTTCCCGTGATTTGCTTGCTCGCAGGATTGACAATATTCATTAAGAATTTTATATGCTTTATTAACTTCATCAAATTCTTTTTCAGTATTCGGAAGGTCAATATTCTTATCTGGGTGGCTGGCAAAGGCTGAACTCTGGTATGCTTTTTTAACTTCACCTTTGCTTATCCGGGAATTTTTCAGCCCAAGTTTTTTTGTCGCCCAACCTAAATCCCTATTCAGTATCTTCTTTATTTCAAGTGTATAAAAACTATAAGGGGGAAGCGGACCCACACATCTAAAATTAAGTTTTTCAGAATATTCGGAATTTAACTCTTCTATTTTTCTTTCAAATTCTTCCAGCTTTCTTTTTTCTATTAAAAAAGCAAAGTTTGCTATCATCGTATCATTCATGAGAGTATGAATTTTAATATCATTGCTGAAATTTTTTAAACAAGTCAATATTTCAGAAGAAATTATCTCTCTACTTTTATCGAGTTCATTTTTAACTGCTGTTCCTATTTTAATTTTGTGTTCAATAGTAATCTCTTGAGAATCCGCCAATATTTTTTCTTTAAGCTCTTTTATAACTTCGCCTTCTCCTATTCCTCTTAGAACTGAATTTAAATCATTCCAGGTAACGGCTAAATCAATTTCTATCATATTTTTTATTTTTTTGAATATATTTTTTGAAAGAACATATCCTTTATTTAAAATATCGCTAACCTCATTTTCACTTGATACCAGCGTTCCTAATTTCATCGGGATGATCGTATATCCGCAGTTCATTATTTCTTCAATTATTGTTTGATGTTTTAAGAGCCTTCGCGCTAAAATATCTTTGGGCAAATTTGAATAATCAAATATTATTGAATTGTCTAATATTGCCGTTATATCTTGATACGAAAATCCATAGATTTTTTCCCCACCATCGGTTGAGTAATCAGTAATGAATTTATTCAAACCGGAATTAATTATTCCATAAATATAAATCCCGTGATTATTCATAATTTTTCCTCCCGCTATCAAATTGCCGGAGAAACCTGAAGTCGTATTCCTGCAAGCCTGTTTGTCATTCATAAATAAATTCCTGCTTTAAGTTATCCTTTGCACCCTCGCCGTTTTAAGTGCTTCCTCAAAATGCCGGTTTGAAATTAATAATTGATGTTCTTGCTTTTGGGAATCCATCCCTTCGGGATTACTTTCTTCTATCATTCCTTCCTGTAAATTATTTTGGGACTGTTGAAGGGATTTTTGATTTTCTATATATTCTTTAATCGCAAACATAGATGCTCTGCGGCAGATAAATGCAATATCGGAACCAACTTTTCCTTCAGTTTCTTTTATCAACTTTTCCAGATTGACATCACTTGCAAGAGGTTTATTACGTGTATGTATTTCGAATATTGCTTTTCTTGTTTTTTCATCCGGCTTAGGAAGTTCAAGCAACAGATCAAACCGACCGCTTCTTAAAAGCGCCGGATCAATCAAATCAATTCTATTGGTGGCAGCTAAAACAACCACTCCTTTTAATTCTTCAATTCCATCCATCTCAACTAAAAACTGGCTGATCATCCGCTCCGAAACATGCGCATCATTTGAGCCTTCTCCGCGTTTTGGCATAATACTATCCACTTCATCTAAGAATAGTATTGTAGGGGCGGCTTGTTTTGCAACCTTGAATATTTCTCGAATTGCTTTTTCACTTTCACCGATATACTTGGAGACAAGAGAGGGGCTTTTTACCGAGATGAAATTTACTCCGCTTTCATTAGCTGCTGCTTTGGCTAATAAAGTTTTCCCTGTTCCCGGCTCTCCGTAAAGTAAAATTCCTTTGGGCGGATTTGTATTTGATTTTTTAAAAATGTCGGAATATTTCAAGGGCCACTCAATAGCCTCTTTAAGTTCTTCTTTGATGTAATCAAGTCCGCCGACATCTTCCCATTTAACATCCGGAATTTCAACAAAGACTTCACGTATTGCCGAGGGTTCGATCTCCTTCATCGCATCATAAAAATCATCCATTGTTACTTCAAGTGTCATCAATGTTTCATAAGGAATATCGACCATCTCAAAATCAATCTTTGGCAAAATATTTCTCAATGCCCGCATAGCCGCTTCTCTTGCTAATGCTTGTAAATCAGCGCCTACAAATCCGTGAGTAATTTCTGCCAATTTTTCCAGACTTACATCTTTAGCTAAAGGCATACCTCTTGTGTGAATCTGAAGAATCTCTAACCTTCCGTTTCTATCCGGAATAGGGATAGAAATTTCACGATCGAATCTTCCGGGTCTTCTTAATGCCGGATCAATAGTATTAGGAATATTCGTAGCGCCAATAACAATTACTTGTCCGCGCGATTTCAGCCCGTCTAATAAAGATAGAAGCTGTGCAACAACACGTCTTTCAACTTGCTTTTCTCCTCCCATATCTTCTCTCTTAGGTGCAATCGAATCGATTTCATCAATAAAAATTATAGCCGGTGCGTGCTTCTGCGCGTCCTCAAAAACTCTCCTTAAGCGTTCCTCACTTTCACCATAAAATTTACCCATTATTTCCGGACCGGATATATTTGTGAAGTAAGTATCTGTTTCATTTGCAACAGCGCGAGCTATTAAGGTCTTGCCCGTTCCGGGCGGCCCATAGAGAAGAACTCCTTTCGGTGCATCAATACCTAACCTTTCAAATACTTGTGGATATTTTAATGGAAGTTCTATCATCTCTCTAATTCTTTGAATCTGAGTGCCGAGCCCTCCAATATCTTCATAAGTAAGTTTGATATGATTACTTTCTGCTGAACTTTTTGATTCTATTGTTATTTGGGTGGCAGGATTTATTACAACAATTCCGTTTGGATTCGTGTTGAGTACTTTATAATCGTAAAATTTTGAACCAAACAATGTCGCCCTAATTCTATCTCCCGATAGTACAGGAAGTCCTTCTATAAGTATGCAGATATATTGTGTGTCTTTACTTCTTTGAAATGGAGTTGCCGATGTTAATGATGAAAGCGTTATTTTAACGGCAGGCTTATAATCAATTTTACTAATCTTAACTTTCTCATCTAAACCGATCTGGGCATTATCCCTTAAGATGCCGTCCATTTGTATTATACTTTTGCCTCTTTCATCAACAAAGCACGGCATTAGTTTAGCGGGAGTTTTTCGTTTTCCTTCAACCTCAACAATTGCGCCTACTTCTAAACCTAAACTTTCTATATCACCCGGGTCAATCCTGACAATTGCCCTGCCTACATCTTTAGACAAAGCTTCTTTGACCTTTAGGATTATGGTGGTGTTCTTTTTCATTATTGAAATAATCGTTTATTAAATTTTTCTAATCTCTCAATCCCTTTAACTTCCTTCGCTTCTAATGGAATGATAGTAAATAAAAAATCATTAAATTTTTCTTTTATCAGTTTAATATATTTTTCTTGTTCAGCGCTCTTCGTTCTGCAAAACTCACATTCCTGCGATTCAAGAACATTGTTGATTACTAACTGTCTTACTTTAATTCCATAGTTCTTTAATTTGTTTACCAATCTTTCAGTTTCTAAAATCGCCATTTCTTCCGGAATGGTTACCGGTATAAATTCACACCTGTGAGAATCCTGCAGAAGTGCATTAATTTTTTTTACTGTCTTTTTCATGCTTAACAAAAAATCATCCCCTTCATCGGGATTATATTTACCGGAAAATCTTTCAACCATATATCTATATTTCCATCTCATTTTTGCCAGAACTTTAATCCAATCATCAAGTAAATCAGGCAAAGTTAACAACCGCAATGCATGACCGGTAGGCGCTGTGTCAACAATGTATTTATCATACTCGGCTTCTTCAATTAGATCAAGAATAGTTTTAAATCCCATAACCTCATCAATCCCCGGTATCGGCAAAGCAAAAAGAGAATTAATGTCTTCCTGATCTAAAGTAGTTGAAGTATCTAAAATCTTTTTTATTTCATCTTCATATTCTATTTTGAAATTTGCGAGAGCTTTTTCAGCGCTCACTTCAAAAGCATGTAAATTTTTTACGCCTCGTACTTCTCTTATTTGATCGCCGATTTCTTGACCCAAACTATCTGATAACGAATGAGCCGGGTCCGTTGAAATAAGTAATGTCTTGAAATATTTAGATAAATATAATCCTGTACTTGCCGCACATGTTGTTTTTCCAACACCGCCTTTTCCGCCAAATAGAATTAATTTTAATTGAAGCTGTTCCGGTTCTGTTAAAACCATTTTCATTTTTTTATTCTTACTTCTAAAACACCATTTTTATAATTCGAAGTAAGAGTTTCGGCTTTTACTTTAGAAGGGAGTAAAATTTCTTTGTGGTATTTTCTATCCTGGTTTTTAGCAGAAATATCTAATATATCATCTGATAAATTTATTTTGATCTCTTCTTCATTTACACCGGGCATTTCGGCATAGATACGTACTTCTTCTTTTTCGTCGAACACATCGGTAATGGGTTCTCTTTCTTCTTCAACTGTCGGACCTTTGGCAGTTTTTCTAATATTGCCAAATGGTTCAACTATTGGTTTTCCTCCCACCGCTGTCTTTATAGAGAAACCAAATATACCTTTCATTCCTTCTTTGAGATGGCTTAGGTCAATTTCGCCTTCTTTTTTGATTTCTCCACCTGCCTCTTTTAACTCCGCTGCCAGATCAACTAATTTCTCAATGCCTTTAAATAAGCCACCAATACCAAAATCAAAATCGTAATTCTTCTTCTCTTCTTTACCATTTTTCTCTTTGTTTTTCTCTTCCATAACCTAATCCTTAATTTTATTAAAAATGTTTATCTATCTGTTATGTACGACAGTAACATGAACAGATTTAATTTCAACTCCATCAATATTTCACCGACATTAATTTAATCGATTTTGAAGGTGTATTTTTTATAGATCTGTTTTTTTGTTCGTCTATAATTTCTTTTTGCAATTTTCTAATTTGTTTACCAATGCTCTCTAATTGCATGTTAACACTGTTTCTTTTTTTATCTAAAATAAAAATTTCTTTTTCTAATCTTCCCATTTCTTTTTTACACAAGTACAGCTCTAAATAGCTTGATCTTAGCACCTTGGGAATGCACCTTGCACCTATAGAATGCATACTTTTTACGTCTCTTATTCCCGCTATATTAAAATTTTTTTTCATTTAGAATGCCTCTATATATTTAACAAATACTTCTTTTCTTCTTTATATTCCATTTATCCGTTAGTCCAAGTAAAATTGTTTTTAATTATAAAATCGTGTTTACCAAAAACATATAATACATTCATAATTCCCCATTATCACCAGTAATGAAAATACTTTTTCTTTATATGATCTTTGATGAAAGGATAAATAAAAAATATTACAAGTAGAATTAAAATTACTAATAACCAACCTTCCATACTTTCTCCTTGGAGCCGCTAATTATTATACTTTTCTACTAATTCTTTAACTATCTCTTTCACTCTATCCTGATTTGTTTTTGAGCCCACGCGGCTTGTTTCAGAAGCTAATATATCTTGACACATTTGCGTAAAAGCCCCATTAGCACTCGTAGGCGCAAGACCCTGAATTTTTAGAGTTTTTGCAATCATAATGCAGCCACGAATAGTTGGAGAAAATTCAGATTTGCCGGAATCTCTTAAGCCTCTTACAATATTCACTATTATCTCTGCATTCCGCTTGGAAATCTTTGCTTTCGCTTTTGTAATTTCGACTTCAGTCTCATAATCAAAATGATCCAGGTCCATAGTTATCATTCTATCTCGAAGTGCATCCTGACTTCTATGCACACCTGCATATTCTTCAGGATTGCTTGTGAAGATTGCCGTAAATTCCGGATCGACTTTTAAATAAGCGCTATCTCCTCCTCTTCCGCTGGGAAAGTCCATAATTTTTTCTTGCAGAATTGAAAGAAGAATATTATTAGCTTCGGGTCTGGAGCGTGTAAACTCATCATATATCAAAGTAAATCCATATTTGCATG
>JALNZG010000013.1 GCA_023229425.1 Ignavibacteriaceae bacterium
CGCCTTCGCTACGCTTCGGCTCGTTACGTTCCGCAAGACCGGCGGTCAGGTCCGCCTTAATTCTTATATTTAAACATGACATTTCTACTGTGCTGAATAGCATGACATTTCTAAAAAGTTATAACATAAATTTTCTATGCGATTTTATCTTCTGATAATAAAAAATATTCTTTTTTCTAAAAAAGAACGAAAGTTCGTCAATATTTTTATTTCGATTGCCATTAGCGGTATTGCGCTCGGTGTAGCCACTCTAATAATTGCCCTATCTGTACTTAACGGTTACGAAAAATTAATTACTCAAAAACTCCTCCAGCTTGATGCACATATTCAGATAACCGGTTTTGGTAACAAACCGTTATTTGATTATCAAAAAATAGAAAAACAAACAACTCAATTAATAAAACACGAGATAATTTCTATCCAGCCATTTATTTCAAAAGTTGGAATTCTCGGGAAAAGAAGAATTAAAGAAGGCATTACTTTGTATGGGATCAACCAAAATTATTTTGTTTCGAATAAAGGTTTTCAAATAATTAAAGGGAATATTTTTAATACGAATTCAAACCAAGTTATTTTAGGTAAATCTATTGCAGGAAAACTTTTTGCCGGAGTTGGCGATACATTAAAACTCTTTGCAATTTCAAACGAAGCAGACTTCTCCCATAGTTCGACTCCTATTGTTGATAATTTAATTGTTTCCGGTATTTTCCAAAGCGGAATGTCAAAGTTTGATGAGTCTTTTGCTTTAGTTGATATTAGTAGTTTGCAAAACTTTTTTTCAATACAAAATGCTGTTTCAGGATTTGAAATAAAATTATCTTCTCTTAATGGAGTGGACAGTTTGGCAAATCTACTCCAAGATAATCTTCGTTACCCTGCTTACGTTAAAACAATTTTCCAAAATTATAAAGCAATCTTTACATGGATCGAGTTACAGAAAAAACCGATACCGATTATATTGGCTTTAATTATTCTTGTTGCAGTTTTTAATATAATAAGTACTTTATTAATGATAGTAATTGAAAAATCTGGATTAATTGGAACACTGCGGATATTAGGCACACGTCAATCTCAAATAGTATTAATATTCTTATTACAAGGGATTGTAATTGGAGTTGTCGGGATTTTATTTGGGAATTTATTAGCCTTAACACTAATGAAAGTTCAAACAACATTTAATATAATTACGCTTCCTTCAACAGTCTATTTTGTATCCGAGGTTCCCCTTTACTATCAACTTTGGATCTCAGTGTTAGTTTCAGTCATAACATTCTTTGTCACACTTTCTGTTTCCGTGCTGCCAAGTTTTATTGCTTCAAGAATTCAACCGGTTACAACCTTGCGGTTTTCTTAATGAAGTTTGAACATTTTATAGCACAGCGGTATCTTTTTGCCAAACATAAAATAAATTTCATTACGATAATTTCTTATTTATCTATAACGGGAATCGCTATTGGTGTTGCAGCGTTAATAGTTGTGCTTTCGGTCTTTAACGGATTTAGTAACTTGATAACTTCTTATCTCATTTCGTTTGATCCGCATATAAGAATTGAAGCAGTTAGCGAGGTTGCTCAAAAAAAACTACCAATACTTCAAACTTCACTTGAAAAAGAAGATTTTTTATACGTTACTCCATTTGTTAAAGGGAAAGTTCTGGTAGTAAATGGAAATCTCAATCAGATAGTTGAATTTAAAGGAATTGATTTTACAAATCACAAAGCGGCAGAGAATTTTAAAGGGAAAATGCTTCTGGGAAATATTATTTCACGAGGAAACACAGAAACGCCAGAAATATTGATAGGAGCTTATTTAGCAGACAGAATGCAATCAAGTGTTGGAGATACCCTGTCCATCATCTCTCCTTCTTCCGTTGAAAAAGCAGTTGCTGGTTTTTCGTTGCCAACTATTAACAAGGCTGTTATTACAGGAATATTTCTTTCCAACAATAATGAGTACGATGCTTCATTGATTTTCTGTTCCCTACCCGAAGCTCAGAATATTTTCAACTATAAAAATATTTTTCAAGGACTTGAAATTAAATTGCATGATGAAAAAGATGCTTTTTCATTTAAAGAAAAACTTGAATCAAGTTTATCAAATGAGTTTGCTGTTTCCACCTGGTACGATTTTCATAAAGACCTGTATTCCGTTATGAATATCGAACGATGGGTTGCATACGCATTATTATTGATGATCATTGCTGTTGCCGTTTTCAATATTCTTGGTTCACTCAGTATGTCTGTTATCGAAAAGAAACGTGATATCGGAATTTTGAAAGTGAAAGGGGCAACAGAAAAATCAATTAAAAAAATTTTTTTACTACAAGGATTTTATGTTGGGTTAATCGGAACATTTGCCGGCTTTGCTTTGGGATTATTGATATACTACTTGCAAACCAGATATAAATTGTATCCTTTGAATCCGCTAGAATACAAAATTGATGCAATTCCAATGAAATTGCAGTTCACGGATTTTCTAACCGTTGGAGGCGCTTCAATTTTATTATCAACAATTGCAGCGATGCTTCCTGCAAAAAGAGCTTCTGAAATTAATCCTGTTGATGCGATAAAATGGGAATAACAATAAGAACAAATACCAAAAAACTAATGACCAATGGCTAATGACTATGAACATAATTAAAGCTGAAAATATTTATAAATCCTATGAAACAGGATTAACCAATAGATTAGAAATCTTAAAAAATATCTCTATTGAGATTCCAAAAAATAAAATATCCGTTATCATCGGAGCTTCAGGAGCCGGTAAAAGCACTTTGCTTCATATTATAGGAGGATTGGATAAACCGGATAAAGGGAAAATCTTAATTGATAACAATGACGTTTCCTCATTCTCTGATAAAAAATTATCTTCTTTTAGAAACACCCACATCGGTTTTGTCTTTCAGTTTCATCATCTTTTACCTGAATTTACTGCATTAGAAAATGTTGCCATTCCACAGCTCATCGGGAATATTTCATTTAGTAAAGCTTGTAAGAAAGCGAAAGAGCTTCTTGAAGCCGTAGGTTTAGCGGAGCGTTTGGAACATAAACCCGCACAACTTTCCGGCGGTGAACAACAGCGGGTTGCCGTTGCCCGTGCACTTGTAAACGATCCTCAATTAATTTTAGCTGATGAACCAACAGGAAATCTCGATACCGAAAACAGCGATGCATTAAATAAATTATTCGTTGATCTTCGGGATAAATTTAATAAGACGCTCGTAATTGTTACTCACAACAAAGACTTAATGGCGCTTGCAGATTTTATTGTGGAGATGAAAGATGGAAAACTTACGGAGTAGTTTTTCTTAACCCATGCTTCAAAATTATTTTTAGGAATTGCTATTTTTCATGGATTAAGAAAAAATATGACCCATGATAAAAAAATCATTATTTAAAAAATAATATTTGCATATAATCTCTTTCAACTATAATTTACCGACGGTTATTCTTCTATTTCTATACTTAGTTCTTTTGAATTAAAAAAATGAAAATTCTCACTATCCAATGAGTAAAGTATGAACGTAATTACTTTTAATAATAGAAAAATAATTTTCTTTTTTTTCTTTTGGTTTGCAGTTTCTTATCTTTCAATTGCGCAAACCTTTATTACCGAACCACCGAAAGGTTACGTTTCCGGTAATACGACGCCAAGGGTTAAAATATTTTTTAAACCCACTGACAGCGTCATAGTTGAGTGGAATAAGTCTTTTGCCGCTTCTAATGTTAAATATAAAATCGGAAGTACAACAGGTAATTATAATTTATCTTCTCTTACAACCGGAGGTAATAGATTAGCTTTTATTCCCCAAAACAACCCGCCCAATCTTTCAATAGGTAGATATAGAGCTTTAGTTACAAATTCAACAAAAAATACATTAAGTGAAATTAAAGCAGATTACTTAGCTAATCCAACAACAATAGATTTTTCAAATGAAATTGAATTTATTGTTGAGTCGCCCAATGCCCCATTAGCAGAAGAACCAATAGGATCAATTAAAAACTCCACTCCGATTTTTCAGTGGAAGTCTATCTCCGGTGTCAGGGCGTATTGGCTTATTGTTTCGAGCACGCCATTTACAGTTGTTACACAACCTAATGGCGATGTTTCGGTTGAAGGCGCAAATGTATTATGGAATTATTTAACCACGGGAACCTCAGTTCAATATGGAAGTATCAATCCCAATTCTCCCTTTACCGTACAAGCACCTCCTTTAAATCCGGGAAAGGAATATCACTATACTATATTAAATGTTTATGATGAATATGATATAACTTACGCAAGCGCTGTGTTCGGCGGTGTTGTATCCTTTACTTACGAAGCAGCCGCATCAATTCCACCACCAACATTAATTTCTCCGGTTGATAGCGCTTTTTTCTATGCTGATAAAAATATCACTTTACAATGGAATTCCGTCCCCAATGCAAATGGTTATACGGTTTTTCTATTTCAAAGAATGTCGTCATTTGCCGGGAATGATCAGCAGATTGATATTCCGATCTGGAATTCATCTACAACAAATACTTCAATTCAACTTCCGGCACGTACAATGCTTACCAGCGGAAAATATATCTGGTTTGTTGTACCAAGAGATAACTCAGGTTCGGGAAATCAGAGTGCAGTTAATTTATTCAGTTATATAATTGATTTAGGAAAATTTAGAGTTCAAGCTAAATCTTCAATAGATTCTTCAAACATTATCGGTTTTAAGGTGTACGCAAATTCCCTTAGTGACGGTGTTTCTCCTCCAAACCCTTTTATAGTAACAAATTCCACTACTTATACAGATAGTTTAGTCCTTGGGACTTATGAATTTATAGGGGAAAAATCAGGCTTTTACGATTCTTCTTACGTAACTACAATCAATTCGAGTGCGATTAATGATTTCACTATTTACATGCGTCCTTATCCGGCTAAAGTTTCGGGAACAGTAGTGGACCAAACCGGCGCTTTATTAAGCAGTGCTCTTGTTAAATTTCGAAATTTACTCAACGGTGATATTCAAACCGTCACCACAATGGTTGATGGTTCATTTAATGTTGCTTTACCTAAAGGGACATATTCTTTACAAGTAAGCAAACCAGGTTATCTTGCTTCTTCCCCAACAACAATTACTTTAGATGTTGATCAATTAATTATATCAACAGCAATTGTTCTTCCGGCAGACAATGCCTCAATTTCTGGAAATATTTTAAATGATGAATCCAAACCGGTGCAACTGGCTACCATTATTGCAAAACAAGGAGCGGTAACACAACAAACTTCTTCAGATAATTCCGGAAATTATTTTCTAAATCTTTCGTCCGGGCAATGGATTTTTGAAATTACAAAAGATGGTTTTATTAGTCCTTCTCCAAAAATATATGCGTTAACTACGGGCGATAATTTACAGAATCAAAACTTTACGGTAATCCCGCGGGCAAATCAAATCGTTGGGAATGTTTATAAAGTTACAAAAACAGTAACCGGAGAAACAGGTTCAACTCCGTTTGATAATGTTACTGTTTCCGCAACTCCAAGCAGCGGTCCAACCATAACTATGGTTACTAATGCTGCCGGGCAATATACTTTAAGCTTAAAAAGCGGTTCGTGGATAATCAGCACAGCAAGCAGCGGTTATACTGCTAATCAAAATATTCAATTGAATTTAGGAGTCGCAGAAACTGTTTCAGGAATAAATTTCAATCTTTCTCCTAATCCTTGCACTATTTCCGGCACAACGGCTAAATCAGACGGAAGCGGATTAGCTGACGTTTCAGTTTCAACTTCAATTGATGCAACAACCGTTTCCCTTTCAAACGGAACATACCAATTAAGCGTTCCGGCTTCAACGATAATTATTTCTGCTCAAAAAGCAGGATATGTTACACCAAGTTCAATAACGGTTACTTTATCTCCCGGACAAAATTTATCAGGTATTGATTTTCAGTTAGCGGGAAACGCAGGAGTTGTTTCCGGAAAAGTAATTACACTCCAACAACCAATTCCAAATGCCTCAGTGCAAGCGGTTTCAGGAAATCAATCCTTCGTTGAAAATACAAATGAGTTTGGAGAATATAATTTCAATTTGCAGCCGGGGAATTGGAGTATTTCCGTTTCGAAATCGGGATTTATAAGCGGAACACCTAAAGTTATCACGGTTGGTCCTGGGCAACAAAGTACTAACAATGATTTTAATCTCGTCCAAAACATCGCAAAGATTGAAGGATTGATTTCGAGTGGTACTTCTCCGCTTCAAGACGCTCAGATCTTAATTTCTGAAATGAATGACCCAACAATCAAACTCAACACAATTTCCAATTCAAACGGCTTTTATTCAATTACCGTAGAGGCAGGAAAAGAATATAAAATAAATGTTACCTTGGAAGGATACTCATCCGGAAATCAACAAACATCTCTGTTAAGTGCTTCGGGTGTTTCAACAAACAATTTCAACTTATCACCCAATCCTTCTTCCATAAGTGGTAAAGTTTCAAGCAATCTTCAATTGCCATTACCTGGATCAGAAATTCGAATTTACAACAGCACTTCCGGCGTTTTGATCGATTCACTTCTTTCCGATTTAAATGGAAATTACTATATCGGTCTATCTCCGGGAAATGAAAAGTTAATCACAAGATTAAAGGGTTATTCAAGCGATAGTCTTGATATAAATTTATCTTTAGGACAAAATTTAACAAACGTAAATTTCTCGCTTGATGAAAATTTTGCTTTGGTTAATGGAACAATTAAAGACTTTTTGAACAATCCAATTGATGCTGCAACAATAAATCTAACCGGAAAAGACGGTGGAGGAACCGTATCCTCCAATAGTGACGGTAGTTTTATTATTACCAGGTTAATCGGCGGGACTTATACTGTTACGATTTCAAAAAAAGGATTTGGTGATTCCGTTCTTACGAATTTTTCAATTTTCGACGGACAGACAAAAAATATTATTGTAAACCTTTCTCCGTTGGATGGGAAAATTAACGGAATAGTCAAAAATAATTCAGGGCAAGTAATTGCCCAAGCAACAGTCTATGCAAAAAACACAGCTAATCAATCTTTCACTACTGCAACAAACAGCGATGGAACTTTCGAGTTTACAGCTATAGCTTTTGCACAATATTCTGTTTCGGTGGTTAAAACCGAACACACAAGCCCAGCTTCAAAAGAAGTAACGATCAACAGTACTAATCCGGCTGGAACCGCAAACTTTAATGATCTAATTTTGAATAACAGCAAACTTATCGGAAAAGTAATAGACGACATGAGTGGTTTACCCATTTCAGATGTAATTTTGAATTTATCCGGAACTTTAGGAAGCGGAAGTGCAATTACCAATACTTCCGGTGACTATGCTATGGACGCACTAGCTCTTGGTTCTTACATAATCAAACTTAATAAACTTGGATATACTTTAAAAGATTCTTCAATTACCGTTTCGGGAACCACGGCTTTGAATTTATTTATGCTGAGAAACCAGAGTAAAATAACTGGAACCGTTAAAAATCAAAAAGCGCTGCTTCTCTCTTTTTCTGTTCCAATAAAAGCAATTTCAAATTTGGGGAATGTCTATTCAACCAACACAGATCTCTCAGGAAAATTTGCTTTTGAAGGGATTGAAAATAATGCAAGTTTTAATGTTTATTCTGATATTTTCAAACAAGGAACTGAGAACGATACATTATCTGTAACTGTTCCTTTAGGAGTTACTCTAGTTGATATGGGTAATATGATCGTTACAGAAAATTATTCAGTTATTAAAGGTAATGCCGGGATCGGGAATGCAAATATCAAAATTGTAAGTGCGAATAGATCTTATTCAGCTCTCTCTGCAACTGACGGAACTTTTGAAACCGGTTATTTAGCAGAAGCTTCTTATACAGTTAAAGCGGAAAGAGCTGGATATACTTTCGGTCCAGCGACACAAAATATTGCTCTAGGATTTAAAGATACTGCAACGGTAACTTTCACCGCGTCGGCTAATATTGGAACGATCAAAGCAGCAGCAAAAGATCCAAGTTCGGCTAATTTGGAACAGGTGACAATTTCTCTTGTTAGTAGTGATACAACTGTCGTTTTAAGTGGAACTACAACATCATCAGGTGAATTTACATTTGCCAATTTACCGGCTGGAAAAACTTATTTTCTCAGAGCTAGTAAGACCGATTACACTTCTTTACCGGATCAAATTTCCGAGGCTTTAACTTTAAATGAAAATGCTATCGTCAATTTTATCTTAACAAAGAATACTTCTAAAATTACCGGGAAAACATTGCAGCTAATTTCATCTGTCACTTCCCCGCTCGCCAACATTAATGTAAAATTAATATATCCAGCAACGGGTCAGTCTGTTTCAGTTACTTCAGATGCAAGCGGGAACTATTCGTTCGATAACATCTCTGCCGGGAGTGTAAAAGTAACAACGATAAAAGCCGGATATATTTCAGATACATTATTATTTGCACTCCAAGCCGGCCAAACAAAAGCTAATCAGGATTTAAAATTAACTCCATCAACTTTAACCTTAACCGGAAAAGTATTATTTGCAGGAAGTGGATTACAGAATGTTAACATAACCGCAACTTCAAATAATACTTTTAATGTAGTAACAGATCAGAATGGGAATTTTGCTTTTACTAATTTACCGATCAAAACCGGAACCAACGATACGACATATTATGAAATTAAAATCAACCAAACCGGTTTACCTGCTTTAAGCAAAATTGCTGCAATTCCGTCAAATCAGTTAGGGCTATCTGTTACCCTTGCTTCATTTATTCTGCCAAGCGGGAAAATAACTTTAAGAGCTACAGACGGAGTTAATCCTCTTTCGGGTGTTCGATTAGATTTTACAAAACCTGATGGACAAACAGCAAGTACCATTACAACCGCTTCCGGTTTATATGAAAGCGAAAATAAATTGTCTAAAGGGATTTACAGGATAAGCGCATCAAAAGAAAATTATTTAACTCAAGATGAAAAATCACTGCGTGTGGATTTAACTTCCGATACTTTAAAAATAAATCTAGATTTAACTTTACCTTTTAGGCACGTCCCTCTTACCTCTATCATGTCGGATAGGGAATCGTTAATTAAAGTTTATTACACTGCCACAAACACAAATATAACAGGAAAATTATTTTATAAATTAAAGTCTGCCGATGTTTACAAAACCGTCACCTTAACAAAAACCGACACCACCTATCAACAAAATATTCCGGCTCTCTTTACGCTGGAAGATGTTATTTATTATGTCGAACTTTCGGATACAGTAAAAAAGACGGTTTACTCTTCCAATACAATTTCAAATACTCCTTTAGCTAGCGGAATACTTTCATCAATTGCTCTTACTCCCGATATCAACAATTCTAATCTTAGAAAAGATGATAGCTTTCCACTCGGTTTAGTTATTCGCGATGGATTAAGTAAGTCCTTATCAGCAGAATTTATCGGATCGGCTCACAAAGGAAGCATCAAATGGGATGCGGAAGACCCAACTATGCTTGAATTTTCGTATCCTAATTCAACAGACAGCATTAATATTTTAATGAAAACCTTAAAAGAAGGAACAGTTAAATTTAAAGTTTCCGTGAGGTTAGGTTCAACTTCCTTAGAACGAATTTTTTCATTCACAGTTTCCACTCCCGTATTAAAAGATATCAGTGTTTCTAGTCAGGTTAAAAGATTGAGCAACAAGTCAACGGGACAGCAGTTTAATCTGACCAGTACGGATACTTCCTCAAAGCAAATTCTCTTAGGAAATAATTTGGAATGGTCTTTAGATCCACCGGAAGCAGGAACAATAACAAACACAGGTTATTATCAACCGGCAGATTCAAATTATATCGGTTATGTTAAAATCTCTGCAAAGGATCAAACATCCGGAAAAGAAGGATTTGCGGAACTTTCTGTATTTGCTTCTGTAAATCCAAATCAAAATTATGTTTTGACGGATAGAAAGGGAATGATTTACACTTTGAAATCCGGTGCTGTTAGTTTTCCGATAGAGTTATATTTAAGCAAACCTCAATTTGGTCCGGCAAAAAAATATTATACACCGCAGAATCTTGATGAAACTTTTATTGTTTCGGATAAACTTTATAACTTCCAATATATCTCAAGCATCGCTTTACCGGGAGACACATTACAGGTTGCATCAACGCTCGAATTGCCGATCGATAATTCTCTTAGATTTACTGAAGGAGCAAAAACAATCGGACTGTATGACCGGTTTGCAAAATATTGGAGCATCTACAACTCATCTTTGGGAGACAATTCAGTTATTTCAAATTCAGTTTACCGGTTTGGCGAGTATGCGGTTCTTACTACGAACGAACCTCTTGGTTTAAAATACGTTAGTGTTTTGCCAAATCCTTTTTCACCGGAAGTATCTCCACTCAAGATCGGTTATTTCTTAACTACAAATATTCCCCCAGCAACTGTTTCCATTAGGATTTACAATGTACGCGGCGAACTTGTGAGAACCTTGTTAGATAACGATATCCAATTCCCCGGTAAATATGGAAGCAGAACAAGTCTAAAGGAAATTTCGTGGGATGGGAACGCAGATGACGGCAGTACCGCAAGAAACGGAAGATATATTATTCGAGTTACTGCTAAAGATAATTCAGGTGAAAAAACAGAACTGATCCAGGTTGTATTAGTAAAATAATTTTAACACAATAAGTAAAAGCTTATGCAATTATTGAGGATTAAAAAAATGAAATATAAAATTATCTATATTTTCCTCATCTTCACTTTTCTCAAAACGCCTGCGCAGGAACTTTCCAACTTTGCCGGCGCTTTTGTTGATATTGGTTTTGGAGCAAGACCGGCTGCTCTCGGGAATGCTTACGTTGGTTTGGCAAACGATGTTAATTGCATTGTTTGGAATCCTGCAGGCATTTCTTCACTAAAAAAAATGCAGACGGCATTCACTTATACAAAGCAATTAGGTTTAGTGGATTATAACTACCTGGCATTTTCACTTCCGTTAAAGGATGATCAAGGCGCCGGCGCTGCATTAATTGTTTCCGGCGACGCGGCGATGCGTGAATATACGCTAAACCTTGGTTACTCAAGAAAATTCTTGCTCGATAGTTTGTACATCGGTTTCGGATTAAAATTGCGTTATGCTTCTTTTGGAAACAATTCTTTAAGTGCAGGTGATTATATTTTATTTGAATCGGATGAAATCTCCGATGGGCTTTTAAATCAAGTTAAAGGTTCCGCTGTCGGATTCGGATTCGATTTTGGAGTGCTCTATCACTTGAATGAAAAAATTAAAGTTGGACTAATGTTTAGAGATATTTACGCTCCCCTCTTTTGGAATTCAAAAGTAGATAATCCTGATAAAAAAGCTAAAGGAAAATATTCTGAATTAATTCCTTTTGAACCGACAATCGGAACTGCTTTTAAAGTAGCTGAACAGATTACCGTTACTACAGATTATACTTCCGTTGTAAGAAAAGATGTCAGCGATAAACTTCGCGCCGGAATTGAAGCTTCTATGTTAAAGGTCCTTTCACTCCGCGCCGGGGTACAATATTATTTGAATAATGAAAAAGATGAAAAATACAGTTTTGGTTTAGGATTGAATTTTGGCGCCGGAAAAGAAAGAAGAATTCGTCTCGATTATACTTTTATGATGGAAGAATTTGCCAACTCTCAGCGTATTTCTATCGGATTGGAGTTTTAATATGAAAAATAAATTTCTACAAACTATCACGTTTTTTATGTTTACTTTTTCTTTTCTGTCTGCGCAGAGCAGCGATACACCTAAAATGCTCTATTGGATCGGAGGTAAATTCAATATAAAATTGAATGGAGGAATGAATAGTTCGGTTGGTATCGGAAGCGGCAACGGAGTGTTTGGCGGAATGATCTCACCAAATTTAAATTCCGGTTCTACTTCTATTTTTTCTAATCCGGCTGAATTGGCTTATCTAAAGAAATCAAACATCTTTTTTGAAACTAAACTTGGTGTTGGGATTTCTGATCTATTGTCTCAGTCCGATATGACTAAACAAACTACCGACATGTTGAAAGATACCGCAACTTTTATTTTTACTCCGGGAACTTATCGTAAAGATATGGAAATCGGAGACCAGGAAATTGCTCAAACCGGAGGCTTGACCGCTTTAACCGGCGCTATTCCCTTTGAGAATTACTTTGTTCTTTGCGGCGGCTTTTCAACTCCCGTTGACTTTTCCTCTGATCTTTTGATCAACGGAATTTCCACCGACCTTGCTTCCTCAAAAATGGTTGCAGAAAACGAAACGAAGATAGATATCATCTTAAAACCGACAATTCTTGCAATAACGAGATTAAAAGTGAATAGAGTTTCTTACGGACTTGCAAAAGAAGTTATGAATAATGCTAACGGACAAGTCGCCGTTGGTTTTACCATAAACCGGTACGATGTTAGAAATTTTATCAATTTGGATGTGGATTTTCAGGGGATGGTTGTGCTGAATAATCTCAATGAGTATTATTTCAATGATCCAAACGATCCGAGTATTGACCCGGCAAAAAACGAATCGAACAATTTGTACTTTAGAGCGAAAGGAGATTATAAAGATACAAGAGTCGGTTTTACTCTTGGTGCAAATTATAATCCGGCAAATAAGAATAATTGGCTCTCGAGATTTAATTTTTCAATGGTCTATAATTATAATCCCGATTTTGTTTTGTCCGATAAATCCGCTTTGATGGAAAGTTATCAACCGAGATTTATGGTTGGTAGATTCAGCGGTAAGGATGCTGATAAATTTGATGTTGCTATAGATTCAATGGACCTGGCAAAACCAAACTTAACAAAACCTACACAGAATTATTTTGCAGATGAAGTCTTAATTAAAATGCCTTCATCATTAACCTTGGGCGTTGATGCAAAATTCGGCAACCATAATGTATCATTAAATATTTTGAAATATTTTAATGAGCTCTCCTACCAATTTGATAAGTTCAAAATCGGGAAAAACATGAATACCGGAATTAGAGCCGGGGCTGATTTCCAATTCCCAGATGAATTAAAAGGTTGGGCTTGGGCTTTACTTCCCATTCGTTTTCTTTATCTTGATCTTGACGGCTTGATAATGCAGTTATTTAAGAAATATACGCAATATGAAAATCCGCATTATAGATTTTACGGCGGAATGAATTTCGGTAATGCGATAGTGGAAGGATTTGAAGATAAGGATATGACGAAGTCTCTTAAAGATATGTTTGATCTACCTATCCCCGCGGAAATTGGTTACTCAAGACAATATACAATTATGAAAAACATAAACGTGGGTGTTTTTGTTTTTGGTTTCCCTGATCTGTTCCTAAGATTTTCATTAGGGTATAATATTTAGTAAAGTTGATAGACTATCATCATTCTAATTTTGTACATCAATTTCACTTTAACAAGTTGTCATTCGATTTCTTAAACATAGAGCGTTTAATTGCGTTATAAATGAGGATTTTACTTCTTCAAATAAATTATAGCAAAGCACGTAACGTAATTGTTGGAGTGACTCATCGTTATTTTTAACTCTTTATCCTCACCGAGAAAATTAGATAACTTACCGGTTAGCTTAACGATAGGTTCACCGGTAGGTTCATTCGATATCTCCACACTTTTCCAATTGAAATCGTTATTCCAGCCGGTAGCCAAAGCTTTAGAGACCGCTTCCTTAGCCGCAAAGCGCGCAGCTAAATGCTGATATTTATTTGCTTTGCTTAAACTGTAATCAAGTTCGTTTTGTGTAAATATTTTATTTAAGAAGTGATCGCCAAACTTATCCACGCTCTCTTTAATGCGGTCAATCTCAATAATATCTATTCCAATTCCAATTACCATTAAAACCCCTCCGCTGAACCGGAACCGCGTTTATCGCTAACACCGGTAAATTCTCCCGTTTTCGGATCGAACTTAATTGCTTCGACCAAACCCAATCCTCTTTCCGATCCAAACTTGTAACCCATTGCAAGCAAATTAAGCTTAACATCTTTGGCAATTCCAAACGGTTCATAATAAATTTCATCGGGAAGCCACTGGTGATGGATTCTCGGTGAGTTTACCGCCTGTTCAAGACTCATATCAAACTCCAACACATTTAAGATCATTTGCAGAACAGTAGTTATGATAGTTGAGCCACCCGGAGAACCAACAACTAACACCGGTATTCCATTTTTCAAGACGATGGAAGGTGTCATAGAGCTTAACATTCTCTTTCCCGGCTGAATTTCATTTGCCACACTTCCTATTAATCCAAATTGATTAGGAACTCCGGGCTTACCACTAAAATCATCCATCTCATTATTTAATAAGAATCCCGCTCCTTCAACAACTAATTTTGAACCATACGCAGAATTAATGGTCGTTGTAACACTAACAGCACAGCCATGTTTATCCATAACAGAGTAATGTGTTGTCTCTTCACTTTCTTTATTCTCATCAGGATTTCCCGGTTTAATATTTTCAGACGGAATTGCTTTATCAGTGATTTGAGCAAACAATTTCATTGTATAAGATTTTGATAAAAGCCATTTCTGCGGAATGTTAAAATAGTCAGGATCACCAAGATGCATTGAACGGTCTGCGTAAGCAAATTTCATTACAGAAACTAGTGCATGAATATAATTACTGCTGTTCCACTCATCTTTTTGGAAAGAAAAGTTCTCCAAAATATTCAACATCTGAACAAGCGCAATTCCACCGGAAGAAGATGGAGGCATGGAGACAATTTCAAATTCTTTATACTTCCCTTTTACAACTTCGCGTTCAACGGGTTTGTAGTTTTCCAAATCTTCACGGGAAAAGTTTCCCCCTAACGTCTTCATCTGGTTAAGCAAAAGTTCTGCAACTTTTCCTTTGTAAAATCCGTCTCTGCCTAAATTCTTTATTTCAAGTAAAGTTTTTGCCAAGTCAGGCTGTATAAAAATATCTCCTTCTTTGTATGCGATTCCCTCTTTAGAAAATATTTTAATTGATGACGGATATTTTTCAAATTCTTTTAGAGTAATTTCAAGAGATTTTGCATTTGATGCTGATAAAGGGAACCCATCTTCTGCAAGATTAATTGCAGGCTGAATAACCTCTGCAATCTTCATCGTTCCGTATTTTTCTAAAGCGTAAAGAAGTCCCGCAACACTCCCCGGAATTCCGGCGGATAAAACACCAGCTTGACTTAATTCAGGTGAGAAGTTTCCATTCTTGTCTAAGTACATATCTCGGTAAGCAAGTGAAGCGGCGGTTTCACGGTAATCTATCGCTGTGTTCCTTCCATCGGGCAAATGGATGACCATATACCCGCCTCCACCGATGTTTCCGGCTACAGGATACGTTACCGCAAGCGCAAACCCCGTTGCAACGGCGGCATCAACTGCATTTCCTCCTTTTTTCAGTATCTGTAAACCAACTTGCGCAGCAATCGGTTCTGCAGAAACCACCATTCCCCTTTTTCCATGCGCAGTATTTGCATGAAGCGAAAATGTGATGGTTATTAAAAAAGTTAAGAGAATAGTCGATTTAAAATAAATCAACATTTACTCCTTCATTTTTTAATTGCTCGGTTAGTATTTTGATTAACTCCTTTACGGTTTGCAGCGTTTCCTTCAAATCGGAAAATAATTTGTCGTCATAAAGAAGTTTACCGGCAGAATTTTTTTGATCTTTGGTTTCAACAACAAGGGCATCAAGTTTTGAAATAAATGAATCGGTCTTCTTAACTAAAGCGGAGACATCAACAATGGTTGTGTGCAGGGATTCTTTATTCTTCGCAAAAAAATCTTTTGCTTCTGTGGTAAGCTGCACGCTGTTTGATGTTAAAAGTTTAATTTGATTCCGGTTCTCATTAATTACATTCTTCAATTGATCAGAAATTGCGACCAGGTTGGAAGCGGCTGTCTTTACATCTCTCTGAAGATTTTTATCTCCCAAATATTCATTTAAAGAGACCAGACTAACATTTACTTGCTTTAACATTTGCGGTAATTCATTTTCCAATTTTCCGATCATCACCATAACAGAAGGAACATCGGCGGAAAACGAGCCGGTTTGTACTTGATTAATGTCTAATTTTTCCTCTGCATTCCCCGGAAGAATTTCAACTTTTTTACCTCCCATTAAATCGAGCATCATTACCGAAAAAACGGCATTGTTTCGAAGATCAGTATCCGGATCTAAAGATACTTTCACCATAACGAATTCATTCTTCATCATGATATCATCAACAAATCCTTTGCGCACACCGTTTACCGTAACATTATCGCCAACTTCAAGTCCCGCAACATTTTGAAATTTAACGGTTACTTTTGTCCGGTTTGAATTCAGTGAAAAATTCTTAGCCCAGCCGAGAATCCATATTAAAAGGAGGATGGCGGCAATAACAGTAAACCCGACTTTAATATCAGTTTTTCTTTGATCTTTCATCTTTTAGTTTCGCTTCTATGATTACTTTAAAATTTTCTAAATCTTTTTGCGTTACTACACTATCACCTATGAAAAATTCTATACTATCCAACACTTCGCTTACCGCATCCAAGTGAACTGTGTTTAAATCTTTCAAATTATTCGTAAAATAATTGATCTGTGCAAACAGTGAATCTTTTTCCGGCGTTTCTTTAACATGCTTAAATTGATCTTTGAGGTCTTTTGTAAAATACTTTATTGAGAAGTCTTTAACCGGCTTAACGAAGTAGTCATCTAATTTATTTGTAGCAATATAAAACACAACGGCAAAAAATATTGTTGATGCGATCAACGCTTTAATTAGACAACCGGATTTCATATTAATATTTTATCATCATAGCGATTGATTGAAACCATAACGATTCAAACCCATCGCTAATTGCGGAGAGAAAAAACAAAGCAGTAGTAAAACTGCTTTGAAAGTAACTAATAATTCCAAATGAACTACACCTATGCTTAATAAATCTTAGAACGGCAGATCCTCAGCGTCTCCTTCAGGAGCTATGCTCTCCCCTTCTGATTTCTGTGAAGTGGACGATGACGAAGAATCACCTCGTCCGTCTAAAGGAATAATTTTGTCAGATACAATCTTTGTGGAGTACTTTTTAATTCCGTCTTTATCGGTATAACTATCTGTTTGGATTCTTCCTTCAACATAAACTTTAGAACCCTTTTTAAGCACTTCTTTAAAATAATCGGACAAATTCCACGAGACAATATTATGCCACGTTGTTTCGTTCACCCAATTACCATCTTTTCCTTTGTAACTGTTTTCTGTTGCAATTGAAAATGAAGTTACAGAAACATTAGAAGAAGTAACTCTTGTTTCGCTGTCTCTGCCAAGATTACCGATCAACATCACTTTGTTTAATGAGAACGCCATAAAACCTCCGAATTATTATTAATGAAATTTAAACAACTAGTTTTTTTTAAGGATTAGCTATTATGAAAGCGTCCTTAAAATCTTTCGTCTTCCATAATTCCTTTTTTACGGATTCAGCATCAGCTTTAGTTGCAAAAGGTGGAAGTTGAACAACATAAAGTTTAAACTCTTCCGAAAAAGAAATGATACTTTCTTTCGATAATTTCTTCTTAGCTAACGCTGCGCATTCATCAGCCCGTTCTTTAGTAGTAAATGCTCCTATTTGTACAACGAACTTTTTAACCGGTTCAGAAACCGGAATATCAGTTTTAACTCCAACCGGATTTACGGTTGAGTCAACAGCGGACGAATCAAAAATATATTCTTCTTTTTGAATTTCACCATCATCTTTTGTTTGTTCAGTTGTTGAAGAGCAGCCAATCATCAAAAAGAATGAAAATGAAGCCAGCAAAAGAAATATTTTACGCATAACTTATCCTAATAAAAAAGAAGGATGGCATTAAGCCATCCTCTTGATGAACACTAATTAATACAGTAAGTGATCAAATGCACCAGCCGGATATTTTGGAATACCAAAATGGTCGAAGCTGATTCTCTTACCGAGAATAATGCTAGGAGTAATTGAAGCAACATCAACCTGTGGGATATTGCCGCCCCATTTTGTGTTAATCACTTTAATAAACTCATTTGCAATAATTGCATGAGCATGATTCGAAGGATGAACTCCATCTAAAGAGAAAAGTCCGCCGGAAATGTATCCAGTGGTAAATTTAATTCCACCGTAATACGTACCGCCGGTATAATCTTTTGCACGAATGGCATTAAAGAAAGAATTAACATTAACAAAACCAAACCCACGATTTCTTGCAAGACTATCAATTGAAGTATTGAAATTTAACGTAGCAGTTTTTGCTGTTGTTATTTCGTCAGCATCCAAAGTTAATGCGTCCGGAAATGGGTTTTGTGGGTGAAATCCGAAAGCTTTAGTAGTATCCAAGCCTGCAATTGAAGCAAGAACTGCAGCTAAGGGAAGCCCCTTTGATGCGGCAATATAACGATACCAAGCACCTGTCGGTTGTCCTAAATAGCCTGTCCAACTTCCGGCAACAAGTGTTAAATCAACTTTTCCGGTTAGCAAGGAAATGGAATCTGCATAAACTGTTGGATCAACGGTAGCAACACCATGTTTTACATAATAAAGTCCATTCGATCCAGCAGCTTTGTTAGCTGTCCAAGGAGCACCCAATGCTAATTTAGGACCTACTGTATTGAAGAAAGGAATTGCAGTTACATCGGGTAGATTTGCAACTACTACTTTTGTGTTTAATGATTTTAAGCTGTCTGCTAAAAATCTATATAAGGCATCAAATGTTGCTGAAGCAGTTGGTGATGATGGAGAAGCTCCGCCGCTTGTTGCAAAACCGAGCACATCATTATTCCCTATCCAAACAGTAAGTAATGTTGGGTTTAGCGCTTTCGCTTGTTTAAATTGGGAACCAATATTCAAAGCACTGTTTCTAAGAATAAGATCAAACATAGGATTGGCAGGTCCACCAAATACTTTTGATCCACAATCTTGGGAATTGGTAGCATTTAAAACGTCGTATAATATAGCTCCTGGAACACCTAAGTTATTATACGGTGCTGCATATCCCAAATTAGTTGGAGCACCTACAGCGGGATTATTTGTAATTGTTGGAGTGCTTGTTGCGAAATTAAATGCTGTTAATTCCATTCTTCCACCGGTACCAGGGTCAGAATAGATAGGCATTGCAAAAGATGAACCAACTTGCTTTGCAATAAGATTTCCGTAAGCATAGTTTTGAGCGCTTTCGTATAAAGCGCCTGATTGATATCCAGCAGTTATACTGTTACCTATAGTAACAAAACGATCATAGCTTGCAGTACCTGACGTTGGAGCAGTCAAATCGCTGCGGTCTTCGCAGCCAACGAAGATAAAGGTTATAAGGCTAAAACCAAAAAGGACATTTAATATTTTTTTCATAGCTTCTATACCTCCAATGGTTATAAGTTATATGATAAACTGAGTGAAAACAAATTAGCTGTTGAATTATATGTTCCGTTAAAAGGTTCGAAACCATACGTAACACGGCTAACCATTGAATTAGAAATTGTTCTTTCAAAAAATCTTAAGAACATATAAGAAACATCAACCGACAAATTACTCATTACTTTATAACCTGCACCAATTGAGAATCCTAATCTGTCAGCATCCGGTAAGGTTCCATCAACAAATTGATCTTTTACAGGATTTTTGTCATACAATAAACCGGCGGAGAAATCAATATCACTACTGTATTTATAATTAGCTCCAAATCTAATGGCATAATTATTTTCATAGAGACGTGGTGCTGCGCTTGAAGTATTGGATGAAGTGAAATTAACTTTTAATGTATCATAACTCGACCAACCAACCCATTGAAAGTCTGTTGATAAGAGTAATTTATCATTGTATTGATAAGATACACCAACTACTAATTGTTGAGGAGTCGTTAAACTCGCTGTAATATCTCCGTTTGGCAATGAAGAAGCCGCTAATGCAGATCCACCTGTAGATTTAGCTGTTCCGGTAAAATCAAATTTTACTTCACTTCTGTAGTTAACACCTATGTTAAGATCGCAATCCGTCTTGTACAATAAGCCGGCTGTAAATCCCATTGCAGAAGTTGCATCACCTTTCATATCTACATTAGCGATGGTTTCACCAAGATAGGCGGAAGGAATTTTAACATCTTTGTTAATTAATACGTTACCAAAGGCATATTGAAGACCTACACCAACCGATAAATTGTCATTTATCTTGTAAGCAATTACAGGATTAAGATTGAATGTTTCTACTGCAATCTCTAAACTTACAAATCTTCCGTCCCATGCAGACGGCCATTTAGTACCAAGACCAAAAGGATTGTTGAAACCCAAACCTGCGTAGAGCTGATCAGTGATTTGGTAGGTAGCATAGAAATGGATAGGAGTAAATAACTGGCTTTCCATTTTGGTTTCATTAACTTTAGGACTGATCCCTCTGAAACTGGAACTTGGAGTAATTAACGTCGTCCCCATCATCAATTTAAAGCCGCTCATTTGTGTAATTCCTGCATTATTGAAATACAAGATTGAAGGATCTAATGCGGCGGCAGTAAAAGCGCCTCCCATAGCCATCGCCCGTGCACCATGTTCATTGATTTGGAATCCACTTCCGAATGCCGTTGAGCAGAGAAGTAGAAATGCGCACAAAGCAGTATTGAGTTTTTGTTTCACGTAACCTCCTTATGGTTTAGTGTTTGATATGTAGTTATTAATATGATCAAATGTTTATTCGATTCTAAAAAGTTTCGATCCTTTTTCAACAGGAGTATTTTCCCGCACATAGATTTTTTTCAGCAATCCACTATACGGTGAGGTCACTTCATTTTCCATTTTCATGGCTTCAAGTATAAGCACTGGTTCGCCAATAACAATTTCTTCATTTTCCTTTTTTTGAATTTTCAACACCATTCCGGGCATCGGAGAAACAACATCCTCTTTATGATGGCTTTTTTCCGAATGAGCTAAAATAGTTTCAGCATTTTTTTCTAATTTTGTCTGAACCTTACATTCAAAATAATTCCCTTCGGTTAAAATAGCAATATTATTTTTATCTTTTGCAACTTTTGTTATGTCGAAAGTTTTTTTATCAAGCCGGAGAAAATAGTGAAATTCATTCTCTTTAGAAAAATCATAAACAAATTCTCTCCCGTCCACAATAACTTTTTCACTGTTCATAAACCGAATTACTTTTTCTCTGCCGTTAAGAGTTACGTAAACTTCATTCATGCTGAAGATCCGTCCATCTATTAGCAGCACAAACAACGTTAGTTACTTTATGATTATGCGGCTGTTGTTTTAGATAAGCAGAAAATATTGCAGCTACGTTTTCCAAGTCTTCATTATAAAAGTCTTCTCCTTTGTCGGAATTATCAATCTTGAAATCTTCTTCAATAAGATTGATCGAATATTCTCCGGTTTGAAATTTTTTATTTTGAAGAATACGCTTTAAAAAAGTAATATTTGTTTTTATTCCGGCAATAAGGTAATCGTTTAAAGCAATGTCCATCCTTTTAATAGCTTCACTTCTCTGTTTTTCCATTACCGATATTTTAGAAAGTAGAGGATCATAAAAACGGGATATTTCAGAACCGGTTTCTATTCCTCTATCAATGCGAATATTTGGTCCTGATGGAAGGCGGTGATATTCAACCGTTCCGGTAATTGGAAGAAAATTGTTCTCCGGATCTTCAGCATAAACCCGGCATTCAATTGCATGACCGAGAATTCGCAAATCACTTTGAAGAAAACTTAACGGTTCTCCCGCTGCAATTTTTATTTGTTCTTTCACTAAATCAATCCCGGAAATAAATTCTGTGACGGGATGTTCTACTTGTAAACGCGTATTCATTTCAAGAAAGAAAAAGTTTTTATGTTTATCAACCAAGAATTCAATTGTTCCTGCACTATAATAGCCGCATGCTTTTGCAGCATTGATAGCCGTAGCGGTTATACTTTGGCGTGTCTCCTCATCAATAAAAGAAGAAGGAGCTTCTTCAATTATTTTTTGGTGCCGCCGCTGAACAGAACATTCTCTTTCAAACAGATGACAATAATTCCCAAATTTATCTGCAATAATTTGTACTTCAATATGCTTGGGATGTTCAATTAATTTTTCAATGTAAATGGAATCATCACCAAATGCTTTTAAAGCTTCACGTTGCGCGGAAGAAAATGCAGCTTCCAATTCATCTTCGGAAAAAACTCGTTTCATTCCTTTACCGCCACCACCGGCACTAGCTTTTAAGAGAATGGGATAACGGATTTCATTAGCACTTATTTTTGCAGCATCTAATGAAACAATTATTTCTGTCGTGCCGGGAACAATTGGCACTCCATTTCTTTTCATTAAATCTCTTGCTGATGTTTTACTTCCCATCATTTCTACCGAGCGAGACGATGGTCCGATAAAAACAATTCCGCTTTCTTCAACTTTTTTTATGAAAACAGCATTCTCGGATAAAAATCCGTAACCGGGATGAATAGCGTCTGCATTAATTTCTTTTGCAAGTTCAATGATTTTATTTTGATTAAGATATGATTCCGATGGGAGCGATTCACCAATAAAATGGGATTCATCCGCCAATCGAGCGTGCAGAGAATATTTATCAACCTCGGAATACATTGAAGCGGAAATAATGCTAAGTTCTTTGCACGCCCGGATTATTCGGACGGCAATTTCTCCCCTATTTGCGATAAGAATTTTTTTGAACATTTGCGACCTATTTGAGTTCAACAATAGTTATTCCTTCGCCGCCGAATTCTACCGGCGCGAAATAAAAGTTTTTTACACCTTCGTGCTTTTGCAGAATTTCCTTTACCATTTTTTTCAAAGCGCCGGTTCCTTTGCCGTGAAGAATTTCAACACGATCGTAATTCCCTGTGTATGCGTTATCTAAGAATTTTACTACTTCAAACTCAGCATGTTCCGGTTTCTCACCGCGCAAATCCAAACGATATTGTATTTCAGAAATCATAGGCGAATATGAAACGGATTCAGTTACCTTCTTCGCTTCTTTTTTTGTATGTGCTAACGCATTAGTCTTAACTTGAATCTTTAATGAACCGACCAAGATTGATGCCTCTTTCTTGTCTTTTGACAATTCAAATATTTTGCCTGAAGTTGCAGTACTTTTTATTTGAACATAATCACCTATTTCAAAATTAAGAGAATTTTGTGATAAGTCAATATCTTCTTTAACAAAATCTTTTATTGTTTCATCTAAATTGGCAATAGTGTCGCGGGTGATCTTTATACTTTCCTTATCAGCTTTCCTTTCTTTTATTTCTTTAATTGTTTTCTCAATAGTCTTTTTAGAAAAGATTAAAAACGATTCTGCTTCTTGTTTCGTTTTTCTTAATATTTCTTTTTTCTCTTTCTCCAATTGAACATTTTTTTGCTGATATAAGTTTGTCAGACTTTTCAAGCGGCTGTTTTCAATACTGATTTGCTGTAACTGATCGTTAAGAGAATTTGATCTTTCTTCCAAACTCAAAAGCATCGTTTCCATTTTCTGCTGGTCATTTTCAAGAAATCCTTTTGCATCATTTAGAAAATCATCTTCAAAGCCAATGCGTTTTGCAATTTCAAAAGCATAACTTGAACCCGGAAAACCTTGTTTGAAACGGTAGGTCGGTTTGATAGCCGCCAGATCAAATTCCATTGAAGCATTTTCAAATCCTTCGGTTTGATGCGCCAGAACTTTTAAACTATTATGATGCGTTGTAGAAAGAACCGTTGCTCCTTTTTCATTTAATGAAAGCAACACGGCTGCGGCAAAAGCTCCGCCTGCAGAAGGTTCGGTTCCCGTTCCAATTTCATCAAGAAGAATAAGTGATTGCCCGTCGGCTTCTTCAAGAATATTTTTCAAATTTAAAATATGAGAACTAAATGTGCTCAAATCATCTTCAAGCGATTGTTTGTCGCCGATATCAACAAGAATTTTTTCGAACATATGGAAATTACTATCCGCTTGCGCCGGAATATGCATTCCGCACATAACCATTAACGAAAGCAACCCGGTTGTTTTTAATACAACGGTTTTTCCACCGGCGTTCGGTCCGGTGATCACAATAATTTTTCCGCCATTGATTGCAAAAGATAAAGGAATGGTTTTGTCCTGCCCGAATTTATTTAAAAGAATCGGATGCTTTCCATCTTGCAAGAAAAAAGGTTTATCATTTAAGAGCGAGGGAAAATTTCCGATAATTTCAATTGAATATTTTGCTTTGGCAAAAACTGCATCAATTTGCGCAAGCGCTTTAAGCGAAGCCTGAAGCGGCAACCGGACAGTTCCGATCTTTTTGGTTACTTCTTTTAGAATTCTTTCTATTTCTCTTTTCTCTGCAAACTGAAGCGAAATAATTTCGTTATTCATCTGAAGAGTTTCTTCCGGTTCGATATACACCGTTTGCCCGGTAGAAGATTCACTATGAATGAATCCTTTAATATGCCGTTTATGTTCTGCTTTAACAGGGATAACCATTCTCCCATCTCGCAGAGTGATAAACTCTTCACGCGTAAAATCTTCTTCAATAAACTTTTTGGAAATCCTTTGTACGATCCGGTTCAGATCATTTTTCTTCTCAGCGATTTCCTGACGGATCTCAAAAAGCTTTTTGCTTGCTTTATCTTTTATTTCGCCGGTTTCCGTTATCACTTGATTGATCAAATGCTCGAAGACTTTATCAACAAAAAGATTTTGCGTTAACTCTTTCAGTTCGCTCGCGTCTATCTGCACAGATTTTAGGAATTGAAATGTATTGCGCGACATTTCTGCTAATCTTTTTATTTCCAATATTTTTTTTGCGGAAAGAAGCGCCCCTTCAATTCCGGAGATTGCAAGGTCTTCAACTAAATCGGGAAGGAAATCAATAGGAGGAACGCTTTGTTGAATAAGAATTTCTTTTGCTTGTGATACTCTCATCCCTTCATTTAAAATTTCATTTTGATTTTCGAAAGGAAGCGATGAGAGAATATTTTGTCTGCCGTTTGCGGTTATACAATATTTTGCAATGAAGGTGAGTACTTTGTCAAATTCTAAGGCAAGAAAAACTTCTTTCTCTATCATTCTTTAATTGAATCTTTTTCAATAATAAGTTCTTTAATTGATTTCTTCGGATTGGGTGTAAACTCTCCTAAATAATCAATCGTTGAAGGAAGTAATTTATACATCGTAGCATAGGAAAAAGATTTTATTTGATCTTTTTCAGAAGGGACTTTGAAAATGTGGAGAAGATATAACGCTGCACTTAGAAAATATGCAATTTGGATAATTCCGACTACTCCGCCGGTGATCCGATTCATAAGATTATTAACTTTATCAAATGGATGGATCATTCTTTTTAGAAATGATGTAATGAGTATTACCCCAAGGAAGACTACAAATCCACCTAAAATTTCAGCAAGATATTTTTCTGTTCCCATTATTTTATTAATAACAGTCCCAATGGTCTCGGATAGAAATATTCCAAGAAAAATAGCTAAGAAAAATCCGAGCGAACCGATAAGCTTTCTCACAAACCCATCTTTGAATCCCAATATAAAAGCGGCTGCGCCGATAACACAGAAACTAATATCTAAATAATTCAATTCACTCCCAGGAATTTTTCAACAAGCGATTTCACAACTTTTCCATCGGCTTTCCCTTTGAATTGCTTCATAGCTGCCGGCATTAATTTCGCAAAATCCGCTTTAGAGGAAGCATTAACTTGTGCGGCAATAGTTTTAATCTCCTCAACAATTTCTTCTTCTGTTAATTGTTTCGGAAGATATTCTTGCAAGATTTTTAACTCAGTACTCTCTTTCTCTGCCAAGTCCATCCTGCCCGCATTGGTAAACATCTCAACTGATTCTTTTCTTTTTTTAACGGCGGTTGAAAGCATCGTAATTTCATCTTCAGGCGTTAAAGCTCTGTTTGCACCACTCTTATCAAATTCCAATATTAACGCACGAATTGACCGGATTGTTTCAAGGCGAATTTTATCGCCCGATTTCATCGCTATTTTCATATCCTCAATGATTATTTCTCTCAAACTCATTTAATAACTCCATTAACTATTTTTTTCTAAAATCCTGATTACAGACTACTGACTACTAATAACTGATTAATACAAAATTAACTCAAATTGAACTCTAAAAAAATACGGTAATGATCATTTGCACACGAACATACTGTCCGCCAAGTTTTCCCGGAGAAAAACGAGTGTTGCGAACAGCCCGCATAGCAGCTTCATCACAACCGTATCCAATTCCTTGAATAATTTCAGTTCGAACAACTTTCCCCATTTCATCAATGTAAGTTTTCACTAACACTTTCCCGCTTATATTAGTTTGTTTTGCCTGATCAGGAACAACTACCCGCGATTGAATGGTACCGTAACCTCCTTTTGGTTCGGGCATATAATCAACTGCAGCATAATATTTTATTTCCGGTTTTGCCTTTATTTCTATGGGTAATTGTTCAGGTATTACTTTTACATTTCCAAACCCGGTTCCATTCAACTCGCCGTTTTTATCGCCGACGGATTTTTGTTCCGCAATTTCAATGGTATCTTTTTCTATTTTCTTTACCGGTTTGGGGATCGCAAATTTTTCTTTTTTAGTCAAACTTCCTTTTATAATTTCCGTATTCTCAAGTGAAATTGAAGGAGGTGGTCCTAACTCCGAGTATTTTAAAATTCTAACTACAGCATCAGTATTTTCTGTTTCTTTAAAAAGAATTTGAAATAGATAAAATAAAAGGATCAAAATAAAATGAATCCCAAGAGAAAAATAAAATCCTTTTAAAATATTTTTTCTGAAAAATTCATTCATCTAGTTACTACGGTATATCCTTTACTTTTGGTACCAAAACAGTTTTAGGGTTACTTCTTTGATATAAGAAATTTAACCAGCACCGGAAAATGATCGCTGTAACCTCCCAGATACCTAATTCCGCCATAAGTTGGAAACGGTGCACCTTCATATTTCCCTGAATGAGTAACGATGAAATCCGGTTTGTAAATTTCAAATGAGTTACAAAGTAAATGGAAAGATTTATTCGTTAATAAATTTCCTGAAATTATGATTTGGTCAATCATATCCCATTCAGACTGATATTTATAACTCCCTTCTCCGTTCATCTTTTTAGTGTAAGCTAAGTTGTACAAATTCTTTCTAAAACTTGCCGGGAGTTTATCAATTTCTGAACAAGCAAGAGGTTGTGCATTTAATGTTTCTTTAATGCTGATGTTTGTCGGTTCGTCATTAAAATCACCCATGGCAATAATATTCGTTTTCCCGGAATTTGAAAAGAACTTATCAATGCTCTTTTTAAGTGTTTGCGCCGCTTCAACTCGATTCTTCTCCGAAGCATCCGCTCCACCGCGGCGTGAGGGCCAGTGATTAACAAAAAGATGCAGGGTGTCTTTACTTCTGGTAACAAGGTTTGCATTCAAAATTAAACGTGTGGGATAACGGTCTGAGAGAAATACCGTATCGGCATTCATTAATAAAAAAGTAAATTTATCTTTTTTGAAAATCAGTCCGTTATCTATACCTCTTTTGTCGGGAGATTCTTTATAAACTACTTGATAGTGCAGATCAGCTAAGTGCTTCTGTACCATAGTCTCAACCGTCTTTTGATTTTCTACTTCACAGAAACCAATAATATCCGGACCCCGGTTATCATTCATCGAGCGAATAACTCTTGCCATATTGAACATTTTTTTTTCAAATCGTTCTTCCGTCCATTCTTTTTTTGAAGAAGGAAGAAATTCCGCATCATCGTTCTCCGGATCATCAATCGCATTAAATAAATTTTCTTGATTATAAAACGCAACAACTACAGTATCATGTTTTGCCTGCGCAAATAATAGTTGCTGCGAAAAGATTGATAGACCAAAGGCTGCAATAAATAACCATTTTATTTTCATATTTCTATCCTTGTTACCACACCATGAATTTTCCGGTATGGTAATTTATAAAATTGAACAAAGTTTGGAGTTAATTTCTTAAAAAATGAATAAAGTTTTAAGAGAAAATTACTTGTTACAATATCTTCAACACCATAAAACATTACTTTTTCATTAATATCGTGTTTTTTGATAATTGAAGGAAGATCAACAATTTCCATGTAACCGAGTGAGATTGATAATCCATGGAGTCCGACTGCTAAATCTTCAACATAACCGGATTCAATCCCGTATGGACTATCGGTCCTCGTAATCGAGATCAAAATATTTTTCTCATAAACTATATTTGAACTGATAATACAATGTGCAACATAAGGAGGAATGTCGTAATTCGTTCTTGAAAAAAATATTGCTGTTCCGTCAATGTTGTGCCCACGGTTGTAAATCTGTTCATAAGCTATTTTAAATGTATCCAAGGGTAAAGACCGGAATGAACGATAGATTCTCTTTTGTCCTGTTATCCAAATCAATGTTACTGCAAACGGTACCGCTGCAATAATTAATGACCAATAACCGCCATGCTGTAATTTACTTGTCAGCGAAATCAAAAAAAGTAAATCAACAACAAGGACAACCATGGCTAAGCTCATCTTTACTAACGATTTTTTTTGTTTGAATATCCAAATCATCAAGATTGAGCTGATGGTCATGGTGATGGTTACTGCCAGTCCATAAGCTGCCGCTAAATTTGATGAGGCTTTGAATAAAAGTATCATAAACAAAACCGCAACTAATAAACCCCAATTCACTGCGCCAATATAAATTTGAGATTTCAATTGAGTTGAGGTGTATTTAATTTTCATCAATGGGAAAGTCCGTGTAGTAATTCCCTGATATACTAACGAAAATACGGCTGAGATCATAGCTTGCGAGGCGATGATTGTTGCAAGGATCGTTAAAATAATAAATGGGATATAAAGTATTTCTGCCTGCGATTTCACCATTTCAAATAGAATTAAGTTTGTACTTTGATGAGCTAAAATGTATGCTCCTTGCCCAAAATAATTAAATACAAGTGCAACAAAAACAAATCCCCAAGCTCTTCTGATGGGAAGTGCACCGAGATGTCCCATATCTGCATAAAGCGCTTCACCGCCGGTTGCACACAAAATAACTTCAGACAAAACAAGAATTCCTGCAACTCCGTTTTCGATTAAAAAATTAATTGCATAATGGGGACTAATGGCTAACAGGATTGAAGGCATCTTTAAAACAGAAACAAACCCCGACACGAATAACGCTATAAACCAAATTACCATAATAGGTCCGAATGAACTTGCAACTTTATCGGTCCCTTTATATTGAAAAGCGAACAGGATTACGGTTATTACCATTGTTATCAGAATAACCATATTTCCCGTTATCCACTCGAATCCATGGATTAACGGTAGTCCTTCAACCGCTGATAAAATACTTATAGCCGGAGTTATTACACCATCCCCCATAAGCAAAGAAATTCCGAAGTAACCTAAATATGCAACAACAACTGACTTCTTTCCTTTTTTAACAAAGCCGGCAAGAACTTCCTTTAGAACTATTATCCCTCCTTCCCCTTTGATACTAAGACTCATTGCAAGCCAAGCGTATTCAATTGTTACTAAAATTATCAGGGTCCAGAAAACAAGAGAAAGAATTCCGAACAAATTATCGTGGGTTGGTTTTGTTAACGTAAAAACAATAACAAGCGTATATATTGGGCTAGTTCCGATATCTCCGAAAACTAAGCCCATCGCTTTTACGATTTCATACAAATTTACTTTAGTGATTTTCAAATTAAAATAATTTCTTTTTAATAAGTAACCCTGATTGGAAGAATTACAAACGGATATCCTTCATGATATAATCTTCTCTGCACACTAAATACAATTTGATTGTGCAGAAGTTTCGTGTAAAAAGTTTCGTTGGGAAATACTAATTGTCCGCCGAAGAAAACCGAATTAGGATATTTTTGAAAAACTTTATCTGATATTTCAGTAATTTGATCCACAATATCCGTCCCGAGTGAAGTAAAACTATCAGCATAATAACCGCTATGCTGCATAAATTCAACATACTGGTTAATTTCTTTTTTTACGAATTCTTCCAATTTTGTGACTTCAGCAGACCCTTTAAATCCCCCGGCATCAACTACTCCGGCTTGAACAAAAACAAAGTTCTTAAAAATTCCCGGAAAAGTTTTTATAACACTTAAAAGCGTATGAACTCCAAGACCATTAAAACCATTCACTAAAATTACGGCTGTTTTATTTTCCGGTTTGTATTCCGGTTTTTCAATCACCTTTTCGTCAATATCTTTGTGAAGATAATAAAAAGAAGAACTTATTGCGGGGATAATATCACTATCTAATTTTTGAATTAATGCATGAACAGAATTGTAATGTTTTTTGGTTAACAATGCCAGAGAAACCACGCTTCCGGTAACCACTATGGTAATCCAACCGCCCTCAAAAAATTTTAACGCGACAACCGAAACTAATATTAAAGTAGTTAAAGCCAACCCAATTCCGTTTATAGAAATTTTACCTTTCCATTTTTTTTCTTCTTTTCTAACATTCCACCAATGTTTAACCATACCAAGCTGCGAAAGAAAAAATGTGATAAAAACATTGATGCTGTAAAGAACAATTAGCAATTGAACTGATCCTTTTGCCAGGATCATGGTAATTAATGCAGCAACTCCCATTAAAAGAATGCCGTTTTGTGTAACTAATCTGTCACTCAAAATTGCAAATCTTGTAGGAAGCCAGCGATCCGCAGCCATATTAGCTAAAACTCTTGGACCATCTAAAAATCCTGTTTGAGCGGCTACAAAGAGTATTACGGCTTCAGAGAAAAGAATGATGAAGATAAATGGTAAACTTATTCCTGTTGACCAATCGCGAGTAATATTTTCAAAAAGGACTGCATTTAACGTTTTACCTGGCTGAAAAGTAACATTAAATAACAAGTAAGCTATCATTAAACCAACTACCATAAAGGTAAGTGAACTTGCCATTAATTTCATTGTTTTTTTTGCGGTATGGACTTTTGGGTCTCTTAATATCGGTAATCCGTTACTTACAGCTTCAATTCCGGTGTAAGTCCCTGCCCCCATCGTATATGCTTTAACGATAAGAAGCATCATCCCGAAAAAACCTAATTGACTTTTTGTTGCGGATAGATCAGCAGCAGTAGCAGCAACAAGTTCCGATGCATTAAAAAGATGAGTGAACAAAGCATAAAATATTACAAATGCGTGTAAAACAATAAAGAGTATAAATATCGGAACGAGTGGGACAACAGATTCCTTAACCCCTCTGAGATTCATAATTATCAACACCAAAACGCCGAATATTGCAAAATCTAATTTAAATTGATGGTAGAATATTGGGAAAAAACTAAATAATGCATCAGTTCCGCTTGCAACAGAAAGTGTAATGGTTAAAACATAATCGATCAATAACGCAGAACCCGAGATCATTCCAACTTTTGGAGATAACAATTTGCTCGCCACCAAGTAGCCTCCGCCGCCGGACGGGAATAATTCTATAATTTGTGAATAGCTAATGCTGATAATAAAAATTGTAATACCGGATAAAAGCGCAATAAATAAACTTAGAAAATGATGTTGTCCTAAGGTTAGGAATGCTTCTGCAGGACCATAACACGATGATGACAAACCGTCTGTTCCCAAACCAACCCACGCCAAAAAAGCAGTTAGCGAAAGCTTATGAAAGACTTGCGGATCATTTAAATTTCGCGAAGCTCCGAGTAATAAAGTTTTACTTCGCTTAATAAATGACTGTTGTTGCTCTGCCGACATGTTTTCCTTTTACAAATTTCTTAAATACACTATGATTTCAAACCTTTTATGACGGTAATAATTAGGCATTATTTTCATGATTGATTGAAGTCAATTACAAATAATTCTTCCTGCTACGGTTTATGTTTCTCATCCAATAGTATTTTTGCTAATACACTATGTTTTCTTCCGTAGATAAAATATATCAGCAATCCAATTATTAACCAAACGGCAAGTCGAACCCAATTTTGCCATTCCAACGTTAACATCATTCCTAAATTAAAAATAATTCCCATAGGAGCTACGAACCAAATAGCTGGGGCTCTGAATGGACGCACCCGGTTCGGTTCTTTTTTTCGCATTATCCAAACTGCAATAGATACTAAAACAAACGCCAGAAGAGTCCCGATGTTTACCATTTTTGAGATCCCTTCAATCGGAGTAAATGCTGCGATAAGCGATACTACCGCCCCAATCAAGATATTTGCTTTCCAAGGTGTTCGGAATTCGGGGTGAAGTTCTCCAAATATTTTTTTTGAGATCAACCCATCTTTGGAAATGGCATAAAAAACACGCGATTGCCCCAAAAGCATCACGATAATTACAGACGTCAATCCGGCGATGGCGGCAATTGAGATGATCAGTACTGCAAATGTTAACCCGTGAGCTCCAAATGCGGCTGCAATCGGCGCGGTAATATCTATCTCTTTATATGAAACCATTCCTGTTAACACAAGTGCAACAAGAATGTAGAGAATCGTGCTAACAACGAGCGATACGATAATTCCAAAAGGAACATCTTTTTGTGGGTTTCTTGCCTCCCCCGCGTGTGTGGAAACAGTATCGAATCCGATATAAGCAAAAAATATGTATGCTGCGCCTGAAACTATCCCCAATAAACCAAATGCATTATGTGTTCCTCCCATTGCATCGGTATAAGTTCCTCTTTCGGGAATGAACGGAGACCAATTAGCAGTATTGATATATTGAGCGCCGAAAATAATAATGAATAAAACAACAACCACTTTTACTACCACCATAATATTATTTGTGCTTGAAGCTTGTTTTATTCCTCTAACAAGAATGGCTGTAACCAACCAAATAATTAACAAAGCGGGAAGATTTATAGAAAGATCTACACCCATAAATGAAGGTAATTGAAGATCAGAATAGTGATTTGCGAGATTTGAAGTTGTTCCTTTATGTACCGCATCCGCAACTAATTCTTTTGCGGTAAAAACATCGTTCATCAACCAGAGAGGGAATTTTATATTGAAGAGAAGCAGAAATTTTGCAAAGTAACCTGACCATCCAACCGCTACAGCAGAGGCTGCCATCCCATATTCAAGTATTAGATCCCATCCTATTATCCATGCAAATAATTCTCCGACTGTTGCATAAGAATAAGCATAAGCTGAACCTTCAACGGGTAGAAAAGAAGCAAATTCTGCATAACATAACGCTGCAAACGTACAACCGATACCGGCAACAACAAAAGAGAGAGCTAATGCAGGTCCTGCGTACTCTTTTGCACCGACTCCGGTCATCACGAAAATCCCTGCTCCGATGATCGCTCCGATGCCGAGTGATGTTAGCCCCCATTTTCCCAAAACTCGTTTGAGTTTGCTCTCTCTCATCTCCGCCTCAAAATGTTCGACGGGTTTTCGCTGCCAAAGTTGACTATTCATTTCTATACTTTTCTCCGATAGTGTTTTTAGTTCGTAAATATAAAAGAGTGAGGAATTTTTTTGACGCTCTATTCCCTAGCAATGCAATCCTCTTGCAAGTTAAATAAAAACTTTTGTAAGTTTGCCAAAAATTAAGAATAAATCACTTATAAGAAAAATTGTTTCTAATAGGAAAGTGTTTTTAGATTTTTCTATGTAATTAATTTTATCCGAAATTTTCTCTTTTTGTATGGATCTTAAAACGAACTGAAAATATTTTTGTTGTTTGGTAATTTCCAAAAACGTTTCTAAATTTTGCTGTACAAATAAATTTAAATAATTTTGTAGAACCTCAAACGGGGATTACATGAAAAAAGCACTTTATAGCCAGTTCATTTTCCAACTCATACTCGCTTGTTCAATTTATTCGCAAGTAAATTTTGAAGAAAACAATTCAACAAAGATATTTATTAAACCAAGCGATAGAAAAATTGATTCCCGGGTGGTTACCATTACTCCTTATGGAATAATTTTAGAGAATAATGAAACTGTTAGTTACAAAGTCATTTCAAAAATAGTAACCGATAACGAGAGTCTTTTGGATACCATTCTTCACTATGTTTCTCATGCAATAAAATCTGTAGATGGAAAATATTTCTTGCTCGAAATGAAACAAGCCACATTTGAAAAACTTTTGCTGAGCGACGATAGGATATTTCAAGATCAAGTATTTATGTTCAACATCCTATCAAGTAGAGCGGAAAATATTGAACTCGCTTTTAACCTCTCACCAAGAATCTTGGAGAATGTTTACTTTCAAATGAGTTACACCAACGGAAAATATGTTAATTCCAAGTCGTACAGTTTATCAGCTATTTCTGTTGGATTTGGTAGAAAAATAAAACTCTCTACCGGTGAAATATTGTTTGGAATAAATACCGGTACGAAATCTTTAACCGTTTCTTCCAAAAAATTTATGTCCCCCCCCTTATATTCAACCGTTGGACAATCAGTAACCTATCTTGAAATTTTATATAGAAGTGATCTTACCAATAACTGGATTAATTTCTGTTTAGGTAGTAAATATTATTTTTCAAACATCAAAGTTTTGGATGTCCTCACAGATTTCAATATTAGTGCTGGATTAGTAATAAATCTTGGCGCAATATAAATGGAAATATTAAATTGTACTTTATCAGTAAAGTAACTTCGGAGAACCTTTGACCAGAATAATTGTTGTCTCGTTTTTAAGTTTGGTTTTTTCTTTTAATATGTTCGGACAGAACAACACTTATGAAGTTACAAATTTTCAACAAGGATTAGTGCTTGAACAGTTAAGTAGTCTTGGTTTCGTGCAGAACAGCAATTACGCAATCGAAAATATTTCAAGTTCAAATCCGGCTTCGTTAATAAATTTTGACAGCATGATGGTTGGAATTTCTTTTCAATACGTTTCTAACCAGGAGCCCGGCTGGCTTGGCGGTATTAATCATAATAGAGCATATCCTTTTCTCCCTCAATCTATTGGTGCAGTTTATCCGATAAATAATTTGAGAATTGGAATAGGAATTAGTCAAAGGTATAATTCTTTTTTAGATTTTGGAGAAATGAAAATTAGAACTATTGCACAGCCTGACGGAACCGGAGAAATTTTTACCGCAAAAGATGAAACACTCGTTGTCGGTTTTTCTAATCTCTACTCCTATTCTTTTACTTCGCTCATTAACAAAGATGATGCCTTAAGCCTTGGGATTCAAATTAATTTGGATCGTATGGACTATTACTCACAGATTTGGCATACTGAAGGAAGAGCCGGCGGATTTGCCATATCATTTGGTTACGGTATGCATTACAAATTTCAAAACCGGTTCAATCCCGGATTATTTGAGATCGGATTCTTCTTTGAAAAAGGTTCATCTTTTAAAGAAGAATTGAAGATGAATAGCAACTCGAACTTGGTACTAACTGATTTAGACTCGAACGATGCACAACGCCCAAATAACGCCTATGTTGTACCCTCGTCATTTGATGTTATTGTAAAAACTCCCGATAAATTTAATTACGGGTTTATTTTTTCACCGCAAAATGAACTCCATTTCTCCCTTAATTCGCGGACGGTCTATTGGAACAAGATGCGTGAAGCATGGAAAAACTGTTCCGAATTCTCGTGCAGTATAATTTTTGATTATTCAAAAAACATGCGGTTTTCCTTCGGGCTCTATTCTTCAAATCCCCAGTTAATAAACAATGGATTCTATGACACCTCTATAAACGAAAACATGAAAACCATTTACGCAACCGTTGGACTCCACATTAAAGGGAAATATTTTATTACCGATCTCTCCATTGCAGATAGTCACAATTATTCCGGGGCTTGGAGAAAACATACAATTCTTAAAGGAGCAATTGCTGTAAAAATATGAGAATAAAGTGAGTCGATATTGTATCACAGAATAGTATTCTGTGATACGGTGGCATTTTTATAGATTGTGAGTTAGTTACACACCTTACGCAAGAAATGGAGATTATTCATAATCTTAATCTTGTTCATAATCTTAATCAGCTTTAAACACTTAAAAAAGAGTAATCCGCCGAGGCGGATAAGAAAAAGATTAGGATGAAGATGGTTTTCTTTTAAAAACTGTGTAACGTGAGTTAGTAATTAAAATGGAGATTAATATGAATGTGAAAGATTTGAAAGAGTACAAATACAACGGCGCGCGATCACTGGTTTTGTTGCACGAGAAATATTTAACTTCTCTTTTACAAACCTGGAGGGAAGCTAAGAGATTAAATATCAAACTGCCCAAAACCGATGATGAAGATTATGAATCGTTGGAAACTCTTCTAAGGCATATTTTAAGAGCTGCCGGAAGATACATGATCTGGATGTGCGACAAACTAAATCTTCCCGATCCGGAAATTGAACCGGCGCCGGAACCGGATAATATTGAAGAGGAAGCTGAAAAGTATCTGGAGCATCTTCTTATTAAATGGAGAACTCCCTTAGCTGAAGTTGAAGAGGATAAATTTAACTCACCGACTTATACTTCACGTTGGGGAGTAGAATACTGTATCGACGCCATGCTTGAACATGCCGTTATGCATCCTATCCGGCATGAGTATCAATTAAGAAATTTAATGAAGTTATAAATGCAATTAACTTTACCGTCATTTCGAGCGAAGTCGAGAAATGAGAAGTCGAGAAATTTGGCAACCTATAATATTTCGGTTTTTAGTTATCAAAAACATATAGATTTTAATGAACAACGAACTTAAAATAAAACAACAGCTTTATGCCGAATGCGTAAACTATGTTGAATCAAAGATAGAGTTAATTACTACTGCCGTTAACGAATTGCAGCAAGCTTCAAAGCTCGAAACCAAAAGCAGTATGGGTGATAAATACGAAACCGGCAGAGCCTCTATTCAGCTTGAAATGGAAAAATATTCTCAACAGTTAAACGAATTTACAAACCTGAAGAAAACCCTTTTTCAAATAAAAGCTGATAAGCAATATGACTCAGTGCAACCGGGCTGTTTAGTTTGTACAAACAACGGCAATTATTTTATCGCTATTACCGCCGGAGAATTTGAGATTGAAGGAGTAAAGTATTTAACCATCTCACTCGCTTCCCCGCTTGGAAAAGAATTACACAAAAGAAAAACCGGAGATACTTTTTCTTTTAGGAATAAAGAGTTTATAATTGAGTTGGTAATTTAATCTGAATTGGTTCTCCGTGACTCTGTGGCAAATTTCTTTTCACCACGGAGCCACAGAGAAAATAAAAGTTTATAAATTTTATCATTTGGCAATTTCCCAAAACATCTCTATGTTTTACTTACAAATAAACAAGAAATCAGGTGGCTTTATTTCTGAGTTAGTTTTATATAGAAAATTCTTGCCAGATGGGGCGGTAACAATTCCCCTTTTATATTCTGTAATAAATTGAATTGAAAATGATAAATTATGACTAAGAAATACTTATCAAATCTCTTTAAGACCTATCAAAAAGGCGATGCGAGAGAAGAATCTTATTACAAACATCTTGCAGATTTTATTACGGAATTTTCTGAATCCCAAAGGAAAAAGAAAATTGATGTAACTATTCTTCCTAAAAAGACAGAAGCCGGAAATCCCGATTTTAGAATTTGGGATGGTAAGCAAAAAATCATCGGGTATATCGAAGCTAAAGATTTGGGCGTTGACCTTGACCGAATTGAAGATACCGAACAACTCAAAAGGTATTTATCAACTTTCCCGAATGTTATTTTAACAAACTACACAGAGTTCCGTTTATTCAGAAACGGCGAACGGATTGAAAAAATATCAATTACTCGTCCTTTTGTTATAAAGAAACTTTCTACTGTTCCGCCACTTGAAAACGAAGATAAATTATTTGAACTGTTTGAAAAATTCTTAGACTTCTCTCTCCCCAAAACTTACACAGCAAAAACTCTTGCAGTGGAATTAGCGAAAAGAACAAAGTTTTTGAAGGATGAAATTGTTAGCGAAGAATTAAAAAGCGGTACAAAATCAATCCAAGGATTTTATGAAGCGTTTAAGGAGTTTTTAATTGCAGGGATAAGTGAAGAAGAATTTGCCGACCTTTATTCGCAAACGATTACTTACGGCTTGTTTGCAGCACGTCTCCGCGCCGAAAAAGATTTTAATAGAAAACTTGCTTACTCATTTATTCCTAAATCTATCGGAATATTAAGAGACATTTTCAAATTCATTTCGTTAGATGAGCTGCCGCCGCAGATGGAAATAATTATTGACGATATTGCCGATGTACTTTCGGCCGCCGATGCAAAAAAGATTCTCGATCACTATTATCACGAAGGAAAAGGAAGCGACCCGGTATTACATTTTTACGAAACATTCCTTTCGGTTTACGATCCTGCAACACGAGAAAAACGGGGAGTTTATTATACGCCGGAACCGGTTGTTTCTTTTATTGTCCGTTCGCTTCATCAGATACTTAAAGATAAATTTAATATTAGTGATGGACTTGCAGCAAAAGATGTAACGCTTCTCGATCCCGCAGGCGGAACGCTCAGCTTTTTAGCTAAAGCAATTGAAATAGCAGTTGAAGAATTTGAAAACAAATATGGAAAAGGTGCGGTCAAAACATTTCTTAAAGATCAGGTTCTACAAAATTATTATTCATTTGAATTGATGATGGCTCCATATGCAATCGGGCACATGAAAATGTCTTTCCTGTTGGAAGAACTCGGTTACCGGATGGAAGATGATGAGCGTGTAAAATATTATTTGACAAACACACTTGATATGAAAGAACTTGATGAAACTAAATTTCCGGGAATGTCGTCTCTTTCTACCGAAAGTCATGAAGCGGGGAAAGTAAAAAAGCAAGTTCCTATTCTTGTAGTTCTTGGTAATCCACCTTATTCGGGAATATCTTCAAATAAAGGCGAATGGATTTCAGAACAAATTGAATCGTATAAATATGTTGATGGCAAACATTTTGGGGAAAGAAAACATTGGTTGCAAGATGATTATGTGAAATTTATTCGCTTTTCTCAGTGGAAGATTGATCAAGCCGGTGAAGGCGTTTTAGGTTTTATCACTAACCATAGTTATCTCGATAATCCTACTTTCCGTGGAATGCGCCAATCTCTAATGAATAGTTTTGATGAAATTTATATTCTCGATCTTCATGGCAATAGTTTGAAAAAAGAAAAAGCATTCGATGGAAGCAAAGATGAAAATGTTTTCGATATTCAACAAGGTGTTGCGATTGCATTCTTTATTAAACACATGAAAATTAAAATCAAATCGGTTTTTCACCATGAACTTTTAGGACTGCGAGATGCTAAATATGACTGGCTTAACAAGCACAATATTAAAAACGTAAAATGGAATAAACTTGAACCAAATAGTCCATACTATTTCCTTGTCCAAAGAGATGAAAAGTATAGCAGTGATTATTATAATTATTTTTCAATTCAAGACATATTTCCTATTAACGTTACCGGCATTGTTACCGCAAGAGACAGTTTCGTAATTGATATTGAAAAAGATGTATTGAAAAGACGGATTGAAGAATTTAGAAGTTTATTAATCCATGATGCCTCTATTAAAGAGAGATACAAGTTGAAAGACTCAAGGGGATGGAAATTTCAAGCAGCAAGAAAAGAATTGGCAAAAGATGAAAATTGGAGTCTGTATTTCTCTAAAATATTATATCGTCCTTTTGACGTACGAAATATATATTATACAGAAAAAATGGTCGACTGGGGACGCCAAGAAGTTATGCGCCATATGTTAGAAGAAAATATTTCCTTATGTTTTATGCGGCAAGTTTCAACTTCAGAATCATATTCTCAAGTTTTAGTAAGCCAACAGATGGTAGACAATCGAACATTCTTTAGTAGCAAAGGTATTATTCAACAAGCCCCTTTATATCTCTATTCAGAAAGAAAAGAGAAAAGAAAGAATCCTCTAATTCAAATAATGATGTTTGAGCCTGAAGTAAAATATCAAACCCGGCAGCCTAACATAAAACCGGAGTTATTTGCAGAACTAAAAAATTATTTTAAGAAAGAACCAACGCCGGAAGAAATATTTTATTACATATACGCGGTTCTTTACAGCAATACTTACCGGGTAAAATATGCACAGTTTTTAAAAATTGATTTTCCACGTGTTCCTTTCACGAAGGATTACAAAGTTTTTATTCAACTTGGGAAACTTGGCAAAAAACTTGCAGATCTACATCTACTGAAAGCAAAAGAATTGGAGAACGTAATTTCCAAGTTTCCGGTTGCAGGCAGTTATAAAGTTATAAGACCAAAATATGAAGATGAAAAAGTTTGGATAAACAAAGAACAGTTTTTTAATAATGTAAAAGAAGAGGTATGGAAATATCAAGTCGGTGGTTATCAAGTTTGTGAAAAATGGTTAAAAGATCGCCAAGGTAGAACTTTAACCGTAGAAGAAATACAAACCTATTGTAAAATAGTAACTGCTCTTTCAAAAACAATTGAATTACAAAGTGAGATAGATAAATATTTTGAAAATGTTGAGAAAACGGTATAATAATTCGATTCTTATTCTCTACCGTTTGCTAATTTCCCAACACATCTCTATGTTTTGACTACAAATAAACAAGAAGTTGGTGGCTTTATTTCTGAGTTAGTTTTAAATAGAAATATTTTTTCAAAATGGGATTTTAGCCACTTCCCTTTTATATACTACAAACGATAAACCAATTTATTATTGTATTTGTAAAGAGTTGGGTATATGATTAAGATAAAAAATAAAGTTCTCCTTTTTAGACTTATGCTACAGCAAATAGTACGAAAATTCTTTTTTTTACTGAAACAAAACATTTTTGCAATTTTTGTAATCCTTGTTGCTGTATCAATTTTATTATTTCCTATTAAGCTTTCCGAATATTTTAAGTTTATCGACAAAAAATATATTTCTGATATCCTTGTTGTTATCATTGGTTCATTGTCATCAATTTTAGGAATAGTTGTTGCGATTCAACTGGTTGCATTCGAGATACAAAGAAAAACATTCGTTTCACTTGCTTTCAAGGAGTTTTTTAATTCGAACTATAGTCGCGATTTATTTAATAGCTATTTAATTACAATTGGTGTTACTTCTTTATCTCTTATTAGTTTGAAAGAAAATCCAACTAATCAAAATTATTTAATAATCTATTTTTCGATTATTTTATTTTTCTATTGTTTATTGATTCTTTATCCATCAACAAAAAGAATCATTCGCTCATCACATATTAAAGATAAAATTGTGGATGTAATAAGCCGGATTGATCAAAGAACAATAGAAGAGTTATCTTATTTCCGACCACGTGTTAAAACCAAAAATCATATAGAAATAATAGAACATAATCCTATATTCATTCTAAATGATGTCTGCATTCGTTCAATAATTGAGGAAGATAGATTCATACCTAGATTTATAATAATTAAGGTGAACCAGAAACTTTTACTAATGTTGGAACAAAGTGATAAAGGACAAAATGCTAGAAAATTAATAAACGCTTTTTTTAGTATCTATAAAAATACTTTTGAAAAAGCCTTATTAACACAACAAAATGGTACAATTATGATGATCTTAAGAGCAATAGAAGAATTAAATAATTATTGCACTATAAATAAATTTAAGTATTATTCGTTTTATGAGATGGATAACGAAATTGAAAATATGGCTATAAAGTTAGTTGTACTAAAAGATCCTGAAATGATAAGTTATATGATATGGCAACTCTACAGAATGTTCTTTGATAATCTAAAAAATAATTTAGCTCCAGAGGAAGATATACGTTTTTTTAACATGGATAAAATTCATGAACAAAAAAAGGATGATATAGATAACGCAAATCAGTGGCATTACATTGGAACTCGGTATTTTAGGATTTATGATGAGTTGATAAAACATGCTTTTGAATTAGAGAATACTGAAATATTAATGGAAATAATGCAAAATATTATGCAATTAGCATCAGATATTACCAATTCAAAAATAGGGGACAAAATAATCGCAAACATAGTTGGAGAATGTTTTTATTTTGTTAGCAAAAATGTTATTAAATGTTCCGAGAATAAATACCTACAGAAAACTTCATTTCTAATTCCATTCAATAGTGGTCTCCTTGAAGAAATAGTTAATGTTAGAAAAGAATATTCTAAACAAGCACTTAGACGAGTTGGTCATACTTTCATCGAAATTGCAAAGCAAGAGGATCTACCATTATTCCAATTAAATGAATTAGGTTCCACTGGCAGAATCTGCATTGGTAATATTGATCAATCTGAATTTTATAAAGAATCAATTATTTATTTAATCAATTTATTTGTAAAGTTATATGAAGTTGTATTGAGTCACCAACAAATTAACAAGAATAATTTACTTTTAGAAATTTATGAGCAAGCAAAATCTATAAGACGATTTTTTAAGAGTGACGAGAATAAACATCAAGATTTTTTAAAGACTATCGAGAATAAAATCGAGTCAATAAAGATATCTGACGTTACACAACTTGAAGAGAAAAAAGAATATAATTGGACTGAGATCTAAATCCTTAATAAACTTTTCCACTCAGTCATACTTAAGTTTTGGTATTATTTGAGTTTTTAGAGTTTAACTACTATTACATTATCGTTCATATAAATAACTCACTTCCTTAAAACCCGGCCATAAACCACACTCCCTATCCTCTGTTCTTTGGAATTTACACAATCGTTTTTTTAAGTTCGTGTAAATCCGTGCAATTCGTGTCCGGTATATTCTTTCTACACCGCCAAAGGCTGGGCAGGCTTTTTACTTTCAACTTTCTACTTTTTACTCACTAATTCATTTGCTATTTCCCTCTCCTCTCCGTAATTTTTTATAAACAATAAAATTATAATTCAACATTGGTTTGGCGACAAATCCACAATATATTCAAGAGCTGTTCTTCCTAATTCGTACTTGTCCGCCTCTGGCGGAATTCGTAATTCCTAATTATTCAGAGCAAAATGGAAACACAAAAAAAGACAAGTTTAGTTCGCGGACTCTCACTAACCGCCGCTGTTATGTTAGTTGCGGGTTCAATGATAGGCTCCGGCATATTTAGAAAACCAGCTACAATGGCGGGTCAACTTCACTCACCGGAATTGTTAATTCTCGTTTGGGTAGTTGCCGGGTTAATTACTTTTATCGGTGCATTAGTTAATGCAGAGATCGCCGGAATGATTGACGCCACCGGCGGACAGTTCATGTACTTCAAAGAGATGTACGGAGATTTTACCGCTTATCTTTACGGCTGGTCAATCTTAGCGGTAATTCAAACCGGAAGCCAGGCGGCAATCGCTTATGTGTTTGCCGAATATCTTGGATATTTTTTCAAATTTCCTGAAGCATCAAAATATTTTCAGGATATTTCCTTGCACATGCCATTTGTCGGGGCGATTCATCCGTTTGCAGATTTCGGAACAAAAGCCGTTGCAATTCTTTGCATCCTGTTTTTAACCGGAGTTAATTATGTCGGTGTTGTTTTCGGCGGACTTGTACAAACTATAGTTACTTTTATAAAAATCGCTTCAATTCTTTTACTCTCATTCGTACTTTTAACTTTTGGAAACGGTTCTTCTGCAAATTTCTTTTATAATTTTCATCTTCCCGCAGAAACAAGCGCAAATTTAATTGCAATGATCGGACTTGCCTTAGCCGGAGCCTTTTGGGCATACGATGGATGGAACAATGTTACTTTTGTTTCCGGAGAAATAAAAGATCCGCAACGTAATGTTCCCAAAGCTTTGTTGTACGGAACGTTGATGGTAATGGCAGTTTACATTTTGATAAATGTGGCGTACCTTTATGTATTGCCGATAGAAGAGATGAAAAATTATCCTTTGGTCGCTTCTGCCGCTGCTGAAAAAATATTCGGCGGTATGGGAGCTTCAATTATTGCCATTGCTGTAGTTGTTTCTACTTTTGGCGCGCTCAATGGTTCTATTCTTTCTACAGCGCGTGTACAGTTTGCAATGGCGCGAACAAAATTATTTTTTGTTTCACTTGGAAAGATCCATCCTAAGTTTGCTACTCCGCACGTTTCACTTGTTGTTCAAGGAGTTTGGTCGGCAGTATTGGTTTTATCCGGTTCGTTCGATACCATTACCGATTATGTTATTTTTGCCGCCTGGTTATTTTATATGCTCGGTGCATTCGGTGTTTTCGTTCTCCGTAAAAAAATGCCGAATGCTAAAAGACCTTATAAAGTTTGGGGTTATCCATATACACCGGCAATTTTTATCGTCTTTTCGTTTTTGTTTTTAATTAATTCGGTCGTATCCGATACACAAAATGCGGCAATGGGACTCATCCTCATTTTACTCGGACTTCCCGTTTACGTTTATAATAAATATTTTCATCACTGGTTTCATAAAAAGTAAGTATGAATAAAAAAATAATCTTTATTGATGCGATGGCTTTAACGTATAAAGCATATTTCGCTTTTATCAGCAGACCTTTAGTTACGAAGAAAGGCGAACCGACTTCTGCCGTCTTTGGTTTTATCACACAGATAATCAAAATATTGGAAGACATAAAACCGGCATACATGTTCGTCGGATTTGATTCAAAAGAAAAAACATTCCGCCACGATAAGTTTGAAGCGTACAAAGCTACCCGCTCAGCTATGCCGGAAGATATGATCCCGCAAATAGGAAGAATAAAAGAAATAATCGAAGCGCTTAATATTCCTGTTTTTATTTTGCCCGGTTACGAAGCCGATGATATTATCGGTACGGCGGTGAGAAAAGCGGAATCACTCGGTTATGATTCTTTTATGATCACTCCCGATAAAGATTACATTCAACTTATAACGGATAAAGTTAAATTAGTTAAACCGGGAAAATCGGGCGAAGAGATTGATGTTATCACCAAAGAAAAAGTTCTTGAAACCCTTGGCTTTGAACCGGAGAGAATGATCGATTACTTATCGCTTATCGGCGATTCAAGTGATAATATTCCCGGTGTAAAAGGCATTGGTCCAAAAGCAGCGCCACTATTAATAGAGAAATATTCCACTCTTGAAAATATTTACGAACATATCGACGAGGTTGAACCGGCTTCCGTTAAGAACAAACTCATTGCAGGAAAAGAGAATGCATTCCTTTCAAAGGAACTCGCAACTATTATGACTGATGTTCCAATTGAAATTGATTTTAATAGAACGAAGATCGGTAAACCGGAGATCGAGAAAATAAAATCCATTTTTGAAGAACTAGAATTCAAGAATCTTTACATCCGTTTAAGAAAATTCTTTGGTGAAGAGGAAATTGTTGAAGCGATTCCCGAAGTTGTGACGGTTCAAGAAAATAAAACTTTTTCAAGTTCTGAAAGCAAATATGTTTTAATCACTTCAGCAAAAGAAGCTAAAGCTTTAGCCGATGAACTTTCAAAACAATCTTTGTTTGTGTTTGATACTGAAACCGATTCACTCGATTATTTTGAAGCGAAAGTAGCCGGAGTTTCATTCTGTTACGAAAAAGGAAAAGCATTCTTTGTTGCATTAAATCCTTTCGTTCAATCAACATCATTATTTGAAAGAAATTTGGACGATAGACTTTCGCAACATGATTTTGTTCCCATCTTTAAATCCGTTTTTGAAAATGCTGCAATTAAAAAAGTCTGCCAGAATGGGAAATTCGACATCTCCATAATGCGTTCCCTTGATATTCATGTATCTGGTTTTTACTTCGATACTATGCTGGCAAGTTTCCTACTTGATCCCGATCAGAAGCACGGCATGGATGATCTTGCGCAAAAATATTTGCAGTACAAACCTATTCCCCTTTCTGAACTGATCGGCATTAAGAAAGACGCAAAACAAATATTTGATGTTGACCTGAAACGGTTGGGTGACTATTCTTCCGAAGATGCGGATGTTACGTTTCAGCTATATGAAATCTTAAAAGAAGAGATTGAAAAAAACAATTTACATAAACTTGCTTATGAAGTTGAATTCCCTCTTGCAGAAGTGTTGGAAGAAATGGAACGTTCCGGAGTTAAGATTGATAAGAAAATGCTTGGTGTACTCAGTAAAGAATTAGAAACATCCATGAACGAATATTCTGAAAAAATATTTCGTTTAGCAGGGGAAACATTCAACCTCAATTCACCGAAACAGATGCAGAAGATCTTGTTTGAAAAACTTCAGTTGCAATCTTCCAGAAAAACTAAAACGGGCTTTTCTACCGATGCACAAACGCTTGAAATGTTGCGAGGAGAACACGAAATTATTGAAAGCATTTTAGATTTTAGACAAGTCGCAAAATTAAAATCTACTTACGCTGATGCTCTTCCGAATCTAATTCACGCCAAAACCGGACGCGTACATACTTCGTTCAATCAAACCATCGCTTCTACCGGCAGACTTTCAAGTGTTGATCCCAATTTGCAGAACATTCCGATCCGTACAGAACTTGGCAGAGAAATCCGTAAAGCATTCGTTCCGCGTGATAAAGATCATCGCCTTATCAGTTGCGATTACAGCCAGATTGAACTTAGAATTATGGCAAGCATGTCCAACGACCAACGATTGATCGAAGCCTTTACACATGGTGAAGATATTCACAGAAGAACTGCCGCACTTGTTTTTCAAATTCCTCAAGAAGAAGTTACTCCCGATATGCGAAGAAAAGCTAAAGAAGTTAATTTTGGGATTTTATACGGCATTGGAATCTTCGGATTAAAAACCCGGCTGAAAATTTCTCAACAACATGCAAAAGAGATTATTGAAACTTATTTCAACACATTTAAAAATGTAAAAGCTTTTATGGATGCATCAATTCAGTCGGCAAGAGAAAAAGGATATGCAGAAACGTTACTTGGCAGACGCCGTTTTTTAAATAATATTAACAGTAAGAATTTTTCACTTCGCAATTTTGAAGAACGCGTTGCTATTAATATGCCTATACAAGGAACCGCCGCTGATATGATTAAACTAGCCATGATCAACATCCATAATGAATTGGCAAAAAGAAAGTACGATACCAAAATGATTCTGCAAGTGCACGATGAGTTGGTGTTTGATGCATTGAAAAGTGAGACGGAAGAAGTCGTTCCATTAGTGAAAGATTTGATGGAAAATGCTCTGCCTCTAAATGTACCAATACTTGTTGAAACCGGAATTGGAGATAATTGGATTGAAGCACATTAAATCTGAAGAGTTATCAGTTTTCAGTTTTAAGCTAACAAAAACAAAATAGATGTTATTGATGATTAAAAAGATGAGAAATATTTTTGAACTTTATCAGCAGCAGTGTTACCGCTTTTAATTGCCCCTTCAATTGTTGCGGGTAATCCGGTATTAGTCCAATCTCCCGCTAAAAAAACATTTTCCAACTTCGTTTTAGCAGACGGGCGTTTCAGCAAGTTTTCTTTATTCGGAATAAACGTAGCCCTCTTCTCTTTAATGATTTGGTAATCTGAAATATCTTCTCTTTTGATATTCAAATATTCTTGCAATTCCGTAGTTACAATTGAAAACAATTCTTCCTTTGATCTATCAATCAGATCATCTGCGCTGCTTGTTACGGTTGTAATAAAATTTCCATGATTAAAAACCCAATGTAGTGGTGAATCAATGAAAGCATAAAATGGTTTCTTTAGATTGTTTTGTTTCAACCATAAATGCAGAGTCAATATTCCGGAAGTGGTTAAATCAGTTCTATTATTTTCTATAATTAAGTTATTTTTATTGATTTTATTTAAGGCGTATGAAGGAATTGCCAAAATAACGGCATCGAAATCAATTATAATCCTTTTATCAGTCATCACAGAAGTAGCTTGATTCTGAGTAACAGAGATTTCCTGAAGTTTTTCTGAAAGAGATAATTCACTTTTATGTGCTACGAGAAAGTTCACTGCAGGATCAACAAATGCTTTTGATAAACCTACTTTTGGAATGATCATCGCTGACGCGTCACTTCCATTCAAGAAAATTACTTTAAGAATATCAATAAACATTTTTGCCGAAGCATCTTTTATTTGACTGTTCAAGGCTCCTATAGCAATAATTTCCCAAAATGATTTTATACAATTCCGACTTTGATTCTCTCCTTTTAACCATTCGTTAACTGAAATGTTTAAATACATTTCACTATCAATAAAAGAAAGTTTTGTTACAAGGAGAATTATTTTAATTTTGTCGGTAATGGATAAAGCCTCGTAATTCAAAAGTCCAAAAAACAATCCCAGCGGATATGGGAGATTGGTAGCTTTAAGTTGATGTTTTATTTTATTTCTCGTTACAAAGTTTATTTCAAGTTTATTTTGAGAATTAAAAAGATTTGTCACTCCAATACAATTAATAAATTCCAGCGTTTCATAATAACACCCAAGCATAAGATGCTGTCCATTATCAATTTCGTCTCCGCTTTTTTCATCAATAAATGAATAAGCTCTTCCACCGAATTTCGGGGAAGCTTCTAATATTTGTACATGGCAATTTTGTTTGGTAAGAGAAACGGCGGCGGAAAGACCGGCTAATCCACCTCCTACAATGAGGCATTTTTTCATTTATAAACTAAATTATATTTCGCCCAGACTCCGAGAGAAATACCGATTTTTTCAAATGTACTTACATTAATATTTTTATTGAACACATCGTACTTCGCTTGAATGATTCTGTCCAACATTCTGGAATAAATATGCTGCATCGCGCGTGCTGCAAACATTGAAGCTTTATCGTCAAGGTCTAAATTGTTTGTTGCTGTTTGAAAATATTCATTTGCCCTATTTGCTTCAAATTCCATCAACGAAATAAAATGTAAATTGTACTTTTTATCGAGCAAATCACTTTCACTGTAATGGAATTGTTTTAATTCATCCTGTGGAAGATAGATGCGATTTTCTCTTGCATCTTTATTTACATCGCGTAAAATATTTGTAAGCTGTAAAGCAATACCGAGATTCTCGGCAAAAGATAAAGCTGATTTATTCTTATATCCGAATATTTCAATACACATTAATCCAACCGTTGAAGCAACGCGGTAGCAGTAAAGATGCAAATCTTCAAAAGTTTCATACCGCTTCTTTTGTAAATCCATTTCCATTCCTTTGATAAGCTCAAAGAAATGTTCAATTGGAATGTGAAATTGAGAAATTGTTCCGGCGAGTTTATTTAATAATTGAAGTTCGGAGTTCCCTTTAAAAGCTTTTTCAAATTCAGTCCGCCATCTTACCAACTTTTGATATTTTAATTCATCATCATCCTGCCCCTCATCGACAATATCATCTGTCTTACGGCAGAACGCATAAACATTGTTCATCGCTTCCCGCTGACTTGCCGGGAGCAAATTAAAAGCATAATAAAAACTGCTTTTACTTTCCTTTGCAATTTGTTTAGCTGAATCGTTTTGCATAACTATATGATTTGATTAATAATGAAATAATTTCATATTTCTTTAATGACGGTCTCGTTTTTATCACATTAAATTTCGCCGATTCAATTTTTTCCAATATTTTTCTTCCACCGAGAATCGTCCACGCGATTTCAATTTTCAATTTTTTAGGTAAATACTTCAGCAACTCTTCACCGGTTAAAAACAAATTTTTCGTTCTTTCAATTTGAGATTCTATTACTTCACAAAATTTTCTTCTTAAGACCGGATCGGTGAAATTGTTTTCATCCAAACCAAATCTTGCTAAATCATTTAATGGAATATAATTTCTTCCCTTTTGAATGTCAAATTTGAAATCTTGATAAAAGTTCGTCAATTGAAGTGCGGTACAAATATTATCGGAAAGTTTTAACACTTTTTGATCACGAATATCGTGCAACTCCAGCATTAATCTCCCGATAGGATTAGCGGAATTATCACAATATGCCTGCACTTCGGAATAGTCTTGAAACTTAGTAAACAGAATATCTGAGCGGAAAGCTTTAAGCAGCTTGAAAAAATATATGGGTGAAAGTTTTCTTTCCTTGATCGTTTCGGCAAGAGCAACATCAAATTTATCAGTAAATATCCCGTTCAATAAATTCTGCAGCCGTTTTTCCAATCTTGCAAGTTGTGCCAATCTCTGCTCAACAGAAAATTGCCCTTCATCGGCAATATCATCAGCGGTGCGTGCAAACCAATAAATGATCGCAGCATCTTTCCTTAATTTTTTCTGAATTAAAAAAGTTACTACAGGGAAGTTCTCGTAGTGCTTCTGTGCAAATTGAATTGCCTCTTGATAGGCTAAATGCAGGTCATGTGTCGTATAATTCATAACTTCGTAAAACCAAAACCAAAAGAATAATGAATATCGAACAAGAAATTTGAAATGATGAAGTTGAAAAACAGATTACTTTCAATTAGAAATTCATTATTCGATATTAAATTATCGTTAATTTGTTATTACTAATGGTTCTCTAATAATTTAGTAACTCACTTTACGCAGGAGTCTTAATCATAATCATAATCTTAATCCTACTCTTAATCAGATTAAAAAATGGAGTAAGAGTAAGATTACGAATACGAACAAGATTAAGAATTTCTAGCGTAAGGTCGCTTAGTAATTTTGTGCCCGAAAGGGGACTCGAACCCCTACGGAGGATCTCCACTAGACCCTGAACCTAGCGCGTCTACCAATTCCGCCATTCGGGCAAATTATTTCCATAGAAAATTTAATAATAACAATTGTCTTTTCAAACTAATTACCAGCCGGAACCGGATTCTTTTTCCTGTTGAGAGACTGCGGAACCTCCATGAAGATTACAATTCTGCGGTTTGTGTAAAACATTTATTAAATCCGATATTTTATTCGGGCAGCTTTCATTCGCTAGACGTGTATCCCCTCTTTCAATCGTTTCTTTGCAAAACAGAGCGTATTCTACACCATCAGGCAAAGTAAAATACTCTAGCGGAAGGTTTAATTGTTTATAAACTTCAGCCATAAATTTTGCCCAAACAGGCATTGATGCTCTAGCACCTTGCCCATACCACCCGTTAAATTTTACACGCCTATCATCAAAACCGGTCCAAACACCACCGGCTAATTGCGGTGTGAACCCTACAAACCATGCATCTGCAAAATCTTGTGTTGTTCCGGTTTTACCTGCCGCCGGTCTTGAGAAATACTGCCGGACTCTTGCACCTGTTCCATAATTTAGCACATCTTCCATCATACTCGTAACAATTGCCGCAGTTTGAGGCGAGATCGCTTCACGGTATTCAGGTTTGAATTCGTCAATTATAATTCCGTTTTTATCTTCAATTCTTAAAATTGAAATTGGAGAAACAAACACTCCTTTATTTGCTAAGGTAGAAAAGGCAGATGTTAATTCAAGCGGAGTAACCTCAACCGTACCTAATGCAATTGAAGGAAATGCAGAAAGCGAAGAATTAATTCCCATTTTATGAGCGTATTTTACAACCATATTTGGCGGCGCTATTTCTGAAATCGTTAATCTCCCGGCAATAACGTTTATTGAATTTGCCAATGCCCGCCTCAACGTTAGATAACCGCCGTAATCGCTATCGCTGTTATCAGGAGACCAGCCGTTGAAATTAAATTTTTCATTTAATAAAGAATAAGCCGGGTAATAACCGTTATCAATTGCAGTAGTGTAAATGATAGGTTTAAATGAAGAACCGGGCTGCCGTCTAATTTGTGTCACGTGGTTTAATCCATATTGAAAATCTTGATCAGTACCGCCAACTAATGCTTTAATTGCCCCACTCTTCGGATCGAGCACAACAAAACCTGTCTGAATAGTACTTTCAATGAGTTTTACTGAATCAATAAACGCTGCATCATTTATTAATTGACTATATACCATCTGCTTTTGTACTTGCGAGACAGCCTCTTTATAAGCGACCGTATTTTTTATCGCTCTATCAATTAACGGTTTTAAAATCGCTTTATTGTTATCCCATTTCCAGTTTTTATAAAATAATTCCTGATATTCTCTAAGATGTTCTACAACAACTTTATTAGCAATTTTTTGCATGGACATATTAATTGAAGTGTAGATATTTAATCCGTCTCTAAACAAATCGTATCCATATTTATCAGCCATGGCAATCATTTGTTGGCGGATGTATTCCAAAAAATGAGGAGCCTCACTTCTCATTTTAACTTTCTTCCCCTTGGCTAAAATAATAGGTTCTATTCTAAATTTTTCATAATTACTTTCGGATAAATACCCCGCGTCCATCATGTTGCGCATAACTAAATTTCTGCGGGCTAAAGCTCGTTCCATTCTTCGTTCAGGATCATAATTTACAGAAGATTTTAGAAGGGCGATAAGCAAAGCTGATTCCGGCACCGTAAGTTCTTTAGCTCTTTTACCGAAATAAATGTTAGCGGCTGTTTCAACTCCGTAAGCGCTTTTCCCGAAATAGGAAACATTTAAATAAAGTTCAATGATTTCTTTCTTTGTAAAATTTCTTTCAATTTGAACTGAAGAGAGCCATTCTCGAATTTTTCTTGCAACAGTTTCAACCGGGTTTTCATTTATCGATTTCAAACTGTATAAATTTTTTGCTAGCTGTTGCGTAATAGTACTTGCGCCTTCGCGTGAAAAAGTAAAAATATTCTTTATCATCGCTTTGCCGAAACGAATTAAATCAACTCCCCAGTGACTATAAAAATTTCTGTCTTCTGTGGCAATCAAAGCATTGATGAGATGCGAAGGAATGCTGTCAACATTCGTTTCAATCCTATTTTCAATATAAAATTGTCCCAGTATTTCACCGTCAACCGTCCAGACTTTACTTGCTAACTGTGGACGCGGATTTTCTAATTCTTCAATCGAAGGTAATCCCAAAAACACATAAATAATAAAAGCTAAAACGACAACAGCAAAACCGATAAATAGATATTTAAACTTTTTAATTATTGATATGTAGTGATTTTGAGTTATATTTTTAGAAGATTTTTGCATGCTATTGCCAGTCCACTATTTGAAAACTATTATTCTGAAATATTCCGTAACAAGGTTGATCTAGCCAAGTTCCTAAATTAATATAATATCCATTTTTAACTTTCTCCAATTGTCTTTTGTGAGAATGCCCGAAAATTACATAATCATAATGCTCATTAATTTTTTCTTTAGCAGCTTCAATCATGCCGTCTATCTCTCCGTAATCTTTTTTTGAAGTATAATCTCTGCTGGATTTACTTGTTCTGCTGGCGAGAGCAATTCCTAAATCCGGATGTACTAACGAATATAATTTTTGAAGATATTTATTCCGCAGAACTTTTTTAAGAAAAAGATAACCGATATCATTTTTTACTAATCCGTCTCCGTGAGCCAGAAAAAACTTTTTGCCCTCAAGAGTAACCGATATCCCATCGTGATAAAGATGCGCGCCAATTTCTTTTTGGAAAAAGTCTCTATGAAGAAAGTCATGGTTGCCAATGAAATAATGTAACTCGACACCATTTTCGCATAAGTCTTGTAAGGCTGTAAAGGTTCTAAAAAATCCTTTTTGATAAACGTGTTTGTATTCAAACCAGTAATCAAATAAATCACCGATAATATAGAGCGCGCTCGAAGAATCTTTTGCATATTCTAAAAAAGATACTAATAAACGTTCTCTTTTTTTTTCAAGTTCGGGGGATAAAAGTCCCAAATGGATGTCGGAAATAAATAAAACGGGTTTAGACATTTTTACTCGTAAGTATTATAATCATTAAATTCAACAAGGAGCCAGCCTTGCGGGTCAAATATAAGGGAATTCATTTTCTTTTTTAGTCTGATCGTTTTTTCAAACTTAGCTTCATCTATGAGAATGATTTCGGAATAATTATCCTCGGGATTGTCAAATAAATATTTCACTTCAACCGGGAAGTGATATTCTGTATCACCCTTTTGGACTTGTCGAAGATTTAGCACCAGATAAGTGGAATCTTCATCTTGTTTAATTTTCCATCGGTAATTAATGATAGGAACGTTTTCTCCTACATAAACCCATTGCTCAAAGAATTTTGATAAGTCTTTTTTTGAAACATCTTCGCATACTTTTTTAAAATCATGCGTTGACGCATTCTTAAATTTGTATAATTCAAAATATTGATGAAGGATAGTGAAAAAATCGTCGTTCCCCACTTCCCATCTTAACATGTGAAGCACCCATGCCCCTTTTTTATAAACTTTTGAGGAAAATAAATTATCCCCCGGATCATAAAGTGTCCCCTCAAAGTCTATTCCGAAGTTATTATGCATGTTGGAAAATAAAGCGGCTTTACCAAAAACAACTTCATCGTACAACGCTTCTGCATAGGTGGCAAATCCTTCATTCAACCAAATATCTTTCCATGACATCGGCGAGACGCAATTCCCCCACCAATGATGAGCGGCTTCGTGAATATAAATATCATTGAACATTTTAGCACCGGTTACAAAATTGCTGCCAATCCCGGTAATCGTTGCACTTTCCATAGCGCCGTTTTGCCAAAGAAATTCTGCAACTCCATATTTCTCTTTCGCAAAGGGATATTCACCAAAAAGTTGAGATAGCACTTTTAATATTTGAGGATGTTCTTCGAAATCTAATTTTGCGTTTTCTAAATGATCTGGTAAAACATAAAATTGAAGTGGAACTGTATCGCCGAGAGCCGTTATATAATTATCGTGTACAATTTTATAATCCGATGAATAAATTGCTACCAGATAAGTTGGAATTTCGTAGCTCGTTTTCCAATGATATGTAGTCCTTCCGTTATTATCATACTTTTCTATGAGTGATCCGTTTGATACTGAAACTTGTGAAGAAGTATTGGTTAGATAAAAATCATAACTAGCTTTATCAGTTAGAATATCATTACATGGAAACCAAGTTGAAGCATAATCCGGTTCATTAATATTATATATTAAAGATTTTCCGTTTATTTCTCCAAAAACAAAAGAGGATAAACCAAGGTTCTTTGGTTTTCCTTCATAAATAATTTCAACATAATTTGTATCAAGAATAGTCTTCGGCTCAACTGTTAGAGTGGTTTTGTAATTGGAATAATTGGTGGCCGAACCGTTCCACAATACTTTATGGATTCGCATGTTATCATAAAAATTAATTCTAAATATTTTTTGAAGAGAATCCGTAAAAACGAATTGGAGCGTAACGTTGCCTTTAAGTCGCTTTTGCTCAGGCAATAAGTCTAACTTAATTGTATAATGAAGAACATTAATTAATTTTTGGTCGGTCGAATTGTAAGTATCTTCATCATCACTTACACCCCATACTTGATTGAATTCAAAATAACTATCTTTTGATGAGATCATACTGTTAATTTTAGACGAAGTTAATCCGCCGGAAACAACAAACGAACTCACAAAGAAAAAGAGAGTAAAATAAAAAATATTTTTTTTCATAAACGGCATTTGAAAATCATTTAACTGTTGAATGCAATTTAAGATTTTTTTGATAGTTCTGAAAAGAAAAAGCCATACCAAATACTGCGGTCTTTATTTTATGAGATTATTCACAAGCTAATAACTTAATAAGTTCTGAAGAGCTTTTCGGAATCTATCTTTTGGTAAATAATTCTTTTCTAAGTGATAGGAAAATGGGACAGGTGAATCCAAACTGCCGCAACGAATAATTGGCGCATCTAAATATTCAAAACAATGTTGGGATATAAGAGCTGCTATTTCAGCGCCGATCCCGCCGGTTAAAGTGTCTTCGTGCAAGATCAATACTTTTCCGGTTTTTTTAACGCTAGAATAAATAATTTTCTCATCCAAGGGAAGCAACGTTCGCAAATCAATTATTTCTACAGAAGGATTTGACAAATCTTTTAAGGCTTCCGATGCCCAATGAACTCCCATTCCGTAAGTTATAATTGTACATTGTGTCCCTTCTCTAACTATACTTCCCTTTCCAATTTCAATGGTGTAATAATCGTCTGGAACTAATCCATGGAGAGAACGATAAAGGAGTTTATGTTCAAAAAATAAAACGGGATTCGGGTCTTCAATAGAAGCAAGAAGTAATCCTTTCGCATCAAAGGGATTTGAAGGATAGACAATTTTTAATCCGGGTGTATGAAAAAACCATGCTTCATTTGACTGTGAATGAAAAGGTCCGGCAGCAACTCCGGCACCGGTCGGCATACGAAGAACAACATCGGCACTTTGTCCCCACCGATAATGAATTTTTGCCAGATTATTTACAACTTGATTAAATCCGCATGAAATAAAATCAGCAAATTGCATCTCGACAATTGCTTTTCCACCTTTTATTCCATACCCAAGGGCGCTGCCAATTACGGCGGATTCACATAGAGGGGTATTGCGAACACGTTCTTTTCCAAATTGCTCTACAAATCCCTTGGTAACTTTAAAAGCTCCTCCATATTCAGCAATATCCTGTCCCATCAAAATGAGGTTTTCATATTTCTCCATCGCCAATTTCAGTCCATCACTGATCGCATCAATAAATCGTTTTTCACTTTGTTGATTACTTTTAGGAAAGGAAACTGAAACCTTATTTTTTGCGTAAACATCGTCCACTTCTTCTTCAGAATCAGTAAACAGAATTTCATCATCTTCGGCTCGATGCCATTCACTATTAATTAAAGTTGAAATTTCATCTTTAATTTTAGCAATTTCATTTAGAGAAATGATGTTTTTCGATATGAGAAAATTTTCATAATTAAAAATCGGATCCTTATTCTTCCATTCTTCAATTAGTTGTTTCGGAACATAGTTTGTGCCCGATGCTTCCTCGTGCCCTCGCATTCTGAATGTAACAGCCTCCACTAAAAACGGTTTTGGGTTTTTACGCATCTCAGAAGCAATGTTCCGGAGAGTTGAGTAAACTTCTAAAATATTATTCCCGTCAATTCGTATTGCTTCTATACCATAGCCAATTCCTTTATCTATCAGCTGCTGGCATTTAAATTGTTCATCGTTGGGAGTGGATAATCCATAACCATTATTTTCGACAAGAAATATTACGGGCAAATTCCAAACAGCAGCAAGATTTAGTGATTCATGAAAGTCGCCTTCGCTTGTGCCACCGTCACCGGAAAAAACCAATACAACTTTTTTCGTCTCATTGAGCAATTCCCACAAAGCAATTCCATCTGCAACAGAAAGCTGCGGACCGAGATGAGAGATCATACCTACAATGTGATGTTCTTTTGAACCAAAATGAAATGAGCGGTCTCGCCCTTTTGTGAAGCCGTTCTTCTTCCCTTGAAATTGAGCAAATAATTTATGAAGAGGAATTCTCCGGGTGGTAAAAATTCCCAAATTTCTTATAAGCGGAAGAATAAACTCATCCTTCAGCAATGCCGATGCCGCACCGACAGAAATTGCTTCCTGCCCAATACCGGAAAACCATTTGGATATTTTTCCTTGTCTTAATAGGTTAAGCATTTTTTCTTCAATAAGACGCGGGGTTACCAAATCTTTATAAAGTTGAAGAAGCTTTTCTTCGCTAAAAGAAAAACCTGAGAATTTCATAAGTCACTCTAAAAAGTAAATTTGTTAGAAATGTTAAAAAAGAAAATTGTAGCCTAAAATTAACAAAGAAGTAAGAATAAAAAATCCAAATCCGATAGTAGTATAGCGAGCCATTAATTTTGTCCCAAGAATAATTGCAATAATTCCTTTAAAAAGAAGGTTGGCAAATAGGGCGATCACAATTGAATTTAGAGCTACAATTGGTTGAATACTATTCTTAGCAGATAGCTGCGCCATCGTTAAGGTTATAGCATCAATATTGGATAATCCGGAAATAAAACTTACAAAATAGCTTCCCTTATCGCCATAATTTAATTGTGCCAACTTTGAAAAAAGTAGTATTAATCCGAAAATTAATCCAAAATAAAGAGCAGACTTTAATTCAAAAGGATTTTTCAGATCAATTCCGGTTAATTCAACCGCTTTAATTCTTTCCCACATAATAACGCTTAATAAAATGCCAACAACAGTAAAAATCAATATAGGAATGATCGCTAATTTGGCAAGTTCTGCATTAACAACTGCAATTTCTAAAAGTACTTTTGGAAAGACCATTGTAGTAGCTATTAATATTCCCACTCCAAAGTTGGAGGAGAGCAAATCATTCTCTTTGCTTTTCTTTGCAAAAGAAAAGGTTAAAGCCGTGCTCGAAACCAGTCCGCCAAATATTGAGGTAACTGATATTCCCTTTTTATACCCAACATACTTTGTTAGAACATATCCGAGGAAACTTAGCAGCGCAATAAATATTACCATCATCCAGATTAAGCGAAGATTGATAATGTCATTCGGTCCGAAAGATCGTTCCGGTAACAAAGGGAAAATAATTATAGTAACTATTGATAACTTCAATACTGCAAAGATGTCTTCACCGGTTACATTTTCAACAAAATGATGAAGCTGAATTTTTAACGAAAGAAATAACGCCATGATGACTGCCACAATTGCAGCAATGAGAATGAAATTCCAATAGATCATTGAACCTAAAACAAAAACCATTAAAGCGGAAAGTTCGGTTGTAATACCAATCCTTCCACCACGCGTGGATGTAAAATAGGAAAGTCCGACAAGAATCATCACAGAAAAAATGAATACAAAGTAGAAAGATAAGTTGAGATAACTGGAAAGCATTGCTGAAATAAAACCATAGATCGCGATGAGCGGAAACGTCCTTATACCGGCAAATGATTTTGCACCGGGAGCTCTTGAGTGCTCTCTTTCCAATCCGATTAACGCACCGATTAGTATGGCTATCCCCAATTTTTGAATAATGACGAAAAGCTCGTCATACGTAAATTGGTTTTGCATTCCTTTAATAATTTCCGGCAAAAGTTTTAGACTATCAGCCATTTTAGCTCACATAAATTGTTTTAATATTTACGAATTCTCTAATTCCGAATAAGCCAAGTTCCCTGCCATAACCCGATTGATTGATCCCCCCGAATGGTAAACGGGGATCAGATTTAACGAACGAGTTTACAAAGCAAGCTCCTGCAAGAATTTTTTCTTTCGCAATTCGTTCACCTTTTACTAGATCCTCCGTGAATACAACTGCTCCTAACCCAAACACAGTATTATTCGCCAAACGAATTGCATCATCTTCGTCTTTTGCTTTTATTAAAGGAGCTATCGGTCCAAATATTTCTTCTTGAAAAGCGATGTTGTTTTCATCAACATTAGTTAAAACCGTCGGTGGATAAAAAGCTCCTTTTCCTTCGGGAATAAATCCACCAAGCAAAAGTTCGGCGCCTTGTTTTACACTTTGTTCAACTTGAATATGCAGTTCATTTCTTAAATCAATCCTCGCCTGAGGACCAATTGAGTTCGATTCATCAAGTGGATTTCCCATTTTTCTCAATTTCATTTGTTCAACAAAATAATCTCGAAAATGATCAAATACTTTTTCAACCACAATAAATCTTTTTGCAGCAATACAGCTTTGACCACTGTTTATCAATCTCGAAGTTACACATGTTTTGGACGCTTCTAACAGATCAGCATCTTCTAAAATTAAGTAGGGATCACTTCCTCCAAGTTCAAGTACAGTTTTTTTCAAAACATTTCCGGCTATAACGGCAACTGATTTTCCCGCTGTAGTACTTCCGGTTATGGTTACAGCTTTCACGAATGGATGTTCGATTACTTGTTTAACTTTCGAGGAAGAGATAATCAAAGTTGAAAAAAGATTTTCCGTATATCCGGCTTCACTAAATATTTTTTCGATTGCAAGAGCAGTACCGCTAACATTGGATGAGTGTTTTAGTAAGCAAGCATTTCCGGCTAATAAATTAGGTACCGCAAAGCGAAAGACTTGCCAAAAAGGAAAATTCCAGGGCATTACTGCAAGAATAATTCCCAGCGGTTGAAAAGATACAAAACTTTTTCTTGCGTCGGTTTTGATAAATTCATCGGCTAAAAAATGTTCTGCATTTTCACAATAGTAATTGCAAAGCCAGATACATTTATCTATTTCCATGCGTGACTGTATAATTGGTTTACCCATCTCAAGGGTCATCAATTTAGATAATTCTTCCTTTTGTTTTTCTAAAACTGAGGCAGCGTTTAGCATTAAACTAATTCTTTTTTCGAGTGGTATTTTTTTATGGAAATGATAAGCCAGTTCTGTTTTTTCAATACACCCACTAATTTTTTGATCCGAATATTCAGCATATTCGGCAAGAATTTCTTCTGTACTTGGATTTATAGAGTAAATCATTTTCAATTATTATTAGTAATAGTTAATTGACTTATCTTAAATTAATTTTCTTTTTTCTTAATTACAACAACTGTTTTATCATCATTATACTCTCCCCCATCCGAATATTTTACAACCGCTTCAATTAGGAGAGCTGCAATTTCTTTTGATGAACGATGGACATTTCCGGTTAAGATTTCTTCAATTTTCTTTTCACCGAATGGTTCAAAATTTTTATCTGCAGAATCTATCATTCCGTCACTGTAAATTAAAAGTACGTCTCCTTTTTCAAAAAGGATGCTATCCACCGTGTAATTTGCTTTTGGTGCCGGACCTAAAACGGGACCGGTTGGATTAAGATAATATATTTTTTTTTCTTTCCGCTTATAAAAGAAAGGAGGATTGTGTCCGGCGTTTGAATAAAGAAACAATCCGGATTTATCATTCGACAACTCGCCATAAAAAAAAGAACTGAATTTATCATCGCTGAAAATTTTATTAACAAGAGTGTTTATTCTTCTCATCAACGTTACAATTTTTATCTCGAAAGTCATTGCCATGCGAATAGCGCCTGAGATGTACATTGCCTCAGCAGACGCAGCAATACCTTTACTTGCTGCATCTCCGAGCACAACTCCTAACCTTTCTTTGTCATCACCTATTTCGAGATAATCAAAAAAGTCGCCTCCAACAATTTCAGCAGGATAAGTAATCCCATATAAATCATAATCAAAAAAGGGATATTCATGTTGAGGAAGGATTGATTTTTGTAGAAGACGAGCTTTGTCTATATCGGCTTTTAATGAGCGTTCACTTTTAGATGAACGCCATTGTTTCAATTTTGATGTTACTACGGTAGCAATAATATTCAACGAATATTTGTACTCAGTACTTACATTCGAACTATTAAATGCTAAAAGGTATTCGTAATATTTTTTTCCGTTAAGTTTAGCTTTATTTCCCACACCCGACGCATAATACTTTGAAATCCCTTTTTTCTTAAGCAAATCATTTGTTTCTGATCGAAGAACGGTTCGTTCTTTTTCCAAGTTATCAAAAAGCGGATGATCGCTAATTGATAGTATAAAGTCACTATCGATCTTAGATTTCTTAGCAGTCTGGTAAACTAACTCATATCCTTGCTTCTCTGCCGAAAATCTCCAAATTCTGCCACCAAGGATTTGAATGTCTTTCTGTTTAACAAGTTCCTGAACCACGGTTATGAGCATATCAATTTCAGTTGCAAAGAACTTTGAAGTTATTGTCTCTATTGTTTGATGAAGGTCACGGTAGTACATAAGTTATCAGTTATTAGTAATCAGTTTTCAGTTATTTAAATATTCGTTATTGCTCTATTACAGATATAATTATTCTGAATAGTAATTCATCATCTCTTGAATTGTTTTTTTGCATACCGGACAAAAGTTATTTATGGATGCTGATTTCATTGAACAATCATAACTTGGACGATAAATATTTTTGGCAACATACCCGCCTCCTTCAAATAAACCTACTTTATTTTTATAGGAGGTATCATTTGGAGTTGGCATAGGAATATCTTTATCAATCATGCTTTTCCATTTTGATTCAAAATCTACCATAGTTGTTAAATTTGCCTCAAGCGGTTCAATGTTGGTCGGATAAAAATCTAAATACGCCGTTGAACTTGTGTAATATTCATCAGCTAAAAATGCAAATCCATGCCCGAATTCATGAACAAAAATATATTCCGACAATTTATGGTCGGCAACACAAACGGAATAATGATTATAAATTGATCCACCACCGTATTTGGTAGAATTTACCAAAATATATATTTGATCGTAAGGTGCGTTTGCAGCATAATCGCGTACCGCTTTAAAATCGGAAGTCATACAATATCGTTCTTCATCAAAAGTATAAAATGTAGTATTAACGTTTGTTCTTTTCCAAATATTTTGCCCCGGTATGTCTGTACCGTTTTCTTTAGAAGGAGCTTCGATCCCCCAAATATTAAAACTTTCTTTATTCTCTGAATAGGGTGATGCATTCAATAAGTATTGAGTAAACTTACCGCAATCAGTTTTGAATTTTTCCATTTCTTCCTTTGTATATCCTTCGGGAATAATTACAATATCAACTTTATTAGCAGGACTACCGGAGTAATATACTTTGAAATTGGGGAATTCATTTCTGCGGTCTTTTGCTATAAAATAATCTTTAGGATTTACCGTTAATTCAAACTTTTTGTGTAATTCGTTTTTCCTGTCTCTTGAGAAGAAAGAGACAAGTATAGTTTGTTTTGGGAAAGGAAAGACAACAGATTCAGTAAAACTTTTTTTATATTTTTTTGCCTCCTCGGTAGTCTGCCATTCTGAAAAAAGGGTTGAATAATATTTTGAATAAATAATTTTACCGGTGGCTGAATCTGCAACTTCAACTTTATATTTCCCGTAATTAAAAGCATCAAGTAAATTTGTTTGCGAGCCGCCCCAATACGGTTCTTCCCGCAATTCATCGAATGAATACTCATCACTAACATTATCGCCGGAATGATAATAATCAATCCTTAACGTTTTGTTTTCAAAAAAAGTTTCAAATTTGATTTGTCCATTTAAGGAGATGAACAGACTCATAAAAAGTATAAAATATTTCATATTAGCTCTCATCTTTTTTTTGTAATCGAACATCCATTTGAGGTAATGGAATTTCTATTTTCTCTTTTCTAAATTCTTGAAGTATTGCTTCTCTCAGTTCACTTCCAAGTTTAGCATTGTCTAGATAATTTTCCGTGTAAGCTGTTAAACGATAATTTACTCCTGAATCACCAAACTTAGTTAAAAAAGTATCCGGTGCGGGAGTCTTCGCAACTAAAAGATTATTTACCGCTACAGAAATTAAAATCTTTTTTACCTTGTCAATATCGCAATTATAAGAAACCATAACTTCCACAACAACGCGCGATAATGCAGATGGATAGGTTAGATTAACAATCCTCGATTTTACAATATCATTGTTCGGAACAATTAAAATATTATTATCAAAATCCAATACCTTCGTACTTCTAACTCCAATTTCAATCACATCTCCAACTAAGTCCGGATTAACTTTTATTCTGTCACCAATACGAAAAGGTCTGTCGGTCATAATAATAAATCCGGAAATCATATTTGAGATGGTTTCCTGTGCGGCTAAAGCAATCGCTAGAGAACCTACTCCGAGAGAGACTATAAATCCACTGACATCAATATGAAACTTTGCCAAAACGATAACAAACGCAAGAGCAGTTAAAATCAGTTTACTTAATTTTTGAAGCAGCGGGAACAAACTTCCGCTTAAATTTTTGTTTTCTCCGGAGTCAATCTTTCCTGCGTACCAGTTGAAGAGTATTGTAATAGTTCTAAAACCTATAACTAAAATTATTAGTACGATTAATAAAAACAAAGCGTAATCTGCTGCTATTACAAGATCATCGAAGTAAGGATAATATGTAATTAATTTTTGCGGGGGATTACCTGTCTTTAACGATAAACCGTTCTTAAAAATCCCCAAACCAACAGACAATCCAATCAAGATAATAATCTTAAAGAATGTTGATTTCAGTAGATCATACATCTGATCATCAATTTGGGCTTTTGAACGTTTAACAATTGGCTTTAATAATTTCCTTAATACTTGCGATAGTATTTTTCCTATGACAATTATTACTGCCGCTACACCAAAACTAATTATAGTTAGGTAGAGTAAATCGTTGTTTAGCGTAAATCGAAAATTCTCTAATAATTTGATAATCATACGACCTTTCGCGAACCCGGTTTGATAAAAGGAATATTTTCTTTACACAAATTACAATCCTCCGGTTCATAAGATATCGCGTCAAGCGAAACGACACTTTTTTGAGGTACCCCAAATTGGACTTTCCCTTTGCTTCTATCTACAATAAATCCAACACCGACTGGGACGGCTTCACTTTGATTAATAATGTCTATAACTTCAAAAACAGAACGGCCGGTTGTTACAACATCTTCGCAAACGAGAATTCGTTCCCCTTTCTCAATTGAAAAACCGCGGCGTAAGTTTAGTTTTTTATCTTCTCTTTCAGCAAAAATGAACCGCTTATTTAATTGACGCGCGACTTCCTGCCCAACTACAATTCCGCCTATTGCCGGAGCAATTACCGTATCAATTTCAAAATTTTTATAATGTTCGGCAATTGTAGCACAAATAATATTATTGTGTTCAGGATATTGAAGCACCTTTGCACATTGGAAATAAACGTTGCTGTGCCTGCCGGAAGTTAAAAGAAAATGTCCGCTTAAAAGAGCTTCCGTTTTTTTGAAAATGTTTAGTATTTCTTCTTCTGTTAAATGGTTCATAATATTTATTCTCTTTTAAATCTTTTTTCTTAATAACGGTATTTACTTTTTCAACCACTTGTTTAAGATATTTTCTAAGTTTTCTTTGTTAATCGGTTTAGGCAGGTAATCATCCATCCCTGCAGAAATCAATTCTTGTTCATCTCCAACAAATGAATCAGCAGTAAGCGCAATGATAACAGGAGAATTACTACCAAACTCGATTTTTATTTTTTGTGTAGATTCAATCCCGCCCATAACTGGCATGTGAATATCCATAAAAACTATATGATATTTATTATCCACGACTGCATGAAATGCTTCTTCACCATTAATAACCGCATCAGATTCATAACCGAGTTTATTCAATAATCTTCCAAGAACCTGCCGATTAATGGAATTGTCATCGGCGATGAGAATTTTATTTAGTTCAGACATTTATTTTCTTACGCTTCTTTTGCTAACTGCTTTTTTAGAAGATGAATATAATCTATCTCACTTGGGTCTTTGCCGCGTTGGATTGCAAGATAATAGGAAATCCAATCTGACAAATAAATTAAATCAAGCAGCCGTTCTTGAAATGATGCTTCAGTACTTGAAAGAGAAATTATTTCAACTCCGGCTTGCATTAATAATTCGTATGTAATTGCGAATCGTTTTTTGATTTGTGGATGAGTTGTTATTTCTTCAATAAAAATCGCTTTCAGTTTGGCAATTCGTTCATCGTATGTTTCCCAACCGATTATTTCATTGTGGTTAAGTTCAGGGAATACATTATGGAAAGCGTGCATTTTTGAATTTTCATTTATCTGGCATTTGAACCTATTTCCAACAGCAGAAGTTAAACCATCAGTTGAATAAATTACCGGGAGAAAACCTACAAGTTTTTCTGCAACCTGAAATGCATAATTGTTTTCCGTAGAATATTCTTCTCCCCTTTTCTTCCAGAGATGAATTGTTTTATCAATTATTTCTTGTGAAGTTGTAACAAGTCGCAGAGTCTGTAATACTTTAAGCAGACTGAAAAAACTTAATCCCAGTGAATAACGGGGTTGAAAACCTTCTTGAAGAATAACGGTTGGAAGTTTTTCTCTACCAGCAATTTCTTTGATAGTTCCACCGGTAGTTAAACAAATAATCTGACACCTGCGTTTCAAAGCTTCATTCAACACTGAAATGGTTTCTTCCGTATTTCCGGAGTAGGAAGAAGCAAGCAGGAGAGTTGATTCACCGGCATAATTTGGTAAAGTATAATTTCTATTTACCTGCATTGGAAGCGCAATCTCGCTTTGCAAAAAGTTTAATATTAAGTCACCGCTTATTGCCGAACCACCTAATCCGCTAACAATTATATTTTTTATTTTTGAAGTGTCAATCCCAGAAAGTTCATAGTTATTGTTTTTTGCAAATTCTATCTGTTGGTAAGAATTTTTCAATACTTCAAATTGATTTTCCGGATCGTACTTTTTAACTAATTCAGTTATGGTCATAAAATATTCCTTGTACGTTGAATAAGATTATCTTTAAAGAATTTTTCTATTGTTTTTATTATTTCTTCCTCCGATGAAAGATTGAGACATTCTTCCGCTAATTTTTTTGCTTTGGAATAATCTAACGCACGGATCGTTCTTTTAACTGAAGGAATTGCCGAAGGTGAAACGCTCAAACTATCCAAACCAAGTCCAACTAGCAGAGGAACAGCTAGCGTGTCAGCCGCCATTTCACCGCAAATGCTTACCATAACCTTTGATTTTTTCCCTTCTATAACAATGTGCGATAACGTTCTAATTACTGAAGGATGAAACTCCTGGTAAAGATCAGAGACATAATCATTCCCTCTATCAACTGCCATTAAATATTGGATAAGATCGTTTGTTCCGATGCTAAGAAAATCAACCTCCGCTGCATACTCGCGCGACATTACAGCCGCCGAAGGAACCTCGATCATTATTCCAACTTTCAAATGTTTATCGAATGGAATTTTTTCATTATGAAGTTCAGCTTTGCATTCATCAATCAATAATTTTGTTTTTTTTATTTCCTGCAATGTGGAAACCATCGGGATCATAAAATTAACATTCTTATGAATACTGGCTCTTAATACCGCCCTTATTTGAATTCTAAAGAGACTCTCGTTTTCCAATAAAAGCCGGACACCGCGTAAACCCAAGAATGGGTTGGCTTCCTGTAAATCAAATTGTCTAACTTTATCACCACCAATATCAAAGGCGCGGATAGTAATGCTTTCAGGATAAATTCTATCTGCAAGTTTTGAATAGATCTTTACCTGTTCCTCTTCATCCGGAAATTCACCTATCTCTTCGATTATTTGTTCTGTCCTGAATAAGCCAATCCCTTTTGCTCCCTTTGTAATCACAAGATCAATTTCACCGCTAACATCTACATTAGCAAGAAGATTTATTTTTCTTCCGTCAAGAGTTTCTGCCGGTTTATCCTTTAAACCTTGCAATTCCTCGTTGATTTCAAAAAGGTGTTTTATTTTTTCAGTAAAATATTTTATTTGATGTTCATCGGGATTAATAAAAACAATTCCGTGAAATCCATCAATTACAAGCAAGTCTCCATCAATAATTTTTTCACTTGCGTTATGTGTGCCAACTACTGCCGGGAGATTTAGAGAACGTGCAATAATAGCCGCATGTGAAGTTAAGCCACCATGATCGGTTATGTATCCGACTGCAGAGGATTTTATAAAAAGGATGGTATCTGCAGGAGTCAAATTTCCGCTAACAACAATTGCTTCGAGAGGAATTTTTGACTGCCATCTTTTCTTTTGGAGATTTCTAATAATTCTGTTTTTAATATCTTCAATATCAAGCGCACGCTCTTTCATATAATGCTCTGAAGCGCCAAACATTAATTGCTGGTATTTTGAAATTTCATCATCAACTATAAATTCCGGGAATTTTTTTTCTTTTTTTATTCGCTCGGTAATATTTCCGATCAATACCGGGTCATCAAGGATCATTAAATGAGCTTCAAAAATTGCAGCACGTGCCTCACCCATTTTTTCTTTTGCAAAACCGAAAATTTTTCGTAATTCTTTCTGAGATTTTTCTAAAGCTTCATGAAAGAGAGTAACCGCTTCATCAACTTCTGTTATTTCGCTATTATTGATTTGAAGAACTTCTTTAGCAAATACATAAGCGTTCCCGATAGTAAGTCCGGGAGCCGCCGCAATTCCGGTAAGATAATTAGCGGAATGTTTTAATATTTCTTTTAATCCTTTCATAGTTCGTCAAACCCTCCTTGAATATATCCGCAAATTTCGTTATTCATTTGTTGTTCATCCACTCCTTCAAATGATAAATGGAGTTCACTTCCCATCTCTGCAGCTAAAGTCATAACGCCAATAATACTTTTACCGTTGATGTGCAGTCCATCCTTCGAAATAAAAAACTCCGATTTATACTTTGATGCAATTTTTACTATTGTCGCTGCAGGCCTTGTATGTAATCCGGCTTTGTTAATTATTTTAACCGTAGTTTCAATCATTATTTTGTTCTCGTTATAAGTGAATGAGCAAGAAAAGTAAAAAGTAGTTTGTCGCTTTCATTTTTTATTTGAGTTATTTGCCGGAGTGCTTTGTGTGTGTATTTAACGACTTCTTTTTGAGCATCTTCCAACACCCCAAGTTTCTGATAGAGGTTCGTATAATCTTCAACTTCACCTGCTTGAATTCCTTTATTCACAATAATTTTTTCGAGCGATGTTTTTTCTTTACCTTTTGCTTTCTCCAATGCTTTTAGAAAAAGAAAAGTCTTCTTTCCTTCTATTAAATCACCGCCGATCTTTTTCCCGAATGCATCTTCATCACCATACATATCAAGAAGATCATCTTGAATTTGAAAAGCGATACCAAGATTTCTTCCATAAAGTGAAAGTGCTTTTATTTCACTGGTTGAGCCGCCGCCGATCTGAGCTCCGATAGCACAACACATCTCAGCCATTGCAGCAGTTTTTTTCGTGATCATGATTTTGTAATCATTTATTGAAACAGATTTTTCCAACTCAAATTCTTTATCTAAGCTTTGCCCTTCGCAAACTTCTACTAATCCTTTGGTGAAATATTTTACAACATCATTTCCGGGAATAATTAAATCTTTTAAAAGATATTCATAAGCAACAGCAAGCAATCCATCACCGGCAAGAATGGCGGTGTTCAAATCGTATTTAACATGAACCGTCAATTTGTTCCGGCGTTTATCGGCATTATCCATAATATCGTCATGAACAAGTGTAAAATTGTGCAGCATTTCAACCGCTAATGCCGCGTTGTATGCGTTTTTATATGTTCCCCCTACGGCTTTGGCGGAAAACAAAACCAGTAAAGGGCGCAATCTTTTTCCTCGATCTGCTAAAATATAATCTGAAGGTTCATATAAAGAACGGGGTTTTCTTTTGGCCAAAACTTTTTTCAGTTTTGCGTCAATAATTTTTCTTTCTTTTTCTATAAGAGAGTGATAATCCTTTTCGGAAATCAATAGAAGTCCTTTTTTAATATTAATTTTTCTTTCCCAAAACTACGTAAATTCTGTGAATCGGTTAAGTACATTATCAGCTTAACATCTTCAAACCAACCACTTATAAGCGAAACAACTCCGGTTTGCTTAGTTTTTACAAGAGTTTGAAGAATTATTCTTGCGGAGGCAGTAAAATCTGCCCCAAGTGCTAATGCTTTTGCAACATCAAAAGATGAATTTATTCCACCCGAACCAATTAACATAAATTTGTTTTTCTTTTTTAGCTCGGCCGTTTTTTTGATACAGAAACTTGTCGGGAGTCCCCAATCCCAAAAAAGATTTTTGACTGACTGTTTATTACGAAGCAGTTCAACGCCAGCCCAACTTGTTCCACCTGCGCCGGCAACATCAATACCGACAACCCCTAAATCCAATAACACTTTCGCAGATTTTTTTGATATTCCCGATCCAACTTCCTTTACAATGATTGGCATCGGAGAGTATTTTACCAATTTTCCCAACGATTTTTTAATTCCATAAAAATTTGGGTCTCCGTTCTTCTGCAAAAATTCCTGCAATGGATTTAGATGAACAACTAGGACGTCAGCCTCAACTTTTTCAAGAAGCGTGATTAACGATTTAAAAGATTTCATTTTAATTATTTGCGCTCCGCCGATATTTCCAAGAATAGGAACTTCTTTAGCAGCTTTGCGGATTAATTTAAAATGTTCATCATAATCATTTGTTTCAAGCGCAAAACGCAGGCTCCCTAAACCTAGAGGGATATTCAACTCGGCGGCAACTTCAGCTAATTGCAGGTTAATATTTTCCCCTTCGGCAGTACCGCCTGTCATGCAGGAAATTAAGAGAGGATATGAAACATTTTTTCCGAAAAACTTTTTTGCAAAATCTATTTTAGTAATTTGCACTTCAGTAATTGCAGAATGAAGGAAATCATACTTCTCAAATCCGGAAGTTTTTTCCATAAATTGAACGGCATCTGTCTTGCATAACTCAAGATGCTCTTTTTTTCTTAAAATGATATGTTTGGATTGCTCTGTCATAAAGAGATTTTGTCTTTCTTTCTTTAAAGATAGAAAAAATATTTTACTTTTTGTTCTTCATTTACTTCGAAAAATTGTAATTCCTTTAAAGACGATTTCTTTTACTGACATTTCTTTTCGAACTGCATTAGTTAAAACTATTTTTTCGTAGCGTTTCAACCCTGCCTTGCTGTCGGGCAAGTCAGTTATTGAAATTTCCTCTTCCAAAACTTTGTGTTTTTTAATGAAATGATTTCTGTAAATACCATTCAATATCCCAGATGAAATTGGAGGAGTTTTCCATTTAGCATTTTTGAAGACAAAGATATTCGTAATCGAACCTTCGGTTATATTATTCTGCTCATTTAGGAACAATACCTCATCAAATCCTTCTTTTTTATATTTTATTAATTCAGAATTATAAAGCTCTCTTTTGGTGGTCTTAAAATACTGAAACGAATTGTTTGAATCTATTATCTTGTTTGAAATAATGATTCTGACACCCTTAACTTGTTGTTTTTGATCGATTTTCAACTCATTTTTAGTGACATTCACTTTGCCAAATTTATTTAACGAAACTTTTATTTTGTATTTTTTCTTATCACTTAAAGAGCTGAGACATCCGTTTAATGTTTCTAATACTTTTTCCAGGTCATAATAAAACAAGAAATATTCTGCTGAATTTTTAAGCCTTTGAAGATGCTCTTTCAATAAAAAAGGTTTCCCATCATCAAACAGCATTGATGTAAATATTTCAAATTCATTTTCAGACTGCGTTATAAAAGCTCCTTTTGAGAGAACTTCATTATATTCTTCATTTGCATTACTGCCCCACGTAATACCAGCACCGAGACCGATACTTCCGCTTTTGCCTGCTCCCGACAATTTCGGAATTGTTTTGTTTAGTTCCACTGTTCTTATCGCAATATTAAAAATACTTTTTCCGGGAAGCAACAGTCCGATTGAGCCGGTATAAATACCGCGTGGAATTTTTTCCAACCGGTGGATGATCTCCATTGTTCTAATTTTTGGCGCCCCGGTAATTGAACCGCAAGGGAAAATGTTTTTTACAAGACCCGACAACATTGGGATTGTTTTCCCCCTTAAAGTACTATTTATAATTGAAATCATCTGAAAAAGTGATTCGATCTTCTCAATTTCAAATAGCTTTTTTACCTTAACGCTGCCTTGCCTGCTTATTTTCCCAAGATCATTTCTTAACAGGTCAACGATCATCAAATTTTCAGCCCGATTTTTTTCACTTAGAAAGAGTTCCTCCTTTTTTTGTAAATCTTCATGAATATTTTTCCCCCGCTCCGCAGTTCCTTTCATTGGTTTAGCGGTTACTTTATTCCCTTCCAATTTGAAGAACAGTTCCGGAGAGAAGGAAAGTATTTTTTTATTAGGGTGATTAATGAAAGCGGAATATTCCGCCGACTGCTTTAACAGTAAATGATAAAACAATTTTTCAATGCTTCCCTTAAATTGAAAAGAAGCGGTTGTAGTTAAATTAACTTGATACGTTTCTCCTTCAGCAATTTGATTTTTTATATATTCAACCTTTTTAGTAAACGACTTCCGAGATTCATTTAAACGAAAATTGCTGATGACGACATTTTGTTTCTCAATTCCAATAAAATCTATATCGGCTGTTCGTATTTTTTTAACATTTCCTTTATCAAAAGTTACGATTACCGAGTTATCTTTAATTGATTGTTCATCGCTTTTTTTTAATTGTTTCCTTAATTTTTTCTCAAATAAAAATCCCAACTCGTAGGGAAGGATTGTATAAGCGAAGAATTTGTTTTGATTGATTTCGTCTAGACATGATAAAAAACCACCGACATCTTCTAAATCTTTAATTAAATGAATTCCATTTGGTTCTGAAAAGCAATATGATTCTTCATCACCTTTTTTTATTGGTGAATAGAAAAAAGCCGAGTAAGGAGTACCGGAAACATGGTTTAATATATCTATAAGTTTTATCATAAGGTTTTATATGATTGAATCAAAGTTCGTATGGTTGAACGATTGAATGGGTGAATGTAAAGGTGAAAATCATAAAACATAAAATCCATCAAAATTTAAACCATTCAGTCATGCATTCATTCATCCATGCGTTCACATTCCGTTTTAGTTAAAATCCATTAACATAATTAGTTTGTTTGAAGTAACTTTTAATTTAATAATTGCACGGTATAGAAAAATCAATTAATTTTTGTCTTAAATTACAAAAGAAACTTTCTCTTTATCAAACGGCAAAGGAATTAAGTATGAAAAAACCACCTCTCTCTTTTTGGCAAATATGGAATATGAGTTTTGGATTTTTAGGAATTCAATTCGGCTGGGGTTTGCAGATGGCGAACATGAGTGCAATTTATGAATATCTCGGCGCCAAACCTGATCAAATTCCAATGCTATGGCTTGCTGCTCCACTTACAGGATTGATCATACAACCCATTATCGGGAACATGAGCGATAGAACCTGGGGACGCTTAGGACGCCGCCGCCCTTACTTTTTAGTCGGTGCAATACTTAGTTCTTTTGCTTTAATCTTAATGCCGAATTCTCCCACGCTTTGGATGGCTGCCGGACTACTTTGGATACTTGATGCATCCATAAACATCAGCATGGAACCATTTCGCGCTTTCGTTGCTGATATGCTACCGGAAGAACAAAGAACTCGCGGATTTGCTATGCAGAGTTTGTTTATCGGACTCGGCGCAGTTATTGCTTCCGCTCTCCCCTATTTGCTTACAAATGTTTTTCACTTGGTTCAAGATGCAGCTGATAAAAGTTCTATTCCGGTAACCGTTCGTTATTCATTTTATATGGGTGCGTTTGCATTTATTGCTGCCGTCCTTTGGACAATATTCAAAACTAAAGAATATCCACCGGATGATCTTGAAGCCTTTAAACGTTTGAAAAAAGAAAAGAAAGGTTTGCTCAAATCAACTAAAGAAATAATTGAAGCAATTAAAGAAATGCCCAAAACAATGCGTCAACTTGCCTGGGTGCAGGTTTTTACCTGGCTGGGACTTTTCTGCATGTGGCTTTATTTCCCGGTGGCAGTAGCGCGAAATGTTTTCGGCGCACCTAATGAACTTTCTCCTCTTTATAAAGAAGGAATTGAATGGGCGGGACTTTGTTTTGCTATGTATTCAATAATAACATTTGCGACTGCTTTCGCTTTGCCAAAACTTGCGCAGTTGACATCACGTAAAATAACTCACAGTATTTGTTTAGCGCTTGGCGCTGTAGGTTTGATTTCCGTTGCTTTTATTCATAATAAATTTTTACTTCTCTTTTCAATGACCGGAATTGGAATTGCATGGGCAAGCATTTTATCTATGCCGTATGCAATATTAGCGGGACATTTACCTGAAGGAAAAACCGGTGTGTATATGGGAATTTTCAATTTCTTTATTGTACTTCCTGAAATTGCCGCTTCTCTCGGCTTCGGTTGGGTTATGCTTCATCTCCTTGATAATAACCGTTTGGCGGCAGTTATTATGGGAGGCGTTTTTTTACTGATCGCAGCTTTTCTTGTACAACGGGTCAATGATGAGACAGTGGCTGATGGTTGATAGAAATAATCTTACTCGTTTTCTTAATCATATTCTTAATCTTAATCATAATCTTAAACGATTTTGGGTAGTTAAGGCAGATTCAGCCAAAGGCTGACAGGTAAAAAAAGATTAAGAGCACGATTAAGAAACTAATTCTGATTTTTGCACAATATCAGTTAGTAAACTTCCGGTACAAAACTTTGGTCTGTCATCGGTGGACGAATGTACCCAACCTCATTTTGACGAGGGGGAATTTCGATCTTTTCTCTTTTTATATCTTCATAAGAAATTAGACTTAGTAAATGAGAAACACAGTTCAACCGCGCTTTCCTTTTATTATCCGAGTTAACAACATACCATGAGGCTTGCTTAATATCTGTAAGAGCAAACATTTCATCTTTCGCTTTTGAATATTCAACCCAGCGGCTGCGTGATTCCAAATCCATTGGACTTATCTTCCATCGTTTAGTTGGATTGTTTATTCTTTCCTGAAATCTTTTTTCTTGTTCTTCATCGCTTACGGAGAACCAGTATTTTATTAAAACAATCCCGGAACGAATGATCATTCTTTCAAATTCCGGACAGCTTCTCAAAAATTCTTTATACTCTTCATCTGTACAGAAGCCCATCACTTTTTCAACTCCGGCGCGGTTGTACCAGCTTCTGTCAAAAAAGACAATTTCACCGGCAGCCGGTAAATGCGGAGCATATCTTTGAAAATACCATTGTGTTTTTTCTTTTTCGGTTGGAGTACCAAGAGCAACTACTCGGCAAATTCGGGGATTAAGAAATTGTGTTATTGCTTTTATTGTTCCTCCTTTTCCGGCGGCGTCGCGTCCTTCAAAGATAACGACAACCTTCAGTCCTTCCTGCTTAACCCATTCTTGAAGTTTTACTAACTCAATACTTAACCGTTCAAGTTCGGTGTCATAGAATTTCTTCTCAATATTTGAAGATTCTTTTATAATGTCTTGCTCAAGAATTTCATTCTTTTCTTTTAGTTCTTGTTTTTCCGACTGCTTCTTTTTTTTCTTATTAGACATTTTCACACCTCATTTAGTTAATGAATTGAATATTCAACAAAACAGAGCAATTTCTTATGATCTAAATTAATAATTTTTAATTGAAAACAATACTCGAACCAAAGTGGTAGTTGAGAAATATTGAATCCCTAACGGGATTCTTTCTCGTGTCTTGTGTCTTTGTTACAAATATTCAACCCGATGGGATTGCATTTATTCAATCGTTCTTACCTTAAAACTTTTGCAAAACAATCGCCAACCAAATTATTACTCCAACACCATAGGTGTTGAATCTTTGTAACTCAAAATCCATCCAGTAACTAACATTCCCATCTACCTGGCGGCAGACAAGTCGGGAATGAATATTTTTCATACCATTGCTAGTTGTTTAGCCCTTAGCCAAAACGGAGCGGTTTCGACCACTCCCTACGTTTTTGAAATTTATTTTATTGTATGGAACGCTCGAGAGCGTTCCATAAATGCCATATACGCATATCATTTTTCTGTGTTAAACCTCCGAGGTACGCCCTATGCGTACCTCGAAGGTTTTTGCATCTCTGTTTCTTTCCTATAAAGTTCTCTGTCGGGTAGCTCGTTCAGTCTCTTCGCTCGACCTTCGCAGTCTTACCTTTCTTTCGATACGCTTCACAGTTTGTCACAGTCCACCATCATGAAAACAACATGCGCAAAACATACCTTCGGTATGTTTCTTGCTTCTTGGCACAATTAATCCTTGAGGCACCGAATCCTGAAACCGTATTCCTTACCGTCATTGCCCAAGTAGATACCACTATCATAGTAGTTCAGGTTCAAGATGTACGCGCTCGTTGCATCGTACTCTGTAGAACTCCAAAAGGTAGTGGCGACCCCTAAATCGCCGAAGTGACCATTGGTGGTGCGGTAGCCCACTAACAAAGCAGAGAAACCGCTTGCGTTTGTTCCGGCTCCATTTCCCGTTCCTTGTCCTACTTCTTTTAATGCGTTTCCATCATTATTTACTGCTGTGGCTAATGTTTGTAACTCCGCTTTTGTTGGTATGTGCCAACCGGTTGGGCAAATGCCTTTTGTGCCGGGTGTGGTGCTATATGCCATTGCTTCATTCCATTGGTACAAACCGCCATAAGTTGTGCAATTTGCTGCGTTATTATCATAACAGTATTTTTCTATTGTACTGTTATTACTTGCGTCAGCACTTCCTATTATCATCGTGCCAACATCAAGGTTTTCTTTCAGCCAATATTGGGTTCCTATTATTATAATATTGTATGCCTTCCCATCATACATTATGAATGAGGGGTTTAATTGAACATTAAATTTATAATCAGAATTACTCATAAATATTTGAGTAGTATAACTAAAATATCTTTGTTTACTAAAAGTAACTTTTCTCTGTCCCTGCGGTACAGTAGGTACTTGATAATATCCGGTAAAATCTGATGTTGTTACCAACTGGGAATTAGTTCCATCATCATTTAGGACGGTAATAGTAACTTCTGCTAAAGGTTGATTATTATCAGAAGATACTATTGTTCCGGTAAGATTATGAGTATACAAAGCAGAGGTCATTTCTATGTTTAATGTATTCACTCCAGCAACTAATATTAGCATATTTGAATATGAATCATAGCCACTTTTTGTGGCTTGCAGAGTTCTTTGACCCTCTATTAAATTACTTAATGTATATTTTCCATCTGAACCAGTTGTAGCAGATTGATTATATATAGTGACGATCACTCCAGATACCGGGATGGTAGTTCCAGCATAGTATGCATATCCTGTTAAAGATGCAGATTGCCCAATTGTAGTAAACGACCATATTGGTGTTGACCAAGAAGATGTACCGTAACTATTTATTGCACTTACTCTCCAGTAATAGGGAGTTGAATTACTTAATCCAGTGATCTGCGGGCTCGTTAAATTTCCAACACTCTGGTTATAAACAAAACTAGAGAAATCACTTTTCGTTGATACTTGCAAGGTGTAGCTTGTAGCTGTTGCACTTGCATTCCATGTTAATGTTGGTGATATCGCTACATCAACCGCACTATTAGCCGGTGTCGCTAATGTCGGAGCTGCCGGTGGAGTTCCTAATATAGTAAACGACCATATTGGTGTTGACCAAGAAGATGTACCGTAACTATTTGTTGCACTTACCCGCCAGTAATAAGGTGTTGAATTACTTAATCCAGTGATCTGCTGGCTTGTTACATTTCCAACACTTTGGTTATAAACAAAACTAGAAAAATTACTTTGCGTTGATACTTGCAAGGTGTAGCTTGTAGCTGTTGCACTTGCATTCCAAGTTAGAGTCGGAGATACGGAAATATCAACTGCGTTATTTGTAGGTGTTGCCAAAGTTGGTGATGCCGGTGCTGTTCCTAAGGTCGTGAATGACCAAGGAGTTGAATAAGCAGAAGTTCCGTAACTGTTCGTAGCACTTACTTTCCAGTAGTAGGGAGTCAAGTTGCTTAATCCCGTGATCTGCTGGCTTGTTAAATTTCCAACACTCTGGTTATAAACAAAACTAGAGAAATTACTTTGCGTCGATACTTGCAAGGTGTAGCTTGTAGCTGTAGCACTTGCATTCCAAGTTAGAGTCGGAGATACGGAAATATCAACTACGTTATTTGTAGGGGTTGCCAATACCGGTGATGCCGGTGCTGTTCCTAAGGTCGTGAATGACCAAGGAGTTGAATAAGCAGAAGTATCGTAACTATTTGTTGCACTTACTTTCCAGTAGTAGGGAGTTAAGTTGCTTAATCCCGTGATCTGCCGGCTCGTTAAATTTCCAACACTCTGGTTATAAACAAAACTAGAGAAATCACTTTGCGCCGATACTTGCAAGGTGTAGCTTGTAGCTGTAGCACTTGCATTCCAAGTTAGAGTCGGAGATACGGAAATATCAACTGCGTTATTTGTAGGTGTTGCCAATACCGGTGATGCCGGTGCTGTTCCTAAGGTCGTGAATGACCAAGGAGTTGAATAAGCGGAAGTACCGTAACTATTTGTTGCACTTACTTTCCAGTAGTAGGGAGTTAAGTTGCTTAATCCAGTTACTTGTTGATTTGTACTCGTAAGTCCGTTCTGGTTATAAACGAAACTAGAAAAATTACTTTGCGTTGATACTTGCAAGGTGTAGCTTGTAGCTGTAGCACTTGCATTCCAAGTTAGAGTCGGGGATACGGAAATATCAACTGCGTTATTTGTAGGGGTTGCCAATACCGGTGATGCCGGTGCTGTTCCTAAGGTCGTGAATGACCAAGGAGTTGAATAAGCAGAAGTACCGTAACTATTTGTTGCACTTACTTTCCAGTAGTAGGGAGTTAAGTTGCTTAATCCCGTGATCTGCCGGCTCGTTAAATTTCCAACACTCTGGTTATAAACAAAACTAGAGAAATCACTTTGCGTCGATACTTGCAAGGTGTAGCTTGTAGCTGTTGCACTTGCATTCCAAGTTAGAGTCGGAGATACGGAAATATCAACTGCGTTATTTGTAGGTGTTGCCAATACCGGTGATGCCGGTGGAGTTCCTAATGTAGTAAATGACCATATTGGTGTTGACCAAGAAGAAGTACCATAACTATTTGTTGCACTTACCCGCCAGTAATAGGGAGTTGAATTACTTAATCCAGTGATCTGCTGGCTCGTTAAATTTCCAACACTCTGGTTATAAACAAAACTAGAGAAATCACTTTTTGTTGATACTTGCAATGTATAGCTTGTAGCTGTAGCACTTGCATTCCAAGTTAGAGTCGGAGATACGGAAATATCAACTGCGTTATTTGTAGGTGTTGCCAATACCGGTGATGCAGGCGCTGTTCCTAAGGTTGTGAATGACCAAGGAGTTGAATAAGCGGAGGTTCCGTAACTATTTGTTGCACTTACTTTCCAGTAATAGGGAGTTAAGTTGCTTAATCCCGTGATCTGCTGGCTCGTTAAATTTCCAACACTCTGGTTATAAACAAAACTAGAGAAATCACTTTTCGTTGATACTTGCAAGGTGTAGCTTGTAGCTGTTGTACTTGCATTCCAAGTTAGAGTCGGAGATACGGAAATATCAACTGCGTTATTTGTAGGTGTTGCCAATACCGGTGATGCAGGCGCTGTTCCTAAGGTCGTGAATGACCAAGGAGTTGAAT
>JALNZG010000014.1 GCA_023229425.1 Ignavibacteriaceae bacterium
TGTATCTAATAAATTTTCAAAAAGATACTCCATGCTTAAATTTTTTGCCGGTAGTTTTATAAGAGCATGTTTTATATCATCTGTAGTTATAACATCCTCCGAATCAAAAAGGAGGCGTTGTATTACGTTTTTCAACTCTCTAACATTTCCGGGCCACTCATATTTGGTAAGCATGTCGATAGCCTCATGTTTAAGAGTCGGTTTTTTACGCTTTGTTTCTTCACAATACAATTGCATAAAGTAATCGAGAAGCAAAGGAATATCTTCTACTCTTTTATTTAATTCTGGAACATTTATTTGAATAACATTCAACCTATAATATAAATCACGTCGAAATCTGTTTTCCTCAATTTCTTTTCCAATATCTTTATTTGTAGCGGAAATAATTCTAACATCTGTTTTTACTTTTTCGGTACGTCCAATTTTTTCAAGTTCACCTTCCTGCAAAACTCTTAGAAGCTTTACTTGCGAAGAAAGAGGGAGTTCTGTTACTTCATCTAAAAAAATTGTACCATGATTAGCTATTTCGAAAAGACCGGGTTTGTTTTTGTTTGCACCGGTAAATGCCCCTTTTTCATAACCAAAAAGCTCACTCTCTATCAGTTCCTGCGGTATGCTGCCGCAATTAATAGGTATAAAACTTTCAAATTTCCTTTCGCTATTGTAATGAATATTTGTAGCCACTAATTCCTTCCCGGTTCCTGATGCGCCACAGATTAGAATGCTGGCATTGCTGTTGGCGCATTTTATAATCCTCTTTTTTAAATCTTCAATTACAACTGATGAGCCGATAATTTTTCTTTTTTCCAAAATATCATCAATGCTTTTTGATAATTTATTTTTGGATTTCGTTCGTTCTTGCTCAATCTTTCTTTTTTCAAATGCATTAACTATGCTTAAGATAAAATCGGTCGGCTGGTATATGTATTGCATGTCACCGGGATATTTTGTGCAATACCAATAAGCGCCTGCAGCTATAAGATCATTCGCATAATCAAGATTGGCGATATTAAGTGTGATCTTAGTAATTACAATAATTTGGTATAGTGGATCAATTTCTTTTATTTGTTTAATTAGTGCTTCACCCATTAGTCCGCCGGATATTTGGTAGTCCATTATAACAACATCATAATTAGATGGATTATTTTTCAACATGTCAATTGCTTCAACTCCGCTGGAAACAGCCGAGATAATTGTTATTCTGTCTTTAAAAGGTCTTATAGTATTTTCAACACGTTTAATATCGTATTCTTCATCTTCAATAAGTAAGATTTTTATTTCTGATTTTGAGTTTAACATATAGTAGTCACATTTATTAAATTTGTAAAGTTATTATAAACCGGCAGCCGCCATCAATATTTTGTGCATCAAGCTGCCAGCCGCATCGTTCTTTTGCCATGGTATAAGCGAGATAACAGCCGTAGCCGCTGTTTCTCCCCCTTTCTGATTTTGTTGATGTATTCTCAAGGAAAACTTTTTTTATTCCTGAAGGATCTTCTTCTAATAATTCTTTTTTCATTCCGGCGCCGTTATCTTGAATAATAATCCTTGCCGAACCGGTGTCAGAGAAATACTCGGTTTTTATTGTGATAATTAAATTATTTACACATGCATGGTCAATACTGTTCTGTATTAGTGGTTCAATAATTTCCCAGATAACATATTCATTAATTTGCAGACGGGGAAGTTTTTCATCAAGCTCAAGATTAAATTTCACAACTTCAATAATACTTTTTGCCCTTAAAAAAATATTCTTTGTGATGAATCGAACCAGTTCATTTAGATTAGTTTGAAACAACGGATTTCTTATCGTTTGAATTGGAGGTTCATACCATTTCATATCATAAATAACCCGCGAAACGAAATGAGCATATTTCATAATGCGGTATTTTATTTCATCCAGTGTATCAGCGGGTAATTGCATTATATCCTCTTTTATAAAGCCCATAATTTTTTCGGCTTTATGATGGGTATGATAAATTCTCTTTGTAAACATTGCTTCATTTTCATGTATAACTTTTTCCTTTACACGGCTTTCGTGTTCTTCAAGAAGCTTTTGCTGTACTTTGTCTCTTTCCTTAAGAGTATATGATGAGATGTAATACATTCCCAACAATCCAAAAATAATCAGCGAAGAATACATTATTCCCATTTCATCGTAGCCCGCAGCAATCTCTTTGGTTATCTGTGTCATGTCAGGGGCATACTTCATATACAAAATACCAACGTATTCACCTCTGGGAATGAACGGCACGAAAATATAGAAAGTACTATTATCTACCAAAACGCTTTTAATCCTTTCAGTTGCGAAAACTTCATTTTTAAAATTTTTGTAGAGCTCAATAGTTTTATTATTAATCTCGTTTGTTGATAAAGGAAGCGGCAATTGGTTATCGTACAAGTATGAATACAAAACATCGCCGTCTCTTATCGAATAAATTTTTTTGCCATCTGAAACCAGCAAAGAAATTTCCTGCACATTTTGCTGCGGTATTTGCTGGCTTAATACAATGTTAAATGCTTGAATAATTTTTCTCTTTTCCTTAGGCTGAAGAATATTCACCGGCTTTACTGTTTCAACTATTAATTCCAACGAAGTAGTAGTAATATTTGCAAATCTTTCTGCCGAATCCCGTTTATACCATTCCTGTGTTTTTGTTAAAAATTTATTAACCGACACCTTATTTATGAATGAGATCCCCATTTGAAAAATTAACAACACAAAAAAGAAAACGGTTAAATGTTTATACTCAAAACGGTAGTTTTGGAAACTTTTATAAAAAAAATTTTTCATAACTTCACTTTAGAATTATCTTATTAATACATGTCCCAGGTAAATTTTCTCTGAGGCTTTTTTTAGCGCATCTTCTACTGAAATCTGCTTCTTAATTGCAAGATAGAGATAATAAGAAATTATATCCGATACTTTTGTGTAATCTTCTATAAACGGGCGATGAAATCCATTGTTTAACAGTTGATATGCAAAAGCAAGATTTTTATTTTCCGCCAGATAATTTTTCTCTTTGTATATTCCTGCATTAACCGGTAATGTCTGTCTCGCTTCATAAATTCTTTTTTGGATTTGTCTGCTTATCATAAATTTTATGAATTTAACAGCTTCCTTCTTATGCTTTGAATATTTCGAAACCATAAAATCCCATCCGCCCAAGACACAAACCGGGTTTATATTTTTAAAATGCGGCAAGGCAGCGATTTCAAGATTTTCTACAATTCCTTTATATAAGGAATCTTTCTCAAATTCTTTAAGAAAACTTGGCCAGCCTCTTAAAAATACCCCATTATTCTTTAAGAAATAATTGTTGCTTGAGTTTTCCCTGAAGGCTGATACAACAGGAGGAGATATTTTATACACGCTAACTAAATCCACCAGCATCTGCAATGCTTTATAAGCTTCTGGAGAATTTAGTTGAAGGCTGCCATTCTCATAAAGATTTTTTCCTTGCCCTTGCAGAATCTCTAAAAAACTGCAAACTAAACCTTCATAATCATCTGCCTGAAAAATATAGAAAGGGTTTTTGTTATTATATCTTTTGCCGAGTTCGATAAACTCTTCCCATGAAATAGATTCTTTTAATTTTTTTGTTAAGGATTCATGATCAGGCAGTTCGTTTATTAAATCCTTCCTGTAATACATCATCGCAACATCAATATGAATGGGGATGGCAACTAAATGCTCTTTGTAATAACATGATTTTAATGCGATGCTAAGTAAACTGTCTTTAAGATAATCACGAAAATATGTGTCTAAAGGATGAGCCCATTTTGCAAATCTTGGCACCCATATTTGATCGATGGATACGATATCCACTTTATCATTGCTTCTCAAATATCTTGAAAGGATCTCCTTTCTTTCATTTGTAGTAAATTTTTCAAATGGGAGATGAATTGGAATGACTTCAATCTTTCCCTTATTGCTTATATTAAATTCATCAATTAATTCCTTGTATATATCTGAAATATGATCGGCAAAATATATCTTCGTTGTATTTTCGATGGAAAATGTTCCGTCATCAAAAGGATTAAATATATAAATAAATAAGCTTATCAGGGAAGCTGTTAAAAGGGTTATGAAATAAATGGATGGTTTGCTTAGCTTTTTCTCAGTGGTTTCTTTAATCATTTGTCGTTAATCATTATTTTTAGTTAAGAAATACAAATAGCGCTCAAGTAATAAAAACTTTTTGAAGCTAATTTACATCTAAATTTCTTAAAAATTTGAATGAATATCATAGCAGAGAAGGTCAATCTGTTTACTCAACACATTTCCAATATTTAGTTTCCTTCTTTCGGAAATTCGTAATTCCAGTCTTAGAACTTACAAAAGAATAATTGATAATCTATAAACCCGTTTCACCATTGAGGATTATTTCGATCTGAGTTTTCCAGAACTTAACCCGGAAACAAAATTCCCCATTCCTCTAGTGCCCTCAGTCCTCCACTTTCCCCGGGATACTTCCGCCGTTTTAGTCGGTCGGTCGGCAACACGCCAAAGTTTTTTTGTTCGCTCGTTCCTCACACAACAAAAAAATTTTAATAGTAGATAGGCGTGTCTCCCTCCCTCTTACATAAAAAGGGGTTATAATGCATTTTGTTTTATCTGATTTTTGCTGATTGTTAAATGCAGATTATAACACTTTTTATGTAAACTAAAACGGCTGCTACATTCTTTGAACCCAAACAGTTTTCAGTTCGCAAAGCATCCGCTAATCCCAAACACCGGCGGATGCTTCGCTCATAACTAATGTAAAAATAAAAATGTTTTTTAGGTAGTGTTATATTTTCAAGTTGATTAAAAAACCATTTTATTTTTACTGAAACACATAATGCAAACAAATGTCACTCATTCTCTCACTTGGTCGCAAGCTCCCAGCGTTCGTTCTTTCGTTCCATTTGATTGCTGAAAACAAAATCCCATTTCGATAGCTTCACTTCGTTCGCATTAACCGCAGTCGAATATCTAATAATTATCCGCTCATGCACGGTTTTTCTATCCACTCCGCTCTTCCAATAAAAAACTGCTCCACAAAAGATTTTCATACATATATCAAATTTCTGTTTACTTAATTTTTTTATTCTTACCACATTCCATTTTCTTTTGCGGCACAGTTTTTCTTAGCTCCGTTCCCTCTAAAAAAACCGCGCCTTCGCTCTCGTTCCTATGCTTTTATTTCTTTCCTAACGTTCTCCAATAACCCAAACAGAATGTAAAAAAATGCTGTTAAAAATATTTTGCAAGTCTTTTGTTATTTGTCTTTTTAATAACATTTTTTTACTGTACACATCCGCCCTTTAGTCCACTTCTTTTCATTCCTAATTCCTAATTCCTAATTTCTCATTCCTAATTATTTAACTCCTAATTATTGCATTCCGTTCCACTTCCTAAAAGGCGGAGGACAATTCACTCCCTTTTTCCTATTTAAACATTATACTTTTTACATTCTACTTTCTGCTTTTTTTAATTCGAACGTTTTTCCTCTCTCAAGTCAAACAAAAGAAAACAAATCATAAATATAGAGCGTTGCCAGCGCAACCATTTATTTATAATTTAGCAGTAAATAAATATGGTAAGCAAAATGAATTCAATACAAAGATCACTTAGAATATTTTATCTCTTAATCGCCATTCCAATCTTTTCAAGTTACTGCCAAGATTTCAATAGTCTATCCTATGGTTATTCACAAAAAGCTAAAGTAGCTCGTGTTATAGATGGTGACACTTTCGTCCTTTCAGATTCACAACGGGTGCGTATTCTTGGCATTGATTGTCCCGAAATTGCTAAACCCGGCAAACCCGCACAGCCCTTTGGCGAAGAAGTAAAACAAAAAACTAAAAGTCTTATCGAAGGTAAAACAATCAAACTCACTTTTGAAAAAGAAGCCGGGTATCACGATTTTTTCGGAAGACTCCTTGCTCATGTTTGGCTCGTCGGTTCCAACAACAAAGATTCACTTTTCCTTCAAGCAGAACTACTCAAAGCCGGACTTGCACGCGTCCGCTTTTACAGCAAACAAAAGCGCTATTACGGCATCTTTAAAAATCTCGAACGCACTGCAAAGAAAAACAAAGTTGGAATGTGGAATGTCGAATAACGATTTTCCCGATCCCGCTCTACTTCTTTCAGACCCAAGTTTCAACAAGTTCAATTCCATGGGTTTGATTGATCCTATTGCACTTCGCAATTTCATCATCAAATCCGAATATAGAGGTCTGCGCAAAAAAGAAACGCAAATTGAATCCATTTTTCTTCTTTCAGAAAAACACCACCTCTCCTATGATGCTATAAATACAATTCTCTTTCGTCGTCGTACAAGAATTCAAAAGGGTTCTCAAATAATATTTCATTCCTAACAAGTGACGCTTTAGCGACATTCCTAATTCGTAATTCCTAATTTCACCTGGCTTCTAACAAGCCTCTGCCAAGCCTTTCCTAAGCCTTATAACCCGTAACTCCGTTTCAACTAAATCCATTTTTCACTTTCCCAATAGTACAGTGTTTCCATCAGTTTAATCACTTAAAATTGCATCGTATTTATTCATTTTTAAAAGGAACAAAACAATGGCAATAGTAACCGGCTCAGTCATCGGTAACCTCAGCGGTAGGTTAGGTAATCTTTCCGCAAGAACTGTCAACGGACAGACAATTCTTGCTGCGCGTCCTTCAAGCTTCAATGCAAGTCAGGAACCCGCAGTACTCGAAGTCCGTCAGAAATTTGCTGTAACGGCAAACTTCGCAAAAAATGTTCTCTCACTTTCCACTCTCGCAGAAATCTGGAAACAAACCAAAGCTTCCGGTTTATCTGCATTTAACGGTATCTTCAAAGGCAACTTTGCTTACTCCGCCGTTGATAAACCCACTGGTGAGAATATTATCACTCCTGGCGGGTTCAGTTTACCGGTTCAAAACACTACTGTGGCGACAGACAACCTAACGGTTGAACTCTTAGCTTTAACATCTATGTCAACATTCACTCCTGAAGAAGTGAATCTTTCGGTTAATGCTTTGGTCTGTTTTCATACTCCAATTTCACAGGACAAACCTCCGTTCCAGTTGATTGCACTCAACAATGAAATAGCTAATTATGCCTTCAATCAAACCTTTGAAGCAAACTTGGCTTACAATCAGAAGCAAGAGCAGATTGCCAACCTCTATACCGGAAAAATTCTTTACGTTTCGGTTGCATCCAAAAACGCACAAGGAAAAGTAATTCAATATTCAGCATCCTACACTCCGATAAGCTAATCTCTTGCGATTAATTCAGCATCAAAAGGTTTCCCCAAAAGGAAACCTTTTTTATTTCCATACACACAACACAAAACAAATGTAAAAAAAATAAGGGTTATAAGGTAGATGCAATTCATCAGTAGTTTAATAACCCCTATTTTTATACTGAAAGACAAATGCAACCTATAATGCTAATCACGATTATAAGTTGCTGTAATCCATTCCAATGCCCAAAGGGTTGTTGTTTTTAATCTCATTGATTTGGTTTGTTTGCTCGTTCCTCGCAAACATTTAGCCTCAGTCCTTTTGCCCCCTAAGCTTCAAGATGTTTCGGTGCGCTGCGCGTGATAAAGGCAAAATAAAGCACCATATCTTTTAGAAAACTTTTTAGTAATCGGCACTTTATTTCGCCTTTTCACAATGCACCTAAAAAACCGTGACTACGGGGGCAAAAGTTTTTTGCGGGCATAACGCCCTTTTTTATCACATTAAAACACGGTGCAATAATGGTTAAAAAAATCCTTCAAAAACATAAAAATAAACACGGGTTGTTTTTGCTCGTTTCGCTTACTTATTACAACGGCTCACAAACTCTCTTTTCTGTTCACTGGTTCACCCCAGCCGGGCATTTTCGCGCTGTTCGGTTTACTTCTCCTTCTGCTGCTCGGCAGTTCTTCCTTTACGCTACCTCAACAAAAACAAAAGTTAAACAACTCAAATTAAATCTCAACTAAATAAAAGGTGCTAAAATGAAAAATCTTACTGAACAACAAAAACTTGAATATCGGGAAAAGAAAAAATCCCGCATTCAAGCAATTAGAAAAACTCTATCCGAAATGACGGAAGAACAAAGAACGCAACTCATAGAAAAGTTCGGTATTGTTACAACCATCGAAGGGCATCCGTTAACGGCTCATAATACTTGTTTTTTGTACGCCCAAACTGAAAAACCCGTTACTGTTATAGGTGGTTTTCAGCAATGGCATAAAGCCGGAAGAATTGTAAAAAAAGGAGAAAAATCACTTCTTATTTTCGTCCCTTCTCAGAGAAGTAATGAAGGAAAGGAAGCTGCTGGAGATGATGACATTTTCTTTTTTACCGCCAATGTTTTTGATATAACTCAAACGGAAGTTGTAAACGAATGATCTTTGTAATGGCTGATGAAAAAATAAACTCTACTTTCTGCGGTTCGGCGGAGTTCTCAGAGCCTACTCAGAAAGTCATCAGCCATTTTATTTTGATCTAAATTTTTCATAGTTTTCACTATCAAAAAATTCAAAACCGGATGAATGCAAAATTAAATATCGAGAAATTATCAGAAGTTTTTATCGGGACGGTATCCGTGAATTTTCTTTATGGTAGCTTCTCAAAATTAGTATCGACTGTGTCCATACAAAAGTCCATACAAACTCCATACACAAAAAAGCGAAAATCATCGGGAATCATAGAAGGTTTAAAAGCAAAAAAGCCCGAATACGTTTAATATTCGAGCCTTTTCTTGTGCACCCGTGGAGAGTCGAACTCCAAACCTTCTGATCCGTAGTCAGATGCTCTATCCAATTAAGCTACGGGTGCGGTTTGTTTGATTTTTTACAAGTTTTTCACTTCGTTGGGTTACGAAGTTGTAGAATTTTGCAACCGAAATTTAATTGAATTTTCCCTGACCTCCAAGAATCTTTGCTGTTATCCCCATTTTTTGCTTAATAAATTTCGAGAAATTGCCTTTAGTAAAGGATAGCCACGTAAATCAACTATCCTTCACTAAAGTTCAGACCAAATTAAAGTTCGTATCCTTTTATTACTTCTTTATCAATAGTAAAAATGAACTTTTCATTCGGTGCAATTACAAAAATCGGACGCTTTACCTCTTTTGCCTGCCAGCGTGTGGCTCCCGTTTTGATATCAACAGATGTTAATTTTCTTTCAACACAATAAACTAATTTTTCACCAATTATGTGAGGCATGAATTGAACATTATCCTGATCGTATTCCCATTCATGTTTCCAGGTTAGTTTTCCATCCGCCGCATTAAGTAGCCCTATTCCTTCTGTTCCCATAACAAAAATTGATTTTTGGTCATAAACCACACGAAGACACTTTTTGGCAGCGGCACCCCAGATCGTGAACAAACCATTATACTCGCAAGAAGCATCTGCCTGCTCCAACGCGGAAATATATTTACTGTATTCTTTTCCGCCGTAGGTGTAATAAGTATATTCTGCGCCATAACCGATACTTCCGATAGGCCATTCATCTATCGCATAAGTTTTTTTATATGGCATTTTCCCAAGATCGTTTTTGCTCAAATTAATTGTGAAATCAAATTTCCCTCCGTCCGCTTTCATTTGTAGCGCGTAGATATTTTCTTCATCACCAAAGTAGAGATGTTTAGTTGCGGCATCATAGTTATTTCTCAATGAAAAATTCGGAGTTAAAAAACTCGGGTCTGTCTCAGTTTCAATTCGCCAGAGAAGTTTTCCCGAAGCACAATCGTAAGCGGCAAAACCATAGGGTGTTTCATCCCATTTGTTTTGAATTTTCATCCCAACGCCATCAAAAAATATTGCCGGAGGAACCATATCGATGGTGAATTTTTTTTCTCCCATCTTAACATAAAGTACATTATCAACAACCATCCCCTCGCGCGGAATAGCTTTAATGGTTCCGTTATTCACCCACAATCTTTTTTTGGCTTTTAAATCGTATGCTGCAATATTTTCATTACCGACAACATAGGCAATATTTCCATCGATGAAGGGCATCATATCTGCATAACGAACTGCTCCTCCGGCGGTTATTGAATAATCGCTTAAACGTAAATAATCTTTAAAATGAATTTCGCCCGTCTTGGGATTTATTATGGAAATTCCGTCACCACCTTTTTCTTTCGTATCAGGATTACATAACGAATTGATTGACAACGTGCCGAAGACAATGTTTCCATCGTACTCAAGCGTAACATAATTGAAACCAATATTTTCCCATCCAAGATTATTTTCAACTTTTAACGTTTTCATTATGCCACCAAATAAAGACTTTGCCCAATCTGCTGTGCCGTAAGGAGTTGTTCCCAAAGAAGTTGTTCTGTAAATAACTTTTCCGGTTAAGGCATTTATGCGCATCAAATAAACATTAGCGCCTCCCTCAGCAACAGAAGTACTTGTGTAAGTTAGCAGTATATCATTTCCATCAACCTTTAAATAACGGTGGGCATAACCGGCAAAATCTTTATCATCCTTCTGCGATTGCCAAAGTACTTTTCCTTCAGCAAGATCAATTGCCAGCATACCGTTTTTTAATCCTGCGAATAAATAATCTTTGTTTGCAACTTTCATTATTTCAAAAGTTCTGAAATCATCAGCGCCTACTTTAACTTCGGTTAATTTGCCCGTTTCTTCATCAAAGAAAAAAGTATTTTCTTCACCAAGAATTACACAACCCCTGTCGGTGTTATAGATGACTTCTTTATCTGCATCAAAACTTGCCTTGCTCTTGAATATTTCTTGATTTGCAACAACATCAATGACCGCCAAAGCTCCATCTAAGCAAAAAATCAGATAACGTTCATCATTAGAAATGTAACTCCACCGCCGACCTTTTTCAGCTAAATCATATTCAACTTCATAATCATCAGCCAGAAAAACTCTGCTTCCCGATTTCATATCAAACAATCCAACAGCTTCAGAATAAAAGAGGACGACAAAACGGTTTTGCTTTTTCAACACCTTCCAATTCCATGCGTCGAATTGATAAAGTTTCTGGTTGTATCCAAACTCTTGTCGCCATAATTCATTGCCGTTTTGAAGATCAATCCCTATATGAATTCCGCCAAACCGTAGGACGGTGATATCTCCAATCATAAAAAGATTGACAAAATCTTTTTGCTCCACATCCGGGTATTCTTTCTCCCAAGCTAATTTTCCAGTGAGGGCATTGTAGGCTTGAACTTTATCATCTGCGCTTACCAGATAATAATTCCCGGCTATTTGATGGACTCCTTCTTTCTCGTAGTCATCAATCTCAAGCGCGTATTTTTTTTCCCCTTTAACTGCGTCGTATAAATAAATATTTTCAGCGCATTGCAAAAAAAGCTGATTCCCTTTATCGAGGAAGTAGTAACTCTCTATCGGTGAATCAAGTTCGAGGCTCCATTTAGGGACTTGTTGTGCGGCAAGAATGTAACAGAAGCACAAAAAGAAAAAAAGTAGTTTTTTAGCATTCATTTTGAATACTCCTTTTTTTATGTGATTTGATCTTACGTTGCTTACGACAATCTAATGGTATTTTGGCATGCTTGAACCGGAGCCAAGAAGAACTGTATTGATCGTGGGGAATTGTAGAGGGGAAAAATGTGGAGAGAAAGTATTCCTCAGATAATGGAACAATAAAATGAACATATTTTACGAGTGAAAATTATCGAGAAAAAAATCAGTTTACAACAAAATTATAATTGATTCAAATTTATAAAATGAACTCAACTACCCGTTAGGAAAAAAACTTTATGGATACGATTTCAGTTTCAATCCTTCAATAAATCTAAAATCTTTCTGATTCTTTGTTAAGAGCATAGCTTGATGAGCAATAGAAGTAGCTGCAATAAAAGCATCGGCTATAAGCAATCCGTGGCTTAGTCGGTAGATTTTCAATAGCCTGATCGCTATATCATTTATTTCATCATCAATTTTTATTAATTCAAATCTACAAAGAAACTTATCAACTATCCGCAACTCAGATTTGTTTCTAATTAATTCCATTTTTGTAATTGTACTAATTCCGAGTGAATGATTTTGCTCTTCTTTGATTAAACGATTTACAGCAGTTAAAATGTTTTTGCTTACATCTATCAAAATATCGGTATCCACCAAAAGCAAGTTATTCACCCTGGTTTCTCCATTCCGATGATCGTAATTGTTTTAACCATAAATCGCTATTCTCAAAATCTTTTCTATCCCTCCACATCCCTACAAATTTTTCTTCTTTAAAATTTGTTTTTTTAGGTTGCTTAGGTGAAGGCTTTGAGTAACTGGTCTGTAAAAATTCTATAAAACTAAGCACTTGTTTTTTTGCCTCTAAGGGTAGAGTTTCAATTTTACTAAGAATATATTCACTGCTCATTTCTTGCTCACTTTTAATAATTCATTTTCTTTCAAAGCCAAATTAATTGTTTCCATCACGAGTTGCAAAGGAGAAAAATAATCTTATACTTTCTATTTTGCTTTATTTTGCCCCATACTGGATAATCTTCAAACCATATTTAGCACGGAGTTCGTCTATTGAATTCAACATCCGTTTTTCTTTTTCTTCTTTTCCATCAAACAAATTTTCTTGCTCATAAGAACTGTAGAAATTAGTAAGTTGAACGCCGATAAGCCGTATCGAGACGCGCCTCTTGTAAGCATTTCTAAATAAATCCACTACCGCATTATAGATAATTTTATCACTACTTGTAGGTTCTTTTATAGTTTGAGCACGGGTTAATGTGATAAAATCGGAGTAACGGAGTTTCAATGTGATGGTCTTTGTCATCCACCCTTTTTTGCGGAGTGAGTTTGCGACATCTTCGACTAGATGGAAAAGTATATTTTCAATTTCTTGATGATCGGAAATATCTTTTTGAAACGTCTCTTCCCTGCCGATACTTTTTCTCTCCCGTTCAACGGTAAGAAACTCACTTCCTTTACCTTGTGCGTGTTCATAAATCGCTATACCATATTTACCAAAGAGTGTAGTGAAATAATCGCTTGAAGCATCAGTGATATCTTTAATTATTCTAAATCCGCGTGCATTCAATTGCTTTGTGGCAACTCTGCCTATTCCCGGCATAGTTTCAATTGGAAGTGGCGCAAGGAATTCTTGTTCTTGTCCCGCAACAACATAAGTTATTCCTTCCGGTTTTGCATAGTCTGAACTTATTTTTGCCACATACTTGTTTGAAGCGATCCCGATTGAACAAGGCAGAGAAAGTTCTTTTTTTATTTCAGCTTGAAGAAGCGAAGCAAAGTAGTAAGGGTTTCCGTAAATTTTTTCACATCCGGAAAAGTCCATATAAAACTCATCGATCGAAGCTTGTTCCATTACAGGTGCGTAACGCTCTAAAATATTTTTTACCGCTTTGGAATAACGAGAATATTCTTTCCCGTGTCCGTGCAGATAAATGCCTTTGGGACAAAGCCGAAACGCATCGCGAATGGGCATTCCGGAACGAAGTCCAAACGCTCTTGCTTCGTATGAACAAGCCGCAACAACACCTCTGCCGTGCGGATCGCCACCAACAATAACCGGCTTCCCTTTAAGCGAAGGATCAAGTATCCGTTCTACAGAAACGAAGAAAGCGTCTAAATCAAGATGAAAGATTGTGGGCATAAATCAGTTGAAAGTAGAAAGTGAAAAGTAGAAAGTGAAACAATTCCGCATCACGCCGAGGCGTGACGCTACACAAATAAATCCCGATGAATCGGTATAGAATTTTCCATCATCATCGTTTACGATGATTTTTTCAATCAGCGATACCGTTTACGGTATCGCGGTTTAACCACCGGTATAATGAAACACCAGACTACATTAACATATTAGTGTCCCTACAATATCGCATTCCGGTAAACCGGAACACTGCACAAACAAATCCCGATAAATCGGGATGGGATTTCCATCATTCCGATTTATCGGGATGATTTTTTTGCCCGGCGATACCGTTTACGGTATCGCTGATTTATAAATGCTGATTACACATTATCTGTGGTATCATCTGTAAATGTTTCCATCGCAGCATTTATTTTTCCGGTTTGATGATGTTTTTTCTGATTATTTATGTATTGCACTATACGCGGGAGATCCTTTTCAGAAAAAGATAAGACGCCAAATCCCTCCTGCCAGGCAAAATCTTTTGTTACCTGAAGTTCTTTATTTAGAAAATAAGAAGCGCTCCCTTTCAGTTTGCCGATAATATCACTAACCGATTCAGCCGGAGGAATAGATATAGCTAAATGGATGTGGTTAGTTGTTCCGTTACAACTGTGAATTTCACAATGGAACCGTTTAGCCTTGTTCAACAAAAACGGAAAAAGGTATTGCTCTATTTTATCCGAGATTATTTCTTCTCGTCTATACGTTGTCCAAATAACATGATAAAACAATTTATAAAAAACCTTACCCATGTTTTCCTCAATATTTCTTGTGAATTCCGCATCACGCCAAGGCGTTACGCAGCACGAATAAATCCCAATAAATCGGGATAGTTCCCTTATCATCGTTTACGATGATTTTTTCGATTAGCGATACCGTTTACGGTATCGCGGTTTATTACACCAGGTTATGATAATATGTTCGTTTTCCATAACTCCGCATTCCGGTAAACCGGAACGCTACACAAACAAATCCCGATAAATCGGGATGGAATTTTCATCATCCCGATTTATCGGTATGATTTTTTTGCCCAGCGATACCGTTTACGGTATCGCTGATTACACAACACAAATTTGTACGAATTCATCATTCCTTTTTTCCATCATCAACCTTTATCCATCAACCATCTAAAGCAACTTTCCTTTTAATTCGCTTTGACTTTCATGCTTCTTTCCCTTAGTTTTGTAGTGAGTCGAGAAGCTGACTAAGTACGGACTTAATAGTTAGCGGAAGAGGGCTGGTGAACCCGTTTTTCACATCAGTCCGAAACGCTCAAAAAATTGCTCTCTCATTCATTTGGGAGAGCATTTTTTTTGTATCAATTTGTTTTCGAAATTATTTTCATCAGTTTTTTCTTTGCTTCTACTCAAATAACTTTATGCTGGTTGCTTTGTTCATAATTTAGCTCTGTTTGTTTTTATAATTACCATGTAACGATAACCGGATTTTACAAACTATTTAAAAGCAATCCAAAGGTTAACAAAAGTTGCAACAGTAACTAGAAATGTCATCATTGTAATCCATTTTGTGTAACGTAACATTGCTTCATTTTGCCTTTCAAATTTACGCCTTGACAATTCATCAAGATAATATGAAATGCCAGGTTCGACATGGATGGCAATCTTATCGTGTTCTTGTATCAATTGTTCATCGGTTATCGAACGAAGTGTTTCTATTGTTGGTAATGACATCTTTTAACCTCATTAGTTGTTATTTACTATAGTGGCATTAAGCGGTGCTACAATGTTACTGCTTCTACTTAGTTGGGTTATTGATTATTTAACTCACTTACTAAAATACCGAACAATAAAACTCAACAATAACTGCAAAACTACTGACTGGCTACAGCGTGTTGCTTTAGATTCGGGTTATAGCGCTTTTACGATTTTATCTATTATAAATTGATAATCTCTCAATACCATTTCATTATAAGAAGAATAAAGATCGATAAGTTTCTGAGTTTTATTTGGTTTAATAAACTTAAGAATTTCGTAGTTTTGAATTAAATCAAGTTGTGCAACATTAATCAAATTAGTTAGAACTAACACAATGTTTGGTGAAAGTTGCCCTTTATAATTGGATAAAAAATTTTCTGTAAGGATCCCAGTTTCACAATGAATATAAATGCTTGCAGATTTGTAGATACTTAAATATATCTGACTGAGTTTTATACTTTGAATCGGATCATTTTTATCTACGAGTTTATCCCGCTTAATACACATATCGTATTTCTTAAGATTTGTCCAATTACTTTTAAGTTGGTCTTTATCAAAATCAAAACTTGGATCAAGACTTCTTTCATTAAAAAAGGTTTTAAGTTTAACAAGCTCAATATCATCCTTGAATATTTTTTCCATAAATCCGTACAAAGTTGGATCAATATTTTTTATTGCTTGAGAATAACGATAATCTGTTCTATTTATATCGGAAATGAATGGGTCAAAACCTTCTTTTTTATCAGAGTTTATTAAATAAGAAGATACGATAACCTGTTCAAATCGTATTCTTAAAAGCGCAAACGCTTCAATTGGTTGAGCAAAAGTAGTTAACAATCTAACTGACAAACTGGCATTTAATGAATGATACATTAAAAGAGATAGAACACCTGCTTCAAGAGTTCCCCAATCTGCTGGTGAATTTCCTCCTAGTTCACTTGCTAAAATAAATGTTTGCTCAGAAACATTTAAATACTCTTTAAGTTCTGGAACCGCATCAATCAAAGGCCCATATGTTTGTCTAAGTTTCATAAAATATCTACTCGCTATAACAGTATTATTTTAAGCCGTCACCCACCCAAAATAAGTATCAAAATATAATAACAGCTCATAAAAATTCTTATACTATAAATAAAAAAGAGTTTTTAGTTAAAAATTTTATTCGTAAGAATAATTTCATCTATACAAACTTGCCTTTACATTTTCTAATCCTTAATACACCGAATACTAAAACCGTAGTCCTTTTTGATAGTATTAAAGTTATTGATACTACCAATATTATAGGTAATGTGTAAGTAGTAAGCGTGAGTTGTCTCGTTTTCTGTAGAACTCCAAAAATCAGTGTAGCCTCCTAAATCATAAAAGTTTCCATTGGTGCGATACCCAGCAAACAACCCAGAAAAACCGCTTGTATTAGTGCCCATTCCTTGTCCAACTGCTTCTAATGCATAGGCATCATTTTTTACTGTTGACTTTAATGTATCAAACTCAATATGCGTTGGTATGTGCCAACTGGTTGGACAAATACCTTTAGTGCCAACAGCGGTGCGATATGCCATCGCTTCACCCCATTGGTAGAGTCCGCCATATTTACTACAATTTGATGTGTCATTATCATAACAATATTTTTCTATAGTTCCGTTATCCATTTGAATTGCACTTCCCAGTATCATCGTTCCTAAATCAATATTCTCTCTCAACCAGCATTGAGAACCAACTTCTACAGTATGATAAGTTTTTTCTGCATAAAAGACTGTTTTTAGACCTTCACATACACCAGATGTATTAAATGACCAACTTACCCCCCAAGAAGAATTCCCTACATTGTTTACCGCCATTACTCGCCAATAATATCTTGTAGAAATTGTTAAACCAGTTATCTGTTTATTTGTGGTTGCGGTATTTTGGTTAAAAACAAAACTTGTAAAAGAGCTATTATTTGAGACTTGCAGAATATAACTCGTTGCTCCAATGCTTGCACTCCATGTCAGTGTTGGTGAATGCACTACGTCTACAGCACCGTCAGTCGGAGACAAAAGAATAGGGAATTGTGGTATAGTGCCAGTTGTAAAAGACCAAGTTTCTGACCAACCTTTTGTGCCAAAATTATTCGCTGCACTAACCCGCCAATAATATTTTATCGCTCCGCTTAAATCGGTGACTTGCTGTAAGGTTGCATTTAATGAATCTTCATCAAAAACAAAACTTGTAAATGAACTATTTGTTGAGATTTGCAAAGTATATTTGCTTGCATTTATTACGGCATTCCATCTTAAAACGGGAGAAAGTTTTTGGTCAATCGCGCCGTTTGCGGGTAAAGATAATTGAGGAACAAAAGCAGCTTCGCCTGTTGTTGTAAAACTCCACACCTTAGACCAGTCGGAGGTTCCGGCGCTATTCGTTGCGCTTACTCTCCAGTAATAAACCGCTAAATAATTAAGGTCGGGGACTTGTTGGGTTGTTGTGGTAATATCGCTTTTATTAAACACAAAACTTGAGAATGAACTGCTTGCGGAAACTTGTAACGTATAACTTTTCGCTCCGTTGCTTTCTTTCCATGTTAAAACAACCGGAACTGCAATATTAGAGGATGTATCTGTTGGTGAAGCTAATGTTGGCTGTGTGGGAACCGTATCTGTATTAACGGGATTGCTTGCATCTTTTTTACACGATGTAAACATTAGAAGAGAAACCAGTAGAAAATAAACTAACTTTTTCATATACCACCTTTATTTTACGTTCAAAACTTAAACAATTTTTTTTAATTCCGCACCACGCCTCGGCGTGACGCTGTTCTATTTTTTACCAATTTCTTTCATCTTCTTCTGTGCCAACTGTTTTGCGTTCTGGCTGCTTAGAACTTTTTTCCCGGTCTTTTCTTCAATCTCTTTTCTTGTATTGCCGGCGATAGTTCCGCCTTGTTTTGCAATTGTCCGGCTGTCCTCAAATGTTTTAGGATTCTTCTCTTTTGAAATTTCAGTTGTTGTAGCTTCCGCAAGCATATTAAGCACCAACTCCAAATTGGTCATATTATCCCGCAGATTTTCTTTTTTAAGGTCTTTGAATTCTTTGTACCGTTTTGTAGTAAACCCGCTCCATGCTTTTGTAATTTCATCGGTAAGTATTGCAAAACCTTCTCCTTTTTTTACACCGCGGTCTTCCCATTCATCGGTAAGTTCTTTTCGCACCTCAATGCTTTTTAGCCGTTGATTTATCCATTCCTTCGAGTAACCTTTTCGCAAATAGGTTTCCATTAGCCGGTCAATCCCTTTTTCGGGGTCTTCAATTTCATCAATTCTTTCGCTCCCAACACGGGCAAGCCAAAGCTTAAATGGTTCTGCCTTTGGTGATGGGACGGATTGGATAAGCCTGAATAATTGTTCAACATCAGCTACATCCGTTTTGTAAAACTTACCATCTTTTGATACCATTTTCAGTTGGTTACAATTTGTAACCAACTCACTTCCTTCTTTCTTTAACCTATTTTTCAGCACTTTCCAATAATTATTAGGATTTTCGCTTTCGGACAATACTCCTACAACATCTACTATCGAGAAATACCATTTCTCTTCGTCTCCATTCCAAGCTGAACGGATTTGTTTCGAATCAAATAATTTTATGCTGGTTTCTTTGTTCATTGTTTAACTCAGTTTGTTACTTTATTAACTCCGCACTACACCTCGGCGTGATGCTACACGAATAAATTCCGATAAATCGGGATGATTTATTGTTCAGCGCCACGCTTTAACGTGACGCTGATTTACACATCGGAAGATTGCAATTACCCTTTAACTTTTTCGTACTCGGCAATTGCCATTGTGTTGAGTTCGTTTTTCAGCTCTTTGGGAATTACAACTTTATCGTAATACTTCCCGTCTTTGCTTTTCTCCTGCGGTGAACTTACAAACAAACCGTTTGAGCCATCCACTAAAGTGAATCCCTTTATTTCAATTCCTTCTCCGGTAACAAGATCAAAAAATGCTCTTGTTTTGTTTGTTCCGTTGTACGGATTGAGTCTTGAAATTTTCATATGAACCTCCATTAAATATTGGTTGTGATGTTATTTATAACTTTTGGGGAAAGAACTCATGAATAGAAACCCCGACAGGAAAAACAGTAGTGATGGTTTTCTTTTACAGAGATTATTATCTATCCCTATAAGTTTGTTGCTAAAATAAAGTTCTTTTTTATAAAAGGCAAGATTTTTTTAGTTCGTTCATCAAAAAAATTTGCAGTGATGCAGCGCTATTCTTTGTTCCTAACGTAAATGAGTTTAAATCTCCCCTTTTGATTTTCGCGCTGTTCAATTTCAAATCTATCAATTGACTTGATAAGTGGAGTAAGTTTTTGAAATCCATAATTTCGTGAATCAAAATTCGGTTGTTTTTTTTGTAAAAGATTTCCGACATCTCCTAAAAAAGCCCAACCTTCTTCATCAGCTAAATCGGATACAGTCGAAGCGATTAGTTTAATTACTTTTGGAGTAATTTTGTCCACTTCATTTCTCTTTGGAGTTTCTCCCTTTGTTATAGCAACTTCACCGCTGTCGGCTGGTTCTTTAGTTTGATTTTTTAGAATTTCTAAATAAATAAATTTATCGCAAGCAACAATAAATGGCAAGGGAGTTTTCTTCTCGCCGATACCAAAAACTTTCATTCCCGCTTCTCTTAACCTCGTTGCCAACCTTGTAAAATCGCTATCACTTGAAGCTAAGCAAAATCCATTAACTTTTTCTGAGTACAAAATATCCATCGCATCAATGATCATGGCTGAGTCAGTAGCATTTTTCCCGGTAGTGTAACCGTACTGTTGAATCGGGGTGATGGCGCTTTCCAACAAAATATTTTTCCATTTTGAAAGACTCGGTTTCGTCCAATCGCCATAAATTCTTTTGATAGTAGGATTGCCGTACTTTGCAATTTCTTCCATCATCTCTTTTATATAAGCTGAGGGGATATTGTCTCCATCAATCAACACAGCAAGTTTTAAATCCGGTTCCATTTGTTTCTCCGATGTTATTCAAAGAATAAGTACATGAAGTTTTAAATTAAGGTGTCAATCACTTTTCAAACCACGTATAAACTTCAACTACAACTTAACCAACAAACATAGTTTTAGCAATAAGTAATGCTGTTTTCATATTGACAGTCCATAAGAAGCATTCGAATTTTAAAACTCTTAATCATAATCTTAAGCTTTTTCTTAATCCGATTAAGAAACTTAAGAAAGAGTAAGAATAAGAATAATATTAAGATGCTTTTTCATATTAATTGCTTCATGTATTCAGTATATAATCTGTTTTAAATGATGCTGCATATGCCCAATATAATCGTTGATAAAATAAGCCAATGTTACCGGTTCTGCTTTTGCGACCGGTTGCCATGCAATTTCATCAAGGTTGTGTGAAGGTCTCTGTAACAAAATAATATCACCGGGAATGGCTGCAATTATTCTGCCAAGATGCATGTTAAATTCATACCATAAGTTAAGAAGCGATAGCCAAGGAGCGTCTTCGTAACGTTGGATTTTAACCCAATCATCTTGTTGGTAACCGGAAAAAACTAAATCACTTTTAAATTGCGCTCTTACAAACCGTTGATGATTGTTAGAAGCTGAATCAATCAAATGCCCTAGTATTTCTTTATGCGACCATTTTTCAGGCGAAGATTTCTTTCCGCTTTCTTCTTCGGTTATAACCATTAATTTGTGGAAAGCTGCTTCCGTTGCACTAAGTAATAATCTGCTAAGTTCATCTGATTTCATTTCATTAACTCCATAAAGATTTTGTTGCTTCAAAATAAACTGGATTTCATTTTCTGAACGGTAATTCCTAGCATGTTCATGAACTCATTCGCATTTACAACTGCGTTTCCTTGAGGATGATTGTTCATGATGATGTACATCTCTTTCACTTTACAATAAATCGCTTTTACTTTTTGAATTACTTCCGCTAACTCGCCGGGAGAATAACAATAGTTGTAACGCTCGCTTTGCTGTTCGTAAGATTGTTCTTTCCCGAAGTTTGTAAGCGATTTTTTCCACGCATCAACATTTCTACCGTGAAAGCGGAGATACGCTGTTTCATTTGTTACAACGGGTTCAAACGAAATTGCTTTTCCAATTTCCGGCTGATCGATTGTACAAAATGAAATATTTAAAGCTTTGAAAAAATCATACGCAGATTTATTACTCCACGACGAGTGCCGCACTTCAACAAATTGGTTATAACTAGAAAATACTTCGTTGAGCTGCCTGATATATTCCGCGCTTGAATCATTAAATGAAAATGAATACGGAAACTGGATCAATATTCCGCCAAGACGTTCTGCTTGTACAAGTTTATTTAAATTTTCCGATACTGATTTTATACTTTGTTTATCATATTTACGATTATGTGTAAAATCTTGATGAAGTTTTATCGTGAAAAGAAAATCATCCGCATCTTCAACTTTTCTAATCCAACCTTCAACAATTTTTGGAGAGAGATAGGTATAATATGTTGAATTTACTTCAACACAATTAAAATTTTCGGCATAAAACTGAAGCCAGTCAAAATTATTTGATTGTTGCTTGGGATAAAAATTTGGAACCCAGTCTTTGTAAGACCATCCCGCTGTTCCAATATGAAAAGCCGGTATCACATTCTGCATCTTTCTTTTGCATACATTGAACAATGCAGAACTTTAATAGGGACGCAACTCCAACAGATCACTCTTAATTTTCCATAATCGTTCACGATGATTTTTCAATTAGCGATACCGTTTACGGTATCGCTAATTTAGCATTTTATTTTACCGCTGCCTTAACCTTTGCAATCACATCCTTTGAATAAAGATTGCAAATCCCTTTTTTTGCTGTGGGTTTTATTCCAAGTTCGGTAATTGCTTTCTTTACTTTCGCATCGGATACGGATAATGCTTTTGCAATATTTCCCGCGGTTAGTAAATCGGTTTGTTCTGCTTTCATGAGAATAACTCCTTTTGTATGTTGGTTTTTTCTAAAAGTTCCGAAACATTTGTTCTAAAAATATTTACTTCACAGGTAAAGTTAAGGCTTCACCAAATAATAGAGGTGAGTTTTTTACGGAAACATTTTCCTTACTCTTTGTTTTCCCTTTTTATTACTTACAACTGTAAATCCTTCTTTTTCAAAGAGCGAAAAAGTCCCAGTCCAAACGAAAGCGGCGGGTAATTCTTTTTCCAATTTGACGGGATAGCCTTCAATAATTTTTACTCCGCGTTGGTGTAAAGACTTCATGGAATGCTTTAATAACGCTGCTGCCACACCCTTTCCTCTAAAACCTTTTTTAATAAAAAAGCAAGGTATTGACCAAACATTTTCCGCGTCATCACATTTTAAACTTGGCGCTCTATCCAGTTTAAAATACTCAACTCTTTTATCGAAAGAGCACCAGCCGATAACTTCATCACCGGAAAAAGCAAGTGCACCGTGTGCTAGACCGGAAGTAATTAATTTCTTAAAACGTTTCTTTGACTCGATTCCTTTTATGTCTTCCCATTTTTCATTTTTTGCTACACGCCAACTCATACACCAACAGCCGCCGCAAGCTCCGTTATTGCCAAAAAGTTCTTCAATATGTTTCCACGAATCGGGAGTTACATTAATAGTTGTTATCTTCATTTTATTCTTCCCCGCTAATCGTTATCACAATGCTTCTCGCACCACCATAATTACGATGCTCACAAAGATAAATGCCTTGCCAGGTCCCAAGATTTAATCTGCCTTTTGTAATGGGAATTGTTACCGATGAGCCAAGCAGCGACGCTTTAATATGCGCCGGCATATCATCTGCTCCTTCGGTTGTGTGAACATAGTGAGGTGCATTTTCAGGAGCAATTTTGTTGAAGTGAGATTCCATATCACTTCGTACATCCGGATCAGCATTTTCATTTAAGGTTAAAGATGCCGAAGTATGTTGAATGAAAACGTGCATCAGTCCGACAGAAATTTTTCTGATCTCCGGAACTTGGTTGAGAATTTCATTCGTAACTAAATGAAATCCTCTTTTCTTTTGCTGAAGTTTTATTTCTTTTTGAAACCACATAGTACTCAACAGTTTAGTTATGTACGGATTAGTATTGAACGCTTGCTTTTATCCCAGCAAATAGCCACCTGCCGGGAAGAAAAACACCGGTAAAATCTTTGTATGATTTATTAAATAAATTTGTCGCTTTTAGAAATACATTAAAATTGGCGAAAGATTTTTTCATCTGTATATCAACAAGAAAATTTTTATCGCCGGTAATTCTATTTTCGTAACGAAGCATCCACGTTTGTATTATATTGAAAAACAATTCGTTCGAAATTCCCACAACAAGTTGATGCCTCAAATGATCAAGCACGTAACGCGATTGAAAATTCTCTCTATTTAGTGAAGCAACTACATTCAAATAAGTATAACCGATGGTTATTTTTTTAATCATTTGCAGAGAAATATCTGCCGTATTTAGTTCTGTATTACCTTCAAAGCCGCTTGTGATTACATTAACAATGTTGTATGAATGCCACACAGAATCCGTTGCAGCTTTTCCCCAATCTATGCTATTGTTTCCGTTTCTTTTAAATAAACTGAACGAAGCCGAAAATTTTTCTTCCACAAAATGCATTCCTACTTCGTAGTTTGAACTTTCTTCATATTGCAGATTGGAATTCCCTTTCTGCGTTCCATTCTTCGGCGTTACAAAATAGTTATAATAAAGTTCTGTAAAGCTCGGCAGGCGAAAAGCTTTTCCGTACGAAGCATAAATACGTGCCGCAGGAAATAAATTGTAACCGAAACTTACACCTGGCCAAAACTTCCATCCGATATTTGCATAGTTGTAAGCAAAGAATCCCATCGCTGCATTAAAAATTTTGTATCCAATTTTCTGTTCGGCAAATATTCCTTTTTGTTCGCGCGAATGATCTCCCAAATTTGAACTAGCAATCACATCTCTTTTATATTCCACACCAAAAGCAGTTGTTCCAATTTCTGTTTTAAATGCTGCCTGCACTTCTGCTCCATACACATTTGTTTGGTGCACATTTCGGTAAAACGAAGGGTTCAAATAATTTAAAAAATATTCGTCGTCATTTCTTCGCCAAAAAAATTTAGGGGTAACAACAAGTTTCGCCACATTAAATTCCCCCACAGCACTTGCCAACTTTGTTCTGGTATGTTCCCACTGATCAGGATATTTATCAGAATAAAAACTATTAGCTCCGAATTCTTTATCATCATACCCAAAGGAAAAATTAACAAACTGCCCATCAAACAAAATGGAAGAACGGTAGGAAGCATTTACTTCATCAAAGTTTGTATTGTGCCGATAACCGTCACTCTTTATTTTTGAAAAAGAAAAATGATTATTCATAGAGCTGAATCCAAAACTACCCGATAACTCTGCATCATAAAATCCGTGTTCGCCGCCGGTAATCTGAACTGCAGCACTTTTTCCATTTTCTTTTTTTGTGATGATATTAATAACCCCGCCAAATGCATTTGGACCGAAGGAACTTGAACCATCACCTTTCACTATTTCAATTCGCTCAATTTGGTCCAATGAAAGAGGAAGATTTAAATTATGGTGCGCCGTTTGCGGATCACTAACTTTAATGCCGTCGATCATGATTAACGTTTGTTCAAATGTTCCACCGCGAATGCTCACATCAGCTTGCACACCCTCAACACCACGCTGTTTAATATCAACTCCGGTAACATACTGAAGTAAATCTTGCACACTGTTTACCGGTGCGGCAGCTATATCTTCCGGTTTAATAATTTGAATGTTTCTTGTAGTCTCTGAAAGTTTGCTTGTGGTTCTTCCCGCCGTTACCACAATTTCATTAAGATTATAAACTTTTTCCTGAGGAACGAGAGCGCATGCAAAAAAGAAAAAAAGGAAAAGTGTACTGGAAACATGTTTGAAAGAACTAAATTTTTGTTGCATACTATTTTTTAATGGTGAATTTATCAATAATTTTTATTCCCGAACCAAGTTTGTCGTTTGTTTTTTCTTTCGGAAATGCACCATATGTTGTTACGTCAACTTTATTCTTTTTTACATCGAAAACAACATACTCAAACGCGCGCATTCCTACAAAATCCCTTGAAGCCTGGGAATTTTCTCCGGGACCATAAAAATAATTTAATGTTTGATAATACGGAATGGCTTCCTCATAAGTAAATTCCTGTTCGGGATTTTTCGGTTCATCATGCTTGGGATTAAAATAATAAAGTGGCGCGCCTGAACTTCCGGCCACAATTTGATAAATACCGTCAACCGATTCTCTTCCATAAAGATGTTCGTGCCCACAAATATATGCTGTAACTTTGTATGTTTTAAGAATCCGTAAAAATTCATTCCGCTGATTGAGATACCATTGCCTGGTAGAATCTAATGGAAGTTTTAACTTCAACCCGAGATTTGGCAAACCATCACGCAAATGTCCGCCAACAGGAAAAGCAGGCTCATGGCTTACTACAAAAATGTCGCTTACTTCTCTTTCTCTTGCTTCCTTAAGGTCATTCTCAAGCCAATCTAAATTTTTAATATAGTGCCAATCGCGTTTGTCGTCGATTGCGTCATTCGGGTTGCCGTAATACCAGCGGTCTGAGGTAACAAATACAAAATGGTGTTTCTCATAATCAAAAGAATAAGAAATTCCCTTTTCATCTGTAGGCCCATTCAAAAAGACATCCGGGAAAATCTTCCGAAAATTTTCTTCGTCTTTCGGATGCTGGACTTCATGATTCCCAACAACTACCCAAATTTTTGGCCAAACCATTTTGGGATTACGATAAATCGGAGACATTACCTCTTTCCAATGTAAAAGCTCTTTAACGGTCTGATCCGGATTTGTTTTGCTCCCATCAACTAAATCTCCTGCAAAAACAACAAACTTTGCATCCGGTTGATTATTGAGCATGTGCTCCACAAGTGCGGAAAGGACTTTTTTGTTTACTCCTTCATCGCTACCTCGGCTATCTGACATTGCAATAAATTTTAAATTTTGTGGGATTAAAATTCCGTAGAACACTAAAACTACAAAAATATTTTTAATTAGATGTTTAATCATAACTGCCTTTAACTAAATAAATTAACATGAATTACATAAGCTTTTTAATTGTCTAATATTTTCTTTCCCATCGTACGGTATATCCCCACAACCGAACCTACAATTTTGAATTTTGGATCATTAATCTCAATGACAATCGGTTTGTATTCCGAATTTTCAGAATGAAGCTCAATGCTCCCGTTTTTAATGCAAAATCTTTTTACTACTGCGGCATCCTCTAAAATTGCAACCACAATCTGTCCGTTTACAAGTTCGGCATCAGGCTTTACAATAACTACATCTCCGCTAAAAATATAGGCATCTTTTAAGCTATCGCCTTTAACGCGCAGCAGAAAAGATTGAGAAGGCATTTTCACAATAGTCGGTAATTGGATGGTGTCAATTGTGTCCGGATAAATTGTCAGTGGATTTCCCGCCGCCACCTCACCCATTATAGGGCGAGATATGAAATACAGTTCTTCCGAAGTAATTTCAATACTGCGGGAAAGTTTTGGTTTTTTCTTTATATATCCTTTCCTTTCGATCGCCTGCAGATGTTGTTGAACAGTTGCCCGATTTTTATAGCCAAAATGGAGAGCAATTTCTGCTAAAGAAGGCGGAATTCTTTTTCCCACTTTTTGTTCAATCAGGAAATTCAATATTTTGTTCTGAATTTCAGTTAGTTCTTTTGACATAGACACACTTCCGTTTGGTGAATTCCAATTGTTCACAAAAATAAATACCATACATTTGTATGGTACAATTTATTCTGTAGAGGAATACAAATCAAGGGATTTTCTTAGTTGTGAATAAAATTATTGCAATAAAGTGGAAAAAACATCAAACTCTTTAAAAATAATTTTGAGAAAAATCTTTTGTAATTTATTACTTTTAAGAGAGATACGGAAAAGAGCGGGTTATTTGAGGAAGATTTTTTCTAAAGCCTCAATCATTTTTTCGCGAAAGATGGGCTTTGAAATAAATTCGTTAAATCCCGCAGCAATAAATTTATCTTTGTCCCCAGGAAGAACATAAGCCGTTACCGCAATAATTGGAAGTGATTTAAATCCTGGCATTTGATGAATCATTTTAAGCGCATCTAAACCATTGTATTCGCCTTGAAGGTTGATATCCATAACTATGAAATCGAAACTCTGGCTAGTAATAAGCGGTAAAGCTTCTTCAAAACTTACAGCAAATTTAATTTCTCCTAATTCTTTCATCTGAACTTTGAATAGAATTTGCGAATCAACCTGATCTTCAATGTAAAGACAAGAAAGTTTTTGAAGTTCCAATACTTTTTGAACACGAGGAGCTTCTTTGAATTCTTCTACTAAAGTTCTTCTAAGATTTATAGGAATCTCTACAGTCTGGTGCGATGGTGGCGGTGGGATCACCTTCTCAAATTCTTCACTGACAATTGTCGCCCTGCTTCGGCTGAACGGTGTTTGTTGGGTTGGTTTTTCTTCTCTTATTTGCGAAGTTCTTGATACTACTTCTTGAGTAGTAGGTTTTATTTCAACAGTTTGTTTTAGTGGAAAGATAAATCCAATTTCATAAGGTTCAATTCCCTTTCTAATAATTTCGATTTTACAATTTAATGTTTGTGTCAGTTCACGCAACGTTAAAATAGCAAAACGTGAAACCCCGTAAGCGCGGATAAGAGAAACGTCGCTATTTTGTATTAAAACCGGTTCAAGTGCAAAGAGCAATTTTTCCGAAATTTTTGAAAGCTCATCGCGTAGGGAAAAAATAAAATCGTTTTCGTCCGTCTGTTCAATAGAAAAATAGAAATGGTTTTCGTCACTAATTTTGGCACAAATGCTTGCAATTGTACCAAAAAACATTCTATATTTTCGTTCATCGCCCTCAAGCCAAAGCGGGGCTATTTTAGTAATTAAACTGTGTTTTTTGTGGACAGGTTCTTCACTAAATTCTCTTTTAACTTTATCAAAGAGATCAGGCAAAGCAAAAGTAACGGATTGGGGTTCATCTTCCTCTTTCAACAAAGTTGAATACTCTGCAATGGCATTCATCGTTTCCATCAATTCGTGCTGATTTTCCTGAATATAGTTAAGCGCTTCTTTTTGGTCAGTGGTCGGAGAAGGAATGCTCTCTTTTACTTCCTGTAGAAATCCCAGCATCACATTTATCGGTGTAAGAATCTCATGGAAAATAGTTGAAAGTTGTGAAGGTTCTAATCGCTTTCCGGATTTTTTGCCAATCGTTTGGACAACAACTTCTTTTTCTTTTTGTGTTATTTTTATTATGATGGCATAGGAATCTACTATTCCGTTTGTATTTGAGTTAGGAATGGCGGTTATTTCAGCCGGAATAAATACTTTCTGTGCATTTTTAATTTCAACCGGTAATTTAATTGAGTCTGATGATTTAGATGAAAATATCTTTGATGTAATGTTCCCTCGATCGTTATCGCTAAAAAGTGAAATAAGTGAATTTCCAACTAAACTTGTTTTATTGATACCGACATAAAGAACAAGATTTTGATTTACAAATTTTATAAATCCCGAATTATCGGTAACTGCAATTAATTGATCGGCTCCTTCAAAAACGGATTTGTACAGTTTAAATTCATTTTCTTTGTCATAATTACTGGTAATATTTTTAATAATAGTAAAGTGTGCTTCTTTATTTTCATAGGTGAAAACATCTTTAAATATTTCTACCGTAATTGTTGAACCATCTTTCTTTTTATGGTTGAACGGACCCGAGAAAATGTTTTTCTTATCTAATACAGGGGTATCGAGCAGCGTTTGAATATCTTCAGGTGAATATAAATCAGTCAGGTCCATTTGTAAAAATTCTTCATGCGAATACCCATAAAGAGTAATCGCAGCATCGTTTGCTTCAAGAAAACGAAGGTTTTCTGCATCATAAATCAAAATTGGATCCGGTAAAGATTTTATTAATACGTCAAACATTTTTCCTCTGGTTTTAATAAATGCTTCGAAGCTATCAAAAGCATCAAGAAATTCTACAACCAAAAAATAAGCATTTGTTTCAACTTTGTCACTATTTAATTTCTTAATTTTTGCTTGAAGATGACGGATATTTTTCCCGTTTCGAAAGGGAATTGAAATTGATAATTCTTCAGAGTTTGCTTCCATTGCTGCGGTTATTTCTTGCGCAATTGCTTGGGGGAATATTTGACTCAGATGAATATTACTGGAGGAGAATGCATCAAGTCCGGCTAATTCAGAAAAAGGTTTATTTGCTTTTTCAATTCGTGCATTTTCATTAAGGATACAAACCGGGAACAAAATTGAATCTAATAAATCTTGTATTAAATAATTTCCGCTCTGCAAATCGGAGAATTTGTTTTGCGTCATTTCTTTTTGAGCAATTCCTATTTCCGCTATAACCTTATTATCTGCATCTAGTAGTGGAATAACCACCGATTGATAGTCGTGATAATCAGTAAATCCCTTTACCGGAATTCCTTTGATAATTAATGTATTCCCTGTTGTTTTTAGAAAAGATTCCATGGAATTATAAAAATCAAGATTGAATGTCGGAATAAAAATTTCTTCCGGTCTTCCTATGATCTGGGCAACGCTTAATCCGAGTTTGCCGGCAAAATTTTGGTTTACCAACAGATATTTATTTTCGCTGTCTTTCAGCCAGAAAAGTTCTTCAAGTTTGTTGATAGAAACTTGTAGTTTGTTTTTCCCTAAAAAAGTGAATGGATAATTTGATTGGATCTCATGAATGGTATTTATTAATTCAGGATTTGAAAAAGTTTTGGATATTTCTCCCGATGAAATGTTAAAATGAACAGTTTTCCCCTCTCCAATTGCTGCTGGTTCACTTATTTCAAATTGAAGAAAATAATAATCGTTCCCTTCGTTTGGATAATAATTTATTTGGAATTGGAGTTGAAATTCTTGATGGGTATGAAGTCTAAATCTCCCTTTCTTTTCAACGGGGAATACCTCATACTTCAAATTTTCTAAAATATCCTCAATATGGCTAACTTCATGCTTATCAAATATTTCTAAAAAATTTTGGATTTCTTCGGTGAGCAAAAATATTTCGATTGCTTTTTTGTTCCGATAAAGGATATTTCCCTTTTGATCGATCAATAAAAATGCGTTGCCGGTAGAGCCTACCAGCGCCTTTATTAATTCAAGATGTTCTATATTTACCGAAGTCATCACTGTAATTTCTAATTTTTTTTCACTTTGAAGGATTTTTTATCGTGATTACATTTGAGTATCCCGAATAAACGATACCATCAGTTGCTCTAATTCTGTAAGCGTAGGTTATTCCTCCAACGGTAGATGCATCAACAAATTCTGCGATATCCTTATCGGTTACAGCAATCTCTGTAAAATTTAATAGGGCTGCATCACTTGCTCTTTCAACACTAAAATTGACCTCGTTATTTGAATTATCTCGCCATGTCAAATTGATTGTGTTATTTGCGCCATAGTATGTTTGAAGGTTCGATGGAGAATTAATTAATGCAGACTGCACATTGGCGGACACTTCATTTGTGTAACCTGAAAAATTAACGTTATCCGTAACCCGAATTCTATAATAATATGTTAGACCCAATATTACATCCGTATCATCATATTGAGTTTCATCTGCTTGGGCAGAACCAATTATGGAATAAGTTAATGAGGATGCGGATCTTCTCTCAATCAATGTTTGAGTTTCATTTGTGTTGTTGTCGATCCAAACTAATCGGATAGTTTTTGAGTTAAGATTGATTGTCCTAAGATTTTGAGGGACTAGAAGATCATAACCTAGGGTTTTTGCACTCACTTCGGTTGATGTGACAGAATCATCGTTTGATACGGCTTTTATACGGTAGATGTAGTCTGTGCTTGGAACTAGTCCGTAACCCGAATCTTTAAAGGTTGTTTTGTTAAATGGAAGGATTCCAATTTGTTCATAATTAGAGTAAAGTGTTTTCCGTTCAATTTTGAAATAGTTTTCATTATCCGAATTGTCTTGCCAGTTCAAAACAATCTTTCTCGAACCAAAAGCGACAGCAGAGACGTTTGTTGGAGCAACGATTGTTCCACCTGAGGCACCACCGGAATTGGAGATTTCGTTAGATGATGGGGATTCTCCTCGCTCATTAAATGCAACTACTTTGTAGAAATATACAGATAACGGATCAACACTTTCATCATTCGCATTAAAACTTTTTGAACCTACCTCTTTAATGATTGTATAGATTCCAATTGCTTCGGTTTTGCGGTAAATTCTAAAACCATCTACATTTAAATAATCATGTTTCCAGGAAAGGTTTACTATCGTTGCCGAAAGTTTCTGCAGAGCTAATCCGGTCGGTGCTTTTGGAGGGACAATTACTTTGGCAACAAAGAGATTTGTCTGGACGGGGCTGTCTGTAGCTTTCCCGCTTGTATCGAAAACTCGTAAGAAATATTTTAATGTTTTTCTTAGATAAGTTGAATCAATGGTCCAGAGGATTGATGGAGCTGCCGTTGTTCCATCATAATTTACCAATGCTTTAAAAGTACTGTCAACCCACAATTCAACTGCACGAATACCAACATCATCTTTTGCTTCAAAGAGAAATTCATTACTTCCAAGTTGAACCGTATCATTAGTAAGAGGATATTTTGGAGTAATAGTTGGATTTTGCGTATCTCCGGTTGTACTGGAACCGGTAGCCGTAGGAGAAGTGATGGCATCAACGCAGCCATAGTAGAAAAATGAAAAAAACAAAACGATAAATAAAATCTTTTTCATGGTTAGTTTCCTGATAATACTTTTGGTTTATCGTAGTCAATGTAATAAATTCTAGTTTCTCCAGGCGCGAACTCTTTAATTTTAAGATACATCATGTGTGTCGTCGGGTTAAAAGAATATTCCGGTTGTATTGTTCCGATGATTTCAGAAGAGACCTCTAGATTCGTAACAGTCATCTGCAAATCAATTTCAAGCATTATTTCTTTTAATTTTTCCATACCGGGATTACTAATTGAAACAGTAACGCGGGATTCACCACGTGATTCAATACGCATTTCTACTTTATTTTTCTTCACCCACCAATTATAAATTTCATTTCCTGAAGCAACCCACATCTTTTTTGTTTTGATGTATTTTAACAAATCTCTTAAAACTGAGATGTTCTGTGGTTGACATTGGAATTCAGTATGTACTTTGAAAACATACAATCCACCTTCAAATAAAACTCTATCTACATCCTCCTTGTAAGTGTAAAGTTGAAAGTCCTGCTGGGTTAATCCAAAATCACGAATTACTTCATAGTCATCTCTGGCTGTTTTAGTAATTGAAATAACTGTGTTCTCCCCTTTTATAATAGCTTTAGGAACAGAACGATCAGTAAGAGAATCCGTAAGCACATATTTGTAGTTTGCTTCTGCAATAGCACGGAGACTATTATCATCAAAAAGGCCGTAATATGGAAGAAGCCCATCAGTGTGAACTCCTTTAATACTTTCGATTTTGGAATTAGCTTCTTTTACTTTTCTCGTTTGTGTATTATAATCATCTAATTTATTCGTCGTATCATCAACAGCAGCCATGTAGCCGATATCTACTACTGCACCTATATCTCCGTAGGAAGCAATCGTCTTAACCAAATCCTGATAATTTGAAACTTTTGAAGGATCAACAAAAAAAGTAGCTTTAATTCCTTCTGATCTTAAAAGCGGTAAAATATTTCTTACATTTTGTGGTTGATCTCCGACCATAACTGCAAGCATCGCACCAGCTTTATAATCCTCAGGCCAATCTTTAACATATGCAAGAGGTTTATACTGAAGCCAACTCAACGCATTGTGAAAAAGTCTATCAAAATAAATATAATCTTCTTGAATACCGATAACAGAATTAATTTCAAACCCCATCCAAATAAACCTGCCTTGACCATAGGAACCATAAACTATTCCACCGCTCTTCTTAACTTCTTCGCGAACTAATCCGTCCTGCAGCCTATAATTATACCAAAAACTTACTTGTGTCGAACGTGGTTCTAGAACTTCTACAGAAATTGGGCGATCCCATGTTGCAACTTTTAATGGATATCCCGTAGGAATATTTGCTGTTATCGGTAAGTTCCCTCTCAGCGTATGAATTTTAGTAACGTCATCTCTTTCAACTTCCTTAATAAATTTCATTCCGAAAACTTCGTTAAAAAATTCCCATCCTCTCCATTTACCGTCGGCAGAAAATGATGCGATACCACTCGTTACAAAAACAGAACCTCCTCTATCAATGAATTTTTTAATATTGATGGTTTCTTCGTCACTTAAAGATTTTGACCCGGGAAGAATTAATATTTTATAATTATAATGTTTACCTTTCTCAATGTCGTTGTCTTTTATAATATCAAAACTATAATGATAATTATTTAAGAACTTTTTCCATGTAGTAATGTTGTCGTTTAACCAGGTACTTCCTGGAGGAAGCATATTTTCAGTGTATTGGGAATAAAGGATCGCTATGTTTGTGCCTTCGCCTGAAATTACTTTTTTTGCTGCAGAGACATCGGTGAAAGCTTCTTTATAACTGAATCGTCCCATCACACCTTTAAGAATAAGTAAATAAACAACTATCGAGGCAAGCATAAACAGCGTGCCTAACGCGATAACAATCAAAGAGTTTACTGTAAACCCTTTATTTTTTGTTACCTCCACTTCACTGCTCCTTGACTTTTCACATTTTCTTTAGCGGAGACGTAACCATCACTTGTGTATTTCATAAATTTCTGATCTCCTGATTGAGTAGCCTGCGCTTGCTGGCGTCCTTCCTGTGCTGCAATGCGGGATTGAGAATATTGCTGCGGAGCGGGAGTGTTTCTTGCCTGAACTGATTGAGGACCCGCTTGAGCCCGCTGTTGAATAAAAATTGGTTCCGGTTGTTGTGGTCTGTAATTTGGTTGAGGTGTAGCTCTTACTGGTTCAAACAAAATTTGTCCGGGAGCTCTTTGATGGTCCTGAGCTTGTAATTGTTCAGCAATTAATTCCGGAGTAAGTAACTCAGCTTGCAAGGTTGCCGGTTGTGGCACTTCAGCTTGTTCACCTTGACGCTCTCTAACTTTGTAAAGGATGTAAGCTCCAATAGCAAGAATAAACGTGCTTATAGTTGCCATTAATATAATTGTTGCTAAAATAGGTATCAGTTCCATGAATTCACCTTTTGTGTTTAAATTATTCAGCTACCGGTTTTATACCGATTCGTTCTAGTTTCCCCCACTTCATTTCGAATCCTAAAAATTCTTCTACAGTGGACATTGCTTTACATATATCGATTGTTAAAACAAAAAACATCCGGTAAACAATAGCATAGGGGATTAATCTAATTTCTTCTTTTTCAACTGCAATACAATAAAGAGCGGTTGACATATCTAATAACGCCAAACCAGCCCACCAAAAAAAGATTAAGCTTGAAAAACCATAAAATAAAGCTGCAAAAATAAAAAAGAGATTAGAAAAAATATTCATTGTCGGCCATATCAAAGCTTCGTAAACCATCGTCCAAAGGACAAAGGTAACACTAATATTGATGGTTGGGTTCACTAATAATTTTTTGTGCTTACGGATAGATTGAAGAATTCCGCGAGTCCATCTATAACGTTGTTTCAATAACTGATGAAGTTTTTCCGGCGCTTCCGTGTATGAAATTGCACGCGGTTCATAGAAAATTTTCCAACCGTGAGAAAGGATTTTTAAGGTTAAGTCTGCGTCTTCAGCAAAAGTATCGCTTGAGTAATATCCTGCATCTTCAACGGCTTTTCTTCTAAATAATCCGATAGGACCGGGAATGATATTTACAAGGCGCATAAAACTTTGTGCTGCGCGCGCCATATTCAAACCTTCGATATATTCCAGGGATTGGAGATCCGTAAAGAATTTTCTTCTGTTCTGAACTTTTACATTTCCGGCTACAGCACCTATTGAAGGATCTATAAAATGACGTACTGCCGCTCTAATACAATCCTCGGATAATTGTGAGTCTCCATCCATACAAAGAACTATTTCTGCTTTTGAAAAACTAATTCCTGCATTTAAGGCTTTTGCTTTGCCGCCGTTTGGTTTATTAATTACCGATACTTTAACATCTCCATACTTCCCTTTTTTGTATCCGACCATTTGTTTTGCCACGTCATAAGTGTCATCGGTTGAGCCATCGTTAACTACTATTATTTCATAGTTTGAATAATCCAAATTCAGTAATGAATTAACTGATTGCTGAATGACCTTTCCTTCATTATAAACCGGAACTATAATAGAGACGAATGGATAGAAACCTTCCTTCCTATTAAAAGTATAATTGTTAATGTAAAGGTAAGCCATTACCAAAATTGTAAAATATCTAAAAAGCAATACGATAAGAAAAATAAAAAGGGAAACTAAAGTTGCATATTCTAAAAGAGAACCGAATGATAATATTGTATGAGGAAGAGTAAAATAAATTAGTACTATCAATGCCAGAGAAACAAATCCGTGCTTGAAAATCCTTTTGACTAACAACCTGCCTCTGTCTTCCTTGAACGCTTTGGAAGTTTGAGTGTTCGTTAAGGTTATTGAAGTCTTTCTAATATTTTGTTTTAAATTCATTTAAGTAATTCTTTATGTGTTAAGAAGTTGACCAACTCTTATGCCATAAACAAAGTACTATTTTTTGATTAAAAATGCAGATTTTATATTTGGGGAGTGTTTCAAATTAAGATACATTAAAATAAATGTATCAAAACTTTACAATTTTCAGAAGCTCCAGTAGGCTGAAAGCGAAGCAGATACCGAATTATAGCTATAATCGTATCTAAAAGTGCTGCCAAAACCTAATCTTCCGTTTATAACTAACCGAGAAATGGGGTTGTAGCTACCAGAAAAATAAAGTTCTCTTAACATCGAATCCCCTAAAGGTATGTAGCCCAGTCTACCACCTATTGAAACCATAAAATCTTCTGATTTTTCTACAATTATGTCAGTCCATAAACTGTGTGATTCAAAGTTTTGGGGTGCATAATACATTGGAGTGAATGTTCCTGATAAATAAGGAATAAAATGATACTGAGCATAGTAGTATTCGTATCCGAAATAAACTTGATCATAGAACTTTTTCCCAATGCGCATTTGCAAGTCATTCCCTTTGTTCCCGTCAGAAAGAGTGATATAACCGTAATACCCCGATAATCTTAGATGAGTCTTTGACTCATATTGTCCGTTAAACTTAAATACTTTAGCATTGAACCTGTTATTCACTAAATAATTGGAGAACATTGCTAATGCGGCATCTGTATCTTCAAAAGTAAAAGATGCCGAATAAACATCCTTTTTTTCAAAACGGATGAAAAAATCAGATACTGGACCTTTTCTTCTAACTCCGGAATTTAAATTGTAACTTCCAAAACCGGCTCCGGCTAACAAATTTCCTGTAATTCTAAAATACAAACTCCATTTGAAAGTTGTTAGATATGCAGTCGCTGTAGGTGAAGTAAAATTAGTCCTTTGTAAACCTATACTACCGGAAAGATAATTTGTTAATCCTAACTCAACACGACCACCAAAAGTTTTCACATCCAGATTTTGATTATCTTTGTAAAAGAAAGCATAAGGCGAAAGTCCAACATAATTAGGAAAAGTAGCAAAGAAAGAATTTAGACCTGTTGGAGGAAGCCAGCCTAATCTTTGAGTTAATAATGCAATTTGCGTTGAATCCTTCGTTGAGTCTAACAATGCTTCATATGTATCTTCAGCTTCTGAATACATCCTATTTTTGGCATAAGAATCTCCGAGAAGAATTTTTACATCAACATTCACGGGTTGTTCGCTTGATAACTTTTTAAATTCATTTAGGGCATTTAAGGAATCACCGCTATAGTAGTATGCATTCGCTCTTGCTAAAGCAACATCAAAATCATAATTTTGATTGAGCAACTGATCATAAATTGAAATTGCAGTAGAATAATTTTTTGCGCATGATTGTACATCAGCAAATTCCTTTTGATAAACATTTGCATTCTCAGTCTTTGAAAGAAATTCTTCATATTTTGGTAACGCTTCTTCGCATTTTCCTTCATAATAGAGGTTTCTTCCGTCATTCAAAACTCCAAAAAGCCGATCTTGTTCTGCCCGCATTTTTTGAAATTCTATGCTTGTCATAAGTTGAGCAACAGCTTCACTGGTTGAATCAATTCCAAAAGCTGTGTTTGCATATTGTTCTGATTTTGGAAAATCCCTTTTTTGAAGATATAATGCGCCCAATCCCAACAAAGCTTCCATACTATTTGGATTTTTGCCTAAGTAGTTATTAAGATACCCTTCAGCCACATCCAAATCCTTTTGGGTCCAAACACTTAGTTGTCCTCTAAGTAATTGATATTCGAGATTATCTGGATTACTCTTAAGAGCCTGATCTAAATTATTATTTGCCTTTTCCCAGTCTTTATTCCAAGCCGAATATTGAGCGATTTTAAAAGTTACATCAGTATGTTCACCGGGAGCTGCTTGCAAATATTTTTCCAACGTACCAATTGCACCATCAAAATCACTTAAGTTGGCGTAGGCATCGGCTAAAAACAATGCGGCTTCTTTATTACTGGGATTCTTCTCAAATTTTTTAGTATAATCTTCTTTTCTTTGATTGAATAATTTTTCCCGTTCAACAGTAATAGCATCCCAGAGTGTTGTAAAACGTTCTGTTGTACCAAGTTTCGGCTGCATGTAAACTAACTGTTCATAAGCTTCTTCAATACGATTTACTTTTTTCAATTCGTTCACCAAAGCAAATCTTGTTTCACTATCAACCGGGTCTCGTTTCAGCATCCGGTAGTATTTATCGATAGTATATTCTTGTGGTCTTTGCTTCTCCAATTTGCGATACGTCGTATCAAAATAAGTGTAAGTATAGCCTTTATCACGAGCTAAATCGTATCCATCCATTGCCTCTTTAAAATAAGGACGAAATGATAAAGCTTTTTCAAAAGCCTCAAGAGCAATTTTTTTCTTCCCAAGCCAAAGAGTAAAATAACCATATCGGCTCCATAAGCGGTGGTCTTCAGGATATTTTGATACATAAATTTTTAAGATTTTTTCTCCTTTTTCAATATGATTATTTCGGGCAAGAATTTCTGTATAACGGATAATTTCGTCTGCCGAGCCTTCTTCCCTTTTCAAATACTCGTCATACCATTCTTCTGCTGTTACCCACTGACCAAGATGTTTGTAGCATTTACCAATCTCTAAATAGTTTACCGGTTTAGCAGGATTAATGGCGATTTCTCTTCTATGTCCTTCAATTTTTTGGTAAAGCTGATCATACCAGTTTTTTGTAGCTCTGGCTAAATTCTTAGCAACTTCCTGATTATTGGGAGCGATTCTTCTTGCTGCACGAAAATCATAAACAGCTTCCATAAGTTGATCTCTCTTTTCATAAGATAGCCCGCGGAGGTTGTATCCTTCAACTTCTTGCGGATAGGCGGAGACTACTTTATTTAACAAATCAATCGCTTCGCCATATTTACCAATATTCATTTGTCTGATCGCTTCGTTTCGAATGACATCCACTTTCCCAGAGGGTCGTTCCGACTTCTTTTGAGGAAATATTATTACTGATAATACGACTAGAAAGAGAAATTTGAAAGCGATCCTTGGCATAATAGATCTCATTATCGTGAAGGCTCGTCTTCTAATATTTCGTGCAGAATATATTCTGCATTCTCCACCTTATCATTTACTTGATAGGTGCATGCAAAAATATAATTCATTATTATTTCTTGAAATTTAGGATCAGAGTTTGGCAGATTACTTCTTATTTTAGAAACCAATTGATTTAACGTCTTTTCATCAGCTTTACTCATTAAAATTAAAATTTTATTATTTACAATACAGAGTTTATCTTTTTTATCTGTTGATAAACGAATTGCATTCTGAAGCTGATTGATCGTTAATATCTTTTGCCGTTCGGCAATCTCATCAAGCTTCATCGAAAAAAGAGTAAACGGTTGTCCGGTACTTTTAAATAAAGCAATCTGGTTATTTAATATTAACGTAAAATCATTTATATCATATAAATTTGAAAAAGAGAATTTCTCAGGAACAAAATCAATATTTGTAAGTGGTTTATATTTTGATGACTGATTTGAAGCAGGTAATAATTCAGATTTCTCTTGCTGTAATTCAACAGTATTTACTACAGGAAATGGATTTTGAAATTTAGGTGTTTGTTCAAAATCGAAATAAACTCCTTTATATGGTTCAATATAATAATCAGCAACAAATTGACCCTCAGTATGTCCAATATTAGGTGTAATAGTTGCGCGTCCACCGGTGACTTTTCCCTCTTCATCTGCTTGTTTCTGCAAATAAATAACTGCAGTAGAATGCTGAACAATCCCATCAACAAGAAGTTGTGCTAACGGAGTTGCGGGTTCGGCTACAACAAAAAGACTTGTAACATTTTTATCTTCAATGGTTTCTATGGTTTGTATGAAGGTTTGTTCCAAAGTTTGTGGATTTTCAAATCCGATAAAATGAGTTAATTCATCAAATATCAATCTATTTGGCTGGTATTGATCAACGACGGTAACAATGTCATTCAGGTACTCAATTAAAAAATTATCCGGATTGCCTAACTCATAGAGGTCGGTGGGAGGTGCAACACGTACTACAATAATCAGATTTTGATTCATGTAAGACTGCAAATCAAAATCGATAGACGCCGCATGGATCATCAAATCTTTCGGGCGCATACTTGTAAAAAATAGACAGACTTCTTTATTCTTTGCACTTTCCATAGCATATTGAAGCCCGACTAGCGTTTTACCTGATTTGCGTTGTCCAATTAATAGATAAGTGCCTCCACGGTAGAATCCGCCCCAAGCTTTATCTACAACGCTAATACCGGTAGGTATTAAATTTAATTTCTTTTTCATAGCTGTATCTCTTTTTTCATAACAAAGTGTAACAAACACTATGCCTGAATTATCTTTCGATTATCAACTATTTTTAAGGTGAAATGAATAGTGCTTTGTCTCAATCAGAGATTTACCAACCGGATTGCTTCAAAATAAAACATCATTACCGAACCAACTGCCCGAACACAAAAATTGCTGTTGCATTCGAAACAATTGTAGGTTCATTAGTAATGTAGTCTGCTTTATCATCAAAGTAAAGAATATCATCAGAATTAAATTCTGAATAGGTAAAGTTAGACCGGTGAATTTTATAATTGTCTAGGATAACTTTGGGAGCTGGTCCGGCAGACACAGCGCCAGGGAGGTAACCGTTACGAAAATGTGAAATTTGTGAATGGAAGTTTTTGCTAAAATTTTTCCCGATATTATAAATGAAAGAAATTCCCCACGGATTTTTACCCAATAAATAATCGCTCTGGAAAAATTTTAAAGTATCATACTCAGAACTTCGGGTCAATTTTTTCCACAGAATTGCCTGGAGTGCGATACCAAGAAAAGTGTTTGTAGTTCCCCAAGAATAGACCGTTCCCTCTCCGAAAATCATTTTGTTTTTATTTGTGTTAAAAGCGATAAGATTATTTTGAAGATATTGAGCAAAACGGGTATTGTGTTCTGCAATTCTAAATTGAGCCAAAGCATCGATATCTCCCCAACTCCACCAATAATCAGATTTTGCACTGTCTCCATAAACAAACGAATCTGTTAAATATTTTGTTTCTTTTGTTGATTTATAGAGTTCTATAGCACCAAGAGCTAGCTTTCCCCAAAAGCGGGAATCTTGATACATACCTGATTGTACAATATCAACATCAGGCACTTGATTTCTCACTTGATAAATTTCCTTTGCGGCGGCAAGCCATTTATCAGCATTTTGTGTATCGGAAAATCTTTCCCTCCAGATTCGCGAAGCTAAAGAAAGTGTTGCCGAAACTAAACCCACCATGTTTTTACCGATTCCTGTAAATGCCGGTCTATCATATTTAAGAGAATCATTTTCCGGTAATCGCCAGCTTTCTGCATGATCTCGAGAATCTTGTACCTGAGTAATAAATTTGTCTTTTTTATAGCATGCTCTTAAGAGCCAATCAATACCAATCCGTGCTTCTTCAAGCACATCAGGTTCATTGTTTTTATTATGATCAAACTCAAATTTGGGCTTATTAAATTCATAACTAAAAAGAAGAAGATAGGTTGTATATGCTGTTGTGTTAAGGAATTTTACGTAATCGCCTGCATCATGCCACCCTCCGGTTACATCAATCCCCCCTTCAACATCATCTCCAATAATTTGAGGCGAATCAAACAGATGACAAGGTTCGTGCAGAAAAGGTTTTGTAGGACCGCATCGCTGAACTTTTAGAAATAACAAAAGTGAATCGGTAATCCCCTCATAAATATTTTTTGAAATTTTAAAAGTAAAAAAATTTTTATCCTTAATTTCTATATGATAAACACCGGCGTCTGCTATCCAGGAAAAATCAATTTGGTAATTGTATGGAAATTTTCCCCAATTACCGCGCGAAGTATCTATTTCTCCTTTATAAATTATTTTTTCATTTTTTGCATTAACAATAGAGAAGGGAGTTTTCGATAAATCAATTTTCGACATAACGATAGCCGTCTTTATATCGTTCGGCAAAAACCCAACTTGATTGGCTCTTACAACGATCTCACCGCCGGCAGCATTACAACTGAATTGGATTGATGAAAAAAAAAGAATAGTAAAACGAAGAATATTTTTTTTGAACATAAATTGGTTAGCCTTAATGATTGATCTAGATACCATTATAATTTAACAACGCCAATCCCTGGTTGATCGGATAACGTTACCCTTCCATCTAAAATTTTTGTCCCGGAAAAAATGTCATTTCCAATCAACAAAGCGCCGTCAAGGTCAGCCCAATCAACCATTGGAGAGAGATGCGATGCAGCAGAAATAGCGCAAGAAGTTTCCGTCATACATCCGAGCATGACTTTCATTCCGAATGAACGGGCAAGGAGCATCATTTTATAAGCCTCGCGCATACCGGTGCTTTTCATCAATTTAATATTGATCCCGGAGTAAACTCCTTTTGCTCTAATTACATCGGGCAACCGTTGAACTGATTCGTCACCGATAGTTGGAAGCGGAGAATGTTCTGTAAGCCACGCGTTATCATCAATATTTTCTTTCGCCATTGGTTGTTCTATGAAGAGAATATTTCTTTCTTTTAACCAATGGATCATTTCTAATGCAATATTTTTATCTTTCCAACCTTGATTAACATCAACAGTAATGGGTTTGTCGGTAACCGAGCGAATAGTTTCAATCATTTCTTTATCCGTTTCTCTACCGAGCTTAACTTTTAGAATTTTATATTCTTCGGCTTCTTTAACTTTTTGACGAACAACTTCGGGTTTATCAATTCCAATGGTAAATGAAGTGACCGGTGTTTTAGTTTTATCAAATCCCCAAATGTTGTACCATGGCTGATTTAATAATTTGCCGATCAAGTCATGCATGGCAATATCCACCGAGGCTTTTGCCGCTAGATTCTTAATCTCAATCGCATCAACGTAATTCAAAATTTTTTCAAGTTCAAATGGATTTTCAAATTGGGCCAAATTTACTTTTAATAGAAATGCCGCTGCCGTCTCTTGAGTTTCACCGAGATACGGAGGCATAGAAGCTTCACCGTAACCGATAATTCCATCATACTCAACTTCTGTTAGCATTACGGGAGTTGTAGTGCGTGAGCTTGTTGCAATAGTAAAAACGTGTTTCAACTCTAAAGTATAAGGACGAAACCGCAATTGTAATTTTGATGATTTCATAGTGTTTGAAATTCCTTTAGAAAAAATGTTGGAGGGAAAAGATGAACCTAGAACGGTTCCTAATGCAATTCCCGATGTCTTTAAAAAATTTCTTCTGTTTTGCTGCATGATCATTCCTATTTATAAAATGGATTTGATTCGATTGACTGGATTCCATTCTGATTAAGCGAAGTAACAATTCTTTTTGCACATATAAAAGTATTTAAACGATGTTTGCTGAAACTGTTTTTTGATCTTTCAAAGCTATTGATGCGGACTCTACCGGATGCGTGGATAAAATCATTATCACCCAAATAGATAGCAACATGAGTAATCCGTTCTTTCCGATTTGGGGTGGCAGAGAATCCGAAAAACAATAGATCTCCCGCTTGTAAATTTGAAAAATCTTTCTCCGTGTTTACTGTTTCGCCAACAAACACCTGTTGTGAAGCGTCACGCGGAATAATAATTCTGTTTTCAAAAAATACGGTTTTCGTAAATCCGCTGCAATCAAGCCCTTTAGCTGATGTTCCTCCCCACAAATAAGGAATTCCCATAAACCTTTTTGCGGTATTAACAACATTTTCTTTTGTGCAATTACGGTTTTGCAGCCAATCAGAAAATACTTCAACTTCACTATCTTTTATAAAAGCCTTTCTCCCATCTGGAAATTCAACTTTACAAACATTATTCTCCGATGAAACGAGTTTTAATAAATTACCATAAACAAGATCGGAAACCAGGTTACTTCTTTCTTCAGTATTCTCAATTGCAGAACCATAATTTTTTGTAAATATAATTTTGTTTGAATTTTTCCAATTCTCAACTTCCTCTTTAGTTACCGGTTGAATTCCATCTCCATCAACCCAACTAATATAATTATCGGGTGTTTGAACTAAGTACCAGTCATCATTTGTTTTTTTATATATCTTCACAATTGAACCGAGAAGAGCTTGAGTCGCCATTTCAGCGGAATGCTCAGGCTTTGTACGGATATTTGCAACTGAAATATTTACTATCCCGAATATTCTTTCTCCAAGAATATCTTCAGGTAATATTTTAATTTCATCTTTTATTTGTGAATTTACAATTCTTTTTAAAAGAAAACTTTTCGCTTCCGGTAAATTCGTCTCGCCGGTTAAAACAAAACTTTCTGCAACTTCAGAAACAAGGACGTCAAAAATCGCTGTTCGTTTATCCGGAGCAAATGTATTTTTAGCCTCCAGAATAAGTTCTTCAATATTTTTCAAATCGGTTTGGGCATTCGTTGTTTGTAAAAAAGCTAATATAAAAATAAAGTTAGAAAGAATTCGTTTCATTTAAAATCCATTTATAATCTTACTGAAAGATAAAAATAATTCGCTAAAAATTATCATATAATAAATTGTTAACACGTTAATTTCAGAAATATTTCTTCGTTTTCTCTATTTAAGTCTTTATATTTCACTATAAAAAAAAATACTTGAGGCAACTTTTGCTGCTTAATAAAATCAGCCAATCATTTCAAAAATATTCCGATCAAAACGCTTTTTGCATCGATAATACTTATTACACGTATAAACAATTAGCTTTAGCTGTTTCAAAAATTAGAAGACAAATAGAAAAGGATTGTTCAGGGAACCAAAAACTTTACGGATTAATCGCTTTTGAATCCCATGATTTTTATACGTATGCTTCCATCTACGGATCGTTGTTTGCCGGAGTTGGATATGTTCCAATAAATCCCAAAAATCCTTTAGATAGAAATAACTCGGTTATTCAACAAGCTGAATTAACTACGATCTTAACGAGTAAGTTAGACGATCGTGTGAAAGAATTAGCCGAAGCAAATCATCTCCACGTTATTGTTACTTCAGAATTACCAGAAGTTAAAATTGACTATTCCCTTCCGAATGTTAGCGGAGAAGAAATCGCATATATTCTTTTCACATCGGGAAGTACCGGAGTTCCGAAAGGAGTTCCAATCCAAAGAAAAAATGTTGATGCTTTTATCGACGCTTTTTTTGCGCTTGGTTACAAAATTGACGAGAACGATAAGTTTCTGCAAATGTTTGATCTAACTTTTGATTTTTCTGTAATCTGCTATTTTGCTCCACTCGTTACCGGCTCATGTATTTATCCAATTCCATCCGAAGGGATAAAATATGCCAACGTTTATATTACGTTGGAAGAGCATCAAATCACTTTTGCTTGTATGGTCCCTTCGATGATCACATACCTTCGTCCTTATTTTCCGGAAATTAATTTACCGGAATTAAAGTACACGTTATTCTGCGGCGAGGCTTTGTATGATGATATTGCCCATGAGTGGTTAAAATGTATCCCTAATGGGAAAATTATAAATGCATACGGACCAACTGAAGCCACAGTGTTTTGTTTAATTTATGATTTCGATCCTGAAAATGGTAAATCAAAAACGTTCAACGGTGCTATTGCTATCGGTAAAGAGATGGAAAACATGAAAGCCATCGTTATTAATGAGAATAAAAAACTTCTCCCTATTAATGAAAAAGGTGAACTTTGTTTAAGTGGTCCACAGGTAACCCCCGGTTATTGGAAAAATGAAGAAAAAAATAATGAATCATTTTTTACACTTAGCACTAATGGTGAAGAAGAAATCTTTTATCGTACCGGCGATCTCGGATTGATTGACGAGGAGGGTGATTTTCTTTACTGCGGTAGAATTGATTTTCAGGTTAAGATTCAGGGTTTTAGAGTTGAACTTGGAGAAATTGAACATCATGTACGAAATTTCACAAATTTAGTAAACGTGGCTGCTCTTCCTGTCCAGAATAATTCAGGAACAACCCAACTTCATTTATTTTTGGAAAATTATTTAGGAGATTTAAAAGAACTTGAGAATTATTTAGCTTCAAAAATTCCCACTTACATGGTACCTACTTCTATGAGTTCACTACCGCTTTTCCCACTAAATATGAATGGAAAAGTTGACCGTAAAAAATTAAATGAACTATTAACTTAAGAAAATTGTTATCTTATGAAGCATATTAGTTATCAGAATTATTTCTCACATTATTAGGACATAGTAAAATTCTTATGCTGCCGAACTTAACAATCAGAAAAGCTACTATTTCGGATATTGATTTTATTATCGAGACGATTATCGAATCGGATAAAAGTGGAACGAATGTCATTAGTGCATGTAATATCTTCAATTTAAATATTAATAACTATCGCGGTTCTCTATCGAGTATTCTAACTGAAAATTTTGAGAACAACGAATATCATCTCTCTGGTTTTCTTATAGCCGAGTCTGAAGGTGAATACATTGGAGCGCTCAACTCATGGATTGAAGAAAAAGATGGAATCTCAAATGCTATCATTAAGTCAACTCTTCTTATGAGTGTATTGGAAAAAGAAAAGCTTGTTAAACAACTGGATGAACTTTCGCTTATCAATTCCTTATCGATTGAAAGAAAGAGTGGCTCGATTCAATTAGAATATGGTTACGTACGTGAACAATTTAGGAGAAAGGGAGTTTTTACTATTTTGATTATCGAAAATATCAAAAAATATCTTCCCGAATTAAAAAGTTTACCGAATATACAATCAATTTTGTTCAAAGCTAACTTCAAATCGTTGAATGCTTTCATAAACCTTGGTTTTAAGCCTATTATCACTAGAAGATCAGACAACTTAAATATTTTCAAATATTACCCTTTTAATGAAAAAATATTAGTGGAACTTGACACTTTGCAAGCTTCACGATTAATCAAATAACTTTAGCATTTTAACTTTTATTTTTAACATTTGGACTTAGAAAAAACATCAGATGAATAATTTAATTACAATTCAAAAAGCAACTGAAGAGGACATTGATATTATTATTGAATCTATTATCGAATCTTCGAGAAATAATACTGACCGAATTAGTTATTGTAAAATATTTAATATATCACTGATGGAGTTTCAGAATATCTTAAGACTTATTTTACTTGAGGATATACCAGGTCATGAATTTTGTTTATCTCATTTTTTAGTCGCGAAAATTAATGGGCTAAATGTTGGGTCATGCTGCTCATGGATAGAAGCCATTGATGATTTACCAAGCTCTTTAATTAAATTCAATCTCCTCTATCACCATTTAAAAGAAGAGAACATCGAATATTCAAAAACAATTTCTCCTTTGATAAAAGGAATACAGATAACCAGAGAAAAACTATGCCTGCAAATTGAATCGGTTTTTGTAAATGAAGACTTCAGGGGGTTAGGGATTAGTACAAAAATAATTAACGAACATTTTAGATTAAATAAGATTAACCATCCGACTACAAATAAATCTCAGTTAATTGTCGCAAAGGGAAATGAGAGCGCATTAAATGTTTATAAAAAATTAGGTTATGTCACTATCCGTGAGTTTAATTTTGATGATATTGAAGCATTATCAATACTGCCTGCCAATTGTTTTGTTCTGATGGAAAAAGATTTATGAGTCTACTCTAAAACAAACCAAATCTTGTTTTCTGTGTTTGATTATGCACAACTTCAATACATATTTTATTGAAATGTATTTTTTGAGACAAGACTCATCAATCTTATTTAAGAGTTAAATTTTCTAAGCAAAGGATCTTTTTATGGAACCTCCTTTAGTTATTCGAAATGCCGCATCGCAAGATATCGATTTCATTATAGAAACAATTATTGAGGCAGAAAAAAGTCTTACGAATAAAATTAGTTATTGCAACATTTTTTCATTAACCGAGGATGAACTAATTTCTATCTTTAGAGATATTTTATCTGAAAATGTTACTGGACAAGAATTATGTTACTCGGATTATCTAATAGCGGAAATTAACGGAGAATATGCCGGAGCTTGTGGCGCTTGGGTTGAAGGGGCAAACGGTTCATCGAGTGCCGTATTAAAAGCAGATATTTTATTTGGATTTATTCCACATGAGAAGATTCGCGATGCCAAACGCTTTTTTACAACGCTTCAAGAACTTAATATCAAACGTGAAAAGGATACTCTGCAAATAGCTAACGCTTATGTAAATGAAAAATTTAGAGGAAAAGGATTGGTCGGGAAACTCATTAATGAACATATAAAGATCCAAAAAGAACTTTTCCCGCAGCTTAAAAAAGCCCAATTAAGACCAACAATAACTAATGAATCCGCTTTTAAAGCGTATAATAAATTAGGATTTGAGTTGATTTACGAAAAATCAACTGAAGACGAAAAAGTTTTAGACTATCTTCCTGCCAGAGGAAAATACTTAATGGAAAAAATTCTCTCTTAAGTTCTTATCAATCCCTAAAATTGATAAACCGAAACTGAACAATTTAAAATCAGCGAATGTATATTATCTTTGGATAAATTCTTGTTTTTTTGGTATTCTTTTTCTAACGCCGTAGGTGTTAAATCCATGGCATGCTTTGTAAAATAGAATCCCCCCTTTAATTTACATTCCCATGGGGAATGAATGTTTTTCATTTCTGTAATATCTCTTGATTGAGATCAAATCCCGAAAGCTTTAGGGATGGTCAGTGGCTCCACCATTCTAAAATTTAATGGAAAGCATTCATCCATTCATCTTCATTCAGTCATTCAACCAATCTATTAATATCAATAATATTTTACACAATATTACTTGAACTACAATGTTAAGACACTAAAACTGAAAATATATAAACGGCATCATTGCCGCTGATTTAAATTGAACAACTATCCAAATTACTATGGCAAATAAAACCGCTTGCAAAACCAACGGCATTTTAATAACTAAATTTTTTACTTTTTCTTCAACCGACTTTGGCAGAAAATGCACCAAGTATCCGAATACAATTAAAACAAAAATAGTTGTATAGGCTTGTACGAATTGTGGAAAAACTTCAGGATGAAAAAAAGTAAATATTTGATGCATCATATCAAGAGTGTATTGCAACGACGGAGACCCAAACAAGATAGCAGTAAATGCTAAAAGATGAAATGTAAAAACCACCTGTAAAAATTTGTGGAATTTAGTTCCTGTAATTTTTATGCTGTCTGTAAATTTTTTCCTGATCGGCTGAGTAAACATTCCAAAGATTAAATAAAAACTATGTAATATGCCGAAAAAAATGAACGTCCAATTTGGTCCATGCCATAAACCGACAGCAAAAAAAGTAAAGAAAATAGCAAGTGCGGTCCCCCATTTCCTCATTGAGCGAAAAGATATTTGAAGCGGTTTAAATAAATAATCCAACAACCATGTAGATAATGATAAATGCCATCGCCGCCAATAATCGCCAACACTTGTTGCCTTAAATGGCCTATTAAAATTATCCATCAATTTAAAACCTAAAAGCAATCCAACTCCTAATGCCATATCTGTATAGCCGGAAAAATCGCAATAGCCTTGGAGAGCTCTTCCGTAAATAGCTAAGAGATTTTCAACACCGGTAAAACGCAACGGGAAGCCGAAAACTCTTTCATTAAAATTGAGAGAAATATAATCGGCAATTGCATATTTTTTAATCAAACCGCACGAAATCAAAAAAAGCGCACGTCCTACATCTTCTTTCGTAATTGGATTGTCTTCTTCTATTTGAGGTAAAAAAGCTGAAGCCCTATCTATTGGACCCATTAAAACATTCGGGAAAAAGAAAATGAAAAGTGAAAAATCTCTGAAACTTTTCACCGGTTCAAACATCTCCATATAAATTTCGATAACGTAGCTTAACGCTTTAAAGGTAAAAAATGAAATGCCGATGGGGAGGAATATGTGCAAAGGTTCAATCGTTCCGAGTTCGAGATCGTTGATAATCTGCAAAAAGAAATTAGTGTATTTGAAATAACCTAGCAATCCGAGATTAACAATTAATGCTGTAATGAAAAATATCTTTTTCAGTTTTGCTGTTTTGCTCTCGTAAATTAATTTCCCGAAATAAAAATTAAATGCTGAAGAAAAAAGGAGTAAGAGTAGATAAATCCCTGCGGCTTTGTAGTAAAAGAAAAGAGAAAAGAAAAGAAGTGAATAAATGCGTAAAGTTTTTTGGTTGCTGAAAAGCCTTTGTACTAGTAAAACAAAAAGAAAAAAGAAAAGAAATAAACTGGAACCAAATAAAAGCGGATCATATTTATCGTAAGTAAATAGCGAAAATAATTTCCCAAAGTCTATTGCTTGCGGCATTAATTTCTCCTAAATTTTTCTGATCGATAAAAGATATGGGGGCTAGCCAAAAGCATTTTTGGTATTGTAAAACCAACTTTAGTTCGTTAAATATAAGGAAAAAGCGAAATAAATTTCGCATTACACTTAACCAATTTTGCTTTTGAGACAGCCTCCTTTTTCAAAAAGTTAAGCGGGAATTTTTGAGTCGATAAGTTTCTGTAAATCGCCAATATTTTTCGCTTTTAATATTTCTAATCCTTTAAACTTGATGCCGTATTCTTTTTCAATGGCAAGAATGATATTGATATGATTCAGTGAATCCCACCCCGGAACTTGGCTGGCAATAGTTTCAGCTTTTAGATCAAATTCTTTTAGATTCAGCTCTTTTTGAATAACTTGCTTTAATTTATCTGAGATCATTTTTTTGTTTCTCCATTAATGATATTATTTTTTTCTATATTCATCTATTAAAAGGTCGGAAACCATTCCCGCCATTTTTTTTGCGCCTAATTCATTAAGATGCCCATAATCTTTTGAAGCTAGATTGGAGTTTACCCAATCCAACATAGAGTTCTCTCCTCCCATTGCATCAAACTTATCCCAGTATGTAATCCCTGTAGCGTTTACAATATTTTTTTGGGATTGGTGCATCTTATAAACATTTGGGTCAGTAAACATTCGAGACCCTCGTTTTGTAACTCTGTCCCCCATCCCAACCAATAAAATACTCGTCTGTGGAAAATAAGTTTTCAAATCTTGAATTACTTTGATCATCTGATTTTCGTACCATGTGAAGTTTATATTTCCTGCTGTCATCATATTCGCACCGTAGGTAAGAATAAGCAACTTGTAATCTAAATATTTCTGAAAATCTTTCTTCACGAAATCCGGAATATCTTTGAAAGAAACTCCGGAATTTCCACGCCAAGGATAATTATCAACATAAACTCCATTCCCTGATTCAAGACTAACACCAAAAAATTGAGCCTGGTAAGCCATCGTAGTCGTCATTTTAAATGAAGTTGCGTTACCCGAAGCTGAAAGAACTAATTCTTTAACACCGCTTCCGGCTTGTAACGTAGCGGTTTGCTCCGCCCCGTTATTGAACGAATATTTTATTGATGATGCTTTTGCATTTGTATAATAGACTTTTGCAGAGGTAAAATATTTTGAGTTTTTATAAGGACCTTTGGTTTCATATTGGACCCATGCAACTCCCTGTGGAATTGAGACAAATCCATTTAGCCCAATTGGAATATCTCCTTCTTTACCGGTTAAAACCGATACGGTTTTCCAATTATCACTGAATGAATGCTTGGTGGTAACCCTGAAGGTAATATCCTGTGAAGTAATTGCCATCATTCCCACACCGTTGCCACTAAATTCACTTTGGAATCTTTCTCGAATGTCAGCGGTGATCAGATCGCCTTCATTACCGGAATCGCCGTAATCGGCAATTCTTACTTTTTTAGATTTTGCCTGTTTTAATGCCTGGAAAAAATAATTCATTTGAGATACATTACCTGAAAGAGGAATATTTTTTATCTGAACTTCATTATTTGCTTCATTTAACTCTGATGGAAGTGTTTTAGTATAGGCAAGTAGTCCCTCTAATATGTCTTTATTCATCGATGCAGAAAAAAGATTTGCTGTTAGTGGTTTCTGTCCAAATTTAAATTGTGAAAAGTCCATCAAAGAATCTGGTTTAATATCCATAAACAAATCTATTTTTTTAAGCTGATAATTTAATATTTTAGTATCAGCAGGAATATATGATATCATGATTGTGAAAATAATAGTGAGGCAGAGTAGTAGTACACTATGATTTTTTTCATCTTTGAACATTAGTATCGTTCCTTTTCATTAATTACATAAAGTCTTAAATATTTACACTTAAAGATAATAAAAAAGCCGTTTATGAAAAATTTTTCCCCAAGAGAAAGATATAAAAGACTATTAAAATATCCCAAATAATTTAATGAATGCTTCTCTCTGAATTATTCACCAATGCCTTCCGGTAAAAAAAAATCCCTCATTGCTGAGGGATTTCATTCCTAATTCCTAATTCCTAATTACTTCATCAAGATCAACTTCATCGTTTTAACAAAGTCTCCTGCATTGATCTTGTAAAGGTAAACTCCGCTCACTACCTTCATTCCGTTATTATCGTCACCGTTCCAGGTTACAGAATGGTTGCCCGCTAATACTTCATTATTCAATAGTGTCTTTACTTCGCGTCCTAACATATCGTAAACTTTTATACTTACGTATGAATTCTGCGGAAGTGCATAACTGATCTGTGTAGTCGGATTAAATGGATTCGGATAATTTTGTGATAACGCAAATGCTGTTGGAAGAACTGTTTGATCCTCTACAGCCGTTGTTGCATTAACCACAAATCTGCCTGCTTCTGAATAAGCTGAGGATTCTCCCTTTTCATTTACTGAACGAACTCTCCAATAATATTCTTGACTTGAAGATAATCCGGTAACAACTTGCGATGGACTGTTAATGCCGCTTACTGTTGTTGCACTGCTCATATCTTGTTGTTTCGAATACTGCAATTCATATTTTAATGGCGCTATAGCCTGGGTTGGAATTACCCAAGATATCATTGGTGAGGTGGTAGCAATACTTACATTATTACTTGGTCCGCCTACTAACGGTACTATAACACTTCCATTTGCTGTAGCTGCAACTACAAATGATGCAGTAGGACTTGAATAATCAGATAGAGCTGTTCCGTTATGCGATGCAACTTTCCAATAATATGTAGCTCCTGGTACCAAATCAGTAATAGGTAAATTCTGGTCTGTCGGTTCAGCAGTGAAAGTATTTATACCATCTTCAACTAAATCCGACCTTCTACTATATACAACTCTATAATGGTCAATCCCTATAGTTGAGCCGGTAACATACCAAGACAGTGTAGCTGAAGTAGAGTGAATGGTCACATCACCTTTTGGATATGATGCTACCGGTACTATCGACCCGGTTGTGCCAGCTATTGTAAACTCACCTTGCGAAGCAACAGAGTAATGAGATGCACCCTGAGCATCATAAGACGCTACCGCCCAGTAATAATGTTGCCCAAACCCAAGGGTAAGGACACTTGGAGCAACCATATCACTTATGTTTACGGATCTTGTATTTGCATCAGCAGTGGAAAAATTCCCCTTCGTGTAATAAGCGCCGAATGTATTAGCTGGAATTGAAATATTGAAGTTGGCTAAATTAACCTCAACTGTAGAAAATGCAACTTTAAAACTCTCTAATCCCAATGTTGAACCTGCTAAGTACCATGATAACGTTGGCGTAGTTGTGTAAATAGTCGCATTACCAACAGGCCAATAAGCAACCGGCAAACCTTGCAATATTCCTCCGGCAACTGTAAAACCAATTACATCTGATGACAAAGTAACAGTTCCATTAGTCGCTACAACAGACCAAGTATGGTCTCCTGGAAGCAAAGAAGTAGGTGTTAAGTAAGACCATTGGTCAACAACTGTTCCGTCAAGATGACCCACATCAACCCCATCAATGTAAACCTTGTATGTAATACCGCTTGCAGGTGTATTTAAGTACCAACGGAAGGTGGGTGATTGTGTATAAACAGTCATATCTTCTAAAGGATATGAAGCATTCGGTTGAACTACTGTTCCTGTTCCGTTTGTTTTAAAACTTTTTGCAGCAGATGTTTGTGGGCCGTCGTCTCCGGTACCAGTTGTTACTACTCTCCACCAATATTGTCTCCCGGGGTTTAATGCTGTGCCAGCACCGGCTATGTCAACCACATAATTAAGACCGGTTAAACCTGTAGCGTTATTTAGGCTAACTAATGGAATAGTAAAATCTTCGTCCGTAGCAATCTCAACAGCAAAAATAATACCTAATAAATCTGGGTTATTTGTATACCAATAAAGAGTTGGTGTATTGGTAGGAACATTAGTAGGAGCAAGCGTTGAGCCACCAGGCCAAGATGGAACTGCTGCCGAAACAACCGCGCCGCCACCGGTTGTAAATGAGCGATTAAGTGAATAAGAAACAATACCTGAACCGTAGTAGGTTATTACTCTCCACCAATATTTTGTGCCAGGTGCAAGATTTTCAGTATAACGGCTTACGTCACTTCCGCAAGGAACAGTAGTTGTAATAACAGCATTTGCCCAATCAGCTGGAACCGGAGCGGAACCAGGAGTAATAATTTCATCATTCGTTACATATTGTAATTTAAAAGTTAAAGAACCAACCGGTGCGTTAAGTGACCAAGAGAATAAAACCGGTCTGTATGTTGGCACGTTTGCATCAATCACAGGACTAATAAGTGAAGCAACTGCAGATGTAGTAGTTGTAAAAGAAAAAGAATTTGAAGAGGCATCGAAAGTACCTGCTTGTCCATCAGGAATTACATTCCAATAATATTTTGTATTATTATCAAGTAAGTTATTAACTTCAGTTGAACTGAAAGTATAAGTAAAAGGACCTGATCCAGTTATAACAACTGTAGTACTAGCATTAATTACCGTATGACCTGCACCTGTTCCATTGAGGACAGTACTTGAACTACCTGCTTTAATCGCAATGTCAAAATTTGTAACAGCATCAGCATATGTCCAAGTAAACACTGGCTGTATTGAAACACCGGTTAAGGAATTAACTGGGGCAGTTTTGGTTTGTGCAAATATTACACTAAAACTAACGAGTGCAAACAATGCTAAAATAGTTAATTTGTTTTTCATAGAGACCCGCTCCTATTAAGTTAAAGATTAAAAAAACTTACCCATTGTACTTACCATCATTTTTAAGTAAGCCAACAGACTAATTAAATAGTAAAATTTACTAATTAGATACTTTATTCTCGCTCTGAAATTAAGGTGTGCTTATTAATGGTGTTAAAATATGGAATCTTTAGATGTTTGTCAAGAAATATTTTTAAACTAACTACTTTTCTTGTGGTAAGTATGCTATTAATCATGTTGCTGAATAATGCAAGATTAAATACTATTCTCAATTAATTTTTCTTTGGTCAATAGATATAAGCATCTGTTTTTATTTATATAGTTAGCAAAAATATTCTGCCAAAGATGGCGAGAATAATTTTAAGAAAATAAAAAGAATTTAAGAATAACGATTAACGATATTTGATTTTTGATGTGACAAAATCTTCTAACTTCTAAAATCGTTAATCCTTGTTCGTAAATCAATTTTGGTTCTGGCTTTGCCAGGTTAGAGTATTACCGTTTAACTTTTTGTTTTTTGTGTCAAGATATTTTTTATATTTTTTACTTTTAACTTTATACTTTCAACTTTTTACTTGCAGCTTGCTGCGCTATGGTTTCTCCACTCCTTAGCGGTCTTCCCGAATAAAGCTACATTTAACAAATCCGCTTCAGAAGCGTAAATAAAATTCTCCTGCTCTTTAGTAATCCTAACCGGAACTAAATGTTCTTTCACCGCATCCGTATGAATTTTATAATTCACCTTTGCAAGGGTTCGTTGCATATTCCATTCAAGCGATTTAGTTTTTGCTTCTTCCTCTTTCAACCGCTGGAATTCAACAAGTAAATAAAGTTTGAACTCGGCGCTAATCCAGGAAGCAAACTCAAACGCAATATCCTGGTGGGCAAAAGTTCCGCCGTATCTGCCGGATTTCGATATTATCCCGACTGCATTAGTTCTTTCTACCCATCGCTGCGGTGTTAAGGAAAAACTATTTAATCCGGCTTCTTTTCTAAAGGCATCGAATTCGATGCGTTTAAAAATTGGATTATGAATAACTTCCCATAAACCAATAAATTCAATGGTATTTCTGTTCCTCATCCAGTTTTGAACAATATAGTTTGTTCGTTCAGGATCTTTTGATTTTGCCATATCCGTCAATGAAATGTATTCAATATGCTCTTTGGAGAAGAGTAATACATCCTTTCCTTTAACTACCATTTTTCTGATATTCATTTCATTATTTCCTTACATAATACTTCTAATAGATAGCTCCAAACCCGCAGCCAGTTGAATGCCCAACGCCAACATTCCATGCAAACTGAATCGCTTCCGGGTTGCCTTCAATTATCACCGGACAAAAATTAGCGCGGTTATCAATTCCATTTATGCGAACAAGTTTTGTCTTTGGGGTAGCATAATTTTTATCAAAAGAAACTTTCACCTCATCTTTTAGGTTAGCGCTCTTTAATTTTTTCTTTAATGTTTCCGTTAAATAAAAATCCGTTTCTTCATCTTTATAAGTAAGATGGATAGCTTTTTTATGCTCATCATATTTTCTAACAAATACCGGACTCGATAAAGTAAATTTTTCTTTTGAACCAAATTGGGGAGTATCCTGCATCTGAATTTCTTTAACAACCATTCCGCAGCATACCTCAGGTTCTTTCATTGCATTCATAATCAATTGCTTGCCTAATTCCTCATCCCAAAAACTTATAAACCACTTAGCGCCGTTTGGGAAATTAAAACCGTCTTTAACCATTTTTCCTCCCTGCCTGTCCGGCAGGCAAGCTTGCAGCCAGCTCAATGAGTAAAGACTTATTTCATCATGCAGTTCATTCCATCCCATCCACTTATGAAACGTTCCAATTAAAAAATGTTGATACTCGAATGGAACAGTTTGAGTGTTAGGTGTTAAACTAAAATGTAATCTCATATTATCTCCAATTTATTTTTCCTCTATAACTTTTTTATAATATTGAACGAACGCCTCCATTACTCACTTTCAGACAAAAATTATAATTCATCAAAAAGATCATAATCACGATCTTAAAGAAAATTCCGGAGGCACTCTTTTCACAAGCGCCTCCGTTCAATTAACATTAAGAACGGAATTAAGATATTTGGTTTGACAAACAAACCATTCCTAATTCGTAACCTGGTAAACCAGAACCATAATTGATCTCAGAACAAGGATTAACGATTTAAGAAGTTAGAAGATTTTATCACATCAAAAATCAAATATCGTTAATCGTTATTCTTAAATTTTTAATATTCTTGCCATTTTGCGCAGAATATTTTTGCTAACTATCTAATTCTCTACTGTACCGGTGGGGGAGTAGGATTCTCAGGCGGAGTTTCCTCTCCACCTTTTCCTTTTCCACCGCGTCCCCTTGTTATTGGCTTAAACTCTACCAAAACTTCGGGCTTCTTAGAAAAACAAGCATCCGCAAAATTCCGGATCTTAGTACATATTTTCTTCAAATCTTCGGCGGCAACATCTCTTGCTTTTGTAGCGGCAACCTGTTGCTTTTTAGCATTTTCCTGCGCCGCATCAGCCGCTATAAGATTCGTTAAAAACGTTCCGAGATCGGAAATATCACTTCCGCTTAATCCGTTTTCCAAAAGCACTGCCGTATTAACCGAAGCAACACCTGTTAAATACTCGCACATCGGGCGCAAGCCTTTAACCGCTTTAGGAATCGGTTCATTAACACGGAAAAGACTCATCTTTTGGGCATCTTTTCCAAATGCAGATTTAACCGCACTTCTTATAACCTTTATCGTGCGGGTAATTTCACTAATGTAAAACTCCTGCAATGCGGTTTTATCTTGCGCGGTCTTAACCGCCGTTTGCTGGGCAACTTCCTTTACCCGTAGGTTTTCCTTTCCGTCAATAAATCCGGTATAGACCTGGTTGGAAAATCCTTTTGTGTCCATAGCGCTTCTATGATTGTTGACAGCCAACAAAAGGGCGTCACTATCTTGCGCTAAAAAATCAACCTTAACAGCCATTACAGCCTCCTATTTTATTAGATATTATTTGATTAAAGGGCTATTTCCGTTTGCCCCGCAGTAATAAAATAAAATTCATAGTTTATTTTGGATAAAAGAAGAAAAAGTGCAATTATAAACGAAAAACGAACTAACATGCCATTGGAAACGGCAAACATATCATTGGAAACGGCAAACATATCATTGGAAACGGCAAACATATCATTGGAAACGGCAAACATATCATTGGAAACGGCAAACATATCATTGGAAACAGCAACCGTATCATTGGAAACGACAAACGAATCATTGGAAATGCCAGACAAGTCATTGGAAACAGCAACCGTATCATGTGAAATCGCAAAAGTATCATTGGCAACTCCAAACTTACCAACCGCAACACCAAAGATGTCATTGGTAACGCCAAACGTGTCATTGGTAATCCCAAACATACAGGCGGTATAACCCAACATGTCGTCGGCACAGTCAGAAATCTCTTTGAAAAACGAAAAGATGTGATTGGAAAATTGGTTTGAATAGTTGAAATATTTAGGAAGGATCAAGGAAATTACTTTTGGTTGTTCATTCTTTGATGAAGTTAATTGAGAAGAAGGAGAAATTTGAATTACCCCTTGCGGAAGTCTTTTGCCGTATAATATTAACAATAAAATAACTGTACCCTAATTATTAATTTATTAGCTAAGACTAAATTAGAAATCTTTTAATTTATAGTCAAGTAGAATATTATAAAGCCATGTTTTTTCTAATTGATATTTTGTAAAGGAGACAAAAATTCTAAAGAAAATTATTTTATGCTCTTCTGTTGTCAAGGATTACTTCTAGACAAAGAAACGTGGAGCAGGTAATTTGTTTAAGTTATAGGAATAACTTTTTTCGTTGCCATACCAATTTTAGCAAAACGATTATAAATCAGCTAATAGACTTTGATGCCAACATGCCTCAGAGGCCAGAATTGAGAATTCAGAGGGAAAAGTTCATAATCCGGAAGTAAAATATATAAAAGTAAAGAGTAACCTTTTTAGAGAGAATTCTTATTACTTTATCACTCAAGTTCGTCTAATATTTGGCAGAAAATTAATTTTGTCCCGGAATTTTTCGGGCTCATATCGAAAAGCATGATTGAATAGAACTGCATGATGAATATCCCGAAAGTTTTCGGGATTCTTCTGAAAAATTATTTGTTTTTTGGTATTTAACTTTTGTGATTTCCGGTTTATCCGGGTTAGGTAAGAATATTATGATTTTTATTGAGATATAATAATTCTATATTTTCGTATGAAAAAGTTTCTCATATTACAAATTATTCTTGTAGTAATTATTCACTTTACAGCCGATGCAAAAAGGTTAGTAGAGCCCCAACCAAATTGCCCGCTTGTTGAATTACAAATACAAGAAAACAATGAAGAAGATTCTGCAGTAATAGTCGAACTACAAGATTTTGATGCTCATTTCTTTCTCACGAGATTTGTTTTACCAGTTATAAATAAAGCAGACTACAAAATTCAAATTCTCAAACCCCCTCAAAATATTCCAAATTTCCTTTCATAAGATTTAACAAAAAAATACAAATAGGTAATTCCAGTAAGATGTTCTGAATTCTATTCAGATTTCTGAATTGAGTTTTAATTTCTATTGAATAAATCACAAATAAAGTTATTATGCGTAGAGGAGTAATTATGAGAAAGTGTCCTAATTGCGAAATTATTATGAATGAAGTAAAAAAAATAAATGCAAATATTGATGTCTGTCCCAAATGTATGGGAATTTGGTTGGATAAAGGAGAGCTGCAAAGAATAATTGAAAATGAAAAAAATTTGAGCAATGTTAATTACCACTCAGAAGGAGATCATGAAGATTATAGAAGAGATGATCATGAGGGTTATAAAAATGATTGTATGGAAAACCATGAAAACCGTCATTATAAGGATAAACAGTTTGATAAATGTAGCGAACCTTATAAAAAACGGGGCGGTTTTAGTGAGATATTAGGTGGTATATTTGATTAAATGATTAGTGAAATGTAAGGTAAAAAATGAAATATTTTGATCTAAATAAATTCAGCGGTCTAACTCAAAGCGAGGCTAATGAAAAGTTAAGAAAAGACGGATATAATGAACTGCCCTCTTCAAAAAAAAGGGGGCTCTTCACTATTGCTTACGAAGTAGTAAAGGAACCGATGTTCCTTTTACTTGTTGCTTGCGGCGTACTTTATTTACTATTAGGAGATATTAAGGAAGCTATATTGCTCTTGGGGTTTGTATTTGTGATCATGGGAATTACTTTTCTACAAGGGAGAAAGACCGAAAGAGCTATAGAAGCCTTAAAGGATCTATCAAGTCCGCGAGCCTTGGTTATGAGAGACGGAAAAGAAAAAAGAATTGCCGGAAGAGAAGTTGTAAAGGATGATATCATAATATTAAATGAAGGAGACAGAGTACCTGCCGATGCACTTGTTCTTCAATCAATTAATTTGAGTGCTGATGAATCATTGTTGACCGGAGAATCAGTTCCGGTTAGAAAAACTAATACAGAAAGTGAAGACGCTAAATTAATAATTACAAAAACACCGGGCGGAGATGATCTTCCATTTGTGTATTCAGGTTCTATGATTATTCAGGGTCAAGGTGTTGTTAAAGTAATTGCAATCGGTCAGAATACGGAGATGGGTAAGATCGGCAAATCACTACGGGATGTAGTAGTAGAGGATACTTTATTAAAAAAGGAAACCGGAATATTAGTTAAGAGAATTGCTATCATTGGAGCTTTTCTGTGTTTGACTGTTATTCTGGTATTTGGTGTAGTAAGAAATGATTGGATACAAGGATTTCTTGCCGGATTGACTTTAGCTATGGCAATTCTACCGGAAGAATTTCCGGTAGTACTTACTATTTTTCTTGCATTAGGCGCTTGGAGAATGTCAAAGCGAAATGTGCTTACAAGGCACATTCCGGTTATTGAAACCCTTGGGGCCACAACTGTTCTGTGTGTAGATAAGACAGGAACTCTTACTTTAAACCAGATGGGAATAGCTAAGATCTATGCTAATAATATGTTCTTGGATTCAAACCAAATTGAGAAAAATCCCATCCCCGAGAGTTTTCATGGAATAATTGAATATGGGATTTTAGCAAGTAGAAAGGACCCGTTCGATCCAATGGAAAAGGCACTTAAGAGATTGGGAGAATTAAAATTAAGCGGTACTGAACATCTACATTCTGATTGGGAATTAGTGGAGGAATATCCTTTGTCAAAGCAATTGCTCGCTATGACTAATGTTTGGAAATCAATCAGTAAAAATCAATTGACCATGTCTGCAAAGGGGGCTCCGGAAGCAATCATTGATTTATGCCATTTAGATGATCTTGAGAAAGAAAAACTTTTAGCGGTTGTGGAAAAAATGAGTGGCGAAGGGCTTAGAGTTCTTGGTGTGTCTAATGCAACTTTTGACATGAAAGAATTACCGGAAAATCAGCATGATTTTGATTTTGATTTCATTGGATTCATTGGTTTTGCAGATCCTGTTCGTCCTACTGTATCAGTAGCAATTAAGGAATGTTATAATGCGGGGATCAGGGTAATAATGATAACCGGGGATCATCCGGGAACCGCAAAAAACATCGCTGCACAAATTGGATTAAAAAATTCCGATAACTTCATTATCGGGCAGGAATTGAACGAGATAAGCGACAGCATGCTAATTGAAAAGATTAAGGACATTAATATTTTTTGTAGGGTTGCACCCGAGCATAAGCTTAAAATTGTAAATGCCTTAAAAGCTAATGGAGAAATTGTTTCAATGACTGGAGATGGAGTAAACGATGCCCCTGCTCTCAAATCTGCAAATATTGGAATAGCAATGGGAGGAAGAGGAACAGATGTTGCCCGTGAATCTGCTTCGTTGGTTCTGCTGGATGACGATTTTTCTTCTATTATCGGTGCTGTAAAAATGGGGAGAAGAATTTATGATAATTTGAAAAAGGCTATGACGTATATTATCTCTATACACGTCCCTATAGCGGGATTATCATTACTTCCGCTTATATTTAATAAAGAATTGATCTTATTCCCGATTCATATAGTTTTTCTTCAATTGATTATTGATCCTGCATGCGCGATGGTTTTTGAAGCTGAAAAAGAAGAAGTCGGTTTACTAAGTAAGCCTCCACGAAATATTAAAGAACCTTTATTCGGGAAAAGAAATTTATTAATCAGTTTATCTCAAGGTATGGCAGTTTTATTTTCTGTTTCGGTAGTTTATTTTATTGCATTAGAAAACGGAAAAGGAGCTGGGGAGGTAAGAGCGTTATCTTTCACAACATTAATTCTTGCAAATCTTGGTTTAATTTTATCGAACAGATCGTGGAAAGATGAGATTTTCACAATTTTAAGAAAGAAGAATACGGCATTCTATTGGATAGCATTCGGTGCAATTACTTTTCTCGGTATAATATTATACGTTCCTGAAGTAACCGCTCTTTTCCGCTTTAACTATTTACATATTGAAGATTTGATGATCTGCTTTTTAGCGGCTCTTTTTTGTATAACATGTATTGAATTAATAAAAATTACAAACCGACTTATTGAATATTTAAAATATTGAAAGGATGAACCAATGACAAGATTGAAATTCTTGATAGTCTTCAGCATTCTAAATAACTTTCTACTAAATGGTTTTCATTATAATAAAAATAATAAGGATTAAGCGTCCCATGGCAAAAATTCAAAAATTTGTGTTACCCCTATTAGCATGTGTAACCTTGTTAACCATTTATATTTTTTATTTCTCATCGGCAAAAGGACTCGGATCATTTAAAGATTATGATCCCTATAGCCATGCTCAGAAAGAAATTGTTGTTAAATTATTGAGTGAACGAGGAATAGAAAAAATTGAAAATGGACAAAAAACTTTATTTTACGTTGAGGATAGGCAGGGAACTCAATTGCCTATTCAAACAGAAAAAAGTTTACCCGACGGATTTGAAAATTCGGAAACTATTAAACTTACAGGACATATCTGCGGGGGAAGTTACGAATTAATAAACATAGAAATTGACTGACCGGATATTCCCTCACTTAGGGGATTAGCCAAAGAATGAGTTTTTTATGGTGGCAAAAGCTCGTGGCAAATCAAATGAAATTCTGTGAACAAGATTTTGTAAGTTTAAAATATGAAGAATAAATTTTAGGATAGTTAACACAATTGATTAAACCATTTAAAGGATGTAATTGTCTATTTATAGTCAAAATTATCTTTAAGGATCAAGATGACGTTCGATAAAAAATTTTTACTTGTAACAATACTAACGATTCAGTTTTTTAATTTAGTACTTAAAGCTCAACGGCATGATGAAAACGAAGGTGGTGTTTTATCAGGATTTGTATTCGATCAAAAATCATCAAAACCTATAGAATTTGCTACCGTAATAATTCATAATGAGAAAGATAAGAAACAGTTAACGGGGGGCATCACTAATGGTTCCGGTCAATTCAAAATAGAAGACTTGCCGGTAGGATCATATTATGTTACGATAAGTTTCATCGGTTTTGAAAAATATCAATCAAAGAATTTCAATATCAGCGGTGAAGCTAAAATTGATCTTGGTAAAATATATCTGAATACTAAAGATATAGGAATGAAGGATGTTTTAATTCAAGGAGACCGGATTCCAATTTCATATCAGATTGACAAAAAGGTAATTAATGTTGGTGAGAATTTTACTTCTATGTCGGGAACCGCCGTTGATGTTCTTGAGAATGTTCCATCGGTAACGGTTGATATAGATGGTAATGTAAGTTTAAGGGGAAGCGGAAGTTTTACCGTTTTGATAGACGGGCGACCTACAATAATGGATGCAAACATCGCATTGCAGCAGATTCCCGCCACTTCAATTGAGAACATTGAAATAATAACTAATCCCTCAGCAAAGTATGATCCCGAAGGAACTGCAGGAATAATAAATGTTGTTCTTAAAAAAAATTCTAATAACGGATTGAGCGGCATTGCCGGTATAAATGCCGGATTAAAGGATAAATATGGTGCGGAAATATTAACCAACTACAAAAACAATGAAACTCAACTAAATTTCGGTTTGAATTATAATAAAAGAAATTCGTCCTCAATCGAAAACAGCAATAACTGGACGAATGACGGCAACATCTACTCATATTACAATTCTGACGGAAGTTCTTTCCGAAAAAATGAACACTTCGGCGTAAGAGGATCAGTCTCATGGGATTTCGGTGATGAGAAGATTCTTTCTCTCGCCGGAAAATACAGTGATCGAAAATCTTTTGATAATTCAATCTCTAATTATGCCGAATGGACTTCGGTCAGTTCTTCAAAAAGTTATTTTAATAGTCGAAATGAAGGAGTCAGGGGTGGAGGAGAATATCAATTAACAGCTTCCTATAATCATCCTTTTAACAACAGCGGACATGAACTTGTCGTAGAATTGGATTATGAAACAGAAGATGGGAATGATGAAACAACGAATAATCTGTATAATGGTTTGTTGTTGGTAGATGGCAAAAAAGCATCTGAGTCAGGACCGGCAAACGAATTGACATCCAAAATTGATTATCAATTACCGATCGGAGAAGAATCAAAATTTGAATCCGGCTATCAAGGAGAACTCCAATTATCAAATGAAATAACATTTTTGGAAACCTACAATTCTGTTACAAATATTTATGAGAGGGATCCACTTTTTTCAAACGATATAAAATATTATACAAATCAATATGCGCTGTATTCAATTTATTCAAGCAAGGTTGGAAGTTTTGGGTATAAGATGGGAGTGAGAGGAGAATATACAGGCAGGGAAGTTAAAATTGATACAAAGAATCAAAACTTTTCTTTGACCAATGGGATTTGTTTCCTACCGCACATTTTTCATTTGATTTCGGTTCGGGCAATCAAATGATGACAAGTTACACAAGACGAATAAACCGTCCACATGGTTGGGAATTCGAACCGTTTTTAACATGGATAGATGCGTATAATGTGAGGATCGGCAATCCATCCATATTACCGGAATATATTGATTCGTACGAATTGGGTTTCCAGAAAATTATCGGTAACAGTTTAATTTCTCTTGATACATATTACCGGGTAACAAATAATAAGATAGACAGGATAAAATCTTTCTATTCCGATAATGTAACTATTCAGACACCTCAAAATATCGGAAAAGATTATGCTGTAGGTGCAGAAACTTTTGTCAATTTTGATCCAGTGGATAAATGGACTGTTAATTTAATGGGCAATCTCTACAACTATAAAATTGCAGGAACATTAAACGGAAGTGATTTCAACAGAAATAGTTTCAATTGGAATATGAGATTTAATAACACAGTAAAATTGAGTTCCGAGACCATGATACAGTTGAATCCGATGTATAACAGCCCCACGGTGAGCGCACAGGGGAAACGTGAAGGATATGTATCCACCAACTTAGCAGTAAAACAGTCTTTATTTGATAAACTGCTTACTGCAACTCTGCAGATTAGAGATGTTTTTTCAGCCTCAACTCAAGAATCCGTAAACGAATCATTTGATTTTTACAACTACCGTTATTCCAAACGCGAGTCACCGGTTGTGATGCTTAATCTCCGTTTTAACATTAATAACTATAAGAACCATGAAAATGAAAATGGGGATGGAAACGGAAATATGGATGGGGATAACGGAGAATAAATTAAAAAACCAATGACAATGAAGTGTTTCGAAGCATTTTTGATTTGTTCATAGAATATTTTGCAACACGAAGCTATACTAGTCAACAAACGATGATGTCCATAATGGCATGTTATAGCTATTTGAGAATAAGAGACAGGCAGTATCAATCATCAAAAACTATTTTTTAAATTTATGAAACTACAAGCAATCATTAAAAAAAACTCCAAGAATATTTGGCCGAAATGGTCAATTGCATTCAAGATAATGCCTTTCATAATTTTAGTAGCTCTCTTAAAGTTTCTTTCTCATAAATTTGGTTTAGAAATTATGGAGTTAAATTCCTTGTTCACGAGTTTAGTAGCGGGGACTATATTCTTGATAGGTTTTCTTATTAAAGGAGTATTATCAGATTACAAGGAAAGTGAAAAAATTCCAAGCGATCTTTCAGCATCCATGAGGACATTATTTGATGATACTTACACCGTCTATAAAGGTAAAAACTCTGATGCAGCCTATAAATTTATAGAATATCAAAGGTCATTTATCTATCTACTGATAGATTGGTTCTACAAAAAAGAAAGAACGCAATTAATATTAAAAAAAATTAGTTCGATGAATGATTTTTTTATTGAACTTGATAAAGATGGTGTTCAACCCAATTATATAATAAAAATGAAAAATGAACAGAACAGCATAAGAAAGATGATTTTAAGAATTGATACAATAAGAGCCACAGAATTTGTCGGTTCAGCTTATGCAATTGTTCAAGCCATGGAGTTTATAATTATACTTGCTTTAATAATTATAAAAATTGAACCGTTCTACGCATCCCTCTTTTTCACACTACTTGTTACTTTCTTGTTAACCTATATGTTTTTACTAATTAGAGACCTTGATAATCCTTTTGATTATTCTGTAAAAGGTGAAAGTGGGACAGAAATTTCATTAAAACCACTCCACGATCTTGAAAGTTCGCTCAAAGATTTTAAATAAAATCAGATATCTCATCAGTAGCTTTAGAGCTTAGTTAATGATTTATCAGATTTCATTCTTCCGAATTCTCTATTCTAAATATTGACCACTGAAAACTTTTTTCCCATCTCTTACAACCTTTTTAAACTTATTTTAGTCTAACTAATAAAAATGGAGTTAACGTTTTACGGGATTTATTTCTGCGGAAGAATTTTTAAAGTATCTCAAAGAAGTGAAGTAGAGGTGAATGAGGGATGTTAGACTATGAGACTTTAAGACTGCGGGACTTTGGGATTTTGAGATGGTGAATGAAAAGATTTCCTTAGCTGTAAAAAATGATTTCTTTGTAGGATATGGGTGACTCCTTAATTGTGAAAAATCGCTCCTTAGCAGGATAGGAGTTATTTCTTAGACAGGAAAAACCATTCCTTAGCGCCGAAAAACTGCTCTTTAGTAAAGAAAAAGCACTCCTTAGCTGCAAAAATCCATTCCTTAGTATCCTTTGTCTCGCTCCTTAGTTGCGTGAAATCATATCTGAGACCTGTAAAACTGCTCCTTAGTTGAGTAAAACTACAGAATAGCACTAAAACAGCGTAAAAAAAGACTTTTATACCGGAACACGGGACTGTGGGGCTTCGTGACACTTCGTGAAAAACCTTCGCGTTCCTTCGTGATAGAGTTTTTGTCCTTACACGAAGTTGCACGAAGAAGGCACGAAGTTACACGAAGAGAACCCGCGAATGAATCCATGATCCATTTTAATATTATGGCGAAGTAATCATTATGTGAAAGCCCTGCAAGGGCATTATAACATAACATAGGGCGAAGCCCTATGATGATAAATGAAACTCAAATCAAAAGCCCTGAAAGGGCGCAATAATTTATTGAACTAAAGTATACCCTGACCTTTCAGGGCTATGTGTTTGCGGAATGATCCTTAAGATAAACAACGCAATAGTTTTATGATGACCGTATAAAATGTTTTCACACAATTAACCGTAGAACCAAAAATATTAATTGACATTTATTTATTAAAGTTGTAAGATTACAATGGTACTTTGAGAAAGTGGGAATACGGGGTCTTAACTCTTGAACTTACTTTCTAAATTTATTTCGCATCAGATTTTATAACCTATTTTCTTTTTGCGAAAAAAGACTTTAGATTTATTTTTGTTTTGTTAACAACAATCATATAAAACAATAAAGGAGCATGAAGATGAAAGTCGAGATCAAAAAACTACCGGTAAGTAGAAAAATTTTACTGGAAGAGGCGAACAACAGTTACTCAAATCTTGCGGATAAACCGGAGCTTGCCGCACAGGGAATAACGGAGGCATATAAGGCGGGTTTTAAGTCCGATATTTTAGCCGCCGAGAATTTCAAATCAGACAAGGAAATTAAAAAAGAAAAAGCCGCACTGACGGTTTTGGTTAAAGCAAAACTAAAAGATTGTCATAAGTGGTTAAAGAAGGGGGAAAATTTTCTTGAACTTACCTTTAAACAAAAGTCACCTCAAACAGCAGAATACCCCGATTATCAAGGCGCAAAGAACAATGACATCCTAACCATAGATGCGATGTCTTCCGCGGGAAATGTATTAACCAAATATGCAACGGAAGTAACAGCAAAGGGAATGTCCGCAATTTTTGTAACCGAAGGCGCAACTTTAAAAGATGATTTAAAAGCGTTGGGTTTGCAGATTGGTTCCGCAGAGGATGATTTTGAACAATACACCATTGAGAGAAATCTTGCATTAGTTAAAGTGTATGATGAAATAAATGAAATTAACCGTGCGGGAAGACTTGTTTTTGAAAAAGACCCGGCGAAGTTAAAATCGTTTGAGTCTCCCTGGTTCAAGAATGGTGGAGGGAATGAGGAGGCGCCTCCCGTAGAACCGATAGTGCCACCGGTGAGCTAGTGGAAAGTAAAAAGTAAAAAGTGGAAATCAGAATTAAGAAGTCAGAAGTAAAAACCTAAAACTGATAACTGATTCGCCGCGGCGAACAGGTAACTTATTTGAGGATGATGAATAAGCTGATGCAGAGTTGTTTAACATTCTTGGATAAATGGATGAGTTCTAAAATGAATTAGAAAAAATTTAAACCTCCGAGGTACGCATAGGGCGTACCTCGGAGGTTTGAGCGACTGAAAAAAAAATTACAAATAACAGAAAGATTTTTATCGGTTATTAAGTTCTTAAATAATTATTAACAACGTAGCTATTGCTTGTTCTGAATCGAAAACTGGAAATTTTCAATATACAAGAGCATACAAAGAAGCTGCGTCCAGAGATGGACGCATTTTCTTATGTCTTTGTATATAGGTATTCCAGTACCCCGGTTCAGGACATAATGAAAGTTGCGTCCTTTTTTTGTTTTAAAAATTAATGTTACGCAAAATTTATATTCAAGTTTTCTTAAACAACCTTGTGAAACTTGACAACGACTCAAAGAAGCGTGGCTATGGAAAACATAATTTTTCATAAGATGAGCCGCGTGAAAGTAGAGACTTGCCATCTCGTGAAATAAATTTAGAAGATCAATTCATTATTGCAAGAACATCAAAACGGCTTGTTGTGCTTGCGGTTGACTCGGTTGCAGGTGTTTATGAACTTGAGCGCCATCAAGTTGTAGATGCTGAGGAAGTATTCCTCATATTAGGAAAATTCTTGAATAATAACACTGATTAGTTTATAAATTGCATGGAAGGACTGTTTATGGAAGCAAATAATTTATTAGAGTATGGGAAAATAAATGACTTTTTAAATAGCACATGGGTGATACAAGAAAATCTTGAAGATGGGATATTTATTATTAATAGAGAGCATGAGATTATTAGAGCCAATAAAAGCTTTATTAATATTTTTAATAAAATAAAAATCAATGAAATTATAGGTAAAAAATGTTTCAACTTGTTTGATAACAATGAAGCCATCTGTGAGAATTGTCCGGTCGAAAAAACTTTTAAGGAAGGCGCGTTTGGGCAACATGTAATAAATAGACAAAAGATAGGCGGGGAGAAAATTATTCTAAAAGAGTCGCTTTTTCTTTTAGTAGATGAAAATAGCGCTATATCTCATGCACTTGTTTATTCAAGAGATTGTACTTATGAGGATACCTTAGAAGAGCAGTTAAGAAGTTCAGTTCTATTGATTGGACTTGAAAAATTAGCTGCAGGTATAGCTCACGAAATAAGGAACCCTCTTGGCAATATTACCGCCGCTGCTCAATATTTTCTTAGCAAGTCTGAAACTGACGGCGAAATGAAAAAATATCTCAAGCTTATATTGAGAAATTCCGAAAGGATGAACAAAGCTATTAAGGACTTAATTAACCTGGCAAAACCGCACGAAGTAGCTTTTACTATTGGTACTATTGATAAAATTATCGATAATGTATGTTTGCTTGTTCAGGCAAGATTATTAAAACAGCATGTACAACTTTGCAAAAAAATCTCACATTATCGACCAAAAATTCTGTTAGATGAAAAACTTCTTGAAGAAGTGTTTCTGAATATAATACTAAACGCTATAGAAGCTATGCCAAAAGGGGGAAAACTTACCATCTCTGTTTATACTGAACAAAATGGTGACGAAGTTGTAATTAATGTTACTGATACAGGAGTAGGCATCTCGGAAGGCAACATAGATAAAATATTCGATCCTTTCTTTACTACAAAAAAAGACGGCACGGGATTTGGTCTTTCTTTGGTCCGCCAGATTGTTGAGTTGCATAAAGGAAAGATTGAAGTTAAAAGCAAGCTTGATTATGGAACGGAAGTGAAAATTATTCTACCATCATATAAAGAGGATATTTTATAATGGGGAAAATACTTATAGTTGATGATGAAAAGGATATGCGTCAGCTGCTTTCTGATATTTTAAAGTCGGAAGGATATGAAGTACGTACGGCGGAATCAGGTAAAAAAGCGCTTAAAGAGATCGAAGTAATGCGACCGGAGATAGTTTTGTTAGATATTAGACTGCCCGATATGAATGGTATTGAAGTTTTAAAAGAAATCAAAAAGTTAGATGAAAGTATTGTTGTAATTATGCTTTCAGCGTATGGCGAGATACAAAATGCGGTTGATGCAATGAAGTTAGGCGCATTCGATTATTTTACCAAGCCATTTCATAATGAAGAAATAATTTTAGATATAAAAAAAGCGCTTCAAACAAGACATCTTGAAATAGAAGTTGCAAGGTTAAGGAAGAAATTAGAAAACAAAGGGAACAATGAAATATTTATAGGAGAAAGCGCTCAAGTAAAAAAAATTTTAAATCAAATAAAAACAATTGCTCCTACTAATCTGACTATTACTATTCAAGGTGAAAGCGGGACAGGTAAAGAATTAGTTGCCAGGCTAATTCATCAGAACAGCGTTCGAAATAACGGATCATTTATTGCCGTGGATTGCGGAACCATACCGGAAAGCTTAGTTGAGAGTGAACTATTTGGTTATGAAAAAGGAGCTTTTACCGGGGCCGTCACAAAAAAAGAGGGAAAATTTGAATTGGCTAATAAAGGTACTATATTTTTAGATGAGATTACTAATTTACCGTTTTTCACTCAAGCAAAACTATTAAGAATAATTCAAGAGCGAAAGATTCAACGCTTAGGAAGTACAAAGGAAATAAGCGTTGAAATAAGGATAATTACTGCTACAAATAAAGTTTTAACTGAAGAAGTTAAAAAAGGGAATTTCAGGGAAGACCTCTACTATAGGATTAATGAATTTAATATCACTATTCCCTCTCTAAGAGAAAGAAAAGAAGATATCCCAATATTGGTCAAGCATTTTATTGAAGAAGCAAATTTAGAATTCAAAAAAAATGTAGAATGGACATCCGGCGAAGTAATGAAATCTCTATTAAATTATTCTTTACCCGGGAATGTGAGAGAGTTAAGAAATATAATTAGAAAAGCCGTACTCTTATCAGATTCGACTTACATTAAAGAGATAGATTTAGGTTGGGAAATTATTCCAGACCTAGAAAAATACAACTTTTTACCTGATATGAATAAAGGAATTTCACTTCGGGAAATAACGAACAAAGTAACCAAAGAAATTGAAAAAAATATTATTAGTAAAGTGTTAACCGAGACAAAGAATAACAAAGTAATGGCTGCTAAAATTCTCAAGATAGACCGCATGACATTATATTCAAAAATAAAATCTCTTGGACTGTAACATAAATTCTGCAAAGTGTAGAATCACATTTACTAATTCCCATCGTCTCTCCATCCACAAAAATTTTATCAACAACTACTTCTCAAGTAAAAACAATGCATTACAAAAAAGACTTAACCTTTTACGTTAAATAAAAATACGCTGGTATCTTATTTGCTGCAATAATGATAAAAATAAAACAGCTAGAAGCTTTTAATATAAAAACATCTAATGGACTGTTAAATAACATAAAGTTATTAAATATGCAAAAAATATTAATAGTTGATGACGATAAAGATATGTGTAATATAATCTCCACTATTCTAAAACAAGAAGGTTATAAAATATTTAAAGCGTATGATGGCAAACAAGCAATAAGGGAAATTAGCATAAAGAATTACAATCTGGTAATACTGGATTATAGATTACCTAATATGGATGGAATAGAAGTTCTTCAAAAAATACGAAATATGGGACTATCAATTAATGTAATAATGATTTCAGCTTATGGAAATGATTCAATAAAATTAAAAGCCAAGGAATTGGGAGTTGATCAATTTTTAGATAAACCGTTTAACCTGAGCAAACTTTTTAAAGTAGTTAAGAATACAATATCAAAAAAATAAAATGAGGTAAACCGCTCCCTCATAAAAAAGAAGCGGAATTAATATCAACCTAATATAAACCGAAGGAGGTTTACAATGGTAGAGAAAGCAATCGGGTCATCCAGTTTGGTCGAAGTTATTGACCGAATATTGGATAAGGGCGTCGTTGTTGATGCTTGGGTAAGAATCTCTTTAGTAGGTATTGAAATACTTGCTATTGAAGCAAGAGTAGTTATTGCTTCAGTTGAGACTTACCTGAAGTATGCTGAAGCTATCGGCTTAACAGCTACAGCAGCTTAAAAACTGTGCAGAAGGATTGTTGTCGAGTTATCCTTACATCCTCTTAAAAAGGAAAAAGCATTTCTCGCCAAGAAATTCCTTCATATTTAACTGGGAAAAATAATGGCTTTGAAAGACGATATGAATGATACTATAAAAAACGAAATCTTTTTCTTTGAGCATGGAGTTCAAAGTATGAACTCTATTTTTGATAATACCCATCAACTCATTGAATTTTTTCAGGATTCTTTCTTTGATGTAAAACAAGAAAGAGAAAAGATCAATATCGCATTACGGGAAAATCTTGCCAAAAATAATTCGTTGCGTAGAAAAGACTTTGACAATATGGTGAATGACATTCTTGCAATACAAGATGAAAGTGAAAAAGAAGTAAAAAATCTGTTGAAGAATTATTTAAACGAACAAAAAGAATTATCTCATTCTTTAATAAACAATTTGGACAGGTTTAAAAATGCCTGTATAAATGGTAACTCCCAAGAAATTAAAAAGTTGCATGATTTGATTCGACAAATTCTCGCTAAACAAGATGAAAGAAAAAATGAGATGACTTCTAAACTAAAAGAGTTTCAAAAAGAACAACAAAATTTTACATCTCAGTTTAAAGAGTTTTTAGCCAGGGGAAATGAACTTCGAATACGCGATTTTAAAATAATGCTGAAAGAATTTAAACTGCAACGTGAGGAAAGATTGGTTTTACAGAAAGAAAGAAAAGAAGATGTTGCTATAATGCTATCCAATTTTAAAAAAGATAGAGAGAAATATACTTTGATTTCCAAAAGAATTAAAAATATTAACACAAAACAAAAGGAGAATTAAAATGAGTATAGCCGCTGAAATGAAAACAC
>JALNZG010000015.1 GCA_023229425.1 Ignavibacteriaceae bacterium
AATTGATTTAATCCTAATGGATATATCTATCCAAGGGGGAAAGAATGGTTTAGAATTAACTACCGAATTAAAAGCCTCAAAGGAATATCAACACATTCCAATAATAGCGGTAACGGCGCACGCATTTCATAAAGACCGGCAAAATGCTTTGGAAGCGGGATGCGATGATTATCTGTCAAAGCCATTTACAAAAGAAGCATTGCTGGAAATGATGGCAAAGTTGATTTAGAGTAGAAAAAACACTTTGCGCCTTTGTGAGAAAATTCTTTTTGAGCTTTTAGAGGTCCCCATAAGATATTTGTAGTCATTCCTTACAATTTTTGAGAATTAGAATATCTAATTATTAAGAATAATTTCCAATTATCAAGCAATAAAATGCTATTGATGGGCATTATCGAATCTAAATAGAGAAATTTCGTGGCATTCAATTTGAAAAAGTTAACTGAACTTAACTTTAGAGGATGAAATGCACCAAGATATTTTTACAAAATACACCCCAAACGATAAAAGTTATTTAATTCCGCTGCTTCAAGATATTCAAACGATTTACGGCTACTTGCCGGAAGACGCATTGAGCGAAATTGCAGAATTTGTCGGTATTCCTTTAAGCCGCGTTTACGGGGTGGCGACTTTTTATAATCAATTTAGATTAGCTCCTCTCGGCGAAAATGTTGTCCGTGTCTGCCGCGGAACCGCCTGCCATGTTAAAAACTCTTCCAATATTCTTTACGCAATAGAGCAGGCTTTAAACATAAAAGCCGGAGAAACGACACGCGATAAAAAATTTACAATTGAAGTTGTTAATTGCATCGGCGCTTGCAGTATTGCCCCTGTAATTACTGTTAATGAGGAATATTATGGAAGGATCGGCGTAAAAGATATTCCGAACATCATGAAAAAGTATCAGAGCAAACCAAAAGTTGAAGCGCAGAAAAAAACAGAAATTGGAACGGAGAAAGTATGAATTCATTTTTAGATAAATGTTGTAACGAATGCTGGCATTCGCTTGAAAAACCGTGCGATCTTTTTATCCGATGCTGCACCGAAGGTCCGCTTTGCCACCATAACGCTCAATGCAGCGAGAAAATACAAAGCTTAAATAGAAGAATAAATTATGTGGAACATGATATTCCGATCATCTGGATTGGGATGGGAACTTGCGGACTTGCAGCCGGAGCAAAAAAAGTTGAAGAAGCAATTCTTGCCGAATTAAAAAAACTCAACATCAATGCAAGGATTGAAGCCACCGGTTGCATCGGTTTTTGCGCAAAGGAAGTGATAGTTGATGTAAAACTTCCGGGACAAGATAGGATTTCTTATTGCGAAATCATTCCTAAAATTGTCCCGCGCTTTATTCAAAAAACTTTAGTTGAAAAAGGAATATTTAAAGAGAAACTTCTTGGAACGCACGGAACTTCATCAAACGAAACTGCTCATATAAATGAGAATCCGTTTTTCAAACATCAATTAAAAATTGTTTTAGAGAATTGCGGAATAATTAATCCCGAATCCATCGACGCCTATATTGCAAAAGGTGGATTCAAAGCATTTGATAAAGTCCTTCGCCTAATGAAACCTCAAGACGTTGTAAAAGAAATTTTCGATAGCGGTTTAAGAGGCAGAGGCGGCGCAGGATTCCCTACCGGCAAAAAATGGGAGTTAGCTCTTGCTCAAAAAGCGGAGCAAAAATATCTTATCTGCAATGCTGATGAAGGTGACCCCGGCGCTTTTATGGATCGTTCGGTTTTGGAAAGCGATCCGTTCAGAATTATTGAAGGAATGGCAATCGGCGGTTATGCAATTGGCGCTACAGCAGGTTATATTTATTGCCGCGCCGAATATCCACTGGCAATCAGCCGGTTGGAAAAAACCATCAAACTATGTGAAGATTACGGTTTGCTCGGTAAAAATATTTTAGGCAGCAAATTCAATTTTCATATTCGCATTAAAAAAGGAGCCGGAGCTTTTGTCTGCGGCGAAGAAACCGCACTCATCGGTTCGATTGAAGGGAAGAGGGGAATGCCCCGTCCGCGACCACCATTCCCAAGTATTTCCGGTTTGTTTGGAAAACCGACGGTTATCAATAATGTTGAAACTTTTGCAAATGTTGCTTCCATCGTTAACCGGGGTTCCGAATGGTTTTCATCAATCGGAACGAAGACAAGTAAAGGAACAAAAGTTTTTGCATTAAGCGGAAAAATTACAAACACCGGATTGGTTGAAGTTCCAATGGGAACAAGTCTTGAAGAAGTGGTTTTTACAATCGGCGGTGGAATTCCCGATGGCAAAATGTTTAAAGCCGTGCAAATCGGTGGACCTTCCGGCGGATGTCTTCCGCACAGCGTTATCAAAACTCAAGTTGATTATGAATCGCTAAAAGAAGTCGGCGCGATGATGGGAAGCGGTGGATTTGTTGTTATGGATGAAGATACTTGCATGGTAGATGTGGCAAAATTCTTTTTAACTTTTATTCAAAATGAATCTTGTGGAAAATGCGTCCCCTGCCGCGAAGGAACAAAACGGATGCTTGAAATAATTGAACGAATTCCCGTTAGTTACAAAACGACAAAAAATAAAGTTGATGAACTTCAGCGGTTTAAAGGAATCATTTATCTCAACCGCCTGGCAAACGTAATTAAAGATACTTCGCTTTGCGGGCTTGGGCAGTCGGCGCCAAACCCGGTTCTTTCCGGTTTACAATATTTCCGTGATGAGTACGAAGAGCATTTGTACGAAAGAAAATGTTCCGCCGGAGTTTGTAAGGACTTGTTAACCTTCACCATTGATAACAGTATTTGTTCCGGATGCGGAGTTTGTTTGCGCAGATGTTCGGTTGAAGCAATCCTTGGTGAAAAAGGACACGCGCATTACATCGTTCAAGATAAATGTATTAAATGCGGAATGTGTTTGGAAGCGTGCAGATTTGAAGCTATTGAAGTAAACTAAAACTGAAAAAAGATTTTTAAGGTAAACAAAATGGTTGAACTAACAATAAATAAAATTAAAGTAAAAGCTGAAGATGGAATGACAATTCTTGAGGCGGCAAAATCGGTTGGAATTTCTGTTCCGACGTTATGTCATTTAAAAGATTTACTGCCGACCGGCGCATGCAGGATCTGTTCGGTTGAAGTTGAAAATCAGCGGAACCTCGTTCCTTCATGCGCATTTCCTGTTTCAGAGGGAATAAAAGTAGAAACCAATTCTCCGAGAGTGCGCAGAGCAAGAAAAACGATTGTTGAACTGCTTGTGGAAAATCATCCGCAGGAATGTTTGATATGCGTACGCAACGGAAATTGTGAATTGCAAACATTAGCAGAGCGGTATGGAGTCCGCGAACACCGTTATCAAGGTGAACATAAAAAACATGCAATAGATATTTCAAGTCCTTCAATGGAACGCGATCCGGCAAAATGTATTTTGTGCGGAAGATGCACGCGTATTTGTAACGAAGTTCAGAAAGTCGGCGCAATTGATTTTACTAATCGCGGCTTCCAAACCATTGTTACCACGCCGTATAATCAAGGATTGAATATCAGCGATTGCATTTTATGCGGACAATGTATTTTAGTTTGTCCAACTGCCGCATTGCGCGAAAAAAGCAGCATGAAAGAAGTAGCGAATGCAATCAACTCAAAAACAAAATATACGGTTGTACAAATAGCGCCTGCTGTCCGCGCTTCTTTAGGTGAAGAATACAATCTTCCGCTTGGTACAGACGTAACAGGAAAACTTGTTGCGGGATTAAGAAGATTGGGATTTAAAAAAGTTTTCGATACAAACTTTTCCGCCGATCTAACAATTTTGGAAGAAGCGAATGAATTAATCGAACGGATTACCAAAGGAGAAAATCTACCGATGTTTACAAGCTGCTGTCCTGGCTGGGTAAAATATGCAGAACAAAAACACGGCGATATGCTGCAACATCTTTCGTCATGCAAATCTCCGCACGAAATGGAAGGCGCAGTGTTAAAAACTTATTACGCAAAAAAAATGGGAATTGATCCGAAAGATATTTTTGTTGTTTCAATAATGCCATGCACAGTAAAGAAATATGAATCATCTCGTTCGGAGCTGAGTGAAGATTTTCTACCGGATGTTGACGCGGTATTAACAACAAGAGAATTGACCCGCTTATTCAACGTTGCGGGAATTGAGTTTACGGATTTACCCGATGAAGAGTTTGACAATCCGTTAGGTGAATCAACCGGCGCCGCCGCAATTTTTGGAACGAGCGGCGGTGTTATGGAAGCTGCTTTACGTACGGCTTATTTCAATTTGACAGGCAATCATTTGGAGAATGTTGACTTTGAAGAAGTTCGCGGATTAAGCGGACTTAAAGAAGCAACAATCAGAATCAATGGGAATGCAATAAATATTGCTGTGGTTAACGGCATTGGACAAGTTGATTCTGTACTTAAAGAAATTAGAGAGGGGAAATCAAAATATCATTTCATTGAAGTAATGGCATGTCCCGGCGGATGTATTAACGGCGGCGGACAACCGGTTCATCAAAAAACCGATAAAGTAATTTCGCGAATGAAAGCGTTGTATGCAATTGATAAGAAAATGAAGCTCAGAAGATCTTATGAGAATGAATCTCTGCAGACACTTTACAAAGAATATTTCGGAAAACCCGGCAGCCATAAGAGTCATGAAATATTGCACACCAATTATTTTGATCGAAGAAAGAAAGCAAGAAAAATTACGTTTGAAAAAAATTGAAACAAGATAAAATACTTTCCGCTGCTAATTCATAACTTGGTGAAGCAGAGCTAAATAAACTGAGATGAATGATTGAATGTTTGCATGGCTGAATGAAAAAAAGCTTTTAGCTCTAAATTAAAGCATTCATCCATTCAGTTTCATTCAACCATTCTGTAATGTTTTTTTATCACACAAATATTTTTACCAGCATGCGTAGTACGCCGCTCCGCCGCGGCGGCGGATTTTTGCTAACTTCTTAATCCCCAAATTTTTACTTCCACAAAAAATAATCTTATTTTTAATTTATCATTTCACAATAATACTGATAGAGACTTTGAAAGAAATTACAATTTATACTGATGGTTCTGCAAAAAATAATCCCGGTCTCGGAGGATACGGGGTGGTTTTGATGTTTAAAGGTCAAAGGAAAGAACTTTCCGCCGGATTTAGAAAAACTACAAACAATAGAATGGAATTGCTGGCGGTAATTGTTGGACTTAGCGCACTTAAAGAGAAATGTAAAGTTAAAATTTATAGCGATTCCAAGTATGTAATTGAACCGATTCAAAAAGGATGGCTTGTTTCGTGGAAAGCAAAAAATTGGACGCGCGGAAAAAAAGAAAAAGTAAAAAATCCCGATTTGTGGATTCAACTTGATGAGTTATTACAAAAACATGAAATAGAATTTTGCTGGGTGAAAGGACATAACGGAAATAAAGAAAATGAACGATGCGATGTATTAGCAGTCTCTGCTTCCGAAACGGGGAATCTGCTGATTGATGAAAATTATGAATGCAAACCTGACGGTAGTTAAGATCAAAAAAAATTATTTTGATTAACTGAGAGCTCGCGAAAAATTACAACCCTAACTTTAATAAAGTAGATTTATAACACAGAAGAAAAATTTATTTTATAAAAAACATTAAAACAGAAGAGTTGATAGAAAGCAATTGAAGTTGCAATGTGTGTTAAAAAGCATTGCTTATTGATTAAAGCTTCCCTAAGTTTCATTAAGAAATTTGGTTATTTCTGTAAATATTTTTTTACGAAAGGAAAGTTATGAAAAAACTCTTTTATTTCTTTTACGTATTATTCTTCATCGTTGGATGTAATCAAACTGAGGACACTCCAACAGGACCTACGACAGACCCGGCAGGATCAAGTCTCAAATCTCAGCAAGCTTATTCCTCATTAGAGCTCGTCTTTACAGACTGGGCAAACGGTCACTTTCAGAATGCTTCAGATTTTGATGGCTTGAATTTTAAAGTAGCAAATGATCTCTACAAAGAAGCAATCGCACTCGATCCGGATAACAAGGATGCACGTATAGGTGCAGCTATTACCGAGATACTTTGTACTTATGCTGATACAACGGTTAAAAGGATTGTTAAGCAATGGGAAAGTTTTGGGAATTCAGATACTCAAGTATTCCCTCAACCAATAAAAAATGCGGGATTACTTTCTTCAACCTCGCAGATGGTTGTACCTTTAAATGAAATGGCTAAGAACCTTTTGAAGATTTATTCCGTTGCTAAAGTTGATCCTCCGTTAATTAGCGATATGCAGAAAGTTATTCGAAATGCATTTTTACCACGAATTCAATATGCTATTGACCAGCTTGCTTTTGTAGAGAACGTTGATGCATTTAGATTTAGAGTAAGCGGCAAAATGCAGGGAGATACAAAACTTAGTGATGTTTATCTCTATCCCACAGAAGTTATGTTTACCGATGCTTTACTGCAAGGCGTTAAAGCAATGTTGGAAGAATTTCTCGTTTATAAATTTGAGTTGCCTGATTATAAACAGGCATCGCTTCTAACTGCGCTGAAACAAAACAGCACATCCTTTTTCTACTTGGCAGATGACGGAATTGCCCATGCTACAAATGCAAAGAATTCGATAAATTTGATGATAGACAAAATGCTCTCCGGTATTACAAAACTTGAAACGATCTCCGGGAATAAAACCGATGCAGCAATTAAGTTGGGTAATGACGGTTTAAAACAAGCCGATTTAGATACTGCGAAAAAATATTTGAACAAAATGAAAACTTCGATGACTTCGGCTGTTACCGTACATTTAGATAATGTCGGCACAGACGAAACTCCTATGGATATTCAAGTATATCTTGGGAAGTTTTTCGATAATCCGGTTGCAAATCCCAAAGTTGCGTTTTTACCCCCATACACAGTAACTGCAAGCGGAACGGAAGATATTCATTTTGAATTTAACGCTAAGACTTACGCAGAGTTTAATTTTCCGGATCCAACTTATGGCGGAGTTTTCCCCGGAATGACAAACGATAATATGAAAAAGTTGATGCGTATCGACGAAGCATTTGGTTTTAGAATTTACTTCAATACTTGGTGGGACTATAATTCATCGCAACCACAGCCTTATACAGTTAAAATTGTTACGGCGGTAAAAACGTACACCCATACAACAGATTATTGGGGATTTACGAAATTTATCATCTCAGATCAGGATAATGTCCCTTACAAAGTTGTGGTCAATAAAGGAACCGGAGATTATGAGTTGAGTGCAAGACCTTCGGCTCAATTAATGATCAAAGCAAAGTCGGAAATGGATCATGGTTTTAAGTTGGCAAAGCCGCCACAAAATCTAGCTGCTTATTCTGAATTTAGCCAGATTAGGTTAGAATGGAATAATTACGATTTTTATTGGATAATGAAAGGAACCGGCTCCACTTCAACTCCAACCGACTATCAACAAACAAATTACCAAAGTAGTTTTTGGGATAGTAATGTTACGAATGGAATAACATATAAGTATCAACTGCGCACATCTAATAACCCTGAAGATTATAACATGGGTTACGGAAATAATTGGGAACCATTGGTACTAAAAGATATTCAGTACTCTAATATTGTCACAGTTACGAAACAGTGATAAGATTCGTAATAGCTCTTTCTTTTTTGGCTGTGCAAATTATTTTTGCACAGCCTTTTTCGTTTAGGACCGATTCTCTAACTTCATTTAATTTATCGACTTCATATTTTGATTTGCTTAGAACAAAAAATTCTACCTCAAACACCGCTATTTTGCTTCAAAAAACATCCGCGCAATTTGAAACTTCTTTCGGTGATGATAAATTATTTCTTGCCTTTGAAACCGAAAAAAATAAAGTTCAAATTGATAATTCCATCAGTCAAATTCAATTTAGAAGCGGGCAATCAATTAATCGTTTAACCGCAGATAATGAATTCTCTTTCGCTCCTTTTTTTGCAGAATTGTTTTTGCGGGGAAATCAAATTAAAAGTGTCTCTACTTTTGATTATGGCGGAAGTTTTGGCTATCGAAATTCTTCTCATTGGTTTGAAAGATTCAGGATTGGGTATTATTCTTTTTCTTTCCCCTGGATATTCGGATTGAAATATCAAGATTCGGAAATTGATATTAACAACATGACGAAGTTTTCAAAAGTTTTTTATGAAGTTGGATTTTATCCGGTAAAAAATACTGCGTTAGCGTTTCGATATGAAAAATATTTAAGTTCAAAGAACAAAAATGAAAATCCGGTGTTTGCAGTTGAAGACGCAACCTCCGGATCACTTGCAAAACTCACTGTTACCAATACTTCTTTAACAATTCCCGTTGAAATTAATTTTTCTCACGGAGAGGGAGAAAGTTTTTTTGATTTTATTTACTCACAGAATTCGTTCAGTCAAAATACAGCCTTCGATGCGCTCTACAATGGAGTTAGTGTTAAGAGTGCACAATATCAATGGATTCCTTCAATGTCCATTAGGTATGATTTCTTCAAAGGTTCTCTGGTCGGCAATATTCAGTCATGGCCCTTCACATCAGTCCTTACTTCGTTTATTGCTAACAGAATAAATTACAGGCTGACCGGGCATGTTTACCTTTTTTCTTTCGAAGCAAAAAAGCAGTTTACTTTTTCACATTTTTCAATTCAACCTGAACTTTCATTTTACCAGATTTTACATGAAGTAACCTTAGACAATTGGCAGCCGGCATATTTAGTTTTTGGCGTGAAAGATTTTTCGCACAATATAGTACCAATAAGAAAAGCTATAATTGGAAAAATTTCATTTTCAGCAGCTTATCAAATAAAATATTGTACATTTATTTTGCAAGCGGGGCAATTCATTCCTCTTCAAATAATAAAGAAAGAACTTCCGGCTTCGGGTGTTTCCCCGGGAGTGATCCTTGCTAAAGCCGAGTCAGGTAAAATTGACGGGGGAAGATGGGTCACTTTTAGTATTCGCGCTGAATTTTAACAATTCTCAAAATCAAGAAATGTTTTGTTATTTATTGCAAAGCAATTATTTTATCTATCATTTTTAATCAAAAAAATATTTTATCGGCTGGCACAAAATGTGTTAAGATAAAAGTTAGTTATGAATTAAGAAATGAAATTTGGGACTTAGCGGGGAGGTAAGCCCTAAGTTTCATTTCTGTTTATACCTAACATCCAGCCGAAGTTAACTTCTAAAACTTTTCTATCGCTGAAATAAATGTCTAAAACTCAACTAAAAGAAATTTCCCAGGAAATTGATATAGTATGCTACCATTGCGGTGAAATCTGTCCAAGTGATGCTATCCATAAAGATGAAAAAATCTTTTGCTGCCAAGGTTGTAAAGTGGTTTATGAAATTTTAAATGAAAAAAACCTCTGCACTTATTATGATCTTAACGAATCTCCGGGAAAAACACAACAAACTCTTCTGCTGAAAAATAAATATGAATATTTGGATGATGCTGAACTCACCGGCAAACTGCTTGATTTCTCCGATGGGAAAATCAGTACCGTAACTTTTTTTATTCCACAAATGCATTGCAGTTCATGCATTTGGTTGTTGGAAAATCTTTTCAAAATTCATCATGAGATATTACAATCGAGAGTGAATTTTGTTGAAAAGAAATTATCGGTTTCTTTTCAGTCGAATAAAATCTCACTGCGTCAGGTGGTCGAACTCCTTGCATTTATTGGTTACGAGCCACAGATAAGTTTTGAAGATGTCGAGAAGAAATCAGTAGAGAACGTAAATAAAAAATTATATTATAAAGTAGGGCTTGCCGGATTTGGTTTCGGCAATATCATGCTGTTAAGTTTTCCGGAGTATCTCTCGATAGATGTCTCAAGCGAATCGCTCCGGACCATTTTTAGCTATGTTATTTTTCTCCTTTCGCTTCCACTCCTTTTTTACTGTGGTTCAGAATATTTTATTTCAGCATTTAAAGGACTGCGGAAAAAGTTTGTCAATATTGATGTTCCACTTTCTCTTGGTATTGTGGCTCTTTTCGGCAAAAGCGCTTTTGAAATATTTACACACGGAAGTCCCGGTTATATGGACTCTTTTGCCGGGTTGATGTTTTTCCTACTTCTTGGTAAAATATTTCAGAATAAAACCTATGATGTTCTCAACTTTGATAGAAACTACAAATCCTTTTTCCCCATTTCTGTTACGGTTAAAAAAAACGGTAATGAAAAATCTATACCACTTTCACAGCTAAAAATTGGAGAGAGAATTGTTGTGAAAAACGGAGAGTTGATCCCTGCAGATGCAATTTTATTTTACGGAGAGGGAAATATTGATTATAGTTTTGTAACAGGAGAATCCGCTCCCGTTGGCAAAGTTGTTGGGGAAATGATTTACGCAGGTGGAAGACAAATAGGTAGTTCTATTGAATTAGAAGTTTTGAAAGATGTTTCACAGAGCTACTTAACACAATTATGGAATAATTTTCAGGCAAAAAGTGGAGTGGAATTTTCATTTACCGGAATTGCTAATTCACTCAGCAAGTATTTTACTTTTGCAATTTTATTAATTGCGGTGCTGGCATTTATTTATTGGATACGTATTGATGCTAATATTGCAATAACAGCATTTATAACGGTACTTATTGTTGCTTGTCCCTGCGCCCTTGCAATGTCAACCCCATTTACACTTGGTAATACGCTGAGGATTTTCGGAAAGAATGATTTCTATGTGAAAAATATTCGTGTTTTGGAGGACATGGCAAAAGTTGATACTATTGTTTGGGATAAAACCGGTACCCTCACCAAATCGGGAGAGACAGAAATTGAGTTTACCGGCGCCATTCTATCAAGTGAAGAAAATACCCTGGTGAAATCATTAGTTCGAAATTCCAATCATCCTTTAAGTAAGAAAATTTTTACAGCAATTAAAGAATCCTCCCTTCTTAAAGTCGAAAATTTTATTGAAATTGCCGGACAAGGAATTCAAGGAGAAATTGCCGGTCAAAGAATAAAAATAGGTGGTGAAAGTTTTTTTGCATTGAATAAAGCAAAGGAAGGTGAAGAGACTATTTATGAATCAATTCCGATTCCCGTTAGTTCAGAAGTATATCTTTCAATTAATGATGTAGTAAAAGGGAAGTACAAAATTCAGAATAAATACAGAGATGAAGCGGATTTGGTCATTAAACAAACACAAAAAAAATATGATTCGTATCTTCTTTCGGGCGATAATGAAACGGAAAAGAGCTATTTGGTAAATCTTTTTGAAAATGAAGAAAAAGTGTTTTTTAGACAGTCGCCGTTAGCCAAATTGAATTTTATTAAAAAACTTCAGATGGGAAAGCAAAAAATTTTAATGCTTGGGGATGGTTTGAATGATGCCGGAGCGTTAGCGCAAAGTAATGTGGGTATTTCCATTTCAGAGGATATATTGAATTTTACTCCGGCAAGCGATGCAATTTTAAATGCAAAAATGTTAAAAAATTTACCAACTTTTCTTAACTTTACAGCCATAAGTTTGAAAATTATCTATGCAAGTTTCTGTATTTCAATCTTATACAACTTTGTGGGCTTATATTTTGCCGTGCAGGGTTTATTATCACCGTTATTTTCGGCGATTTTAATGCCTCTTAGTTCAATTTCTGTTGTAGTCTTTACAACATTAACCACTACATTTTTTGCGAAACGGAAAGGTTTACTTTGAGTGTCATCGTAGTGCTAATACTGTTCAGTATGATGGTCGCAGGCGGGTTCCTTGTTGCGTTTTTATGGGCTGTAAAAAGTGGGCAGTATGATGATAAATATACTCCATCGGTTCGAATGCTTTTTGATGATAAAGAACAAACTATTCTTAATGAGAAAACTAATAAAACCAACTCTTGAATAAATCTGGAGAATAAATGATGCAAATCGAAACCTTCAAATACGACAATAAGATCGTCAAATATTTTACGATAGCCACAGTCTTGTGGAGTGTTGTTGGCATGCTCGTTGGGTTAACAATTGCCATACAGCTCTACGCCCCTGCTCTAAATTTTGGCATTCCCTATTTAACTTATGGCAGGCTGCGTCCGCTTCACACGAATGCGGTGATCTTTGCATTTGTCGGTAACGGCATATTTATGGGAGTCTATTATTCGCTCCAGCGCTTACTAAAAGCAAGAATGTTTAGCGATTTTTTAAGCAATCTTCATTTTTGGAGTTGGCAGTTGATAATTGTCTGCGCGGCGATCACTCTTCCACTCGGCATTACCACAAGTAAAGAATATGCTGAACTTGAATGGCCTATTGATATTCTGATTACTCTCGTTTGGGTTGTTTTCGCAATAAACTTGTTCGGAACAATTGTAAAAAGAAGAGAGAAACATCTCTATGTTGCAATCTGGTTTTATATTGCAACAATTGTAACCGTAGCGGTTTTACACATCGTTAATTCAATAGAATTGCCGGTAACTTTTTTCAAAAGTTATTCTGCGTATGCAGGCGTTCAGGATGCGTTGGTTCAATGGTGGTACGGACACAATGCCGTAGCTTTCTTTTTAACAACACCTTATCTTGGTTTGATGTATTATTTTTTGCCGAAAGCTGCAAACCGGCCAATCTATTCTTACCGCCTTTCAATAATTCACTTTTGGGCTTTGATCTTTCTTTATATCTGGGCTGGTCCACATCACTTATTATATAGCGCTTTGCCCGATTGGGCTCAATCACTAGGAACGGTTTTCTCTATTATGCTTATCGCACCGTCATGGGGTGGAATGATCAACGGGCTCTTAACCTTGCGCGGCGCCTGGGACAAGTTGAGAGAAGATGTCGTGCTTAAATTTATGGTTGTTGCCATCACTGCTTACGGAATGTCAACCTTTGAAGGTCCGATGCTTTCATTGAAGAATGTAAATGCTTTAGCGCATTTTACTGATTGGATTATTGCTCACGTTCATATTGGCGCATTAGGCTGGAACGGATTCTTAACCTTCGGAATTCTCTATTGGCTTGTTCCAAGATTATGGAATACAACGCTTTATTCAAAAAAACAAGCGAACTTTCATTTCTGGATTGGGTTTTTAGGAATCGTTTTTTATGCTTCTTCAATGTATTGGTCTGCATTAGTTCAAACATTAATGTGGAAACAATTCACTCCTGCCGGACTTCTCCAATATCCCAATTTTCTGGAAACAGTTTTACAAATCATTCCGATGTATGTTATTCGTTCTATCGGAGGATTGCTCTATTTTATTGGTGTGCTGGTAATGGTGTATAATTTAATCAAAACTGCAAAACAAGGTAAGTTTGTTGCAGATGAAGAAGCGCAAGCTCCACCGATGGTTATAGCTCCTATTAAATATAAAAAGGGACTCGGTCATCGTTGGATTGAAAGCCGTCCGCTTCAATTTACTTTACTTGCTGCCGTTGCAATCTTAATCGGTGGAATTGTTGAAATGATCCCGACATTTTTAGTGAAGACAAATATTCCAACAATAGCTTCAGTAAAGCCATACACGCCGTTGGAATTGCAGGGGAGAGACTTATACATTCGTGAAGGGTGTGTTGGCTGCCATTCACAGCTAATTCGTCCTTTTAGAAGTGAAGTAGAACGGTATGGTGAATATTCAAAAGCTGGAGAATACGTTTACGATCATCCATTTCTGTGGGGATCGAAAAGAACCGGACCGGATTTAATGCGCGAAGGTAAAAAATATCCAAATGTATGGCATTATTATCACATGAACGATCCGAGGTTAATGTCTCCCGGTTCAATTATGCCGCCGTTCGCCTGGCTTTCCGAAAATGTTTTAGACATTTCAACTACAGCAAAGAAAATTTCTGTTTTAAGGAAATTAGGAGTTCCTTATCCTGATGGTTTTGAAAATATTGCAAACAATGAGCTTAGGAAACAAGCAGATACGATTGCACTCGACCTAACAAATGCCGGCGTTGTTGTAGATCCTGATAAAGAGATCATTGCGATAATCGCTTATCTGCAAAGATTAGGAACCGATATTAAAGCAAAAAAGCAATAACAGGAAGAGAGAAAGCAGATGTTCAGTAATTATTTAAGTTCAATTGAAGGGATCAGCGTTTTCCCCGTTGTTTCTTTGCTGATTTTCTTTTTAGTTTTCATTTTAATGGTGATCTGGATTTTTCGAATTGATAAATCTTATGTTAAACAAATGGAAAATCTTCCTTTCGATATGGAAGATGAAAACAGAAAATTATAAAGGATTTGTTATGGAACAAACTATTCAAAACAAAAAAAATCGATTTACGCAAATATTAATGCTGGTTTTCATATCAGTTTCTGTAACCTTTGGGCAAACTAAGGAAATGGATATGACTGCCTATATTGATAATGCAGCGTTAATTTTCTTACTTCTTGTGCTAATTATTTTTATCGTTCTTTTTTTCAATCATGAAAAAACCTCGGAAAGGGAAGCAAAGCCAATTCTTAAACCGGTATTTTCTAAATTATATTACAAATTAATTGATGCGACTCCCGTTGAAAAAGAAAAAGATATTTTACTTGACCATGATTATGACGGCATCAGAGAGTTGGATAACAATCTTCCACCATGGTGGAAATATTTATTTTATATAACGATTATCTTTTCTGTCGTTTATATGTTAGACTATCACATCATCGGCTCCGGGAAGCTGCAGGAAGCAGAATATCTTGAGGAAGTTAAACTTGCCGATTTGGAAAAAGCAAACATGTTCGGTGGTAAAATCGTGGATGAAAACAGCGCTCAATTTCTTAAAGAACCTGCAGATTTACTCGCAGGTAAGACAACTTTTAACAAACTTTGTTCTGTTTGTCATGGAACTAAAGGAGAAGGATTAGTGGGTCCTAATTTTACCGATGATTACTGGATTCATGGCGGTGGAATAAAAAATGTTTTCATTACAATTAAAAACGGTGTGCCGGAAAAAGGAATGGTTAGCTGGAAGAGTCAATTAACACCAGCACAAATGGAAGAAGTTGGCAGTTTTATTCTTTCACTCCGCGGAACAAATCCTCCAAATGCTAAATCGCCACAGGGTAATCTCTGGAGCGATAAATCCGATTCAGTAAAAGTACAATAACTTAAAAGGAACCTTTGAACGAGACATCTTCATATAAGGATTCAGTATCAACAATTAGCGCACAAGGGAGAAGAGTTTGGGTTTATCCTAAAAAGCCTAAGGGGCGCTTTACTTCTGCCCGCACGGTAGTAGCGATAATTCTTATTTTAGTACTTGTTGTTACTCCGTTCATCAAAGTTCATGATCATCCTTTTATGTTATTTAATTTGCTTGCACGGAAATTTATTTTTTTCGGATTAGCTTTTGGCCCTTATGACTTTGCAATTTTGGTGGTGGGATTTATTGCATTCGCAATTTTCATTATTCTTTTTACGGCAATATTTGGCAGGATTTTTTGCGGGTGGGTCTGTCCGCAAACTATTTTCATGGAAATGGTATTCCGTAAAGTTGAATATTGGATCGAAGGAGATTTCCGCAAACAAATTGCTCTTGATAAATCAGATTGGACATTCCAGAAATATCAAAAAAAAATTCTCAAACACATCATTTTTTTGTTCTTGTCGTTTCTTGTTGCTAATATTCTTTTAGCATGGGTTATCGGAGTTGAAGAACTCTATAAAATTATCACCGTTCCGCCTTCTCAACATTTATCGGGCTTTATAGCCATCACTTTGTTCTCAGGATTGTTTTATCTTATTTTTTCTAGATTCCGTGAACAGGCTTGCACAGTAGTTTGCCCATACGGGAGACTACAAGGTGTTCTCCTTGACAAAAATTCTTTAGTTGTTGCCTACGATAATGTTCGTGGTGAGCCACGATCAAAAATTAATAAGAAAGAAGAAAGAACAGCAGGAGATTGCATTGACTGCAATTTGTGTGTAGATGTTTGTCCTACCGGGATTGATATTCGTAACGGTATCCAATTGGAGTGCGTTAATTGTACAGCGTGTATAGACGCCTGTGATGAAGTTATGGATAAAGTGAAAAAGCCGCGAGGATTAATCCGGTATGATTCTTTGCAGGGAATAAAAGACAGAATTCGATTTAGCATTACTCCAAGAATTATAAGTTATTCGGTCGTTCTGTTTCTTTTAGTTTCTCTTTTTTCATATTTGTTGACAACGCGCGAAGATATTGAAGTAAATATTTTGCGAACCCCGGGAATGCTTTTTCAAGATCAACCGAATGAGAAGATCAGTAATCTTTATAATTTTAATATCGTCAATAAAACATTTGAACCTCTCAATGTTTCACTAAAAATTAAAAATATTGAGGCTGAAATAGTACTGCTTGGAAGTGACCTAAATCTAGACCCTTTACAGGTTGAAGAAGGAAAGTTCATGATCGTTGCCGATAAAAAAGTTTTTTCAAAATTAAACACTGCAATTTTTATAGGAGTTTATCAGAACGGAAAAGAGATCACTACATTCAAAACATCGTTTTTATCAAATATTAAATTGAAGTAAAATGAAAATAAAATGGAATTGGGGAACCGGCATAGTAGTCTTTATCGCTTTCTTCATCATGATGAATGTTGTGATCATTATTTTTGCTTTCAGCGAAAAAGTTGATTTGGTTACGCCAAACTATTATGAAAAAGAGTTGAAATATCAGGATGAAATTGATGCACAACAGAAAACTTTGCAGCTTGGGGAAAATGTAAGCGTAGAATATCAATCTCAAGTTTTATCACTTCAACTCCCTAAAAAATTCTACGGAAAAGAAATTAGCGGAAATATTCTTCTTTACCGGCCGTCCGACTCATTAAAAGATGTAAAAATTATTTTACAGCCGGATTCATCCGGAAAGCAAATTGTTTCAGTAAAAGAATTAATCAAAGGAATGTGGAAAGTTCAAATTAAATGGTCTTTCGAAAATATTTCTTACTCTGACGAAAAAAGTATTTATATAAACTGAAAATGATTTTATCAGGATTTGTCATAGGATTATTAGGAAGCTTGCATTGTATTGGTATGTGCGGACCAATTGCTCTCGCACTGCCTATCGTTGGTAATTCAAAAGTAAGTTTAATAATAAGCAGATTACTTTATAATTTCGGAAGAATTTTAACTTATACATTCTTTGGTTTCATTTTTGGTTTGATAGGGAACCGAATAAAACTTTTTGGTTTACAGCAAACCGTTTCAATCATTTTGGGGACTTTAATTATTCTCCGGTTGCTTATTCCAAAAAAAATATCATTCTTTCAAATTCAATTTATTCAAATGTCATTAACAAAACTGAAACAAGAATTTTCAAGAATATTTGGTAAAAATTCTATGAAAAGTCTTTTTGTTATCGGGCTTCTAAATGGATTTTTGCCATGCGGATTTGTTTATGTTGGAATTGCGGGAGCCATTACAACAGGAGGCCCATTTGAAGGTTCTGCATTTATGGCATTGTTTGGCTTGGGCACTCTTCCGGTCATGTTTGCCGCTTCACTTTTCTCTTCCGCTCTTTCACTTAAAGCCCGGTTAAATTTTAGAAAAGCAATTCCCGTTTTTTCCTTCCTAATCGGCATTTTGTTTATACTTCGCGGATTGAATTTGGGAATCCCGTACATCAGTCCGAAAATGGCATCATTTCAATCAGCGACGGAAGTTGATTGTTGTAACCCAGCAAAAAAGTAAGCGGATAAGTAAAAATTTCTGCTCTAAAGGGAAACAAATATTATCGCTAAGTTTGACACAAATAAATTACTGAAAAGAATTTTTAGGATACTATGGCTCAGAAAAAAATATTATGGGTTGATGACGAGATTGATCTTCTTCGGTCTCATATAATCTTCTTAACGGAGAAAGGGTATGATGTTTCGACAAACACGAACGGAGACGATGCGTTGGTCACATTAAATGAGAAAGAGATTGATCTCATCTTTCTTGATGAAATGATGCCCGGCATGGGGGGGTTACAGCTTCTTGGAAAAATTAAAGAATCATATCCGAATATTCCGGTGGTGATGGTTACGAAAAGTGAAGCAGAATCTCTAATGGATGAAGCTATCGGAGGGAAGATAAAAGATTATCTGACCAAACCGGTAAATCCAAGCCAGGTTCTTCTGGTCTGTAAAAAAATATTAGAAGGGAAACGGATCTCTACCGAAGTTGCAACTAAAGATTACTTACAAGATTTCAACCAAATTTCTAGTCTCCTGCAGAATCAACTGTCTTATTCCGAGTGGATTGAATTATACTTAAAGTTAGTCCATTGGGATTTAGAACTTTCTACCCACAAAGAAAATAATTTATTGCAGACACTTGCAGATCAAAAAAAAGAAGCGAACAAAGAATTCTCTAAATATGTTGAGCGGAATTATAAAAATTGGATTCATTCTCCCTCCAAAGAAGATCGCCCAAAATTGACGGTTGAGATTGCCAAAGATTTTGTTTTCCCTTTGATAAACGAAGCAAAGGGACCGGTTTTCTTTTTTGTTCTTGACTGCCTCAGGTTAGATCAATGGTTAACGATGGAAAAACTCTTAGTGGATTATTTTAAAATTTCAAAAGAGTATTATTACTCAATTCTTCCCACTGCAACTCCTTATGCAAGAAATGCCCTCTTTGCAGGGCTTTATCCATCCGATATTGAAAAAAATTATCCTGATTTATGGTGTGGAAATGATGAAGACGAACACAGCATGAATAGATATGAAAAAGAACTACTTCAGCTGCATCTAAATAGAAATAAAGTTAAATTACAGACCGACTTAAAATACTTGAAAATTATTGATCCCGAAGTTGGAAGAAATTTTGAACAGAACATATTATCGTACCAGAACAGTCACTTTACTGCGGTGGTAGTAAATTTTTTAGATATGATTGCACACGGCAGATCTGATTCTGACTTGCTCAAGGAAATTGCTCCTGACGAAGCCGCTTACCGTTCTTTAACAAATAGCTGGTTTACACATTCAACATTGCTTTCGACTTTTCGTTCAATTTCTAAAATGAAGAATGCAAAAATTGTAATTACTACCGATCACGGAAGCATCCGTTCATTACGGGGCGCTAAAGTACTCGGCGATCGCGAGACATCAACAAATCTTCGTTTTAAATATGGGAGGAATATGAAAGTTGATGATAAACACGCAATCTATGTAAGAGATCCGCTTGAGTTTAAATTACCCCGCCGCGGTGTTTCGATCAGTTATATCATTGCGAAAGAAGATTATTATTTTGTTTACCCGACTGATTACCATAAATATTTAAGTCATTACAAAGATACTTTTCAACATGGCGGAGTTTCTTTGGAAGAAATGATCCTTCCGATAATCACGCTCGAAACGAAGTGATGAAATTTCCGTTTATTCAAAATATTTATTCTGAAGAAGAAACAATATCCATTGCAAAAACATTTTCAACCATCTTGCAAAAAGGAGATTGCGTTTCACTCATTGGAAATTTGGGAGCGGGGAAAACGTTTTTTGTTAAATATTTGTGTAAAGAGTTTTTAATTGATGATGCAAATAGTCCCACATTTGCGATTCTGAATGTTTATTTGGGGAAGGAAAAGTTTTTTCATTTCGATTTTTATCGTGTTCGATCCAAACAAGAGTTGCTTGATATCGGGCTATATGATTACTTAAACGATGAAGAAGCTGTTACAATAATTGAATGGGCTGATTTGTTTCAAGCAGTTTTGCCAAAAAAACGATATGAAATCACGATAATCCTAAATGAGGATTTTTCCCGTACTTTTACGATAGAAAAATTATGATTGAAGAAAAACCAATATTGGCAATTGAAACAAGCGGCGAGCAGTGCGGGGTCTGCGTTTTTTGGAATTCCGAAAAATATGTTGAAACAACTTCCCGGATAAAATTCAGCCATTCTAAAAAGATTTTTTCAATTGTTGAGAATACACTTTCCCTCGCGGAAGTTTCTTTAAATGAAGTTCAATCTATTGCAGTTTCAATTGGACCCGGTTCATTTACTGGTTTGCGGATTGGTTTAGCTGCCGCAAAAGGAATGGCTCTAGGCGAGTCTTTACCGATTTGTCCTGTCCCAACATTTGAAGCAATTGCACTTGAAGCTTTAAACTGCACAAAAATCGGTGAGAAATTTTTCATTGCTAATAAAGTTAATAAGGAAGAATTCTATTTAGCCGGTTTTATTAATACGGGAAATATCTATAAATTTGTGCAAGAGTTGGGCATCGTTTCAAGGATTGAGTTTGAGAATAATTTTCGTGATGAACTGATATTTGGAAACGCCGGAAATAACCGACTTAATTTTCCTTCAGCGAAGTCAATAGCTCTATGGAGTTTGTTGTTTGGCAAAAAACTTAAACAGACAAATTTTGATTTATTAGAACCGCTTTATATAAAAGATTTTTTAGTGAAAGGATCGAATCTAAAATGAAAAAGAATTTATTAATTGCTTTATTTTTCTTCCCGGTAAGTTTTCTTTCTGCTCAATTAGCCGGACCGCGAATTCAAGCAAATATTTCGCAATATGATTTTGGTGAAATAATGGAAGGTATTGTTGTAAAATTTTCCTTTCAAGTTAAAAATGCAGGTGATCAAGTCCTTCATATTACTAATATTATGACGAGTTGTGGATGTACTGCAGCAGCAATGCAAAATGACGAAATTCAAGCAGGAGAAGGGACTTCAATTAATGTGGAATTTAATTCCGAAGGGAAATCAGGTCCTCAACATAGAATTGTTACGCTTGCTTCAAACGATCCTTCCAATCCAAGTTTGAAATTAGAAATAACCGGTAAAGTCTTATCGAAAGATAAAAACGGTGAACCATCCCAAGTTGCAACTCCGAAGTTACAATTTGAAAAAACGTTGCATGATTTTGGGAAGATAAAAGAGGGAAGTATCGTTGATTACACTTTTAAATACAAAAATGTTGGATCCGCACCACTGGAAATTAGTCATGTGAGAACTTCCTGCGGATGTACGGCTGCGGTAATTAGCGGTAAATCTCTAAAACCTAAAGAAGAAGGAACGCTCAAGGTTGAATTCGATTCTTCAAACCGTGAGGGTGTTGTAACAAGGACAATCACCCTAACATCTAATGATCCTTTAGAACCTCAAAAGATACTGACAATTATGGCATTCATAGAAAAAACGAAAGATTAATATTATGTCATGGTTTAAACGATCAAAGAAAAATTTTTCTGAAGATACTCAGAAGATAGATCTCCCTGACGGGATGTGGATGAAATGCCCGGAATGTGATGAGATTATCCACAAAAAGCAACTTGAAAATAATTTATGGACTTGCTTTAAATGTTCCTATCATTTTCGTATCGGAAGCGAAGAATATATTAAGGTCATTCTTGATGAGGGATCGTTTAGAGAAATGAATAAAAAGATGCGGTCTGCCGATCCTTTAGAATTCTCCGATACAAAAAAATATTCTGTACGAGTTAACGATGCAATAAAAAAGACTGAACTTTACGATGCAATAAGAACCGGAACGGGAACGATTAATGGGAAAGAAATTTCTTTCGGCTGTATGGATTTCAAATTCATCGGTGGGAGCATGGGCTCAGTTGTTGGGGAAAAAATTGCCAGACTCATTGATAAATCAATAAAATCAAGAATCCCGCTTGTACTTATTTCTTCCAGCGGCGGAGCAAGGATGATGGAAGGTGTTTTGAGTTTAATGCAAATGGCTAAAACAAGTACAAGGTTAGCCAAGCTTGCTGATCTTGGGATTTCGTATATATCCATTTTAACCGATCCTACAACCGGCGGTATTACTGCAAGTTACGCCATGTTAGGTGATGTAAATATTGCCGAGCCGAAAGCATTGATTGGATTTGCCGGACCGCGGGTTATTAAACAAACTATCGGCAGAGATTTACCAAAGGGTTTCCAAACTGCGGAATTTTTGCAAGAGCACGGTTTTATTGATAAAGTGGTTCCCCGCAAAGAATTAAAAAATACACTCTTCACTCTTTTGGAGTTTCTAAGTTAAAATAATATTGGGTTTGAAATATTAAAGTAAATTTTTGCCATGTGAGTATGCAATAATGAGAAATTAAGAAATGAAACATGAATTTTTAACATCAGAAGGGAAGTCCACAATACCAGTCAAGCTCAAAAGGGAAAATAAACTAAAAAACAGAACTAAGGTTTATTTTTGTGGAAATGATAATAGAATAGAAATTGAACCGATAACATCTGAAACAATACGGAAGAATATTGGAATATTAGGTACAAAGGGGAAACTCCTTAAAGCTTTTTTGGAAGAAAAGAAAAAGAAACGAATTAGGCAGGGTTAGTTAAAGAATATAAACTGGATATTGGACATCATTTTAGAATAAATAATTTAAATTTGGATAAAAAATACAGAATGCACAAAATAGATTTATATGTAGCAAAACCTTTTCTTAAATGGGCGGGCGGTAAAACACAACTGTTAGAACAATCTTGGGAGAGTTAAGAATTTTTTCAATAACGGGTAGTGAATACAATATGAAACAATATGAAGCTGTAATTAAGATAATGGAAGAAAATGGAGGATATTCTACATTAGGAGAATTATACAAGGAAGTATTTAAAATCGAAAAGGTGAAATGGGGAACTCAAACTCCATTTGCATCAATAAGAAGAATTGTTCAAGATGAACGATTTTTCTTTAAACTCAAACCCGGGTTATGGGCATTGAAGTCTAGAAAAGAGAATGTATTAAAGCGTTTTGAAATAACTAACATCAAAAAAATTGATAGTTTAGAATTTAATCATTCATATTACCAAGGTTTACTTTTAGAAATCGGTAAGTTAAAAAAAATGGAAACCTATGTGCCGTCGCAAGATAAAAACAAGAAATTTCTTGAAAAACCATTGGGAGAAATTGCTTCAATTGATAAATTTTTTAATTTTACTTACAATGAAATTGTAAAAAAAGCTAAAACAGTTGATGTTTCTTGGTTTAATGAACGAAGACTTCCTAATTCTTTTTTTGAAGTAGAACATTCTACGGATTTCAAAAACTCTTTGCTCAAGTTTGTGGAACTGCAAGATTTTAATGTTGATTTTAGAGTAGTTGCAGATAAACGCAAGGAAAATCTTTATAATTCAATTATATCAATGACCGCATTTCGTAGTATTGCTCACAGAGTTAGGTTTCTTTCTTATGATATTTTGGCCGAGTTGCACGTTAAGACCGTTGAGTTAAATTTAATCGAAAGAAATATTTATTAAAACATATATGGGCGGAATATTTCAGCAAATAGAATCAGAAAAATCAAAGATGACACATGGGTTGTTTTCAAGTCGCTCTGACGAATGGGCAACGCCACAATATGTTTTCAATATTCTTAATGAGGAATTTAATTTTCAATTGGATGTGTGCGCTACTTCCGATAATTCTAAATGTAATGTTTTTTTCGATAAGCAAGTTGACGGTCTGCAACAAGAATGGAGTCCATTCCGTTGTTGGATGAATCCCCCCTATGGTAAAAACATTAAACAGTGGATGAAAAAAGCACATCTGGAAAGCCAAAAGGGAGCGTTAGTCGTTTGCTTAATTCCTTCCCGCACTGATACCAAATGGTGGCATGAACACGTCATGAAATCAGCTGAGATTAGATTTATTTCAGGCAGACTTAGTTTTGGAAATGAAAAACAATCCGCACCATTTCCTTCAAGTGTCGTAATTTATTATCCGGAACTTGATAATCCATATAAATTAGCAGTGCCAATAATAAAGTCCACACAATTTGATAAAGGATGGCAACAGCTAAAAATCATTGATTAATAATTGTATTGTGAATAAAACACTCTGCATTTAATGAACTATTCGAAATTTAATCTGCCTGATATTAAGTTGAGCATACATTTCAAATTATTTTATCAAAAGAAACTCACCCCGGAGGCCAGTTCATTTTTCTGCCGCCGAGTAAGTGCATGTGCAAATGATAAACTTCTTGTCCACCATCATCACCACAATTAAACACTAAACGGAAACCTTTCTCAGCGATCCCTTCTTGTTTTGCAATTGCATTCGCGACGTCGATCATTTCTCCTAAAAGTGCTCCATGTTCTTTGCCGTTTAAATCGGTTACTTTTGCAATTTCAATTTTTGGAACGACAAGAATATGCGTAGGCGCAGCGGGATTAATATCCCGGAATGCAAGTACGGTTTCATTTTCATAAACGATAGCTGCCGGAATTTCTTTTCTAATAATTTTTGAAAAAATTGTTTCTGCCATTATTGTATTTCCATTTAAGTTTTTTTTGATGATAAGAAGTTTGGTGTATCTACCTTCTAATTTTCAAACTGGGCTGCTTTCAATTCCTAATTCCTAATTCCTAATTATTTCTCTATGCTTTTCCTTTCTCAATATTATATTTCTTCATCTTATTGTAAAGATGACTACGCTGAATGTTTAACGAGTCGGCAGTCTTGCTTATATTCCAATGATTTGCATCAAGCTGTTTCATAATAAAAGCACGCTCAGCTTTTCCTTTAAAATCTTGAAATGAATTTGAAAGATCAACCATTTCTCCGATGTCTTGCTTTTCGTAAGGAACAAGAAACTCAATATCTTGTTTCGAGATTTCTTTCTTATCGATAATAATAATAATTCGCTCAACAATATTGCGCAGTTCTCTGATGTTACCCGCCCATCGTAAATTTTGCAGAACCGTAAGCGCATCATCTGAAAATGATGGAATAACTTTTTTATGTTTCTGTGAAATATCCTGAGCGAAGTGTTTTACAAGCAAGGGAATATCTTCCAATCTTTCGCGGAGTGGTGGAACAGTAATAGGAATAACATTTAGACGATGGAGCAAGTCTTCCCGGAAATTTCCTTTTTCAATTTCTTCCGCCAAATTCTTGTTTGTAGCGGAAATAATCCGCACATCAACTTCAATTGATTTAGCTCCCCCGACACGCTGAATTTTTCCATCTTCAATTGCGCGCAGTACTTTTGCCTGTGCTTGAAGACTCATATCGCCGATCTCGTCCAAAAAGATTGTTCCTTTATTTGCAAGCTCAAATTTACCAATACGTTGTTGCATTGCGCCTGTGAAAGAGCCTTTCTCGTGTCCAAATAATTCGGATTCAATAAGTTCATTTGGAATGGCGGCACAATTTACTTCGATAAAAGGTTTCTCTTTGCGCAGACTTTTTTTATGAATAGCGCGTGCAACCAATTCTTTTCCCGTTCCGTTTTCACCGGTGATTAAAACGCGAACATCAGTTTGCGAAACTTTTTCAATGAGTGATAAAACATTTTTTAATGCACGAGAATTACCGATAATTTCACCCGGTTCGAGAAAAGTTTTTTTCATCTCATCATTTTCTTTTTTTAGATGAGCCTGTTCAACCGCATTGCGTATGGTTATTAAGAGTTTATCGCGGTCAATGGGTTTTTCTAGAAAATCAAACGCGCCGAGTTTTGTTGCCTGTATCGCATTCTGAATATTTCCGAAAGCGGAAATGATGATCACATTTAAGAAAGGAAAATCTTGCTTTGCTTTTGTAAGCACTTCAAAACCGTTGAGGTCGGGCATCTGAATATCAAGCAGAACAACATCAAATTGTTCCGAAGATATTTTCTGCAAGCCTTCAGTTCCCGAAGTTGCAAAATCTGTGTGATAACCTTCAAAATCGAGAATGAGTTGAATGCTTTCACAAATTTGTTTTTCGTCATCAATGATTAATACTGTGTTCATAATTACTGCTGATATTTCTTTATAAAAAATGAAGGAAGCAATGTTTGATCTTTCTTCAAACTTTTTCCGAATGCTTCGCCGAGTTTATTAATTTTTAAATCGCGCAAATCAATTTGATTTTCCGGTGTAAAATTCTCTTCAAAAACTTCTACAAAATAACCAATCGCTTTAGTTAAATCAAAGATTTGTGAAGTGTAAGCAACAAAAGCGTTTCCGAAAAAGTGGGCAAGTTTGTCTCTATCGCCAAATTCATTCTTAGGTGAATCCGCTAAAAAATATTTCGGGAGATTTTTGTTTTTCTTTTTAAAAGTTGAATCATCCGCTGAAAGTAAAGGATAATTAAATTTGAAAAGAAACCGGATCGGAACATTTTTGTAGGGAACAACTGCAAAGGTTAAGGCAAGTAAAGCTTCTTGAATATTGTTCCCGGTGAAGCTTAAAGCTATTAAGTAAAGCGAATCAATTGATTGAAATTCGCCTTCTTGTTCCTTTAAAAGAAAAAATGAATCCGAAGCAATAAATTCCGAAATATTTTGCACTTCGTTTGAAAGTTGACTTCGCTGGGGAAAAGAAAAATTAGTGCTTAATACAATGGTGAAAATAAAAACAATATTTTTCATCCTACATTTCAAATTCAATATTCATCATTACACTTGTATCACGCCGACTTTAAACTCCGACATCTCCGGATTATTATTTGCCGCAGAAAGAGAAACTGAAATAACTTTTCGTGTTTCCACCGGATTGATTATTTCATCAATCCAAAGACGAGCTGCAGCATAAAGCGGAAAACTTTTTTCATCATAAGATTTATGAATATCGCTCAACAATTTTTTCTTATCAACGTCAGAAAAAGTTTTATTTTCTAACTCTGTACTTGAAGAGAGTTGTTTAAGTTTTATATCGAGTAGAACACTGCTTGCCTGCTGACCACCCATCACAGAAATTTTAGCATTGGGATAAGCAAAAATAAATCGCGGGTCGTAAGCTTTTCCGCACATCGCGTAATTTCCGGCGCCAAAACTATTCCCAACGATAATGGTAATTTTCGGAACAACAGAATTTGCAACTGCATTTACCATCTTTGCGCCGTCTTTAATTATTCCGCCATGTTCGGCGCGGCTGCCAACCATAAATCCTGTTACATCTTGAAAAAAAACGAGAGGAATTTTTCGCTGGTTACAATTCATAATAAACCGTGCGGCTTTATCGGCGCTGTCGGAATAAATTACACCGCCAACTTGCATCTCACCGGACTCTGTCTTTACAACTGCCCGTTGATTTGCCACTATGCCAACAGCCCAACCGTCAATGCGCGCGTAAGCAGTAATTAAAGTTTTTCCGTAACCGGCTTTATATTCATCAAGTTCGGAATTATCTACAATGCGGGCGAGTAATTCGTACGTATCATAATTTTTAATCGGGTCTTCCGGTAAAATTCCGAGGATTTCTTTTTCACTGAATAGGGGGGAAGTGCTTTCAGCTCTATTAAAATTTGCTTTTTGTTGATGCGGAAATTTATCAACGAGACTTCTGATTTGCTTTAAACATTCATCATCATTTTTACAAATGTAATCGGTAACTCCGGAAATATTTGATTGAACTCTTGCACCTCCGAGTGAATCATTATCAATCACTTCACCGATTGCCGCTTTAACCAAATGAGAGCCGGCAAGAAAAACCGAACCTTCACCTTCAACAATCAACGCTTCGTCGCTCATAATAGGAAGATAAGCGCCACCCGCAACACATGGTCCCATGATTGCAGAAATCTGTGGGATTCCCATAGCAGAAATTTTTGCGTTGTTGCGAAAGATTCTGCCAAAGTGTTCTTTGTCGGGAAAAATTTCATCTTGCAATGGAAGAAAAACTCCGGCGCTATCAACCAAATAAATTAACGGTAAACGGTTCTCCATTGCAATTTCTTGCGCGCGGAGATTTTTTTTGCACGTTATCGGAAACCACGCTCCGGCTTTTACCGTTGCATCATTCGCAACGATAATGCATTCGTGTCTGTGAACTTTCCCGATTCCGAATATCGTTCCTGACGAAGGCGCGCCGCCGTATTCTTCATACATTCCATATGCCGCAAAAGTATTTAATTCGAAGAAGGAAGAATCTAAATCGATTAATTTTGCTATTCGCTCGCGGGCGGTAAGTTTTCCTTTGGCTTTGTGTTTTACGATTGAATTTTCTCCACCGCCGAGCTTTACTTTTGCACGTTCGGCTTCAATTTTTCGAAGAAGATTTTTATAATAATCTTCCTGTTGAAGAAAAAGTTTGTTTGATTTTAGTTCGGTTCCGATTTTTTTCATAAGAATTCCATATACACAAATCAATAATTAGGAATTACGAATTGGTTCTAATTCCAATTAAAATAAACTATAGATCACAAAAAGCAAAAAAATTCCTAATTCGTAATTCGTAATTATTTTAAGAGTTCTCTTGCAATAACAAGTTTTTGAATTTCCGAAGTTCCTTCACCGATAGTTAAGAGTTTTACGTCACGGTAAAATTTTTCAACCGGATAATCTTTTATAAATCCGTAACCACCGAAAATTTGCACGGCATCATTTGCAACTTTTTCCGCCATTTCACTTGCAAAAAGTTTCGCCATTGCAGCTTCTTTTATATTGGATAATCCTTTGTCTTTAATAGAAGCGGCTTTAAATGTCATCGCCCGTGCAGCGCCAATATTGGTTGCCATCTCGGCAAGTTTAAATTGAATTCCTTGAAATTCGTTAATGGTTTTGCCAAATTGTTTTCGCTCGGAAGAATAATGGAGAGCCGCATTGAGCGCACCTTGAGCCAATCCAACGCTAAGTGCAGCAATAGAAATTCTTCCGCCTTCCAGCACTTTCATCGCCTGGATGAACCCTTCTCCTTCAACACCGATCAAGTTTTCTTTTGGAACTTTACAATTATCGAATGAAAGTTGAGTTGTATCACTTGCACGCATTCCCAATTTATTTTCCTTTTTTCCGATGATCAAACCTTCAAAATTCTTTTCTAAAATAAAAGCGGAAATTCCTTTTTTCATTTTTGATTTATCGGTAATTGCCATAACCACGTAAGTTCCGGCGACAGTACCGTGAGTGGTAAAAGTTTTGCCGCCGTTGAGATAATAGAAATCACCTTTTAACTCTGCTGTAGAAATTAAACTTGCCGCATCACTGCCGGAGACCGATTCTGTAAGCCCCCAAGCGCCGATAACTTTGCCACTCGTTAAACCGGGTAAATATTTTTTCCTTTGTTCTTCGTTTCCAAAAAGATTAATGTGGTTAGTACAAAGCCCATTATGAGCCGCAACCGAAAGTGCGATAGACGGATCAACTTTGGCCAGCTCCTCTATGATAAGTGCATATTCTGTGTATCCCAAATTTGCACCACCATAAATATCGGGAACAAGAATTCCCATCAATCCAAGTTCGCCGAGTTGTTCCATTATTTCAAAAGGAAAAGTCTGTGATTCGTCAAATTCCATCACACGCGGCTTAATAACTTTTTCTGCAAACTCTTTAACCGTTTGTTTAATAGCAAACTGTTCTTCGCTAAACTGAAGAAGAAATTGACTTTGTGCTTCCATTATCGTCCTTGTGGGAGAGGTTTAGTTTGAATGTATTTAAAATTTCATCCGCTATTGTGTAAGGGGAAATCTTCTGTTCAAATGATTTTTCTATAAGTTGTTCAAATGAAAAAACATTTTCTTGTTTCCAAAGTTCTTGTGTAAGTTTTTCTTCAACTATCTCTTTTATACGGTCTTTGGTTCGTTGAATTCTTTTCTTGGCGAGAAGATCAAATTTTTCAAGATGAGATTGATGCCGCGCAATTTCCAAAGCTATCTCTTCAATTCCAATATTTTCTTGTGCAATGGTTTTAACGATCTCCGGCAAAAAAGTTTTTTCGTCATGATACCTCAAACTTAAAATGGTTCTTAATGAATTAACCGCTTGCTCTGCCGCGGGTCTATCGCATTTATTCACAACAAAAAAATCAGCGATCTCCATCAAACCGGCTTTCATCGCTTGCACTGAATCGCCTGATTCAGGAACGAGCACAACCATAGTTGTGTCGGCAGCTTTAACAATATCAAGTTCAGACTGCCCTACTCCTACAGTCTCAAGGATAATATAATCATATCCGGCGGCATCTAAAATATCTGCGGTGTCGATTGCCTTTCTACATAATCCTCCAAGACTTCCGCGCGTTGCCATACTTCGAATAAAAATATTTTCATTTTTCCCGATGTCTGACATTCTTACTCTATCGCCCAATAAAGCGCCGCCCGTAAATGGACTTGTTGGATCAACGGCAATGATGGCAACACTCTTACCATTTTGCAGATACAGCTTTGCCAGATGATTCGTGATCGTGCTTTTGCCTGCGCCGGGTGGACCGGTTATTCCTATTCGATATGCTAAACCGGAATTTTGGTGTACTTTTTTTAATATTTCTTCTGCTTGCGGATATTCAGATTCTACGTACGAAATTGCCCGCGCAATTATTCGTTTGTTTTTTTTGAGTAGTTCAGGAAATAAAAAATCGGCATCCATTCAAGTCTATCTGTAGAGATTATTTTTTAAAATATATTCTTTTGCCGCATAGGTGACCATAAAATCAATAGGCAAATCATTGCTAACACGTTTACGAATATACGTTGAACTCAGTTCAACATACGGCGATTGAATAATTGCCGCCATTTCATAGTATTTATGTTTGTATTCAATTTCTTTATCAATGATACGTTTCATAACCACAACATTCGTCAGGTTAAAGAGTTCATCCGGTTCTTTCCAAGAATCGAAAACAATGAGGTTGTCAAATCCGATGATGAGGTCAATATAATCATATTGTTTTTTTAGTTCTCTTACGGTATCAATTGTAAAAGAAATCTCTCCCCGGTTTAATTCGATTTCAGAATATGAAAATTGTTTTTGATACTGTATAGATAACTTCAAAATTTCAAGCCGATGTTTGGGGGCGGAGTTTTGAGTTTGACGTTTATGGGGTGAAAGGTAACAAGGAATAAAAATTATTTTATCGAGTTTTCTAATTTCAAGTAAAGATTGAGCCGTAATTAGGTGTCCAATATGAATCGGGTCAAAAGTTCCGCCAAAAATACCGATGCGTTCCATTCAGAGTAGTTCCTTATATTCAATGAAGAGATGAGTAAAGCGATCGTGCATCTGCTTGCTGCAGCAAGTGTAGTTTTCCTTACGCGAAAGCATTTTATATAATTCTTTAAAGTCATTTCCATGGACCAATGAGAATACGTTTTTAAGTTGATATAATTGATAGTTCAAACCGCATAATTTTTTAAGCGCGGAATCGCAGACAAAATTTTTCTTGTGGATCAACTTGGGTATTTCATTTTGAAATTTGTTTGCAGCAAACAATACAATTTTATTGTGAAGCGATTTTTTCAATATCAAAATGTCATCTTCTAATAACAGAAGATCCAGAATTTGTAAAATGTCAAACGTGGTTAGTCCAACAAAATCCGGACGGATGAAAATAAAATTCTTTGCATCCGATTTTCTTTTATCAAATATAGAAACGAAATCATTTCTAAAAGTGTCTTTATCAAAATAAAATACATTATCTGAGAAGAATTGAGAGGAGGTGTCTTCTGTTAGAATATCTTTATCTTTTTCATTAAGGCAAAGAAACAGATCTTCTTTAGGAAATACTGTAGAAAAAATTTCATATAAATTTTGTAGCAAAGTTACATAAAGAAAAGAGGAATCCGCTTTGCTAAAATTCGGGTACAACTGGCAATAGTCGTGATTGAAAATAGGATCGGATTGTACGAAAAAAATATTTGTTGAGCTTATCATGCTAACTTATTCCATTTAGTAACTGCATTAATGCAGAGCGGTAAAAAGTTACTTCTGTTTCATACACCACTTTGTTTTTTCCGGTTGAATTCCGTAATTGCATTTTTCTGAAAGCAAGTGCAGTAGCAATTTTGATATAGGCTTTTCTGATTCGCTCATCAACCCAACCTTTTTGTTCCCTTTGAATTGAGCTTAAAATAGTTACATGTTCAAAGGGTAAGATTTCGTGTTCTGCTTCATCGTACAATTCGCGGAAAATAATTTTTGCATCCGATTTAACTGCCAGCTTGAAGGTAACGATAAACAATAAAATTGATCCGGATAAAAATAAAAATCCAAGTAAGGAAGTTTGCGAAAAACTGACCGTGAAATTCCATGCGAAATGAATAAACATTGCTAAAACTAAACCAATAGGTGGAAATACTATTTTGAATATTAAAGGTTTAAATTTTGCATACCCCAAAAATGCACCGAATGATGCAGTTGCTACGCAGTGCATCACCGCTGTAAATGAAGTTCTAACTAAGACGAGCATCAACCAGTTGTCGAACGTTTTGCCGTAGCTTAAAAAGTAAGTAAAATTTTCCGTCATCCCGAAACCCAAACCGATCGCTCCTCCATAGACAATTCCATCTGTAACATTATCAAATTTCCGGTTGGAGATTGTGAAAAGAAGAAACATTCCTTTGGTAATTTCTTCAATAAACGGGGCGACCATAATGGTTTCTGTTCTATGTCGAATCTCAGGGTCGTGAATTGAAAAAGATAAGAAAAAGCTAAAGATATAACTGCCAAGAAGTGCAAGGATAATAGCGCCGATAGCGCCCCAAAGAAAGTGTTTTAGATATAATCCCACCGGTTCACGGTCAAACCGGTCGAACTTCCACATAAAGAAAAGATAGAAAGCAATGGGAATAAAAGCTGCTAATGCTGAAGCAAAAACAGGCATTGTTATTCTTTCTCTCTAAGCCAGGCGAAGAGCTCTTTTAAGTTGGGCATTTTTCCATACGACAAAATTCCGATCCTGAATATTTTTGAAGAAACTTTTATCACCAAATAAATTGAAAGAATTAATTCCAATAACGTAGCTAAAATTTCTATAGTTGAAATCGGAGCGGAGTTTAAACGTAAAATCATTACGCCAGGCGTAGTTAAAGGGATATAAGAAAAAACTCTAATTAAAAGTGAATCCGGATTTTGCATTGCCGGAATCATTATTACAATCGGTGAAATAGTGATCATCGAAAGATAACCTGTTATTTGCTGGGCTTCCTGTTCGGTAGTTACGATTGAACCGACACCGACAAAAATTGCCGTGTAAAGAACAAAACCTAATATGAAATAAACGAAGAGCAAAAATAAATTTTGAAAAGAGGCAAACATTACGATTCCCTGCCCGGCAAAAGCTGTTCCGATTAAAGCCCAAACAACAATTTGAGAGAGAGTTAAGCCGGAAAGCCCGAGAATTTTTCCTTTCAAAATATCATCCGGCCTACAACTTGAAACAATAATTTCAATTAAGCGGTTTGATTTTTCTTCCACTAAACTTCTTACAAGCATACCGCCCGAGATCATTATTACCATAAATAAAACCATAATGAAAATAAATGAAGAAAAATACTGGGATTTAAAATCTGCCGAAGACTCTTTCCCTTTTTCGTCGATCTTTACCGTATTCATTTCAACATTATTAAGCAAATGAGCGACTAACGCCGTATCAATATTGGCTTTCTTAAATTCCTGTACACGCCGGATTTTATTAAAACAATCTTCAAATCGCCGGTAATCATTAAAATTCCCAAGACTCAAACTGCGGTACTCGAAAACGATTTCTTTCTTCCCATTTTCAGAAAGAAAAATATAGCCTTCAATTTTTTTCTTAACTACGTTTCTGTTTGCTTCTGCTTTAAGTGAGTCAGCCTGTTCGTTTTGTTTAAAAAGGTTGATTATTACATATCGTGGTTGTTTATCCTCTAATTTAAATTCGCTTAATTTTTCGGTAAGAGACGGAAAATATTTTTGAGTATTATCAATAATTCCTATTGCCTGGGTAGAAGCGTCATCTTTTTCTACAAAGACACTTGGTAAAATTGAGAAACCCAAGATAATAAGAGGAGTAAGAAAGAAAGAGATAATCATCGCTTTGGATTTTATCTTTTCCATGAACTCCCATTTTGCAATGGCTAAAAATTTATTCATTCCTAATTCCTTCTGCCGCGGCGGATTGTAATTCCTAATTTTTAATAGCGTCTATAAAAATTTTATTTAAAGTCGGTTCAATAATAGAAAAATGTTTGATCTCGATTTTGTCAACGATAGACCGAAGGAACAATGATGGATTAATGGAATCGTGTAACTGCACTTCGGCATAGTTTTGATACATATCAAGATGTGCAATGTCTTTGTTTTGATTGAGAAATGTTGCGTCTCCTTGATATTCAATTTTAATTGACTGTGTTCCGTACCGGCGTTTAATTTCGCTTAAGTTGCCGCTGCAAACTTCTTTTCCTTTATTGATAAGGAAAATATCATTACACAACTTTTCGGCAAAATCCATTTGATGTGTGGAGAGAACAATTATCTTACCGGCATTGGCAAGCGATAATATGGTTTCTTTTATTAATTGTTGGTTGATTGGGTCAAAACCGGTAAAAGGTTCATCAAGAATTAATATTTTCGGGTCGTGGATTACAGAAGTTATGAATTGAATTTTTTGTTGGTTTCCCTTTGAGAGTTCTTCAATTTTTTTGTTTTTGGAATCCAAGATATCAAGCTTTTTTAACCATTCAATTGCAAGTTGGGTTGCATTATGCGAAGAAACATTTTTCAATGAAGCCAAATAAACAATTACATCCAACACACTACTTTTTTTATAGAGCCCGCGCTCTTCTGGCAGGTATCCCGTAACGTTTTGAATTGATCTGTCCATCAGTTTTCCATCAAAAAGAACTTCTCCTGAAGTTGGCTTTATGATATTTAGAATTACTCTTATGGTAGTAGTTTTTCCGGCGCCGTTCGGACCGATTAATCCAAATATTTTCCCCGGCTGAAGCGAAAAGGAAATGTTATCAATAGCGACAGTATTGGTGTACTCTTTACGAAGGTTTTTTACTGTAAGCATAATCTTTCTTAAAAATTTAGATAAGTTATTTCAAATATATGAACTTTGTTTTGTTTACCAAATTGTGGCAATAAAAAACCGAAGGCATCAACCGTCGGTATAAATGTTCTAACTTTCAGAATGTCAGACAAAATATTTGGAAGAAAAATAGTCAGGAGAAGATCATCGGAACAATATTATTTTTCAGTGGCAGATAAGTAAAAATGCAGGCAAAATTTTCTTACGAAATCGCTGTGGTCAAAAATACTGCTTTGTCTAACTGCGAAAAGGCTTTTTTCGGTGCCAATTTTAGTTAATGATAACGCCGCCATTACTCGTAGTCCTTCGCAACAATCGCTATGGAGCAATTTCATTAGCGGGATTACCGCATTTTCGCATTTGTATTCGCCAAGGTAATATGCTGCGCTTTGCATGAGTCCTTCATTTTTGCTATCGAGAGCAGAAATGAGATTTTGTGTAATTACTGCTTTTTTTGCCGTTACTGCTTCCGGAAGAGTTGGATTGTAAGAAAATCCTTCGAAAGCGAATAGAAGGATAAAAAAACTTGTTAGCAAAATTGTTAATCGGTTCATGTCAGTCTCCTTTTTTTAATTTTTCCGAACGAAACTTCGAAAAAAAAATTAATTGAATGTAGCAATTCTCCATAGCAGGAAATATAAAATGATGCAGGGAGCTATTCCATTTTGAATGAAAAATTATGATTTGTTTTTTTTGAATTGTTTATGAAATTTACTTTGAGCAGAGAGAAAACTCTAAAAATGACAATTTGAATTGATCACCAGTCAAACTAACGAGAATAACTCCTGCATTATTCTTTGAATTATCTCACCATCATCTTTATATTTGATTTACCATTTAAAGGAATTAAACAATTGTTTAACAAAATTATACTTGAAACTAATTTCAACGGATTGCCCTCACCAAAAAGGGGAAAAGTTCGCGATATTTATGAGGTTGACGACCAATTATTGATTGTTTCCACCGACCGTCTGTCTGCTTTTGATGTGATCATGAATCAAGGAATTCCCGAAAAAGGAATTGTTCTTAACACTATTTCAGCTTTTTGGTTTAAGATGACGGAGGATATTATTCCGAATCATCTCATTACTACAAATGTTGTTGAATTCCCGATGATATGCGAACCACATAAAGAAAGCCTACGCGGCAGATCAATGTTAGTAAAAAAAACTAAGGTTGTTCCTATCGAGGCAATAGTCCGCGGTTATTTATCAGGCTCAGGTTGGAACGAATATCTAAAAACTGGTGAAGTTTGCGGAATACAATTACCAAAAGGTTTAGTTGAATCTGAGAAGCTTCCAGAGCCAATCTTCACTCCTTCTACAAAAGCCGAACTTGGAACTCACGATGAAAATATTTCATTTGAAAAAGCAAAAGAAATTGCCGGTGCGGAAGTAATTGAGAAAATGAAAGCTGCGGCAATTCAAATATTTAATTTATGTTCCAAGTATGCTCTTCAAAAAGGCATTATTATTGCCGACACAAAAATGGAATTTGGTTTGGACGAACAGAACAATTTAATTTTGATTGACGAACTATTAACGCCCGATTCATCGCGCTTTTGGCAGACTTCCATTTATGAAAAAGGGAAGAGTCAGCAAAGTTTTGATAAACAATTTGTGCGCGATTTTCTTCTTTCAATAAAATTTAACAAGCAGCCACCGGCGCCGGATTTGCCGGAGGAAGTTATTCAAATGACGAGTGAAAAATATTTGCAAGCGGTAAAAATCCTAACTGGAATTGACCTAAAGTGAAACCGACAAAGATTAAAACCTCACAAAATCAAAATTTAGAAATTACGTGGGAAGATAATTCTGTTTCGGGAATTAGTTTCCAAGCGCTTAGAAAATTTTGTCCATGTGCAACTTGTGATGAAGAAAGAGAAAAACAAGGAGAAACATACTTCCCGTTGTTCATGCTCGATCAGGTGAGTTTGGTTTCGATCGCTCCGGTGGGAAATTATGGAGTAACATTTAAATGGAAAGACGGACACAGTACCGGCATTTATGAATTCCCGTATTTAATCAATTTAACAGAAAAATGGTTATAGCGGAATTTTATGATCTTACCAAATCAATTAACGGTATTACGAATTATTCTCTCACCGATTTTTCTCTACTTATTTCTTTCGGGGAATGAATTGCTGCAGCAAATTTCGCTTGGAGTTTTTTTAGTTGCAGCCTTTACAGATTGGTACGACGGCTGGCTGGCAAGAAAATATAACTTTATTACAGCATGGGGAAAATTTTGGGATCCCCTTGCCGATAAAATTTTAACCGCCACAGCTTTTGTAGGGTTTGTTTATCTCGATGTGCTTCCATTCTGGATGGTTCTTCTTATCCTTTTAAGAGATTTTATTATTACCGGATTTCGCGGTTACACAGATTATATCGGCGTTAATTTTATTACGAGTTGGTATGGCAAAGTTAAAACCTTTTTCCAGATGGCATTTATTTATTACCTGCTTATCGTTTATATCCTTTCGCAGAATTATTTCTTGAGCAAACATTACGGAAACATTTTTGCAATACTTCTTAACCAAACTTTTATTCTTATTGTGATGATTATCGTTACCTTTATTACCGTTCATTCAGGTATTTTATATTTCACTGAAAATAAAATTGCGATGAAGAAATTATTAAAGAAAAAATGAAATTAACTTTTGTAGAAAAAGCATTAGGCTCAACATTATTTAGCGGATATATCCCGATTGCATCGGGAACATTTTCCAGCGCCGTAGCTTTTGCGTTTTATTGGATCCCCGGATTTGAAAAGCCTTTTATTTTAATCCCCTTGATAATACTTTTTTCTTTAATCGGGGTTTTAATTGGAACCCGGTTTGAAAAAACTTACGGCAAAGACCCATCTCAATGCACTATTGATGAAACGGTTGGTATGTGGATCAGTTTACTATTTCTTCCGAAACAATTTACAATTACCATTGTTGCTTTTTTGCTTTGGCGCATCTTAGACATAATAAAACCTTTCCCTGCACGGCAGGCTGAAAACCTTGCAGGTGGTATTGGAATTGTTGCCGATGATATTATTTCTGCAGTTTATACAAGTATTATAATGAACTTTATTGTTATTAAGTTTTTTTAGGAATGGAAATGAAAGCGCAAATTATTACAATTGGGGATGAATTATTGATCGGGCAAACTTTAAATTCCAATGCATCCTTTATCGGGAAAAGCCTAACCGATTTACAAATTGAAGTGCAAAAACAAGCTGTGATCGGAGATGATGAACAAGAAATATTATCTGAATTTGCCTCGGCTTGGATGAATCATGACCTTGTAATCGTAACAGGTGGGCTTGGTCCCACGCATGATGATATTACCTGCGAAGCGGTTGCTAAATTTTTTAAATGCGAACTTGAAAAAAATGATGAAGTGCTTCTGGATATTAAAGAAAGATTTACAAGATTAAACCGGACAATGGCTCTTGTTAATGAAACTCAGGCGATGGTTCCTAAGGTGGCTTCGGTAATGAGAAATTATTACGGCACTGCTCCCGGACTTTGGATAGAACGTGATAATAAAATGATGGCTGTTATGCCGGGCGTTCCTTATGAAATGAAACAGATGATGACCAATTACATCATCCCAAAATTATCTGAAAAAATTGCCGTTAGAGATAAGGTTACTAAGCGATTAACTTTACTTACAACCGGTATTGCGGAATCATCATTGTTTGCAAAATTTGGCGATATTAAAGAATTTCTACAAGAAGCTAAACTTGCTTTCCTTCCAAGTCAGTTTGGAGTAAAATTAAGATTAACCGTTACGGAAAAAGATGAAAAATCCGCTTTCAACAAATTGAATGAGCTTGAACAAAAGATCAGATCATTTGCAGGAAGATACATTTACGGAAAGGCTGAAGATGATTTAGCGGAAGTTGTCGGGAATCTATTAAAAGAAAGAGGATTGACGATATCTGTGGCAGAATCATGCACCGGCGGAAATATTTGCAGCATGCTTACAAATTTTAGCGGCAGCAGTAAATTTCTTGAGCGTGGAGTAGTAGTTTACAGTAACGCCGCCAAAGTTGAATTATTAAATGTTAATGAAGACACAATAACTGCTTATGGCGCAGTAAGCAAAGAAGTTGCTCAGCAAATGGCTGACGGTATCAAATCCATCAGTGGAACAGATATCGGGCTTTCAATCACCGGAGTGTTGGGACCAACCGGTGGTTCAGATGAAAAGCCGGTTGGTACTGTTTTTATCGGTATCTGTGATCAAAACGGATGTATAGCACAAAAATTTAATTTTGGAGATGATAGAATTTTAAATAAGCAACGTGCATCGCAAGCGGCGTTGGATATTGTACGCAAATATATTCTTGGCATTCCTTTAGACGCTTAATTGAATTTGGAATTAGGAATTAGGAATTAGGAATTGAAAAGTATTAATATATACTACAGTGCAGACTGACAAATTACAATACCGTAGATTATTTATTGCACTTGAAATTCCTGAAGATGCAAAAACTAAATTATTCGCATTCCGCGATGCTGTTCATTTAAATGTAAAATATCGTTGGGAAGTAAAGGATAAAATTCATCTTACTATAAATTTTATTGGTGATGTTAAAGAGGAAAAAATCCCACTTATAAAAAATGTTATTGATGAAGTGCTGAGGTTTAAACCTTTCTTTTGCCAGATCACAAAGTTTGGATTTTTTCCCAAGACTGGAAATCCAGAAGTACTTTTTGCAGTACTGCAGGTTGATAGTTTTCTTAATAAAATAGAAAAATTTATATCGGAAAGATTAAAAAACTTCGATATTTTAGCCGATACAAAACCTTACAAACCGCACATTACTTTGCTGAAGATCAAAGGAAAAACGGAGGAGGGTTTTATTGAAGCGTTTACTTCATACCAATTTGAAAAAATTTCTTTTCTTGCAAAAGAAATTGTTCTGTACGAGAGTGAGCTGAATCAATCTGGCTCAATTTATAAAAGATTAAAAACAATTTATTTATCATAATAGGAGAGTATATGGCTAATGACAAAGATGCAAAACTAAAAATTTTAGACGAAACCATCGCCGGAATTGAAAAAGCTTTCGGTAAAGGTTCAATCATGAAACTTGGCGATGGAGTTATTAATCCCGTTGAAGCAATTCCAACCGGTGCGCTTTCGCTCGATTGGGCGCTTGGTATCGGCGGTGTTCCGAGAGGAAGAATTATTGAAATTTATGGACCTGAATCAAGTGGAAAAACTACTCTCTGCCTCCATATTATTGCTGAAGCACAAAAACTTGGCGGACTTGCAGCATTCATCGATGCTGAACATGCGCTTGATGTTAATTATGCTAAACGGCTTGGTGTTGATTCCATGAACTTACTTATTTCCCAACCCGATTTTGGCGAACAGGCTTTAGAAATTGTCGACACGCTTGTCCGCAGTAACGCCATTGATGTTATTATTATAGATTCAGTTGCAGCGCTTGTTCCGAGAGCTGAAATTGAAGGCGATATGGGAGACGCGCACATGGCTCAACAGGCTAGGTTAATGTCTCAAGCTTTGCGTAAACTTACCGGTGCGATAAGTCGTTCTAAAACTTGTGTGATCTTTACAAATCAATTAAGAAGCAAAATCGGTGTAATGTTCGGCAGCCCGGAAACTACAACCGGCGGAAACGCTTTAAAGTTTTACGCTTCAGTACGACTTGATATTCGACGAATCGGCGCTATCAAAGAGGGAACTGATGTAATTGGCAACAGAACTAAAGTGAAAATTGTAAAAAGTAAAGTCGCTCCTCCCTTTAAAGAAGTCGAGTTTGATATCCTTTATAATGAAGGGATCAGCAAAACCGGCGATGTTCTTGATCTTGCGGTTCTTCACAATATTGTTAAAAAAGGTGGTTCATGGTTTACTTTTGGCGAAGATCGCTTCCAGGGGAGAGAGCAGTTAAAAGCTAAAATGATTGAGTATCCCGAAATGTATACTAAGATGTTAAATGAAGTAAAAGAAAAATTAGGAATGGTTACGGTTGAAGTTACTGAACGTGTTAAAGGAACTGCCGAATCTAAAACCGAAACTAAATCGGCTGCGAAAGAGAAAAAAGGAACTAAATAACCGTTGGTTATACTTAAAATTGTTTCAAAGAATGAAAAGAACGTTGTTGTTACGTTAGAAGACGGCAGCGTTCTTTTTCTTTCTAAAGATCTGATCTACGAAACAGGACTTCGGAAAGGAGATGATATTTCTGATGAACTCCGATTGCAGCTCATCGAAGAAAATCAAAAGTATTTCATCAAACAAAAAAGTTTCGATTATCTTTCTAGACGACTCCACTCCACAAATGAATTGAGAACAAAACTCCTCCAAAAAAAATATGATAAGCGATTAATTCAAATTGTACTGGATGAACTTCAAGAAAAAAAATATTTAAATGATGCCGACTTTACAGAACGTTTTATTACTGAGCGAATTTATTTTAAAAAAAGCGGTTCGCAAAAAATAAAATCGGAACTACTAAAAAAGGGAATCCCTTTAAGTCTGATAGAAGAAAAGCTGCGGCTGGTAGTTGATGAAAATGAGTCGTATGAGAATGCGCTGAGTATCGGGAAAAAGAAAATGACTTCACTCATAAAGAGGGGATTCGATGATAAAAGAACACGACTTAAACTCTTCGCATATCTTGTTTCTAAAGGATATAATTTTGATACAACCAAGCAAGTTTGCAATGCATTGTTAAAATCAGATCAATTTGATGATGTAGAATAGAAAAGAGGGAAGTAAATTAAAATTTATTGGCAAGGTGGACAGGTTATTATTATTCATAGCGTGGTAAACCGCATGGTTGATGGTTGAGTTTTGATGGATGATGGAATTGACCAAAGTGCTCAAAATATCTTGACACAAAAATCAAAAAGTTAAACGACAATACTATATCTTGAAATTGCTTTTAGGTGCCAATTTGTTGTAAATGATAATTGAATTTATTACTGTTCACTGCCTAAAAAATATTCAGAATTAAAACCGTCTTCCTTTTTGAAGATAAATTGAAACGGTTAACAATTTCAGCTTTTATTCTCATTAACACCTCGATTAATCGAGGTGTTAATGAAATAATTTGATACTTATTTAAACCGTTTTACCTGTGCGCCACCGGAGTAACGGTTTATTAAATAGTGCGGTAAACTTGAGTTATTACAAAATAATTAAAAAGGGGGGAAGTGTTTTTTGGTTATTTAAAAATTAATCTCTAAGTTTCCATTCAGTTCAGTTTAAAATACAAACGCCCGAAGATTTCTCTCCGGGCATTTGTCGTGTCCGCAAGCTCTATGCGGGTTTTGATGAAGCATCTGATTGAACTTTGCTAGAAGTTCTTTCTTTATGCGGTGTTAAACCAAAATCCGCAAGAACTTGATTCTTCTTTCCGAAAGACGCGTATAAGAGCGATGCTAATTTAGCATGTTCTTTATCGCTCACTTCGAATCGAGTTTTGTATTCGTCATGCTTAATTCTAACTAAAGTTCGAGTCTCTTTGTACGAAGTACGCAGAGCTTCGAGTTCAGTCCGCATTGCACGAATATCTTCTTCCTTAACGCTTGACGGAAAATTCGGTTCTGTGGAATGTTTTCTCACTCCTTCAGCCAAATTTTCAAGCTTTGACGTTAAGTCAGAATGCATACGATTTAATTCGGTTGCCATTGTTTTTTCTCCTTTCTTTCAGTTTAAGTGATAAATAGCTATGACTTGCTCTAAAAAGGTAGGTTACATAGAAAATGCCCTCCTTTTAATTCAAAATACTTGCTTTGAAATGCTATTTTGAACTTTTTATAGACTCATAGAATTAGTTAAAAAACTATTCGTGAACTCAAGAGAATCTATTGATTATTCTCAATGGTCTCGCCAAATTGTCATCATTTCTAAGAACAGTTACATTTGTTGCTTTCTTCCTAATTATAGGGTTCTTGCACCAAATTTCAATACCAAACTAAAAATATTTTATTTATGTGCAAAGCAAAAACTCACTTTAAAAAATATTTTTTTTTCTACTTGCTTTTTAAATAATTTTAGTTCCCCTTTATTTATCGAACTCTAACTTATGTTCACTAATTATTGCTTTTTCTGCACTAAAAGAAAGTTTTTATAAACCTCCGGTTCCACAGAAAATATCAATAATCTAACAATTCAAATATGATATGCTCAATCACAATCTTCAGGGTTGATATTTGAAGTTTCAATTATAAAATTTCAAGTTTTAATGGAAACGATCCTAATTTCAATCGTTTCGTTTCTAACTTCAAATGTATTATTTGAAGATTCAATTTTTAAATTTCAAGTTTCAATTGAAACGTTCCAAACTTCAATTTTTTCATTCCTAATTACAAATAAGATATTTTTAACTTCAAGATTTTAACTTCTAACCTGTTAATCTGGGACAAAAAAGTTTGCAGGCGGCAATTCTCCTTTGGCGAACAAGAATGTAATGGAAACATTTTTTTCGTTCAATACTTTTTGGTTCATTTGAGTATTTGAATAAAGTTGATTATGAAATATTCAACATTATATTTCATTTTCTTATTCTCTGTAATAATATTCCGCGGGAAAAGTTTTATTACATGGGAATAAATTACGGCAACGAGATGTTAATCATAGGATTATAAAATATGGTGGTTTTACACTGGAACTTTTGTGTGTCTTTCATCGAAATGGAAATGTTATTCTTGGTTTAATTACTATTTATACACCGGGATTAGGAGCTATTATCAGATGAACATGAACAAGGTAATACAATTAATTATTAAAATTATCTCTATTGTTCTTACGATAATTATATAAACGTTCTGTAAATCCCCCATTTTCCTTAAAATCTTGTTCAAGCTTACGCAGCAATTGGTCTAACAGGTAATTAGTTTGGTTAATAATACATAGCAAAGTATTAGCTGCAATCTCGGAAGATTGCTCTTCTAAATAAGTCTTATAAGTCAAATACGACCTATCTTCTTGAGAACCAATTTTTCTGATTTTCAAAACTCTTGGATCGTCTTTGTTCCACAAAGCTAAATTTCTTTGTCGAAGAAAGTCCTGATAATCTATTAACAACTCTTCTAAACTGGCACGTGCAACACCAACTAATTTTAATTCCGTTTTTTTGGAAGTGCCTGAAGCCATACTACCTTCCGCAATGTTTTGCCTGCCACTTCTTGCAGCTTGCACCATTTGATCTGTAGTGCGCGATCTTTTATCAACAAAGCGGTCGCAAAACTTTACCGTGCCATCGTAAACTATCTCCGCCATTTGGTAAGATTTTAAATTACGATAACCACCGTGAGGTGGTATTAGGTTTGAATTATCTTCCATTACCATTTTTTAGTATTCATCATTAAATTGGATACAGAATAACAACTTTATATCTTCCAAATTTTACTATATCCAACTTTAGCGATATGATCAGTTCTTTGTATAATTATATCTTTGGTCAATTCTTCATTATTAATTAAAATAATATCTAATGGATAATTTGATTCATTTAATATTTTTTTCTTTTCAGCAAACAATTTATTCTTTAATTTATCGCAGTTAGTTTTTTCATCTACGAGAAAAAGATTCCCAATAGAACCTATAATTTTTTCATCGATTTTATGAGATTTAGAATTTTGAGGAATTAAATGTTCAATCGTCATTTTAGAATAATCGATAATATCGCCTTTTCTTAAAAAACAATCATATTTTTGCAAAATATATTTAACGAGATTCTTATGTTTTGTAAATTTATCGGTATAAATTAATTCATTAAAATTTATTTTGAATTCTTCAATAGATGGAATCTTTGATTCTAATTTTTCGATAAATTCCTGAATTATATCTACTACATTTGCTGCATTTTTTTCCTTTTCAAGATTTATTGCATAGGATGAATACATTTGAGCCATTCCACCTGTAGAACGAGAAGCAGTAATGGCAGTATAAATGAAATGAAAATTTTCAATTGTAGACATCAAATTTCTCAAGTGTTTTATCTTAATCTTGCCATTTTTATAGTTACGAAATGCTGATAAAATTATAGGAATGTGCTGTTTTACATTGAAAATATCAAAAGCGACCAAAGAGTTCTTTAATTCAATCTCACTTTTTTCCCATTTATAAGATGAAACTTCATGTAGATTTCTATAAATCTGCGAATTGGATTCTAATTCATCCAAATATTCATTAATTGAGTTTCCTTTTATCTTGCTTTTTATTTCTTTATACAATTTTTTCGCGGAGACATAACTATGTTTTGAGAGCCAATGGTGGTGTAAATATTTATCTAAATCTAGTTCCGCGGAAGAATCATTTATATTAGATAAAATATTTTTCCACTTCAACTTAACTGCATCAGATTCCCTATTTGTGGGATGAATGTTTTTTGTAAAGAAGTTTCTTAACAAATCAGAAGTTTTTAAATCTTTCCCACGTGTATTTAATGTTTCAAATATAAGATAAGCATCATCTTCATTATCTAATTCTACAAATATCAATTTTAGATTTAGTATGCTCTCCCTAATATTAACTAGTTCACTCTCAATTTTCTTGCTAAGGTGATTTTCACTTATTGTGGGATTGTCTTTTACAGATTGAATTGTTTGTGAAATATTACTTAGGAAATAATTAAAGGCGGATTCAATATTTTTTTCTTCCGGTCCTACATTAACTGTAATATTCGATTTTTCAGATGTCAATATTTTTTCTTGTAAATATGGGAAAGAACTTTCAGTACTAATTACGAATTGTTTGACATTATTGATGTTCGCACGCTCGATAATATTTTGTACACCTTTACCTAAATCTTCAAATCCCTCATTTAAAAATATTTCTCTTAGTGCGCAAAGCATTATTATTATCGTTGTCAACCTTTGCTGTCCATCTACGATTCCCTTAAAGCCATATTTATCATCATAAATAACTATAGCACCTATAAAATATTCTTCTTCTCCATTTTTTTCCGTAATCGTATCATTCCAAAACTCTATTATATTTTCTGTATCCCAAGAATATGGACGTTGAAATCTGGGAATTTTATAATAGTTTGAAATGAGAATATCTTTTACATCCTTATCAATTGCTCTTATTTTCATTTTCAGTCCTTAAATTAAATTATCAATAAATAAAATTCATTTAATATTTATATTTTTTTAATCCCACTAATACTGGTTTATCCAATTACCTTCTTCACCAACTTATCTATTTCCTTCATCTCTGCTGCAAGGTGCTTTTTTATATCTACGCGTATTTTGCCAAGACGTGTGGCTGTCAGTTCTTGTTGTGGTGTATTGTCTTTTAAGTATTGCGAAGCTTTATTATGCGCTGTTTTGCTTAGTTCTGCTAAACGCAAATGTATTGCATCTTTTTCATCGAACTGAGGGAAATAAACATCAAGAATTTTTTTGTGTATATCTCTTGCACCCCATAAACCTCTTGATTGAAAATCTTTCATCATTAAATTAGGGATGCTTGAGTTTAATATGGAGACCAAATAATATGCTTCATTTTCATTATTAAAAAAACTTAAATATGTTTTATGATCAATGATAAATTCAAGATCAACGGAAATTCTATCAATAACTACTGCACTAGCGTTAATCCCCGATGTATTATAAAGAACGATAAAAGGTGCATTGATATTTTGAGTTGTTAGTTTATTCTGCCAATTAAGATAGTTTTCACAACTTATTTTTTTGTTCTTTTCTGTCCTATATATATCCCAATAATTCTCGGCATGCTTAAACCATTTTGAGGCGTTTAAATATCCATCACTCATTAATTCATCCGAGGAATGGAGTTTAATCTCTTTCTCATTTTTATCGTTAAGGGTTACAGTAATTGGTAGAACGACCAAATCCGGTTTGAACAAAGCAAATGGTAAAATACTTTTTGAAAGTGCGGTTCTGAATAAAAATTTGCTCTCAATCCTTCCGCTTATTGCCAAAGACTTCCAGGGTTCTTTGGCATCAACTTTAATCGCATCCGATGTTTTAATGTTTATTATTCTCTCATTAAAATCTTCTGGCATTTATTGGGTTAACTCAACAAAATAGAAAGAACGGGGAACAATGGTCGCCCCTTGCTTAAAACTGTTTCTGTAAGGATTAGCTTTTGTTTGTGTTTTAACTTTTCTTGTAGAAAAAGCTGTTGCGCTTCCCTGCTTTATATAAAACCATTTTTGTTTTTCTTCTTCCAAAGTTTCTCTTGCAATCTCCAATTTGCAGTTATGTGTTGGCAATTTCCCACTAAAAGTAATTCCTTCAATTCCACTTGCAGGCAGGTTTCTTTTAACGCTTTCTTTTTCTTTTGAAGAAAACAAAACGGAACTTGGGATACGGAACAACGGAGAAACACCATTCAAATCCCAAATCTGTTTTAACCGGAAACCTTTAGCTTTTCCGCTTCTTGTATTATCATGGTGATCCGCGCTAAAGAAACTTCTTGGCAGAACAAATGCCAGAGTTCCTTTTTCTTTTAGAAAGTAACTGCTGCAATAGGCAAGGAATATTGCTGCAATTTCAAGGTGTGGAAAGTTTGCAACTCTATCAGGTTTAACATCATATTTTTCTGCAAGTTCATTTATAATATTTTGGTATTCTTCATTTCTAATTGAGCTGTAAGTAAACCAGGGCGGGTTGCCGACAACATAATCAAACTTTTTAGAAAGGAAGTAAGGTTTATACAAATTCCCTACGATAAATTTCCAGATACTGTCTCTTCCTTTTTCTTTAACCGTTCGTAAGCTTTCATAAATTTTATAAAAACTATTGAGAACCTGCTTATTAATTCCACCGCCGGTGACTTGATTTATTAAAACATTCTCGAATTTTTCTTCCGTTACTTTTTTACCGGTGTACGTTTGTTCGGCAAGATCATCACAAGCTTCCAGTGCTTCATCAAATACTTTAACATCTTCTAAAATCTGTGAACTTAATTCAAGCGTTTCTTTATCAATTGTCATCTTAAAAGATTTACCGAACAAATCCTCAACGCCATCCGGCGCAAGCAAAGTGTTGGCAAGAATTACGTTAATATGTACGGGAGATTTTGCGTTCACAATCCCTTTACCCAAAGCCAACAGCATATTTGTTTTTGCAATTTGAACGGAAAGAGGATGAATATCAATGCCGTAAATACTTGAATTCAGTTCATCAACCGGAATCTTAGGATTGAGTTTTCTAAACCGGTGAACCGCTGCAATTAAAAATGAACCGCTTCCGCATGCGGGGTCTAATATTCTGTCGCCTACTTTAAATTGAAATTCTTGTACAACTCTTTCGCACAACCAATCAGGAGTATAATACTCGCCGAGAGCATGGCGTGTGTCTAAATCAATTAATTCTTGATAAACTCCTTTAAGAATATCTTCGTCAATCTCATGGAAATCGAATGTTGAAATTTCCTGCGCAATTAACCGGAATATCTTCTTCAACGCTTTAAAGTTTCGCTCGCTTTTAACCCAATGAAAGAAATCATCATCAACAAAATTGCGGATATTATATTTATGGAAGATGCTGCCGTCGATTATTCCTTTTAGTTCTTCATCATCAATATAATCATCGTTTGAAACAACTGCATAGGCGAGCATTTTTGCAAAGACACTTAAATAGGTGTGAATAAGAAAGTTGCTTTCACTCGCGTCAAATGAACCGTAAGCAATGCTAAGAAATTTGCTCCACTGCTCAAACGATACTTGCACTTCACCGTATTTCTTAACATCCTTAAAGTGATTAGACAGTTCGCGGAAAGATTCTATAAAAACGCTGCTCTGGTAACCGAAAGATTCTTCAATTCTTTTTAAAGTTGCTCTTAGTTTTTCTTCTTTAAAAAGAAAGCGGTCTATCCAATAATAAAATTCTTCGGTGTTATGTTCGGTTAATGTAAATGATGCGCTTTTAATTTCATTTAGTTTTAACTCATCTTCCTTTAACAGGTGCAGATTTTCAATGCAGGAAACATCGGGGGCAAATACTTTCCAGTTAATACAATCGGAAGCGATAAGAATAAAATTATACCCTTCACCGGAATTAAACTGCCCCAGCAAATACCCGGCAAGCTGTTCCTTTGCGTGGTTAAGGGTGGTTTTAAGTTCGTTTTCAAACTCAATAATAATTTTATTATAAAGGGTATCGGCGCTCCCTTTATGCAGTTTGTCTTTTCGTGGAATATGAAGAATTGATTTTTCAGCACCGAGTGTTATCCGGTCAATTATTTTCTCAATCTCTTTATCACTGCCATAAAGCCTGTTAAGTAAATCCTTAAACGCTTCTTTTTTAGTTAACTCTTTATTTGCGGACTTTACTTTTGATAAATACGATTTGAAAATTTGTGTTTTTTCTTTATCCATAGCCTACCATTTATTAAAGAGGATATTCTTCCCTGCCAAATATAAAAAGAAAAAGGTATTACAGAAAGAACATAAAATTCCTTTAACTCAAAAAGAGTAACAAACCCGGTAGAGTTATTTAATACTCTTTATGCGGGGAAATACCCTATTTTGGGATGTTAAGAGTCTCATCATTGAAAGCGATTGAAGTTTTATAATAATTAGCTAATTTTAGTGAGGTAAAATGATATTGAAATTGAAACGATTATTAAACGAATAAAAACTATTACTGATAAATAGTTTTTGCAAAAACAAACTTTGAGACCTAAAGAGAAGCTATAATAACTAATTTACAATTAAATGATAATTAGAAGAGTAAAAACAGAAATCTTTCAAAAAGAGTTTGAAACGCGTGGTAGTCATCCAAGTCTTTTCGATTGCAGTGATGAAAACCGCTACATTGTAAAACATTCTCAACAAGGGAGAAATTACAAACACTTAATAAACGAACTTATTGCAGCACAACTTGCACAAACTCTAAATATCCCAATACCGGAATTTTCACTTATTGAGATTAATGAAAGTATTTTACCAGCCGATTATCTGTTTGCATGTGGGAAACCATCCGGTTTAGGTTATGGTTCACAACTTTTACCCGGAACTATAAGGGCAATCACAAATATTGAGACCATTATTAACATAACGAAGCATAAGAATTATGAAGTAGTTGAAGACCTGATAAAAATTTGTGCTTTTGATATTTGGTTAAGAAATGTAGATCGTGTTATTAATAATCCAAATTTATTACTTCAAGAATCCGGAAAGAGAATTAGATTGTTTGCGATTGACCATTCAAGTATATTTTCAGAGCTAAATTACAACGATTTAGAACGAGAAGTAGCTGAAATTCCCTCAATCGGTGAAAATCTAGTTGATGCTGTTTTGTTTCAGAAGCTTTATTTTAAATACGGTTTATTTTTTAATAAAGTTAAACAAGATATTTGCACGGCTATTTCAGCCTTAGCTGATAAAACCATTTATAAAATTCTTGATAGTATTCCTCTTGAATGGGGAATAAATAGTGAAGAGAAAGACGCAATTTATAATTTTATTAATACAAGAAAATATCTAGTCAAAAAACAATTTGACATTTTATTAAAAGAAATAGGTTTATAAGATGAAAGGTTATTTATCCATCGTAAAATATTATCCGGATACCAACCGTGATGAAGGTTTTGGTATTGGATTAATTATGATCTCGGAAGAGACTCATTTTTCTCTCGCTAAAATATCAACAGAAAGATTAAAAAGAATAAATACTGCATACGGCATAAAAAAATCGTCATTGATCGATTTAGCTATTGATGAGATTAGCACTAATATATTCGATAAAAAAACTTTGGATTATAATACTGTTTATGAGAACGGGAACATCAGGTATTCAAAAGTTCAGATTATTGAATGCGAAGATTTAAACCAAAAGTTTAATGAACTTTATTTAAAATTTGTTGCAGATTATTATGAAGAAGGTGCAGACAAATTTTCTCTTTCGAAAAAAGAAATACATGAAAGATTAGGGAGAAAATTAAGAAGCAAATTAGAATCAAATATTTTGTTAAAGGAGAAGTTAAATATTGGTTACGATTTTAAAGAGAATGCAATCGGCAAATTTTTAATTGGGAGTTCAAAGATAGATTTTATCGGCGGGAATGGGACAATATATGCCGGTGAAATAATTAATTTAGATTTGCAGGAAGATACTCTTCAACAAAATCTTTTTAAGACCATTACACTTTTCGATGCTCTATCAAAAACATACCCCAAACGTTTCTCTCCGCAAGAATGTAAGATGCTCGTTTTAGAAGAGCAGGCTAACAATCCTGAAAAAGAAATTTATATGGATAAACTTAATACTTGGAACAAAAAAGCTAATTACGATTTGGTTATTAAATCAAGCTTAGATGAATTTCAAACTCAAATTGAAAAAGATGTTGAATCGAAAAACATTATACGTTATGATGAGTGGATTAGGAAGGTTTAATCATCTAACTAGTTTTCAAACTTTGTCCAATGTTTCGCGGGTGGCACAACAATAAATTAAACATCCATGAAATTAGTAAATATGGTTAGTAATCTTTCTCCCCGGCTTTCCATCATTATATTTAATGTTGAATATGGCACTTAAATCCTCAATAGAATGGACAGAATCAACCTGGAACCCAATTACAGGTTGCACCAAAATTAGTCCCGGTTGTAAATTTTGTTATGCAGAACGCATGGCAAAAAGACTTAAAGCAATGGGTTCTGCAAATTATGAAAATGGCTTTAAGCTAACTTTACAAGCTCATGTTGTAGAATTGCCGCTAACATGGAAAAAACCTCAAACAATTTTCGTAAACTCAATGAGCGATCTTTTCCATAAAAATGTTCCTCTTACATTTATTCAAAGAATATTTGATGTAATGCATAAAGCTTATTGGCACAAATTTCAAGTCCTTACGAAACGTTCGGATATTCTTTTACATTATAATTCCAAACTTAACTGGACGGAAAACATCTGGGTGGGAGTTAGTGTTGAAAATGATGATTATACTTATCGCATTGATCATTTAAGAAACACAGATGCAAAAACAAAATTCTTATCCGTCGAGCCACTAATCGGTCCAATAAACAAATTAGATTTGACTAATATCGATTGGGTAATAGTTGGCGGAGAATCGGGTCCCGGTGCAAGACCACTGAAAGAGGAATGGGTAATAGATATAAAAGACAAATGTATTGAGCAAGATGTTCCATTCTTTTTCAAACAGTGGGGTGGTGTACAGAAAAAGAAAGCGGGAAGATTACTCCAAGGGAAAACATGGAGCCAAATGCCTAAGTATAGAAAAGCAGGTTAAAGAAATTTCCCAAAAGATTTCCTTGAGATTTCATGATTCAACTAACGAAATCAGAATTAGATAACTTGAAATCACAAATTGTGATTTCAAGTTGATTTGACATTATATAGGATCGCTTATGGAAAAAATATCTTTGTTACCACCAGCACTTATTGAAACGAGAATTTTATTTATCCGTGGTCAAAAAGTAATTATCGATTCCGATCTCGCAAAATTATATGGAGTAACAACAAAACGACTGAATGAACAAGTAAAGAGAAATAAAGAACGGTTCCCGTTAGATTTTATGATTCAACTTACTATCGAAGAAAAAATTGAGGTGGTCGCAAATTGCGACCACCTCAGAAACCTAAAGTATTCCCCAAATTTACCCTTTGCCTTTTCCGAACACGGCACTATTATGCTTGCTTCAGTACTAAATTCTCAAAGAGCTGTGGATGCAAGTGTTTATGTCGTTCGCGCTTTCGTTCGTTTACGTGAAGTGTTAGCTACACAAAAGGAAATTGTTCAAAAACTAACAGAACTTGAAAATAAATATGAAGGACACGATGAACAAATTAGGGAGATTATCGAAGCGATAAACCAACTTCTTCTACCTCCTGAAAAACCAAAATCTCCAATTGGGTTTTTAGTTAAAGAACCTAAACAAAAATATAGGGCTAAATAAATTCGTGAAGATTAGTGTTATTCGTGGCGGGAAAAGTTTTGCCACTAATTTCACGAATGAACACGAATAGCAAAGATAATTTATGAGACTTTAGGATTGACTTAAAGTGGACATAGAACCGCTAATCAACAAAGAAGAATATGAAAAATTTAATATTTCGTAAGATGTAGGTAATGCCTGTAAAAGATATTTTTGATAAACCTTTTGATGAAGGAACCAGAATCAAACTTGAGATCACCATTTGTAATAACTAATTTACTATAGAATGATAATTAAAAACGTAATTTCCGTTATAGAAGAAAAGGTAGGTACTGCACACAGCCCATTAAAAATTATTTCTGATGATTTTTGTGAATACTACCTTAAAGCGCCGAAGAATCAAATCCCGGAACTATCCATCATTAAGGAATTTCTAATTTCATTGCTTCTGAATCATTGGTCAATAAAAACACCGGAAACAGCCGCGTTAAAACTTGATAGGGGAATTATCAATAAACCTTTATCTCCTTTTCATAATACCAGTGATTTTAGCCGAACTTGTTTTGGGTCTATAGTCATTCCAACAAACTTTGAATTTAGCCCAATAATAGACCTTATAACTAAACACGATTTCAATCGTTTCTCTAACGCGGCAGATTTTCTCAAACTTGGCTTGTTTGATATTTGGATTGAAAATGACGACAGAAAACCATCAAATCCTAATCTTTTAGTCAGTGATGATGACAATGGATTTGAGTTTTACGCAATAGACCATGCGTTTACTTTTAGCTCAATGGAATTCACCAAATTGAAACCTTCGCTTGATCTTGGTTGTTCTTTTAATGACTCAATTTTGTTCACAGATTTTTCTAAATCAGTATTTAAGTATATTTACAGGGGCAATCCAAATTGGTTTGATGAAATAAAAGAGTATTTCTATCTTTCAATTGAGAATTGTAAATACAATTATCAAACCATCATGGAGAATATTCCGGCAGATTTAGGTTTTGATGACTCAAACCAAACTGCTTTATTTAATTTTTTATTTTCTGAACCGCGGAACAAAAAAGTATTCAGCGAATTCAGAGGGAGATTTGAGTTATGAATTCATTTTATACACTAATCAAAATATCTACAAACCCTACAGCCGGAGATCAAATAACGGTAGGTTTGTTGTTAAAGACCGAAAACAGATTTTATCTAAAGTTTTCTGATCGTAGGATTGCTGCGTCCTTGCGTCTTCGTGATGAAGAGGATAGATTTTTCTCATTCTTTAAGAACCAATTAGAAAATAGAATAGAAGTCTTTAATTCTGAATTAACAAAAAATGGAGCAGAGCTATTTCTCCCCGAAACATTTTTAACATCTGATTTCTTTTCTCATCTTAAAGTATCATCAAATAATTTAATTCAGTTTTCCGAGCCATCAATTATTTCGGGTGATTTTACTGAAGAACAATTTAATAAGTTGTATGAAATATTTGTAGAAAAAACAACCGTTGCGATTTCTCACGAAAGAAACCGGGAAGAAAAGCTTTATAAAAATGTTGAACAAAAATTAATTCGTAAGGTTGAGAACAAAGTTCATACTAATTATGATATAACACAAAAGATAATCCCTTCTCTTAATTTTTCCTTCAAACTCGATTGTATAGGTAGAAACGGTGCAATAATTTCGGCTAAATCTATAGATTTTAATTTTACACCAACGGCCATAGAGCGAAATTTGTTCCGTCATGATATTATTCTTTCTAAACTTTCCGATTTTTATGGCAACGGTGGCAACAAAGCATTTATAATAGCAGATGAACCTGATGTTAAAAATTCTGAGAACTTTAATATTTGGGAAGCAATAAAAAAGAATCAATCTTTTGAAGTGATTAGTTCGGAAAATGCTAACGAAGTTGCAGATTATATTGAACAAAAAAACGCTGGGCATTTCTTACCAATTCTAGAATAAACTCTTCACTAGTTTTTAAACATTAGATATAAAGACAAATGTATTGAGCAGCATGTTCCATTCTTTTTCAAACAATGGGGCGGTGTACAGAAAAAGAAAGCGGGAAGATTACTTCAAGGGAAAACATGGAGTCAAATGCCGGTGTACAGAAAAGCCGGTTGAAGAAAATTAATTTTTCATTAATGGCTTTGAGAATCTTCGCGTGTTAAAGTACAGTAAATTTAATGTATAACCGTAACATCGCCGTAATTAATTACTTTAATTCCTTTTTCTGTTCTAAGGAGGAGTTGGCCGGTCTCGTCAATATCATCAAAAACACCGTTTTTTAGTTTTCCATCTTGATTAAGACAAATCCTCTCGCCGATCATATCGCACTTATCCCGCCAGCTTTGTAGTACTGCCTGCGGTTTGTATTTCACTTTTTGCAAAAGCTCTTCAAAATTATTTAGAAATTCTGCTAAAATTTTTTCTCTTGCAATTTCCTGGTTTAACTCAAGTTTTAGAGAGGTCGGAGGATAATTAAATTCTCCGTGGAATTCAGTTTGGTTCACATTTAATCCGATGCCGATAACTGCTTTTTTTATATTCGCGCCTAAAGAAACAGCCTCAATAAGAATACCGGCTGCTTTTTTCCTTTTGATCAGAACATCATTCGGCCATTTAACTTCAACTTGTAATTGAAAAAGATTTTCAATCGTTGAGGCAAGAACTTGGGCAGTTCCCAAATTCAAAATGTTAAGTTTATCTTTTAAGTGTTTATCTATATTAAGTAAGATAGAAAAAGTAAGATTTTGGCCCTTTGCGCTCTCCCAGGTATTATTAAATCTTCCTTTCCCTGCGTTTTGCTTCTCGGCAAAAACAACCGTACCGTTTTGATTTTTACTTGTCTTGTCCTTTAAAATAGCGTTGGTAGAATCAATTTCAGCAAAATAAAGAAAATTTCTTCCTATTGATTCGGTTTCTAATTTAATATCGAATTGATCAAAGTTAAAATTTGGTTGTGGTTCCATTTTAATCGCTTAGTTATGAAAAAATGACTGATAGTATGACAAATACATCACTTATTTGTTTAAACTGTCAAAAGTACTGACAATAGTTCACACATGAAAAATTTATCTATTTTAGTTGTAACCTATTATAATATAATAATATACGTTGGGAAAAGATATTTGGCACAATGGTTGTTATAAAAAGTTAAAAGTAATAAGTTGAAAGTCACAAGTTTAAGACGGTTTGAAATTAGTTATGTCTTAATTCTTTAAATCCTTTCTACTTTTCACTTTCGCTTAAAAAAAAGGAGACATAAAATGACACTTATAAAATTTGAACCTTTCAGAGATTTAGATTTATTGAACACCAATATAAGAAGATTTTTCGATGATTTCCCGACATCTAGCCAAGAATTTAGTTCTACATATCATCCTAAAATTGATATTTATGAAGATGATAAAAAGATCCACTTCGAAGTTGAAGTTCCGGGAATGAGCAAGAAAGACCTTAATATTTCGGTTCATGAAAATATTTTAGCAGTTACCGGAGAGAAGAAAAAATCTGACGAAGTCGGAGAAGAAAAAGGAAAAAATTTCTTTAGATCGGAAAGAACTTACGGTTCATTCACCAGAAGTTTCACCTTGCCGGATGATGTAAACGTCGAAAAGATAGACGCGAAATTCACAGACGGTATCTTGAAAATAGAAATTGAAAAAGCAATTCCGAAAAAACCGGAAGAACGGATTATTTCAATCAATTAATTATAAGGGAAAGAAAATCTTTCCCTTACTTTTATTAAAATTTAGGAGAAAAAATGAGCAAAATAATTGGGATCGATTTGGGAACAACAAATTCGTGCGTGTCCGTAATGGAAGGTAATGATCCGGTTGTAATTCCGAATTCTGAAGGCGGGAGAACCACTCCTTCGGTAGTTGCATTTTCAAAAAATGGAGAACGATTAGTTGGTCAGCCTGCAAAACGCCAGGCAATTACAAATTCAAAACAGACTATTTTTTCAATTAAACGATTTATGGGAAGAAATGTTAATGAAGTTACAGAGGAAATGAAAAAAGTTCCCTATCAAGTTTTGAGCGGTGAAAACGGTTCTGCGCGTGTAAAAATTAATGATAATCTTTATTCACCTCCGGAAATTTCCGCGATGGTTCTTCAGAAAATGAAGAAGACAGCGGAAGAATATCTTGGGCAGGAGGTTACCGAAGCCGTTATTACGGTTCCTGCATATTTTAATGATTCGCAACGTCAGGCAACTAAAGATGCCGGTGAAATTGCCGGTTTAAAAGTTAGAAGAATTATCAATGAACCGACTGCAGCCGCATTAGCGTACGGATTAGATAAAAAACATAAAGAACAACTTGTGGCTGTTTATGATTTAGGCGGCGGAACGTTTGATATTTCGATTCTTCAAATTGGCGAAGGAGTATTTGAAGTTAAATCATCAAATGGAGATGGACATCTTGGCGGCGATGATTTTGACCAGCGCTTAATTGATTATCTCGCTGATGAATTTAAAAAACAGGAAGGACTTGATCTTCGTAATGATCCAATGGCTTTGCAACGCTTGAAAGAAGCAGCAGAAAAAGCAAAAATTGAACTTTCATCATCGGCACAAACGGATGTAAATCTGCCGTTTATTACTGCAACTCAAGACGGACCTAAACATTTAAATATTCCAATTACACGAGCCAAGTTTGAACAGTTAGTCGATGATTTAATTGAAAGAACAAAAACTCCATGTGAAAAAGCGATTAAGGATGCAGGAGTTTCTGCTTCGCAAATTGATGAAGTTATTTTAGTTGGCGGTTCATCAAGAATTCCAAAAGTTCAAGAATTAGTAAAAAATCTTTTTGGGAAAGAACCGCATAAAGGTGTTAATCCTGATGAAGTTGTTGCGATTGGAGCTGCAATTCAAGGTGCAGTCTTATCCGGCGAGGTAAAAGATGTATTGTTGCTTGATGTTACACCACTTTCCTTAGGAATTGAAACGCTTGGCGGAGTTATGACAACGTTAATTCAGGCGAACACAACCATTCCAACCAAGAAGAGCGAAGTATTTTCAACAGCAAGTGATAATCAGCCTTCGGTTGAAATTCATATTCTTCAAGGTGAAAGACCCATGGCTTCAGATAATAGAACTCTCGGTAGATTTCATTTAGATGGAATTCCGCCTGCGCAAAGAGGAATACCTCAGGTTGAAGTTTCTTTCGATATTGATGCGAATGGAATTCTTCATGTTGCCGCTAAAGATAAAGCGACAAACAAAGAGCAAAGCATAAAGATCACTTCTTCAAGCGGTCTAAGCAAAGATGAAGTTGAAAAAATGAGACGCGATGCACATGAACATGCGGCTGAAGATAAAAAGAAAAAAGAAACGATTGAAATAAAGAATCAGGCTGATAGTTTAGTCTTCCAGACCAAGAAGCAAATCGAGGAATTGAAAGAGAAGTTAACCCCTGATGCAAAAGAAAAACTTGAATCTGAAATTAAAAAAGTTGAAGATGCTCTTGTTACCAACAATTCTGATACGATCAAAGCTGCCACTGAAGCATTGAATAAAGTATGGAATGAAATTGCTTCTACTCTTTATTCACAAGCTAATGCCGGACAGCAACAACCGGATGGTGGTTTTAATCCGCAGGATTTTGCCAACATGGGCGGACAACCGAATGAACCTCAGCAAGAACAAAAGAAAGATGAGAAAGAAGTTCAAGATGCTTCATATGAAGAAGTTGATGATAAGGACAAGAAGTAAGTTAAAAAAATGTTTGACGGATAATGTTTGATGGATGATGTAAATTCAATAGATGTTGATAAAATCGTTGCAAAATATTCTAACGGTCAATTGATTATCAATTTAGCGAAACATGAATTTGCCAAACCACGAACGATAGAGATCAAATAAAAACCGAAATCAATCCTAAAAAAACCTCGCTTCTGCGGGGTTTTTTATATCCGTCCAATAATTTCACCGTAAATTATTTTTCAAAAGAAGGGTAATTTTCATTATATTTGCAAGTCAAAATTGAAAAGGGTTTATGGTAAGCTTAAAATCTCTGAATTCGGAACAAAAAAAGGCTGTTGAATATGACGGCGGATCATCATTAATTGTAGCGGGGGCAGGCTCGGGTAAGACCCGCGTTCTCACATATAAGATCGCTTATTTAATTGATAAAGGATACGAACCGGAATCTATTCTTGCGCTTACTTTTACTAATAAAGCTGCAAGTGAAATGAAAGAACGTATCAAAGAATTGATCGGGACAAAAGCACAATATTTATGGATGGGGACATTCCATTCCCTTTTTGCAAAAATTTTACGCATCGAATCCGATGCACTCGACTACTCAGTTAATTTTTCCATATATGACACTGAAGATTCCTTGTCGCTTGTGCAAAACACCATGAGCGAAATGAACATTTCTACAGATACGGTAAATCCCAACGCAGTTCGTCATCGCATAAGTTTTCTAAAAAACCACATGATAACTCCCGCAGAGTTCAGAAAAAAAATGATGACTTCTTTTATTGATGAAAAAATTGCCGATGTATATGAACAATATCAAAAGAGAATTCAAGAACATAACGCTATGGACTTTGATGATCTCTTATTAAAACCTATAGAACTTTTTTTAAAGAACCCGAAAATTCACCAAAAATATAAAAAGAAATTTCAGTACATATTAGTTGATGAATTTCAAGATACCAATAAAGCGCAGTACGAATTGCTAAAGATGTTGGTGAACAAAGAAGAAAAAATTTGTGTCGTCGGAGATGATGCACAAAGTATCTATAGCTGGCGCGGTGCTGATCTTACCAACATGCTGAATTATGAAAAAGATTATCATAAAGCTAAAGTTTTTCGTCTTGAACAAAACTACCGTTCAACTAAAACTATTCTTGCCGCTGCCGATAGCGTTATAAAAAATAATAAAGATCAAATTAAAAAAACGCTTTGGACCGATAATCAAGAAGGCGAATTAGTCGGATTGATAAAATGTTCAGACGAAAAAGATGAAGCATACCATATTACGAGAATTATTAAAGACGAAATTCATAATTACAAGCGAAGTATGAATGACTTTGCCGTCCTCTATCGAACTAATGCACAGTCTCGCGTATTGGAGGATGTTTTCCGCCGTGAGAAAATTCCATATTTAATTATTGGTGGAGTTGAGTTTTATAAACGTAAAGAAGTTAAAGATATTGTCGCTTATTTGCGAGTAGTTGCAAACCAAAATGATGAAGAAAGTCTTCTTCGCATTATGAATTTTCCCCAGCGCGGAATTGGGTTGACCACTATTAAAAGAATGACCGCTTTTGCACGAAGACACGATATTTCTTTATTCGATACCATGCAAAGAGTTTTTGAAGTCATTGATATAAAAGAGCGAATCCAAAAAAATGTAAAAGGTTTTAGGATCCTTTTAGATAAATATATTAGTCTCAGCGACCGTCTTTCCGTTGGTGAATTAACCAGGTCTTTGATTGATGAACTTGGCGTTGTAAAATTATTTAAAGAAGAAAGTTCATACGAATCGTTAATGCGTTTGGATAACGTACAAGAACTTCTCTCGGCAATTACTGATTATTCTGCTGAACATCCTAACGTAAAAATAAATGATTATTTGCAGGATGTTTCTCTTGCATCGGATTTAGATTTATTGGATGAGGCAAAACAGCACGTTAATTTGATGACTGTACACAGCGCTAAAGGTTTGGAATTCCCGATAGTATTTATTTCCGGCTGTGAGGAGGACATTTTCCCCTTGTCAAACCGCTTTAGCACCGATGCTTCGATGGATGAAGAAAGAAGATTATTCTATGTTGCACTGACAAGAGCCGAAGAAAAAGTTTTTGTTTCGCATGCAAGATCGCGTTATAGATTCGGTGAAGTTGCTTATCAAAACAGATCGCGTTTTATTGACGAGGTCAGCTCAGATACAATTTCCGAAGTGACGAGCGGTTCCGGAAGAAAAGCAAATAGGAAATCTAAAAAAGAGATCTATTACGAATATTTTGAAAATGTTGATTATGCTGATTTCACTCAAGATAAATCTAACCATATAAAAGTAGGCAGCAGAGTAATGCACGATAAATTTGGTTTGGGCAAAGTGCTTCAAGTTATCGGTGCCGGTGACACACAAAAAGTCAGCGTTGCCTTCGAAGGGAATAATCTCAAACAATTAATGTTAAAATTTGCAAAATTAAAAATATTAAATTGACTTTAGTATTGAAGGGTATTAGTCAATTGCCAATGACTAATGGCCAATAACCAATAATCAATAAAAATCGGAGTTAGTAAAATGATAGCACCTAAAAAATTAGCAATTTTAGTTGCCGGTGGACCGGCGCCCGGAATAAACAGCGTTATCGGAGCTGCAACTATTCGAGCTGCCGTTGAAGGAATAGAAGTTCTTGGAATGAGAGACGGCTTCAAGTGGATAATGGAAGGGGATATTGATCATGTTAAACAGTTAAATATTCACAACGTTAGCAGGATTCACTTTACCGGCGGTTCATTCATTGGAATTTCAAGAAGCAATCCTACAAAAGATAAAAAACTTTTAGAGAATACCGTAACTTCTTTATTAAGATTAAACGTTGATAAACTTATTACAATCGGAGGCGATGACACTGCATTCAGCGCAATGAAAGTTGAAGAAATGGCAGCCGGAAGAATTCGTGTTGTTCACGTTCCAAAGACCATTGATAACGATCTTGATCTGCCGCACGGGATTCCTACTTTTGGATTTCAAACAGCTCGGCACCTTGGTGTTGAAATTGTTAAAAGTTTAATGGTGGATGCTCAAACAACTTCCCGCTGGTACTTTGTTGTAACGATGGGAAGAAAAGCGGGACACCTTGCCCTTGGTATCGGAAAAGCTACCGGAGCTACAATGACGCTGATACCGGAAGAATTTCCCAACAAAGTAATTAAGCTTAAACACGTAGTTGATATTCTTGCCGGCGCTATCATTAAAAGATTAAGTTATGGAAAGAGCGATGGAGTTGCAATTCTTGCCGAAGGTTTAGTTGAACATTTAGACCCAAATGATTTAAATGCTTTAGTTGAAGTTGAACGTGATGCGCACAATAACATCAGAATTGCCGAAATTAATTTCGGAGAAATCCTTAAATCCAAAGTTCAGGAAAGATTACGTGATTTTGGAATTAAAGAAACAATTGTAGCAAAGAATATCGGTTACGAATTACGATGTGCCGATCCTATCCCATTTGATATGGAATATACACGCGATCTCGGATTTTCAGCCGCCCAATTTATTCTTGATGGCGGAAACGCAGCGATGGTTTCGATTCAAAACGGTCATTTTGTTCCTCTTTATTTCAAAGATATTCTCGATCCGGTAACGAATAAAACAAGAGTTCGCATGGTTGACCCGGCTTCGGAATCCTTCTTAATTGCACGAAGATATATGCTTCGTTTGAATAAGGCTGATTTTGAAGACCCACACGAAATTGCCAAGTTTGCTGCAACTTGCGGTATCCCAATGGAAGAATTCCGCAAACAATTTTATTATATTATTGAGAATGACCGGCTTTACAACAATGTTAAAGAAGGTAGAGCAAAAATTGCTCCAACTGAAAGCAATTTGGTTCATAATTTTAAAAACAAAAAAGCTGAAATTCCCGGAAATGATATTGAAATAACTAAATAGGTTATTGTTTATCCAGTGGTGTAACCGCGACCCGTCAGTCTCATTATTTTGGATAGAAAGTTCAAGTCCTTTTAAGTACACAGAAAAGCCTCGAAAATTAATTATTCTCGAGGCTTTTTGCTTTTAAAGATTTTATAATCTTTTCGATTATTCTATCATATCAAAAATAGCTTCGATTCTACCGAGAGGTGCAGAAATCTGAACTCCATCCGCAAAAGTTTTAACTTGTTCAAAAGTTTCTCTCGCAATTTTAACACCTTCGTTAAATCCCTCTTCCTTTGTTGTCATCTTTTTCATTCGTTCAAGAATTTCTTGCGGAACAGAGGCACCCGGAACTTCATTATTCATAAACTCTGCATTTCGGTAAGAAATTAAGGGCCAAATTCCGCAAATTAGAGGAAGGTTAATATGCTCAATTCGCTTCATGAAATTTTCAAGAAGTTTTATGTCGAACACCGGTTGCGTGATCATAAACTCCGCTCCTGCTTCTATTTTCCAGTCTAATCTTTTTAATTCTTCATCAAGATTAATTGCACCGGGATTAACTCCAACTCCCACGCAAAATCCTGTCGGATCACCAATCGGATTGCCTGCGATATCTAACCCATGATTTAAACGATTGATTATATTAGTCAATCCAATCGCATCAACATCAAAAACTGCGGTAGCATCCGGATAATTGCCAAGTTTCGGCGGATCGCCTGTGATCGCTAAAATATTCCGCAGACCTAAAGCCCATGCACCAAGCAAATCAGACTGCATACCGATAACATTTCTATCTCTGCATGCTATGTGAAGTACCGTCTCAATTCCAACATCTTTCTGAATGATTGAAGCAAGAGCAAGCGCGGACATTCTTGCCGAAGCTCTTGGACCATCAGGAATATTTATTGCGTCTATTCCGGCGTGATATAGTTTGCGCGCTTTATCAACTTCTTTAGAAGGAGAAACACCTTTTGGAGAAACAAGTTCAACTAATTTTACAAATTCTTTTTTTAGCAGTTTGTTTGATAGTCGCGATTTTTCATTCTTTTCATAAATTTTTATTTCAGGTGGTTTTTCAACTTGTAAATCAGTGATCTTTACATCCATTTTTTTAGCCGGTTGAAGAGCCTGAACAGCTTTTCGCATTGCTCTTATGTGTGTGGGATTTGTCCCACAGCAACCGCCAACAATAGCTGCACCGGTTTGAATGAACCTTTTAGCATATTCCGCCATATACTCCGGTGAGGTCATATAAATATTTCTGCCGCTTATATTTTGCGGTAAACCCGCGTTCGGCTGAACAGAGATAGGTAAGTCGGTAAGTGATCGTAAATTTTCAAGTGCATCGAGCATTGCTTTTGGACCAACAGAACAATTTATACCGATTGCATCAACCGGGTAATCTTTTAGCTTTTCAATAAATCTTTCGAGCGGAGCTCCGCTTAGTAACGTGCCGCTTTCATTGATGGTAACTTGAGCGATAATCGGGATATCAACGTTGAGTTCTCTTACGGCTCTTATTGCCTGGATCATTTCCTTAACAAGAGCGAAGGTTTCTAAAATAATTAAATCTACACCGCCATCCAGTAATCCCTTTATTTGTTCTTTGAATGCATCTTTTGCTTCATCAAATGAAAGTTTGCCAAGCGGTTCAATCTGTACACCAAGCGGTCCAACGGCGCCTGCAACAAGTGCAGATTCTTTTGCGACGGTTTTAGCAATTTGCGCTCCGCGTAAATTTATATCGTAGATTTTATTGCCCAGACCATGAGGAGTAAGTTTAAAGGTGTTTGCGCCGTAGGTATTGGTTTCAATAATATCAGCGCCGGCGATAATATAATCACGGTGAACTTCCGTAACCAATTCCGGATTTGTTAAATTCAATTCATCGAAGCAGCGGTTAATGTACACCCCTTTTTCATAGAGATAAGTGCCGGTTCCGCCGTCAAATAAAATTATTTCATTTCCCAATCTTTCGCGAAAACTTTTCATTTATAAATTCCATTTTTTGTTTGATAGATAAAAATATACAAACTACTTGTTAATACACTAACGTGCAATAATTATAAATTCCGTTTTTAATTTAATGAGATATAAAAAGAGTTAAAAATAAAAATTGTAATTATGAGAGGAGAAAATGAGATTTGTGCGTTTTCCGGTATCATCCTATACTCTGTGAGCCGGGTATGCACTTTCAGATCGGCTGATATAAAAATATGATTGAAAAGTGCAAGATTGTGAAAACAGGGTAATTCTATAAAATGAAAAATTTATAACGGTATGGATACAATTAAAAGGCTATATTTTGCAGTAAAACTTTTTAGGATTAACTTTGCAGTGCACAAATTAACTAATTGAGTTAATTGAAAAACTTGAAAATTAGTGTTCAGTGAATTGTTCAGTTTAAAGATGTTTTTACCATTTCCCGGCTTTCAAAACTTATGAAAAAACGCTAAAAACTAACTTGCCCCGTGGTGTAACTGGCAACACGTCTGACTCTGGATCAGAAGAGTTCAGGTTCGACCCCTGACGGGGCAGCAAAATTATGGATGATGGAAAATGGTTGATGGTTAAGTGGGATTGTTTTTTTCTATACTGGCGCGTTCGTCTAGTGGCTTAGGACGCCGCCCTCTCAAGGCGGAGACCACCGGTTCGAATCCGGTACGCGCTACGATTTTATACAAATAACAAATCCCAAACTGCAAAAAATCAAAATCACAATAAAATATTGAATAACGAATGCCGATTTAAGAAGTATAAAAACTTCTCCTTCCTGATTCCTTGTTCATTATTCGATATTCATTCCTAATGCCTGACACTCCTAAATTAAGTCTGAGGCGATCATTTAGCTTAGCATGGAATTTTTAATTTGATTTTCTAATCAAGGTTGAAGTGGATTTATATCTCAAAAATTCTCCAGTGCCGTATGGGTTTTCCACTGTAGTTAGTGGCAGGCTGTCTATGATCGTCTCTCGCATTACCAACCCATATTCAAGACTAATATAATCGTGTTCATCAGTTTGGCGATCAAGTCCATTCCCACGATAATAAATTGACTTTATATCAAAACATTCTACATTAGTTCCATTAAATATCATTAGTCTTTTACCGACAATGGTTTTGCTTATAAAATAATCCTTCGCATAAAAAACATCCCAACTTTTCCCAACAACTAAGGGATATTGCAAGATAATTTTTTTACTAAAATATGCTGAATCATTTGTTGAAAATATTATCCCATCGGGAAAAAGGTTTCTTGACAAATGCTTAAGAAAAATTAAGGGGTCTGATTTTCTTATCTTGGGTGTTACCCATACTTCGCTGTAACCTGAAAAAGCAATCCTTTCAAATGTACTATTACTGTTTCGATACCAGTGATTAACGATAGGAGATTCAGATTTATATGAAAAGTCAAACCTGACGAGATTCTTTTCTTCATTAATACTGTCATTAATTGAAGAGATTTTGAGGATTGAGTGAGTTGTTGGTTGCAGAAGTGAGTCGTTCCCAAGATTTCCATTTTTATCATACTTTGCAACATATGAAGCTGTTTCATATTCCCATTCGGTATTTAATGTAGTTGGATATTTTTCAACAGTTTCAGGGATAACGATTCCCGTTTTGGGATCTTTGCAACCTAAAAGAGAGACAAAGACAACAATTAATGTTAGTATGGCTAAATTAAATTTCATAACTCTCCTAAAATGGTTTTTTCATAAATAAAATTCAGTTAAAAATTATTTCGAACTAAAATAGATGTAAAAGTTGATTTTGCATATCCCGTTGGGTCAGGTGAGTCGGGTGCACTGATAAATAAACTATCAGCAATAACGTCTCTTCTTACTAATCCCGAATTAGGTGCAAAATAATCTTTCATAACGAATTTACTTCCCATCATCTCTCCCACTATTTCATAGCATCGATTGATTTCGTTATTCGCTGAAATGTCAACCAGTCCTGTCACAATCCGTTCTCGAAAAAAAGGAATAATAAGTTCTACCCATTTTTTACCTATTGAAATAGGATAAGCCAAAACTTTTCTTGGAATTTCATAGAATTGAACCGAATCGGCGAGCGGGGAATAATAATTTTCAAAAAATAATCCGGTTTTGTTTACGACCTTGGCTCTAAAATCTTTTAAGGTTAGATAATGTGAGCTACTTTTTTCAGGTATTACAACTTGGGCAACTCCAGCATTACTATAAGCGATACCATAGAGTCCGGAATCGGCATTCAAATAATAATGTTCCGACTTCCATTGAGGGGTTTTAACCTCAAAACTTTCAAGTCTAAAAAGCGAATTGTAACTTTTCAATGTTTGGTTACTTGAAATTACTCTTACAATGGTATTTCCAAGCTCTTCAATAATTGTAGAATCAAATCCACCACTTTTATTGTAGTATTCAGATTTTATTACTGTTTTATATTCCCATTCATTGCTTACTGCAAATGGATATTTTGCAACACTTTCCGGAATTACAATTCCCGTCTTAGCATCTTTACAGCCCGAAACTAAAAGTAAACAGACGAACATAATAAAAAGAATTAAGTCCGATTTCATAAAATCCCCATTTGTTGTTGTACAAAAGTAAAAAAGTTTTTGAAAGAATCTTATATTTGTGTAAAGAAAATTTTAGAAGTGAAAAATGAAACGATTTGAGAAACATATTTTTGTCTGTATAAACCAAAGGGAAGAAGGGCATCCGCGCGGATGCTGTGCGGATAAAAATTCTGCTGAGATATTTGAATTATTTAAAGCAAGAATAAAAGCTCTTGGATTGAATGCCGAAGTCCGCGCAAATAAAAGCGGCTGCCTTGATGCTTGTGAATTTGGTCCGGTTATAATTGTTTATCCCGAACAAATCTGGTACGGTGGAGTTACTCCGAACGATGTTGAAGAAATTGTGCAGCAGCATGTCATAGGGAACAAACCCGTTGAACGCTTAATGATTACAGATAAGAAGTTTAATAAAGACTTGGGGTAATTAGATAGTTAGTAAAAATATTCTGCGCAAAATGGCAAGAATATTTTTAAATTAATTGTAGAGACTTGCCGCGGCAAGTCTTTACAGAAAAAACCTTTGGTTCTGGTTTTACAAGATTAGGAATTAGGGATGACGCAGTTAGGAATGTGTTTTTATTTTCTGGACTTAGATTAAGAACAAGATTATGATTAAGAAAGTGAAAAAATAACATGAACAGAAATGAAGAGAAAGAAAGAGCAAAAAAGATTTTTGCAATTCTAAAAAAGGAATATGCATCAACGAAAATTGCGTTGGACTTTGAGAATCCTTTCCAACTTCTAATCGCAACGATTCTTTCCGCACAATGTACTGATGCCAGAGTCAACATCGTTACAGAAGACCTTTTCAAAAAATACAAAACGCCGAAAGATTTTATTTCGGTTTCTCAAGTGGAATTAGAAAAAAGTATTTTCTCTACGGGATTTTATAAGCAAAAAGCGAAAAGCATCCAAAGCTGCTGTAACTCGTTAGTGGAAAATTATAATGGAGAAGTACCAAAAGATTTTGGCGCGCTGACACAACTTGCCGGTGTCGGCAGAAAAACCGCGTCGGTTGTACTCGGGAACGCATTCGGAATTCCCGCCGTTGCAGTTGATACACACGTTAAACGGCTTTCTAATCTGCTTGGACTTATTAAATCCGATGATCCGGAAGAAATTGAATTCAAGTTAAAAGAACTTTTACCGGAGAAAGATTGGACGATCTCCGGGCATTTGTTGATGAATCACGGAAGAAAAATTTGCGTTGCAAGAAGACCAAAATGCGCAGAATGTAAATTGATCGCGTTGTGTCCTAGTGCTTTATCAGCTACAAACAAAAAGGAATAATGATGGAAGATATTTCACGAGATAGAAAAGCCTGTTTATTAATTTTAAAAGAATTTACACAAAACGAAAGTTTGCTTAAGCATGCTTTTGCTGTTGAAACATGCGTTCGTGCTTATGCTGAAAAATTAGGTGAAGATGTTGAATATTGGGGCAATGTTGCACTTCTTCACGATTTTGACTATGAAAAATATCCCACCGCCCAAGAACATCCTTTTATGGGAGAAAAGATTTTAAGGGAAAGAGGTTTTGATGAAAATTTTACAAAAGCTATTTTGTCCCACGCGGATTATGCAGGTGAACCGCGCGATACGTTGTTGAAAAAAATTTTATTTGCGTGCGATGAATTAGCCGGTTTTATTACCGCCGTTGCATACGTTCGTCCAAGCAGAACGGTTGATGAAGTTGAAGTAAAATCAGTTTTGAAAAAAATGAAAGATAAAGCTTTTGCCCGGCAAGTGAACAGAGACGATATACAAAGCGGTGCGGCAGGACTCAATACTCCTCTTGAAGAACATATTGATTTTTGTATTTTTGCCATGCGGAACAATAAAACTGTACTCGGCTTATAATTATCTTTCAGAAAAAAATATTTGAAATGCCTTGACATATATCCTCTGCATTGCCTATTTTTCAAACAAAAATTTAGGAGAATTACTTTTTCGAGATAAATGCTACTTTAGTGTTAAATTGAAACTTTCAATTAAGGTTAATTGTGATAAAGAATATTAGCAAAATCTCGATAGTGATTTTTCTTTTAGTCTCTCCTTTGTTTTCCCAGGAAGATATAAAAGTAATTTCATCTACGTCGTCAGCGATTGTAATTGAGTTCGCGCCTCAATATCAGCCGACAGAAAAAATCTCAATCAATAACCATGAATTTTCAAAAGTTTCTTTCTTTGGAGTTTCCGTTGAAAATTCGATGAATTTTGGGGAGCCTGCAATTCTCGCAAAAAGGATCAACATAGGCGTTCCATCAGAAATTGGTAATACGATTCAAGTTTTAGATTATTCATTTGAAGAAAAGTTCGGACAGCTTCTTCCGGTTCCTTTTCCCGTAAAGCAAAATGGGATAGCTGATTTCTCATATACCACCGGTGAAAATTATTTTCAAAATCAAAACGAGGACCTTGCTTCTTTTGGTGACTTTGGTTTTGTGAGAGATTTCCCTGTGCAGACTATCTTGATTAAGCCCGTCCAATTTTTCCCGCAAGAAAATAAAATTAGATTGTACAAATCCATCCGGGTGAAAATTACATTTGCTCCTTCAGCATTAATTTCTAAAAAGAGCGATGATCTTTTTGTAAAAGATTTCCTTTTAAATTATGATGTTGCAAAATTTTGGAGCCGGGAGAATAAATCACTAAAAAAAATTGCTGCCAATCCTTCCGTTCTTACCACAGGAAAGTGGATCAGATTTGAAGCACCGTCTGAAGGTATCTACAAAATCACCAGAACGATGTTGAGTTCATTTGGAATTGATGCTGCAACTGTTGATCCGCGAACGATAAAAATCTATAATAACGGCGGTTCAACTTTACCGGAAAACCCGGATGCGGGACGCGCGGAAGACCTAATTGAGAATGCCGTTCATGTTAACGGCGAGCAAGACGGAAAGTTTGATGATGGCGACTATCTTTTATTTTATGGCAGGGGAACTGATTTTTGGAATTTTGATCAGAGCAGTATAAAAATTGTCCGCTCTTATAATTCGTATTCAAAACAAAACTATTATTGGATAACGTCCGGCGGTACTTCCGGCAAAAGGATTTCTTCTCAGCCAAGTTTACAAAGCCCGGATAAGGTTGTTCAAACTACAACACAGGCTTATCTGTTTTATGAAGATGATAAAATTAATATCGGAAAAACGGGCAGGCATTTTGTCGGTGATGAATTTACGGAATCAATTAAAAGTAGAAGCTACTCCTTAAAATTAGATGGTATGTTGTCAAATTCAACTGTTAATTACATAATTCAGTTTATTAATAACGCAACGATTGCTGTTCCATTGAAAGTGGAGGAGAACGGCACTACGCTTCTTTCTAAAAATTTAGCAAGACATTACGAATACTCTTACGGAACCCTGGATAATAGTACGTTTTCATTTTCCGGTTCATTGCCTGATAATAGAAGTTTATTGAAATTTACGTATTCACCGCCGGATTTTGCCTCTACTGGCTATTTGAACTATTACGAAATTTCTTATATGCGGGATTTAAAGTATTCTACTGAGAAATTGATCTTCTTTTCCAACGAAACGGGGGGAATTGTTGAGTATCAACTTTCAAATTTTGGTTCTACTAATATTAGAGTATTCAACATCAGTGATTTTGCAAATGTGAAAGAAATAAGTTCTCCTATCTTGCAGAGTGGGGGAGAGTTTAGATTTCAAGCAAATGAAATTTCCACTAAAAATTCCAAATACATTGCCTGCCTTGAAAGTGATATAAAAACTCCTGTCAGTCCCGTTGAAATGAAAAATCAAAATCTTCGCGGAACGGATGGGAAATCAAAATTCATTATCATTACTGCGAAGGATTTTAAAGTTCAGGCAAATCGTCTAAAAAATTACCGCGAGAATGAGAGCAAAGTAAAAATTTCAACAACGGTGATTGAGATTGATGATATTTTTAATGAGTTTTCCTGCGGTATGAAAGAACCTTCCGCTATTCGTGATTTCCTTCGGAACGCTTATACTAATTGGAGTGTGAAACCTGAGTACGTTTTGCTTTTTGGCGATGGTGATTATGATTACAAAAACATTGAAGGGATTGGAGGAAATTTTATTATCCCTTACGAAACAAATGAATTTCTGAGCGAAATTTATTCCTATGCTTTCGATGATTATTATGCTTCAATCCTTGGGAATGATACGACGCCGGATTTAGCTTTGGGACGATTACCAGTGCATAACAGCAGAGACGCCTCAGCTGTGGTTGATAAAATTATATATTATGAAACCCAATCGGAACGGGGACCCTGGCGGAATTTAATTACTCTTGTTGCTGATGATGGAAAGAAAACGAATGGAGATGATGGAGATGAACATACTAGGTATTCTGAAGCATTGGCAAATTCATATATCCCCAATTCTTTTGATCTGAAGAAGATTAATTTAGCCGCGTATCCAACGGTTATAACCGGTTTAGGAAGACGCAAACCGGAAGTGAATCAAGCGATAATTGATGCCATAAATGATGGGACTGTTCTCTTAAATTTTATTGGACACGGAAGTCCCGAACTTTGGACGCATGAACAAGTTTTTGTTCAAAGCGTAACTATCCCACAATTAAAAAATAAAGATTATTTTTTCTTAACTGCGGCAACTTGCGATTTTGGCTATTTTGATAAAACCAGCGGACAAAGTTCTGCGGAAGATTTAGTGTTGAAAGAAAATTCCGGTGCAATTGGTTCGTTCTCATCCGTTCGGCCGGTTTATTCATCTTATAATGCGATGTTAAATCAAGCTTTTTATACAAATATGATAAAGAGTAGAAGAGATACATTGAATCTTCCTATTCCGATTGGTAAAGCCTACTTTTTGACCAAAAGTGTTTATCATGATCCAAACTCTTTAAAATTTCATCTTTTTGCTGATCCAACGATGCGGTTACAATTACCGCAGGAAAATGCCTCGGTTGATTCTATTAATCATGCTTCAACTGCCACAAGCGCACAGATAAAAGCTTTAGGAAGGGTTAACCTTACCGGCGCAGTTCGCGATAAAAACAATTCAGTTAAAAGTGATTTTAACGGCGAAGGTATTTTAACAATTTTTGATTCGCAGAGATTTGTAACCTATGATGATTTTAGCCCAGATTTCCTTGTTGTTCAACAGGGGGGAATAATTTTTAAAGGCAGAGTTAGTGTTGCAAACGGAATATTTTCAACAAGTTTTATTGTTCCCAAAGATATTTCCTATGAAAATAAAAACGGAAAAGTTGTTTTTTATTTTTTTAATAATGAAAGCGACGGAGTTGCGGTAACTTCTAACATACTGATCGGAGGAACTGATTCTTCTGTTGTGAATGACGGCAAAGGACCCGAAATAGAGATACGGTTTGACGATCTGCAGAACGAGAACGGATATTTAGTTAATCCAAATTCATCTTTATTAGTAAAACTATTGGATGAAACCGGCTTAAACACTACTGGCTCCGGTATTGGCCATAAGCTGGAGGCGGTCTTAAATGAGAATGAAGCAAACACTATTGATCTTTCAAATTATTTTACCGGTGATCTTGATGCTGAAGGTAAATCGGGACAAGTAAAATATAAATTTAGCAGTTTGGGCAAAGGTGAAAATAAAATTCTCATAAAAGCCTGGGATGTGTTCAACAATTTTTCATCTCAAGTTGAATTTTTTAAAGTTGTTGATAACAGCGGATCAACCATTGATTATGTGATGAATTATCCAAATCCGTCTAAAGGCGCGACCACTTTTACCTTTCAACACAATATTGAAAAACCTATTTCAGTTAAAATTAAAATTTATACTATTGCCGGAAGAGCAATTACTGAAATTGAAAAGACGTACGTTTCAAACGACAGATTTGTCAGAGTTGAATGGAACGGTAAAGACGCAGACGGTAACGAAATTGCGAACGGAGTTTATCTTTATAAAATTTTGGTAAATGCCGTTGACGGTTCCGTTGCTCAAAATGTTATTGGCAAAATGTCCATTGTTAAATAAAATTAGACTATGCGGATTTTGTCACGAAGATAACTTTTAATAATTTTATAACGCTAAAAATGAATTTACTAACTAATAATATATCTATCTCCTATGGAGGAAAACGAATGAAAATGCTCTCAAGAATGTTAATGCTCAGCTTGATGATGATCGGTCTAACAAAAATTATTTATGGACAAGGCGAGGCAGCCGTTCCATTCTTACTCCTGGCGCCCGATTCACGCGCCGGCGCTATGGGTGAGACCGGAACCGGGTTGGCTGATAATTCAGCGGCTATATTTTGGAACCCTGCCGGTATTGCTTTTTTAACCGGACAAGAAGCAAGTGTAACGCATAGTAACTGGTTACCTCAATTCAAACTTGATTTATTCTATGATTATTTAACCTACAGAAATTATATTGAAAGTATTCAAGGGAGTGTAACTTCAAGTATTACCTATATGAACTACGGTGAATTTGTCCGTACCGGTC
>JALNZG010000021.1 GCA_023229425.1 Ignavibacteriaceae bacterium
GACAGTTCGGACTCTATCCTGTGCAAGCGATTGAACTTTTGAGGAGACTCTTCCACAGTACGAGAGGACCTGGAAGAGGAAATCACTGGTCTACCGGTTGGCCCACAAGGCCATCGCCGGGTAGCTACATTTCCAAACGATAAACACTGAATGCATCTCAAGTGTTAAGCGAACTCCAAGATTAGAAGTTCCCATTAGCTTCCCCGCAGAATACGGGGTTGATAGGACTTAGATGTAAGACCTGCAAGGGTTTTAGTCGAGAGTTACTAAGTAGCGACTCTCCCATCTTTTTTCTCAGTAGTATTGATGGGTTTACTTTCTTATAAAAACTTCAGTTAAATTATTTAAATTTATGAATAAATTGACGCGATTTCCGCGTTTCAAAAATGAGAGGTAATTATCAAAAAAATATTTTTTCTCTATGTTTTGGATAGCTATTTAAATAACTAGAAGAAGATAAAAGTGCGATTGCAATATCGTTAATCATTTCTGGATTACTTCCTTTTGCTAGTGGATGAATTATTCCTTCCCAAGCAACGTAAAGAAGTGCTACACTTGTAAAAGCTAAAGCATTTTTTAATTTTTCTGCATATTCAATACCTTTTTTTTCAGCCACTCTATCGAAAACTACCATATTATCTAAAATTTTATTTCTCATGACAGAAGTCAGGATTGCCGCGGTGCCAAAGTTACCAATATTATTTGCAATAGGATTATCACTCCCCAAAAGTTTTGGAGGTAGCACTTTCCAGTAGTTGCTTAATTTATTTACGCCGTCTAGTATAAAACCTGAAACTAGTATGGATTTGGATAATCCTGTAACAGCTTGTTCTGATGTCATATTTGGATTAAAATTATACTATTGATTATTATCAATTACAATATTATTTATTTCAAAAAAACAATATAATCATTCTATGACTATTCTTTCGATTGATTCAGGAATAGAGAGGACAGGGTATGCGATTTTTAAGGATAAAAAGTACGTCACTTCCGCGCTTATTAAGACGTCAAAAGAAAAATCTACTGAAATTAGACTTGAAGAAATTTACTCTAAACTTAAGGAAGTTTTTAAAAAATATCAGCCGGATGTTATGGTCTTAGAACAGTTATTGTTCTTTAAAAACCAAAAAACATTTATTCGTGTTGCTCAAGCACAGGGAATTGTTATGCTTCTTGCTGCGCAAAATAAAATCAAAGTAGAATTTTTAACACCCCTTCAGATTAAACAGATAGTGACAGGCTACGGACAGGCAGATAAAAAGTCTGTTCAGAAGATGATTCGTCTTACAACAGGTATTAAGTTAACTCAGGACGATGAAGCGGATGCGGTAGCCTGCGGATTAGCGTTCAATATTTTAAACTAAATATTTTATTAACTAAATTTAATACATTATCCGAATTTGTAATTATCCAACCTTTTTTTTCGGCGTATTCCTGTAATTCTTTACTAGGATTAACACAAATTGAATTTTCAACTACGTCCAATATTCCTACGTCGGTAATTGAATCACCAAAAGCAAATGATTGTTTAAAATTGTATTGATTTATAAATTTTTTAGCAGAATTTTTTTTGTCTTCCAAAGTTGAATTAAACTGAATAACTTTTCCGGTAAATACTCCGCTTTTTACTTCAAAGATTGTAGAAGCTACATTTGTTAATCCAAAAAGGTTCAAAATAACCTCACATACAAATTGCGGTTCATTAGAGGTTAAAATTATGTTGTGAGTTTTTTTTATTAATTTTAAAAGAGGTTTCGTAAAAGAATAAAAATTTTGTAAATTATTTTTAATAAAATCCTCAGTGTGTTTAAAAATATTTTGGTAAGATTTTCCTTTCAACCCCATCGCCCAGGTCTCGACAATTTTTTTTGAAGCAACATCACGTGTGATTTCACCTTTATGTAATAAAACGTGGAGATTGTGGATTTCATCAGCAAAACTTTTTTCCAATAAGTTGTCTTCGACCTGTAAATCTAATAAAGGCTCAATAATATTTCCTTTGAATATAGTACCGTCAATGTCAAAAAAAGCTATTTTATTATTTTTCATAATTAATTAGCACCGATTCGGGAAAGTTTTTCCGCTGCGTATTTTGCCCCTAATTTCATTGAAGATTTAATATCTTTTGATTTTAAGTATTGTGCAATAAAGCCGGCAGTATAAGCATCTCCACCACCGGTTGTATCTACTATTTTTTTTGGCTTAACAGCTTCTTGGAAATATTTTTCATTTTTAAAATAACCAAAGCTGCCTTTTTCGGCGTCTGTGATAATCAAAATTCTATTTTTGAGATAGGGGAGTGTTAGTTCTAAATTTTTGAAGTCAATTTCCTCATAAGGTTTTTTGATCATCTCACAGTATTCGTGAGCATTAATAATTAAAACATCCAAACTATCAAAAATTTTATAAAGAACTTCGGGTTCTCGTTTACAATCGACAATTGAAAGATTAACAAAAGTAAGTGTTTGGTCACCCTTAAGATAAGTAATTATCTTAATCTTATCTTCTAGAGATACATTAGTAAGTGAGGAAACGTAAACATTTTTTGCTTTTTTAAGATCGTCATGGAGAAAAAATTTCTTAACCATGTGACCGGGAGTATCATAACTAATGATAGTTCTCTCACCTGTTTCTGTTAATAAAATTGAAGAGATGATATTATAGTTTTCTTCGAATTGGCAAAATTCACTGGAAACGTTTTTTTGTTTCAACTTATTAAGGATTGTTTCTTTAAAATTATTATTGCCGATTCTAGAAAAGATAGCTGTTTTTAATCCATGTTTAGCCACTCCTACCGCAACATTGTATCCTCCACCACCAATACCCTCATAAAAATAATCAGAGTGATATTTCCCCCCAATCGCCAGTTGAAATCGCCCGTCTTTATTTGTCAGGGACTCACCCTTGTAATAAAGATCTATAGCAATATTGCCGACGCATATAAGATCGTACATAGAATCAGCATAGCAGAGTTCATAAAGTTCGTAAAGTTATAAAGTTTATAAAGATAAATACTTTATGAACTTTAAAAACTTTATAAACTTGATAAACTATTGTTATGCTTACAATTATCTGTGGCGAGGATTCGGTGGCGTCACGAAAATATTTGACGGATCAACAACAGCTACTCAGGGAAAAAGATTTTGAGATTGTCAATGCTGATTATCACCAGGTGTTAGAACTTGATGAAACGGGATCCTCGGAAAGTTCACTGTTCTCAACAAAACGTGCCTATTTTACCCAAAGCCTCAATAAAAAAGTCTTTAAAAAGATGAGTGAGAGGAACGAAAAAAAGATTAAAGCTATCGTTGAATCAAAAGAAATACAGATCTATGACTGGGAAGAGGAAACTAGTCAAAGAGAATTAAAATCAATTAAAGGAGTGGTGATCAAGGAATTTAAACCAAGTCAAACGATTTTTAAATTACTTGATTCCTGTTATCCCGGAAATTTAAAAATATTTTTAAATACTTTGCAAACTCTTTCCGAATCAACTGAGGATATTTTCATTTTTATAATGCTAGCCCGTCATATGAGAAATATTTTATCGGTCAAGATGGGAGAAAAAATTCCTAAGCTCGCCAGTTGGCAACTGGGAAAACTAGCTAGCCAATCAAAGTATTGGGAAGAAAAAAATCTGATAAATTTTTATCAAGGATTACATAGGATTGATGTTAATTCAAAGACAAATGGAACGCCGTTTTCGGTGAAAGAATCACTTGATATATTGGCGTGTTATTATTTATAATTGATTGATGAATAAAGTCCCGGATCATATTTTTCGCGGTTACGATTTAAGAGGAGTTGTTGGTACAGACTTAGATGAAGAAAATGTTTTAATTCTTGCTAAAGGTTATGCTACTTATTTATTACAACGCAGAATTTATGATTGTGTAATCGGTTTTGATTCGAGAGAATCTTCGCCAAAATTCCGCGACGTTTTTGTCAAAGGGCTGACTGAATCAGGAATCACCGTATATGACATTGGTATTACTCTTTCTCAGATATGTTATTTTGCTCAATACTTTTTTAGAACACGCGGTATGGTGATGATCACTGCCTCTCATAATCCAAAAGAATATAATGGTTTTAAATTTGGGACCGGCTACTCGGAAACGATGGTGACAGAAGAGATAATTGAATACCGTGAATTAGTCAAGTCAGGGGAATTTATTAAACTCGATAAAGTTGGCGAGCATATTCAACAAGATGTTTTTCCGGATTATCAAAAAGATCTTTTAAGACGAATTGGGAAAATAAAGAAATTTAAAGTCGTCGTTGATTCTTGTGCGGCTACTACCGGTTTGTTTCTCCCTAAAATATTACGTTCTGTAGGATGTGAAGTAATTGAACAAAATACGACCCCAGATCCAACATTTCCGGTCGGTGTTGCCGATCCAACCGAAAAAGAAGTCCAGGAAAGATTGGCTAAACGAGTAGTTGCAGAAAAAGCAGAACTTGGATTTTCTTATGACACTGATGGGGATAGGATTGGAGTAGTTGATCAAGACGGTGGTCTGATTTGGAATGACACTTTAGTTTCTTTATTCTCGAAAGATATCTTAGATTTTGCTCCTGGATCAAAGATTATTTATAACGTCCTATGCTCCAAACAGGTTGATGAAGTGATTAAACAAAATAACGGAGTTCCAGTTATGTGGAAGACGGGGCACTCGTTTATCAAAGCCAAAGTCCGTGAGGACGGAGCAATTTTTGGCGGGGAATTATCCGGGCATTTTTTCTTCTGTGATAATTTTTATGGACACGATGATGGAGCAATTGCGTCACTTAGATTGTTGGCTTATCTCACAAGAGTTAATCTATCATTAAAACAAGCGATTAAATTATTACCTCAATATGTTTCTTCTCCGGAAATAAAAGTCGGTTGCCCTGATAATATAAAATTTCAGGTTGTCACAGATAAAATTGGGGGAGAAATAAAAAAACTTTATCCAACGGCAAAATATGTAGAAATTGATGGGGTCCGCATGGATACAGAAGAGGAAATGATGATCGTCCGCGCCTCACAAAACGGTCCATATTTGACGATCAAATTTGAAGGAAAAACTCAAGAAAAATATGATCTATTAAAATCTCAGGTCAATAAAATTCTGCGTGGCTTAAGTGAGATTGATTTCAAATCGGGGGTAAATGTTTCCTCGTTAGATTAAGAGCAAATATAAAATTCGCCCCTACAAAATAAAGGGTCGGAAAACCCGACCCCTACTTTATGAACTTTATAAACTTTACAAACTTGATAAACTTATCCATTTTGGCTATAATATCGCATCCCTATGCCAGACGATCAGGTTCCCCAAAATGATGATAAAAAAATAATTTTATCTAAATATACTCAGGCCTTGCTTGATACGTTTAAGACCGCAAAAAAAAGTATCCGACCTGATGATATTTCTGCACTATCCGTCTCCCAGACAGTTTCTTTTTTTGCTCTAGTTTATGAGAGAGTCCGAAATGCCGTTGAATATCGTGAAGATCATCTGATTTTGAGAGCGGCCATTGAGCGAATTTTAAGACGACGATTTTCTTTAAACCCCGATGGCCATGGAGAGGCGGAGAACTTGTTACGCGAGCTTCTTTGGGCCCGTTATTTTGATAACGGAGTCCTTGGCGCGGAAGACAATATAATTGTACAAAATTTGATAAATAAATATGTTCTTCTTCGCCGCCAGATGGTTGTGGGCCGAGATAATGAACTCAAAATTTTTCTTGATCAATTTTTAATGGATCTTTTAACTTGCGAAGTTGAAGAAACTTTGAAGCCGGAATCAGCTCAAATTCAATCTAATCTATCATTCTTTATCTATCAGGTTTTAAGAAAAAAAATAAAGATAGAGGGACTAAAAGAGGATCAAAAAGACGCATTTTTTTTGGTAGCAATTGAAAAAGTTTTTGGAAAAAGCGATCGGGCTTATTTACGCTACCGTTTATTTACAACATTTTATAAAACATTACAAAATCACTCAGAAAAAGAACTTGAAACTTTAGGGACAAAGTTACCAACGATATTTACAAAGATTGATGATATGGTAACAAATCCCTATGTTGATAACTTAGTTAAATTTACACGCAAACAACTACCCCCGTTTTTGATTTTATTTGCTTTGATTAAAAGTAAACCTGATGAATTACAAGCGATTCTTACCAATCGAGAAAGATTGTGGAATGAGGTCGACCAAACTTGTCGTGATAAATATCAGCAGCTTGGATCACGCGTCCGAACATTAGCGGTCCGTAGTTTTATTTATATCTTACTTACAAAGATGATTTTTGCCATAATACTCGAAGTTCCAATTTCCATCTATGTTTATGGAGAAGTCAATAAAAATGCAATTATTATCAACAGTATTTTTCCTCCAATTTTAATGATCGGAATTTTAGGATTTTTTAAAGTACCAGGTGAGGAAAACACACGAAAAATATACCAAAGGATAATTGATATCATTGACAATGATAAATCTTTTGAAACCAGAGTCGCTTTTGTTCCAAAAAAATCTGCGCAAAAACGGCCACTTTTAATTTTTGGTTTTACGGTTTTTTATTCTCTTACATTCCTAGTAACCCTTTCTTTGATCTATGAATTTTTAAGTAATCTTGGTTTTAATTTAGTAAGCCAGGTAATCTTTATTTTCTTTGTCAGTGTTGTCTCATTTTTTTCCTACAGGATTCGTCAAGTTACTAAAGAACTGCGTTTAGAGGAAAAGGCAAGTATTTTTGCTCCAATAGGAGACTTTTTCTTTATGCCTATGCTATCTTTGGGAAAATTTTTCAGCTCCGAAATAGCTAAGCTTAATTTTTTTATTTTTATCTTCGACTTTATCATCGAAGCTCCATTCAAATTAATCTTTGAGGTAGTAGAAGAGTGGATTTCATTTGTACGCAAACGTAAAGAAGAAATTATTTAAAAAAATAACAAATAACCAATAACAAACATCAATTGAACATCAAATATCAAATAACAAATGTTTTAAACATTAGATATTTGATATTTGTTATTCAATTGTTATTTGACATTTGTTATTAGAGTCTGTAGTAGTACGTTGGGAAAGTGGCTCTCTCTACCTTCTTAATTAACTTACTTTTATATTCTAAAACTGGAAAGCCGTGAGAAATAATAATCGTTCCTTTTTTTAATTCTTTATTAAACTTTGGAATAAGTTTATTAATTAATTCCGGGAAAAGAAAAAGATAGATATAGTCGGCTTTTGTAAGGTTAACAGCGAGAATATTCTTAGTAACAAAATTAATTCGGGAATAAGAACCATCAAATCTGCTTAATATTTTTGACCAAAACACCAATAAACCATTTATGTCAACTGCCATGCCGTAAATAGGGTAGTTCTTTACAGCAGTCCGAGTAATTCTTGCGTCGCCGCTTCCAAGTTCGACAAATAAACCATTTTTTTTAAACTTCACTTCCTTTAAAATCTCAAGAGCAAGTTTATTTTTAGTTGGCACGTAAGGCGCCCCCATCAATGAAGAATAAATCAAAGAAATCCCGTAGACCGACATGAAAATAAGAAAAATCAGTAAAGAAAAAAGTAGAAGTAAATATAAGATAAGTTGGAGCATTGTTTTAGTATAATATAATTGGTTGTTAGCTTCCATAGCTTAACGGATAAAGTACTGGTCTTCGGAACCAGTGATGGGGGTTCGATTCCTCCTGGGAGCACCCAAGTCCCGACTTGTCGGGCGGCGCGGAGCGCCGCCCACTGATCTGGAAGGTCGCAATCGACTGTTTTGTCTTTCATAGTTAAGTTCGAGCCGATCATATTTAGGAACTCCCTTTTTTGAAAAAGATTTTTGTTATCCGATGCGATTTTATCCGCCTCCAAGGCGGAAATAACCCAGGTTCTCATGCGTTCGAGCCAATCAAATGGTCGCCTCGAAAGTTCGATAATCTTCTCTTCTAAAGATTTCTTTTCGGAAACTAATTTCGATTTTCTAACTAGATAATCTTCACGGGATATTGTCTGGTCTAAAAAGGAATCAAGGAGAAAAGAAATCTTTTTATCAATCAATAGAACTTTCTCTTTAAGCTCTTTAGAGGCGACCATAACGGATTGGGAAATATTATCCCTTTCAGTTTTGAGTTTGGCTAACATGTGTTCTCCCCAATCCGTTCTCAAAGAAACTTGACTGATTACAGAATTCACCTGTTCAAGAAGTTTTTCTTCGCGGATAAAAGGTTGGGAGCAATCATGCACTTTAGATTTTTTAGTACAGCGGTAATATAGATAACCCTTTTGAATCTCGGCGGTTATTGTCATCCCGCACTCACCACACTTAATAAAACCGGCAAAAGGTTTAGGAATTCTAACCTTACTTTTAGGATGACAACGCCGAGATAAAACTTCTTGAACTGTATCATAAAGTTTCTTTGAGATGATTGGCTCCTGTTTGCCAGGATGTAGCTCTTTAGAATACCAAAAGAGGCCACAGTAAAAAGGATTTTTTAATATTTTCTTAACTCGATCAAGGTGGATATTATTACCATATGAAGATATAAATCCTTTTTTAGCCAAAAAGTCAGATGCCTCTATTATAGTGTGCGAACCCTCTGCATAGAATTCAAATAACTGTTTAATTATTAACCAACTTTTAGGATCTTTGACAATAGTCTTGGTTAATCTATCGTTAAGATAACCCATTGGAGCACACGAAGGCATCCAGCCAAGTCTGACTTTTTGGCGAAGGCCTCTTTTGGTATTTACGCTTAGGGCATCAACATAATATTTACTTTGCCCAAAAGCAATTGACAACATGAAAAGTCCCTGGGGGGTGTTTTGAAACCAGAAAGTCAAGAACTTCAAATCAGTGAGAATATTCCGATCAAGCAGATAGACAATACGGCCAGCGTCAACAGCGTTACGGGCTAATCTATCCGGGTGCCAAGCAAGTATTCCTTGAGCTTCGCCCTTTTCAACCCGATCCAATAACTGGTTAAATAAATCCCTACCTGGAACTTTGGCAGTTTTACTCTCGATGAAAGTATCAGCTATAACCAACCCCTCTTTATTTGCAAAGGTGCGAAGCTCATCAAGTTGTGCAGGGATAGATAGCTGTTGACGCTCCTCATCATCGGTCGACTTTCTGGCATAGAGAAAGTAAGCAGGACTTTTCATGTTGGCTTTTTAAAAAATGTCTATAAATTACGAAATAATAATACGCTTCTAGAAAAGATTTTCAATATCAATATTGATTTAATTACTACAATAGTACGTACTAAGTACAGACTGAATAACGGAGTAACAGTTATTAGACATTTTTTTAATAAAAATTTCCTGTTTTTAATTGCTTTTGGGCAAACCCACCGCTTGGCGGGGGAAAAATAAAATCGCATCCTCCCGCCTCAAGCGGGAGAAAGAATTAGGACGTAAATTGGGTGGATAACAAAAATCTTTTTGAAAAAAGGGAAAGGCGAGATGACAAAACAGTGGATTGCGACCTTCCAGATCAGTGGGCGGCGCTCCGCGCCGCCCGACAAGTCGGGACTTGGGTGCAATTGTACACCCTGGCTCGAACTTATTTTATCAAAAATTCTTAACCCAAACAATCGCAACTTTTTTTCAATGATTGCGACACTTCGCTATCAATTTTGCGACATGACGAGCTTCAAATACGGG
>JALNZG010000003.1 GCA_023229425.1 Ignavibacteriaceae bacterium
CGAACTGTTTTTCCTGTTTGATTGCTTACCCATTGGCAAAAATCATTAGCATCATTCCAACTCACATTTGTTATTGGTCTGTTCCCTCTTCCCCAACCATTATCTGTTGGTTTAGTTCTTCCGGTTGCATAACAGAATAAATCGTACTGATCAAGCGTTACTTCATATTTACTAATATTGAAACTATTGAGAGAAACAATGTGGATCGGTTTTTCATCGGGATCACCGATTTCGCTTCCCATAGAAAACGAACTGCCTTCTACTTGGATCAATTCAAAATTAATTTGAACAACGCTATCTGTCCCGGTAGTAAACAAAAAAGGAACGGACCAGTCGGAAATAGTTGTTCCATTTGCGGCATTCACCCGCCAATAATAAGTTGTGTTTAATAAAATGATAGTAAGGGTTTGTGAAGTTGTGGTGATACCGGAATAACTTTGTACAAAACTGGAAAAATTTGATTGCAAAGAAACTTGTAAGTTATAGCTCGTTGCACCTTCGCTCTGATTCCAGATTAAAGTTGGCTTTAATAAAATGTTAGTTGAGTTGTCTGCCGGTGAGATGAGCGTTGGTGATGTTGGAGTTGAAGAGTTTGCCGGATTATCATCTTTTTTAGAGCCATAATTTGCAAGTAGAAAAAGTACGATCAGCAAACGAAGAATTCTTTTCATTTTCTTTTATTCCTAAAAAAGGTAGTGCAATTTATTTTATTAGAATACTAAATCCAATTATACAAAGTATTTTCCCGGTGTTCCAAATTATTGATTTCATTCTTATGTTTGTGGGGTAGTTAATTTAATAAATCACTTTACACAAAAAATGATGATTATCCTTAATCATAATCTTGCTCATAATCTTAATCTGGTTTAACTACATAAAAACGATAAAGATTAAGAATACGATCAAGATTAAGAAATTTTCTTTCATGATAACTGCGTAACGTGATTTAATAACTTGAACTCAAAATATTTTTTAGAGATTAGAGGAAGATTATGAGATTTACACTAAACGTAGACCATATTGCAATTTTAAGAAATGCACGTGGAGAAGTTCAACCTGACCCTGTAACCGCTGCATTATTAGCCGAACAAGCTGGTGTGGACGGTATTGTCGTTCATCTTCGCGAAGATAGAAGACACATTAACGAACGAGATTTGCGTCTGCTTCGTGAATTAATTACCACAAAACTCGATTTGGAAATGGCGGCGGTTGATGAAATTATCGCAATTGCTTGCGATGTTCAGCCTGAACTTGCAACCATCGTTCCTGAAAGACGACAAGAGCTTACAACCGAAGGCGGAATAAATGTTATTGATTCAATCAGTCTTTTAAAATCAACTATAAAAGATTTACACAAACACGAAATAGAAGTTTCACTTTTTATTGAACCTGAAATAGAACAAATAGATGCCGCAGCCGAAATTGAATCCGATTACATTGAAATTCATACCGGAACTTTTGCCAACGCTTTAACCGAAGCCGACAAGTTCGATGAGTTGGAAAAAATTAGAATAGCTGCAAAGCACGCTAAGAAACTCGGACTTGGCGTTAATGCCGGTCATGGACTGAATTACTCAAACATCAAAATCTTCCGCGAAGTCGAAGGCATTGATGAAGTAAGCATTGGACAAGCGGTAATTGCACGCGCCATGTTTGTAGGATTGAAAGAAGCTGTACAAGAGATGATCAGACTTGTCAAATGAAAGTAGAAAACCGGTGAAACAATCCGGAGATACTATTAATTCGGAAAGATGGGCATGCAACCAGCTTGATGTTAAAACAGGCAGTTAAAAATTTTATTTGAATTAAAACATGAGGAAGTCATGAAAAAAATTGTTTATTTTCTTTTCATTTTTCTTTTCAGCGGTAACCTCCTTTCTCAACCACTTCCTCCCAAACGAGAGTTCCGTGGAGCGTGGATTGCAACTGTTGTAAATTACGACTGGCCCTCAAAGCCCGGACTTAGCACTGCCTACCAACAAACTCAGTTGACTACACTACTTGACGAACTTAAAATTTCAGGAATAAACGCAGTCTTTTTTCAAATCAGAACTGAGTGTGATGCGCTCTATCAATCAAGCTACGAACCTTGGTCTTACTACCTCACCGGTCAGCAAGGAGTTGCTCCTTCACCATTTTATGATCCACTCGAGTTCGTAATTAAAGAAGTACACAAACGGGGAATGGAATTACATGCATGGTTAAATCCCTACCGCGCTGAAAAAACTATTGGGGCTTATTCTTTTGTTGGAGATCATGTTACAAAAATGCACCCCGAATGGATTCTTCAGATCAATACATATAAATTTCTCAACCCCGGTATTCCGGAAGTAACCGACTATGTAACAAAGATCATAACAGATGTTGCGAGACGTTATGATATTGACGGCATTCATCTCGATGATTATTTTTATCCTTATCCGCCGGATCAGATAACTGATCAAGACGCGACAACTTTTCAACTGTATAATAATGGAATAATCAACATTGCTGATTGGAGAAGAGAAAATACTAATTCATTAATTGCACAAATTAATGATTCACTTAAAAGTATTAAACCTTATCTGAAATATGGCATCAGCCCGTTTGGAATTTGGAAAAGTGGTGTTCCTGCCGGAATAACCGGAATGGATGCGTACAATGTTATTTATGCTGATGCAATGGCATGGCTAAAAAATGGTTCGGTTGATTACCTTGCACCACAACTTTATTGGACCTTTGGCGGAGGACAAGATTATGCGACACTAAATACCTGGTGGTCCGATTCTACGTCAGCTTACAATAGACATCTTTATGTGGGGCAAGCTGCGTACAAAGCGAGCAGCTACGGCTCAAATGAAATCCCGGCACAAATTAATTTTAACAGGAACAATCCTAAGTGCCAGGGAAGTATTTTTTTCAGAGCGGGAAACTTTCCGGAAAATCCTAAAGGGATGACTGATTCTCTTAAGTATTCTCTAAATCGTTTGCACGCAATTCCTCCGATCATGAATTGGAAAGAAGTTTATCCGGTTACTCCTAATGCTCCGAGTAACCTTCGATTCCAATTAAATCCTACAAGCGGGAAATATGAATTTATGTGGAACGCTCCCTCTGTTGCGGCTGGTGGCGATACAGCTTCACGGTATGCATTATACCGTTTCGTGACAAATCCTTCAACGCTCGAAGATGGCAACAAAATATTCGGTACCACCGGTGAACTTTCTTTATCAACAAAATATGCAAAAACAATCTCAACATCCGGGAATTATTTTGTTGTCACTGCCTTGGATCGTTTGGAAAATGAAAGCGGTATGAGTAATGTTTTACAGCTTAATCCGGCGGACTTTTTTCCGAAAACTCCGGTTTTACTTTCTCCGGTTGATGATGACCAAAGTCAAAGAGATTCTGTCCGTATGATTTGGAACAACGATCCGTTTGCATGTGGTTTTGCAATTCAAGTCTCTACTGATTCCACTTTCGTCTCAAACTTTATTGTTTACAAACCGGAAATTAAAGACACCACTTTTGTGCTGAAAGGGATTCTCCCTTCAACAAAATATTTTTGGCGGATAAAAGCAATCGGACTTGGCGTGAATAGTGATTTCTCTAACGTCTTTTCATTTCAAGCAGGTTTTGCAAATGCTCCCACATTAGCGGAGCCCAAACATACAGCATTAAACGTTCTGGTAAATCCTATTTTTAAATGGATGAAACAACCGGCCGCAACATCATACAGATTTCAGCTTTCAACGATAATTCAATTTCAGTCTGAATCCATGAAGACCGACACCGTTGTTACGGATACAACTTTGCAAATATTTAATTTGGCGCCGTTGAAAAATCATTTTTGGCGCGTTAATGCTCTTAATGATTACGGTGCAAGTCTATGGTCGAGCACGTTTGGATTTAAAACTGCTTCAGCTTCTGCCGTGGAAGATGAGAAGCAGATTCCCGATCATTTTGAATTGATGCAAAATTATCCGAATCCGTTTAACCCGGTAACTACAATACAATTCGCTCTTCCGCAAAAAAGTTTTGTGACTTTAAAAGTATTTGATATGCTTGGGACGGAAGTGCAAACGTTAGTTGAAGAAGAAAAATCCGCAGGAAATTTTGCAATAATTTTTGATGCGTCAAAATTAACTTCAGGAATTTATTTCTATAAACTTCAAACTGAGAATTCGATAGCAGTAAAAAAATTAATAGTGTTAAAATAGATTTTAGCAGTTAACGGAAATAGCATATCGTCCGCACACTGCTAAAAACATTTTCTTTAGTTCAGTTTTTATTTCCCAAAATGTTCACCAAGGATAGTAGTCACTTGTTCTTTAGATTGAATACTACTGGTTGCTTTTACTACTTTACCGCTTTTGTAATAGACAACAAACGGAATTCCGCGAAACGACTCGCATTCTTTTAAATCACGTATAACGTGTGCGTCCGGCAGATCAAATTCCATATCGGCAAATTTTACATTCGGATATTCAGACTCTAATCCTTGCATAACACTATATACTGGAATACACATCGGTCCCATTCTTCCACAGCAAACCATTACGCTTTCATTTTCTTGCAATAATTTAGTGTGTTCTATTTCAGATAAAATGTGGGTTAAATTTGTTTGTAACATGTTTTCACCTTTTTTTTTATTAAATGATTTATGATTTTTGTTTAGTTGGATGCAGTAATTTGCCTATCGATTCTTAATCATAATTGTATTATTACCGCCAGCCTTTGACTGGAACTCACTCGTTTTTTAGATCTCTAACTCAGATTAAGAAAAAGATCAAGAGGAAGATTGAGAATAATCCCTATTTTTATTTTACTAATTATTGAAAGGACTAAAATGAAATATAAACTCCTTGGAAAAAGCGGGCTGCGCGTTTCCGAAATCTGTCTTGGAACTATGACGTTCGGAGAGGAATGGGCAATTGGAACAGGCAAAGATGAAAGTAAAAAAATTTACGACACTTTTCTCAATGCCGGCGGAAATTTTATTGATACCGCAAATCGTTACACGGAAGGTTCAAGTGAAAAGTTTCTCGGAGAATTTATGCCCGCCGAGCGGAACAATCTTGTCATCGCCACTAAATATTCTCTCTATACAAAACGCGGAAGCGTAAATGATGGCGGCAATCACCGTAAAAATTTAGTGCAATCGGTTGAAGGAAGTTTAAAAAGATTAAACACAGAGTATATTGATCTGCTTTATCTTCATGCATGGGATTTCACCGTCGGAATTGAAGAAGTATTGCGCAATTTGCAATATCTTGTTCAAACAGGAAAAGTTTTACACATCGCAATATCAGATACACCTGCATGGATCGTCTCGCAAGGAAATGCAATTGCTGAGTTACGCGGATGGAGTTCGTTTGTTGCTGTGCAAGCAGAATATAGTTTAACACAACGAACACCGGAGCGCGATATTATTCCGATGTGCAATGCAACGAATGTTGCGGTTACTGCATGGGCGCCTTTAGCAGGCGGCGCACTCACCGGAAAATACTTAAACACGACCGATGCTTCATTACGTTTAAAACCGGAAAGTACCCGGTTGAATGACCGTAATACGACAATTGCAAAAGAAGTTGTTTCGATCGCAAATGAAATTGGTTGCTTGGCAGGAAATGTTGCACTGAATTGGATTCGCAAACAAAAAGGGACGGTCATTCCAATTGTTGGCGCCCGAAAAGAAGAACAAATAAAAGATAATTTGAATTGTTTAAATTTCGATTTAACCGACGAACAAATCTACCGGTTAAATGAGACCAGCAAAATAGAATTGGGCTTCCCGCATGATTTTCTTACATCAGATGTTGTTAAGGAAGTTGTATTCGGTGGGACGAAGGATAAAATTCAATTTTAATTTTTTTGTATCTTGAAACATCAAATTATTTCGAAAGTTTTATGAACTGTAAATTATCATTCATGCTCATTTTATTTTTATCGAATACTTTTTTTGCACAATCTCCACACGGGAAATTGTTAAAAAATGATTGCGTAGATTGTCATTCAGCAGAAAGATGGAGACCTCTTCAATCAGAGATGAAATTTGATCATCAATCCACTGATTTTAATCTCATCGGACAACATAAAACTGTTCCATGCAAATCATGCCATCAAACATTAGTTTTTAGTAAAACAGATCAGAATTGTAATGCGTGCCATTTTGATGCTCATAATTTAACTACATCTTTTGTTTGCGAGAAGTGTCACACACCGGAAACATGGCTCGTTACAAATGTTCGAGCTTTACATCAGAACAGCCGTTTCCCTTTGGTTGGCATGCACTCAGTACTTCCCTGCGAAGACTGTCATAAAAATTTCGCCAAATATCAATTTGATATTATCGGTGTAAAATGTTTCGACTGCCACGCAAGCCAATACTATGCAGCTTCAAATCACGCAGTAAACGGATTTAATACGCAATGTGAAACTTGTCATAATCTTGCAAACGATTGGAGTTTTTATCACGATGGTTTATTCCCGATTAATTCCGGTTCACACAATGGAACTTGGAAAGTCTGCGGTGATTGTCATACTTCCGAAACGAATTATCTCGTTTTTTCATGTTTAAATTGTCACGAACATTCCCAAAGTAAAATGGACTCTGAACATAAGGGAGAAGTTAGTGGATACGTGTATGAAAGCCGCGCATGTTATTCTTGCCATCCTCAAGGAAGCGGAGAGGGAGACTGATGAAAAAAATCATGCTTCTCTTAATTGTTATTTCTGTCGGTTTGTTCGCTCAAAACGAAAGCAAAATAAATGGAACAGTAACTTATATCTCTTCCCAAAATTTTTATGTTCGTTTTGAAAATACAGCGAATATTTCCACCGGTGATACTATTTATATTTCCGAAACAGGGACAAGTATAGGGATCATTCAATACTTATCATCGCAGTCTGCAGCATGTGTGTATATTCAAAAAAGCGGTGTGGAATTAAATAGTCAAGTTTATGTTTCTTATAGGAAGCATATTGTTGACAGCACATCCAGTACACAAAAAACTTTGGGGAATGAAAATTTCTTCTCAAGAGGAATTAATCAATCGAATTCCAATAATCTTAAAACAAAAGATGCGTTTGATCTTAACGGAAGATTCTCTGTGCGTTCTTTTACAAACTATACAACAGGTATATCTCATGCACAAAATCAATATTTGAGATATTCTCTTTCGCTTCGCGGGAAAAACGTTGGAGCAAAAAATTTGGATTTCCAATCATCAACAAGTTATGGCTATCGCGCAGATAGTTGGAAGAATTCAGGCAGCGTTTGGAACAATCTAAAAGTTTATGATTTCTTCTTTTCTTATCAACCGGAAACTTCTTATAAGATTCAAGTAGGGAGAATCCGGAACCAAAACCTTTACTCACTTTCAACATTTGACGGCATATTGTTGGACTATGCCTTTTCACATTTCACTCTCGGTACTTTTGTTGGCTCACATCCCGACTGGAAAACTATGGGCGTGAATATAAACCTCATACAATACGGCGCATTCCTTTTGCGAGAAGATTCGCTGGGAGCTGTAACCATGAGCAATAATCTCTCATTTGCAAACCAAACAAATTCCGGAAAAACTGATCGTAGGTTCTTATATTTTCTTCACCGTACTCGTTTAACGGATTTCTCTTTCGCACTTTCTTCCGAATTCGATCTCTATCAAGTTGAGCTCAATAAGTCAAAATCAGTTTTTAAACCGACAAGTATTTATGCATCTGCTCTTTACCGCTTTGATAAAAAACTTTCTTTTGATCTAAGTTATGATGCACGCAAAACGATTTACTATTTTGAATCATTCAAATCAACCATTGACAGTATTCTAGATAGCAGAATGCGGCAGGGTGTACGCCTCGGAGTGCATTATCAGGTTTTAAGAAATTTGGGAGTTGGGTTAAACGGAGGTTTTGCCAAACAGAATGATGATCCTCGTCCTTCGTTTAATGCCGGCACATCAGTTTCACTAACGGAAATCACGAAATTGAATTTTTCCTTTCTGGGTGATTTTACTTACTTACAAAGTAATTTCCTAAATGGATTTGCATACGGCATAAAGTTCAACAAAAACTTTCTTGCAGATTATCTGAATGTTGGACTCGGTTTGAGAAGAGTAGATTACCTCTTTGCAGGAAATACTTCAGACGGAATTGCACAAAACATTGTGAATGCCGATCTTCGCTGGCAAATGTTCAAATCTCTTTATTTTAATTTTGTTTATGAATTTGTATCCGAAAAAAGAGTAACGGCTAATCGTCTTTTTGTCGTATTAAGTCAATCCTTTTGACCGCTTCATAATATCAACCGGAAAATCATTGGATAAAAAAACTCCTTCACGCTACCAACTTATTTCTGCATTTGCCGCCGTTTATATTATTTGGGGCTCGACTTATCTCGCAATAAAATTTGCAATAATTTCTTTCCCTCCTTTTTTAATGGCGGGTTTTCGCTTTCTAATTTCGTCCGTTATAATTTTTGGCATTGCACGATTTTTCAGTAAAGAAAAAATCAAATTGAATTTTTGGAAAGATGCTTTCATCATTGGCGGGGCTTTACTTCTTGGCGGTAACGGCGGAGTTGTTTGGGCTGAACAATACGTCCCTTCCGGATTAACTGCGCTGATTGTTGCCACCGTTCCGATTTGGATGGTACTGTTTGATTGGCTTCATCCGCACGGAAATAAACCAACTTGGAAAATAATTATCGGATTGGTTTTGGGTTTTGCAGGATTGTTGATCATGATCAGTCCGACTACAATTCTTTCAGGTGAAAAAGTAAATCTTTACGGAGCCGGCGCACTTTTATTTGCAACATGCTCATGGGCGGCGGGTTCTGTTTATTCGCGTAGAGCCGATTTGCCGAAATCGAAATTTCTTACTGTGGCGATGGAAATGTTTGCAGGGGGAATTCTACTTCTTCTGGCAGGAACAATTTTCGGTGAATGGAATAATTTCCATATCGCAAGTCTTTCAACTCAATCAATTACTGCTTTCTTTTATCTTATAGCTTTCGGTTCCGTCATTGGGTTCACTTCATACATTTGGTTGCTGGATGCTGTTGGGCCGGCGCGTGCATCAACCTATGCTTATGTTAATCCGGTAATAGCGGTATTACTTGGCTGGCTGATCGGTGGAGAAGAAATTACTTCGCGGATTTTCTTTGCCGCTTTCTTCATTATTCTGGGAGTTGTTTTTATTATAACGAAGAAAGAGTTTTTGCGGTTCAAGAGAAAAATAAAATAATCACACGGAACGCTCTCGAGCGCTGCCTGCCACATATAAATTATTTCCAAAATGTAGGGAAGGGTCGCGACCATTCCGTTTTTAATATTTTACCGCAACATCACTTTTGTAATTCCAAACATTTTTTCATGTACAATAGTTTACTCTACTTCAAATACCTTAAAAAGTAAACTAATTAGACAGAAGTATTTTTCCTTTGTTTTGATTAACCAGAAACTTTTTTATCCAATTGTTGTGTTGCTAAAATAATCTTTAATTACATTATTATACTTTGAGATGTTCCTAACAATATTTTCTAATTGGTTTACTTCATTACATGTTTTATGATATAATTCAACTACTTTTAAGAACCGAACTTGAAAAATTTGATATTGTGGATACTTTTTATAAAAACAATCCATGATAATCTCTTTTTCCGCATCGGGGTGCTTTTTTGAAAATATTTTATGGATTGCAATTATCAATCTAGTATAAACATTATTTTCATTACTCAATTTTTCAAAAAGAGTTTTCACCTTTTTCATTTTCTTAGTAATCGACAAAAGTTTCTTGTTAATTATAAAAAGTTCATTCTGTAATATTGGTTGTATTATTTTGTTATATTCTTCAATTTTAGTAATTACTTCTTTTGCGTCAAACAGATTTTCAAATTTTATTATTTTTTTAATGAATGAAAGCGCTCCTGATATCTTTTCGCCTTTAAACTCAATGAGTAAGCTATCATTTGCTTTTATATTTTTATATTCAGGAAATATTTCATGAATAAAACACATATTGTCATGTAGTATTTGATCAAGCCCTAAAACCATTTTTCTACATTCGTCAATTATGAATTTATCAATAAATTTACTTCTGTCGTTCAATAATAAATTATATGCATCACGGGCATATTCCATCGCATCCAACCAGCTTCTATTTTCCAATGGGTGTTTTGCCGAATAACGAATTATTTCGTGTTTATGAGCATTCCGATATAAAACCCATTCTGAAAAAGGTATAATTTTGATATTTTCAAATTTTAATATAGTGTAGAAATAACTTGAACGTCCATAACCAAAATTTGTTTTGAACTGAATTGATAGACTATTCCCTAAATTATATTTAGATTGTGCCCAGCCCACTTTACTATGAGAATACGCAATAATAGAACTGTTTCTTTTGCATTTTTTATATGTTTGTTTTAAGGCATATGGCAACGCTGCATTTTCTACATCATGACGCAATTGTAATATCTGTTTCCTGCTATTTGTATCTGAAGTATTTCGACTCACGAGATCGTTTATATTTATCTCACTTCCCGACATTTTTTGATATGTTCCCTCTAAATCATAACAATAGTTAAAGTCATCTAAAAATAATTTAATCCTATTATCGTTCTTAATGAAATCAATAATTTTTTTGGGAGCTAGATATTCCTCTTTATAAAAAGAAGAAAAAGTAACTAAATATTTTGCAAGTGACTTCTTAATTTTTACTTCAACAAAATCAACCCACAGCGAAGAATTTGCCTCTTTCTTTTTAAGGACACAAAGAACATTTTTATTAATTTTAATTTTCATGTTTTACGTTCTATCTGTTGATTTAATACTAGGAAATCTATATCTCTATGATGACATGATATGATAAAATCCGACAAAACTTAGGTGAAATTCGAATGCTACTAATTTATAATTTCTTATTTTCATATCAACTTATTTTAAGTTTACTATAATTGAAATTCCTTCTAATGTTAAACATATAAAAAGTAAACAATTACATGGCAATTTGCTATCAAGCTACATGAAGGTTACAGAGGATTATTACACTTCAAATACCAAGAACCTATATTGGTTATTCAAAATGTTTAGCAAAATTTATTTATTTCATCTTCTTCGTACGTTATTAAAAAAAAGTCTTTTGGGTTGTAATTACCTAAATAATCAAGTGGTATATTTTTAATTAATTCATACGTATCAATATATCCATTTTCTTTCCATTTTTTCCCGAATCGAGATACAATGTTAAAAAAGAAAACATACAATTCAGGGTTTGATAATTGAGCTCTTAAAATCTTTATGTATTGTTTTTTCTCATCTAAAGTTAAATTTTTATCGTTGTCAATTAGTTTAACGGCATTATATAAATTCCGAAAATAACTACTTAAACTTGTTTGATTTGTTCTTCCAATATTTTTAGAATCAGAGTTTTTGGCATCAAGTAATAATTTTGCAATTTCCTTCCCTTTTTGATATCTGGAGAGTTTATTTTCAGCAAATTTCTCCCAATCTTTATCAATTCCATAATAGAATGCAATATAAACGATATCAATAATCTCTTCGTTACTAAGTCCCAATTGCAATTCTTTTTTAATTTTATTTACAACTTTACATAATTCAATCAATTGAAGTTTGAATATTACAAAAGCTCGTCGACCTTCAATTTTATCTTCCTTTTTATCGGGGTCAATATGCGAAATACACAATTGTTTTACATTTTCAGTGTGATAATCAAGCATTTTAAAAAAATTTCCACCCGTTTGACTTTTCTTGTTGTCAATATTTTGCTGAAGCAATGTTACTAAAATCAGTAGAGTACTTGTAATGGCAAACAATGTTCCAATAAAGCCCCCAAAAAAATTACCAAATTTCGATGCTAGTTCAGTGTCAATTTGAAAAGAAGTATTAAAATACGCTCCATTAAAAATTGTAAAAATAAATAGTATAAAGCCAAGAAAACTAAAGAATCCTACAACTACCCATAAAATTTTAATCGTTGATTTTAATGTCATAATCGGTCTCTATGGTTGTACTTGCTCGTTCATTTTATTTTATATTAAAGCAGAGGCGTAAAGTGGATTATCATTTGTATATTTGAAAAGGTCGAAAGGTAACGCCCGGTGCGGTATTGTTTTTTTATGCGACACTAACTGAGAAATAAAAACTCCTGATTTCTTAATTATTAGTACAAACGAACTTATTAATGTTTTTGTAGATTACCAAACACGCACTAAAAATATTATAGTAACCTCGATGAATTTTCTTGCCTCATCAACCATCAAACCAAAACTATCTATCATCCTCAAAAAGTTTTCAGTTATCAGTTCGCCGCTACAAATCAGTTCTCAGTTTTCTGCCTACCGCCAACTGCCTATTGCCTACTGACCGCCAACCACTACACCTTCTTCTTAATAACCGCTGCAACAACAAGCGAAGTAACCGTCCCCATCGCTAAAGCGCCAAATATTCCCTGGAGAATATAACTCTTTAAGTTGAAATAATCCTTTGCTTCCTGCGGCTGCATCTTTCCCATTTTTACAGAATACTCCTGAAAATCCGTAAAGAAATGGGGATTGATGAGATAGTGAAATATCAAAATTACCAAAGGACTAATAACTGCCACCACAGCAGAAACAAGAACCCCCGCTAAGAGAGCTTTAAAAAAAGTTATCTCACCGTCAAGTTCGGTTCTTTTGGCAAGAATAGCATAAACCATAATAACAATTGCCGGAACGGCAAAGAAATTTGAAATAACCGGATGCAGATCTTTAAACGCGGTTTGCAATCCGAAGATATATTCAAATAACAGCCAAAATAATTGTGCCGCTGAAAATAAAAGTCCGAATTTTATTTCTGTTTTCATACTTACAACTCCTTAAAATATTTACTTGCTATAAATTCCTAATTCATAACGTGGTAGAGCCAGAACTAAATTGTGTTTAGTTGTCAGTTTTCAGTAATCAGTTTTAAAACCTTCGAGGTTTAGAAGATTTTCACTTCTATTGAAATTTTATAAAAAACCTCGAAGGTTTTCAAGAGTCAAAAAAATATTCTTACCATTTTACACAAAATATTTTTACTAACTCTTCCATTCCTAATTCCTAATTCCTAATTACCTCAACCTATTCCTCATCACTACGTAATTTCTCAAGAACGCTAAAATCTTCAAGCGTTGTAGTATCGCCAACAACCGTTCCGCTTGTGGCAATCTCTCTCAATAACCGTCGCATAATTTTTCCGCTTCTTGTTTTCGGCAAACCTTCGGAGAATCTAATTTCATCCGGTTTAGCAATATGCCCGATTTCTTGAGCAACATGGTTACGCAATTCTTCTTTTAAAAGAAGAGAAGGAATTTTTGTGTTTTCGAGTGTAACAAACGCAACGATAGCGCTTCCTTTTATTTCATCAGGACGAGCAACAACAGCAGCTTCGGCAACATCACGATGACTTACGAGTGCGCTTTCTATTTCAGCAGTTCCTAAACGATGACCGGATACATTAATTACATCATCAACTCTCCCCATTACCCAGAAATATCCGTCTTTATCTTTTCGGGCGCCGTCACCGGTAAAGTAATAACCTTTATAATCGCCGAAGTATTGTTTTTTAAATCTTTGATTATCACCATAAATTGTTCTTAGCATTGAGGGCCAGGTATCTTTAATGATGAGAAATCCTCCAGAACCCGGAGGGACAGGCTTGCCTTTTTTATCAACTACTTCCGGCAGTACACCGAACATTGGAAGTGTACATGAACCTGGTTTGGTCGGGGTGATTCCCGGAAGTGGCGAAATCATAATTGAACCGGTTTCCGTCTGCCACCAAGTATCTACGATCGGACATTTTCCTTTCCCGATAATTTTATGATACCACATCCATGCTTCAGGATTTATCGGCTCACCCACTGTACCGAGCAACCGTAAACTTGATAAATCATGTTTCAACACCCATTGTTCACCCCAACGGATAAATGCGCGGATAGCAGTCGGTGCAGTGTAAAAAATATTTATTTTATATTTATCGATGATGCGCCAAAATCTATCAGGCTCAGGATGATTCGGAGCGCCTTCATACATAACCGATGTTGCTCCATTCAGCATGGGACCATACACAACATACGAGTGTCCCGTCACCCATCCGATATCTGCCGTGCACCAATAAATGTCTTCATCTTTTAAATCGAAAACCATTTTAGCAGTTAAATAAGTATTAACCATGTAACCGGCAGTTGTGTGAAGAATTCCTTTCGGTTTGCCGGTTGTGCCGGAAGTGTAAAGAATAAAAAGAGGATGTTCGGAGTCTAATTGAGCCGCCGGATTAATATCATTTACCGACTGCATGATCTCATGCCACCAATGATCCCGCCCAGGGTACATTGAAATATTTGAATCGGGAACTCTTCGGTAAACAATAACATTTTCTACAGTTGGGGTTCCTTCTAAAGCTTTATCAACAGCAGGTTTTAAATAAACTAAACTCCCCCGACGTATTGCAGCGTCTTGTGTTATCACAAGTTTAGCTTGCGCATCATTTATTCTGTCTTTTAATGCTTCGGCACTAAAACCGCCGAAGACAACGGTATGCACAGCGCCGATGCGTGCACATGCTAATATCGCGATTGCTAATTCCGGCACCATTCCCATATAAACAGCAACGCGATCTCCTTTAGTTATGCCCAATTGTTTTAAAACATTCGCAAACTTGCACACCTCGCGGAACATAACCTGATAGGTAAGGATGCGGGTTTCGCCCGGTTCACCTTCCCAGATAATCGCGGCTTTATTTCGCCGCCAGGTTGTTAAATGGCGGTCGAGACAGTTGTAACTTAAATTAGTTTTACCACCGATGTACCATTTTGCATGTGGTGGATTCCATTGCTTTACTTTCGTCCAATACTTAAACCAATGTAACTCACCGGCAATGTCCCCCCAAAATTTTTCCGGGTTAAGGATCGATTCCTTGTACATCTTTTTATACTGCGCCATCGTTTTGATGTTCGCAGTTTTAGTAAATTCTTTATTGGGATGAAACACACGTTTTTCAATCATCACAGATGTTATATTTTCCTGTGACTGCGTCTGAGAACTATTCTTCATTTCGGCTCCTCTTTGAAATAAATGAATTGTGCGTGTAAAATAGAAATTGAAATGAAAATATCAAATAGAATCGAAATGAATTTTTCTGGAGAATAGAAATAAAATCTTGGCGGTGTTAATCTTCTTCGGAGGGTTTAAGGAATATTTCGTCCTCAGATATAAAAACTTTAGAACATAAATCCCCTTTAAATTTCCCCTTTTGTTTACAGTTTGCAAAATTAGCGGTAACTTTTTTCTTGCTTTTGCTTTTTGATGAAAAAGCAAAATTATCTAAAGCTTTGTTGCATTCGGTACAAAACTCAAGTGATATATCTAGAAGTTCGTCTTTATTTGTCTCTTTGGTTTTCATAGTTAACTCGTAGTGCAAAATAATCGTAAAGATTTTAATATAAAAGTAAAAAAGAAATTACTACTGAAGTTGTTAATCCAGCATTTGTTCCATTTTTCACATTAGGACCTAATCTATAAAGGAAAACAAAAAGATCGGTAGTAAAGTTCAAAAATCTTTAACTAAAAACTGATTCACCGCGGCGAACTGCTTACTGATTACTGTTTACTCCCTTTTACCTTTGCAGAAACGAGAATCTATTGTATTTTTGAATTGAAAATATTTATCGAATCGATCCCGGCACATCAGGACGGTTACGGTTTTCAAACATTAAAAATATAGGACTTGATCCCGCACTGCGGGACAGACATCTATGAAAACACAACAACATTTCTCTTTTATCCCGGTCAATTACTTAACCGGAAATCTCACTGATTCTACGAAATTCATCTTTAATGTTCCAACAATATTTAATGTCTTTTCAAGTTGGAGGAAATCATGAAAACAGTACAAGAGTTTATGTCGATGAAACAAGCCGGCAGAAAAATCTCTGTTGTAACTGGCTACGATTACTGGTCTGCTCTAATTCTCGACGAAAGCGATGTTGACGCAATACTTGTAGGTGACAGCGCTGCGATGGTGATGCACGGATTTGAGACAACAATTAACGCAGAACTCGAAATGATGTGCTACCATGTAGCCGCAGTTAAAAGAGGGTTGACAAATAAATTCTTAATAGCCGATCTCCCCTTCCTTGCGCATAAAAAAGGTTTAACTTTTCTTACTGAATCTGTTGATGTTTTGATGAAAGCCGGAGCGCAAGCAGTTAAACTTGAGGGAGCGGAACAAAATATTGAGAGCATCAAACATTTAGTCTCAGCCGGTGTTCCGGTGATGGGACATCTCGGTTTGACCCCGCAATCGATTCATAAATTGGGTGGAAATAAATTGCAAGGGAATGATGAATCATCTTCCGAACGAATTTTAAAGGAGGCACAATCTCTTGAAGACGCAGGCTGTTTTTCAATCGTGCTGGAAATGATTCCTGCCAAATTAGCCAGGACAATTACAGAAACTTTGTCGATTCCCACAATCGGTATTGGCGCTGGAATACATACTAGCGGACAAGTTTTAGTGCTTCAAGATTTGTTAGGATTTTCAAAAGATTTTAATCCCAAATTCTTACGCAAATATTTAGATGGGTTTTCACTGATCAAATCGGCTTTGAACGCTTACAATTCAGATGTAAAAGAAGAAAAATTTCCTTCGGCAAAGGAGAGTTACTAATGACGCAAATTATCAAAACAGTCAAAGAGTGGAGAGAACTTTGTGACTCTGAAAACATTTCTTCAAAAGAACTTGGTTTTATACCAACAATGGGTGCTCTTCACAAAGGACATGCTTCACTTATAAAAAAATGTGTTTCGGAAAACCGCAGAACCGTAGTTAGTATTTTTGTCAATCCAACGCAATTCAACGATCCTAATGATCTTAAGAAATATCCAAAAACCTTTGAACAAGATTTTAAGATGCTGGAAGAATTGAAAGTTGATTATCTTTTCTTCCCAAATTATGAAGAACTTTATCCCGATAATTTCACTTACAAGGTTCATGAAAATTCATTAAGTAAAATTTTATGTGGAGCTTACCGCAGTGGACACTTTGATGGCGTGTTAACCGTTGTGATGAAATTATTGAACAGCATAAAACCAGGACGAGCGTATTTCGGCGAGAAAGATTATCAACAGTACAAATTAATAAAAGGAATTGTGGAAGCTTTTTTCTTGCAAACTGAAATAATCGCATGCCCAACCGTGCGTGATGAAGACGGACTTGCATTGAGTTCACGCAATTTACTTCTCTCCCCTGAAGAACGAAAACTTGCACTAAATTTTCCCGGTCTTTTAAAAGCGAATAAAACTTGCGATGAAATAAAATTTGAACTTGAAAAAGTCGGTTTCAAGGTTGATTATATTGAAGAATACGACGGCAGACGCTTAGGCGCTGTTTATGCCGGAAAGGTAAGGTTGATTGATAATGTCAAATTATAAAATTCTATTTAAAATTACCGGTTCAATAGCCGCGTACAAAAGCGCTTATTTAATTTCTAAACTTGTACAAAATGGTTTTGAAGTAAAAGTTGTTGCAACTGATTACGCACTCAAATTTATCGGCAAAGCAACACTCGAAGGATTAACCGGCAATAAAGTCCTTACGGATTCTTTTGAAGACGGAGAAATGATGAGCCATATCAGTCTGAACAAGTGGGCTGACTTAACTATCGTTTGCCCCGCAACTGCAAATACAATAAATAAACTTGCTGCCGGATTTGCTGATAACTTGCTCACTTCTTTATTTCTTGCGCATGACCGCACAAAACCTTACTTGATTGCTCCGGCGATGAACACGCTTATGTATGATCATCCGGCAACGCAAGCTTCGCTAAAAAAAATGAATGAATGGGGCGTGCAGATTCTTCCTGCATCGGAAGGTTATTTAGCATGCGGTGATACCGGTAAAGGGAAATTATTAGAACCGGATGTCATTTACGAATATATTCTTTTAGCGTTAAAGAAGAATGAATCGCATGAAAAACGCAAACTCAAAATCTTAATAACTTCCGGTGGAACAAAAGAAAACATTGACGGTGTTCGTTATCTTTCTAATCTTAGTTCCGGCAAAACGGGAGCAAAAATTGCCGAGTATTTTGTAAGCAATTTGCACAATGTCACTTTTATTCACGCAGAAAACTCTGCAATACCAAAAGTTAGCGACAAATTCATTCCTTATTTCAGTTTTGATGAATTGAACCAGCGGTTGAAATCTCTTCTTACAAATGAGGACTTTGATGCAGTTATTCACCTTGCCGCTGTTGGCGATTATTCTATTGAATCCATTGAAGTAAACGGAAAGAAGAATAAACTTCCGCTCACGCAAAAGCTCGATTCTTCAAGTGAAAGAATAAGTATCGGTTTAAAACGAAATGAAAAAATTATTAATCACTTAAAAGAATATTCTAAGAACAAAAATCTTGTATTAATAGGATTTAAACTGACGAATACGCAAGATGAAAATGAAAGAATCGCTGCCGTAGAAAAACTTTTCAAAGATGCCGATTGTGATGCTGTAGTTTTAAATGACAAAAATGATCGTGATGAAAAAGATCAGCAAAAGAATTTTTCCGTTTTTATACAACCGGAGAAATTTGATTCCTGTCAAACGGCGGAAGAAGTAGCTCAAAAAATTGAAACAATAATCTTGAACATGAAAAATGGAAAGTAACAAGTTTCACTTTCCACTTTCTACTTTTAACTTTCCACTTAATAAAGGAGAAGTAAATGTTACTTTGTCTTGATGTTGGAAATACGCAAATGCATGGGGGAGTTTTTGATGGCGATCAACTTATTTATCAATTTAGAAAAACTTCCAAACAAGAATTTTCTTCCGATGAGTTTGGTGTTTTCCTCCGTTCGGTTTTGCGGGAAAGTAAAATTGATCCGGATCAAATAAATGCTATTTCAATTTGCAGTGTTGTGCCGGATTTAAATCACTCTCTCCGCAACGGCAGTTTGAAATACTTTAATGCGGATCCATTTTTTCTTAAACCGGGCGTTAAAACCGGGCTGAAAATACAATACCGGAATCCGCTTGAAGTCGGCGCCGATAGAATTGCCAACGCGATTGCAGCAATGCATTTCTATCCGAACAAAAATCTTATCGTTGTTGATTTCGGTACAGCCACAACTTTTTGCGTTATTTCTAAAAAGAAGGAATATCTCGGTGGAATAATTCTTCCCGGAGTAAAAATTTCTATGGAAGCGTTGGAAAGTAAAACAGCCCAACTGCCAATCGTTGAAATAAAAAAAACAGATGCGGTTATCGGAAAATCTACGGTGGAAAGTATTCAATCGGGATTGTACCACGGACAGATTGGAATTGTACGCGAGTTGAAAGCAAAGATCATTCAAGAAGCATTTGCTGACGAACCCCCGATTGTTTTAGCAACCGGAGGCTTTTCCCGCTTGTTTGAAGATGAAAATCTCTTCAAAGAGATCATTCCAACGTTGGCATTACAAGGATTGTACTTTGCATATATGATGAATCAAAAACAGAAAAAGGAAGAGTAGTGAGAAGAACATTATTAAAATCTAAAATACACAGAGCAACGGTTAGCGGCGCATATTTAAATTACGAAGGTTCAATTGCCGTTGATCCACAATTGTGCAAAGCTGCCGATATGAAAGAATTTGAAAAGATTGATATCTACAACGTGAATAACGGTGCACGTTTTTCAACGTATATTATTTTCGGAAAAGAAGGAGAGGTTAGTCTGAACGGTGCGGCAGCAAGAATGGTGCAGATCGGCGATCTTGTTATTCTTGCAAGCTATGCAGAATATGAAGAAGAAGAATTGGAAAACCACAAGCCAAAAATTGTCTTGGTGGATGAGAAGAACAAAATTACACAGAAAATTTAATTCGAATCTTGTAGAGAATTGCTATAACAAGTCTCCACACAAATCTTTTGAATTGTTTAACCTTGTACCGGAGCTATTGGATTTGCGGTATGACGCAGTGAATGGACTTTATTTTTCGGTTCTAAACTAACTTCATCTTTTACAACTGCATCAAACTCTTCTCTAAATCTTTCGATCATAAATTTAACTGGCCATGCTGCCGCATCACCTAAAGCGCAAACGGTATTGCCTTCAATATTTTTCGCAATCGTTACAAGAAGATCAACATCTTTTTTTGTTCCTTCACCGCGAACAATTCTATTTAATATTTTCAACATCCACCCGGTTCCTTCGCGACAAGGAGTACACTGTCCGCAGCTTTCGTGGTAATAAAATTTTGCAATGCGCGCTAAAACTCTTACTAAGTCGGTGTCTTCGTCCATTACCATAATTCCGCCCGTACCAATCGCAGAGCCAACAGCTTTAAGCGATTCCGCATCCATCTTAACGCCTTCAAGTTGATCTCCGCGTAACGGAGGCATTGAGGAACCGCCGGGAATAACGCATTTAATTTTTTTATCGCCGATAACTCCACCTGCGTACTTGTAAATAATATCTGTGAGCAAAGTGCCCGAAGGTAATTCAAAAACTCCGGGATTATTTACATGTCCGCTTACGCCAAACAGAATTGTTCCAGGATGTTTCGGTTCGCCGATTGCAGAAAACCATTCCCAACCTTTTTTAATTATTGGAGGAATGTTTGCAATCGTTTCAACGTTGTTAATTGTAGTTGGATTGCCCCACAACCCATTTTGCGCCGGGAACGGCGGCTTTACACGCGGGTATCCACGCTGTCCTTCAATTGAATTCATCAATGCAGATTCTTCACCGCAGATGTAAGCGCCGGCTCCTTTGTGCACATAAATGTCGCATGAAAAATCCGTAGCGAAAGTTTCTTTCATCTTATCGCCGATGAATCCTTTTTCGTATGCGTCATCAACAGCTTTCTGAAGAAGCTTGATCCATTTATGATATTCGCCTCGAACGTATATGTAAGCGCTCTTTGCACCGATTGCATAGCAAGCAATGATAGTGCCTTCAATTAATTGATGAGGATTGTACTCTAAAATTTGTCTGTCTTTAAATGAACCCGGTTCGCTTTCATCACCGTTAACGCAAAGATATTTCGGCTTGGCGTTATTCTTCGGCATGAAGCTCCACTTTAATCCGGCTGAGAAAGCGGCGCCGCCTCTTCCGCGTAAACCGGATTTTTTAACGGTATCAATTATCTGATCGGTAGTTTGCGTAAATGCCGATTTAGCGGCTTCGTATCCGCCGTTCTGTAAGTAAACATCAAGCTGATGAAAATTTTCTATTTCCGGTAAAACTATTTTTTCCATTTACAAAATCAATTTAATGAGTCTAATATTTGCAGAGCTTTTTCTTTATCTAAATTTTCGAAGTAGTCTTCATTTACGGCAATCATCGGGGCGGTACCGCATGAACCCATACATTCAACTTCTTCAAGAGAGAACTTTTTATCGGTTGAAACTTCGCCGTTATCAAGTCCAAGTTTTTCTTTAACTGCGTCATAAATTTGATATCCACCGCGAAGCATACATGAAACATTTGTACAAACTTGAATGTGGTGTTTTCCCATTTCCTTTTTATGGTACATCGTATAAAAAGTAGCCACGCCAAAGACATCTTCTTCGTTCATATCTAAAATTGAAGCGGTTGCCAGCATCACTTCTTTAGAAATCCAACCGTTTTGTTCTTGTGCAAGATAAAGAACCGGCATAACCGCCGCTTGCTTTGTGGGATACTTTTTTAATATTTGTTCAATCGTTTGAAGATTCTCTTCTAAAAATTTGAATTCCATTTTTCTTCTACTTTTTTATTCGTGAACCATATATCATCCCTACGGGATTTTATTTCCCAAAGGAGACTTTATTCTACCAATATTTAATCCCTAACGGGATTAGAACTAATTTCATTTTTTGAATTGCAGATTGAAATTCATTCCTAATTCCTAATTCGTAATCCGCCGCGGCGGACTAATTATTTATCTGCTTCGCCCATAATCGGATCGATAGAGCCGACGATTGCAACAACATCCGAGATCATTTGTCCTTTGACAAGATGTGGGATCGCCTGAATATTAGCAAACGAAGGTGATCTGATCTTCATCTTCCAGGGGTGTCCTTCGCCTTTACTTACAATGTAAAATCCAAGTTCGCCTTTCGGATTTTCAACCGCACTATAAACTTCTCCAACGGGAGGATTGATTCCGAAATTCACAATCATAAAATCGTGGATCAGTTCTTCCATCTTCGTATAAATTTCTGTTTTTCTCGGAAGAACTTTTTTCGGACTGTTCAGCATTACTTCGCCGTTTGGAATTTTATCAATTACCTGGCGGACTATTTTTGCGCTTTCTCGTAATTCATCTGCACGGACAAAATATCTTGCCAGGCAATCTCCTTCAGTATAAGTTGGAATTTTAAAATCCATCTCATTATAAAAAAGATAAGGAGTCGCTCTTCGCAGATCAAACTCAACTCCGCTGCCGCGTAAATTTGGACCGGTGAAACCAATATCAATTGCGTCTTCTTTGGAAATAACTCCAACACCTTCCAACCGTTCTATAAAAATTCTGTTGCCGTTCAGCATGCGCTCCATCTCATCAAGTTTTTCTTCAAACTGATCAATAAACACAATAATACTTTTCAGAGTGTCGGAAGTAACATCGGAAGCAACGCCGCCAATCCTTGTGTAACTTGTTGTAAAACGAGCGCCACAAATAACATCAAAAAAATCAAGAATTTTTTCGCGTTCACGCAATCCCCAAAGAAAAACCGTTAACGCACCAACATCCATTGCAAGTGCGCCGATGGCTACAAGATGCGAACACATTCTTGCCAGTTCGGCAAGAAGCATGCGGATATATTGCGCGCGTGGGGGCGCTGTAATTCCCGCAAGTTTTTCTACCGCTAATGCGTAAGCAACATTGTTAGCCGGAGGAGAAATATAATCCAAACGATCTGTGTGAGGAATGAACTCGAGATATGACATGTTCTCAGCCATCTTTTCGTATCCGCGATGAAGATAGCCTAATTCAGGAACGCAGGCAATAACCGTCTCACCATCCAAGCGAAGCAGCAGCCGTAAGACACCGTGTGTTGCAGGATGCTGCGGACCCATATTCAAGATCATTTCATTTTCTAAAGCATCATCAATCGTAATATGTGAATCAGCGCCAAGCAGCGCTTGTACTATCTTTGGGTGCACATCATCTTTTGTTAATTTTTGCATAGAAATAAACTCATTATTTTTTCGGTAGTGGAAGTGTACCGGGAATTCCCATAAGCGGAAATTCTTTCCTCAGAGGATGATATTCAAAATCTTCAGGCATATACATTCTTCGCAAATCGGGATGGTTGAGAAAAGTAATTCCGTACATATCATAAGCCTCGCGCTCCGCCCAATTGGCTGCTTTCCAAATTGACGAAACAGATTCTACAGAACATTCACTTTCATCAACATCAACTTTTAAGCAAAGGCGAAATTTATTTTCCATCGAAAAGATATGATAGACAATGGTAAATCTATTTTTTCGTGTTGCCCAATCTATTGCAGTAACATCCTCGCATAAATTGAACTTCAATCCATCTTCATCTTTTAGAAATGCACAAACGTTTACGATTGCCGATTTATCAAACTTCAAAGTCAATTCATCAAATTGTTCAATAACTTCAAATTGAACAGTAGTGAATTGTTTCTCTAATTTTTCTTTTAGTAATTCTTTCATACAGCTTTAATTTTTTGAGAGAGATAGTTCAGCCTGTTTTGTATCATAACGTACAATTTGTAAATCCGGGAAATCTTTTACTCGAGTTTTTCCAATTTTTTCTTGTATCTGCATTAATGCATTTAAAAGATTTTCCGGTCTCGGCGGGCATCCGGCAGCATAAATATCAACCGGTAAAAACTGATCGATACCTTGCACAACATTGTAGCTTCTGTACATACCGCCGGTTGATGTGCACGCACCCATTGCAATTACCCATTTTGGTTCCGGCATTTGATCAAAAATCTTTTTAACAACATGCGCCATTTTATAAGTAACGGTTCCGGCAACGATCATCAAATCGCATTGACGTGGAGTAAACCGCATTACTTCAGAACCGAACCTTGAGATATCATACTTCGGATCGCCTGAAGCCATCATTTCTATTGCACAGCAGGAAATTCCCATCGGCATAGGCCAGACGGAACTTTCTCTTGCCCATGCAGCCAGTGCATCCACAGTGGTTGTAAAAAAACCATCGTTAATTAATTTACTTTCTAATCCCATTTGAAACCGCCTTTTTTATAAGCATAAAGAAATCCTATCTCAAAGACCACTAAAAAGAGTAACATCGAAAAGAAGATAGAAATTCCAAACTCCGCATAAAGTTTTTTAAATTGCACCGCCCACGGATAAACAAATATCACTTCCAAATCGAAAATGATAAAGAGCATTGCAACGATGTAATACTTAACGGAAACCCGATCGTGTGTAGTTCCGATCGGCTTCATTCCGCTTTCATAAGTTGAAAGCTTTTCGGTGTTGGGTCGTTTTGGTCCGAAAATGTTGGACGAATAAACTACCGCTGCTGCAAAAATGAATGCGAAGCCGAAAACTAAAAATATGGGGATATATTCAATTAGCATTTTTTCTTTAATTATTTTGGATTCAAATTTATCATAAATACGCTTGAATGTCAATTTAGTTACGAACTCCCGGCTGAATATTTTTACGAATCATACAGAAAATTGCTTAGTCAATTCAAGAAAAAAATTTTATTTTGATGTAAGAATAATTCAAACTGAAGGAGAAATATGGAACTTCAATTTATTGGCGCCGCAAAAACAGTAACGGGCTCGCTTCACTATTTCAAAGTTAATGGGAAAAAGTTTATTCTCGATTGCGGATTAGTCCAGGGCAAACGAAAAGAATCATTTGAATTAAACAAAACCTTTGAGTTTTTCGACCCGGAGGAAATTGATTTTGTTATTCTTTCTCATGCGCATATTGATCATGCGGGAAATCTTCCCAATCTTGTTAAAAGAGGGTTCCACGGCAACATCTACGCTACTTTAGCAACCCGCGATCTTTGTTCGGTGATGCTTTTGGACAGCGCGCATATTCAAGAAAAAGACGTCGAGTATGTAAATAAAAAAAGAAAAAGGCAGAACAAAAATCTTTTTGAACCTCTCTACACTTCGGAGGATGTGCATGAGACTATGGCATTATTTGTCGGATTAAATTATCATCGCACCTTCAAAATTGATGACAATATTTCCGTAACTTTTTATGATGCCGGACATATTCTCGGTTCCGCAGTAGTTTATTTAACAATTAAAGAGAATGGCAAAACGTTCACGGTTGGATTTTCCGGAGACCTGGGAAGACCAAATCTGCCAATCCTTCGCGATCCTGAACAAATTCCTGATGTTGATTATTTTATCTGCGAAAGCACGTATGGAGGAAGATTTCATGAGACATTTGACAAAGCGGAAGAAAGTCTGACTGAAGTACTTAAGAAAGCTATTCAACGAAAAGCAAAAATTATTGTTCCTTCGTTCAGTGTTGGTAGAACACAGGAGCTTGTTTATGTGCTTAATCAAATCTTTGAAAAAGAATTAGTTCCGTCTATTCCTATTTTTGTTGATAGTCCGTTATCGGTAAATACTACGGCAATTTTCAGACTTCACCCTGAGTGTTTCGACAAAGAAACGATAAGTTTTATGAACCAGCATCACGATCCGTTCGGTTTTGAGAAATTGAAATACATAACCGATGTGGAAGATTCAAAAATGTTAAATGAAATTGATGGTCCCGTAATGATCATTTCGGCATCGGGAATGGCGGAAGCCGGAAGAATTCAACATCACCTCGCAAATAATGTCGCAAATGCAAATAACATCATATTGATCGTTGGATATTGCGCCGAACATACATTAGGAAGAAGAATTGTTGAACGCCAACCGGAAGTAAAAATCTTTGGAGAGGTATTTCCTTTGAACGCTGAAGTCATCGTCCTCAACTCGTTAAGTGCTCACGCTGATGCCAATGAATTGATAGATTATTGTACAAAATTTGATAAGGTGAAAATGAAAAACTTCTTCATCGTTCATGGTGATGAAGACCAACAAATAAAATTCCGGGATAGATTACATACAGCAGGATTTGGTTTAGTAACCATTCCTTCCCGCGGAGATGTTTTTAGTTTGTAGATTATGCAAGAAATATTTTTCGTCATAATTATGCAGCGTGATTTCTCTCATAGAAAAAACGTGCATGTTTTCTAAAATGAAATATTTTTTTATCATACTTTTTTCTTTTGGTATGCAGCAAATTATTGCGCAGAGAGAAGTCAATCAAGAGTCACTTTCTGTGCTGTTCAATGCGGATTCATTAAATTTTTTTGAAACAAAACTGGATAAACTTATTTCTATGTATCAACTGGAGACAAATTTTCTCTATACCAAATCATTTTCTGACCTCTCATTTTCGGTGAAAGAGAACTACGGAACAACCCTAATTAAATCTGCAGATAAGAGTATTAAAGATGAACACTTTTTTTCATTTGGAACAGCTTACAATTTAGACGAAAAAATTTCGGGGGGATTTGTGGTTAAACATTCAATTCTCTCAGACTCAAGAAAAATTGGAATTAATTCAGCAGAACAATCGAGCATTGTCTTTTTCCCCCGTTATACTTTTACTCCTGAAATATTTGTGGCTCCTTTTGTCGGTTACTCCAGCAACAGGCAAATCGGAGTTCACGATGACGGCATTTTATATGGTGGAGAAGCAAACATAAAAATAAATTCCGGTGAAGGATTTGAATTGTTTTCTTCAATAAAAATTAAAGAAGAAGATATTCTCCCAAGAAAAAACAATGTCCGGGATTTTCGCATTTCAGCAACAAATAAGTTTTCTGAATTTATCGGAAACATTCTTACCGTTTCTTACTTCGAAACAAGAAAAGATTTCTATTATGAAGCTGATTCTTTAATTCGAAAAGAGTATTTAGTCGTTAATAATATTCAAAGCAGAAAAGAAAACAATTTCCGGTTTGATGATTCTCTTCGATACCTTCAATTTTTCCCGAATACAAATCTTACGTTACACAGTTCTGTTCTTTGGAGAAAAATTTATCGAAACACAAAGTATAAATCAGCGACAGCTGCTTCTCAGACAGTCTTTGATACGGAAATTCACGAACTTAAACTTGACCTTGAAGGTGAAGCCGAATATAAAAAAGATAATTTCCGACTCCTTATGAAAACTGCTTTCACTGAACGCGATGAAAAGCATTCTGCAAATAATTTTGATGGGGCAAATCCATTCTTCTTTGAACAAAGGAATACTTCAGAATCGCAAAAAAACAATTTTACCCAGCGCACAAGCTTAACAATTTCAAGCGATTATAGGCTGTCAAAAAGGGATAACATCACTTTAAGTCTTTTTCACAATAAACTTACTTACGATACCCCTAGTAAAGAAAATTATGACGACAGAGACGAACTTCTTTCTATAATCAAAATACGATATGCGCGGTATTTAAATTCCTATTTTGAATTTTTTACTTCCACAGAAGGAACACTAAACAAGTTAGTTTACATTTCAGCCCAACGCAGCTCCAACAACAATGTAAACCGTGTTCTTAAATTGCAATCCGGTGGTACTTTTTACGGTAAAAGACTCCTATCCTATAATGCTTTTGAGGTCTCTGCAAATTATACTGTTTACGATTATGAAGATCTAAATCCGAATTACAAAAGCTATTCTTTCAGGCAGTTTGGGATATTTGATTCAACTTCATTTCGATTAACGGGGAATATTGATGTGAAATTTTTAGGGTATTTGCGGCGCTCTGAACAAGGAGAATTGAAATGGAAAGAATTTTCACTTAAACCCACGCGGTTTTTAGAGGAATCATTTCTTCTGCCGCAACTTGCTTATATCTTTATGGATGCGCAATTCATTCTTGGGTACCGGCAGTTTTCTTTAAAAACCTATACGTACAAAAAGACAGAAAAAGTTCTTGATTCATACTATGTAAGCCGCGGTCCGATCACCGAAATTTATTATTCGGTAATTGCCAAGATACAACTTCACCTGAAAGCCTGGTATGAGTTTGTGAGCCTGAATCAAAAAAGAGTAAACGAAATCCCGAATCTCGATTTTGCAGTATTGTTGAATTTATAAATTGTAGAAACAATTATTTTTCTTATTTTTCAACAAAAAATTTACATCATTTGGAAACACAAAATTATCATCTCGAAATAAAGAGCGACCCGAACAACCTTATAGTTGTGGAGGAGTTTTTCAATCAAATTGCAGTAGAGATCAATCTACCGGCAAAAAGAATTCCGGAGCTGATGGTGGCTTTAACAGAGGCTATAACCAATGCTATCATCCATGCCAACAAAAAAGATCCGTCAAAAATGGTTTATATAGATTTTATAGTTGAAGAAAAAATGTTGACAATTAAAGTAAAAGACGAAGGAAACGGATTTGACCCATCAGTTATCCCCGACCCTACACAACCGGAGAATTTATTTAGAGATTCCGGACGTGGTGTTTATTTAATGAAAGTATATTGTGATGAGGTGTATCACAACATCACTCCAACCGGAACTGAAACCATCCTAAAAATATCTTTTTAAATTAAAAACAAAAAAGGCATCTCAACATGGATGCCTTTTTAATTTCGATCTAAAATTTCTAAAACTAAATATCTAACTTTTTAATATTTGCGGTTACATCATCAGCCGATTTTTTCAATCCGGCAATCTCTTCGTCTGTCAATTTCAATTCAAGAATTTGTTCAATTCCGTTTACATTTAATTTTACCGGAACACCGCAATAAACATCATGTAACCCATATTCACCTTCAAGCCATGCTGAACAAGGAAGAACTCTATTGCTGTCTCTGGAAATTGCTTCCACCATTTCAACCGCTGAAGAAGACGGGGCATAATAGGCGCTTCCGGTTTTAAGATAGTTGACAATTTCAATTCCGCCGTTTCGGGCGCGGGTAACTAATGCTTCAATTCTTTCAGCAGAAATTAATTCGGAAATAGGAATTCCGGCAACAGTGGAGTAACGCACTAAGGGAACCATTGAATCTCCGTGTCCGCCTAAAACCATTGCTTGAACATCTCTAACGGAAACATTTAATTCCTGTGCAATAAAAAGTCTAAAGCGGGCAGAATCAAGAATTCCTGCCATTCCAATAACTCGCTGTTTTTTAAACCCACTAACTTTTTTAGCTACATAGGTCATAACATCTAGAGGATTGGAAACAACTATAAGAATTGCATTCGGGGAATGAGTTACAACTTGCTCTGTAACTGATTTTACAATTTTTGCATTCGCCGATAAAAGATCATCTCTGCTCATCCCCGGTTTTCTTGCCAACCCTGCCGTTATCACAACAATTTCAGAATTTGCGGTAGCTGTATAATCATTTGTTCCGATAATAGCCGAATCGAAACCTTCGACCGGTGCACTTTCCCACATATCTAGTGCTTTGCCTTGTGGTACTCCTTCAAGAATATCAACAAGTACAACTTCTTGCGCTAATTGCTTTTCAGCAATTCTCTGTGCCGCAGTAGAACCAACATTTCCGCCACCAATAACCGTTATTTTTTTCATGATCTCCTCTGATTAAAGTTTAGTTAATCAACTGGGTAAACAGAAACTTTCTGTCTATCTCCTCTACCAATTTCAAACTTTACTAATCCTGAAGCAACCGCAAAAAGGGTATCGTCCCCACCGATTTGCACATTTGTTCCTGGATGAAACTTTGTTCCCCTTTGACGGACAAGAATTGACCCGGCAGAAACTTTTTCTCCACCAAATCTTTTAACGCCTAAGCGCTGTGCATTACTATCTCTACCGTTCCGTGAAGAACCTTGACCTTTTTTATGAGCCATATTAAAACTCCTTACCTTTTAACCAATTTTTGTAATTTCTATTCTTGTTAATTGCTGACGGTGCCCGTTAAGTTTTTCGTGACCGGTTCTTCTTTTCTTTTTGAAAACAAAAACTTTTTCATCTTGAATGTGTTCAATAACTCTTGCGTAAACTTTTGGCGAATCTAAAAATGGGGATCCGATCTTTGTTTCGTTTTCATCACCTGCCAACAAGACAGAATCAAAAGTAAGTTCGCTATTTGGCTCTTGCGCCAAAAGCGGAACATACACTTTGTTTTTTTCAGATACTTTAAATTGCTGACCGGCAATTTCTACTACTGCATACATATTTTTTTACCTTTTTTCATTTCTAAGTATGCAAAATTAGTGAAAAACCATATAGAAGTCAATTTTAAGTGAAGAAAATATTTAGACACTGTTTTTTATCGTTTAGAAGTAGTTTTTAGTTGATTTTTTCACTATTTACCTAAAAAAATTGAGTTGAGCCATTTTTGTACAGGGAAAAAGAATTTTCGCAGAAATGGAAAGTTTATTTAGAATTCTTTTTTTCTAGCAATAGTGACCTATGATTTATGGCTGAGAGTTCATCATCTAGAAATTCTTCTCAACTTTTTGGAGAATTTAAGTGAATCCGCCTCTGAAAATTGCAAATCCGTTAAGTTTACGGTAAATTTGTTTCACTATTTTGAATGAAATGAAGTGTAATGCAAACCCCCTTAATGGCCCAATATCTTAAAATCAAAGAAGCGCACCCGGATACGATTCTTCTTTTCCGCGTCGGTGACTTTTTTGAAACTTTTGAAGAAGACGCAAAAACTGCTTCAAAAGTGCTTGGGATTACTTTAACCCGCCGTGCAAACGGAGCGGCGGGAGATGTTCCGCTTGCCGGTTTTCCTCATCACGCTATTGATACTTATTTGCCAAAACTTGTTAGAGCCGGATACCGGGTTGCCATTTGCGAGCAGACCGAAAATCCAAAATTTGCCAAAGGACTTGTTAAGCGGGAAGTTGTAGAAGTGGTTACTCCTGGAGTTGCTTTCACAGATAAATTACTTGACCATAAAAAAAATAATTATCTTTTTTCGTTTGTAATCAAAGATGAAATTGCCGGAATTTCTTTTTGCGATATTTCTACCGGAGAATTTCAAGTTTATGAAGTTCCCGCCAATCATTTAAAACAGCAGATTGAATTGATCTCACCGGTTGAAATTCTTCTTTCGAAAAAATTAAAAGAAGAGTTTGCGCCAATAATTACGTCTATCAATTCTACTATTCGCATAACCAAACTTGACGATTGGATTTTCAATTTTGAATACGCAAAAGAACTTTTATTGATGCAGTTTAAAACGGTAAATTTAAAAGGATTCGGAATTGAAAAACTAAACGCCTGTGTAATTGCCGCGGGCGGAATTCTCAATTACTTACAGGAAACTCAGAAAGCAAATCTTTCTCACTTAAATAAAGTCTCGCTTTACAATCCGTCCGATTATATGCTTTTGGATCATTCAACAAAGCGGAATCTTGAAATCATTTTTTCGATGCAGGACGGCGGACGCGAAGGCTCGCTTATTTCAATTCTTGATAAAACCGAAACCGCAATGGGGGGAAGATTATTGAAAAAATGGGTCTCTGCCCCGCTTAAAAAATTAGAACCAATTCTGGCACGGCAAAATGCGGTTGATGAATTTGTAAATAAAAAAGGAATTAGAAAAAAACTTTTACTTGAATTAAAAGAGATCGGCGATCTTGAAAGATTGGTTTCAAAGATTTGTACCGGCAGAGCAAATCCGCGCGAACTTGTCTTCTTAAAAACTTCGCTTAAAAAAATTCCTAATCTAAAAGAATTATTATCCGGCGCGGAATCAAAAGCGCTTTCACAAATTTTTCAGCAAGTGGAACCGCTTGAACAATTGGCGGAAAAAATTCAAATTGCTTTAGTTGATTCGCCACCCCTTTCTCTTGTGGATGGCGGCGTTATCCACAGCAATTACAGCGCTGAGCTTGATGAGCTGCGCGATATTTCTCTTAACGGAAAAGATTGGATCGCAAATCTGCAAAAAACCGAACGTGAGAAATCGGGAATTTCATCGCTTAAAATAAATTACAACCGTGTATTCGGTTATTACATTGAAATAAGCAACACACACAAAGATAAAATTCCGGCTGATTACATTCGCAAACAAACGCTGGTAAATTCAGAACGGTACATCACTCCCGATTTAAAAGAATATGAAGAAAAAGTTTTAAACGCCGAAGATAAAATTTACGAACTCGAATCTCAACTTTTCAATGAACTCCGTTTGTACGTTTCATCGTTTGCAGAAGTCATACAAAACAACGCGCGGCTTATTGCAATGCTCGATTGTTTTCTTTCATTTGCCGAAGTAGCTGAACAATATAATTATGTAAAACCGCTTGTTGATAATTCAACAATTTTAGAAATTAAAGAAGGGCGTCATCCGGTTGTTGAACGTATTTTACCGCCGGGTGAAAAATTTACTCCAAACAATTGTAAAATGAATAACGAAGAACAGCAAATCATTTTATTAACCGGACCAAATATGGCAGGCAAATCTGTTTATCTCCGGCAAATCGGATTGTTAGTTTTGTTGGCGCAAATCGGTTCGTTCGTTCCGGCAAAAGAAGCAACTATCGGATTAGTGGATAGAATTTTTACGCGCGTTGGCGCGAGCGACAATATTTCCGCGGGTGAAAGCACCTTCCTTGTCGAGATGCAGGAAGCTGCAAACATCATAAATAATGCAACTGCAAAAAGTTTGATTCTGCTCGACGAGATCGGAAGAGGAACATCAACGTTTGACGGAATTTCAATCGCCTGGGCGATCACTGAATTTCTGCACGAGAACCCCGATATCGCTGCAAAGACACTCTTTGCAACTCACTATCACGAGTTGAATGAAATGTCTGATCTTTTTCCGCGAATTAAAAATTATAAAGTTGAAGTTCGCGAGTATGATGATAAAGTTATTTTTCTGCACAAAGTAAATCCAGGCAGAGCCGACCACAGTTATGGAATTCAAGTTGCACAAATGGCGGGTTTACCAAAATTTGTTACCGACCGAGCAAAAGAAATTTTGTTTAACCTTGAAGGAAAAGAATTAACGCCATACGAAGTAAAAAAAGAACGTCTCGCAAAACTAAAACAGAAGAATGATACCCAGATCAATATGTTTGAATTTAAAGACGATAAGTTCCGCGATGAAATAAAAGATTTGGAAGTTAATAATTTAACACCACTGCAGGCATTGACTTATTTGCACGATATGAAGAAGAAAGTTGAAGATGAAAAGTAAAATCGTTTTATTGTCGCTCGTTTTGTTTCTTGTTTCGTGCGGAAAACAATACACGCCGGAACAACAAAAGTATATCGCTTCAATTGAACAGCAGAGAAAAGAAAAAGACGATTCAATGAAGAACGATGCTGATTCCCCCTTTAATCAAGAGCCTAAACAGCATTTTGAACCATTGAAATATTACAAGGTTGATCCCGATTTTGTTTTCAAAAGCAAGCTGATTGAATTTGAATCGAAAGACACTATTTCTATTTATGGAACAAAAGGTGAAGAAAGAAAAGTTGTCCGTTTCGGTTTTGTATCGATTTCCATTCAGAACAAAAATTATAAAATGAATGTTTACAATGGAACATCGCGAAGCGGAGAAAAATATTACAGTATTTGGTTTACAGATAAAACTACCGGAGAAGAAACATACGGAGTCGGAAGATATTTGGATTTTGAATTAAACGCGGATAAAGATTTCCTTTACACGATTGATTTTAATCTTGCCTATAGCCCGTATTGTTCTTACAGCCCAAAATACTCTTGTGCGGTTCCAACAAAAGATGATTACCTTGATATTGAAGTAACTGCCGGAGAGAAAAAATTTCATAACTAACAAATCACTTTATAAATTGAAAGTGAAATTCAAAAACAAAAAAGTAATTGGTGAAAAATGGTCATTGTATTAGAAAAAAATATTGCTGATAAGCAGATTGAAAATATTATAAAACATTTGGAAGATTTTGGATTCGCTGTTCATAAATCAACGGGAGTTGAACAAATTGTTCTCGGCGCAATCGGCGTTAAACCGGATTTTGATACGCGCAATGTAAAAATAATTGAAGGCGTTGCAGAGGTTTACCGCATAACCGAGCCTTACAAACTTGCAAGTCGAAGTTTTCAAAAAGAAAATACCGTAATAACCATTAACGGAATTTCTATCGGTGGAAACGAAGTAATGATGATAGCCGGTCCTTGCTCAATCGAAAGTGAAGAACAAATTTTTACACTTGCGGAAATTGTTGCAAGATCGGGAGTAAAAATTTTACGCGGCGGCGCTTTTAAACCCCGCACTTCTCCTTATGCATTTCAAGGAATGGGCGAAGAAGGTTTGAAACTTATCCGTAAAGCCGCTGATGCAAACAATCTTCTTGTAATTACCGAAGTGATGGAAATTGCACAAATAGATTTGATTGGAAAATATACTGACATCTACCAAATTGGTGCGCGGAATATGCAAAACTTTTCTTTATTGAAAGAACTTGGCAAAACCAATATCCCGATAATGTTAAAGCGGGGACTATCTGCAACGATTGAAGAATGGTTAATGTCTGCCGAATATATTTTATCGAACGGGAACAGAAACATTATATTATGCGAACGGGGAATTAGAACTTTTGAGACTGCAACAAGGAACACGTTTGATCTTTCTGCAATTCCTGTTTTGCAAAAGAAAAGCCATTTACCTGTTGCGGCTGATCCATCTCATGCAACAGGTTTACGAGATAAAGTGTTACCAATGGCACGCGCAGCAGTTGCCGCCGGCGCGGATGCGTTGATGGTGGAAGTTCATCATCAACCTGAAAAAGCTTTAAGCGATGGACCACAGGCGTTACTGCCGGAACAATTCATGGAGTTGATGAAACAAATTCGTCTTATTGCTGAAGTTATCGGAAGAAAAATTGCATAAATGAAGATTGCTATTCTCGGACTCGGACTTATCGGCGGATCGCTTGCAAAAGCAATAAGAAATATCCGTCCTGATATTTACGTCTCTGCATTCGATTTACCGGAAGTAACATCACTGGCAATTACAGAAAAAGTAATTGATGAACAACTAACTTCATCCATTGAAGTAAAAGATTCAGATATTGTATTTCTGTGCCTTCCGACAGAGCTATCAATTAAAGAGATAGAAAATCTTGCTCCGGTTGTTAAATCAGGTTGTATTATTACCGATGTTTGCAGTGTAAAAGAAGTTATCGAAAAGAAATGGAGATCATTACAAAGCAGAGGAATTTATATCGGCGGACATCCAATGACGGGAAAAGAAAAAGGGGGATATGAAAATTCCGATCCGATTCTTTTTGAAAATGCTATTTATATTTTAACGGGAAAAGAAGCGGAACTTCCTTCCTCTCAAGTATTAATTGATCTGCTTTCGGCGATTGGCGCGAAAATAAAGTTTTTGGATGCATCGCTGCACGATACCATTGTTGCAAATGTTAGTCACCTTCCGCAGCTTGTAGCTGTTTCGCTTGTTAATGCGGCGTTGAATGGAGACCAACATGCGTTTAAAGATTTTGCTGCCGGAGGTTTTAGAGATTTAACGCGTGTTGCATCAAGTGATTATTTAATTTGGGATCAAATTATACGCAACAATCGGAAGCAAATTCTTGCGGCTCTTTCAAAATTTCAAAAAACCGTTGCAGAGATTTATTCTTCAATTGAAAAAGAAGATTTCACTTCACTTCAAAATGCATTTGAGCATGCAAAGGAAAAACGGGACGAAATCCCCAAAAACTCAAAAGGATTTATCAATCAGCTTTCCGATATTTTTATTTATGTAAAAGACGAGCCCGGAGTATTGAATAGAATGACCACAGTTCTCTTTCAAAATAATATAAGTATAAAGGATATTGAACTGTTAAAAATGCGCGAAGGAACCGGAGGAACGATCCGCCTATCATTTGATTCCGATGCCATTGCAACTCAAGCAAAATCGTTAATTGAAAGCATCGGCTTCAAAACCAGGTAAGAAGAATTTCGCAAAATTGCCTTAATTCCTTAATTTTGCGTAAACATTTTTCAAGTCTTACCGGATTAGCAAGTTAGAATTTTTTCCCTAAGCTTGTATAGCCAGAACAAAAAAAAAGGAATAATGAACACCGAACAAGGAATGTCGAATTTAGAAGGGCAAAAACTTCATCATTCATTATTCCTTGTTCAATATTCGATATTCAAATTTCGGAACGATCCTTCGAGTCTGAAATACAGATACGAATAATTAAAACGAAAAGATAGATCAAGTAAAATAAAATTTTTTATAACTAAAGGAGAAGTTCCTTCATGGCAACAACAGCCGATTTCAGAAATGGGTTAATCATCAAATTTAAAAATGACCTTTACACCGTAATTGAATTTCAACACGTAAAACCGGGTAAAGGCGGCGCATTCGTTCGTACGATGTTAAAAAATCTACGCAGCGGAAAAGTTTTAGACAACACCTTCCGTTCCGGCGAAACGCTTGATATTGTAAGAGTTGAAAGAAGAAAATATCAGTATCTTTATCGCGATGGAGAGCATTTGGTATGCATGGATAATGGCACATATGAACAGATCAATGTACCTTCTGCTCACATTGGTGACGGGATTAATTACTTGAAAGAAAACGAAGAAGTTGAAATTCTTTTTAACGGAGAAGAAATCATCAGTGTCGATATTCCGATTTTCATAAATCTTAAAGTAGTTTCCGTTGAACCGGGTGCAAAGGGCGATACCGTTTCCAACGTAACAAAACCGGCAACATTAGAAACCGGCGCAACAGTAAACGTTCCTTTGTTTGTAAACGAAGGTGAATTGCTTAAGATCGATACACGCACCGGAAGTTATGTGGAAAGAGTTAAAAGTTAGTCAAAAAGGAATTATGAATAATGATCAACGATATTTGATTTTCGATGTTGAGAAAAAATCTTCCAACTTCTAAAATCGTTAATCCTTGTTCTTAAATCAATTTTGGTTCTGGTTTACCATGTCATAAATTAGGAATGTTGGGAACGGTCGAGACCGTTCCGCAAAAATAGATTGTAGTTAATAAAACACGGAACGCTCGCGAGCGTTCCCTACAACTGAAAATTAATTGGTTCTGGTTAGTCGGGGTTAGGAATTAGGAATGAAAGATTATTTTTTTCTTAATTCGACATTCTTCTTTCCACTTTCAACTTGAAACTTTCTACTTTAAAAACCTGGCCACCGCATCAGCACAATTCTCTCCATCCATAGCAGACGACATAATTCCACCCGCATAACCGGCGCCTTCACCGGCGGGGAATAATCCGGCAATTTCTTTGTGCATATACGTTTCTCTGTCACGCGGAATTCGCACTGGAGAACTTGTCCGTGTCTCAGCTGCAAGCATTTGCGCTTCTTCAGTAACAAAACCTCTCATTTTATTATTGAATTGCTGGAGCCCTTCTTTCAATCGCTGCACAATTGGCTGAGGTAAAAGTGAATGAAGCGGAGAAGAAACTGTTCCGGGGAAATAAGATGACTTCGGGAGTGATGAAGAAATTTTATTCTGTAAAAAATCAGTAACTCTTTGCGCAGGTGCAGTTTGATTTTTTCCACCGGCTTCAAACGCTAAATGTTCAATTTCTTTCTGATACATCATTCCGGCAAAGGGGCCGAACTTTTCATACGGTTTAAAGTCTTCCGGTTCAACTGTAACCACGAAACCCGAATTCGCATAGGGAGAATTTCTTTTGGAGATCGACATTCCGTTTACGACTAATTCGTCGGGCGCAGTAGAAGCCGGAACGATGATTCCACCCGGACACATACAAAACGAAAATACTCCACGATTATTTATCTGGCAAGCCAAACTATAGTTCGCAGAAGGCAAATAATCATTTTTTTCTTTTGTGTGATACTGCATTTCGTTTATCAATGCTTGCGGATGTTCAATCCGAACCCCCATTGCAAATGATTTCTGTTCGAGTAAAATATTTTTATCATGGAGGAGAGAAAAAATATCGCGAGCCGAGTGTCCGGTCGCTAAAAGAACAGCATCAGCTATCAACTCTTTATTGTTATTCAAAACAACACCGAGCATTTTTTTGTCTTTAAGAATAAGATCCGTTACCTGCGTTTCAAAATGAATTACTCCACCACACCGTAAAATTGTGTTTCGAATTGCAGAAACAATGTCGGGTAATTTGTTTGATCCGAGATGCGGGTGCGTGTCAACAAGAATATCTTCTTCGGCTCCATGCTGAACAAATATCTGTAATATTTTTTTTACATTTCCACGCTTTGTAGCACGAGTATAGAGCTTCCCATCGCTAAAAGTACCGGCTCCACCTTCACCAAAACAATAATTTGAATTGGGATTAACTTGGCGATCCACCATAAGTTGTTTAATATCGCGTCTTCTGGCACGAACCTCTTTTCCCCGCTCAATAACTATCGGTTTAATCCCGAGTTCAATTAAGCGTAGCGCAGCAAACATTCCTGCCGGACCAAATCCGATTACTGCAACTTTTTTATTCCCGGTTACCTGTTTGTAATCGATCAATTTATTTTCTTCGGAAGGAATTTCATTTACAAATACATCAACAAGTAAGACATAAACAGGGGATTTCCTCGCATCAATAGAGCGGCGGACGAGTCGTACAGCTTTTATTTCTTCTTCGGATATTTGTAGCTTTCGCGAGATTTCAGAACGAATTGCCGACTCCGAAAATGCATTTTCCGGAAGGAGCGCTATTTCAATTTGTGTCTTCATAAATTTTTATTTTATATTAAAGTTAATTTCATTACTTGTAGAGAAAATATCTTAGAGAAATGGTTATAGATTATATTCCTCACAAGACCTACTGACTACTTACTACTGATAACTGACAACTAAAAACTTCTACGGTGTATTAATATTTTTCTTCCACTGTTCAACCCAATCGGTAAATGGAGTCATCATCGGTACAGCAGTAATTTTTCCTCCAAAGCCAATATAACGATAAATCACCGAATTTAAGTTTGTAACCTGAGCAGCGTTTAGAACATTTTGATTGATTGTAATTCCGTATTTATGTGCTAAATCAACCGAATATTTTATGATCGAGTTTCTCAATTTGTTAAATGCCAGATCACGTTTAAGTTTATCTTTCATTACGGCATAGTCTTCGTCTGCCGTAAACTCGGGCTTCTTTTTATCGATCAGTTTAAAGATTGAATATCCACCCGGTACTTTTAGCGGTCCATACGTATCGCCAACATTTAGCGAACCGGCAATCCGCCCAATTTCTCCAAAAGAAGTTGTGGGAAATAAACCGAATTCACCCGAACTCTCCTTCGTCTGCTGTCGTTCCGAATATAACTTTGCAAGAGTTTTTAGATCAACACCTTCTTTAAGTTTTTGAAGAACCGTGTCAACGGTTTCAAGACTGCTTGTCAACACTTCAACAATGTTCACAACTGTTTCTGATTCTTTTTTCAAATTTCTTTTTGCATAGTATGCTGCAACTTCATCATCGCTAACTTTTGCCGAATCAAGAAAGGCTCCCTGCATCGCCTGATGAAGAAGAAAATCTTTCCACATTCCAAAAGATTCTTTTACTTCCTTTGTCTGATCAAGTTTTTGTTTGTATCCTTCTTCAGCAAGAACTTCCCGCTCGATAAACTCTCTCGTTTTTCCATTCAGCACCGCAAGAATATGTTTTATTTCCGCTGATTTGTAATCTGGATTCTCAAAATTCAAAAAACGGATGAACGCTTTTAACGAAATATTTCTCTTACCCAACTTTACAAAAACTTTTGAGATTGAATCAGCAAGGGCCGAATGTTCAAGCGCATAAAAATCATCTGAACTTAAATAGAGTTTATCCTTTTCATCTTTTCTTGTTGCCTCTTTTCCCTTTAATAAGAGAACAATTTTCTCGGCAGAAAGTTTCAAAAGTGGACCATTGGCATCGACTTTTTTGTTCAAGAATATCTGCTTCATGTAACGGATGAAAAACTCTCTTTCGGCTCTTTGTTTGGCAATTTTCTTTATTTGCTGATATTCGCTTTCCCACCCTTGCGATTTTGCTAAGATTGGCTCATATCTTTTTACGATATGATAAATATACCAGCCATCCTCAAAATGGACTGGAGTGGTATTCGCATTTTCCGGTAATGAAAATATCTGTCTTTCCAGATTCTCATCTTCCATCCCTATCTCAAACGTTAGCGTATCTTTTGATTGTTCCGGCAGCTCTACCACCAAACTATCAAACGGTAACCCTTTAGATAAAAGGGCTGAGTAATTTTTTATTTCTTTTTCATCGGAAGAAAATAAAACGCGGGAGAAAACTTTTGTAGCGTTCGAAAGATAATCCGAAAGAAGCTGCTGCGCTTTTCCTTTCGCTTTTTCGGCAACTTCTTTATTATAAAGAGCATCACGCACGAACATTTTTTCAAATTCATGAATGCTGTACGAGGTTATTTCAACCGTGTCGAGCCGATGTTCAAGCGCCGCTTGAGCAAATAATTTTTCAAAAATTATCCCGTAAAGAAATTCCTCTTTTAATTGCGGTGTAATTCCTTTCATCTGCCGGTCAAGCTGCGGCATCATTTCATATCGTTGGATGAATTCTTTTCTCGTAACCGGAATATTTCCTATTTTTGCGATAACTTCATCATCACTTTGCGCTTTTATTTGTATGATGAAAGTTAAACTTAAAATGAGAAAAACGTATTTGATCATGTACTATCTTTCGTGATTAACTGCCTAAAGTTACAAATAATTCTCTACCAAATTAAACGAGTTTTTAAAACCGATGCAAAATATTTGAGGTTCGATTGAAAAAAAATATTAAAAGAAATCAAAAAGTAAATGAGGCTAAACCGGAAGGAAAAACTGATGAGACGAACACTTCCCGAAAACCGCCGAAGTGGTTTTATGCCGTTCCGTTCCTGCTTCCGGTCATCTTAATAATTCTGCTTGAATTTTCACTCCGCACATTTAATTACGGAAGAAATATTGAAACATGGATTCCCTATCATCCCGAACTTCCGGGAAAGTTGGTGCTCAATACAGAGATAGCTTCTAAATATTTTCTTACCACAAAGGGAATTCCTTCTTCTATCTTCGACCCTTTTGATGCTGTAAAAAAGCCGGGAACTTTCCGTGTTTTTGTTCTTGGAGAAAGCAGCGCCGCCGGTTTTCCGTACGAACCGACAGGCTCATATTCCCGCTATATTCGCGACCGCCTGCAGTTAGTTTATCCGAAGCAAAATATTGAAGTTGTGAATGTAAGCATGGCGGCAATAAATTCAATTGTTATAAAAGATATGCTGCCGGAAATATTGAAACAAGAACCCGATCTGATCTTGCTTTACGTTGGACATAATGAATATTACGGTGTTTTCGGCGCGGCTTCGCAGTCTTTGTTTGCCGGAAACAAAACAATGTTAAACTTAATGCTCACCATGAACGAATATAAAACGGTACAACTTTTAAGAAATATAGTCAATACTATTTCTTTTTGGTTTAAAGGAAAAGGGAAAGATAACGGCGCAACGTTAATGGCGCGGATGGCAAGTAATAATTTAGTACCGTATAAATCAAAATTATATCAAGCCGGATTAACCCAATTTGAAGGAGAACTTTCCGATATCATTCAGATGATAAAAGAGAAAAATGTTCCTTTAATAATGGGAACGCTCACATCGAATTTGAAAGATCAACCGCCGTTCATTTCGATCAACGAACCTGTCCCGCAAAGCGGGAAAAAAGTGAATGGATCAGCCGACCATTTTTATAAGTTAGCCGAAGAGTCGCTGAAAAAAGGAAATGCAGTTGAAGCAAAAAAACTTTTCACCAGGGCAAAAGAGTTGGATGCGTTACGCTTCCGTGCGCCTGAAGAAATGAATGATATTATCAAAAAACTTGCGGGAAGTAACCAAATTCCCCTTGTTGATTTTGAAACAGCATTCAGTAACTTAAGTGAAAATAATATTGTCGGCAATAACTTAATGGTGGATCATCTTCATCCAACACTGCACGGATACCAGATATTCGGCAAATTGTTTTTTGAAGCGATGGAGAAGAATAATTTTCTGCCAGACGCGGAAAGAATAAATATTTCTGATGAAGAACAGCATGCGCTTGTTGTTAAAAATTTTCCTTTCTCGCGTTTAGATTCTACAATAGCCAACTTCCGACTTCTTTCACTTAAAGGAGACTTCCCTTTTAATAAAGATGGAAAGAGCAAAACGCTGCTCGATTTTGTAAAGCTTACGGATTACAACGATTCCCTTGCCTACAAGGTGGTTGAAGAAAATTATTATTGGGAATTAGCCCATAAAAAACTTGCTACTTATTATTTGGGACAAAGAAACTACTACGGATTTATGAACGAGTATTCGGCGTTGATAGGCCAATTTCCGTACACGATCGGGTTGTATGAAAAAGTTGTACAGGTTTTGCTTGAGACACAAAAATATTCCGAAGCTTATATTTATTTGGAAAAGTATTACAAACTTCAACCGGATGCTTTTTGTACTAAGTGGTTGGGAACGATCAATCTTTTTAACAATAATGATGATCTTGCTTTGCGCTACTTAAAGGAAAGTTTTTCGTTTAATCCGAGAGATGCACAGTTACTGTGGAACCTCTCAGGTGTGTTTGTAAAAAAGAAGGATTACGCCAACGCACTCACTTTTGTTAAAAAATGTTTGGAAGTAGAGAGCAATTTCCCCGGTGCAGCGCAAATGAAAATGCAGCTTGAACAAGCGAGGTAAATTTAAAAGAGTCTTCCTTCCAAGTCAAGGAATGGTTCTTAATAGCTGAGAAAATGTTTGACCTCACCCTTGTCCCTCTCCTTGGTAAGGAGAGGGACTAAGGGTGAGGTTGTTTTATTTAAGCAGCAACATCTTTTTTGATGATATAAAATCATTTACCCGTAACTGGTAAACGTACATACCGCTAGCGAGTGAAAAAGCATCAAATTGGACAGTGTATTTGCCTATTTCTTTCGGCTCGTTTACAGCGATCTTTATTTCGTTGCCAAGAATGTCGAATATTTTTAATGTGACGTTTCCACTTTTGAGCAATTGGTAGGTGATGATTGTTTTCGGATTAAATGGGTTGGGATAATTTTGAAAGATCTGGTAGGATGTTATTCCCTCCGGATGTTCGTCTTGAATAGAAACTGTGTTATCGTATTTTAGAAGAGTACTATCCACCCCAAGAATATACCCGGTTTCTCCATTATTAAAAAAGAAGATGCGGTATAAGTTAGAAGTCGTACCACTTTCAACTTGCGTCCAATTCAACCCTTGGTTGGTAGTATGCCAAATAAATCCATATTCCCCAACTACCCAACCTGTACTATCATCAGTAAACACAACGTCGTTCAACCAAGAACATGGGAGGTCATATCTCATCCATGATAATCCACCATTGCTTGTTACCTGAATTATTCCGTCACTATATGGAGGATTCCCACCAACAGCATACCCATGCAACGAGTCCGTAAATGTTATTGCCTGGTTTATGTTCGTCATTGAATCAATGTACTGCCAAGTTTTACCACTATCAACTGTATTTAATATAAATCCCATATCGGTAAGCGCTCCCCCTCCTCCCACAGTCCAGCCATGTTTTTTATCAAGGAAAAAGATATCGTATACTCCTATCTTACCAACATGAGATTGTATCGACATGGTATCCCATGTTATTCCCCCGTCTATGGTTTTATAAATGTTGTTACTTCCACCAGCAAATCCTACTAGTGAATCGAAAAAGGTCAAACATCCGATCGCCGGAGTTGAGTACCTGTTCCAACTTTTCCCACCATCTTTAGTAATCATAATATTATAATCATTGCCCGGGAGAATACGTCCCACCATCCAACCATGTAAGGTATCAATAAATTCTATTGTGCCAAGTGCAGTTTTATTGTTTAGTTCTACCCAGAGTTTGCCTCCATTAGTAGTTCTAAAGACTGAAGCATTTGGTCCTGCTTTCAACCAACCATTATTTGGGTCAACAAATACACCTTTATTGGGTGTATAATTTCCGAGTGGGTTAAATGTTTGGTTTATCTTTACCCATTGCTGTGCAGGCATGTTTGCAAAAAGGAAGCAAATAAGTAAACAAATAGTAAACACTGATTTCATTACCATACTCCCGTAAAATGTGAAAATAATGTTTATCAAAATTAAACAAAAAAGGCATATCAAAATGATATGCCTTTTTCAATTTAAAGAAATGTTCGTTTAGAACTTAATACCCATTGAAAAGTGCTGGGTATTTTTTAACATACCAAAATCCTGGTAGGCGTAATCAATTGAAACTCCCATACCGGGGAAAAATTCATACATCAGTCCAACGCCGAGTGTTAAACCTTCTTCGGTGTTTGTGAGGAATAATGATTTGTATCCGCCGCGTACAGCGATCATATTCTCAAAAACATATTCAGCACCAACATTCAACGCTTCGGAGTTATCATTCGGATGGAGAGCATCTACACCAACTGTAAAACGGTGTTCTTCGGTATCCAATAAGTCCATTGCAACTCCAACTCTAAAAGTTAAAGGAAGCGGGAAATTATCAGTATTCAACGTAGCCAAAATCTGCTCGTTATTACCGTAAATATTCGAATTAATATCATGGAGAACGTAGAGATCTTTTCCATCCATTTTCATATCAGTTCCGAAGTTGGTAATAGTAGCAGCTATCCGTAAACCATAAATATCAGAATTAAAAAGAATTCCCAAATCAACTGCAACCGCAGAGGCGGAAGAATTCCAAATTGTTTCATTAATATATTTAAGATTGCCGCCTACCGAAAAGCGGTCTGTCAAACTGTAGGCATACGTCAAGGCAAGAGAATAATCCTTTGCGGAAAACATTTCACCGGTTCCGTCAGGCTCACGCATTGAGGTAACTTCCATCTTTCCGTAGTCTAAGTAAGTAAGACTTAACCCAACGGCACCGAGATCACCCAAATTTAATGCGGCTCCCGCCCAATTGTAGGTAATATCCGCAAACCATTTTGTGTGTGCAAAGAAGGCTTCGTTCCCGGTAATTCTTGAGATACCGGCAGGATTCCAATAGAGTGAAGTAATATCATTTGCCGTTGCTGCAAAAGCGCCGCCCATTGATATTGGGCGGGAACCAACTCCAATGTTTAGAAATGCCGCCGCAGTTGAACCGACTTTCGTTTGTGCAAAAGAAAGTGCGGTCATAAAGATCAATAAATTTATTATTAAAAGTTTTCTCATCTCTCAAACTCCGTTATTTAATGAGAGCAAATTTGCCGATTTTTGTTCCGACATTCGGCGCATCCACTACAAATACATACACGCCGAAAGCTACGTCGAGATTTTCCTCGGTTCGTAAATTCCAATACACATCACCGACAAACAGATCATTGTGATTCAATGTTTTCACTAATTCACCACGAACCGTAAAGATCGAAATTTTCGATCCCGGAGGTATCCTGGTAAAGCGAATCTCTCTTTCACCTCTTCCGCTTGTCTGCGTACTCGATAATCTTGATTCAGCTTCATGTGTCACCACATAAGGATTCGGAACTACCTTAATTCTATCTAAATCACTCTTAGCGAGATTATTATCAATGCTTGCCTGATCAATCGAGAACGTAAGTTGATCAGTCCTATTAAAAGGTTTAGTACTATATATTGTTAGAGTGCCCTGGGTTTCAATCGGAGCGCCCGGAGTACCATACTGGATAACCAATTGAAACGTTCGATAATTTTTCCCTTCAATGGTTTCTTTAAATAAAATATTATGAGTTGTACTAACCGAACCGGTTTTCCAATAGACAAACTTGATATAATTACCCGTCGTTAAATTTTTCACTCTGAAGGTAATCGGGACAGCAACTTTAATATTTAAAGCGCTATCTGTTACCGAAGTATCAACTATCGTGTTAGAAAACTCAAACCGATAGTCATAAGGCATAGCAATTCCCGCTAAATCAGGCTTTGCCGGGTTAGGGAAAACTCTAAATATATACGGCGGTTCCGGTGATGTAGAAATTCCTTCGTACTTTGATTTAACTGTATCGGTTTTGATCACTTCTTCATTATACAACTGAAGCCTAAACCCGTGCACAATTTTAGTTTCCCCATTAAATTTAGTGCTTTTATCAATTATTGTATCAACAGTTCCAACAAAGATAGTTGTATCCGTAGTTCTTGTTACACTATTAACGGTAATTTCAACTCCCTTTGGCACAGTAATGATCTCGCCGGGTTTCACAATATACTGTGCATTAATTGAGGGAATTTTCACAGTATCCGGAGTTACTAAATCTATCAAAGACCAATTAGAAGTATAGCCTTGCACGGCTGTATCTTGAAACGCAATTTGATATTGATTAATGGGACGAACTGCATGGTCGTCAATCATCTCAATTACAACAGAACCGGTTCCTCTAAAATTAGCTGATTTTTGCAGCAATCCGATTTTAGCAGGTTTATATCCGGTAGGACGAAATCCCGGAGTTATATAACCGGTATTATCATCAGTAACAATTTGCCCCGAAGAGGTCCTATCAATAAACTTGGAATTTTCCGAAGGGAAAATATTTAATTTTGATTCACCGGCATCATAGGAACAAACTGCATAATAATAAGTCTGCCCTTTGGTAACAGTCGAATCAATAAATTTATTTACTATGCCGGTGTTACTCCCAAGATAGTAGGTCGTTCCACTAACTTGTTCGAGGAGTATGGCTGACGGATAAAAGAAGCCTGAAATACTATCTTTTAAATCGTATTGAGCAATCGGTTTATCAAATGATAACGTTCCGAGCGCACTGGTAATTTCGCGTGCATCAATAAATCCTGCATCAGTAGAACGATAAATTTTATATCCTTGAAAATCTCTTTTCTTGGAAATAAAATCTTTAGAGTTTTCTACAGGAACTCCATCCCAATAAATAACTACATTACCATCTTCTTGAGTAATTGTAATTTTCGGTTTTTTAGGAGGCTGAGGGAATTTATATCCGGCATCATAAATTTGTTGTACGATGTTCTTGCTTCTCGTAATGTCATTATAGTCAACTCCAAAAAGAAGAGCAACAGAGAACCGTTCGGTTTGAAGCGATTTAAGTGGAAAGTAACCGGAAGCATAAATAAAGTCTCCATCCATTGGTGTTGGCGGAACGACGTCAAATCTACCGGGAAACATTCGCGTCCAAACAAGCTGATCATCGCTTAGATCAGGAGATGAAGGTTGATTAAAAAAGTTAAAACTTGTTAATCCGATTTGATCTGATTCATCAGGGTCTGTTCTTCCGAAATTCGGTTCACCCTGGTCAGGAATCGCATTGCCTTCAGTACCGTTCCCATCCGGTTTAATATAATTTGCATCATCTTTTCCAACGCCGTCGGAACCTACGTCATCAACTAACGGGTCCCAATCTCCTTCTTCATCACCGGCAAAGTGAGATTTCACAACAACATTTCCATTGACATCAATAACATAACTTGAAATTAAATTTCCTGCCGAGTTATCCCGTTTTTCATCTATCATCGGATCATCAACAGCAATACTATTTTTATAATCTTTATAACGTAATCCTTTTAGACCTTTTTTATTTCTTGTCTCAAAATGAATTGCCTCATTTTCATCAATTAAACCATCAAGATCATTATCAATTCCATCGTAGGCTGTTGGATCGGGGAGAGAAACTCCGTTTAATATTGAAGCAATATGTCCTTCACGGAGTTTTGTAACACCGGGAGTAATAATAAATCTGGTACCCATAGAATAAACAGTATCTTTTGTAGCTTTTACTGTGTGTGAACTTCTTTCATAAGTTACCTGATCAATGAGAAAAACAACATCTCCGGCTTTATAAATTACTGAATCAAAGTCCGCTTTCACAAACATTTTTGCGTTAGGACTAGGGTCATCGTCATCATTGTCTATGCCATCAAAAGGGTTGCCCGGTGATTCGAGGAATGCATACCCAACATACCCAACTTTTTGACCGTGGTTACCAACTCCATCATTATCCCACGAATAAGTAATCCAAGCATCAATTTCAAAGAATCCAAGATCGTCTCCGCTGTCTCCGTCACCTCCTGCTAACGTTCCAACAACGGTACCGAAATCGGCTTTTTTATAATTATAATTTCCTTCATTTTTTATATCATACAACCAAAAGAGAGTATTTTCTGCTAAAAAGCTTGCCCATTGGAAACCGCGGACTGCCAATTGCATACCCATACCATGTCTTGATGGATCATTTGAATCGGGAAGAAAAAGTGTAGCCGGAAGCTCTTGGCTTGCCGCACCATTGAACTCATCATCCCATTGGTCATCAGCCCAAAAATAGCTTTCCTGGTCAGCATTAATTTGTCCACGTCCGAAATAACCATTCCATTCTGAAACTCCGTTTGCATCAGTCCAGTCCGGATGATCGCGCCAGCCGCCTATAGGCCAGGTCCCCGGCAAGTGGCTCATAGCTATTCCTTCTTGAGCAACCTTACTTTCATAAGCCGGATTATTAAAACCGGGCATTGGGTTAAATCCCCAGAAATAATTAAAGGTAGGATTTTTTTCATTTCCTTGACCTTTTCTCGGACCGCGAGAAATAGTAACCGAATGCAGAGTGTCCCCATTCTTATTTACAAATTCAAGCCCAATTAAAGGGATACAGTCTCCGATATAGTTTTCACCGGAACCGCGTGGCCATTCTCCACGAATATCTACACCTGAATTAAATCCAGTAACTTGACCATCATTATAAAAAGAAATAGCAACTCTATTTCCTTTATGAAAACCGACTCTTCTGAAATTTGGGTCACTTCGCTGGGCAAGAAGACTACCGACCGCAAGAAAAAAGATGAGTACTAAATTTTGAAAATATTTTTTATTCATATCTAAGTACCTTAGAATTAAAAGTTAAAGGAAGCGCCGAGCTCAACTCTTCGCGGTTCTGAAAAAAATGTCGGATTAGTATAAAGTTCATCCAAAGTATTGTAATACAGAGCAGGATTAATATTTTGAGCTTCCAACTTTCCAAATGTAAAGAGAGGGTCACCGGTATCTCCGTAAACTCCTCTTGGGTTATCGAGATCGAGCAAGTTATAAACTTTAACAAATACGGTAATTTTGTAAGTATCAATTCTGAAATCTTTATAAGCTCGCAGATCAATATTAAAAATGCTTGGTTTGATATCGCTATTCTTGGGGAAAGCGTTTTGGGTAACGCGCGTATTTTTATTTGTCTGTCGCGTATAAGGTTGTCCGGAATAAAAATTACCGATCATAGAAAACCCGTAATTATCTTGCACCGTATAAGCTGCCGTAATATTCAGCGTATGGGTTTGATCCCAATCTAAAGGAGTAATAAAGGTTTCCGGGGCTGCACCGCCTTGAACTGCATTTCTTGCATCAGCAGGATTTGAAGAATTTCCTTTTGTAACTGCATAGGTATAATCAAGATTTACGGCTAAACCACCCGAAAATCGTTTTTCAAACTTTACTATAATTCCTTTTGAAAACCCGAAATCGGAATTGGCATATTGGCTGTAGGATTTAGCTCCGCCGAATACCAAGATATCATCCGTCTGAGTGCCGATAAGATCCCGAAAATCCTCAAAGAACATTGTAACATCAACAGCAATATCTTCACCGATTTGCTGTTGAATCCCGATTTCCCCTTTAACCGTTTTTTGTGGTTTCAAATCTGCATTTCCAACTAAACCTTGGTTACCAGAACCATCGCTAAGTTTAAAATTGGGATTGGAATAAAGCAGTTCATAAGAAGGAAGCTGAAAAAAATGTCCATAAGAAAAGTGAATAACACCTTTATCGGTTATCGGGAAAGCAATTCCTAATCTTGGGCTTAATTGATATTTCACTTTAGCGTCTGTGTACCAATAGGCTTTTCTATCGGCTAAAGTTTTAATTGTTTCTCCGGCGTCATATTTCCCGTTTTGGTTACCATCAACATATTGGTTTTCAGGACGAATAGGATTGTTGATATCAGGGTCAGTAGGGTCGCTGAGAATAAAACTATTAGGATCGAAAACATCCAGGCGAACACCGGCGTTAAATATCAAATTAAATGCTTCAAATTTGGATTGGAAATATCCCGAAATTTCTGTCGGTTCTTTAACATACTGATCAAAGTCTGTTGAAGTGGCAGCCGGAACAGTTACGTTATACGGAGAAGTTTTTGAACCGTTAACTAACAACGGTTGTAAGGTTATATTTTCGTAGTATAAACGATGTTTCTTAAATTCTCCGCCGAATTGAATTGAAATTTCTTTATTCAATTGGGAAGTCATATCTAACTTAGCGGAAATTGAAGTAGTATTCCGTGTAAATCTGTTTGTGTTTGTTCCGCCTACTGCAAAGCTGTATGGCGGTGTCTGGAGAAAACTGTTATCAACATAGAATGTCGGCTGCAGTGTATCTCCGGTATATACATTTTCAAATAGATAATGATGGTAATCTTTGAAGAAATAAGAAAGATTGAACGTGTAAAAAGTAGATGCCGAAATAGCGTGGTTTAAACTTAGAGTGTTCGAGTAGCCTGTCTTGAATCTATGAAGATTATTATCAGGAGTTAATCTGTTATCTCCGTCGTAAACCTGGTATTGTTGTTTATCAAGGATGTAATTATAACTTAATCTAATTCCGCCGGGTAAGCGGTAGGTCAATTTCGCTTGACCGAAAACGCGGTCATTCGTGTTCATCGGAACAAATGAGCTATCACCGCTTTTCTTAACATAGTACCCGCCACCTTGTGCGGCATCTCTTTCACGGGCAAAATCGGTAACTAAGAAATCTCTTTTACCGTAGAGGTAACCGGTGTTGTAAAAATATCTTCCATTAACAAAAAAGAATAAATTATCCGGAATGACCGGCCCGCTTAAACTTCCTTCAATATTTCGGATAGCGGTTGGTTTTATATTTTTAATATTCCAGAACTTGTCTTCCCTCGAAGAAATGTAATCTCCGAAATACGATTGAAGACTTCCGTTAAAATTGTCATCACCGTCTTTAGTAACAATGTTCACAATACCGGACATCGCCTGACCGAATTCAGCATTAAAAGCTCCTGAAACAACTTGCAGTTCTTTGATGGAATTTGTTGAAACATCAATAACATTGCTGCCATCATAGGCATCGGTAATAGGAACACCGTCTATTTGAAAAGCAATCTGACCTTTTCTTCCGCCGCGTAAATGAAGTTCTCCTCCGCCGCCTTTGGTAATGCCGGCTTGCAGTTGAAGTAAATCTCCAACTTCAGTTACCGGAAGTTCGGAAATTAGCTGATCACTCATAATAGAGGTTGATGCTGTTAAATCTTTTTGCACCATGGGTCTTTCGGCTACAACTACAACGTCTTGAGAAATAGTAACTGCGTTGGAACTTAATTTGGCGTTTAAGGCGGTTGTTAATCCCGTAGAAACATTAATGTTTTGATAGGTTACAGCATTATATCCGATTGCGCTTATTCGAACAGTATAAACTCCGGGCTTAAGATTGATGATAGCAAAATCACCATCCAGATTAGATGCAGCGCCTTGTGTGGTTCCTACAACTACAACATTCACAAAAGGAATACCTTCGCCATTTGCAGCATCGGTAATTTTCCCGGAAACTTTTCCTGTTTGAGAGAACGCAGAAAAGGATAAGAAAAGGAAACTGATTAAAACTAAAGTAAATTGTCTATCAATTCTCATGTGTAAGCCTCCCTACTCTCACATACTTGATAACTAAGTAAATTGTTTAAATAAATAAAGGAATGAAAAAATTAGTCGGTCCATTCACTTTTAATTTTTATGTCAAGTCAAAAATAAGCGATAATTCGTTAAAGTCAAAAAAAATAATAAATAAGTTGGTTTACTTTAATTTTTAATAATTTATCCCGCTTTTCATTGTAGAAACTAAAAATATAAATACTTTTGTAGTGACTAATTTTATTGAAAAGCTATGAAAGAAAAATTTGAACCCGGTTCGACTATAACATTTTTCGTTGTTATTATAGGGCTTGTGTCTCTCGGAATACTCCTTTCCGAATTGCAAAGCATTCTCGTTCCTTTCGTTTTTGCCTCTTTTCTCTTTATTCTTTTTTCACCGGTTAATTCTTTTTTAACTGATAAAAAAATCCCTCTTTGGATAGTTATTATTCTCAATATCATTGTTATTGCATTTATTTCTTTTGGAGTTATAAGATTTGTAGTGGATTCCGTAATGCAGCTTTCCACCGATTTACCAAATTATTTTTCTAAACTTAATTCCATCGTAAGAAAAGCAGCAATTGGATTGGGAATTACCGACCCATATTTCAAATATTTTTCTATTCAAAAAATATTAGCTAAACTTGATTATAAAGCTCTCGCCGGCGGTGTTTTTAATTCTGCATTCAGTTTAGTTGGCAACATCCTTTTCCTTCTTTTCTTCTTCATCTTTATTGAAAGCGGACACAAATCCATTTACGCAGCAATCGGACGAAGATATTACCGTGATGATTCCAGCTCATCAGTAAATAAGACTTCGAGTGAGGTTTCCGGGGAAGTAGAAAAACAAACAGAACTGCAGTTTGCTAAAACATTAAAGACCATTACCGAACAAATTCAGAAATATATTATTTCAAAAATCTCTGTCAATCTCTTAGCGGGAATTGTCGTTGGCTTTTTCCTTTATATTTTTAATATTGATTTTCCTATAATGTGGGGATTACTAACATTCTTCCTAAATTTTATTCCTTCGATAGGCTCTGCAATAGCTTTAGTATTGCCAACGCTGATGGCAATTATTGAATATGAATCATTAAGTTATACACTTTTAATTGCAGGCGGCATGGGATTTATTCAAACTGCTTTTTTTAATTTATTAGAACCGCAGTTAATAGGCAGGCGTTTAAACTTGAACCCGATTGCCATTCTTCTTTCGGTATTGATCTGGGGTTACATTTGGGGAATTCTCGGAATGCTCTTAGCCGTTCCGCTTACCGCGATCATCAAGATAATTATTTCTAACTCTAAAAATCAAAACTTAAGATTTATCGCCGATCTTATGAGTCAAGAGTGATAATATTTTTCAAAATGACTCTTCAACTTATTTATATATTTCTGAAACATACTTTTGTCAATAAAAACTTCATTAAAAATATCTTTCAATTTTTCTTCTGTCATGGTTGCAAAATCTTTTTGGCGTGGAGTGATACAGACTCCGCCAATATCAACGGCTGCAGGACTAAGTAAAATTTTTTTCTCTTCATCTTCTAAAAAAAATGCATCCGGTCTATGTTTTTTTCTTAGAAATACAATTATCCGCCATTTTTCATTTTGATATGAACCGAGAACATTCATCATCGGTTCTTCCTCTTGTCCGTTGATTTTTTTTAGAGTAGAATAAAATATTTGAAAAACTTTTTCGATTTCAGATTTTAAATTTCCTTCAAATGAAATCATTTTGCGCAAACCATCATTAATTGCAGAAACGCAAAGCGATTTAATCTTTAATATTTCTTCACCAAACTTTTCTTTGAGAAGTTCGTATTCATGATCAATGGTCATAAAATTTTTTGTCCCGGCTTGAAAATGAAGATGATCGGGAGCTGAAGCACCGCACCTTGGTCCATTATAAAAAACAGAATAATCAGGAGACAAATCTTTGCAGAAATCCATCAACACGGGAAATGAATCTTCAATATTTTGCTTTGAATGATGGATTGATGGGAGGGTAAAATGTTCGGGAAAAATCGGAAACGGATTTACGAGAATCAAAAAATCATCTTTATATTCAAGGCTTTGCTGCTCTTGGGGTAAATTCTCTTTACACAAAAAACATTTCCGTTCATTGATAGATTTCGTATCAACTTTTGCCGAAGTTGAGATCATCCTTCCGGGATTAAATTGAAGTTTGATCGAAAAATTATCGAAATGAAAAACTTTTACTTCAACTGACTCAAGCGTTGAATAACCGTTTTTACACTGTTCCCAACTTATTTTTTGCTGACGTATTAAATTTTTCGCAGCTTCACAATAATTGATTTTTTCTTTCAACAACGCTTTACTTGGTTTCCCCGCCAAATCGGGGCTGGCTGTTTCACTCATCTTTCTGCTTTCCACTTTTTACTTTCTTCTTTCTTGCCAGCAATTCAAACGTTCTGATTTTATCTTTATAAAAATTGTGGTTGTTCATCTGCACAATAGAAAGAGCGGAATCCGTATTCCCTTCCCACCGGCGGCAGAAATACAACGGTTCATATATTCTTCCAATTTGGTAACGACGCGAGATTGCAAGTACGGCCGAATAATCTTCACCGTAACTCACATTCGGGATTTTTACTTCACGCAAAACCGGCGTGTAAAAAGCGCGCGGCGCACCGAGCCCGTTTATTCTTAATGCATTATTTCTACCATTTTCCGGCGTCCATTCTTTATGATCGATCACTCCGGGAGGAAGCTGTTCCAATTGAAAATTTGTCATCAAATAACTTCCAATAACCGCAGCAACATTTTCTTCGTAAAATTTATTTACAATTTTTTGCAAAGTGTTTTCATCACTGTACATATCATCGCTATCAAGCTGTACTGAAAATTTTCCGCAGTCCTGGTGATGAACTGCTTCATTCCAGCAGCCACCAATACCCAAATCTTTTCTCACCGGAACTAAGTGAATAATTCTTGCATCTTGTTTTGCAAATGCTTCAATTTTTTCTGTCGTTCCGTCATCAGAATAATTGTCAACAATAATAAGATTAAACACAAATTTTGTTTTTTGTTTCAAAACAGATTGAATTGCGTCGCTAATTGTTTTCACACGATTTTTCACCGGAATAATTACCGAAGCCTCAAATTTAAAATCGGATTTTGCGAAATCTATCTTTTCAAATTCCGGTTCTAAGAAGGCACCGACTGCTTTTAAATGTTGCGTACATGTTTGCTCCATTTCAATTTGTGTAGATCGGTTGCGCGGATCAACATAATCGAATAATTTTTCACCCGATTTCCGTTCATCCGTTTCAATTGATGAATACAGGAATTCACCGATGTGAATAATTTTATTTTTTTGCGAAACTTTCAAACGTAAATCATAAAGACCGCTAAAATTATATTCTTCATCAAAATGAAGTTCTTTAATAGCGGCTGTATTAAACAGCAGTAAATATCCAAAATTAAAATCGTCACGCAGACTTCCCTCTTGATAATCAATAGTAGGATGGGGTTGTCTAACATCATCTTTAATTTCATAATAATCCGAATAGACTAAACCGGCAGAAGTGTTTTCCGCAATAGAGATGAAACGGTCTAAAGCAAATTGCCCGAGTTCAAGTAAAGTATCTTGTTTAACAATTGCTGTAAATTCGGTGGTTGATTTCGCAATAATTTCTTTGATTGTCGAGCTGCTTAATAGATTTTCTACAAAAAGGATTTTGCAATTTTCAACATCCGGCAGGTCTTTCTTTGTTGCGAGCAAATAAATTTCTTCAATAAGACCGGAACTTAAAAATGAAGTAACTGTTTTTTGCGTGTAGCTAAAACCGTTATACGGTAAGAAAAGCGTTATTTTTTTTGACATTTTAATCTCCGTTGATTTCTAAAATTGATAATTAAGGGTAACCCCGGCAGTAAAGTTCCTCGGCAGGCCCGGATCATAATACTCACCGTTGGCTCCGTTGACCGCGATTGATGAAACATATTTTTTATCAAACACATTCTCTAATTCAATGAAACAATTTAATGAAACAGAACGAACTATCATCCGATAGATTAACTGCAAATCAAATTTATCATAACTTCCGGCGGCAACCGAATTTGCATTGTCAATATAAATTTTACTTAGGTTTGTGTATTGAACATTAATAGAAGGAAATTGAAGATTTTGATATCCAAGGTTAACAGAAATCTGTCTCGCCGGAACTCCCGGAATTTGGTTTCTCGAAAAACTACTGATACCGTCGTTAAATTCTACAAAAGAATTCTTCGCGATAGTTAATGAACTTGAAAAAGTAAAATAGTTTTGTGTAGTTAACGAGACAGAAGCTTCAAGCCCATAACGTTTGGTTTTGCCAGCCGAAACGTAATAGTTTGCTCCTGAGATTTGGTAAGGAATTAATTCCCCATAAGTCCAAAGTGTGTAACCAATAATATTGTAAGAAAAAGAATTAATAAAGTCGATATCGAACGCAAAGTTTCCTTTAATTCCAGTTTCAATCGTATGCGAAGTTGAAGGCTTCAATAAAGGATTTAATCCACGGATGGTATCTAATTCAGCCGGTGGATCAACTTCGTTAAACGCCGGGTTCTCTACACCTTTTGCGTAGTGAGCCATGAAATAATTATTTTCATCCAATGCATAAGAGAATCCAAATCCCGGAGTGAGTGCCGTAAAAGTCATTTTATCCGAAAGAGCCGGGGTAATAAAATCGTCTAACAAATATTTAGCTTGAGAATAGCGGAGTGAGAAATCAAAAGTGATTTTATTAAATGAAAATTCATCGTGTGCATAAATACCATAATTCAATCCGCCCTCGTTTTTATTTTGCTTGAGTGTAGTGCCTCTTTCATTTGAATTTGATAAGGAATAAAAGACAGTAGGACCGGCTTGATATTGATTATCAATGCCCAATGAGAATTTGTTCCTGGTTTCAGCGGAAAATTTTCTAACAAAATTGTATTGCACTTTTCCACCGAGGTGTATGCGGTTAAAATCGCGGTAACTGTTTTTTTGCGACCGCATCAAGATTTTGGGCGAAAGATAAAACGAACTTGATAGCGATTGTTCGTCGTTAAAATATTTTTGATACGCTAATCCTATCCTCAAAATTTTATTACTACGCCGTTCATCTCGTTTTAGAAAAGTCTGATTTGCCTGCGCTTCATCACTTGCAAGCTGCAAAGCAGTAAGTGGTCCGGCAATTTTGTAAACACTTGAAACACCGATAACAGAAAAATTAAAACTAGAAAGATCGTCAAATTGATTCTTCATATAGAAGTTGAAATTGGTTGAATAACTTGCCGAATGCTGCCGCCAACCCTGAAATTTTGTATTACTAACGTTCACAAACAGAGAACCGTTTTTCAATTTGCCGCCGGCTTCAGTCTGAAATTTTTGAAAACCGAAACTTCCAAATGTAAACCGGTTTTCAGAAAATGAACCGGGAAAATTTCTTTCGCTAATAAAATTTAAATACCCGCCGGAAGCCCCGCTAAACAAGTTAAAGCTATTTGTCTTCCCGATTTCAATTTGCGTAAATGCCGAGACATCAAGCAAATCCAATGAAGTTCTTCCATCAGGTTCGGTTTCCGGAAATCCATCAATTAAAATTTTTATACCGGTAATCTGCGGATCATTTGAGCGGGCGCCAAATCCGCGCATCGTAATTTTGCTTAGCGTTTCTCCCCCGCTTCTTTGTTGAAGAAAAATTCCGGGAATATTTTTTACGGCATTCGCCAAACTTTTGCTTTTGTTTTCATCTATTTCAACTTTTTCAATTGAAGAAGTGGCGTTTTTCAAATCGGCTTTAGTGGTTTTCCCGATTACCGAAACTTCATCAAAAACATATTTTATAGAATCTCCGGGGGTTGAAACTGCATATACAAATGAAGGAATGAGGAGGAGGAGCGCATACAAGATTTTGATCATACTATTTTTCGATGGTTCAAATTGTTTTAAATTGATAATAGAAATTAACAAAACTTCTAAAATTCACGAAAGAAAAGATGATGTACGAAATATTAATTTATGTACTACTTGGAGCAGCGGCAGGAATTATGAGCGGATTCCTGGGTATCGGCGGCGGAATAATTATTATTCCCGCACTAACTATGATTCTCGGTTACTCTCAACAACAAGCACAAGGAACTTCACTAGCTTTGCTTTTACCTCCTATCGGCATTTTAGCTGTCATAAATTATTACAAAGCCGGAAGTATGAACTTGAAAGCCGCCGCTTTTATGGCGGTTACTTTCATAATCGGAAGTTATTTTTCTTCCAAAGTGGCAGTTCAGGTTCCCGAGCAAATGTTAAAAAAAGTTTTTGCCGTTTTTCTTCTTTTTTATTCAATAAAATTGTTCTTCGGGAAATGAACTTTAGATGAAGTTATTCGTCAATTTGTAAAGAAATAAAAACAATTTAAATGAAATTTAAACTCATCCTCCTTCTATTAATTTTTGCCGAAGTCGTTTTTTCACAGCAAAGTGATCTGCAAAACCGGTTTATGCTTGCCCAAAGTTACGAGCAGATTGGCGAATATATTAAGGCAAAATCCCTTTACGAAGACTTGTATAAAGCGCAGCCAAATAATTTCACTTTTTTTCAAGCTTTGAATAAATGTTATCTTCAGTTGAAGGAATACAACAACTCAAGTTTCCTGATCCAACAAAAATTATCAGTTGAAAGGGATAATGTTTCTCTTGTCGGTTTACTCGGAGTAACTTTCTATTTAAATGGAGAAGAAAAGAAAACTTTTCAGTTGTGGGATGATTTTTTAGAAAACAAAAAAAGTGATGTTATCTCTTTCCGAGTGCTTGCCAATAGCGCAATTGAACTGCGCGCGTTTGATAAAGCTATTGATCTGCTTCAGCGTGCAAAATCTATTTCGAACAAGGAATTTTACTTCGGGTATGATTTAGCGAACCTTTATGCCCTCAAAATGGATTACAAAAAATCTGCCAGTGAATTTATTTTCATTTTAAAAACAGACGAACAGCAATTGCCAAGTGTTGAATCCCGAATTTTCACTTACGTTAACCGCAGTGAAGCTTTAGTCGCCTTTATCAAAGTCTTTGAGGACGAGCAACCCGAAAGATTTCTTGTTATCGGAAATATCTTAGCTAAACTTTATTCGGCAAACCGCCAATATGAAAACGCTTTTTCATTATATCAAATACTTGATAATAAAGGACAATATAAAGGAACTGAACTTTTTAATTTTGCTTTGAAATTATCTGCCGAAAAAGAATACGCTTTCGCTTCAGAAGTTTTTTCCTATTTGTTAAAAAAATATCCCGACTCACCGGTTCAACTTCAAATTAAATTAAGTTTGGCAAAAAACTCAGAAGCAAAGCTTGAAATTGAAACTGCCGATTCTTCACAACTTTGGAAATCTTTTCCCCGAAAGAAATATTCTCCCGAAAAATTATACGAAGAATCGCTATCCATTTATAAAGAAATTGCCGAGAAGAATCCTTTTTCAGAGTTAGGTGTTGAAGCAATGTTCCGCACAGGTTACTTGTACGGAGAAAAAATCGGCGATACAAAAGCCAGCGAAGAATATTTAAATAAGATCATTTCAAATTTTCTTTTTTCAAATTTCTACGCCCAGGCTTGTTTGGAGATGGCGGCAATTAATCTTCAAAACGGAAATATCGCTGGAGCTTCTTCATTTTATGATAAAATTCTTGCTAATCCAAGAGCGAGCGAAGCACAAAAAAATAAAGCTAAGTTTTGGAAAGCCCGGATGATGTTTTTTCAAGGAAATTTCACCGAATCGAATAAATTACTTCGTCAAATAGTTTCCGTTTCGACCGATAATATGTCAAATGATGCGATGGAACTTTCATTTCTGCTCACTTCGGCTTTTAATGATTCATTAACTTTAGTTAAATTTGCAGAAGGAGATTTTGCTTTATTGGTAAATGATTTCAATAAAGCGGAAAAAACTTTTTCATCTTTAGTTAAAACAGAACAAACTCCTTTTCTTATAAAACAATTAGCCGAGCTTCGTTTGATTGAGTCCGAGATTAGTTCAGACAGGTATCAAGAAGCGTTAGCTCAAATTGATAGTTTATTAAAAAGAGAGGAGAAAAATATTTTTGCCGACAAAGCGAATTTGCTTGCCGCTAAAATATACCAGTATGGATTTAAAAATCCGGTTAAAGCAATTGAAGAATATCAAAATCTTCTGCTCAGATTTCCCGATTCATTATATCTTGATGAAGCACGGGAAGCGATAAATAAATTACGAAATAAAATAAGTTAGAGAGAATAATGGCAAAAAAATTAAACAACCGAATTGTTAAATGTTCATTTTGCGGAAGAGACGGCTCGGAAGTCGGCAGCTTGATTGCCGGACCGGAAGTTTATATCTGCGACCGCTGTATTTCCAGTAGTGTGGATATCCTCAAAAATAATCTTGCAGCTTACAACACAACAAAGCCAGGCAAAGCGAGTTTATTAACTCCGGATGTTATCAAACGGACTTTAGATGAACATGTTATCGGTCAAGAGCGTGCAAAAAAAACACTCTCCGTTGCCGTTTACAATCATTATAAAAGAGTGAACTCAAAAAGTACTTTTTTTGAACTTGACGACGTGGAAATTGAAAAAAGCAATATTCTTTTGCTCGGTCCTACAGGCGTTGGAAAAACTTTACTTGCACAAACACTCTCAAAAATTCTCGATGTTCCTTTTGCGATTGCAGATGCAACAACAATTACAGAAGCCGGTTATGTTGGTGACGACGTTGAAACCGTTTTAGTTTCACTTTTACAAGCTTCTGATTTTAATATCGAAAAAGCTCAAAAAGGAATTGTCTATATCGACGAAATAGATAAAATTGCCCGCAAAAGTGAAGGCGCAAGTATCACGCGAGACGTTTCCGGCGAAGGCGTCCAACAAGCTTTGCTGAAGATTTTAGAAGGAACCATTGCCGGAGTTCCCCCAAAAGGAGGCAGAAAACATCCCGAACAAAATTTGTTAAATGTGAATACGAAAAATATTTTGTTTATCGTCGGTGGCGCTTTTGAAGGAATTGAAAAAGTGATTGCCTCTCGCATCAACAAAAGTAAAATGGGATTCGGTTCAGATATCAACGGAAAAAAGGAGCTTTCTGATGATGAACTGATCGCACTCGTCCAGCCTGAAGATTTACTGCGATTCGGGCTTATTCCTGAATTAATCGGACGCTTACCTGTTATCGCTCCACTCCATTCTTTAAGTGATGTAGCTTTAAAAAGTATTTTGACAACTCCTAAAAACGCAATACTTAAACAATATAAAAAGCTTTTAGCAATGGAAGGGATCGAATTGGAATTTGATCCGTTCGCTTTAGATGCCATTGTTAAAAAAGCAAAGGAACGAAAGACCGGCGCCCGCGCATTACGCTCAATCTTAGAAGATTTTATGATAGACATTATGTTTGATATTCCGACCAAAACCGGAGTTGAGAAGTGTATCATCACGCGAGATGTAGTGTTGGAAAAAGCCGAGCCGATCTATCTCGAAGCAGGTAGAAAATCGGCGTAATCATTTTTACTCTTTTTGTAAACGCAACTCTCCTTATTTTGAGTTGCGTTTTTCTTTTAAACAGATTCGTAAATTATTTACTTATAAAAATGCCGATAAAAAAAATTTTCTTTTTGCTGATCTTTTCATTTTCGATCTTTGCGCAAAACAAGATGCTCATCCAAATGGATATTTCGCAAACCGATCACCTTAAAGCTTACGGCATTACTTTCCACGCGTTAGAACAAGGACTAAAAGCTGATTGGCTTCTCAATTACCGTGGCGGTTCATTTCTCTTAGATTATGCAAGACAAATTGAAAATGAATGCCGCATTGAAGGAGTTTCGTTTACTCTGCTTACTACTTCGGAAGCGACCTCAATTTATGCGTTTGTTCAAAGTGATGACCAAAATATGGATGTCGTTCGATTAGAAAAAGCGCCGAAAATCGGCGTTTATGTTCCACCCGGATTCCAACCGTGGGATGATGCGGTTACGCTTGTTCTTGAGTATGCGAAAATTCCGTACGACAAACTTTGGAATGATGAAATGCTCAACGGTTCTTTACAAAAATATGATTGGCTTCATCTGCACCACGAAGATTTTACGGGACAGTATGGAAAGTTTTACGGAAGTTACAGCAACGCCCAGTGGTATGTTGACCAGCAATTACGCTATGAAGCAAATGCAAAAAAATTAGGCTATAAAAAAGTATCGGATATGATGAAAGCCGTTGACATTTCAATCAAAAACTTTGTGGCCGATGGAGGATTTTTATTTGCAATGTGTTCGGCTACTGATTCTTACGATATTGCTCTCGCCGCAGAGAAAGTTGACATTTGCGACAAAATGTATGACGGGGACGCGCCAGATCAAAATGCTCAAACCAAATTAAATTTTAAGAACACCCTGGCGTTTGAAAATTTCAAATTAGAAATGAATCCCTTTGTTTATGAATACAGCAATATTGATATCCAGCCAACGGAGATTTTAGATTTCCAAAACGATTATTTCACGCTGTTTGACTTTTCAGCCAAGTACGATCCTGTACCAACGATGCTTACACAAGACCACGCAAATGTTATTAGAGGATTTATGGGGCAGACAACTATGTTCAGAAAAGAGTTGGTAAAAAAATCGGTTCTTATTTTAGGCGAACGGCAGGGAACAAACCAGGTGAAATACATTCATGGAAATCTTGGAAGAGGAACGTTCACATTTTACGGTGGGCACGATCCGGAAGATTATCAACATGCGGTAGGCGATCCGCCGACCGAATTATCGCTACACAAAAATTCAGCTGGTTACCGGTTAATTCTGAACAACGTTCTTTTCCCCGCTGCTAAAAAGAAGAAACAAAAAACGTAAAGAGGGAAATTGTCAGTAGTCATCAGTCAGTTGCCAGTGGCCATTGTTTTTTTTATCACAACATGTAACGCAGATTAATAATCTGCGCTACAAAAAATAAAAACTACTTCATTAAAATAAACTTCTTCGTATTCGTAAAAGTACCTGCTCTTAACTGATAAAAATAAACTCCGCTTGGCAATTCGTAATTCCTAATTCGTAATTATAGCTACCCGCTTCTTTCCACTCATTTACAAGTACGGAAACTTCATTTCCAAGTACATCATAAATTTTTAGTGTTACAAAAATGCTTGATGGAATTTGGTAGTTTATTGTTGTACTTGGGTTAAAGGGATTTGGATAGTTTTGAAAGAGTTTGAAATCTTCTGGTAAAATATTTATATTACTTTTTACGGCGGTTAAATTACTTAAATCTGCCCGGAGTAAAGTATGTGTTTTCCCATTCCAATCTTTACCCAAAGCATAAGCGACTTTATCTTTGTTAAGTATTATAATTTGTTCGAAATTCGTTTGCATTCCATCTACTTGTATCTCCCAATTTTCACCTCCATTAGTTGTTCGCAAAATTTTTCCCGTTCCACCTACCCAACCATATAGGTTGTCGAAAAATCTAATGGTATAAAAGGGATTGTAATAATCATATCTATGAACTTCCCAGTTTTCACCAGCATTAATAGTTTGATAAATATATCCGTTATATAACTGACGATTAGTATCGACAGCAAAACCCCTTAGAGAATCAATAAAAGCCACTCCACTCATAAGATGTGCACGTTTATGTTGGAATGACCACGTAATACCACCATTTGAAGTTTTTGATATTGAACCTACATCAAACACATCGGATAAATTGCTAACTATCCATCCGATACTATCATTTAAGAAGTACACATCGGTAGGTCTCATAAAATCACTAGTTGTATCTTCACTTTTAGTCCATGTATATCCACCATCTGAAGTAAACCAACTGAAATCATTGAATGCAATTCCTTTTTTATAATTAAAAAAATGAAATTCACAAAAATTACTGCTTACTGAATTTGTATTTTCAGAAGTAATTCTTGAGGTATCCCAAGTCAACCCCATATCTTGTGAAAAAAGTAAACCGCCGTTGCCAACTGAACCCATAAACCAGATGTTGTTTGTATCCAAGATAAATGATGTAATAAGTCCATCACCTGAACTGCCCCTATTATTCAACTTGAATGGTATATGTTCCAAAATACTTTTTTTAAATTCCCATCTTAACTTCCAACTTAAGCCGCCATCTTTGGTCTCGAGCAGTATTGAACGATATCCTCCAGTATTAAAATCACCATAAGTGGAAATCCAACCCAAATTTTTCGTAGCAAAATTCAGTGCAGCATATTCTAAAAGGGTATCTTTTTCTAAAAAATCAGGATTTAATTTTTCCCACGTTTGAGCAATATCGCTATTTGAAAAAATTATTACCAGTAAAAAAAGTGAACTTATCCAAAATATTTTTTTCATAATTGTTACCCTATGGAATACAAAAGCGGGATATTTTATCATCCCGCTTTGTAATGGTTATTACTTAGTTAAAATCAATTTTGCCGATTGCACAATGTTCTGCATACTCCCAACTGGTTTGAATTTAATTCTGTAAATATATACTCAACTTGTTACCGGATTTCCTTTTTCGTTTGTACTTAATTTTCTATTGCTATCTTTTCAACGATAAACGTACAATAAAGAAAAGTTAAAGTCAAATAAATATTTTCATTCTTTAAAACGAAAAAGGCGTCCTAGGACGCCTTAAATCAGCAAAATCGAAATGCTTTAGTTTTTCGGTTTGGCTTCGTTAACAATGATATTTCTACCATTGACTTCCGAACCGTTAAGAGCTTGCATAGCGTTTTGAGCTTCGGTATCTGAAGACATTTCTACAAAACCAAAACCCTTTGAACGACCGCTTTCACGATCTTTTACAACTTTTGCTGAAACGACGCTACCATGAGCTTCGAATGTTGACTTTAAAGCATCGTCATCAACTGACCAGGGAAGACTCCCAACGAACAATTTAGTACTCACTAATGAACCTTTGAAATAATGAAATATGAATTAATTACAGCCCCAAAGTAAACCTTTTTTTAATAAAAGCAAAGGAATTAAACTTTTTTTTAAGAAAGCAAAAGTGTGAGCGCTTCAGTAAGGTTTCCAATTCCGATAACTTTTATCGAACTTTTCGTCCGTAATATTTTTTTATTTGCCGAAGGAATAAAAATTCTGCTAAAACCAAGTTTTTCCGATTCGACAATTCTTTTTTCAATTTGACTGATACTTCTTAATTCACCTCCCAAACCAATCTCTCCAACAACAACAGAATTCGGGTCGGCAATTTTATCAGTTAAGTTTGAAGCGATTGCACAACAGACTGCAAGATCAATTGCCGGTTCATCGATCTTTACGCCGCCTGCTAAATTAAGAAAAACATTATGAGCTGAAACTCTGATATTCGCCCGCTTTTCTAACACGGCAAGTAAAATTGATAATCTCCGGTAATCAAAGCCGGTTGTAACGCGCTGTGGATTGCCGAAATGCGAAGGAGTAACCAACGCCTGCACTTCAATTAAAAGTGGGCGCGTCCCTTCAATGCTTGCTGTAACCACATTACCGCTGATAAGCGTTTCTCTATCGCCTAAAAAAACTTTACTTGGATTTGTAACTTCCAGCAAACCGGTGTCGTGCATTTCAAAAATACCGATCTCGTTTGTACTGCCAAATCTATTTTTAATTGCGCGGAGAATGCGGTAGGAATTTTTCACATCGCCTTCAAACTGAATAACGGTATCAACAATATGTTCTAAGATTTTTGGTCCGGCAATGGTTCCATCTTTAGTTACGTGACCGACAATAATTACGGAGAAATTATCTTGCTTTGCTCTCTCCAAAAGAGTTGCAGTGCACTCACGAATTTGTGTAACCGTCCCGGCGGAGTTTTCAAAATTCGCATTAACCATCGTTTGGATGGAATCTATGATTACAACTTTGGGATTTTCTTTTTTTATAACGTGAAGAATAGTATGTAAATCCGTTTCGGCAAGAATTAAAAGTGAATCGGAATTTATCTTTAACCGTGAAGCGCGGAGTTTAATCTGCTGGGCAGATTCTTCCCCGGAAACATACAGCACAGTTTTATTGATCTTCGCCGCCGCTTGCAAAACGAGCGTTGACTTTCCAATTCCGGGATCACCCGCAATTAAAACTACAGAGCCGGAAATTAGTCCGCCACCTAAAACCCGGTCAAATTCTCCAATCTTCGTGATAATTCTTTCTTCTTCAAAGGATGAAATTTCGTTAATTTTTTTTGGCAGTGAAGTTTTAGGGTGCACATTATTTTTTTGTTTGGTTGATTCAACTATTTCTTCTTGAAACGTGTTCCAGCTTTCGCACTCGGGACATTTTCCGAGCCAGCGGAGTGATTCGCATCCGCAATTAGCACAAACAAATTTAACTTTCGTTTTTGCCATAATTTTTTTCTTCTTTAACGAGTTGTAAAATTTGAGGGAGAATTTCTCCCGCTTTACCGATTAATGAAAGGTCCGCAATGCTAGATAATTCTGTTTTTTCAATGTTCACTTCAACTAAAAATTTTCCGTTCCTTTTTGCGATGTATGGAATATTTGCCGCCGGAAAAACTACCGCCGAAGTACCGACAACAAATAACAGATCACATGTTTCAGCGGCTGTTTCACTTAATGAATACGCCTCTTCCGGAAGAAATTCACCAAACCAAACGATATCAGGACGGATCAATCCGCCGCACTCGCATTTAGGAACTTTGTTTTCAATCGAAAGATTTTCATCATCATACCGTCTCTTGCAATTGATACAATAATTTTTTTCGATATTGCCGTGAAGTTCATAAACTATTTTACTTCCGGCACGGCGGTGAAAATTATCAACATTTTGTGTTATCACAACAACTTCTTCAAAATAATTTTGAAGTTCGGCAATTGTTAAGTGAGCAGGATTCGGTGAGGCTTGATGAACAATTTTTTTTCGGTACTGATACCAATCCCAAACAATTTCGGGATTTCGAAGAAATGCACTGAAGTTTGCAAGTTCTTCAGGTCTCATTTTATTCCAGATACCTTCTTTACCCCGGAAAGTCGGAATTCCGCTTTCTGCAGAAATTCCGGCTCCCGTAAAAAAAACAATTTTTTTTGCAGATGAGAGAAGATTTTTCAGTTTTTCATATTGTTGTAGCAAAGGAAAAACTTTCGTTTATTTATTTTTAATGGTTTCCAAAAGTTTTTTCGATTCAACCAAATAGAGATCATCATCTTCATCAACTTCTTTTACATAAGGGATTTTATAAAGTTCTTCTTTTGCTTTTTGATATTCATCTTCTTCAATTAATGCTTTTGCGTAATCAAGATGATACATCCTGAAGTTCGGGCGAAGTTCAATTGCTTTTTTATATTCTGCAAAAGAGATATCCATGTCGCCCCAGCCTAAACCGAGTGGCAGACGAACTAAATATGGTTTTTCACAAACTTTTGCATGCGATCTGCCCAAGACATAGTGTGAGGATGCTTGAATATCATTTCCGCCGTTACCAAGTTTTATGGCTTTTTCACAATCCTTTTTTACGTCATTTACAAGTCCGATAACTTTGAAAACGCCTTTGAATAACGCAATTCTTCCTTTAGCGATTGCCCTGCGTAAATAACCAATAGAAGCATTAGGAGCTGCTTTTACAGCTTTTTCCGCATAATCAGCCGCGAGCTGATACTTTACAAGTTGGGCATCTTTCTGGTCATCTGAGCTGCTTGGCATGTGTTCGGCAATATCAACATAAGAACGGCTGATCCTCCAAAGGACTTCAGGATTATCCGCTTCCAACTTTTCCGCCTTTTGAAAAGTTTCAAGCGCTTTTTGATTATTAAATTCTCTCATGGAATAATCATCGCCTTCTTTTATCAATTCATCAACGGATTGAGAAAATGCGAGTGGCGAAAAAAAGAAAAAGAGAAGGAGCAAAACGAACAACTGTTTCTGTTTCATAGACACCTCTTTAGTTTATTGGTTATTGATTTCTTTTTTATATAGCTGGGTTGAAATTAAAGAAATATACTTTGTCCAGTCTGATTGCGAGTTCACATCATTAATGATAGCGCTTTTATACGCATTCGATTGTGCACTAAGTTCATCAGCATGATAAAGAACTATTGCCTCTAATGTTCTCGGCACAACGGGAGAAGCATTTTCTAACTTACCTTGATGGCTTAAAATTAAGTGAAGAAGTCTGTGTTTAAGTTCTTCCGGAAAATCCGGGATTTCATTTATCGCTTCATTCACTTTTAGGGAAGCGATAACAATATGTCCCAGCAATTTCCCTTTATCGGAATAATCAAATGAAGAATCGAAAACAAGTTCTTCTATTTTTCCGTAATCATGAAGCATTGCACCTGCAACGAGTAAATCTCTGTTTATTTCTTTATGAAACGTTGATGTCAATTTACATATTTTTATAATTTCTAACGTATGCTCTAATAATCCGTGAAGATAGGCGTGATGCCATTGTTTTCCCGCGGGAGCTTTGGAAAATCTTTCAAAAGCTTCATTTTCAAAAAGAGAGTTTAATAGTTTTTTTAAATTTATATTTTCAATTTCTCCAATGGATTCGTAGAGTTCATTCTTCATCTCATCGAAATTTCTTTTTGATTTTGGGAGAAAAAACTCAGCGGAAATGTTTTCAGATGGTTTCGGAAGCCTTATGTTATCAATTTTTAGTTGGGGAGAATTCTGATATTCTTCAATTACTCCATCAACATGAACGACAGCGCCGGCTGTTAATTCCGGGAGGATGGAATTAAAATTATCCCATAAATTTGCCGGCAGTGAAATACTTTTATCACCCAGCTCAAGACTAACGAACTGTTTGTTTGTTTTTGTCTGTTTAAGTTCACTGCGTCTAATCATTAAAAAATGATCGACCTGGTCACCTTTTTTAAGTGTGGCTAAATCAGTTTGAAATTTCATTGGCTTCCTGTTTAGATGAAAGAAGATCTAATTTTGCATTATCATGTAATCTGGCAACAACGGTACGGTTTAGTAATTCAATAGAAACAGCAACGGTTTTACCTGTTGGTTCTTCAACGACAACTCCGGTAACGCCGGCAAAAGGTCCATCTTTTATTAGCACTTTAGCTCCTTTAACAATTCCGTTTACAACAAAATAATCTTCCTCTTCTTTAATGAACTCAATAAAATTCCGCATCTGGTCATCGGGAATTTTAGCCGGTTTTCCGCAGTAAAAAACGCATCTTACAACGGCATCCTGCTCAAGAGCCAAATGTCGTTCCTTTTCTGAAGAGTAAATAAAAATGTAACTATTAATTAACGGTTCAGTTACTTTCTTTTTCCTATCGCTCCATTGTTTCAGCCTGGTTATTTTCGGCAAATAAACGTCAAGCTCTATAGCTTTAAGTTGAAGTTCAGCTTTAAATTCCTGGCGCGGCTTAGTGTATAAAGCAAACCAAGATTTATTTCCGTTTGAAGTTTCCATGTAATATTCACCAAACAAAAGTTAGCTTTAAATTGAAAAAATAATAATCAATTTAAAGTTGATTTTAAAGTATATAAAAGTTCTTCTTCCTGTAAAGGCAAGTGAATAAAATGTTTTACTCCTTGCACAATATAAGCCTGCCGCTGTTCCAACTCGCTGACTTGCAGCATAATAATTATTGGGAACTGCATACTGCCGTTTTCCTTTTTTGTTGATTCAATAAACTGCAATCCTGTCATCAACGGCATTTGATGGTTGGCAAGCACAAGCGTAGGAATTTTATTTGAAATAATATTTAATGCTTCGTACCCGTTTTCCGCATGCAGAATTTCAAATTCATCAAAATTATTCTCTAAAGTGGTGTCTATTTGTCTAATCGTTGTTTTATCGCGGTCAATAATTAAAATTCTGTTTGAAGGAAGAGGTAAAGTAAAATGGAACTCGGTTCCCTTTCCTTCTTCAGAATATAACCAGATCTCCCCATCGTGTTTTTCAATGATTTCCCTTACCAAGGCTAAACCTAATCCGGTTCCTGTTTCTCCTTTAGTCCCTAAATTGGAAAACGAGGATTCAATAGAAAATATTTTCTGCTGCTCTTCGCTGGTAAGCCCAACGCCACTATCGCGAATAACGAATTCAACTTGTTTCTCATTAAACTGTTCAGCAGATATTTCAATTGAAGAATTTTCAAAAGAGAACTTGATTGCATTCGTCAACAGATTTAAGATCACTTGCTTTAACAGTCTTTCATCAGCTTGCACAAAAAGATTATCGGGGGCACTAACTTTAATATCAATCCCTTTTCTCATTGCATTCCCGGTAAGCGTAGAGACACAATTATAAAGAAGTCCGGTTATTTTTAAGCGTTGTGGTTCAATTTTAAGTGAACCGGTACGCAAGCGTGACCAATCGAGTAAATAATTTATAAACTCAAGTTGATTTTGTGAAGCTTCTAAAATATAATTGAGATATTCATTTTTATCTTTAATAGCAAGGTCGGGTTCATTTATTAAAATTTCTGCAAATCCGAGAATACTTGTGAACGGCGCCCGCAGATCATGAGAAAGAATATTTATAAACTTATCTTTTCCTTCACATGTATCGCGCAAATCACTTTCTGTTTTTTTAAGTTCGGTTATTTGTTCATAAAATTTTGTTACATCAGTAAACAATGAAAAGGAAGAAGTAACCGATCCTGTTTTATTTCTCTCTACTAAAACGCTTTCATGGATCCATTTTTCCGTTTTCTCTTGAAAAAGGATGCGGTAATGAAATTCAGCTGTATTGTTTTTAGAAAAAAGGAACTCGTTATTCTGCTTGACAACTTGAACTGCGTCATCGCGATGGATGAGTGAAAAGATTTTCCCTTTTTGTTCAACTAATTGTTGCTCATTCCAGCCGATAATTTTATTTACAGTTTCACTAACAAAAACCTCATCGTGGTTTTTCTTTTTTTTAATTACTACAAAAAAACTATCTCCTAAAAGGGCAGCTTTTCTGTACCAAGTGTTTTCCGCCTCAGTTTGAAGTTGTTTTATATTACTATTTTCTTCCAATATTTTCTGTCATTAATTGAATAATCTTTTTTCAAATATACAAATCTTGAACGAATTAGTCGAATTTCTTTTAACGCTAAAACTCTTAATGATACAACAATACCCGCATGAAATGATAGGAGGTTCGAATATTCGAATTAATAAACCAAATTTCTTAGAAAAAAACTTTCGCCACATCAAGCAGTAAAGAAGGTTTGTTCCACAATGCTGTTCTGAATAGCGTTCCAAGCGTTCTTTTATCCATTGGAATTTTTACGAATGCATCTGCAATGTCGTTAAATTTTTGATCCGGGAAATTATAAATACCCTCTTTTATTCTATTATAGATTAAATGCCGCTTTCCGAGCCTTTCATTCCACGCTTTGTCATACGTTAAAATATGATCAAGCTTGTTCATCTTAACCGCTTCAGCTGCAATTCTACCTGCAATGCTTCCACCGATCATTCCGCTGGTAATCCCGCCTCCGCTTAAGGGATTCACTTGTCTTGCCGCATCACCAACCAGCATGATTCCGGGAGCGGAAATTTTATCCAAAGTAATTCCACACGGAACGCCACCGGCAATTCTAGTTAAAACCGGGGCATCCGGGTAATGTTTTTGCATAAAATCATCAAGATAAGATTGAGCCGATTTTTTTTTCCCGATCAAACCACTGACACCAATTCCGATATTGACCTTGTTATTTCCTTTTGGGAAAATCCAAAGATATCCTGACGGGGAAACATCAATTCCGAAATAAAAATATAAAGTATCTTGAGCTACAGGAACGTTTGCAGCGGTAACTTGCACTGCGCTTTCCATTTCACGGAAATCAACGTGTGTGGGAATCCCAGCCCAGCGTCCAACTCGCGATTCTACACCATCTGCAGCAATGACAATTTTAGCACGAACTTCTTTTTGTTCGCCTTGAGATGCATACTTAACACCGCAAACTTTTCCATCTTCAATCAACAATCCGTTCACATAAGTACGCGTCATTATTTCGGCACCGGCATCGGCGGCTGTGCGAGCAAGTTCATAGTCAAACAAGCGACGCTCCAAAACAAAAACCGCTTCTTTAAATTGAAGCGTAACTTCAGACTCATTTGGTGCAATAAATGAAAACTTAGAAATCTTCGATGCGATCCATTTTTCATCTGTCGTAATAAATTCTTCGATACCGGCTTTAGCTACAGCTTCTCCGCACCTAACGGGATACCCGACATCTCTATCTTTTTCAAGTAAGAGAACAGAGTGCCCTTTTTCTGCAGCGCTTCTTGCGGCTATTGACCCAGCAGGACCTGCACCGACGACAATTACATCATAACTTTGTTTCAAATCGATTTTTCTTTAATTACTTGAAACAAAGATAAAAATTTTCAACTTCTTTTCCATTCGTTTTTAGTTGAGACGATTATTAATTAATTTTAGATGTCCAAGAATCAAGTTCAATTATTATCAAAAGAAGAAAATGAAAATTTTTACACCGCAAGATGTGGCAAATTACTATGACCAAACAGAAGTTCATTACCGAATGTTCTGGAAATTTGAAGAAGCACTTGGATTACATTATGGAATTTGGAGTAAGGGAATCAACAATTTAAAAGAAGCGGTGCTCAACACAAACCAACTTCTTGCCGAACTTGGAGAAATAAAATCTACTGATGTTGGACTTGATGCAGGATGTGGAGTTGGCGGGTCTTCTATCTATTTAGCAAAAAATATCGGTTGTAAAGTAACCGGCATATCATTGAGCGAAAAACAAGCTGCTACCGCCACAGAATTTGCTGAAAAGCATGGGGTAACTCAACTTGTTTCTTTTAAAGCGATGAACTACACATCAACATCATTTGCAGACAATACATTTGATTTTGTTTGGGCAATTGAAAGCATGCAAACCGCAGTTGATAAATCCGACTTTTTGAAAGAAGCAAAAAGAATTTTAAAACCTGGTGGGAAAATTCTTATCGCCGATTGTTTTAAATCGTACAACTACCCATTTGCAAAAAACAAATTGATGCAGTTGATGTTCAATGGATGGGCTGTTACAGATGTTGTGAGCGCAGAAGAATTAATCAACGAAGCAAATCACTTTGGGTTTGTTCTACATAAAGAACAAGATGTAACTAAAGAAGTTTACCCTTCCGTACTCCGTTTTTTTTATGCGGCGGTTATTGGAATGTTCGGGACTTTCTTCTACAATGTGTTTGTAAAAAAGGCAAGCTACTTTTCGAGAGTTCATTACAAAACGGGATTATCACAATTTGCAGCGTACAAGAAAAAGCTTTGGACGTATAACTTGTTAGTATTAAAATGTGAAAAGTAGGCAGTTGGCGATCGGCAGACAACATTCATATATAATTTAACCTCAAATATATTTTTGAGGATTCTTTAATATATCGCCTAATAGTCTCCCAACTTCTTCTGCTTTATTTAATAAATCTTGAAACTGTTCTTTTGAGATATAATTACAAGCTAATGAAAAATCCAACCAAACTTGAGTCTCACTATTTTCCATATCAGAATCGGATATTTTAGAAATAAAATGAGCCTCATAAATTCTTTTTCTATAACCCTCTGCAATGTTAGAACAAACCGATCTTGATGATCTTCTAATTTGGGAAGTCAAAGAATAAATTTCTTCCTTTGGAAACGTTTTGGTGATTTCAAATATTTCCATCGCTAAAGCAAATGCTTTCTTATAAACCAGCAAATCCTTAAATCCATTACTCATATCACACTCAAATTATTATTAACTGCCTATATCTGACTGCCGACTGAGAACTACTGACTGCCAACTACGAATTGCCGACTGAGAATTGCTGACTGCCAACTGCGAATTGCCGACTGCCAACCGCCTACTTCGCTTCCACCCCATCCTTATTAAACTTTATCACTTCTATCGGGCAGCTCCAAACGCACTTTGAGCAGTTTGTGCATCTTTCATCTATGATAAATATTTCCGCTTCTTTCAATTCGATTGCATCTTCCGGACAGACACCTACACAGCATCCGCAAAAGTCACATTTATTGGGAAGTATCTCTATCATCAGTTTGCCGTTTTTTGCTTGGCGGTAGTTCATAATCAGTTCAAAGTTGAAAGTTACAAGTATAAAGTTAAAAGTTGAAAGTTGAATTAATTTTGGAGTTAAATTAATCAAATCAGTAGGATTTTAAAAAGAAACTTTTATAATAATTCAAGTGAAATGGAAGTGATTTCCTTACTACTGCTTAGTTGAATTGGTTTTACATTATCGGTACAAGTAAAAATTTCATTCGATGGATAAAGAGTTACTTTAAATTCTTTAATAAGTTGATCCGTAACCGAGAGAATAAAAAGAGAAACTTCTTTATCACCCGGTATAAATCGTGCAAGAAAGTTTTTTGATTCGTCAATAAAAGTCGTTGCCCTAAAAGATTGATTACCATTTGGAGAATCAGCGGCAAAGCTTAATCTATCCCCCTCCGCATATTGCAAATCTTCATCCACGGGAAAAAGTCTCAAACTATTCGAAAAACTATAAGCGGGTATCTTCTTTGCCAATTTATGTTTTAACTGAAAAGAAAGCGGAGTACTAATTTCTTCTTTCATTGATTTATAAAATTCTATCCTCTCTCTAAATTTAGGATTGGTCTTCAACTCAGCTATCACTTCACCGGAAACTGTTTCGGGATAAAATACAAAATCAAATATGTTTTGTTCGTTACTCATCATTCGTCTTTTTTCTAATAATATATCTAATTTATGCTCTTTCGGAATAAGGGAATTTCTTTTACATCATAAATTGAGTTTTAATTCTTGAGCAATTGATCTCTTCAAATCTTTAACTAAATATTCTAAAATATTGTGATACTTCTCCCTGTACACTTCATGCGAGAGACCTTCGGAAAACGGAGTAACATAATGGAAAAGATTCCCCTTTAGTCCCCCATTTTGTAAATCTTCGGTAATTTCCATTATCGCGCTTTTTAACAATACGCCTTCCGGTATTTCCAATTTCGCTTTTCCAACATAGGTATCATCTATTTTCTTGTAAGTTTTATTTAAACATCTTCTGATAATTTCATCAGCAGTAAAATAAAATTCGGTCTTCTCATCCGTTCCTTCAGAAAGAAATATATCCATATTAATATGTTTTAACCGCATAATTAAGAAGTGGTGCGGAATGCACGGATAAAATTCAGTCTCGGTTTCAAGGTAAGTAAATATGTCGGCTAACAGATTTTTTTTATCAATAAACAATTTAACCGGAAGTTCTTCAAACGAATCTTCATCAATGAAACTTTTATGAACTTCCGGAATTTTTTCTTTGCCAAGATAACAAGACCCCAAATAGTAGTTTTTAATATATCCGTTTTTAGATGCAAGGTATTCAACATTATGTAGAATCTTTGCGTAAAAGGGATCGGCAACCGCAAGTGAATTTTGATATTGTTGATGCACTTTGCGCATCAAAATTGATGTAAGAAAAAAGTGTGCTTCTTTCTCGGTTTGTATTTCCGGTTTCCACGCCGTGAACGAGTGTAAAAAATTGTAAAAAGGAGTTCCGTTTTTATCGGAGGCTAATTCGGCTACCGCATCAACAGCTAAGTCTTCATGATTAATGTCGGAATGGTAAAAAAACTGCGGATGTTTTTTTAAATGTCTCCGTGAGTGGATTAACGCAATTTTACATGCGAATTCAATGAATTCATTCATGCTTTGCCGCGTATAACTTCCATTACGAATTGCTTGTAAAGATTTTAAGACTTCCATTTTTTCTTTTAATTACCAGAAGAAACTTACTATTTTTTTTAAGAACAGAAAAATCTTCCGTAGGGAATAGTCGAGACGGTTCCTCTTTTGAGATTTTTCTGTAAAGGCACGCCGCGGCGTGTCTCTACAATTGAATAATATCATGTTAAATTTTTTTATCAAAACAACGTTAGGGAACGCTCGTGGCGCAAGGCGCCATTCCCTACAAAAAAATAAAATAAATTTGCACATTTTTCCGAAATGCCGGTTTTTATAAATATTATTAAGAAATAGCGCGTAGGTGTTTGCGTTTCGAACGTATGGAACCGTCGAGACCGTTCCGTCTTTAATTTACAAAACAGTGATACAAATTGTGAAACCTGGTTATTCGGCACGGAACGCTCGTGGCGCAAGGCGCCATTCCCTACAAAAAAATAAAATAAATTTGCACATTTTTCCGAAATACCGGTTTTTATAAATATTATTAAGAAATAGCCCGTAGGTGTTTGCGTTTCGAATGTAGGGAATGGTTGAGACCATTCCGTTTTAAATTTATAAAACAGTTGTACAAATTGTAAAACCCTGGTTATTCGGCGCGGAACGCTCACGAGCGTTCCCTACAGAAAAATTAAATAATTAATCTTTATTCACTAAATATGGAGTGTCTATGAAACGGTTCTTTCTTTTTCTGCTCTTACTCCTCCTTGCAAGAGGAAGCACTTATGCACAAGCTGATACAATAATTATTGAAATCGGCGGTGTGATTGTCAAACAATGCCCGGTATCCGAAATTGATTGGATCACATTTGCATACCCACCGGTTGTAATAAAAGATGAGGGATTAGCCAAAACTATCCCCACACAGTTCGCAATTAGTCAAAACTACCCCAACCCTTTTAACCCAACAACCAAACTACAATTTCAAATACCCACAGCCGGAAAAGTGAAACTTAATATCTATGATATAAACGGCAGACTTGTAAAAGAAGTTTTCTCGGGTGAAAAGGAGGCTGGCTTACACACACTTGATTGGAATGCGAAAGACCTAAACGGCAGGCAAGTCGCCAGCGGAATATATTTTTATTCAGTGCAGTTTAACAACACACTTTTAACAAAAAAAATGATTTATTTAAAATAGAATTAAAGGATTATTACAATGAAAAAAATTATGTTCTCTCTCATTATCCTCTCAATGTCGTTTACCTTTGGGCAAAATAAAATGTATATCTGGCAGAATAGTACAATTACGGATTCGATGGATATAACAAATGATTTGAAAATTTCATTTAAGAGTGCTAGCCCAATTCCCATAAATGGATTAGTTGCTTATTATCCTTTTACAGATAGTAGTGCTAATGATTTTAGTGGCTTTGTTCATAATGGAATCAAATATAATGTTTTGCCTGATACTGATCGTTTCAATAATCCCCAAAATTCTTTACGTTTTAATGGTTCAAATAGCAAGATTCTTGTCAATTATTCAACTGATTTTGATATCACTAGCAAAATCACACTCTCCGTATGGATAAAATATAATGGGATAAATGCTGCGGTAAACGAAACAATTGTTGGCAAATGGGAATCCTCCGCTACTTTAGAAAGCTATTCATTAGATATCCAAAGCAAAAAACCCCGTTTTATCTTGATGCTTAGTAACGGTTCGGTTGTGGAATCAACTTCTCCAAATGACATAAATCTAATGAAATGGACTCATTTAGTATGTGTATATGATGGAACGGTTCACAAAGTATTTATCAATGGTGTTCAAGTCGTATCAAAAAACATTACGGGTTTAATTAATACTGGAAACGCACCATTAGTAATAGGCGCAAGTAATTCAGGTTATCTAAATTGGTTTAACGGCAGTATTGATGATGTAAGAATCTATAAAAGCTCTTTGAGCGATTCTGAAATCCAAACCCTTTACCACGAAGGCGGGTGGACTGGAAATTGAGCTTGCTGAAAAAAAATATTTAAGCACAAAAAAAAATATTAGAGACCTTTTTATTATTATTTCTGAGATGTTGCGCGCAATGTCTCTACGATAAATGTTATTTTTTAATTAAAACAAAATCCTTCCCATTCCATTCTAAAATTTGATCGTGGATGATCTGCCTGTATTCCCAAGTATCTGTAAATGGCTTTTGTAATTTCCCTTGCGCAACGAGAGAATCTCGCTCTACTCTGAACTCAGTTCCACCAATTGAGATAATAAATTCATTTGTGTTGAATTTCCAATTGTAACTAATCCCGGCTTTGATTGCATTCGGAGTTTCAATGCTTCCAAAGCTAACTGTTTTTGTGTTTTGTTCGACCACCAAATTGGTACTATTCAGCCCTGACCACCGCAAGTGATTGAAACCGGCAAAATCTGTTTTTGGCAATAAGAACAAGTTAGTTACTTCAGCCTCTTTGATATTGAATAACCTATATTCGTCAGTGGAAGGGATCTGTCCACCAAACTTGGAGAGTTCTAAATAAAAAAAAGAGGATTTTTCTTTCCCATTATTTATTGCAGTTCCAACAATTTCTTTTTCTCCGTCATCGTCTAAATCTACAGCCTTTATATTTAAAAACTGCCCACAATTCCAAAGCGTATCGCTAATAATTTTTTGCGTTAGTAAGTCAATTATAAATACGGCACTTGCATACGATCTTCCGTTATTGGCGCAGGCAAGAATACTTTTTCTTCCTTTGAATGTTAAAGTATCTTGTAATGCCCAACCATACGGGGGTGTTAAAATTTCTCGTTTAGAATAAACCGTTTTTGTAAAAGCAAGTCTGTTAAAAACTTTTCCTTTATAATCAATAAAAGCAACTCCATCCGCCAAATTTTTGTCAGCAATTGCATCCTTTGCATTAAAACAATATAATATTTCGTTTCTTTTATCGCCGTTAATATCAAGGATTTTTATGCGTGTTTCAAATTGTCTTGCATCCATTAGTTCGAGAGAACTAACCGGTGATTTTATCGTCCACAATACTTTCCCTCTTTGGTTAACAATATTAAAACCAAATTGTGTTGCTTCATATCCATACGGGTTATCATCGTACACATAAAAGTAAAAAGATGAGAGCAGCAGTATAAACAGAACAAGTAGTACGGAAACCACTTTATTTCTAACAACAGTTTTTCCCGTTCGTTTAAGAATGGAGAGTTTTTTAATATCAACCACATTGCGGCGGTTAAGCAGGTCTTCTATATCAGTAACGGCAATAAGTTTTAAGTTGCGGTTAGGATATTCTTTTATTAACTCTTGCAACTTCTCTTCAGCGGGGGCTTCATCTTTCTTGGGCAGAACAAATGTTTTAACATCAGAATAAAAAACAGCTTCAATTTTTCGTTTAATAATTTCAGTGGAAAGAGACGGTATGGTTCCGTTTCGTTCAACGCTTCCGGTAAAACAAACGCTTTCGCAAATAGACATTCCTATCGGCGCGTTATACATTTTAAGAAGTTCTTCAACAAAAACCAGAGTTAACACAACGCCAAGAGAGTTCCCGCGGTAAATCCCGATCTTTTTATCAAACGAAATTATTACTTCATGGTTCGGCGCTAATTTTTTATGATACCGTTTAACGATTTGCAAAGCCAGCATCCATGAAATTTGAATCTGCTCATGTATCCGCGCTTCAATTTCCGCTTCACTCGGTACGAGAATAAAAACATCACTCTTCGCGCGGGAAAGGTGAGATATATTTACAGTGAGCGTTTCAATTATTCCTTCGTGTGTTTCCTTCTCGTCATCACTCCCGGCAAGCAACGGGAAACAATATTTTTCAGATTCATTCCAGCTGCTTAAAGAGCCGTTTAAGGAAGCGGTTAATTCTCCAAGTTTTTCTTTCACTATTCCAAATAAGACTACCAGTGATTGATACTGCAATTCCGGTAATGTTCGTTTTAAAACTACTTCTGCCGTTTCTAAAAGTTTTTCCGTCTGTTTAGGATGTATGCCAAATATTTCGTACTGCGAGAAATATTTTAGATAAAGCGGAAGAAACTCAAGGAGATAGGATTGGTAAGAAAAAACTTCAAAGTGAGTGAAAAGAAAATCGAAGAATGAAGTGATCAGAAATAGTTTTTGGCGTGGAGAAATTGCCGAATGAATTGCTTTTCGCAGTTCGGTTCGTTTTTGTTCAATATCTAAAATGTTAAAACCCAAATTTCAAAACCAACAACTCATTTAATAAAATTTAAAAACTTCAAGTGAAACTCTATTCTGCCATTATTAGCGCAGAACCATAACCAACATAATTTTGGTAACAAAAAATACAAAAGAATTGTTAATTGTAGGGAACAGTCGCGACTGTTCCGTGTCAAATTACCAAAACAATTAAAACATGTTCAAAATCATTTCATTTGTGGTTATTCGTCACGGAACGCTCGCGAGCGTTCCCTACACTTTTAAGCGTAGCACAGAATAATATTCTGTGCTACAAAAAAGTTAATTAGAGGAGAGTAGTTAAAATTTCCACTTTGAATCGAATGCGAAGGAAACTCGTTTGGCTCCGTTAGGCATAAAAAGATAATGAAAATCGGGAGTTCCGCCGTTAAGTTCTAAGAAACCAAAATCAAGCCCGGCACCCGCACCCCAACCGAATTTATCAAATCCACCAAAAGAAAATCCGGTTCGGAAAGAGAGTATCCAATTGGTTGGAATCCATTCAGCACCAAGAGAAATCCTTGGAGTTTTACTATTCCGGAGTTGATCGTTAAATCCTTGATTATAGTCTGCAACGATTAACATTTTTCCGGGAAAATATCCTTTAACAAATTTATCTAATTGAAAAGAAACCCCGATGTGCATTGCCGAAGGAAGCGATGTTGTAATCGCATCAATAAATTTACTTTCATTCTTTCCGGTCAGTTTATCACCTAAATCTTTAGTCTGATTTGTATCGGCTAAATTAGTTATCAATACTTCTGAGTTTGCTTGAAACTCCGCAACATTCTCTTTCCATTTTACACTGCCAAGGTCTGTAAAGGAGAGACCGGCAGACCAGACATCATTGATCTTCCCCCAAAAACCAAAGTCAAATCCAAACCCCATGCCTGAAGGGGAAGGAAATGGACCGGGAGATGCTTTCGTTTTCGTTGAAGATGAATCAAAGCTGTACTCAACCCCGAAATCAGGTGAGAAAGATGAATGAGCCATAAAATCGTTTTTTATAGTAAGGGCATTATGCGCGCCGGTGCTAAATTGGCTGTTCATTTTATCTATACCGACATAGAAAAATCCTGAAACAATATTTAAAGAAAAGCCATAGTTGAAATCTTGAAATACTTTTGGTAAAAATGTCATTCCATGCGCCCACGAGAGAGAATATTTTCTTAACCACCAGGCTTGCATTTTTGTATCATTAAAATTGAAAACATCTCCCGGCGTATTTCCGTTCATCAACAATTCAACCAAACCCTTTGGAAAAGTTACGTTTGAACCGAACACATCGCTAATTGCAAAAGTAAAAACTCCTGCTTTAGCGCTTGGTTTAAAGGAAATTGCAAAAAGTGTTGCTTGCAAATCAGTTTGAAATGTTCCGCCTTCGGAGAATAAATTTGTTAGACGTGTTTTATCATCAGCAGTTAGATACCTGCCGACCTTTTCACCGTCGGCATTAACAGAACTTTCTCCGAAGAAATAATTGAACTCATCAATAGATAAGAAATTTGTTCCGACTTTCATTCCAAACTGCGGTAATGGAAGCACGGTGATAATTTCCCATTTTCTTGTAGTGTCTTTTCGATTAAAAATTGTTGCCGGGTTGGTTCCTAATCCGCCTAAACCTTGAGATGCGGCAGTATAAGTTTTACCCATAGCAACAGAGCGCGCATCAGTTATACCAATTGATCCGGCTGATTGTGCGGCAGTTTGTAAAGAAAAAAGTAATACAATTGCGGTTATTAAAATTGTTTTCATCGTTCATTCTCCTACGGATTAACTCGATAATTAACGCCGCCAAAACTCTCTATTCGAATGTCGTCCTTCGTTTTAAATTTGACGGGAAGATTGTTTGAACGACTTGTATTTAGTTTGATGAAAATCCGCATATATTTTGCTCGGGCAATTAAATCAGATTCTCCGGATGCGATTTTTACCGCAACCGATTGCGTAGTTTTTGTGATCACATTTCCGTTTGCATCAGTAACGCCGCCGCTAACCGTTATAGCCGTATCCTGGTCAGTGTGCTTCGGAGGGAAATACATCAGAAGCGTGTTGGTGCTATCATACATTTTTCCGGTGAAGGTAAACGATACAGCCAATCCATTCGTTAAGATTAAATTAATGTCGGAAGTATTGAGATCACGAATTCTCTTTTGTTTGTCAATATCAAAATCCATTTTAACTGAATCGGCAAACAATCCATCACTAATACCAAGATCAAGCGGTAGTTCAATTTTAGAACTGCCTGAAACGTAACTTGTGTTGGTAACAGTAACTTGTTGATAATTTGCATTTAGCGTTCCGCCGGCAATAACAAAAATTGAATCGGGCAGCCGGGTAAATTTCTTAAAGAAATTACTTACGCTGTCAGAATTCAGTTTAATTACCGAATCGGTTTCCGTAATGGTAGTTTTGTCCATAGTATTTGCATTCAAGAAGAGTATGCTCTTTTCACCGAGTTCATTTTGTGCTTCAAGTCTTCCATCTATTTTGAAATTTATTTTTGCTCCGGCAGAAGGAACTAAATGCAATTCAATTAATGGATTGTTGAAATTGATTTGATGGAAACCGAATTTTTTTTGAAGTTCTTTTGTGTCTAAGTTAATAGCAGAACGTGTTTCATCAAGTGCAGTAGGTTTAACTACTCCGTCAAATTCTTTTATTCCTAGTGAACTAAAATCAACGGTTGCCTGGAAATCATCGGTTTTATTAATCGTTCGGTAATCGGATGAAGCTTGAGATGTAAACGTAACTTTGTAGTTAATTTTATTCGTTGGATTATTGTCCAAACTAACAAGTGAGTAATCGGTAAGTGAGACATTATCTACATACTTGGTTGTAGATTTTCTTAAAATAGTTTTGCTTACAGAAAATTTAACATTTGATGCATTCTTTAGGTTAGCAATTTCCATCGTTACGTTGGCATCAACATCGAGATTATTTCTTAAAGTGATATTAATAGTACCCGTTGCAATTAAAACTTTTTTAAATTTAGTCGGCTGAGCAGACGTTTCATCCATAATAATAGAGCTGTCAATTGTTACAGGATTTTGCTGCGGAATTTTTGCGCTTGCTTCAGAAACAGAAAGGGTTGAGAATTTGGTCGTAACAGAAAAAGCTGTTTGTGGAACGGTGACTAAATTTGTACCACTTCCACTAATAGAAACGGTAGTTTCAAATTTCAATTGATTTTTTACTGTAACATTAGTGTTAAAAGAAATTGGCGGGAAGCTTCTGGATGAATTTGGCGGCACGACGAGTTGAGCCGTGGTTTGTGCAACTATTTCATTGGTTGCACTATTTTTTATTGTCAACCCATCAATAGTTAAAGTAACATGCTCGGCAAAATTATTTTTTATCTCGATAATAATTGTTCCCGATTCAAATTTTGCACTTTGAAATTGATTGATCGCCGCTAAATCTGCAGAAACTGCACGATTATTTTCGGCTAAAATTGGGACCTGAGTACCGGGTGGTAATCCACTAAGATGCTGCGACCAATCAAACCCGATGTCAGCTTTGGTCGAGTCACCGTTTATCGAAATGCTTCCAATCTGTTTTGAAGTGTTTGTAGAAAAACCGTCAACAGTAAGTTTATCACTCACCTCAATTTTTTCCACCTCCTTTACCGTATTATAAACTAAAAGCCCTTGTTTAGTATAATCCGGTTTTACAATCGAAGAATCATTTTTGATCATATCCAAAATTGAATAGGTTGTGTCCACAAGCGGAAGATTAAGCGCGATATCCCAACTTGGCGCGGTCGGCGATTTAATACCACAAGATTGTACGAACAAAATCAGAACCAGCACCAAGAGAATTCCGACCGGTTTCCGATAAGGAAGTAGTGAGAATTTCATATCCTACCTTCTAATAATTAAATGAAGAAAAAAAATAGTGAATAAATCTCCTTTTACGAATGAAAACATAAATAATAAAAATTGATTTATCAAACTTTCTGCTTGTCTATTTCCCCCGAGGTTGTTTTTCGGCACAAAAAAAGGCTTATCCACTTTTGAATAAGCCTTACTTACTTAATTAATTTTTTCGTCTTTGATAAATGGAGTAAACCCAAATTGCTGGTTCGGCGGAGCTTCTACATGGATTTCACCAAAGCGCTGTTCAAATTTATCAATATTATCTTTTAAGGCGCGCATCAAAAGTTTTGCATGCTGTGGAGTAGTAATTATTCTTGCATGGACTTTTGCCTTCGGTACGCCAGGAACTATTCGCGTAAAATCTATGATGAACTCTGCAGGCGAGTGTGTAATAATAGCCAAGTTAGAATAAATTCCCTCGGCTTCTTTTTCGCCAAGTTCAATATTGATCTGCTGGTTTTGCTCGTTAGGATTCATATTACTTAATTGCCTTTTCTGATTTCGTCAGCTTTTTTAAATGCGTTTGATGCGTCATTCGGCATTCCCATTACGGTATAAACTTTACCGAGAAGTTCCCAAATTTGTGCATCGTCGGTTTTCTTCTGCACATAGGATTCTAAATAAGGTAATGCAGCTTTATATTTTTCTTTTGATTGAGTTTCTTCTTTTGCATCCTTGTTATTTTTATTTGCAATTTCATAATCTTTGGCAATTTTCGCACCCCATTTTACATAAGTAACTGCAAGGTTGTAGATCGCGTTCTGGTAACTTGGGTCAATCTCCACCGCTTTCTTAAATTGATCTGCCGCCGATTCAAATTGACTATCTCCTAAAAGAAGAACTCCATAATTGTAACGGTAAAATTTATTGTTTGGTTCAGCAACAACTCCGGCTTTAAAAGCATCGATGGCAACATCAACTTTGTTCGCCGCAATGTATGAATTCGATAAATAAAGCAGAATATCAGCATCATTGGGATTTACTTTTCTCCCATCTTCTAAGATTGCAATAGCTTTATTGAAAAAATCTAATGCTTTCAAACTGTCTGCGGCAACTTTTGAATTTTCAAATTTCTCACGTTGAATAACGCCCTTGTTGTAATAAATTTGTCCAACATATTTATAAGCGTCAAGTAATTTTTGCTTTTCGATCAGTTTCATAAAGTTAGGAATCGCTTCGTCATATTTTTGCATGTTCATATAAACAAATGCTACACCCTTGTATGAATCTAAAGTATCCGGTTCCAATTTGATCGCCTGTTCAAAAGCATAAGCTGACTTACTGTTGAGAAGTGCAGAACTATCCGGATTCGTTTGCTGCGCAGCTCTGTTAAAAAACGCTACACCCTTGTTGTGAAAATTTGCCCAATGATATTTTTTTGCACTTTTAATTTCTTTCTCATATTTTTTGCTGACATCTAAAGATTTATCATAACTTTCTAACATCTTATCCATGTTCTCTTTTTCGGCATAACAAGCCCCTAAGAGAAAAAAACCTTCGTCACTTTTGGGATTCTTGGTTACTTCTTTATTGAGAACATCAATAGCTTTATCCCAATTTTTTTGTTGAATATATAACTTTGCACTCGTTAGTTCAGTAGATGAGCATTGAAACCCGGTAAAAGTGATAAAAGCCCCTAAAACAATCGCTGTAAAAATATTTACATGTTTCATTAATTCTCCATATTTAAATTATTGTCATTTCAAACTTACTTATTTGGAGTTGTTAAGTCAAGCCTAAGCTTAAATTTCAATAAGTTTGTATAAAAGTTGAATTGAGAATGCTTTTCAACCTCTAAACCTCTAAACAATTCATTAATGAAAGAAAGCCGAAGTTACTTCGTTGCTTTTCCCTTGCAAAAAGGATATTTTTGAAATAAAAATGAGGTGAATTTTGAACTCTGAAGAAATTATTCATTCCGTACCGAAAGTTTTATTGCACGATCACCTTGATGGCGGATTAAGAGCTTCAACCATTATTGAACTTGCAAAAGAAATCAAGTACACTAAACTTCCTACAGATGATCCGAAAGAACTTGGAGAATGGTTTCACCGCGGAGCTAACAAAGGAAATCTTATTGAATATTTACAAGGTTTTGAACATACGATTGCAGTAATGCAGACAAAAGAATCTTTAAGCCGGATAGCGTATGAAATGATGGAAGATATGAAAAAAGACGGAGTCTGCTATGTTGAAACCCGCTTTGCCCCGGTCTTTCATACTTCTAAAGGTTTACATTATGATGATGTTGTTAATGCTGTGCTGGAGGGTTTAGAAAAAGGGAAAAAAGATTTTGAAGTTGGATTCGGATTAATAATTTGTGCAATGCGGAATATGAAAAATTCGCTTGAGTTTGCCGAACTTGCCGTCAATTACAGAAACCGCGGGGTTGTTGGTTTTGATTTAGCAGGTGAAGAAGGTGGTTATCCTCCCAAAAAACATGTTGACGCTTTTCAATTTTGCCAGCGGGAAAATTTCAATATTACTATTCACGCCGGTGAAGCATTCGGTAAAGAATCAATTTGGCAGGCAATTCAATGGTGCGGTGCGCACCGCATAGGACACGGGACAAGGATCCTTGAAGACATAACTTTTGACAAAGACGGAAATTTTGTTAGCATGGGAGATTTAGCCCAATACATTTTGGATAAAAGAATCCCTATTGAAATTTGTCTCTTAAGCAATGTTCACACCGGTGCTATCGATAAACTTGAGAATCATCCATTCGGTTACTTAAATAAATTAAAATTCCGGTTAACGATTAACACCGATGACCGTTTGATGAGCGATACAACAATGACAAAAGAATTTGTTTTAGCTACGGAACATTTTAATCTTTCACTTGATGACGTCGAAAAAATTACTATCAACGCAATGAAGTCCGCTTTTATTCATCATGAAGAAAGACTTAAATACATTTACGAAATAATAAAACCCGGTTATCAAAAAATCAGAGAAAAACTTCTATCACTAAAAAAGTAAGGCTAATGAAAAAACTACAGTTCAGGAACTACAATTTCGAGTTCAATAAAAATGATAAAAAGCTTGTACAAAACATTTGTAAAACCGTTATCAAACAAGCTGAAGGAGACCAGAAATATTTTGCCGAAGTTAAGGCTCTCTCTTCTATTCTTGAAAAGATTAAGAGTGGCGATGAAACAATTAAACTAACAAAAGATGAATTTACCCGTTTCCGGTATCAGCTTGAAGTAAATATTAAACATTTCAAGGACCAAATTAAAAAGGGATGGTTCTTCAAAAAGTGGCTCTACAAATCCATTCTTATGCAGTATGAAATTTTACATGAAAATCATTTTAAGGATTAATCATGTCAGGGCAAAGAATTATTAAAGCTCCACGCGGGAAAGAAATTTCCTGTAAAAGCTGGATACAAGAAGCGGCATTACGAATGCTGATGAACAATCTCGATCCCGAAGTTGCAGAAAATCCTGCGGAGCTAATTGTTTACGGAGGCAAAGGAAAAGCTGCTAGAAATTGGGAAGCTTTTGATGCTATCGTTTCTTCTTTGCGGCAATTAGAAAATGATGAAACGCTTCTAGTGCAATCGGGTAAACCGGTAGGAATTTTCAAAACACATTCCAACGCACCGCGGGTAATTATTTCAAATTCGATGCTTGTTCCCCGATGGGCTACGTGGGATGAGTTCCGTAGGCTTGAAGCACTTGGTTTAACAATGTACGGACAAATGACCGCCGGCAGCTGGATTTATATCGGCACACAAGGAATCCTTCAAGGTACTTATGAAACTTTTGCAGAGTGCGGTAGAAAATATTTCAATTCGGATTTAAGCGGAAAGTTTTTACTTACTGCAGGTCTCGGCGGTATGGGTGGCGCTCAACCGCTTGCCGCAACGATGAACGGCGCTGCGTTTTTAGGAATTGATGTTGATAAAACCCGTCTTCAAAAAAGAATTGATACCGGCTATCTCGATGTAATTTCAGAATCACTTGATGAAGCCCTTCAGCTTGTTCTGGATGCGAAAAAAAATAAAAAGGCTTTGTCAGTTGGTCTGCTTGGGAATGCAGGAGAAATCCTTCCACAAATTTTAATACGAAATATCATCCCCGACATTTTAACCGATCAAACTTCTACACACGATACTTTAAACGGTTACGTCCCGATGAAAATTGATTTCGGCTCTGCTTTGAAATTGCGAGAAGAAAATCCGCAACAGTATATTAAACTCGCACAAGAAACCATTGTCGTTCATTTAAAAGCAATGCTCGAATTTCAAAAACGTGGCGCTATAACTTTTGATTACGGCAATAATATTCGCGGAGAAGCAAAAGCAAATGGAGTTGAAAACGCATTTGATATTCCGGGATTTGTCCCTGAATTTATTCGCCCGTTATTCTGCGACGGTAAAGGTCCGTTCCGTTGGGTTGCATTAAGCGGTGATCCGAATGATATTTTTGTAACTGATGAAGCCGTAAAAAAAACCTTTCCGGAAAATAAAGCTTTAATAAATTGGATTGACAAAGCACAAAAGCTAATTCATTTTCAAGGATTGCCGGCGCGCATTTGCTGGCTTGGATATGGCGAACGCGCATTGATGGGAAAAATTTTCAATCAGCTTGTTGCAGATGGAAAAGTATCTGCACCAATTGTCATCGGACGTGATCATCTCGATTGCGGTTCGGTCGCTTCACCTTACCGCGAAACAGAAGCCATGAAGGATGGCAGTGATGCAATTGCTGACTGGCCGATCCTTAATGCTATGCTTAACGCTATCGGCGGTGCAAGTTGGGTCTCTGTGCATCACGGCGGCGGTGTTGGCATTGGAAATTCTATCCATGCCGGAATGGTTGTAGTTGCAGACGGCACAAAAGAAGCGGATGAAAGATTAGAACGCGTTCTCACCTACGATCCGGGAATGGGGATCATTCGTCATGCGGATGCGGGATACGAAAGAGCAATTGAGAATGCAAAGAAATTTAATGTGAAAATTCCACAGATAACATAAAAATAAAAACAGGGAGAAAAAATGAAAGTATTAGTAGCGGATAAATTTCCGGAAAAATATCTTTCACAAATGAAAGAGTTAGGGCTGGAAATAAATTATGCCCCGCAATTAGTTGAAAATAATTTACACGAGGCTGTCGCCGATACAGACATTCTTGTTGTTCGTTCGACAAAAGTGAATGCAACTTCAATTGAAAAAGCAAATCTACTGAACTTAATTATTCGCGCCGGAGCCGGGGTAAATAATATTGATATCGCTGCGGCAAATAAAAAGGGAATTTATGTTGCCAATTGTCCGGGCATGAATTCAATTGCTGTGGCTGAATTAGCTGTTGGATTAATGCTTTCACTCGACCGCCGCATTCCAGACAATGTAATAGATTTTAAAAACAGCGTTTGGAACAAAGGTGAATATTCCAAAGCCGAAGGTTTGTATGGGAAAAATTTAGCGCTTATCGGCGTTGGAAATATTGGGAAAGAAGTTGCAAAACGGGCGCTCGCTTTCGGAATGAATGTTTACGGAAAAGATATTTCACGCATTGAAGGGGTAGCAATAAAAGATTTTTCCGAGATGGATAAAATTCTTCCAATGTGCGATGTCATTTCAATTCATCTTCCTTTAACGCCGCAAACAAGAGGTTTGTTCAATAAAGAGATGTTTGGATATTTACATCCAAATACTCTTTTAATTAATACTTCCCGCGCAGAAATTATTGATGAAGAAGCAATGCTCGAAGCAATAAAAGAAAAAAATATCCGTGTTGCATTAGATGTATTTAAAGGTGAACCGGAACAAAAATCCGGCACTGTTACTTCCCCGCTGCAACAATCGAAAAATATTTATGTAACCCATCATATCGGCGCTTCAACTGAGCAAGCGCAGAATGCTGTTGCTGCCGAAACCGTGCGCATTATTAAAGACTATCTTAACAGCGGGCTGATCGCTCATTGGGTAAACAAAGCCACAACCATCGAAGCGAGTTATCAATTAGTTGTAAAACACTTTGATAAACCGGGAGTGCTTTCTTCAATATTTTCTGTGATCAAAGAAGAAGATGTAAACATTGAGGAGATTGAAAATATTATTTTTGACGGCGGATTGATAGCAAGTTGTACCATGAAATTGAAAGCCGGAATTTCTACTGCGCGTCTTCAAAAAATTCAAGAAAATCCGAACGTACTAAGTGTTTCATATATCGCACTATAATTTGTTCGGGATCGGTTGGTTCAAAAAGTGAGGTGGTCATTTCGAGCGAAGTCGAGAAATGTGAGCTTACGCTTCAACCACACTTCAACTTCGCTCGGTGTGAATCCAATACTACTTTTGAGGTAGCGGTTTCTTTAAACAAATTTAATATCAATTATTTCTTTTATCATACCGTGATAATAAGGCAGACGCGTCAATTGTGCAATACCATCAATATCCATGCTGTCAAACTCAAATACGAAAGAAGAAAAACCTAGTTTGATTTTATCTTTTAGGTCGCTAGAAAAATCTAGTGAAGATATAAAAGGAAGAATTGATTCGTAATATTTTGGGATGAGTGAAGCAAACTTGTTATTAAATATTTCAACGGTTTCTTTTTCTTTTCCGGCAAACACATAATTCACAAAAGGGGCAGAGAGTATTTCAATCACCTCATCGGCAAAACTAATTCCTTTCAAATATTTTTCGTTTGCAAGATTAGTATCACCAACAAGTAACAAAGTTGTTTCAGCATCTGTTACATGATTTGTACTAAGCGATATTTTCACCTGTTGATCATAAAGTTCGGCAAATAATATTTTGCATAGTATAGCTTCCAGAGAAGAAACATCGCCAGAGAGGGAAACTTCAGTAACTTTTTTCTGCTCTCCGTCGGTGGGAAAATAGAAATAAGCATTACAAAATTCACTTTCAAATGAAACACCGCCAAGCTTTGAAATAAATAAGTCTTCATGTTTTAGCAGGTCTAATGTAGGGATTAATCCGACGGCATTAGTCTCTTTAGCCAATACACCCGTTAGTTCAGCAGATGGTAAAAATGCTATCTCTTTTTTTTCTTCTTCAGAAAATGAAAAAGCAAAAAAACGGGCAAAAAGATTGTCGGGGAATAAGTACTTCATATAAGAAAAAAGCCGCCAAGCGGCGGCTTGTCGTTTTGTTAACTCTTTTTAGATTTAATTCTTGCAGCTTTACCGGAAAGTTCACGAAGATAAAATAATTTGGCTCTCCGTACATCGCCTTCTTTAAGAAGTTCAACTTTTGCAATTTTTGGTGAGTGAAAGGGAAATATCCTTTCAACGCCAACACCGCTTGAAACTTTTCTAACTGTAAAAGTTTTATTTTCCTGGCCTCCGCGAATGCTTATAACATCTCCTTCGAAAGCTTGAATTCTTTCTTTATCACCTTCAATAACTCTCACATGTACTTTAATGTGGTCGCCCGACCTGAAACTCGGCATGTCAATTTTTGGTTGTTGCTCCGGCAACAATTCATGTAAGCTAATCATGATTTACTCCGCTCTATTTTATTTTTTTTCCATTTTTCTGTTACTAATTTTGATTGTTCTTCGCGCCACTGCTGAACCGCCGGATGATTTCCGCTTAACAAAACATCAGGAACTTTCATCCCTTTAAATTCTGCAGGACGGGTGTAATGGGGTGCAGAAAGACTTTCTCCATCTTGGAAAGAATCATTCAAAGCAGAAAGACTATCATTCAGTACTCCGGGAATTAACCGAATAATTGCATCTACCATAAGCAAGATAGGAAGCTCGCCGCCCGTTAAAACAAAATCGCCGATAGAAATTTCGTCTGTGGCAAATTTTTGCCGAACACGATCATCAATTCCTTTGTAATGTCCCGCAAGGAAAAGGATAGTATTGCAAAGTGAAAAATCATTTGCCACTTTTTGCGTAAACAACGTTCCTTTCGGTGAGGTTAATACAATTTTGTCGTATCTACGTTCCGCAGTCAGTTTTTCAAGTATCGCAAAGAACGGTTCGGGTTTAAGAAGCATTCCTGCATCGCCACCGAACGGTTTATCATCAATTTGTCTATGTTTATCAAATGCATAATCACGAAGATTATGGACAAATATTTCAACTTTTTGTTTCTGTTGTGCTCTTTTAAGTATGCTTGTGTTTAAAGGACTTTGCAGTAATTCAGGTACAGCAGAAATAATATCAATTCTCATCATCCTCGAAATAACTCTTATCAACTTTCAAATAAAGCTTTTTTTCAATTTTATCAAACCGGTTGATAATTTTTCTTACAGCCGGGACTAATATTTCTTTCCCTTTTGCGTCTTCAACTACATAAACATCGTTACCAGGAAGAGAAAGAACATCAACTATTTCTCCCAGCAGTTCATTATCAATAAAAACTTTACTATTTAGTAAATCCTTAATTAAAAAACTAAATTCAGGCAGCTCTTCGTTCTGTTCCCTTTCAAGAAAGAGGTCTTTTTCAAGAAGAACCGAACTTGCTTCTTGTGAATCGAATCCTTCAAACAAAAAAATTAAAAACTTTCCGTTTTGTTTGGCCGATTTAATTCGTAATTTTTTTTTGCTTCCGAAAAAATCGACATAACAAAAATCCAAGGAAATAATCTCTTCAGACTCTTCGCTAAAAAGTTTTACTTTAACTTCTCCGCTCTTTCCACAAACAGAAATAACTTTTCCTAGAAGGACAAAACCGATCAAAAGAGATTAGTCTTCAATATCTAAAATTGCTCTTTTACCCTGCTTAGCAGCAACCGCCGTAAGTAAGGTTCTCATAGCGAGCGCTGTCTTTCCTTTTTTACCGATAACTTTTCCGATATCGTTTGGTCCAACCTTTAAAGAAAAAACGATTTTCTTCTCCTCGTTCACTTTTTCCGTGATAACAACAGCATCAGGATCATCAACGAGATGTTTTGCTATGAATTCGACGAATTCCTTCATGGAAGAATCTCCTAAATTAGAGCACGGGAGCTTTTAGAATTAAGTAAAAAAAGCCGAAACAGAATCGCTCAATAAAATTAAGCGGATTGTTCTACTTTTTCTTCAGAAGCAGCGCCCTTTACTTCTGCTGTACTGGTCTCTTTTTTCTTCTCTTTTTTTGCAGCTTTCCTTTCAGAGGAAGCTTCTTTAAGCTTGTTCCAGTTTTCCATAGCGGTTACAACTTCTTCCGGTTGGGCACCGCGTTTAAGTAATTCTTGCTTTAATGTAATTCCTTTTGATCGAAGGAGACTTCTTACCGTATCGGTAGGCTGAGCGCCAACACTTAACCAATACAATGCACGATCTTCTTTTATATCAACAAAAAGCGGATTTGCTTTCGGATTGTAAAGACCAATTGCTTCTAAAAATTTTCCATCTCTCGGTGAACGGGAATCTGCAGCCACAACCTTGTAAATTGGTTGTCTCTTCTTTCCCATTCTGCGTAATCTTAACTTAACTGCCAAATTATATAATCTCCAAATTAGTCACTTTTCTTAATTAAAATTAAAACTTTTCTTGTTAATAACCGAATTTAAAAAGCCTTTTTGCTTCATTCTTCCGATCATTGTCTGCATTTCTTGAAATTGCTTGATAAGACGGTTAACTTCTTGTATTGAAGTGCCGCTTCCTTTCGCAATCCTTTTTCTTCTACTTCCGTTTAGGACTTTAGGTGTCTTTCTCTCTTCTATGGTCATAGAGTTGATGATCGCTTCAATCCAAACAAGCGCTTTGTCATCAATTTTTGCATCTTTCATCATCCCTGGATTTAGACCGGGAATCATTGCCATTAATGAGGAAAGCGAACCCATTTTTTTTAACATCTTAATTTGACTCCGAAAATCTTCAAAATCAAATTTATTTTTTTGAAGTTTCTCTTCGAGCCTTGCTGAATCTTTTTCATCGAACACTTCCTGAGCTCTTTCAACCAGAGAAATAACATCGCCTTTGCCCAAGATTCTTGAAGCAAGTCTTTCCGGATAAAAAGATTCTATAGCGTTTAGCTTTTCGCCGTTTGAAATAAACTTTATCGGTTCCCCTACAACGGCGCGAATTGAAAGAGCGCAACCACCTTTAGAATCACCATCAAGTTTAGTAAGTACTATACCTGTAAAATTAACCTTTTCATGGAAAGCTCTTGCAGAGTTTACTGCATCCTGTCCGGTCATTGAATCCACTACAAATAATGTTTCAGTTGGATTTACAAGTTCTTTTATATCCGAAATTTCCTTCATCAAAGTTTCATCAACATGAAGTCGTCCGGCAGTATCAATAATAACCGTATCATATCCATTTTGCTTAGCGAAAAGTAAAGCTTCAGTTGAAATCTTTCTCGCATCCCTTTCTTCAAGCGAAAAAACAGGAACTGAAATAGATTTTCCGAGATGCATTAACTGATCGATTGCAGCCGGGCGATAAATATCTGCCGCAACAAGAAGCGGTTTTCTATTTATCTGCTTCATTTTACCGGCAAGTTTACCGGAGAACGTCGTTTTACCTGAACCTTGAAGTCCGACAATCAAAATGATTGTTGGTCCAGTTGGATTAATCTCCAATTCAGCATTCTTATCACCAAGTAGAAGAGTTAATTCGTCATAAATGATTTTTGTTATTAACTGCCCCGGTGTTATTGAGGAAAGAACTTCCTGCCCCAAAGCTTTTTTAGAAACATTTTCAATAAACTCTTTAGCAACTTTGTAATTAACGTCGGCATCTAAAAGAACACGGCGAATTTCCCGCAAAGTTTCGGAAACATTTTTTTCGGTGATTTTTCCTTGACCGCGAACTTTTTTTAAAGCAAGTTCAAGTTTTGCACTAAGATCTTCAAGCATATTGGTTATGCAGACCTTGAAGCATTTGCGCCGGAAACAACTTCAAGAATTTCTTTTGTTATTGCCGCTTGTCGCGCTTTGTTGTAAGTGATTTTTAACGACCTGATCAATTCCTTTGCATTCGTCGAAGCATTGTCCATGGCGGTCATGCGAGCACCATATTCAGATGCGTTGGACTCTAATAACATTCTCCACATCTGGGATTGCAAATGTTTCGGCAGCAAAGAATCTATTATTTCTTTTTGTGAGGGTTCAAAAATATAATCGATTGTTGTACGCTTTACTTTTTCTGATTCACCAAAAGAAATCGGTAAATATTGTTCGCGAACTATTTCCTGACGGACGACCGATTTAAATTCATTGTACACAATTACAATTTTATCGTAGTCGCCATTTAGATAACCGGAAATAATTTCATTTGAAATCGCTAATGCATCGGTAAATTTTAGATGTCCGAAAACTCCGAGAGTATTTCCTGCGATCGTATAATCTCTTTTTCTGAAAAAGTCAAATCCTTTTTTCCCGATACAATACATTGAATATTCAATTTGCTGCGGAATAAGTTCTTCACCAATAAATCTAACGGCTTCTTTCAAAATATTTGTGTTAAAAGCTCCGCATAAACCTCTATCGGAAGTAAGGACAACTACAAGGACTTTCTTAATTGGTTTTTCAACTAATAATGGATTGGTATCACTTAGTTCGTCTGTCAATAAATGATTTACTAATCCCGATATCTTTCTAGCATACGGACGAGCACTGATAACATTTTCTTGAGCGCGTCGTAATTTAGCGGCTGCAACCATTTTCATGGCTTTGGTAATTTGCTCAGTATTTTGAACGCCTTTAATTCTTCGCCGTATATCTCTTAACGTTGCCATACCTTAGACGCTCTTCTTAAACGTTTTTGTAAATTCTGCTCCGGCTTGCTTTAACAAAGTAACCGTATTTTCTTTTAGCTCTTTTGTTTCTTTAATAGATTTAAAAATTTCAAAATATTTAACTTCAACAAATTCAAGAAAATCTTTTTCAAATCTTTTTACATCAACCACCGGGATTTCATCTAAGTAACCGTTGGTTCCAATATAAATGCTTACCACTTGTCTTTCAATCGGAACGGGTACATACTGCCCTTGCTTCAGTAATTCAACTAATCTTGAACCACGGGTCAAAATCTTCTTTGTAGAAGCATCCAAATCCGAACCGAATTTAGCGAAAGCTTCCAGTTCGCGGTATTGAGCTAAATCAAGTTTCAAACTTCCTGCAACTTTTTTCATCGCTTTAATTTGAGCATTACCGCCTACGCGCGAAACGGAAATACCCACATTGATAGCAGGGCGTACGCCAGCGTTAAACAAATTCGATTCAAGATAAATTTGACCGTCGGTAATTGAGATAACGTTCGTTGGAATGTATGCGGAAACGTCTCCTTGCTGAGTTTCAATAACAGGCAAAGCGGTTAAACTTCCTCCACCAAGTTCATCGCTTAATTTTGAAGCTCTTTCCAATAAACGTGAATGGAGATAAAAAACGTCGCCCGGATAAGCCTCGCGTCCCGGAGGTCTTCTTAACAATAATGAAAGCTCTCTATATGCAACTGCTTGTTTTGAAAGATCGTCATAAATTACAAGAGCATGTTTCCCGTTATCTCTAAAAAACTCTCCTAAAGTTGCGCCTGCATAAGGAGCAATAAATTGAAGCGGTGCAGGGTCTGAAGCAGAAGCGGCAATAACGGTTGAATATTCCATCGCGCCATTCTCTTGCAGTTTTGCAACAACCTGTGCAACGGTTGAATTTTTTTGTCCGATTGCAACATAAATACAAAATACAGGGTTAACGCCTAACTGAGCGGCTTCAGCAGTATGAGTAAATTTCTGATTAATAATTGCATCAACAGCTACGGCGGTTTTACCAGTCTGGCGATCACCGATAATTAATTCTCTTTGACCGCGTCCAATCGGGATCATCGCATCAATAGCGCCGATACCTGTTTGAAGCGGTTCTTTAACTGGTTGACGCTGAATAACGCCAAGTGCTTTTCTTTCCATCGGCAAAAACTGATCCGTATGAATGGGACCTTTTCCATCAAGTGGTGTTCCCAACGGAGTAATAACGCGTCCGAGCATTGCATTGCCAACCGGCATAGAAGCAACTCTTCCGGTTCGTTTCACCTGGTCACCTTCTTTTACTAAAGAGGAGTCACCAAACAAAACGCATCCAACACTATCTTCTTCAAGATTTAGCACCATACCAAAAACATCATTCGGAAATTCTACAAGTTCACTCGCCATAACTTTTGATAACCCATAGACACGGGCAATACCATCGCCGACTTGCAGCACAGTTCCGAAGTCATAAACATCAACCTCGTTTTGGTATCCGGAAATTTGTTTCCGTATAATCGCTGTTATTTCATCAGGTTTTAAATCTACCATAATAAATTTCCTTTAGTCCGCCTGAGGCGGATTCATTAGTTTAATGAAGGTCCACCGACGCGTAATTGGTTTTTAATCAGCGCCAGTTGATGCTGAAGTGAAGCATCATAAATTTGGTCGCCGCATTTAGCAACAAAACCGCCGATAAGTCGTTCATCAACGGAAAGTGTAAATACTACTTTTTTGTTTAGAATTTTTTCAAATGCAGTTTTAATGGGTTCAAGTTCTTGGCTGCTTAACGGATACGACGTAGTTAAAGCAATGGGAACAATACCAAGCGCTTCGTTTTTAAATCCAACAAAAGATAAGAGGACTTCTTCCAAAACGTTTTCTCTCCCTTTGCGAATCATTAGAGAAACGAATTCAAAAAATTCGTTTGAAACTCTTTCTTTGAAAAGAGAAGTAAAAACTGCGGCTTTATCTTTTTCTTTAATAATAGGATTTTTGAAAAATCTCTTCAATTCATCGGTTTGTGCGAAGACGTTAAGTACGACATCTACATCCTTTGAAAAGGTCGGCAAAGCTTCTCTTTCTTCTGCAAAATCGAGAAGGCTCTTAGCATATTTAACGGCAACTTTATTTACTGCCATGGTTAATTCTTCTGAATATCATCAATGTATTTCTTAATCATTTCGGCATTAGCGTTCTTATCAACATTTTGCTTCAAAATCTTTTCAGCAATCGAAAGAGACAGATCGGCAACTTGATTTTTAAGTTCGTCAAATGCTTCAAGTTTTTTGCGCTCAATTTCTTGCGAAGCGTTCTCAATCAATTTTTGTGATTGCGCTTTGCTCTCTTCGAGTAATTGAGTTTTTAGTTTATCTGCATAAATGCGGCTTTGTTCAACAATTTTTTTCGCTTCATCTTCAGCAAGAAGGAGTTGCTTTTTATTCTCTTCGATCATTTGTCTGGCTTCTTCATTTGCTTTTTCCGCCATCAATAAAGAATCTTTGATCTTTTGCTCCCGTTCATCAAGAGCGGAAAGAATTGGCTTCCAAGCAAATTTTTTAAGAATGAGAAGCAAGAGTAAAAAAGTCAAGACGGTCCAGAATGCCAAACCATAATTAACTGAAAGCAAACTACCGCTGCCGCCTTCTTCGCTTGAGGCAAATAATGCCGACAAAGCTATTATTGATAAACCAAACATAATTTAACCTTTAACTTTAAAGTTTAAAGAAACGAAACTTAATATGTTCAGGTTATTATTTACCTGCAAGAATAAAGCAAATAACGAGAGCGAACAAAGAAATTCCCTCGATTAGAGCAGCGGCAATAATCATGGAGGTTCTGATGTTTCCAGCAGCTTCAGGTTGTCTTCCGCTTGCTTCCATTGCTGATGCAGCTAATTTCCCTATTCCGAGCGCTCCGCCGATAATTGTCATTCCTGCGCCAATACCAGCGGCTAAAAGTGCAATACTACCTGTCATTGTGTTTCTCCTTAATTAAATAAATTATTAATGATCTTGATGATAAGCCATGCCGATAAACAACGATGAAAGCATGGTAAAAATAAACGCTTGAAGCAATGCTACTAAGATTTCAAGCAAGTAAATAAAGAGCGCCATCCCTATAGAAACCGGCGCAACCAAATAAGAATGTAATACAAAAATCAAACTGATCAACGCATAAATTACAATATGCCCCGCGGTCATATTTGCAAAAAGACGAATTGCCAAGGCAAAGGGTTTTGTAAATAAGCCGAGTAATTCCACTACAAGCATTATCGGTAGTAAAAACACCGGTACTCCGTGAGGGATCAATCCTTTAAAATAACCGAACAAACCGTTTTTACTAATTCCAGCTAATTGAATCATAAAAAAGGAAAAGATTGCTAATACCGAAGTAACCGTAATGTTGCTTGTAACGGTTGCCGAATAAGGAATTAACCCAAGAAAATTACTTAAAAGGATGAAGAAAAATGCCGTTAACAAATATGGTAAAAATTTCTCGTATCCTTTACCTATCGTCGGTTTGGCAATTTCATCACGAACAAATTCAATTAAGATTTCAAATAGTGTTCCAACACCTTTGGGAACAAGCGATTTTTTATATGATTTTGAAACTCTTATCATTAGAAAAACCAATAAAGCCGCAGATATCCATAAGAACAATACATGTTTGGTTATTGATAAATCAAGCCCAAAAAGATGAATTTGTGGAAGCGGAATTGAACCAAACGGAGCGAAATCCAATTTATCACTATCCATAATATGATGCATTATCCAATCACTGCTAGAACCACCGTGCGAGGTTGAATCTTGCTTCAAGGTATCGACAATTGCTGTTGTTTGCTGTTCGCTCATGTTTTTTTATCAGTAATTAGAATCTTTTGCTTTACTAAAATGAATATTTCAGCAGTGAGAAAGTAAAAGTAAAATAAAAAGAGGTCAAATATAAAATATTTCTGGTTAATCTTCAAGAAATGTAGAAAGAGAAAAACCATTCCTAATATATAAGCCATCCGGAAAAGCATTCCTCCCAAAACAATAAGGAGGAAAATTTGCTCATTTTTTTGCAATGACCACATTATTGCCGAGAATCCAATTGCAAAATTAGGAAGAACTACTATTTGTGCCAATAGTGTGGCAAGAAAAAAATCATATTTTACTAAATTTTGTAAAAAAGCTGCATAAACAAGGAGAAGAATAACAAAATTAATTGAGAGTGTAAGGAAAAACAATTTATTTTGTTGCAGCATCCTGTTTCTTGCCTATTTTTATTACCGTTTTTATAAGATTATATGTTCCGGCAAAACCTCCGAAAAGTCCTAAGACCAAAGTAAACCAGGGAGAACAATTAAATTTGCCGTCAAGCCAGGAACCAGCTAATATCAACAGAACAATAGTTGCGGCTAATTGAACTCCTAATCCTAAATACGGTCCTGCATCTTTAAATGATTTGTTTAAGCTGCTTTGGTCTGTTTCAAATATTTTTTTCATTTTTTTCCATTGAACTTCTTCCTTCGAAGCGGGCTCCTTCTTCTACAACCAAAATATTCGCAAACAAATCTCCTTTCAATAGAGAATTCTTTTCGAGAACAACTTTTCCGGATGCATATACAGATCCAAATATTTTTCCGCCGATCGTAATATTACCTGATTTTACTTCTCCATGAATTTCTGCATTATTGCCAAGAACGATATTTCCGCCAATCGCAACATCTCCTTTGATGATTCCATCAACTCGTAGGCTTCCTTCTGTAGAAAAGTTTCCGTTAACTATTGCACTTTTATTGATGATGCTAAGATTTTCCAAACTTGAATCACTTGAAACTAATTTCATTTTTTCTCCTAATAATTAGCTAAAATATTTTCGGGATCAATAACAAAGCCATTCTTCCAAATTTCAAAATGAAGATGAGGTCCTGTAGTAAGTTTACCAGTATTTCCGGAAAGAGCTATCAATTCACCTTGAGTCACAAAATCGCGGGTTGATTTTACCAACTGACTGCAGTGTTTATAAACCGTAATGTAATCATCTGAATGAGCAATGATCATCATATACCCGTCGTTGACGGTGTAATCAGCCAATACAACATAACCGTTTGCCGCACTATAAATAGGTGTGCCGATCTTCACTGAAAAATCTGTACCGAAGTGTCCGTTATTTGCCGAGAACCCGCGACTCACAAAACCATTAATCGGCTTTCGGAAAATTATTGTCTGTTGGTGTGGATTGAAAATTAAATCCTGAAAAACATTCCAGATACTCCCACCTATTTCTTTTTTGTCAATCAACGGTTTCTTGATGAGCGAAGAATCGGCTAAGTAAATTGCATTCATTAAATTATGATTAGTCTTTTTAAGTTTGTCAATTTCTGTTACAAGAACATTTATCTTATCATTTAAAGATTGCAACTCACCAAATCCTTTAACTCTTGCAATATCACTATCTTGAAGTAAAAGATATTTTGCCGGTGTAAATGTATAGAAAATTGAAATGAGTAAAAATAAAATCAACGAGTAGAGAAGAATTACAAGAAAAAGGATTTTACCCTTCATGGTTTTATTTTGAATAACCGATTGATTAGCATTCGGAAGAACGACAATCGAAAATCCATATTTTGAGAGTATATTTTTTATCCTTTGCATAAATTCTTAGTCATATTTTTTATAACAACGTTTCTAATTTTTCCAGCACATTTTCTGGAAGCAGTTTTTGTCCGCAATTAAAATGTGCAAGCGGACAAGATTCATAACCATGAATACCACACGGTTTACATGTTAAATTATCTAGTCCGACGAAGCTGCTCTTTTCATTATATGGAAAAAAACCAAAATCTGGCACCGTTGAACAGTAGATAGTCAATACTGGAATATTAGCCGCCATTCCAAAATGTGTTGGGGCGCTGTCATTAGTTATCAACAAACTGCACATGGTCAAGAGATAAATGGTTTCAACAATAGAATATTTCCCGGCGATGTTTATGCAGTTTCCATTAAGTGACTGCCGGATTTCTTCAGTTAAAGTAAATTCCGCTTCTGATCCGATAAGTAAAATTAAATAATTTTTATTTAGCAATGCACGGCTTAGCGTAATAAAATGTTCTTTCGGATATCGTTTAGTGAACCAAACACTTCCCGGCGCAATTGCTATGATCTTGCTTTCCTTAGGAAATGAAGAAACAAGTTTATCTACTTTCTGTTTTATCTCCTCCGTAAAATTAACTTTGGGTAAATATTTTAAATAAAGATTTTCCGCATTATCTGAAATCAGTGATATATTTCTTGCCGTCTCATATAATTGATAATTGTATTTAACTGCATGTTTGTAAACCAACGAAAAAGTTGAATTACTAAATCCAATTGATTCTTTAATCCCCGAGAATAAAACTATTAAAGAAGTACGTAGTGAACGATGTGGGGCAACAATTACATCATATTTATTTTGCCGCAAGTTTCTTGCAAAAGCAAAAAGAGCTTTCATTCCTTTATGAGTATCTCTTTTGTCATAAATAATAACCTCATTTACATAAGGTGAGGCAAGAAATATTGCTGAGTTTTTGGGAATGGTTACTACATCAATTTTTGCATTAGGATTTCTTTCTGCCAAAACTTCAAGCATCGGCAAAGTTAAAACCGCATCACCAAGAAAAGCGGTTTGTATTACTACTATTTTATTTTGATTTAGAATTTCCATCGGTCATGCATCCATAACCATTGTTCCGGTGCGGTCCTAATAGCTTCTTCTAAAATTATAGTATGTCGTTGGCTAATCTCAAGAAGTTTTTCTTCTTCTGATATTGGTAGATTTTCTAGTGAAACTTCCTCAAATCTAATTGTATAAGACAAGTTCTTTTCCCTTTTCATTAAAGCAAAAATGATCGGTGCACCGGTTTTAAGGGCAAGTGAAGCCGGACCGCTGAAGCATGTTGACAATCTTCCGAAAAATAAAACTCGCTGACTTTCTTTCGACGCTCTCTGATCGGCTGCGAGAAGAACTATATGTTTATCTAACAATTCTTTGTAAAAATTTCTTACTGATATTCCGAGAGTAATCATTCTGTTTCCCCATTTTGAGCGGTACTTCACCATCCAATCACTTACTAAAGTATTTCTTTGCTCCTTCATAATTACCCCAAACGGGAATCCCATTTTTTGAGAAATTGCGAGCGTTGCATATTCCCAATTGGCAGAATGTGAAATAAGGAGAATCACTCCTTTATTTTCGGAATATTTTTTTTCAAGTAAAGAAATATTTTCCCAATTAAAATACTTCTCGATATCACTTTTTTTTAGAATAGGGATACAAAGAAGTTCTATTAAAGTAATTGCAAGACTTTTAAAACATTCAAAAGCGGTGTTACTTATTTTTTCTTTTGATAAATTTGGAAAAGCTAAGGATAAATTTTTCTTAACAACTTTTTTACGAATGGGGATGAAGTAATAAAAAAGTAAAGCTAAGGGGAAAGCAAATTTCCTGGAATGATCAATGCCTAACAGGCAAAAGAACTTGCTTAAAGAATGAAAGAGGAAATATTCTAACTTGTTTTTCAAACTTTGCAATTATGATTTTTTTAATAAATGACTTAGAAATTGTTCGTTGTAAATATAATCTCAAAACAATTTTATAGCAAAATTATTCGCTAATTATCACGTCCTCTATCATCTTATTGAGCTCGTAATGTGTTGAACTAGTAAACTCACTATTAGGAGAATTAATTATCTTCATGTCATATTTACAATAAAAAAGGCTGGTAAAACCAGCCTTTTTTGATTAAATGATTAACAATTAAAAACCGAGTGATAGTGCAAATATATGATTTCCATTAAAATATTTAGCATCCCGGTATGTGTAATCAACCGTAATTGCTATGCCCTGAAGGCTATAATGAATTCCTGTTCCGGCTGTTAAGCCATAGAGATAATTTTCACTACTTACTTGAGGAGCACCTTGATAACCGACCCTGGCAAAAAACATCTTGTCGTAACCATATTCAGCGCCAAGTTTATATTCATCACCCGAATAATTATTGGTTTGGTATGCACCTGAGAACTGTAATGAATTTATTTCACTAACATTTAGTTTATACCCAAGACCCATCTCGAAAGATGAGGGTAAATCGAAAGACGCAGATTCAATTTTATAATACTGCGGTGGACGATTTTGACCTTGAGCGTCTGCCAACGTTAAAAGACCTGATCCATCATACTGCATCTGAGGTCCAACGTTTTTCATCACGATACCCATACTTAAACCATCGATATCACCCATGGTTTCATAAATAACACCGACATTGAAAGCTAGACCTGAGGTACTGACATCACCAAGGGTTTCCGAAATAATGTTTGCTGTTAAACCAACTGAAATTCTATCAGTCAATTGACGGGCATAGGAAAGCCCTGCAGTTAACATTTGAGGAGAGAAAGTAGCACCGGTTCCATCTGGATTTTCCGTAGTTGTAACCGGGATGTTTCCAATTGAAAGAGATTTTAGACTTAAAGAAATAACTCCAAAACCTTCAAAATTTGCCGAGACCGCTCCATACTCAACACCTATATCGGCAATATAAGACATATGTGAAAACAACACATCTGTAGAACTGCTCATTCTTGCCGCACCTGCAGGATTCCAGAATATCGATTCCACACCATAGGATGTAGCAATGTTTGATTCACCCATTGCTATACCACGAGGACCAACAGGAATTAAGAGCTGAGTGGCTCCGCCTGTACCAGTTCTGTTTCCACCTCCGGCATATACATCAAGTGTAAACTGGAGGGCAAAAACAATTATTAATAACCTAACTAAACTTTTCATTTTTACTCCTATACTTTTAAGCTTTGTTTCATTTAGAATCTGTCAAGAATTTGTTTTTCCTGAATTACAGCTACTTTGAGAACTGTTGTCTTACCAAGTTCAGGAAGATCTATGTACACAATGTACAATCCACTTGCAACAGGTAAACCGGCTTCGTTGGCAAGGTCCCATCTCTGGAATTGACCTGTGCTGACTTTCTCGATTGTCTTTACATTAACACCGGCAAGATTAAAGATTCTTATTGTTGCTTTTGCAGGAAGATGACTAAATGTAACAAATCGGTTATACTTGTTTAACTCTTCCGAATTTACTCCATAGTATGGATTTGGGAATACATTAATTTTATCAACTTGATTTTCAGCGAGTGATTTAGAGAAAGATGAACCTTTTGTACTGAAGGCGTACTTATCTAAACCAATCACAAATGGGTTGTCATACGATACGGTTACAACATCACCTACATTATAGTTTGTACCGTAAAATACAAGCACCCATGTAGCTGGATTACGAAGAGCACCGGTTAATGGTGTTGTTTCATTATAATCTGAATTAACAATTACCGCATACATTCTATTCTTCGGATTCCAAGCATAAAATGGATTAGAGGCAGCCGTTTGAGCACGATCTCTAAACATCAAATTAACTTGTTTCTTTGTGTCTTTATTCCATACCTCAAAAGGTATTCTAATCAAGAATGGAGCAGCTACACCTGGTGTTGGATTTAATGGGTGTGTAGCTAAACCGGCAGCACCCGAAGAAGTAGAGAATATCGTAGCCAAAGAACCGGTTCCATCTTTTATTTTAATAATAGTATCAGTACCTACAACCGTTGTTTCCCAAACACCGGTGAATTTTAATTCGTAATCTTGTTGAAGTTCAGCTAGAACATCGGTACCGAAACCAAAATTATCAATAGCTTTACTGGTGACTGTTCCACCAAATATTGTATAATTTTGGATGTCCAGATTTGTTGTTTTAGAACTTGAACTTAGCGTGGTTGGACTATCTTTAGGTAAAAGAGTCAACTTTTTCTTATTAAAGTTGATTGGAGCGTCATAACCGCCATTTACACCAATCTGGAAACCATCAACAACCGGGTTTGCAGTGATAGTTGAGTAAACCGGAATGTCATCTCGTTTTGGGTAAAAATTCAAAGTAGTAAAGCCTGTAGCATCATTTTTATCAACTACCGTCCCTTGATTCTCAAGTTTAACAACGCCAGAGGTTGCGTCTTTTAAATTCCAATATAAAGCGGTTCTTTTGCTTGTTCCAATTGTAGAAATAGTAGAAGTACCAAAAGCATCTATTGGTCCACCACCATATCCGTCATCAAAGACAACCCAATTAATTGTTGCAGGAAGAGTCAAAGAACTAACAATAACTTTAAATTCTTCACCGCCTGCAAAAGGTCCATTTCCAGTGTAAGGATGACTTGTATCACCGAAAATCACTGTATTGCCTTTAATTATTGTAGCAATATCGCCATTACCTGCAGTAAATGTCGGGGCGCTTACAATTGATGTACCAACCGGGAATGTTATTGTAATAGCATCTGCATAATCATCATCTGCTGATGTTAAATTTAGTAAAAAGTGGAGCTCTGTTTCAGGGGCACCTGAAGGACCATAAACTGCTGCGGCATCTATAGATGTACCTGTAAGTGTATCCGGATGATTAACACTGAATCTTCTGGAGACTTTACTTCCGGCGATCCAGTCACCATGAAGGTCTCTGATTTCCTGTCGGTCAGTAAAAAATACTTCATAATCATGCCCGAGTGTTGCGGCTGGATCAACTACCGACACTGCAGGGCTTCCATCTGCGGCACCAGTATGTTTTAATTCTAAAGATTCATTAGCTGCATCACCAAGAGTTACTCCAGGGTCTGGAACTTGAGGAACAATCGTCAGGATGCTAATTGGATTTTCAAGATTGTTCGGAACAGCAGTTAAACTCGAATTATAACTATAAGCTGTAATAGCATAATAATATTTTATTCCATTCACTAATGGAACTCCGCCTCTTACAAGGTCATTTGTAATAGAAATAAATCTTTTTATTCCGTTGTCATTTCCAAACTGTACCGGAAGGGTAACAACCGAACCAGTTGTAGGATCAAAAACCAAATCATTAATTTTACCAATTCCATCCACAGCATCAAATGTCGCTACTCTAAACCCTTCGGTGACGGCTGAAAAAGCGGTAGGCAATTGGTAAATATTATATCCTTGGAACTTATAGCCCTTGGAATCTGATTTTTCAGTAGCTAAATATTTAGCTTCATCTTTTGACCAGTCAAGAACAATTTCTTTATCCAATGGTGTTACAGTAACGATCGGGGCAGGAGGAGCAACCGGTAGATTGAAGAAGTTATCATAAGCAACTTGTGCTTGTTGATCGTAAAATTTCAGTAATTCAATTGCTGAAAGTCTATCAACACCGGGTATGGCGCCAGCAACTATTTCAGCAACTACAACTTCTTGCGTATCACCAGGAGCCATAGTAAATGGACCTGATGCACTTCCTTGGCGTCTATCACCGGCAGGCAGCTGAGCACCGTCCAACCAGCCCGTTCGTTTAACCGGGTCACCGCTAAGAGCATAAGTAGTTTGCTCTCCGGTTGCAAGGTTAATGAAAGGAGCGCCGGAAATACCAAATTTACCCTGGAAAAAATTATAGAACTGACGGTAACCATCAGCCGGGGCATTAGTACCCTGAGGAGGATCACCGATAGTAAGATCGCCATTTGCAAAATAATAAGCTGCGGTCATAGGTAAATTAATTTTACCCGGACCAACTTTAGCATTATTAAAGATACCATAATCAGAAGCGTCATCAATGCCATTTTTATTCAAATCTTGTCCGGCAATACCGTTCAGCAATGGTCCCTGGAAAAAGTCAAATCCTACAGCCGGTGGAGGCAAAGGACGATAAGTATTATCATTAGCTGCGGCATTATAACAATACTGTAAACTTAAGACGGTATCTACACCAACAAAATCATCACCGGCATCTCCGAGATCAACATCCGACCACATCGAGACATACATATCGTCAAATGTTATAGGTGATGCAGTACGGTTAGTTGTGTTAATTAGTTTATATTTTCTGAAATACGTATTTCCAAGAGCGCCTGCTTGATTATAACCCCAGATTGTTACCTGGCATTCAATTCCCAACGGATTTGAATTATAAAGTAATATTGTTTTTGATGAAGTTAAATCATTTGTAACAAACCAAAGAGTCTGATCTGCTCCGGGGATACCGGGAATATCTTTATCCGCTTGATAAACACCATCACCGTTTTTATCATCAAAAGGAGCGCCCATATCTGCAGGCCATTGTGTCCAGTCAGTTTCATAGGCTGTTCTTAAAACTGTTGAACTAATTCCTTCGTCTTTTGAATCGTTAGTTAAATCAACAGTTGGTCCGCCTGGATAAATATCCCTGCGAACTCTGAAAATTCTGTATTTATCTAACGTAGCGTCATCCGCAGTTCCATTAGCGAGAACTTTTCCAGGAACAAGACCTGTTCTATAAGCGGTTCCGCCAACCCTTGGGTCTGTAAAACCGGCTACCTTAGCACCCCAAAGCAATCCTGAGGTAAATACTGCTGTTTTCCCGCTTCCTTTTGGATAAACAAATCCGGAATTCCCGGAAGAAGCAATATCAGAGATACCGTTATTATAAAAGAAACTCGAAATATTGTTTATATTAAAATAAGTTGAAGTGGTCTGAACATCGGTTTTATTCAACTTATTACCGCCGTCTTTCTTATTCCCTTCTGCCTGAAGCGCTTCTGGGGCAAGAATTAAAATACTCATCAGAAAGACAAGTAAGTATTTTATTATTTTAGAACTCATATTGTTAAACTCCTATTTTTTAATATTTGCTGTCAAATTTTGTATTAGTACTCTAAGCGAATGCCAAATCTAACTTGACGCGGTGGACCATAGAGAACGTTTCCTACTGTTGCTGCCTGGTAGCCCTGGTAATAGTCAACATTAATAGCTTTGTACATTGCTTCGTAGTCTGCTCTTTGATCAGGATGTAAAGATCCTCCAAGAGTTGGATTACTTAAGTACCCATCATCCGTTGCCGAACCGGTTCTTAAAAATACATTCTGAACATTCTTTGTGTCCAATACGTTAATTACAAATAAATAAACATTTGCACTTAGTTTATCCATGATTGAGAAAGTCTTGTCTATTCTCAAATCAAGCTGATAAGTAAAGGGAGTAGTTGAAGAATTCAATGCTTCGATTGGTGATCTGAATCTAGCATCACCTTCAAGTGAGCCCGAATTATTTCCCTTTCCTTGACCTAATGTATAAGGATGACCGCTATCAAATTTTAACAAAACAGAAAATCCTAATTGACGAAGGATAGAAGATTCTTCGCTTTTCGAGAATCTATAATCTATATTAAGATTACCTGTAACCGCTTTATTGAAATCAAGAGGTTCTACGGTAGCCGGTTTGTAAACAGTAACACCATCTACAGGTGCGCCAACGATACCGGCATGAGAGTTTGCATTAGAGCCGGTTCCCAAAGCATTCTGGAATGAAACCGAACCGTTAACCTGGAGTCTTTCAATTCTTCTCATAGTAAAAGAAAGTTCAACACCTTTGGTTGTTGCAAAATCACCATTTTTCAAAACGTTATAAGCCTGGAATGGTGAACCTGTTGCTACTGGCTGAAGGTCAAATTCTATCTGCCCCTGTACATCTTTATAATATCCTGTAATATCAAAGGAAATAAAGTCTGATATTTGCTGGGTGAAACCAACTTCATATTGGGTTGTTCTGGTTGGTCTAACATTCCAGCCGGTTGGAGCGCCGATAAAAAGTCCGCCTATTAAATTCCCTCCAATTCCGTACATCCCATTATATAGATCTCTTAACCTTGATTGCTGTACGAACTTACCAAACTGTGTGTGAAATACAGTCTGTTCTGTTACAGGAAATGAAAAACCAAGACGTGGACTTAAGGAACTGAAGGCAGGAGTTTTCTCTAATCCCTTCGGATTAATTTCGCCGGTATTAAAATCAATAGCGGTTTCAGGACGAGTTGGATCTTTAAGAGCTATGTTATCTACATCTATGTAGTCATATCTTAATCCAACATTTAAGATAAGATTTTTATATTCGATTTTGTCCTGGAAATAAATGCCTGCAAATTTAGGTCTCTTTGGAGCCAGAAGACCGATATCGTCCACTCCACCACTTGAATTAAAAGTAGAGTTTATTTCGTTACCATCTAAATCATAACCATAACCATTTGTTAAGCCTTGCATAACAACATTGTATGGATCCGGATTAGATGATTGATTGTTATTATATATTGTACTTGCATAGGACCTGGCCAAAACATTATAACTTCTAATAGTGTACATAGAAAGTTCGCCGCCAACTTTTATTGAATGAATTTTGTTAATCTCTGTAGAGAAAGCAGCAGAAAAATTCAATTCTTCTCTTTTAGTAGTACCATATTCTGCAATTACATCATTAGGAGCAGAAAAACTGAACCCAAGTATATCGTAAGGTGTTGGTCTTCTATATCTTCCAACTCTATCCGATTTAATATCTTCTGCTGTTCTATTCCATACAGCTCCGACATTGGCATTTGCAACGCTATCACCATAAACTTTCCAGTTATTGCCTAACAAAGGATCCATACTTTCGGTAGAATTTCGAGTGTAGCCTCCGCTTATTTCATAATAAGTAGTCGGGTTTAAGATATGAGTTACTTTACCTGTAAAAGCAGCATTCATTGCATCTGTAATTCCAATTCTTCCCAAATTTAATAATGAAGTGATGTTTCCGCCACCACCATTACCTTGTTCTGAGGTTGTATATGATCCTGTCGCTCTAAATATTAATGGATTGAAATCTAAGGTTACCGTACCTGTTCCCGTGTATCCTTGATATTGAGTTCTGTATGTTGGACCAGCCGGATAACTAAGATCAATAGAATTATGAGATGGTGTGGTTGAATTTGGATCTGTGATCACACCTAAATCAATTCCCGGGAATGGTAATGGGTTGCCATCCAACGCCCAGTTAGAATTGAATAAAGCAAAAATTTTAACATGATCAATAATAGGACCGCTTACGGTACCGGTAAATTCATTGTAACCATAAGTATAAGCTCCTAAACTTTTCTTGCCATTAAATCTATTACTCTTGCTTTTGAAGCTTAGGTTATCAGTAACATAATCTGTACTAATTTTAAGGTCAGATGTTCCGGACTTTAACTGCGTCCGAATAATACCGGCATTAGCTCCACCAAATTCAGCGGTGTAACCTCCTGCCTGTACCTGGATTTCTTCCACAGCATCCTGAATAATCGTTACACCACGTCCACCCAATACCGGGTTGGTGATGTTTGTACCTTCAAGATAATAGCCAACTTCATCAACACGACCACCTCTAACAAAGACATCATCGTTACTGAGTACAACGCCCGGAGTTAAACTTATAACGTTATTCAAACCTCGAACAGGCAGTGCGTCAATAATGTCACTTGTTGTAGACCTAATAGCATTTGTATTACTCTTGTTAATAAGAAGTCTTTCTGAAACTACAACAACTTCTCCAACTGAAATGCCTTCGACATTTAGTTTAAAGTTTAAATCGGTTGTCAAGTCAACATTAACACGTACGTTAGATATTGTAGTTGGCTGATAACCAATGTAAGAGGCTTTAACGCTGTATGTCCCGGCTGTTAAATTTGAAATTGAATAAATACCGTTAATATCGGTAGTAGCGCCAAAAGATGTACCAACGACTATTACGTTTGCACCTATTAACGGTTCTCCATTATTTTGATCTGTGATTTTACCTTTTATCTTTCCCGTTGTTCCAGCAAAAATGAGCATTGGAAGTAACAAAAAAGAAAATAGAATAGTAACCCATCGTTTCATATGATTTCTCCTTATTAAAGATACGTGATGGTAGTGAACTAGTTATTTTATCTAACACTTAACTGAAGACAAAGAACAAAAGCCGGTAACGCTAGCTAATTTGATTTTAAAGAATTAAAAAAAACCGAAACAAAAGATTTTTAAATGGAATAAATTATTTCTTCATGGTAGAAATACAAATTTTTTATAAGAATGTCAAGTTTTATTACTTAACATCCGTTAACTAAAATAAATGATTGTTGATTACGAAATTGCTCATTGGAAAAAAATCTCAAAACAATTTTTCAAGTTAAATTAATTTGTAATAATCCGACGCTGCCAAGAATCGTCGCGCAATTCTCCCCGCATCGTAGAATTAATTAATTGGTAATCTGAAAAACCGGTCAAATCTGCAAATACAAAAATGACACCACCTTCTAAATTATGGTATTGCCATATTTCATACGGTTTAGAATCAAGTTGATTCGGGAATCTTTCAATTTCACTTGGTTCACCATAAATTAGATATACGCGTCCTCTATCTGTTTTCCATCCCTCTTTCTTCATCGCTGAATATTTCTGATTCGCCAGTTCAACTCGTGAAAAGTAATTCATAAAAGTTTCGTTCTCCGGCGTTTCAGGCATTTCATCTTTTTCTTTCCAAAATTTGTACAGAAATTCTCTTTTCCCTTCGACTGAACTAACTTTTTTATATTGCTCTAGATGATTTCTACCGGCAAGGTATTTAGATTTTGCAAAGAGATGATCACATTCTTCGGGAGATAAAATTGCAAATTGACTTGCCATAAAATCTGAGTTGCCCATTTGCTTGAAAGCTGTATCCGCAATTGCCGGATTATAAACGAAGAACTTTTTTGACGAAAATGCTTTTTTACTTGCAGTAGAATCTGCGGCTACTAAAACAAGCGTGTATGCACCGGTCGGCATTTTTGAAATATTTACGGTACTTACCTCAACTCTTGATTCAGTTTTATTTGAAAAACTTTTCTTTTTTGAAAAAACAACAGCCCCACTTGCGTTATACACGAATGCGTGTAAATCAATATTTCCACTCGCAGTTAAGAGATTGTATAGCTCACTATAATAATAAACCACCGGTTGATTCTCGCCAAAAAGGAGATTTGGTGCAGGAATAACTTCCATGGTGTTTTTATAAAAAACCGATTCTTGATTATCACTATCCTGGATAATTCTTGATGCAAGTTGAATATCACTTAGAGAAAATATTTGGGCTGAAATTGGAAGCAGGTTGAGCTTTTCTTTAAAGGAAACTTTATTCTCTTGATTATTGATATCTACTACAGAAATTGTTAAGTAATATTTTTGAGGAATAAGTGAGAACCCAACAACACCAATAAGATTTATGTTTTTTCCAAGTTCTAGGGAATCGGCAACCGTATTTATCACTTTCCAATCTTTTTGCTGTACTATTTTTCCTGAAGCGCTATCTACAAAGGCTAGGTTGACCAGTGCTTCTACTTCATACAGAGAATCGTTTTTATGTGAGGACAAACTTGACTGCTGAATAGAATAATAAATTTCAACATATTTTGTGGTAGTATCATAGCGAAACGTTGCATAATCAAATTCAAAATTCAGTTTTTTCTGAGAGAGTAGCGGAATGATAAAAAGCACGAATAGAAAGAAAAGTTTCTTCATAGGGTTTTGGGAATAAAAAAGGCTGGTAAAAAACCAGCCTTTTGAGATTAATAATTAATTAAAAATTGAACTTAACGCCGATCAGATGGTTTGACTCGGAGAATTTGGCAGCACGATAAGCATAATCAACAACCAGTTCGAAACCGATATTAACTTTAACGCCAACACCAGCAGTTACACCAAAAAATTGTTGATATTCATTATCTGAAGCTTCGCCCATGTAAGCATAACCGCCTCGTAAAAACAACATATCATCATAAACAAATTCACCGCCGAATTTATATTCATCATTGGCAAAGTTATTATTCTGAAAAGCTGATGAAACTACCATCTTATATTCGCTGGCTATACTATAAGCATAAGATAAGCCCAATTCCAACTGTGAAGGTAATTCAAACGAAGCTGCATCAATGGTGTAATAATTGGTGCCTCTCTTAGCTTCGGTTTCTGAAGCGGAACGAATTAAATCCGGTCCGTCAAATTTCATTTGTGGTCCAAGATTCTTCAAGGTGATCCCGAAATTAAGTCCGTCTAATCCTGCTAACCCTTGGTATTGAATACCGGCATCAAGTGCAAACCCGGTTGCACTGGTTCTTTCAATTTTTTCTGAAACTAATTTAAGATTGAATCCCACGCGAATTCTATCTGTGAGGGAATTAGCATAGGTTAACCCTAAGGTAACAAAAGAGGGCGAAAAGGTTGAACCGGTACCATAAGGATTCTCAACTGTAGTTACAGGGATATCACCAAAATTCAAGGTCCTTAAACTGAAAGCCAGTGAGCCAAGATCGGTAAAATTAACCCCAACTGCGGCATAAGACATTGAAATATCCGCAATGTAAGTCAAGTTAGAGAACATTGCTTCCGTGTTAGTTAGTGTTCCACCAAAACCGGCTGGATTATAAAACACTGCATCTAATCCGGAGACACTGGAAATATTAGCTCCATTTAAAGCTAATCCGGAAGCACTTGAAGGAATCAACAATTCCGCCGCGCCTGCAGTTCCATTTCTTTTAGCGCCGCCTGCAAAAACTTCCGAAAACAAAACTGTTCCTAAGAGCAGTACTGTTATAAAATAAGTGATTTTTTTAGTCATTTTAATTTTTCTCCTATATTAAATTTAAGTGAAAGGGAACCAAAGAGGTTCCCCTCTTGTCTTAAATTCGATCCAAGTATTGTGTTTCTTGAATAATGGCAATTTTGAGAACTTTTGTACCGGCACCTGGAATTTCAATATAAGCTATATACATTCCGCTTGCTACAGGTAAAAGATCCATGTTTTTCAAATCCCAATCCAAAAACTGAGAATCACCAGATTTTTGATACCTTTTGATCAAAACACCTGAAAGAGAAACAATAGTAATGGTTGCTTGTTTCGGTAAACCGATGAAGCGCACAAACCTATTATATTTACTTTCTTCAAGTGCATGTGATCCAAAATATGGATTCGGGTAAACACTTATTTTTTCGATATTGTTCTTAGCGGCAGTAAGATTATTCGTATTCGCCGCAGGAACGGTTGCTGTAAATTCGTCACGTCCCGCAGAAATTGGTTTGTATGTTTCTATTTTAATAACAGTTCCTGGTTCAGGTAAGGTACCGTTGAAAACAATTCCACCAATTTTATGTTCAGTGATTTTGGAAGCAACTGCCTCTTTTGCAGGTAAATTCTTAGGGTCAATCGTTGAAGATTCGAAAGCATACACCTGTTCCCAATCGCCACTTGCCAATTGAGTCCAACCACTATCTGGGATAGCTTGAGTTGAATCGACAAACACAATCCCATCAGGAGTAGCACCCTTGATTAAATCCCTAACTTTCAGAATAAGTCTCTTATCATCAGAAGCATCATCTAAAGTTCCAGTAAACCAAACTTCGAAAGGAAGTTTTCCTTTCGAACTTAAAGAGTTCTTGTTGGTCATAACTGACTTTTCGGTCAATCCCGTTGTTGTGTAAAAAAAAGAAGAAGAATCAGCAAACCGAATTTCATAATTAGCGTAACCCATTCCTTCATCTGGTTTGATAGTTTGCCAATTAAAGCGCTGAAGGCTTGACTTTGCGTAAATCGTCCATTTGTTTGTAGAATTTAATTTCTTTTTATCAGTCGAATTAACAGTATAAACATTCACCGGTTCAGAAATTGCTTTCCCGCCGGGACCTTTTACTTCAAGAACACTTTTGGTTCTGTATAATGATGGAACTTTAGCAATACTATCCGCACCTGAATTTCTCACAACGAGAGCGAATCCATCTGTTACAATCTTATTAGTGATAGAATCTCTTCCAAGTTCAGTTTTTAATTTAATAAGTGTATCTACAGGAACCTTCGAGATGTTAACCATATTGTACGCGAGAATCAGAGAGTCTTTTTTGTTATTCCAATTTCTAACAGTAACAGAGTCAAAAGTAATTTTATAGTTATTCCCTGTTAAGGCTAAGGGATTTACTACAAATAAATTAACTTCTGCATCTGATGAACCAACCGTTTGCTTGGCACTAATAAAGTCACCATTTCCGTAATCAAAAGTAACATCAATTGGTTGTGCAGCCGGAAATACCTCTACAATTTGGGGAGGATTTTCCAAGTATTTCGGATCGCTTTCACCTGAATATCCGAATGCTGTAATTGCAAAATAGTAGGGGCTCCCGTTTACTAAAGTTACGTTTTTAATTTTGTCAATGCCTGTAGTAAAGAATCTTTTCAAACCTGCATTTGGTAAATCAAATACAGTAAATTCAACTTTTACTCCGTTGACTTCACCTGCTTGTGTAATTTTAGTCACATCATTTTTAACATCAACAATATCTAATAACTTGGGATCTGAACCGGCAAGATCTGAGAACTGCCATATACGGTAGCCTTCAAAAGTATAAGTAGTATCTGTTTTCCCTTTGTAAAAGATTAATTTATCTAGCGCATCGTAACTTTCCGAATTCGGTTCCCATGATAAAGTTATCTGTTTATCGTCCGAAAATGATTTCACTTTTGGAGGTTCAGGAGCTGGAGTTAAGTTAAAGTCGTTATCATAAGCAATTTGCGCTGTATTCGTTTTTTTCTTCAATTCCGTAATACTATTTAAATTACTGGTACCACGGGCAATAACTAAACCAACTACTACTTCTTGAGTATCTCCAGGCGCCATATTGAAAGGACCGGAAGACATCAAGTGTCTTCTGTCCTCAGGAGGAGAAGAACCTCCGGGCCAACCAATCGTTCCTTCGTACCAACCTGTACCAGCTACAGGGTCTCCGGATAAAATAATATTAGTACTTAAATTGGTATTAGGGTCAACAAATTGTTCTCCATAATAATTCTTACCCGTCATATAATTATAAAACTGAATTGACCCTGAAGCAGAACCTTGATCAGGGTCTCTATATCTAGTTCCCTGCACGTTTATGTAAAATGAAAAACCAGTCATTGGTAAATTTTTATAACCATAACGCCATGAATTTAAGAATTTTGCACTATCAGTTGTGGCACTCTCAACTATTGGACCTTGAAAGAAGACGTAACCAACTGAGGGAGGAGCTGCATTATAGAAACCTTCATCATTATTGTCTCCATTATAGGTATAACCTAATTTTAATACCGTGTCGCACCCGGTATAATCATCAGTAGCATTGCCAAGGTCAGTATCAGACCAATAACACAAGTACATATCTCTTAGGGTTAAAGCGCCTTTGTTTATTATCGTATATTTTTTGAAGACCATATCGCCAAGATCACCGGTTCTATTAAAACCGAAAACCGTCATTTGTTGTTCCAGACCCATTGGTGCGGTACCATAAGTATAAGTTGAACGTGATAGATCTAAATCGTTGCTTACACACCAGAGGACTTCATCACCGACAAACTCAGGTACATCAATTCCAGCGGTAAAAATATTATCCCCATTTTTATCTACCCAAGGAGCACCATCCTCGACCGGCCATTCATTGTAATCTTTTTCATACGCATCACGTCTTGGTCCGGGAGGAAGATTTTCCCAACCTTTCCTAATTTTAAAAACTCTATACTTGCCAAGATTTGGATCATCAGCTTCACCGGTAGCAAGTATTTTACCCGCTTGTAAACCATGCCTATAAGCAGACCCATTGACACGAGTTTCCCGGCCAACTTTAGCTCCCCAAATCAAACCATCTGCATAAATGGCAGAAATCGTTGCATTTTCTCCGCCGGGCCAAAAAAAGCCTCCGTTTCCTGTTCGCGGATCGCTTGAACCATTACCATTGTTGCCTACCCACATAAATATTTGGTTGATAGCAATATATTGGTGGTTATCATTTGTGTTAGTTTTATTTAATTGTTTTTTACTTTCATTACTCTTATCTCCGGCAGTAACCCAACTGGTCATCAAACCGAAAAGAATAAGAAAAGTTAGAAAATGAACATATTTTTTATTATTCATAAATTTCTCCTTTGTAGTTACCAATAAATTAGGGTTAGTAATCAAGACGAATACCTAATCTTATTTGTCTTGGAGTTCCAAAATTATCCGCAGTATAAATACTTGCTAAATACAACTGTTTATAAGTATCTGCGCCCTTTTGTCCATATTTAGGATTTTTCTTAAAATTTTCATAAGCAGTTCTACCAACTTCCGTTGCTAAGTATCCATCGTCATAAGCATCACCTGTCTGCCCGAATACATCAATTACATTTTTTGTATTTAACAAGTTTACGACCCAAAGATAAATATTTATATTTAAGCCGCTAACCTGAAAAGATTTGTCAAAACGTCCATCTAACTGATAATTCCAGGGAGTGGTTGAAGAGTTTAACACCTCTGTCGGAGGAGTGGTATTACCATAACCGGTATATTGAGTGTAATTGGAACCACTGTTAAAAGTAAAGAGTAAGTTAAAACCTGCTTGCTCTAAAAATTTGGATCCAAACAATTCCGGACCATCATTTTTATCAAAGCGATAGTCAATATTAAGAGAACCACGATGAGCTTGATTGAAACTTAAAGGAGCAATCTGTACCGGTAAAAACGGTTCACCGGTTGGCGATTGCCATACTCCTCTTCCAGCTTCTGTTGGAGTAGAACCTGTACCTTCAGCATCTGAATAAGTATAATCAAAAGCAGCATAAATTCTTTGCGTTCTTCTTAAATCAATTTTGAATTCTATTCCTTTTACGGTAGAAAAATCTCCATTTAATAGAGAATAGTACTTTGTATGTTGGGCAGTTGCTTCCGCAAAAGTTGTCCTAAGTTGAATTTGATCTTTAATATCCTTATAGAAACCGGTAATATCAAAAGCAAAATTATCGCCTAATTGTTGTTTGAAACCGATATCATATTGAGTTGTTCTTTCAGGTTTTAGGCCATAACCGACAGGGTTTAATTCTGCATAACCGCCTTTAATAATGTCAGAGCTGACATTAAAACCTCGATAAATATTACTTAACTGAGACTGTTGAATAAATTTTCCATATTGAGCATGAAAAACTGTTTTATCAGTTACGGGGAAAGAAAACCCTAACCGAGGACTAATTTGAACTGTAGGTTTAACATCTTTCATATAGGCAGGATCAATAATTCCAGATGCGTCAAATTGTACATTTGATGGGTTTAAAAATTCCCTTGAATCGGTATTGATATAATCTAAACGAAAACCGACATTCAATACCAGGTCGGGGAACTCCATTTTATCCTGAATATACGCAGCAGCAAAAATAGGCTGCTTAGGAGCTTGTGTACCGCCATCCGAAGTATTTCCATAAACGTCATATCCATAATTATCCAAACGATTATAAATTAACCGGATATCGCCATCAGCAACTGATTTAACGTTCGAAGCAATTGCTCTAGCGTTCAATGAATAACGACGAATCGTATAGTTAGTTACTTCACCGCCGGCTTTTAATTCATGATGTTTCCCTAATTGATAAAGGAAATTAATTTTTCCACCGAAAGATGATGTCTTTTGCTTACGGTAGTCGCGAAACGGAGTTTCATATTTAGCAAAGTCAAATCCGTAGGCTTGATAACCGGTTCGCAATTGGCCATCTGCAAGCAACGACCGTCCATACTGTGCATTTGCAACTGAATCACCATATAATGAAATATTGTGTTTAAAAATAGGATCCATTGTAACATAAAAATCACCGAAATAGTTAAATATAACATCATAAAATGCAGTTGAACTTAAAACATGAGTGATTTTTACACTTGAAGTTATTGTTCTATTTTCGTCTAGGGAAGCATTGTTTTTATTTACAATTCCTGTCCAGCCTACTCCTCCGCGGCTGGTGCTATACGTATAATTTCCATTTAACCTTACGCTAAAAGAACCTAAATCCCATGTTAAATTTCCTTGACCTTGATAAGTATTAGCAGCTTGATTTAAGCGCATCCCTTCAGGATAAACTATATCAAAAGTATCCTTAGGGTTAGCTGGATCGAACAAACCGGTAAAATTATATTCTCTTTCAAATCTTGCCGGAGTTTTTTGAAAAACATTATTCCCGGCAAAGAAAAATTTTAAACCCTTATAATCAGGAATAATAGGTCCACCCATCGTTATAACATATTCTGAATAGCCATAACTATAACCGCCAAGATATTTATTTCCCGGTTTTGCAAATGCATCGGTAATGGCTTCAGCCGTTAAGCTGTATTTTTCAGACCCCGATTTGGTTTGGGTACTAACAATACCTCCATTCGCACCGCCAAACTCAGCAGAATAACCACCCGCTTGAACTTGAATTTCTTCAATTGCATTAGTGATAGTTGAAGCTCGTGAACCGCCGAATACCGGGTTATTAACTAAAACACCGTCAATATAAAAAGCAACTGCATCACTGCGGCTTCCGCGGATGTACAAGTTACCACCTTTTTCTACAACTCCTGTTTGTTGGGCTACTACAGCATTAACGCCACGAATAGGGAGATTTTTGATATCTTCTGTCCGGACAATACTTGTTGCATTTGTAACATTCTTGTTAACTAAAGGTCTTTCCGCAACTACAATTACTTCGTCTTGTTTAAAAGCTTCAGATGGAAGTTTAAAATTGACTTCGGTCGTAAGGTTTACGGATACATTAAGATTTGTAGTTTCTACTTGCCTGTAGCCTACATATTTAGCAACTACTGAATATTTACCGGGAGATACATTAAGAATAATATACTCCCCGTTAAGATTTGTAGCAGAGCCTAAGTTTGTACCTTGGACCATAACGCTAGCACCGATTAAAGGTTCACCTGTTTCAACATCGGTAACCTTTCCGGAAATCTTCCCGGATTGAGCATAAAGTCCAATGGAGAAGAGCAAGCCTGCTATGATAAAAAATAATTTACGCATCTTTTCATCTCCTTTATTATTTAGACCCTATTGGTAAGGGGGTAATTTTTTCTATAATAAAATTCGGTTTTTTTGGATTACCAATACCATAAACAAAGTATTGCAAACCTGCATCAAACATGTAGGTTGTATCGCTATAAAATAAATAAGTTTTCACCGCTGCATCAGCTGCACTTGTAAGTTTTGCATAACTTATCTTATAGGCTTTGCCTCCCCGGAGCGCGTTACCTGCAAGCGAATTGTAATTTAATGTAGCAACTTCTTTTATAACATTTTTTGTTGTGGTGTCAGCAATTAAGACACGATATTTAATGGAACTGTCAGTAGGTGTATCCGGAGCAAAATTAGCACATTGGATAGTAGTAGTTGTATCATTAAGCCCTTCATCAAGATAAACCATCCCGTTCGTAAATTGTGCATAACCAAAAGTATTTAGCAAGTCGTCATGCGGTTTTGAATATCCAGAAAAGTATAAAGAAAGTTCTTCGTATGATCCAATGTTGATTTTATCATTATAGAGCGTATCTCCTGCAGGATTTTTTACAAAAAATTTTCTTTTCCCTGATTGAATTTCAAAATATTGGGTGGGTACTTGATTTTTGTAAAGGTTAAACACTTTTGCTCCTGCTTCTCCCGGATCTACTGATACAATTAATGTATCGACATTATAGGAAAAATTTGCAACACGTAAAAGTGTGTAAGGCCTTTTTACAGGATCTATCGTAGGTTCTTCAACGCACCCGTAATAGGTGATTGCCAAGAAGAGAAGTAACACGGGAATCCTAAAAAATTTACTCCACATTAGTGACCTCATAGTTTATAATTAAATTATAGGAATTCCTCTTGTAAACATTTACTGTTTTGAGGAAGTAACGAATTTCATTCATAAAAAAAAAGAAGAGTTGCCCTTATTCAGGGCAACCTTCTTTATAAAGAACAGAGCAGAGAATTACTTCATCAAGATCATTTTCTTGGTTGAAGTGAAATCATTTGCTTTGATAGTATAGAAGTAAATACCGCTGGTTAAGTTGTTCGCTTTGAACGAAGCATTATACACACCTGCAGTCTTTTGTTCATTTACTAAGGTCATCACTTCTTCACCCAAAGTATTAAATACTTTTACGGTTACAAAGCTTTCTTGCGGAATACTGAAACGAATTGAGGTCTCAGGGTTGAATGGGTTTGGATAATTCTGTTCCAACATATAAACTGTAGGAATTGTGTTTCCAAGTTTTTCAACTTTTGATACATCCGTTGTATGGACTATTCCGAAAGTATCTACAACAGTTGCTTTTGAAGTATATCTGCCCATTTTTAATGTTTTGTCAGCGCCAACTCCGCCTTCATTATCATTTTTGCCGCCATTTGTTGCTAATCCCCAGTTTGCACCATATTTGTAAACAACAGTTAACGTTGACCATTGTAGGAAGGTAATACTATTAGTAGTAAATATTTTATCACCGGCTGTTACGTCGCCGTGAGTACCATCATCAAAAAGTTGAATAGCTTTAGTGATTTCAGCATCACTCCATCCACCGCCTGGCCATTGGAGAGGAGAGTTTGCACCACACATATAAACAGATGTAAATACAGTACCAGCAGGTGCGTCAATGATTGATGCACCGTTTGTGTTACAGGTAAATGTAATATTTGCATCTTGATTCAATACCGTCCCTACTTCTCCGTTATTAAACCCTACTACATCCAAGGTTATGGCAGCTGCATCAAAATTTGCCTGTGATACAATGAAATATCTATCGTTTTGGGTAGGGTCTGTAAGTTTATCTACTTCCCATGTCCCGGGGCTATAGAAATATTTGAAATTAACTTTTTCGCCAACTGCTGCAATAACATCTGCAACAACTTCATAAACGTCCAGGTTTGTCGGTGAGGCTGTCATCATCGTTTCGCCCCAGCCATTAAATGACCCGCGAGCTGATACTGTACTGGTTGCAGGATTGAATAAAGTCGACAATCTTTCAAGTTCCATATTTACAGAGAAAGTAACTTTAATCGTTTTAGAAGGAACGTAAATACAAATATCTTCCCAGCAAGCGGAAGTTACATTGGGTCCCGCGGTTACGGTTAATGTTCTGTTTCCTGTTGATTCCCAAACATCTGGGCTATGAACGTACTTAAATGTAAGTGATTGACCTTCTGTAAAGTTGGTGAAAACTGCTGAATAAATGGAGTCGCCATCTGCGTCCTTCAATTCAAAGTCTTTTCCGCCCCAACTGTTAAAGTCTCCACGAACCCATACTGAATCCGTTGCTGCGAATGTTCCTTTTTTCAATTGAACACTCATGTTTGCACGGAATTCAACTGTTGGAGGAAGTGATTGATTTGCACCAAACCATTCAAGAGCTTTAACTTGAGGGGAAACCTTGCTGAATCCAAACCAATAATATTTGGCTCGAGAGTTAACAGAAAGAGGATCCAAACTCATGAAGACAATTTTGTTACCGGCAGTTAAAGTTCTGTGGGTAACGCAAGGATAATTAGCAACGTGAGCAACATTATCAATACCACGGCTTTCAACTTCAACGTCAACTTCTTGACCTGCTTGAACGTCAAAACCATCAATCCAGTTATCTTCATCGCCAATTTCATAAGTAGGATCGTAATTTAATGAATCAGTAGCCCAAGCTGTGAACTTCGCATTTAACTCACCGCCTAACATGGTACCGGTTTTAGCAAATAATCTTGAAGGCTTCTTCTGACCAACGCTTGCAGCGTAGCTAATGTCGTTCCAGCTTCCGGCAAGACCGAGCACATCGTATTCAAAATCACCAGCTGCATAAGTTACATTTGTGTATGCATTTTTCGCACCTAAATATTCTTGACCTGCTAAGAAATAATTTCTAGTGGCTTTTTCACTTAACCAAACTTTAATTAAAGCTTCATTATAATCAGCAGGACCGGTTGTACAAATTTCAAAAATATTATCATAGTTATCAACAAGAGCTTTTTCGAGTGGACCAAAAGCCCAAACATCGTGAGGGAATTGATAAGTATCATAGGAAGTCATACTATCAATACCAAAATAATAATCCATAGGATAACCTGATTCTGAGGTATAACCGTTGAATACTACCAAGGTTTTGATACCCGGTGTAGGTAGGAAAATTGAGTAAGCATAAGTTTTAGAGTTAGTAGAATTTCCATTTGGATCTGTTGCAGTTGCATTATAAACAACATATTGTCCGGGGCTTTGTCCAGGAATAGCAGCCGAAAAATCAGGCGCTGCACCTGTCATAGTAACATCTGTAAATGTTTTACCGGAATCTAAACTATAATGTAATACTGCTGAAGAAACGCCGGCAGGTCCGCCTGAAGGGTTTTGATCAGTAATATTAGCATGAACTGTTCTCGCAGATTGATCAACAGTAGTTGTTAATTTTTCGAAAGAAACAAATTCAGGGGCTACGTCTCCGATTAATTCAACTTCAACGACAAAATCCCATGTATATGTTCTTGTCCACCATCCGGCAGTTGTTAAATCGCCGTCAGTTCTTCCGTTAGCATAGTATTTCCAGCCATTCAATGTTGTGCTGGCACCTGACCAAAGGCCTAAACGATCTGCGGCAAGGTTAAAACCAGGAGCAACATTCTTAAGTGCAACACCAAAAATTTGTCCTGCTGCAATAGTTGGTTCTGTAATAAGATTCATCGGAACCCACTGATAATTAAGAGAAGTTTGTATAACAGGTGTGGTGGGGGCACCGGAACCTGCATCACTCCAAACATCAACAACATCAAAAGGAGAAGTGGCTCCTTCTTTAATAGCCTGCCATCCGCCTGCAGTAGCATCCGGATTTGAAGGGAAAGCTGTAATATTGTTAAATCCGTTTCCTGTAGCTTCATAACGGCCTTCAAGAGTTGTTCCGGTAGCCGCTAACTGAGCTTTTGTCCAGAGTAACTTTACAATTTTAATTTCAGCGTCTCCACCAGTATCGTCTGTAGAGCTATAGCCAACTTTTTTAATTATTAACTCTGTTGGAGCAATAAACCATTGCATTCCCCAATCTTGGCCAAAGAAACCAAAATTAGTGTTGAATGAACCGTCATTATAAAAGAGAGTATCAATTGTTCCGTTAACGCTTTTAGCTAATGTACGGGATTTAATTGTGTGATTTTGAACTGCGTGTTTACTTGGCGGTACCATGATGGTTTCATGTCCGTCAAAAGTTCTAGTAACTTTTTCAAGAGTATTGTCCGGTCTCAAAATCATTTTTTGTTGAGCCACCAGAAATACTTGCGAAAAAAGCACTAAGAAAAAAAACATTGAAAGTTTTCGAGTCATAGCGATCTCCTTAGTATTGATGAATAAATAGAAACAAATAATTTAAAACTGCGAAACAATAGATTCCTAATGGAACAAATTATTTTCTTGTAACAGAATTACAAATTTTTTAAATGAATGTCAAGTTTTTTTTTCCGTTCAGACTAAATTTTTACCGTATAAGCGTTGTTTATGCCTTCAATAGAAGAAATTTTTTGTAAAACTTCTTTATCAATTACCGAATCTACATTTACAACAGTAATAGCTTCTTTGCCAATTCCGAATCTTCCCAACGATAATCCGGCAATGTTAATTTTATTTTCAGCTAAAATCTTTCCAACTTGTGCTAACATTCCCGGCTTATCAATATTGGTGTAAAAGAGCATAACTCCTTCGGGTTTAAGTTCAAGATGAAATTTATCAACATCAACAATGCGTATTTCATTATTACCGAAAACGGTTCCCGCTAAATATTTTTTTTCTGAGGTTGAAGAACATTCAACTGCAAGCAAGTTTGTATAATCTGAATTTGCTCCAGCATAAACTTCATCAATAATAATTCCCAATTCCTGCGCAAGGAACGGAGCGTTAATTAAATTTATCGGGTCGGAAGAAAGTTTAGCGAGAAAACCCTTGGTAACAGCGGATGAAATCAACTTGTGCGACTCACTTAACAACGCGCCGTAGAAAGTAATTTTGATTTTCTTCAATTTGCTTTGTAAAATTTGCGCATGCAGCGAACCGATATTTTCCGCTAATCGAACGTAAGGAGCTAAGTCAGGATTCCCGAACGATTCGAGAGCGGCAGCGTTAACAGCACCGCGCAGAACTTTGTTTGTAAAATATTCTACAATTTGTTCGGCAATTTGAATAGCAACTTTTTCCTGAGCTTCGCCGGTTGATGCGCCAAGATGCGGTGTGGTTACAACCTTAGGATGTTGAATTAAAGGATGATTATAATCAGGTGGTTCGGTAACATACACATCAAATGCGGCTGCCGAAACTTTTCCGGAGTTTAATGCTTCAACTAAATCATCTTCATTTATAATTCCTCCTCGAGCGCAGTTTACTACTTTCACTCCGTCTTTACATTTCGCAAGGGTTTCTTTACAGATTAGATTTTGTGTTTTTTCATCAAGCGGAACGTGAACAGTGATAATATCCGATAAAGAAAAGAGTGTTTCAAGATCAACTAATTTCACGCCGATCTTTGCGGCTGTTTCTTCAGCAAGAATTGGATCATAACCAATAGCGGTCATTCCGAAAGCCTTCATCCGTACAGCAACTTCGCGCCCTATCTTTCCTAAACCAATAACACCTAAAGTTTTTCCGTAAACTTCTGAACCTTGAAATTTTTTTCTTTCCCACTTTCCTGCTTTTAGTGAAGCGGTCGCTTGAGGAATATTTCTGCACATTGAAAGCATTAAAGAGATCGCGTGTTCGGCGGTTGAAATGGTATTGCCGCCTGGGGTGTTCATTACGATAACGCCTTTACGTGTTGCAGCTTCGGAATCAATATTATCAACTCCGGTTCCCGCTCTACCGATCACTTCCATGTTATCCATCAGCTCAATTATATCTGCGGTTACTTTAGTGTCGCTTCTTACAATTAGTCCCTGGTAATCTTTTATTATTTTTTTTATTTCTTCTTTTGGCATTCCGGGTTGATAGGTAACATCAAAGCCTGCAGCGGTTAAAACGGCAACGCTTTTTTTATCAACGGAATCAGTGATAAGTATTTTTTTCATTCTATCTAATATCTATGTTAAAATGAATTAAAGATTTGCATTAAGTTTTTGTACGAATTGCGCTTTGGGAACAGCTCCGATAATTGTCTCAACAACTTTTCCGCCTTTGAAAATTAAAAGTGTCGGAATGCTTCTTATTCCAAACTGAGTTGCGGTTTGGGGATTGTTATCAACATCCATCTTTCCGATTTTATATTTCCCGTCATATTCCGTAGCGAGTTCTTCCACAATTGGAGCTATCATTCTGCATGGACCACACCATGTTGCCCAAAAATCCACCAGCACCGGTTTATCCGATTGAAGAACTTCTGTTGTAAAATTGTCATCTGTAATTTCTAATGGTTTCATACTTTTCCTTTTATTTTAATTTGAATAATTTTTTAGTGAATCATTTTCCGGTTCACCTTGTCCTACAAAACTTACAATATCTTCACCGCCATCTGCATTGATAATTCCTCCGGAAATCCATTCACCGCCATCCTGACAAAACAGGGCGATAATTTTAGCTACTTGATCAGGAGTGGTTAATTTTCCACGGGGATTTTTTCGTCTCGCAACTTCAATCATTGGAACGTTACCGGGAATTTTTCTCAATGCCGGTGTATCGGTTACGCCTGCCATGATAGCGTTTACCGCTACTTCCATTGGTCCAAGTTCAACAGCGAGCTGGCGGCAGTGCGATTCTAATGCCGCTTTTGCTGCAGAGACCGCACCGTAATATGGAATCGCCGAGTGTCCACCTGAACTTGTCATCGCAAAAATTCTAGCTTTCTTAATGAGTAAACCGCTGCTTACTAAATCTTGCACCCAATAAACTAATGAATTCGCCATAACATCTAAAGTCATTTCTATTTGAGCTTTGGTAATTTGCTGTTCGCCTTCTTTAGGAACAAATGGTTTTAATGTACCAAAAGCCAGTGAGTGCATAACAACTTTTACCTGTGGTTTCCCGCCGGTTCGTTTTAATAGATCTTCAATGATTTCTTTACGTTTTTCTTCATCGGCAGCGTTAACATTATAAAATACTTGCTCAACATTGTATGATTTTAACTGACCAATAATTCGTTCAATATTCGGCATGGTTGCTTGTCTATCTAGATGAACCCCGATAATATTGTATCCATCTTTTGCTAATTGCAATGCGGCAGCTTCACCAAATCCGGACGATGCTCCTAAAATTACAGCCCAATAGCGTTCGTTATTCAATTTATTCATTTAGCTCTCTTTTAAGTTTGTGTTTGGTCTATCTTACGATTCAAATATAAGAAAAAATAAAAAATAGATAGCAACATAGAACCTTCTTTATTTCGCCTGCCTTGCCGTCAGGCAGGGAAGAAAATACAAAGATTCTTCCCCGAAAAGTTTATGAATTTCCTTAATAAACTTTTCGGTTATTTTTATTTGAGAAGATAGTCTGAACAATTTAATCCCAAACGCCATTGAATTGATCTCCAACAACACTTGAACTTTCCCCAAATGTTTTTGTAAAATATCTTTTAGTTCTTCTAATTTGGCTTCGGTATTTCCGTTTTCTTCAACAACAATTTTTACGTGTTTGGTTAATAGTTCGCGTGTTTGTTCTATAGGAATAACTTCTTCGATATGAAGTTTGATAGCGTCCCCGCTGCTTTCCGGTCTTCCTATTAAAAGCACAGCAGCTTCTGGTTTAAGAAACTTTCCATACTTTTCATAAGTTGAAGAGAACATTAAACATTCACACGAGCCTGTAAAATCATCAAGAGTGAAAAACGCCATGGTGCCGCCGCGCTTATCAATTTTTGTTGTAAGCTCAGTGATTACTCCGCACGCTTTTATGTTATTGCTTTTTCCGATTTCTCCTGACTTGCCGTCAGGTGAGTCGGTTTCACCTAATCTAATAGTAGCAAACGAATAATATTCAACTTCATATTTTCTTAACGGATGACCGGTAACATAAAATCCTATCACTTCCCTTTCGCGTGCAAGTTTTTCGTTTTCGCTCCAATCCTCAACATTCGGAAGTTCCGGTTCCGGAATGTTGTGGTCGTCTTCATCGCTGCTGAAAAGACTATTGAAACTTTTTGTTTTTAACGATGCCGCTTTTGATGTATAGGCAAGAGTTGATTCAACGGCGGCAAAAAGCTGCGCCCGGTTTTTATTCAGAGAGTCAAAAGCCCCGACAAGAATTAATCCTTCCAATACTCTTTTATTTACGATACGCGAATCGTTGACCATGCAGAAATCGAAAAGCGATTTAAAATTTCTTCCGAGATTTTCTTTTGATTTTATAATTGATTCAACCGCATGCACGCCGACATTTTTGATGGCGGAAAATCCGAAGCGGATCTTTCCTTTTTCTACATCAAAGAATTTTGATGGTTTATTAATGTTCGGTGGAAGCACATCAATTTTTAATTTCCGGCAATCTTCCAAAAAGTTGGTTACTTTATTTTTGTCGCCAAATTCGTTCGTTAAGTTTGCCGCAAGAAATTCCGGTGTGTAATGAACTTTTAAGTACGCCGTTTGATAGGCAACTACCGAATACGCCACAGCATGGCTTTTATTAAATCCGTAATTGGCAAACTTGTCAATGTCGTCAAAAATTTCATTGGCAATTTTTTCGCTTATGCTATTTTTCTTTGCCCCTTCAACAAAAACAACTTTCTGTTGTTTCATGCCGGCTAAATCTTTCTTGCCCATTGCACGGCGGAGAATATCCGCTTGCGCAAGACTCATTCCCGCGACTTTATTTGCAAGCTGAATAACTTGTTCCTGGTAAACAATAATTCCGTTTGTTTCTTTTAAAATTGATTCGAGGATAGGATGTTTGTACTCTATTTTTTTTCTGCCGTATTTTCTATCAATGAAGTCATCAATAAATTCCATGGGACCAGGACGGTAAAGCGCATTCATCGCAGCTAAATCTAAAATGGATTGCGGTTTCAACTTTTTCAGATACTCACGCATCGGGGCAGATTCAAATTGAAATACGCCGGTCGTCTGTCCCCTCGAAAAAAGCTGATAAACTTTTTCATCATCAAGCGGAATAGTATCTATATCAATTTCGATGTCGTGATTTTTTTTGATCAGCTTGAGCGTATCTTTTATTATTGTAAGCGTCCGCAGCCCAAGAAAATCCATTTTGAGCAGACCGTTATCTTCAAGCTCTTTCATGTTGAATTGCGTTACCAATTCCTCTTGCGCATTGTACGATGAAAGTGGAACAAAATCACTTACTGCGCCGGGTGCAATAACAACTCCCGACGCATGCTTGGAAGCATTGCGGTTCATTCCTTCCAAAACTTTTGCATACTTCACTAAATTTTGAATCGTTTCTTCCTTCGATTCTTTCACCCATTTTAATTCCGGCACTTCATTCAAAGATTGTTCAATCGTATAAACTTTTCCAAATTTACTTGGAATGAGTTTGGTAATACCATTAATGGTGGCGATGGGAATGCCAAGCACCCGTGCAACATCTTTTAAAACGGCTTTAGACGAAAGACGGTTGAACGTAATAATTTGACTGACGCATTCCGCTCCGTATTGTTTTTTTACATAGTCTATAACGTCGCCGCGCTGATCATCCGCAAGGTCAACGTCAATATCGGGCATTGAATTCCGTTCGGGATTTAAGAACCGTTCAAACAACAAATCGTATTTCAACGGATCAATGTTGGTAATGCCGAGCGCGTAAGCTATCAAACTTCCGGCGGCGCTTCCTCTTCCCGGACCAACAGGAATATTTTCTCTTTTTGCCGCATTAATAAAATCTTGCACAACCAAAAAGTATCCTGGAAACCCCATTGATTTAATAACCGACAATTCAAAGTCAAAGCGATCTTTAATTTCTGGTGTGATCTCTTTAAAACGATTGTGCAATCCTTCTAGCGCAAGGATATCCAGATACTCATCTAAATTTTTTGCGGGTGAATATTTGGGTATCGGAAAGACCGGGAAATGCTGTTGATCATAGTCGAAAATAAGATTTGTCTTTTCTTCTATCTCAAGTGTGCTTTCAATTGCCTGCGGAAGGTGTTTGAAAAGATTTTTCATTTCTTCCTGAGATTTGAAATATATTTGATCAGTTCCATAGCGAAGATTTTTATAATCCGCCGTACCGGATTTATCCGAAAGCATTAACAGAATATTATGCGCGATTGCATCTTCTTTATTAATATAATGACAGTCGTTAGTTGCAACTAATTTAATTGATAATTCTTTTGCGAGTTTCGGCATCTGCTCCAACACGATAAGTTCTTTATCAATATTATGATCTTGAACTTCCAGATAAAAATCATCGCCGAACAACTCTTTAAATTTTATGGCAACTTCTTTCGCTTTTTTGTAATCATTATTTGCAAGTGAAGAAGCAACAACTCCACCAACACAAGCGGAAGTACAGATCAACCCTTCATGATATTTCTCTAACAACTCCATATCAACTCGCGGACGGTAATAAAATCCTTCCGAAAAACCGAGAGAAGAAAGTTTTACTAAATTTTTATAACCCGTCATATTTTTTGCGAGAAGAATAAGATGGTTATACGGTTTTTTCTTCTTGCCGGTTGATTCATCAATCTGCTTTCTCTCAAACCGCGAACTATCAACTACAACGTAGGCTTCCATTCCGATAATCGGTTTGATTCCGGCTTTTTTCGCTTTGCGGTAAAATTCCGGAATGCCATACAATACACCATGATCGGTTAAAGCTACTGCGTGCATACCGAATTTCTTCGCTGCGTTTAGTAGACTGTCAACCGTACAAGCTCCGTCTTGCAAGCTGTAGTGCGTGTGATTATGTAAATGGATGAAATCAGACATTCTTTTTTTGTTGAAAGTATAAAAGGGGATTCTTTGGGGAATAAATTATAAAAAAGATTGTTCAAAAAACAGTTGTAATTTTTTTTATTTTTTTTAACGGTGGGAACTTTTAATCAATTGGCGATAAATTAAACTTGGATATTCAACTAAGAAGGAATAATGAACACCGAACAAGGAATGACGAAATGAGAAGGATATTACTTCATCATTCATTATTCCTTGTTCAATATTCGATATTTAAAATTCTTTATCAAAACCTAAACGTTAACCCTATTTTCCATGTGTCAAATGTTAAAGGAGAAGCGCTTTTGAAAGGCCAATTCATCTTCTCTTTTCTTAATTCATACATTGCAAATGAGACGGCATTCTTCAAAAAGAAATCTACTATCGGCGCAGCGTAGGGAGATGAACGGAGAATTGATTTAACAAACCGGTCTGTCAATCCGTATCCGCAAAATTCAAGTAACATACTTCCGGCTTGTTTCCAAAAGAGGTAACGGGGAAAGATTACCGATCTTTCATATCCGCCGTTTATGGAAAACACTGGAACGATACTGATTTCTATTCCTGCTTGAGTTGCGGTTCCAATTCTAAATGCTTTGTTATAAAGATTTAAGTTTGTTGAATCCGCAGAAGACATAGTTGCTTCACTATTTTTAAAAGATATGTTTGACCAGACAAATGAATTTGAACTGTACGGAGTGATAAACATTCTACCGATTTTGTAACTATATCCATAGGTTAATCCTAAACCGAATCTCCACATTTCGGGTGTGAGTTCAATATTACTATTTGCATTCCCAAAATTCCGTAAAATCCCGCTGACGAAAAACATCTTCTTGTTCAGTTTATAAATATGTGCGTTATATTTTCTTCTGTGCGAATATCCGATTCCGATTTCAGCGGATGGATTATTTTGAAGCGAGCTTTTCAAAGATTTCCAGGCAAACTTGGGAGCGCCGTAAAAGACCTCTATCATCGGATCTTTTGCAAACCCGAAATAATTAAAAAGTCCAAAATCATCATAATCCTTCGAATCAAATTGTTCATCCGTTTCGGTTGAATCTTCTTCTTGTGCAGCAATCGGAATAGAAAAAACAATTGCAAGGATAACCAGAAAAGCAATCTTCTTTAACATAATTTCTCCTAATTAGACTTTTGTGTTAATGTGATATTCGCAGATTTAGTTTCTATGTTTATTTTCCCATTACCGGAACCGACTTTCCCGGAAGCTGTAGTAGAACTGCTTGTCTTTTTAATATCAACCGGAAGATTCGATGAGATATTCCCATATTCGGCAGATAAATTAACCTCACCGGAATATCCGCCGGGCATTTCTACATTCACGTTTCCATAATCATTTTCAATATCTATTTCCGCCGGAACGGCAATGAGTTTTAACTCAACTTGACTTGACTGATCTTTTATAAAGATATTTTTTGAAGAGAGTTCGCGGACAAATACTTTTGAATAATTTGACTTAATGTTCAAATTGCCGGTAATTTTTTCTCCATAAATATCAGCGGATGTTCCATCTATTTTTACATCCCCTTTTATGTTCCGCAATTCCATTGGCGAATAAAGACTCTCAATGTTTAAATTGCCTGCAATATTTTCAAGAACGAGTTTACCGCTTTGTCCTTTTATAAAAATATCTTTGGCGCTTTTTCCCGTAACCGATTTAATGGCAATAGTCGCATAAGCTGCATCAACCTTTACGCCGTCAACATCTTTAACGTTGATGGTTCCCCCTTGATTGCGGATATCAACAAAGCCATTAACCTTTTCGATTTGCATTGTTGAATAAGCCGAGTTAATTGTAAGATCGCCGCCAATATCACTAATAATCTGTTTCCCGGATTTTGAATTAATGGAAGTGTTTTGGGTAATTCCCTTTAACACAATATCAGAATAATCTCCGTCAATATCGAGTGAACCCGAAAGTCCGTTTATATCAATGTCTGAGTTGATACTTTTTAGGATTAGATTACCTGCACAATCCGTAATTTTTATTTTCCCGTAATTGTTCTTGATTTTATTTAGAAGATTACAATTCTTTACTTCTATAGTGTTGCCTGTCCCGGAAAGTTCAACAGCTCCTCTCATTCCTTCAAGGGATATTGAACTGTATTGGAATCCGGATTTAAAGGAATTATTTCTCGGCACAAATATTTCCCCTTCGAGGTTAGAATTTTCATAAAAGAACATCCTGAATTTTATTCCAAGGAAGGACGACCATGTGCTTTCGTTGCCCATTTTTTTTGATGAAATAATTAACCGGGAATCGCTTTCAGAGGAAATAATATCGAACGATTTGATAACGCTCTCTTCATATTCTTCTTTTGATGAAGAAAAGGAAAATTTTACTTTTACATAAACTTCATCTTTATCCCACGATTTGATAGTAATATGCGAACCGCCAAAATCTGCAATTTCTATTCTCTGATTCGGTTTAGTTGGAAAATGTTTTTCAACAACTTTAGTCCTTGCCAAAGAGGAAAAAGTTAAAGCAAAAATCAAGACCAAGTAAAATGAAAAAGTTTTCATATATCGATTTCTCCTTTATCAATAATTTCCTGAAGCACTTTCAATTTAGCCGCATAAAGTTGACGCAAATGCATTTGTTTCAATGGACTTAAATCCGTTGTTCCGGTTTCACTTTTTATTAGTGAAATATTTTCATCGAGATATTTTAACTGTTCTTCTTTCAAATTCACAAAGGCTTTAACGTTTTCGGACTTCTGCGAAGTTAGTTCAAACGAAGGAATTACTTTTTGAAATTCTCGAATAGCAGACTGGTAAGCGTTGTCCAACTTTACTTCTTCCGGTTTCATATTGTAGAGTAGATTTTTTGCGGTGGTAAAAACTCCGATAGAAGCAAAAATAAAAACGAAGGAAGCAGCTATACCATAATAGAAACTGCGCATATCACTTATATGAAAAAATGCTTTTTTGCGCGGATTAATGTTCCGGTTAATTCCATTCCAGATTTCTTTATGTTGTTTCTTTGTAGGACTATCATCATCCGAATAAAATTTAGATTTATCTATCATAATTATTTCTCCGATTCATTCCATTTATTTCGTAACCAAACTTTGGTGCGCGTTAAAATTGTTCGCGAAGCGCTTTCTTTTATGTTCAACATTTCGCTGATCTCCGCATGCGAATATCCTTCAATTTCATAAAGAATAAAGACCATCCGTTTAGCTTCGCTCAATTCCATCAACCAATCCTTCATCACTAATTCCCATTGAAAATTGCTGTCTTCCATCTCCGAAGCAATTTCAACTTCATCAACAGAAATATTTTTATTTGCATTAGCTTTTCTGAAATCCATCTTCATTTCATTAATGGCGATCTTGAACAGCCAGGTTTTAAAAAGAGAGATGCCGTCAAACTGATTAATATTTTCATAAGCTTTTATGAATGCCCGCTGTACCCAGTCTTCAACTTTTGAATTATCAATCGAGAACTGCTTCATAAACATGAAAAGCGGCGATACATTATTTTTGTAAAGCTCTTTAAAAGCATTCCGGTCTCCGTTTTTTATACGTTTAACCAGGTTTATTTCTTCAAGCATAAAGATTTATTTTGTTTGATTATTAGATGCTGTGGAATAATAAAACGCTACAACAAAATTAAAGTTATTTTGATTATTTGTTGTTAATTGAAGGGAGGATTCCACAACCTACTAACCAGAGATAAGCGAAGGAAATGTTAAAACTGTGAAATGACATTATTAGAATATTTTTTTTAGGAATGAAAATATATTCCGCTTTTCCACAGTTAAAAATTGAGAGAGGATTTCTGCAACCTCTGGAGTTCTCAAGTATCCATATGATTTATGCGGATTTCGGTCTCCCAAATTTGAATAATTATTCTTCACTAATTGCCAAGTACTTTCACTCCCCTCGAATTGCGTTTATAAATCTCCGAAAGTATATGAATTATATATACCTATCGCAAATAATTTTAAAATCATTACCGGTGCAACAAAATCTACTTGTTATCAGTTTACTAACTTCATTATTATGTTAAATTAATAGCAGTATTCAAAAATTGAACCTGTTCGTCAAATAAAATTCGAGTTCATTCATTATATTGCTTCCACGAATAAAATATTTTTTTACAATAAAAGGTAAGAAGATTGACTTTAAATCACGATCAAGTTGGGCAATTGCTCTCCGCTATAGGCGGGGGGAGGAAAGTCCGAACTCCACAGAGCAAAGCGCCGGATAACGTCCGGGCATTAATTTATTAATGACGGAAAGTACCACAGAAAAGATACCTCCCCGGTGTAAATCGGAGAAAGGGTGAAATGGCAGGGTAAGAGCCTACCGCTCTAAAAGTAATTTTAGAGGTTCCTTTAAAGGAAGTGGCGCTTTAGCGCCATCAAGGCAAACCCCACTTGGAGAAAGGTCAAATAGGAAAGTTCCACGCCACGGCGTGGCGAGGCTGCTCGCTTTGATTAGCTTTCGGGTAGACCGATCGAGGGTTGAAGTAATTCAACTCCCAGACAAATAATTGCCGTGGCGCTTTTGGCGTCATTACAAAATTCGGCTTATAGACTTGATCGTCTTTTTAGTCTCTTCTTTATACAAGTATGATTGAAAAGCGTTGGAAATTAAAGGAAGTAGATGATCTCTTTGAGATTAACTACTTGGCTGATTCTCTCAATATTTCAGAAATTTTAGCCAAACTTCTCGTCCTTCGCGATATTAAAACTTTCACACAAGCTAAAAGTTTTTTCCGCGCATCATTGATTGACCTTTGCGATCCCTTCTTAATGAACGGTATGGAAGCCGCTACACATCGTGTTATTGAAGCGGTTACAAACCAGGAAAAAATTCTTGTGTACGGCGACTATGATGTTGACGGTACAAGTTCTACGGCTATGCTCTATATGTTTTTAAAAAAACTCGAGGCAAATGTTGATTACTTCATCCCTAACCGGATAAAAGAAGGTTACGGAATTTCAATGCAAGGGATTGATTATGCAAAAGAATTGGAAGTAAAATTATTAATCTCTGTTGACTGCGGTATTACTGCGGTGGATGAAGTTGAGTACGCAAAAAAGTTTGGAATTGATGTTATTATCTGTGACCATCATCAGCCGAAGGAAAAGCTACCTGATTGCTATGCATTACTTGACCCGATCAAACCGAATTGCAATTATCCTTTTAAATATCTTTCCGGTGCCGGAGTAACGTTCAAACTTATTCAAGGAATTTGTGAGCGGATTGGCAAACGTGAAGAACCGATGGAATATTTAGACCTGGTTGCTCTTGCAGGCGCTGCGGACATCGTTCCTTTAATTGATGAAAACCGCTTGCTTGTAAAAGAAGGATTGGCACAAATAAATAGATCGCCACGTCCTGGGATTAAAGCATTGCTTAACAGCGCAAAAATAAGCCCGGGAAATCTTAACTCGGGACAAATCGTCTTTGCACTTGCACCAAGAATAAATGCAGTCGGACGTTTAAGCGAAGCCAAAACTGCCGTTGAATTAATGATCACCAATGATGATGTTGAAGCGACCAGGCTTGCCCTGGTTTTAGAGAAAGAAAATTATGAAAGAAGAAAAATTGATGTCGATACATTAGCCGAAGCGATCGAAAAAGTTGTCGACAGTGTGGATATTATAGAGGATTTGGCTATCGTCCTTCACGAAGAAAATTGGCATCCGGGTGTTATTGGTATTGTAGCTTCTAGATTGGTTGAAAAATATTACAAACCTACTGTTATGCTTACCACAATTGATGGAATTGCAAAAGGTTCTGCAAGAAGTATTGCAAGTTTTAATATTTATGATGCGCTAAAGGAATGCGAAGACCTGTTAATCCATTTTGGCGGACATGAAGCAGCAGCGGGATTAGCCGTTGAAATTGATAAAATTGATGAGTTCCGGGAAAGATTCCTAAAGATCGTTAAAGAAAAAATTGACCGGAATGATCTTATTCCCGAAATAACAATTGATTCAAAAATTAAATTATCCGAAATTACAGCTAAGTTTATTAGAATTGTTGATCAGTTTTCTCCGTTTGGTCCAAAAAATATGCGCCCAGTATTATGGGCTGAAAATGTGCACTCAATTTCATCCCGTATAATCAGCGGGAAACATCTGGTACTAACTATCAAACAAGAAGATAGTGATAAAGTTTTTGATTGTATCGGCTTTAACATGGCTGAATTTGCCCCGTTAATTAACGGCGGAACTGTTAAGTTTGATACGGTTTTTTCAATCGACCAAATGGTTAAAGACGGAAAAGTGTTTCCGCAATTCAGAATTAAAGACATAAAAATAAAAGAAAATAAATAGGAGAATTTCTTATGTCAGGTCATTCAAAATGGGCAACGATAAAAAGGAAAAAAGGGGCGGCAGATGCAAAACGCGGTAAAATATTTACCAAACTGATCAAAGAAATTACTATCGCTGCGCGTCAAGGCGGCGGAGACGCAAACGGAAATCCGAGATTGCGGCTCGGAATTGATAACGCAAAAGCTGCAAACATGCCCGCCGATAATATCGAACGCGCAATAAAAAAAGCTACCGGTGAATTAGAAGGTGTTTCTTTTACCGAATTAATGTACGAAGGATACGGACCGGGCGGCATTGCAATACTTGTTGAAGTTGCAACCGATAATAAAAATCGGACAGTAGCAGAGGTCAGACATATCTTCAGTAAAATCGGCGGAAGCATGGGAGAATCCGGTTCTGTTGCATGGATGTTTGAAAGAAAAGGAATTATCACCGTTAAGCGCTATAATAAAAGCGAAGATGACGTAATGGAAATTGTTCTTGATGCAGGCGCCGATGATATGCAAACCGAAGAAGATGTTTTTGAAGTTACTACTTCGCTTGAATCATTTGAAACGGTTAGAAAGATACTGCTCGAAAAAGGATTAGAAATTGAAAACGCTTCACTTGAGTGGATAGCAAAAAACACGCTCGCAGTTGCCGGAGAAGATGCCGAAAAAGTTGTAAAACTTATTGAAACCCTTGAAGATAATGAAGATGTGCAGAATGTTTTTTCTAACGCAGATATTCAAGAATAGCTACTATGTTACCAGAACAATCATACACTTATAAAATAATGAAGCTGATATTTTATTTTCGAACTTGGATTGAATGAATGTCGATTTATGAAAAATTCTTGCTCTTAGTTTTTATATTAGTTAGGTTCACAACGAATAAATTTTGTTAAAAAAATTCTTTTGTTCAGTTAATCTTCTTAAATTATTCAGGGTTCAATTAAATTATTTACTTATTCATTATAGGAGTTTAAGTATGATTTTCTATTGGCTCATTGGTGGAATTGTTATAACTACCCTTACCTTTTTTCTTTCTATTGATAATATTAATCTTTGGAAAAGTTTAAATGCATCTGCAATTGTTGCTTTAGCTTATTGCATTGTGCTTATTATTTTCAACATCAAACTTTTTCCCCTTAAAAGAAAAATTGTTCTGATAGCAGTATTTGTTATTGGAGTGTTTTTTGTTTTTAAATCTTGGTCATTAGCTTACGAACAATCTACCTGGCAAAAAGAAACGCTGCTAAGAATAAGGGGAAGTATTAGTAGAGGAGTGCTCAATGTAAGTTTAAATAACGCCATGTTGCATGTTCTTTCAAACTATCATTCGCAGGCAGATAAGAATAAAAAATCCTTAAAAGAAATTTACAATGAACTTATCAAAACGGATTCCGGCTTTATTGAAACTCTAAAATTATCTCAAGAAGATAGTCCGTTGATTTATAATAAAGTTCTTAGTGATACAGAATTAGTTTTTATCGGGCAAGAAATTTTTGTTAAAGGAAGAAATCCGGATTTTGCGAACGCTTCCGGGAAAAAAGGGATGGTCCAAGTTAGAGCAACATTAACATCGAAAGGAGTAAAGTATGAATCAGAAAACTGATAACGATTCCAACGGAACAAAAAATGTTTCGGAATTTTCTCCTTCGTTTATAAAATTAATTATTGCCTTAACTTTATTTACTCTTATTCTCGCTTTTTTTAGCGGTAAGATATATCCGTATGTGTTGGATCTGCCGGAGGTCTTTAAAGGAGGATTGATTTTGCCTTGGTTTGGAGCAATGGGATTAACAATTATTCAAGGTATTAATGAATTTAACGGGCAAATATTTTTGTTCGGAACTCAATCAAAAATTTATTTATTAGTCAGCATTTTATTGATTGGAATTGTTTTCCCAACATTAATGATGTTTGGACTAAAAGATTCTTACCAGAAAAAAACTGCTTCAGATGAAGAGAAGAAATATGTTTTCTATCCTCATTCTGTTCAAGTAATTTTAAGTGGTATAATTTTAATTTCGATTTTCATTTCATCAATCCTTCACTTTTATGTTGCTTCAAAGATTAGTGAGAATATGAAAAGAAATATCGCTATGGAGGACAACCGTGATAATATTGTGTCGGAATTAATTGATCTCTCTAATGAAGCACGGCAGTTTGCTATACTTCCTAATGAACTTGGCGGCGGCAATGGTTCTTTTGTTCTTTCTCCGATAGACTCAGAAGAAAAAAAGTATGTTGAATTAAATAATTTAAAATCTTTTGCTTCAGTCAAAGAAGCAAATTATTTTTTAGTGCCTTATAAATCAGATTCCCTAATGACCATTGTTGCTGTTAGTAAAACAAAATGTTCAAATCCAAATTTTTCCAATTATAACGGACAAAAAGGTTTTGTGCAAGTGATTGCTAATATTAGTAAAAATAGTGCATCTACACGAGTTGAATCATCAAGTCGATTTAATAATGCTGAAGGAGATTAATATGGATAATTTACAAACACAAAAAATAATAGATTGGCGCTGGGTTGGTGCCGGATTTTGTCTTTTGGTAATTTACCATTTGCTTCCTTCTATTTTAATTTCCGGATTTTTAGTTAATGGTTATTTAAGTTTATTTGGATGGATGTTTATTGGTATAATTATTTTAAGTTTTTATTTCGGATACAAATCCAGCGGTGTTACAATAATTGAACCCGGAATTGCCGCTGTACTTTATTCTTTACTCTTCATTTATTCTTCAAAAGGAATGTTGTATAAGACGATGGACTGGAATGCCTCTCCTTTGTTATTTTATTTATTGTTCTTTGGCGTTTCGTTTGTGTTTGCAACATTGAGTGCTTGGTTTGGAGAAAGATTTCAAGCGTTAAAGAAAGAAAAAGAATTGAAACAATCAACCCCGGCATAAATTTATTTCGGAATTTATTTACTCAAAAAAAAGATAAAGTTATTCTTTATGGTTATCCTCGGAGTTGATCCCGGAACAATAAAAACCGGATTTGGCATAGTTCATTATCATAAAAATGAGCTGCGGTTATTACAATTCGGAGTAATCAATCTTGTAAAAGAAAAAACGCTTCCCGATAAATTAAAAATTATTTATGCGGAGTTAAACCGGTTAGTAGAAAATTATAAGCCGACTGATTTTTCAATTGAAACTACCTTTTTTGGCAAGAATGTGCAATCAGCTTTGAAGGTTGGATACGCGCGTGGTGTTTCTCTTTTAGCAGCAGTACAGCACCAACTTTTAATAGGTGAATATTCTCCGCGTGAAATTAAAAAATCCATCGTCGGAACCGGTGCTGCTTCTAAAGAACAAGTAAATTATATGGTAAAGACGCTGCTGAATGTGCGGGATGAAATTCCGCTTGATGCAAGCGATGCGCTTGGAGCGGCAATCTGCCACGCGTTTAGAAAAGATAAACAAGCTCCTTCTTCAAAAAGTTGGAAAGCTTTTGCTGAAGCTTTTCCGGAAAGAATAATAGAATAAAAATGATTGGATTTTTAAAAGGAAAAATAATTTCGCTTAAACCGACAAAAATCATTCTTGATGTAAACGGAGTCGGTTATTTGGTTTTTATCTCAATCACTACGTTTGAAAAGATCTCTTCACTCGCCGAAGTTTCACTCTATATACACACTCATGTAAAAGAGGATAGTTTAACGCTCTTCGGATTTTTTTCGGAATCTGAAAAAGAAATGTTTGAACTGCTAATTTTAATTTCAGGCATCGGTCCTAAATCTGCGCAGACTATTCTTTCCGGTATTTCAGTTGATGAGTTAAAAGAGGCAATTGAATTTGCGAACATCGGAAGACTAATAGCAATTCCCGGCATCGGAAGAAAAACTGCCGAGAGATTATTGATCGAACTCCGAGGAAAAGTTGAAGGAATTTCTTCTTTGGGTTTATCTTCCGAACCAAAATCAAACATCAAAAGCGAAGCAACTGCGGCGCTTACAACGCTTGGTTACAAAGTTCAACTTGCAGAAAAAGTTGTACGCGAGATTAGCACAGAAAACCCGGATATAACCTTGGAAGATATTATCCGTAAATCTCTTTCGGTATTGAATAAATAGTTTAAACTATTTCCGTTTCAATCTTTGCAACGTTTGTAATTTCACCTTCAAGTTTATCTCCTTTATTTAAGTTGCTTACGCCGGATGGAGTTCCGGTAAAAATTAAGTCTCCTTCTTCCAACGTCATTCGCGAAGAAATGTAAGAAACAAGTTCATCAGGTTTGAACATCATTTTATTTAATGTCTCCTTTTGACGAATTTTTCCGTTCACTTTGAGTGAAATTATTTCTTCAAAATTCAAATCATAATCTTCTTTCAAAATGAAATCGGAGATAACCGCGGAAGTATCAAAACATTTCGAAATTGTCCAGGGATTTCCTTTCTCCTTTAATTGATTTTGCAAATCGCGAAGCGTCATATCCAAACCTATGCCGAAACCAAAAATCGCTTTGCTTGCTTCTTCAATTGAAACATCGGTAATTTTTTTGCCGATGAGAAGCACAAGTTCAATTTCGTGATGAAGATTGCTGGAGAAAGAAGGATAGATAACCTTCTCGCCGGAATAAATCATTGCGGATGTTGGTTTTAAAAATAGTACCGGTTTTTCTTCTGCTTGATGCCCAAGCTCTTTTATATGATCCATATAATTTCTTCCTACGCAGACAATCTTTCCAACTTCAAATGACCGCTTCTTATCGTGTGTATAAACTTTTTTCATTTTATTTCTTTCTTTTAATTTATTAATGCTGAATTTAGCCCGACTACAAAATTTCTTTCGCCGCGGTAATTTATTTTCCATGAGAATTCAAATGCGATAGGGAAAAGTTGATGTCCGATGCTAAATCCATTTTCGTAAAATGGCGTTTTGAAGGCTTTATATTGATATAATAAATTTTTCATTCCTTCGGAACTAACATCGCTTATCGCCGCATTGAAGTAGTAACTGACTTGCAGATTTAACGATTTCAAAAATGAAATCCCGAGCATTCTAAATAGTTCGTCACGAAAATTGTGTTCAAGGTGAAAAGTAATAACACGGTCGCCGATTATTTCGTTTAAACCCAACGTGCGGAACGAAAATCGTTTGCCAAGCGATGTAATGTTCCCCGGAAGTGAGTAAAAATTTTGAAACGGAAGCGAACCGGTTGCATAAAAACCACTAATACGAAATTCTAAACCTGCTGTATTAAACGTTGGAATGCCGCCGTTAAGAGATGTTTCATACAAAGTAAAATTGAAATCGTTCTTTAAAAGTTTATTCTGCGCAATTGTAACATCGGCGTCAATTATTAGATTTCCATAATTACTTCCGGCTCTTCTTCTAAACATGCCATCCTCGATGTAATCACGAAAATCAACTGTGAATCCGGTTTTAATTGCGTTGATTAATCCGCCAGAGATCGGCTGATTATCGCGGAATTTTTTCTTTCTTGCAAAAATGGAAAACTCACTATTCTTCATTGCTGATTGATCATACTGCTGAAGAAATCCGGCTTTCAATGTTAAGACGGAAAATATTTCACCACTTGCGAAAAGAGAAAAACCGTGTGAATAATAAAAATCATTAAATTCATATTTCGTCAGGAGCGAACTTAATGTTGAAAATAAATCGCCATAAGCCGAACTTTTTTCAAACAGAACCGAAACCTTTTTAAACGCATGGAATGAAAGAGAATACGTCCGGTAATCGCCAAAGTAATAGATGGATGAGAATTCCGTTTTAAATTTCTTATCGGCAAAACCGTAACTTGTGCTAAGAGAAGTTTGTAGGCGATTGTCTAACAAATCATAAAAGAAAAAACCGAAATCAAGCGCGTTCCCTTCAACACGGTTAAAGTGATAAAGTCCTAACGGTCCTGAGGTTGAAAAATGTTTTGAAAATGTTACCCGGTTTGAAAGGAACGAAAATTCATCCCAAAAGGAAAACGGAACCGCAGAGACGGAATCAATTCTTTTATAAGCTTTAACTTCCTCTTCTGTATTTGGAATGTGCTGAATAGTATCCCAATACGTTGAATCTTTTTTATCTGCATCGGTCAATACGGTGATAAGCGCTTTGTCAAAGAAATCATCGGAAATATTTTTATTAATTTCATAGTTGTTAAGCAGCGTGTTCAGTTCAAATCCGAATTTTGCGAGACCCAAAACATTTGCTTCAACTGAAAGATGATAATCTACCGGCATATAAATATTGTCGTATTGATCGAATTGCTGATCAATGGTAATCTTCTTAAAAATTCCGCTGAAGTTTGCCGCTTTATTTAAACTCAAATTCACTTTTACCAAATCGAAATTTTTTCCCGTGATATAAATGTCACCTACAAATCCGGGATCAAGCGAGTCGGCGGGAGTCATGAATATTTTGTAGATTGTCTGATTGTCTTGTGCAAGCGTATCTACCAAAGTAAACGAATAATACTTGGCAGAATTATCATCAAGTGGTCCTACCATTTTCCTACCGAAAAAATTGACTTCGGTATAAAAATTCTGAAGCAGTCTTCCACCGGTCAATATATTTACCGATGAGGGGAAATTAGCGCTTTGCTTCCGCGCTACAATAACTTCTTTCAACTTGTGAGGCGCTTTATAATAACCGGTGCTTTGATTTTCGAGTATGCCGGTAATTCTTAATTCGGTAGAATCTTTTGAGCCGACTCCGATGGAGACCGAGTTGCCTCGGGCATTAATGTCATCTTCTGTTTTTAGACTTCCTTTGGTGTATGATGAATATTGGTAGCTTTTTAATTTATCAGCTCGTTCCTTTTTCCTTTGTATTGCCCGGCGTATAATTGCATAGGCAGGATTCTCTTCAGCAAACACCACTACTTCCGAAAGTTGCAAAGAAGAAGGAAGTAATTTTATCGTAACGGTTTCTTTGATTTTATGAAGCAGAACTTCGGTAGTATCGGTATGATATCCGATAAAACTTGTGATAAGTTTTTGTGTTCCGGTGGATGTTTTTATTTCAAAAAAACCTTCCTTGTTCGTTATACTTCCTATCGAAGTATTTGCTATGCGGACATTTGCAAAAATTAGCGCTTCACCGGTAGCTGCATCAACAATTTTCCCGGAAAGGGAAACTTTGTTTTGCGCAAAATCCATTTGTGAAAATATTGACAAAAAAAGGAGAAATGTTCCAAATGTTAATTTCATTTATCAAGCCTACTGCCGGTAAAAAGATTTTTTTAATTATTTTACAAAAGAAATTTACAGTAAAAATTGTGAAAGTGAAATTTGATGCGTGGAAAAATAATTAAAGCGATAGTTTTTGATCTCGGAAATGTGCTCGTCCCCTTTGATTATTCAATTGCAAGGATAAAACTGAATGCGATTGAAGAAAACCTTGGTGAAGTGTTCCTTTCATTCTATAAAGAGAATTATGATCTTCACCGTTCATTTGAACGTGGCGATTTATCAGAAGAAAAATTCATTTCTATTATGGTGAATGTATTGCATAACAAAATTGATGCGGAAACTTTCTGCAGAATTTATGCTGAAATATTTACCATCAACGAAAACGTCGTTTCCCTTCTGCCGGAATTAAAAAAAAATTATAAGTTAGTTCTTCTTTCCAATACGAACGAAATCCATAAAAAGTATGGGTGGGAACGATACGGCTTTATAAAAAATTTTGCCAAGCTCATCCTTTCACACGAAGTAAACGCGGTTAAACCCGAAGAAAAAATTTATAAAGCTGTCGAAACTTTTACAAGATTACTACCAGAAGAACATCTTTTTATTGATGACATTCTTGAATATGTGAACGGTGCTAAAAAATTAGGCTGGGATGGAATTCAGTTTAACGGATATGAAAATTTAGTTGAAGAATTGCTAAAGCGGAATATTCACGTTCATTACCCTGACAAACCGTAACCAAAAAGAAATAATGAATATCGAACAAGCATGCCCGGCTCAGGCGGGGAATTTCAAATGATGAAATAGAAATACATATTGCATGCACTCGAAATTCATAATTCCTTGTTCAACATTCGATATTCAATTATCGTTAACAGGTTACCACTAACGATGCTCTAAGAGTCTAAAACAGAATTTAGAATTAATCTACTCGTAAAATTACAACTCTTCTATTTTTGGTTCTTCCTTCTTCCGTTCGGTTGTCGGCAATAGGATAATCAGGTCCCATTCCACGAATAGTAAAACGGTTTTTGTTAATTCCTTTTGAAACCAAATAACTTACAACAGCGTTAGCTCTCTTTAAAGAAATCTTTTTATTATTAGCCGCAGAACCGGAGTTATCAGTATGTCCTTCAACTAACCATTTAGAAGTTTTTTCATCGAACATCGTTTGTGCAATTTTGTCCAAATCGGCATAAGCACCAGAAAGTAAAACCGTACTACCGACTCCAAACGAAGCTCCCGCACTTAAAACTACTTCTTTTACAACCGGAACTTCTTTAATAACTTCTTGCTTCTTTAGCGGACAACCGAATTCATCAACTTGCTCATACTTCGGAGTATTTGGACATTTATCCATATAATCCGGAACTCCATCATTATCGCTGTCAAGCGGACAGCCATATTTATCAACTTGAACTCCGATTGGAGTGTTTGCACATCTATCAAGATAATCCGGAATACCGTCGTTATCTGCATCGAGCGGACAACCAAACTCATCAACTAAAACGTTTTTGGGTGTGTTTGAACAAATATCAATGTAATCGGAGATACCATCGTTATCGGTATCCAGCGGACAACCTTTTTTATCAACTTTTACTTTTTCAGGAGTATCAGCACATTTATCTAAATAATCAGGCACTCCGTCTTTATCAGAATCTATTGGACAACCAAGAAGATCAACCTTAATTCCTTTAGGTGTATTCGGGCAGAGATCTCTTGAATCAACAACTCCGTCTTCATCGGAATCTTGCTCGCCAAAAAAGGAAAATGAAAATCCTAAAGCGCCGAAAAGAATTGCGTCTTTACTTGTTCCATAGAGTTTGTCGTCAAAATAATCGTTCGGGCTAACCTGAATACCGCTGCTGAAATTCATAGTAAGATTATCGGTCAAAAGGATTCTCATTCCAAATTCGGCATTATAATCAAGTTCATTTTTTTTATAAATATTATTTGTATTATTGGTAAGTGCCATTCCGTTTTCACCCTTGGGGCTGAACCAGGTGTACGTCGCACCCGCAAAAACATAAGGGAAAACCGCCTCACCCAATGACAACGCATAAACAATTCCGCCGCCTGCTACTCTTAAATCAGTTCTGAATTCATACGGCGTTGCAGTTTTGTCTTTTCCTTTTAAATATCCGGCTCCACCATAAGCGCGAAAACCGAAAGAACTTTTAGAGTAAGTCGGAAGGAAAAATTCGATCATTCCCTTTCCAATAAAATCGAGAGAGAAATCTTTATAATCGGTTAATCCGTAAGTAGCTCCACCTTCCATCGTGAAGACGAGCGTTCCCGTAAACGGATGATAAACTTTCTTCTGCAACGATTGCGAATAGAATGATTGGTTTAATCCTATTAAGATCACCAAGAGCAAGAAAATTTTACGCAACATAGGTTCTCCTACATGTCAATTTAAAAACCTCTTTTAAGAACTTTTTCAAGATCAGCTTGAATCATTACTTTAACTAAATCTTCAAACTTAGTCTTGGCTTTCCAGCCTAATATTTTCTCAACTTTTGTAGGATCGCCGATGAGCAGATCAACTTCTGTCGGGCGATAATAATTAGGATCAACCTTGATGAGGGTTTGTCCTATCTTTAGATCATTTGTTAATTGATATTGAAAACTTTGCGCATCTGTTCCGGCAAGTTTTGCGGCTTTTGATAAATCAATCTTGCTGATAACACCCTTTTCATTTTCCGCTTCACCTTGCCAATCTATCTCAATACCAAGTTCGCGGAAAGTATATTCTACAAATTCTTTTATAGTGTGTGTTTCTCCGGTTGCGAGAACAAAATCCTCAGCTTTATCGTGATTTAAGATTCGCCACATTCCTTCGCAATATTCGGGGGCGAAACCCCAATCACGTTTTGAATGAATATTACCAAGTGAAAGCGATTGTTGAAGACCGGCGACGATACGTGAAGCCGCACGGGTAATTTTTCTTGTTACAAAAGTTTCTCCCCGGCGGGGTGATTCATGGTTAAACAAAATACCATTGCAAGCAAAAAGATTATAAGCTTCGCGGTAATTTACAATGATCCAGTAACCATAAAGTTTTGCAACTCCATACGGAGAACGCGGGTAGAAAGGAGTTTTTTCCGATTGCGGAACTTCCTGCACTTTTCCGTACAACTCGCTTGTTGATGCTTGATAAAATCTTACTTCGCGCAGCCCTACTTCGCGAATTGCATCTAAAAAGCGAAGCGTTCCAAGTGCGTCAACTTGTCCCGTGTAATCCGGAATTTCAAATGATACTTTAACATGACTCTGCGCCGCCAAATTATAAATTTCATCCGGTTCAATTTGTTCTAATAAGCGGTTGAGATTGCTCGTATCAACCAGATCTCCATAATGGAGAAATAATTGTTTGTTCATTATATCGCGGTTGTTGTAGAGATGGTCGATCCTTCCGGTGTTAAACGAACTGCTTCTGCGGATTATTCCGTGAACTTCGTAACCTTTTTCAAGAAGAATTTCAGTTAAATAACTTCCGTCTTGTCCAGTGATGCCTGTAATGAGAGCTTTTTTCATCATTCCTAATTCCTTCCGCCAAAGGCGGACTTTAATTTTTAATTCCTAATTGTTCAATATACCATTCGTACGTTTTCTTTATTCCTTCTTCGAGAGAAGTTTGATGATTCCATCCAAGATTGTGTAGGAGGGAAACATCCAATAATTTTCTCGGAGTTCCATCGGGTTTGGTTGAATCATAAACAATCTCTCCCGTAAAGCCAACAATCTTTTTAATAAGTTCTGCTAACTGCGCAATAGTTTGATCTACTCCGGTACCGATATTTATATGCGTTAATCCTTGTTCGTATAGATCTCTCGCTTCGATTTTTTCCATGAGATAAAAGATGGCATCGGCTAAATCATCAACATACATAAATTCGCGTAACGGTTTTCCGGTTCCCCAAAGTTCAACGGTTGATTTTCCTCCGGTTTTTGCCTCGTGGAATTTCCTCATCAACGCCGGAAGAACGTGAGAAGTTTCAAGATTGAAATTGTCAAAATATCCGAAAAGATTTGTCGGCATTACGGAAAAGAAATTTGCGCCGTACTGACGATAGTAACTTTCGCACAATTTTATTCCGGCAATTTTTGCAATGGCATAAGGTTCGTTCGTCTGTTCCAATAAACCGGTTAAGAGATATTCTTCTTTTAATGGTTGAGGGGCAAGTTTAGGATAAATACACGAGCTTCCGAGGAAGATTAATTTCTCAACATTATTTTTATACGCGGCGTGAATAAGATTCGCTTCTATCATCAAGTTTTCATAAATGAATTGAGCGCGGTAAGTATTGTTTGCCACAATCCCACCGACTTTTGCGGCGGCAACGATTACAAGTTCCGGTTTTTCTTTTTCAAATAACTCTTCAACTTCGGTTTGTCTGATCAAGTCTATTTCCGGATAACTTCTTGTAACAATATTTTTATAACCCGCAGCAATTAATCTCCGGTGGATTGCAGAACCGACCATTCCGTTATGTCCGGCGAGATAAATTTTTTTTCCGCTCAGTTGAGACAATAGAAACTCCATGAATTGATTTTAGTATAAATTTTATCTATCACATACGGAAAATAAGAAAAAAGAAGGATAAGACAATTGAGAGATAACACGAAAAGTGGTGGAGTTTTCAGTTGTCAGTCGTTTGTTGTGTAGAGCCTTGCCGCGGCAAGGCTTTACATCTAAAATCTCACTTTAAAACTATCATCTTCTTCGTCTGCACAAAATTACCTCCGCCGTAGGAGGAACGAAGTTGATAGAAATAAATGCCGCTCGCCAACTGCCTGTTGCCGACTGCCAACTGAAATTCCACTTCATAAGTTCCAGGATTCTTCTCCTCATTCACCAAGGTTGCAACTTCATTTCCAAGCACATCATATATTCGTAAAGACACGCCGCAGCGTGTCTCTACTGAAAACTTTATTTTTGTACTTGGATTAAACGGATTTGGATAGTTTTGTGAAAGTAAAAACTCTGTTGGAGAAATATTTTTTGTGTCTTCTTTAACTGGGACTACACCGCCTTCTTTAAAAACTGCTAATCCACCACCATCGGTTCCAATCCACTTATTTCCCAAATCGTCTATAGTTATTGACTTTATCCTATTTTCAGGTAAACCTGAATTTGACATATCATAAATCGTCCAGTTAGTGCCATCAAATTTGACAAGCCCACCGAATGTCCCGATCCACTTATTTCCCAAATCATCAATCGCTATTGATGGAACATAATTATGAGGTAATGCAGAATTTGAAGTATTGATTGTTTTCCAGTTTATACCATCATATTTGGAAATACCTCCCCCCGTCCCTATCCACATAACCCCTGCATCGTCTATTGCAATTGATGAAACATAATCGGATGCCAAGCAACCATTTTCAACGTTATAATGTATCCAGTAAGTTCCGTCAAATTTAGAAAGGCCCCCGTTACCATTGAGTTCATACGATTTATTATTCCCTATCCACTTATTATTTGAGTTATCTATTGTTATTGTAAATATATAGTTATTAGGTAACTCTGAGTTTGCAGCATTATAAAGTGTCCAATCCGTATCATCAAATCTGGAAAGTCCTCCAACAGTTCCAACCCATTTAATTTCAAAAGCGTCTATCGCAATTGAAGTAATATTGTTGTCTAGCATATTCATAGTATTTGCACGTGTAAAAACCGTCCAGTTTATGTCGTCATATTTTGCTAGTCCGCCGTATAATGTTCCAATCCACTTATTCCCCAAACCATCTGTGGCTATTGAACTGATTTGGTCAGAAAGTAAACCAGAATTTGAAGTATTAAAAGTTGTCCAGAAAGTGCCATCAAATTTAGTAACCCCAGAATTATTGGTTCCAATCCACTTATTCCCTAAAGGGTCTATCGTTATTGGATTAATCTTATTAGAAGGTAAGCCAGAATTTGAAATATCATAGGTGGTCCAGGCTATGTCATCAAATTTGGCGAGCATACCAGTACGATACTGGTCATGGTTTGTACCAACCCACTTATTACCTGAAGCATCTATTGCAACTGAATAGATATCGTAATCAGGGTGATCGGGTTTTGCCATGGTATAAATTGTCCAGTTAGTGTCATCAAATTTTGTTAACCCTGTAGACCAAGTCCCAATCCATTTATTCCCTAAAGTGTCAACTGCTATTGACCTTACACACTCGCTTTGTAATCCTGAATTCGAAGGATTATAAAAAGTCCAAGTTGTGTCATCGTATTTAGCAAGTCCGTCATGATAACTTCCAATCCATTTGTTCCCCGAACTGTCGATAGCTATTGATGCGACACCTGGAGATCCAAAACCGTAAACAGTCCAGGTTGTGTCATTAAATTTAGCAACTCCATCATCATTTCCAATCCACTTTGTTCCCCTTCGATCTATGGCTATTGATTTAACAAGGTTATTTGGTAAGCCTGAATTTGAAGTATTATAAATCGTCCAGTTAGTCCCATCAAATTTAGCTACTCCACCACCATAAGTTCCAATCCAAGTGTTTCCTAGACAGTCAGTCACTATTGAAGAAACAAAGTTATTTGGCAACCCCGAGTTTGATGTATTATAGACTATCCAGTTAGTGCCATCATACTTTGCCAGCCCACCATACTTAGAATATGGAGAATAAGTCCCAATCCACTTATTTCCTGAATCGTCTATGGCTATTGACCAGACCCAATTTGCAGGTAAGCCCGAATTTCCTTTATTAAAAAAAAATTCCTCCCCAGTTCTTTTATTTAGTTTAAGCAAACCTCCTTGTGTTCCTACCCAAATATTGTCTCCTTCAATAACGGTTGCGTAAACTCCTTGTCCATAAGTATAATTTATCCACTCCGGATTTTGTGCGTGAAGAGAAATTGAGATGAGTAGAAATAAAAGATGTAGATAAAAACGTCCCATTTTTTGAACTCCCATTTTTTAAGTGCTTAAAAATAAACAAAATTATTATCGTTGCAACCTTCAAGGTCTGGATGCCAATTTTTGTCCTTTGACCTTGAAGGTTATATCTGCAAAAAAAAATCTATTTTAAAACTATCATCTTCTTCGTCTGCACAAAACTACCGGCGCGAAGTTGGTAGAAGTAAACTCCGCTTGAAAGTTGTCTGTTGTTTGTAGTTTGTTGTGTGTCGAAAGAAACTTCGTAGCTGCCCGGCCGCTTTTCTTCATTAACCAAGGTTGCAACTTCATTTCCAAGCACATCATATATTCGTAAAGACACGCCGCAGCGTGTCTCTACTGAAAACTTTATTTTTGTACTTGGATTAAATGGATTTGGATAATTCTGCATTAATCCAAACTCACGCGGAGTCGAGACTTCATTCTTCACATCGGAAATAATAAAGATTGTCGGATCAGGAATGCCGTCTCCATTTAAATCTGGAGAAATTGTTGCAAGATTTTTTAAACTATCGGGTCCGGCATCGCCATTAATATTATCGTTATTTGGAGCGGAATCTCCAGCTCCATAATCTAAACCGCCTGCAATTAATCCTACAATTTTCAGCACAACATTGTGAGGAATTACTCCTGCACCAAGACCATAAATATCATTCCAAGAAATTGCCAACTCCGCGCCGCGACCATTGTTGCCGCGTTTGCCGTTCGTCTGCTTGGAAATATCTTCGGCGGTTTTACCAATAATTTTGAATAACGATGGTGTGGTGTGGTAATAATCAGCAATAAAAAAATCAATTGAATCTTCCGAAGTAAACCGGAAATTCTTTTGATAATCTCCAACATAACCAGACTTTGAATTGAAGTTTGTAATTCCTCCGGCGATGCCCGCATTTATGTATAATATCATCGTATTGTATTTATCATTTAAGATATAATCAACACCGAGGTAGAGCGAATCGGAATCCCATGTTGCGTAAAGTCCAATCAATTCATTATCAAGCGAATCACCATTCCAGAAACTATCGGTATCGGAATCCGCGACCACAAGCCATTTATCCAACCAATCGGAGACACTAACTTCCACGTTTCCATCAATCGTTGGTTTGCCGTAAGTAGCAATGCTGTCATCAACATTTTCTTTTACATGAATTGAAAAAAGAGTTGAGTCAAACGCTCCTCTACCGTCGGTAACTTTTAAATGAACGGAATATAAACCGGTATCGGTAACAGAAGGAGTTCCGGTAAGTAATCCATTTTGCAGATTTACATTCAACCAAGAAGGAGATTCAGCAAAGAAAAAGTAAAGCGAATCTTTATTTTGATCAGATGCAGCAGCTTGGTATTCAAATCTCGTGGTCGCTTTCAAAGTTGTGTCTTTAATCGCTTCAAGTTTTGGAGGAAGATTGTAAACAACAGAAAGTTTGAATGTATCAACCGCGAACAATCCTTTTGGATCAGTAACAGAAATAATAATTGTAGATTTTCCTGTATCCGCAAACGTTGGAGTTCCGGAAAGTTTTCCGCTATTATCAAGAGTTAACCAATTTGGTTTTCCGCTTGCTGAAAAGGTGAGCGATTTATCATTTAGATCTGAATAACCGATCTGATGAACAAACTTAGAATTTGTGTACGCAACTTGATCGGGAATATTTTCAATCACCGGAGAATAATTGATCGTATCTGTTCTCGGAATAAAAACCGCATACCCGCGCGGTGGCGCCCAAAGTTGAACGCGTCCATCAGGTTGTGCTAATTGATTATCAGCTAAACCGGCAAAATCTTTAAACGTTTCATTCGGGTGATTTGAATTTACCCAAACACCTTTCCATTGAGTAGGACTATCATTGATCAGTAAAAATACTTGCGGTTTTCCATTTCCGCCATCTCGCCGTGCAACGTACAAATCACTCGAAGAATTTCCGTTCTCAACGATGAACCACGGATTAAGCGCGCTTCCCTTTGTTGTTGAACCGGAAAGAAAATTCTGACGAATCCAAATGAGCGTGTCAATTTTTCCGCTGTATCCATAATCAAAATAATCTTTGAAGAAAACTGTCGGTCTTCCTTCGGCAAAAAGAATGTAGGCGTATCCTAATTGTTTATCAGTCAAAACCGGATCGTGTCCGCTGTCAATGCTTCCGTCAAATCCAATGCGGTCGAAATCATGATTTTCTAGAAAAGTATTTACATCAAATCCCGAAACGCCGGAATTAACAAGTCCTGCGCCGTACAAAGTATTTACATCGAACGAACCGGTGGTATTGTTGCACAAATCTTTTAATGTGTAACGAAGCGGGAAATCGAACATGGAAACTTTTGCGCCGTTTACATTCTGCACTTGATTTAACCAACTGCCAATGTCGCTATTGTTGCTCCACAGTTCGGCAACAGCATAATCATAATTGCCTACACCTTTTAACCACGCTGCCATAAAACCGGGATCAACTGATTTAACCGCATCAAGTCTGAAGCCGTCAAATTTCATTGTCTCACGGAGATATTTTCCCCAGGCAATAAGGCTATCGCGTACACTTTTTTTATTATGATCAAGCCAATCACCGAAACGGAAGATCGGATCAACTTGAACGAACAACGGATCGACCCAACAATTTTCTGCGTTGGGATAAAATGATGATGCATCTTTTTTGAATCGCCCGGAACCGGCGGGATAATTGAAAAGTAGATAAGCTGAATCAGGAACAATTTTATTTCCGTTGTTAATCGGAATGCATTGATAAGGAATTTTCTCTTCACCTCCCATCATGTGGCGAAGAACCGCATCGGCGTAAACTTTTATTCCCGCATCATGAAAAGATTTAATTGAATGTTCCAATTCACCTTTGCTGCCAAAACGGATTTCTCGTGAACCTTTTTGATAAAACTCGCCAAAGTCGTAATGGTCGTACGGATCGTAACCCATTGAAGCGCCGCCGCCGGCTCCTTTTACGGGAGAAGGAAACCAGATTGCGCCGAATCCTGCCGATGCTAAACGCGGTGCGAGACTTGCAAGAGAATCATACCAGATTCCTCCATCAGGTGAATTCCAATAGAATCCCTGCAACATCACATCGGATTTTGGATTTGTAGTTTGAGTAAAGGCAATAGCTTGCAGTAATATTACAAATAGAAAAATTGTTTTCTTCATTCTTGATCCTTACTTCCCTTTTCCGGCACAAAGATTATTTTTGTTATGTTTGTAAAAGTTTAATTCAAAATTAAGAGATTTCTTTCTTTGAACAAGGAAAGATTTTTATTGTGATGGTTTCCATAAGTGTGCAAATAAGAGAATGACTCCTCATCAAGCGTTAGAAAAATATTTCGGTTACAAAAAATTTAGACCCGGACAGGAAGAAATTATTAAAGAAATTCTTGCCGGCAATCATGTCCTCGCGGTTCTGCCAACCGGTGCGGGAAAATCGATTTGCTATCAAATCCCGGCGTTGATTTCTGAAAACTTTTCACTTGTTGTTTCTCCTCTCATCGCATTAATGAAAGACCAAGTTGACGGGTTGAATAAAACTGAATTGATTTCAGCCTTTATTAACAGTTCACTTGAGTATTATGAGATTGAAAGAATCTTAAAAGAAGTTTCGTACGGAAAGATAAAACTACTTTATGTAGCGCCGGAACGGTTTGAGAATCTTTACTTTGCCGAAAAGATAAAACAACTAAATCCCAATTTTGTTTTTGTAGATGAAGCGCATTGTATTTCAGAATGGGGACACAATTTCCGCCCAAGTTACCGGAAGATAAAAGAGTTCCTCACTTTTTCGGGAGTAAAAAAGATCGCGGCATTTACGGCAACCGCAACTCCGGAAGTTCGTGATGACATTCTCGCTCAACTTGGATTAAAAGAACCAAAAGTTTTTGTACGCGGATTTGAACGAGAGAATCTCTCCATCAAAGTCATCCACACAAAAAAGAAAGATGAAAAAGTTGTTGAGTTAGTTTCTCTTTACAAAACTCCCGCGATCATTTATACTTCGTCCAGAAAAAAAGCGGAAGACGTTTCGCAAGTTTTGTCGATGTACAAAATTAAAAATTCGTTTTATCACGCGGGACTAACTCAGGCACAGCGAAAGCGAATTCAAGAAGAATTTCTCGAAAGCAAAACTCCCGTTATCATCGCTACAAATGCGTTCGGAATGGGCATTGATAAAAAAGATATCCGTCTCGTTATCCACTACAATATGCCGGGGACAATAGAAAATTATTATCAAGAAATCGGTAGAGCAGGCAGAGACGGTAAACCATCAACTGCGGTTTTGTTATTTGAATCGAACGATTCTTCAATCCACCAATATTTTATTCAATCTTCGTATCCAGATAAAGAACTATTACAAAAGTTGTACGATGGACTTTGCACTTACGGCAAAGTAAAAATTGGTGATGCAAGGGAAGCGGAAATCCCGATTAACTTTGAATATCTCTCATCATTCGTGAAGAAGGATTTCTCCAAGGGATTAATGATGGCGGCGATCAAAATTCTTGAAGAAGCCGGACATTTAAAATTCATTTCTGATTTTGAACGGCAAAATTCTCTACAAATCATTATCGACCTGGAACATTTAAAGAATTACACAAAGCATTTAAAATCTCCTTTAAAAAAAGAATTAATAATTTTTCTTCTGCGCAAGTTCGGCTCATCTCTTTTCACTTCAAAAATTAATTTTTCTTTACAAGATTTTGCCAACGATCTCAGTTCATCAAATGACGAAGTTGACAAAGCTCTTCTTTCTTTGCAGCATAGCGGAGTACTCGAGTACACCAAACCGCTTGGCAGAGAAGCTCTCTTCTTAAAAGGTTCGCGTGTGGAAAGTTCGCGGCTCAATATCAATTACATGAAATTGAATCAGGCTTATTTCCATGCGCAGAAAAAACTTGAGCAGATGATTGATTTTGTTTATTGCAAAGAGTGCAGATTCAAATTTATCCTACGTTACTTTGGCGAAGAAGTTTCAACATATAAATGTAATAAGTGCGATTCTTGCGTAACAAAAGATTCTCTCCCGGAAGCCACCATCGATTATTTGCGTGAGATAATTTTGAGAACCGCACATGAAATGGATCTCGGTATAAACGAAGCACAGTGTGTGGCAATTCTTTCCGGTTCTACCAAAGCTGCGAACTTAAAAACCGTTTCAACGTTTGGAGTTTGTTCAACTTTTTCAAAACAAGATATCATCACGGTTATTAGGTATCTGATAGATACGGAAGATTTGCAAAAGGACACAAAGCAGTTCAAGAAAATTTTTCTAACGAACAAGGGAAAGCAGTTTCTTCTGCAAAAAGGAATCGTGGCTCCAACCGAACAACCGCAGAATTATGAAAAGAATTTAGAGTTGTTCCATCTGTTGAAAGAAGCAAGAGACAAAGTTGCGCTCAAGTTCGGGCAGCCAAAATATATTGTTTGCGGTGATGATGTTCTACGTGAACTTGCAGAAAAAAAACCGGTTACGCATTTTGAAATGCTTCAAATAAAGGGATTCAATCAGCGGATGTTCACAAAACTTGGGAATGCTTTTCTAGAGATCATTGAAGGATTTTCTGAAAATGATTCAACACTTTTCAGCGAAATAAAAATCGGGCAGAAATCTCTTCCTTCATCAATAACAGAAACGTACCAGTTAATTCAAAAGGGATTTACGCTAAAAGAAATTTCTGAGACGAGAAAACTCGCCGAGCCTGTAATTTCTATGCAAGTTGAAACGATCTTGGAATATTTTCCCGAAACCGATATTTCATCTCTCTTAACTGAAGAACTTTATCAGCAAATTTCTTTGCAAGCGCAAAAGGGATTTCCAAATTTAAAGGAATTAAAAAAGCGGCTTCCCGAGTTTATCAGTTACGCCGCCATAAGAATTGTAATTGCGAAGATGAAAACGATTGCTTGAGGAAACTAAATCTGAATTGTATTGTTTGGATTAATACTACCCTCGATTAAATCCTTGTTTTGAGGACACGATTTACGAACAAGGATTAACGAATAGCGATTTTTGATTTTATTTTTAACTTCTAAAATCAAAAATCGTTAATCCTTGTTCTGAGATCAAACCCCGAACGCTTTCCGAATGGTTATAACTGCAATAAGATTAACTGTTTGGATAATTGAATAAAATAAAATCATTCATCCATTCATCTTCATTCAGTCATTCCGTTAAAATTTTGTTGCTAAATATTCTTGTAGGTAGGTTTTGTAACGGAGGAAGTTTACGACTTACTTGATTCTTCCTTTTTTCTGCTGTGCTTCTAAATTCTCAATCACTTTTCCGAAGAACTCCGCCCACTTTTTCTGATCGCTGTTATATTCACTTATCGTGGAAAGATATTCTTCGTTTGTTACCGCATATTTTTTATAGAGTTGTTCTCTAATTTTTTTAGAAGAACCCGCATCGTTACCAAGTGAGTCTTGCGCAATTAAGTAATCTGCATAAAATTTTACAAACGTCTCTTGCTCGATAGTTTTTACATTGGTGGCATAAAAGGCAATCGCCGCAAACCCAACCGTGAGCGCTGCTAATAAAATAAACCAGAGTTGTTTCTTCCGCTGCATTCTCTCTACATCTTCCGGCTTGCTTCAAAGAGAATTTTCTTTTCCCGTTCGGTTAAATTTTTATAACCTGACTGGCTGATCTTATCAAGAATACTATCAATATCTTCCTGTGTCACATCACTTTTATGTTCGTTCACATCAGAATAGGTAGCATCTTCAATATCGGGTTCTGTTTTTTTAAAAGGATTTTTCCAATTTGATTTTTGAAAAATATCTTTTGGTGGAGAATAATTTCTACGAGAGGCTCCGAACATTTCCTTAAAACTAACCACCGAATTTTTATCAAAGAGGATAAACAAAAATCCTACAAGCGCGCCTCCCAAATGTGCAAGATGAGCAACACCGCTTCCAACGCTGTCAACCGCAAGAAACTCAAACACAATCATAAACGCGATAAAGTATTTTGCTTTTACGGGAATAAAGAAATAGAGAAAAATTAGGCGATCAGGAAAAAACATTGCGAAAGCGATCATCACACCGTAAATAGCGCCGGATGCGCCGATTGTTGGCGCCAAAGCTCCGGTTAAAAGCGGTGAAAGGAAAAGATGCAATAGTCCTGCACCAATTCCGCATGATAAATAATAAATGAGGAATTTCTTTGAACCCCACGTATTTTCAATTTCAGCGCCGAACATCCACAGTGCGAACATATTAAACAAAATGTGCGAAAATCCACCGTGTAAAAATTGATAAGAAACTAACTGCCAAATCTGGAATCCTTCGCCAAAAGGCATTAAAGCAAACCAACGAATTATAATTTGTTCTGCCGGAACACCTTCGAACACAATGTTCTGCATCATCATCATTAAAAAGAAAATCGCTCCGTTGATGATGAGCAGATTTTTAATGACCGGCGGAAATAATCCGAAATTGCCAAATCCACTCGGACGATAATAATCTCTGTTGTATGAACCCATTCAAATTCCTTAAATAATTTGCTTAATCTCTGTAACACCATTTTTCAATGGCAATCTCAATAATTCCTTAACTTGGAGAACTGACTTTTGCAGAGTTAAATAAGTATTGTCCTCAGCATTCAAAAGGAAAACTGTGATTGGATACTTATTAAAATTTTGCTGATGTTGTAAGTTTTTATCAAAAGACAATAAAACATCAAATCTATCTTCAATCATTAGTTGAAGAAGTTCACCATTCTTTTTCCCGTTCCATGATTTATCACTTACAGTATAAACGGAATACTCTTTGAAATCGCCCTTAAGTTTTTTCGGAAGATTTTCATCAAGCAGCAGTTTCATAAATAAAACTGTATTTTTCTGAAGTAAGAATCTCTTCCGCAAACTGCAAAATCTGAATCACTTTTTCTTTCGAAACAGAAGGAAAGTCCTCTAGAAAATCATCGACAGAAATTCCTTTTTCCAAATGATCAAAAAGTGACTGAATAGGAACTCTTGTTCCCGAAAAAACAGGAGTTCCACCCAGAATTTCTTTATCAATATTTATAAAATCTCTTTTCATATGACCATCTTTCATTTACCTTTAATCATTCAACGCTTCAACACCGGGAAGCACTTTTCCTTCGAGGAATTCCAACGAAGCGCCACCGCCTGTAGAGACGTGCGAAACTTTGGTTTCTAATCCGGCTTTTGCAATTGCCGCTGCAGAATCTCCACCACCGATTACGGTTATTGCACCTTTTGCCGTGACTTCAGCTAACACTTCAGCAATGGTATTTGTTCCATTGGCAAAATTATCAAATTCAAAAACGCCCATCGGTCCGTTCCAAACGATGGTTTTTGAATTTCTAATTGCTTCGCTGAATAACTTAATAGATTCCGGTCCAATATCCAACCCCATTTTGTCAGACGGCATTTCATTAACTTTAACAACTTCTTGAGGAGAATCGTTCTTAAATTCCGCCGCAACCACCACATCAACCGGAAGAAGGAACTGCAATTTTTTTGTTTTTACTTTTTCGAGTAATTCTTTTGCGAGTTCAACTTTTTCCGCTTCAAGCAAAGATGTTCCAATTTCCCAGCCTTGCGCTTTGTAAAAAGTATATGCCATTCCACCGCCAATGATAAGCGTATCAACTTTGTCGAGCAAATTATTTATCACATCAATCTTGCCGGAAATTTTTGCTCCGCCGAGAATTGCGCAGTAAGGACGCTCGGGATTCCCGACAGCTTTTCCTAAATAATTTAATTCTTTTTCCATTAAGTACCCGGCAACGGAAACCGCAAGAAACTTAGTTACTCCTTCTGTTGAAGCGTGTGCGCGGTGTGCGCTTCCGAATGCATCGTTTACATAAATATCGCCAAGTTCGGCAAGCTGTTTTGCAAATGCGGGATCGTTCTTTTCTTCTTCTTCGTGGAAACGTAAATTTTCTAAAAGAAGAACGTCACCGCTTTTCAATTCATTTACTTGTGATTTTACCGCTTCACCGATGCAGTCTGAAGCAAGTGTAACTTCCTTACCGAGAAGTTCGGAAAGTTTTTTTGCTGCGGGAGCTAAACTGTATTTTGGATTTACTTTTCCTTTTGGTCTCCCAAGGTGACTCATCAAAATTGCTTTTCCACCTTCGGCAATAATTTTCTTTATCGTCGGGAGCGATTCAACGATGCGCTTGTCGTCGGTTACGTTTAGATTTTCATCTAAAGGAACGTTAAAATCTACACGAACGAGCACGCGTTTATCTTTTAATTCTATGTGATCAATTGTTCTTTTTTTCATTTCATCCTCAAATTTTATTAATTGCACTTGCAAGTTACGGAAAAGGGAGAAAATATGAATCTAATAATTCTTCTTGCCATTGGTTTTCTGTTCCCCTAAGTTTGTAGCAACCAATTGAACAGAAAGCGGGACTGATAAATTGCACTCCACTAATCTGCTCACCAATAAAAATCGTATTCGCACATTTATGAAAAAATTGTTTCACCTTATTTTCTTCTCCCTTTTCTTTTTGGTAACGGGAATGTTTGCACAAGACAGTTTATATCTTTATTCCGTATTACATGGTGAAAATGACCAAGATCAGTTTGGAGTTGTTTCAAATGTCGGCGATGTAAATGGTGACGGTTTTGAAGACCTGATGATTGGAGCACCTGGTGCTTCGCGTAATCTCTATACTGACCCACCTACAAGAGGATATGCTAAATTGTATTACGGTGGAGCTGACTTTGACACTATCCCGGATATAACTTTTAACTATTATGGTGATTTTACAACATTTGGGGCTACTATTGCCGGGGATGGTGATCTTAATGGCGATGGGTATGCTGATTTTGCTATCGCCGATCCAACATACGGAAGTTATCAGGTGGGAAAAGTCTATGTCTTCTTTGGAGGTCCACAGTTAGATACAATTCCCGATTTAGTTTTAACGCTTAATCCCAACAAATATTTTTATACAAGCTTCGGTTTAGCAATGACTATGAATGGTGATATTAACCATGACAAGTACGATGATCTTGTAATTGGTGCAGCTTATGACGATTGGGATAGGCATGGTGAAGTCTTCATATATTTTGGCGGAACACAAATGGATGCTGAAGCCGATATAAACTTAATATGTAAAACGCCGCTTCAAAAATTTGGACTTTACGTTGGTTATGTTGGAGATGTTAATGAAGATTTTATTGATGATTTAGTAGTAGGTTCTTACCCTCTTGAAAGTGACACAACAACATTTGTTTTTTTTGGTAATAAATATCTCCCTGCCGGTTTTGATAACAGTTACGCATTTACCTCACCAGTTCAAGGTATCATTACATCGTTAGGTGATATTAATGGGGATGGGTATTCTGATTTTGCCATTGGCTCACATCTTTTTACCACGCCAATACAAAATGGTCACTTCAGTGAAATCTTAATCGAAAATCCCGACAGTATTAATTATGTAATAAAAGCAAGATGCCCGGATCTAAATAAAGATGGCTTTGATGAAATACTTTGCTCATCTTCAAAGGCAAGAGTAGAAAATGTGTTAATAATCTTTGGTGGGAATAGACCATCTTTAACAAATGCCATTATTTTCAAGGACCCTGATGATAAGATTGGATTTGGAAGATACATTACATCCTTTTCGAAGCTTCTTAATGATACAACGGTTTCAATTATCATAGGTGATACAGAAACTTATGATTATAATACTCACGGTACCGGAAAAGTTTTCATCTATAATAACAAACTTATTACTGGAATTAGCAATGATGAAAGCAGTGTAAGAAATATTGATTATGGTTTATACCAAAACTACCCCAATCCTTTCAACCCCTCAACCCAAATACAATACGCTCTTCCAAGTTCAAGCAACGTAATTGTAACGGTTTATAATTCTCTCGGACAAATTGTAAAAGTTTTTAACGAAGGAACAAAAGAAGCCGGAAACCATAACATTACTTTCAACGGAGAAGGACTTTCTTCAGGCATTTATCTCTACAGTGTTCATTCAGTTTCCATAGACGGAAAACAAAGCTTTACGGCTGCAAGGAAAATGTTGTTAATTAGGTAGAAGATAGAAATCAGAATTAAGAATGATTTACTTCACTTCTCACGCTCGTAACACAGAATAGTATTCTGTGTTACAAAATGGATAAAAAAAATCCCTTTGGAGAGTTGTTCCAAAGGGAATCTTTTAAATAACCGAATCGGGAAAGAGAACTTACCTGGAGCTATTCGTTATTATCGCCAAATTCTGCCGAAACAAGAATTCTACCACAATATTCGCAATAGTGAATTCGATCATTCTTTCTAATTTCAATTTGCTTTTGCGAGGGAATAATTTTATGGCATCCGGAACAAGCAGAACGGATAACAGTAGCAACGGCTAATCCTTTTTTTGCTTTACGAATACGAAGATATGCCGAGTAGTCACCTTTCCTAAGCTGCGGATCAATCTTTGCGCGTTCGGCTAAATACTTTGCTTCTTCTTTTTCGTTCGATTTGATGATCCGGTCTAAATCTTCTTCTTTTTCTTTTAATTCTTTTTTGAGTTCATCCAACTGAGGGGTGATCTCTTCGATTTCAAAACTGAGCTTTTTGCTTAAATCCGCCAAAGAATCATTTTCTGCGTGATGCTTTTTTATTGTATCATCCGAATGATCAATTTCTTTCGTAAGCGCATCATATTCTTTATTATTTCTAACGGAATAAAGCTGGGCTTTAAACTTTTTCTGATTTTCCGTAAGCCGCTCAATCTCTTCTTCATTTTTTGCTCTCTTACTAAGAGAGGCTTCTTGTTCTTCTTCTTTCTCTGTTATGATCCCTTGCAGGTTGTTAATCTGCGTTACAAGAGCCTGCACGTTTAGCGGCAGGTCTCCGCGAAGTTCTTCCAAATGATCAAGTTGATTGTCTATCATTTGAAGCTGGTTAAGTAATTTTAATTTAATTTGCAACGTAGGGTTCTCCTTTAATTATTAAAAAAATTTATTGGATTAGTAGTTTTTCCAAATAGAAAAACTTTTGAATTTTCTTTATTTAAACTTAGAAACTTTTCTAAACGTAATTTTATTTCGGGCAGAATATGAATTTCTGTTTCATAATGTCCTGCATCAATTAACAAAATCTTTTTATTCGCATCATGGAAAGCATGATACTTAATATCGGCAGTTACAAAAGCGTCAGCTTGTTTTGCAACTGCTTCTTTCAATAGCTCGCTTCCCGAACCTCCGCAGACGGCAACTTTGGAAATCCTTTTTCCTTTGCCGGATGAAAATCTTACTGCTGTTTTTAATTTTTGGGAAACATGTGTGAGAAATTCTTTTTCACTCATTGGTTTTTTAAGTGTACCGAGAGCGCCGAAACCATATTTTAAGTTTTCATTTTTTAAGGAATAAATATCAAATGCAGGTTCTTCGTAAGGATGATTAGTTTTTATTGCGGCTATCGCTTTGCCAAGATTCCAATCATCAATTAACACTTCCAAACGAATTTCTTCAACTGTTTCAAATACATCTTTCTTCCCGGCAGTGGGATTTGAAAATTCAGAACCCCGAAATGTTCCGGTTCCAATTCCTCTAAAACTACATTTTTCATATTCACCGATCTTTCCGGCGCCCTCTTCAAATAATGCCGCGGAGACTTTATCCACTGCGTTTTCAGGTACAAAGACCACAAGCTTCGATTGATTTTCTTTCTGGTTAACTAAGAAGCGAATATTTGTAAGTTCCAATTTTTTTGCCAATGCATAACTCACTCCGTCAACAGTAAAATCTAAATTTGTGTGAAATGAAAGAAGGGTTAGGTTGTTTTTCAGAAGAAGTTCGGTCAGTTGGGAAATGGGGTCTCGGTCAGTATCAATTATTTTCAAGGGGCTAAAGAGAAGCGGGTGGTGTGAAATAATGAGGTTGCATTTCTTTTTAACCGCTTCAGAAATGACCTCATGGGTCACCTCTAAACAGAGAAGGACATTGTCCGTTTTGCCAATAAGAGAACCAACCTGCAAACCGACATTATCCTTTTGCCAAGCGATTTGCGGTGGAGCCCAACCTTCAATAAATTTTAGTATTGAGTTAATATTCATATAAAAAAAAAGTGCACTTTTGCGGAAAGTGCACTTAAATGTTGCATTGCAAATAAAGAATTCTAATTTTCAACTTAATTATTTTTGTCTTCAAAGACCTGATTTTCATTTTTTTCAATTACAATTTAAAAGATTTGGCGAAAATTACCAACTTTTTAACGTAAAAATTTTTCTCCATTAATTTCTACCCAATTTCCGTCCTCTTTTATGAGCTCTATTAACTCATTAACAGCATTTTCTGAAAAAATGTTTCGCCGGACAATTTCTTTACCGCGGTAGAGAGTGATCTTTCCGGGACCGGAACCGACATATCCATAATCTGCGTCTGCCATTTCTCCAGGACCATTTACAATGCAGCCCATAATCGCAATTTTTACTCCTTTTAAATGCTCGGTCTGCGTGCGAATTTTGTCTGTCGTTTCGAGCAGATCGAAAAGAGTTCTCCCACATGAGGGACAGGCAATGTATTCTGTTTTGGAGATCCGGACACGCGAAGCTTGTAAAATCCCGAATAATATTCTGTTGCATTCTTTTGTAGAAATTTCCGGAGAAGAAACTTCAGCCCAAACTCCGTCCCCGAAACCATCAATCAACAAAGCGCCAAAGTCAGTAGCTGCAAAGAGTCTAAATTCCTCAAGAGAAATATTTTTATAATTCCTTTTCACAATTACCGGATTTTTAATTTGATTCTTTACTAATTCGAAAAAAAGGCGGCGTTGTTCAGCCATGCCATGCAAGTTCCCGGTTTCTACGATGAAAATTATTGATGAATCTTTTTTAATTTCGTTAATTATTTCGTTGGTTAATTCATAGAGAGAAATTGAAATGAAGTTAAAAATTCCGGCTAAATCTTTTTCTTTTTTATATGAAGAATAATTTTCAAAAAGGGGGTAACACGAAGTTTTTTCTTTTGTTGATTTCCATTTCTCATAATTGTAAATCGAACGCAATCCGTTTGGGACTGTGAATGGAAGAGCATTATTGCCAAGATAAACAAAGTCGGAAGCCATATCCGTCATATTCCATTTATCAGTTAGTTCATCATAAAAATATCCGATAACGTTCAGGTCATTTTCTTTTTCAATTTTGGAAGAACTAAAATCTGAAATTACACGCGGGACATTGTTTCCGCCTATGCCGATCAATTCAAAAGTCTCTCTCCGTTTATAAGAAAACGGATCGCACGGATGTTCTTCAATTTCTGAAATTGGTTGATGGTTTTCTCTTCCAATGTATCGCTTCGCTAAGGAGATCGCAACGGGGGCTTCGAATTCCGGCGCTTCGGTTAAAGAAACGCGGATAGTATCGCCAATTCCATCTTCGAGCAGCGCTCCAATTCCAACTGCAGATTTTATTCTTCCGTCCTCACCATCTCCCGCTTCGGTTACGCCGAGATGAAGCGGATAGTTCATTCCTTCTTCTTCCATTTTGTTTACTAACAAACGATACGCCTCAACCATAACTTGCGTGTTGCTTGCTTTCATCGAGAGGACAATGTTGTGATAATTATTCTCTTCGCAGATGCGTAAAAATTCCAAAGCGGATTCAACCATCCCAAGCGGAGTATCGCCGTAGCGGCTTAAAATTCTATCCGAAAGTGAACCGTGGTTTGTCCCGATGCGCATCGCCGTGCCGTATTCTTTACAAATCTTAACAAGCGGTGTGAAGCGTTCGTGCAAGCGTTCTATTTCTTCATCGTATTCTTTTTGCGTGTACTCAATCGTTTCAAATTTTTTTTTATCAACATAATTGCCGGGATTTATGCGCACCTTCTCCACAATTCTTGCAGCAAGTTCTGCTGCGTTTGGAGTAAAGTGAATATCAGCAATCAAGGGAACGGTATATCCGCGCCGATTTAATTCTTTTTTTATTTCGGAAAGATTTTGTGCTTCATTTAAACTTGGAGCAGTTATACGAACGTATTCGCAACCAGAGTTTATCATCCGGATGGTTTGTTCAACCGTTGCGATAGTGTCCATCGTATTGGTTGTCGTCATTGATTGGATGCGGATGGGATTATTTCCGCCAAGCGGAATATCGCCGATAAAAACTTCTCTTGTTTTATACCGGGAAAATTCTGTTAAACTGTTACAATACTTCATTTAATTAGGAATTAGGAATTACGAATTAGGAACCTGTGGCGACATTAGGAATTTAATTTAGCTAAAATTGCTTCTGCAAATTCTTCACTTGCCTGTGCATTTTTTGCCGTTATAATATTTTTTCTAACAATTACATTTTCATCTTTAAACTCTGCACCGGCTTTTATAAGTTCCGCTTTATCATCAGGGTAACAAGTTGCCGCTACATTTTTTAAGATGCCCGCCTTCGCCAAAATTACGGGGGCAGAGCAAATTGCAGCAGTAATTTTTTTCTTCTCGAAAAATTTCTTGGTGATTTTGTGAAGGAACTGATTGTTCCAATATTCCTTAACTCCGCTTCCACCGATGAAAACAATCCCGCCGAAATTATTTTCATTAATATTAAAAAGCGAGACATCATTTTTTACTTTCAGTCCGTTTTTCCCTTCACAAAAAGAATTTGCATCCGAAGCAATGAAAATCGAACAGCCCCCTTTTTCCAGAAGGCGTTTGGTTGTAAGAAATTCCACTTCATTAAAATTCTTTTTCGGAAGAATAAAAAGAATACTTTTTGCTAACACGGTTTTGTAATCTGTAATTGTAATAAAATTTGTTAATACCTGATGTTACGCAAAAAATGAAGATTATTCTCGATGGTTTCCTTGATCTTAATCTTAATCTTAATCTTTTTCTTAATCTTAATCTGCTTTAAAACCTATGAATAAAAAGGATTAAGATTGGGATTATGATTATGAAAATCTCTCCATATAAAAATTGCGTAACATACATTAGTAATATAAGAAAAGATGGAGAGAGAAAGAATGGAAGTAAGTGAAATCCGACGGGGATTTTAAAATCCCATAGGTTTATGACCGTTAGGAAGTTATTGCAAACTTTTTTACTATTGCTATGTCTTTTTTAGCCAGAAAGTAGAGGTTATTATGAAACTAATTTTTGTGCTTTTTCTTTTTCTTTTTTCCATTTCGATTACCATAAAAATTCTCCCGCAATCGTTAGTCAATGAGCAGAGTTTACAAAAGTTTGAAGTTAGTGTAGGCTTTGGAAGTGGCACTGCATTTGAAAATGATATTTTTAAAACAGAAATTGAAAAAGTAAAAGCTTCTCCCGAAGCCATTATTAATTTTGCGATGCATTATATAATTGATCCGAATCTTTCTTTCGGTTTTCTGCTCGAAGGTTATACGCAAACTGTCGGGGACGTGGCGGTTACTTTACCAAGTGGAGAGTTGAAAAACGAAACCTTTGATTTGGCTTGCATTAATATTGGAGTTGACGGTCGTTGGACATTTTCTAGAGGATCGTTTGAACCATACGGCTTTGCAAGTATAAACTTAGTAAACGGCACTTTACAGAATAATTTTTTAGGAAATTTGTCAATGACCGGAGTAAGCATCGGCGGAGGATTAGGAACAAAACTAAACTTCAGTCAACATTGGGCTGTTGCAATAGAAGCAATCGGATTTTTAGGAACGGCAAAGTGGAAACAAAAAGTTTTTACAAATTCTACCGGAACCAGTTTTAATCCTTCCCACGCAGGGTTAACACTTGCTATTGTTTACCGCTGGGGCGATATGTAATTAGTAAAGAATTACAACCGTCTCTCTATCATCTACTTAGACTAATCAGACAGAATATTTTACAAACTTTATAAGTTTGCGGTTATCATTACATAAGACCAAAAAGCCGTATCGTTTCTTTCCCCTATCGCAGTTTTGAAAATTGACTTCATCAAATTACCGGGAAGAAATGCGCTGCCACCCCAGGTAATTGTTGTACCTTTTACAAAATTATATTTTACGGTAACATCAATTTCCTGCCCGAAAATGTTTTCTCCGCTTACAGCATGTTTATTAGAGGTGAAATGATGAACATTTGTATTAAGAGCAAATTTTGAATTTTTCGGCATCCAATCAATCATAAAATAATAATCGTTCAGTCCTAAGTTATTTGTGTTTGCCGGAATATTAATAAAGTAGTCCATGTAACCGTAAAATTTATGCCCGCTGCTAAATGCCGGATTAAAAACATTATTATTTTCTGTATCGGTTGAAGTGTTTCCGGAAAGGAGGTCAACTGCTAATCCAAACTTTACTTCATTCAATTTATATCCTCCTTGCAGTGATATTAAATACGCCCATACTTTTAGGTTCTTTCTTTTGCCGGTTTGAAAAGCCGCTTCAGTTAAAGAAGAGAAATCACCATAATTTCCATTATGATTAGCACCAATGGTAAATTGACTTACATCTTTTTCTTTTAAATTTGATTTTTTTCTGTTGACCTCATACCAGCCAAAGAAATCGGCAGTATGTACATCATTTATTTTTTTATTCATCCAAAAACCGTAAATGGAATAACTTGAATCATATTTTGCAGGATACCTGTAAGTACCCGGAAGTGCATTTGCGATGTATGAACTAACGTCGCTGTGCGTTAATGCGAACAAATCTGTTTTTGCACCAAGATCAAACGAGAAGCGGACTCCGTCAAACGAGCGCGCAACATAATGCCAGCCGGCAGAGCCAAAAAATCTTTCCGTTCCATAAGCTACTTCGAACCTTCCGGCTTGCATGGTTAATAGCAATTCAAACGGATTGTTAAGTTTAACATAAGCCTGATGGAGATCAAGATTTTTTGAATTAGAGAGGGTTGTTGCTTCTTCACCAAAAATTCTTGAATCTTGCATTTGAATAACTAAATCCGATTTTTCAAAGGTCTTTGCAACACCAACCCTTGTTCGGAGAGATGTATAAGTAAGCGGATAAGTTTTATTAGAAAGATCTCTTCCATCTAACTCACTGCGTAATTGAACTTGTCCGGTGATTTTCCAATCATCAGTTTTTTCTTGAGCGAAAACTCCCGAAAACAAAATAATTGTGATCAGTGCACTACCTATTGATTTCATTTATTCCTCTAATTAGTAATTTTTGTTAAAACGAGGCTTTCTCAATAGTAAAATTTGTTAATTGTAATGCGAAATTTATTTCGCTTTTGACTAATATTTAACGAACTAAAGTTCGTTTTACAATCCAAACAATACTTTTGGGACAGCGTCAGTGAAAAAACTTATTTCATTTTAGATTGACGTTCGGCTGCTTTTTTATCCCACACGGGAACATCAGTTGAAATGAAAACTTGTTTGTCAGCTTTGAGTTTCAGCATATCCAAGCCAATGAATTTCTGGGCTTTTTCTTTTGTAGAAATATCCGGCATCGTTATCGGAGTATGAACACCAAGTTTTGTAAGTATTTTTGAAAGTTCAATCCTTGCCTCTTGTGCCTTCTGAATTGAAGAACCCAGTACTCTTGCGCATTCAACAGGAGCATGAAAACTTCCGCCGTGTGAAGCGGCAACATAATCCCACCGCCATTGCGCTTGACGAATGAGTTTTAAAACGGATTTCATTTCTTCTTCGACTGCTCCTTTATCCCATGCAGTTTTTGCTTCGAGATGCGCTTTTACAAGCACATTTTCTGCGGTCAACTGCATTTCAGTAATTTTATCCTGACGGTCATTAACATTCTTAATCAATGTTACTTCGCTTTCACGGTGACAAACCTGACATGAACGCGATACATTATTGAGCGGACTTTGAATATGATGATCTGTAAATTTAACACCGCCTTCGCTTTTATACGGCATATGACAATCGGCGCAGGCAACACCTCGTTCGACATGAATTCCAAATTGTGCAACTTCATAATCGGGGTGCTGCGCTTTCAAGATCGGAGTTTTACTTAACGCGTGAACAAAATCAACATGTTCAACTTCATCATAATATTTTTCCATAGCTTCAACGGTAAATCCATTTTGCCAGGGAAAGGTTAAATATTTTTCAGTCTTCCCTTTAAAATAATATTCAACATGGCATTGTGCACAGACCAGCGAGCGCATTTCTTGATGCGAAGCTTTCGAAATATCTTTTCCTTGATCCTTAAATGCTTCAATTAATGCCGGGCGTGTTATTCTCAAATTCATTGATTGAGGATCATGGCAATCCTGACAACCTATGACATTTACAACCTGCTCGCCTAAATCGTTCCAGCCTTTTTTATAAAAATTAGCAACACCCATTTCCTTCATCAGCCGAGGAACGTCGGTTGACTTGCATGTCCAACATGTTGCAGGTTGAGGAGCGTTAGTTCTTAATGTTTTGCGAATATCTTTTATCGCCCAGAAATGCCCTCTTCCTTGATTATAATCTTTTGAAAATGCGTACCCTGCCCAAAGAACCACAAGGTTTGGATTTTGAGTAAGCATATCTCTATCAGCCGAACCGCCATACTTGCTTGCAAATGTTGTTTCAGAAGTTTTGTAATAAGATTCAAACTCGCGCGGGAAATTTTCGCCCCAGACCTCATTTCTCGGTTCCCATTCGGCAATTGGTTTTACAATTTGAAAGCGCTGCACGGCTTCGCTTCTTCTTTCAATAACTGAAGCGCCGAATAATCCGATGAGGAAAACTACAATAACCGTAGCGGAAAAAAATACATACGCCATCCATGGTTTTTCTGAAATAATTTGTTGAATTTTTTTCATTGCTCTACCTTTACTTTAATTTTTTAGTTTCAGATTGAATAAATTTATCGAGCCACTCAGGCATAACCGGAGTAAGCTGCGGTACACGCGCAAAAGGAAAAGAGGAAAGCGAATTAACCCTTCCATGAGGCGTTTCGCGGTGACATTCCCAACACAATTTTCCATTGTCATGTTCTGATTGTTTTTTTGTAACTGATACAAGCGAAGATGTGTTAATAAATTGATAATGACACCGGATGCAATTTTCTTGTACCACTCCGGCACCTGCATCCTTGATGTGAATTACTTCCGGTTCGAGTCGTAAAGTAAAAATGGTTGCATGTCTCATTCCGTCTCTGGCTTTGAAAAGATATTTTCTGACAAAATTATCTTGAGGCACATGACAATCGTTACATGTTGCAACCCGCGCATGACTGCTTTTCTGCCAGGTGGCAAATTGAGGGGTCATAACGTGACAATTCATGCAGACAACCGGATCGTCAGATAAGTATGATGATGCATTTGAAATTCTAAAAACCACCAAGAGCAATCCGAACAGAACACCAAGTGTTGTGAAGACATAAACTCGCCAATTCGGCGGCGGAGCAAAAACTTTAATAGTTTTCTTAAGAAGATTCATATTTTCTCTGTATTTAAGTTTTTTGAGTGAAAATGAGAAGGTCTTTTGAATTAGTTGTATTGAATTTTTCTAAAGCTAGGTTTCCATAATATCTTGTATTTGAAAAACCCGCTTGCTGAAGTAAACCAGAAATAAATTTTTGTTTATGCGGGTAGATCTTTGTGCTGTAATGGCTAGAAGCGGAAGTCATCTTTTTATTGACCGATAAAAAGTGGAAGTTCATTTCATCTTTTAAAAATTCATTGAATCGAACGATAAACGAGTCTTCTTTATCTGTAAAACCGATGACCGTTTCTTTTTGTTTTTTTATCCGGGAGTAATTTAATATTTGAAGGAGAAAAAATCCATGCGGTTTTAAAAGCCTGAATATTTTCTGAAATGCCAATTCTAAATCGTTTTGGTTTAAGTTAGCCAGGGTATTGCCGAATGAAACTGCGCAGTCGAACTTGTTGGTAAACTTTTCGGGAATCTCAAGGATACCTTTACGATAAAAATTAATTTCGGCTTTTACTTTTCCGGCATTTTGGTTTGCCAACTTTATCATCTCTGCGGAGGGATCAAATCCGCAAACTTCAAGACCGATGCCCGCTAAAGCCAATGAATCCAACCCGGAACCACACCCGAGATCGGCGACGGTTTTGATATTTTTCTGAGCAAACACAGTGGTATAAAATGCTTTTCTTTTTTGTAGAGATTTTTCGAAGGAGATCATCGAATCATAAAAAGGAGAAACCGCGTTATAAAAATTTTCATTCTTCATATTTTTCTATGAAACTTTCTTTGGGTTTGAATGTCCCGGAGAAAGGAGTGTTAGCAATTCATCCAACTCTTTCTCGGAAAATAATTCCTGCACTTTTTGAAAATAGATTCGCTCCTCAAAACGAATATGTTTTTCTAAAAGCACTCCAATTTTATCCAGTATATTTTCGAGATTGACGGCTTTTGGTAAATGTTGGATCCACTTCGCCAGTTTTTTATGATCGGCAATGAGCAGCGCAGTCTCTTCGGTTAAGAGGCTGCTCTGGCGATTGACGAAGGAGAAGAAGATCTCTTCATTATGAAAGTGTTTTGTCAATTCCCTATCATAAAATGAGAGTGTATAAATGCGTTTCCCTTCATCACCGGAAGGAAGGTCTCTAAAATTTGGCCCGTTCTTCTTCAGAATTTGCGCAAGAATTAGGGCGTTGTGGTGTTCACGTGAAAAATTGATGAGTGATAAATGTCTTTTCATTTAATTCACTGATTTTCTTTTTCTAAAATTAAGCTTTTGGGGAACAAGATATTGTTTTCTAAATGGACGTGTTTGTGTAAATCGTTTTCAAAATTTTCTGATTCGGCATAATAGACTTTGAACGTGTTACATGCATCAGCCGGTGGATTATAGTTATTGGATAATTTCTTAATTGAGTCGAATGCAGCTCCGGCATTTTCGTGCTCTGCTTCCATTACACGAATTGGATGAACAATCGAGCCAAAAGGAGGACGAATATATTCTGCCTCTCCTCTTTTCACTTCCGCTAATTTTTTTATTTGCGGAAACAAGATCATTTCCTCTTTCACCAAATGTCCTTCAAATTCAGCTTTTACACCGGCAAAAAGTTGAGCGATTTCTATTACTTCCGGATGATTAGGTCCATGAGCATTCACTACTCTCTTCCCTAGTTCAGTTATAAATGGAAGTTTTTCCCGAACAAATGAGTGATGAGTATTGATAATATATTCTACTAATGCATCCAGTTCCAGCTTATTGAAATCAATTGCGGAAGATTCATTCGATTGAAAAGCCACTGATAGCTCATCAACAAGGTCTTGTGCCGGAATTTGTTTCTCGCTCGCTGCATCAATCAATGCTCTATTGCCATGACAGCAAAAATCTAATCCGTGTTTTTCAAAAACTGCTGCCGATCTGAAATCATCCGTAACAATTTCAGATAACGTTTTTTGTTCGATGTTTACTATTTGTGTTGTGTTCATGATTTTTCCTTTTTTATATTTTTTTAATTATTTCTTTTATGTCTTGATTCAAACCGATAAGCTGAAAAGTGATTTCTCCTTTTTCGTTCAGAAGTGTAATCATATTGGTATGCGAAAAATCTCCATTCGCATCTTTGCGGAATTTAAAACCGAGCAGGGCAGCAAGCTCAAGGATATCGTCATTCTTTCCCGTCAACAATGACCATCGGTGTAAATCCAAATTTTTTCCATTTGCATAGTGAAGCAGTTTCTCCGGTGAATCTCTTTCGGGATCGATTGAAATAAAAACAAATTGCGTGTTTGCAAGTTTTTCGTTCGATAGACTTTTTTCAATTCTCTGCATATCGTTAATGATGATGGGACATGCGTACGTGCAGCTTGCAAAGAACATCGCCAGCACTACTTTCTTCCCTTGAAATTTTCCAAGCTGTAAGGTCCTGTTATTTTGATCTTTCCAAGTTCCGGTTAATTGATAGATTGATTTATCACTGTATTCTGCTTCACCAAAATCTTCGCTGCAACAAGATTTTTTTGTTGTATCAGTTTTAGCTTCAATTGTTTTCAATTCAACTTTATTCTCTTCGCTTTTTCCGCAGGAAAGAATCCCAACCGCTAAAAATGTGAGCAAAAATATTTTACTTATAACGAAAATTTCTTTTTTCATTTTTTCTTTCCCTTAATAGCTAAATCTTTTACACATCTAAACCCAAGATTGTGAATTGCGTACGTTGCCTGCAAACTGCTTCGAAAACCGAAGCGCATAAAAGCGGCGTAATCAGAGAAATCGGAAGAACCGACAGCGCCGTTGCCGCAAAATAAATTTCTTTCCAAATTGGTATCTCCGCGGGATTCACCTGTTACCAATGCGGTGTTGAAATCAAGCACCCATTCCCAAATCAAACCATGTAAATCATACACGTGATAGTAGTTCGGTTTTGATTTTCCAACTGCTTGTAAGCCTTTTGTATTTGGGAGGGAATACCACCGCAAAATTGCTTTTTTATATTCGCTGTCTTTTGTTCCATCTGCTTTGGATGCACTGGCTCTGCCGATATACTCCCATTCCGCAATCGTTGAAAGTCTTTTTCCGAATGAAGCAGCATAGGCTTTTGCGGCGAACCATGAAATATTTGTAACTGGACTTTTGGGATTTACGTTTTCACCTAATTCAAAATCCGATTTCCAATGACTTAAATAATTAGCGTCAGCAAAAATTCTTTTCGCTTTCGATTTTCGCCAGAGCGGATTCTTTATTGCAAATGAAAGAAATTCTTCGTTGGTAACGGGATACTTATCTACCAAAAAAGATTTTATCCTAACAATTTTCGCGCTGTTCGAATCACTAAAAAAAGGTTTATATGAACCACCTGGAATGAGCACCATTTTTTCTTTTTCATGTTGAACTACTTTCACTTGTGGAATTGCAAGCGAAAGAAACAGATGAAAAAGAAAAAAAATGACTATAACACTCTTCTCGTGTTTCATTATTATTTTCCTCTTACCTTTTCAACTTCTTGCGGAGTAACGATATCTGTTTTGTTTCCGAATGAATTACGAACATACGTTAGAACCGCCGCAATCTGAATATTATCAAGCACTTGCTGAGGCATAACACCATTGAATTTTTTGCCGTTCACCGTAATCTCGCCCTGCAATCCTTTGATAACGGTAGCAATTGCGCGTTCTTTATCTTTTAATAAATAATCTGATTGTGCAAGAGGCGGGAAAACATTCGACAGTCCTTTTCCGTCTGCTTGATGACAAGCCTGGCATGATGAAGAAAAAACCGTTTTACCGAAAGCGAGTAATTCTTCTTTCGACATTTTTTTATTCGGGTCGGGTGCTCCGTTGAGCAGATTTGCCTTTAACAAAGCTTCACTCGGATTACCGTTACCGAGATACACTTCATCCTTTTGTTTACCGGAATAAATTTCGATTTGAGGTCCGCCGCTTACTTTGAGCATTCCAAGCGCACCTTTGTTGAACGCTCTAAAAATAGAGTGATCAACTAATATAAAAGTTCCCGGCACTTCGCATTTAAATTCTACAATTGAAGAACCGCCGGCAGGGATAAGCGTTGTCTGCACATTATTTTGATTAACTTTTGTTCCTCCTTCACCATACACTTGATCAAAAATTTCACCAATAACATGAAATGAAGAAATCAAATTCGGTCCACCGTTTCCAAGGTATAATCTTACTGTTTCTCCTTCGCTAGCGGTAATTGCATTATCCCCCGCTAAAGCTCCGACAGAACCGTTAAACACAACATAAGATGGATTTTCATCAACCGCTTTCGCCTGACTGAATGGTTGTATTCCTGGTTCTCCATAATTGCCTTCGGTATAGAATTCGCTTTGCATGACGTAATACTCTTTATCCACTTTGGGCAAACCGTCTTTCGGCTCAACTAAAATTAAACCATACATTCCATTTGCGATATGCATTCCAACGGGAGCTGTTGCGCAGTGATAGACATATAATCCTGCGTTTATTGCTTTAAATGAAAAAGTAGAAGAATGTCCGGGTGCTGTGAATGACGAAGCTGCTCCTCCACCGGGACCAGTTACCGCGTGAAGGTCTATGTTGTGAGGCATCTTACTCGATGGATTATTGTGAAGATGAAATTCAATCAAATCGCCTTCTCTCACTCTTATAAATTTTCCGGGAACGCTGCCGCCGAAAGTCCAGAAAACATATTCGACTCCATCTGCTAATCTCTTTACAACTTCCTGCGTTTCCAAATTAACAATAACTTTTGTCGGATGCGTTCGGGTAATTGGAGGTGGTACATACGGCGCATCAGTTAAGATAACATCTTCCACTCCTTCAATTTCCGAAGAACCGGTTTTATCGCAACTCAAGAATGAAAAAGAAAGAAAAACTCCCGCCGCAAAAAGTACAAGCGCAAGTCGTGATCTTTTCATGTTGTTCATAGAATCCTCTTTCGTAGTTATCTCTTTAGTGTGTTGTTGTTTGTAAAAGTTGTGTCACTTTCAATTTCATCATAATTACTTACGTGACCAATTCGATCTAAGTTTTTATAGAGTAAAAGATATTCTTCTCTTGTTAAGTTGTTCTGCCATTTTCCGGTAAATATCCCTATTGCGGTAATGACAATAAAAATGCCTATAACACCATAGGTTACTATTTTCTTGTTGATTACGGTTTTCATTTTTATAGGCTGAAGGAAAAGCGTATCGGTAACGGGGCATGCATCAACACAACTCATACACGTAGTGCATTCGTCACTGATTACAATATTTACTTTATCAACTTTAATGGAAGAAGGACAAACTTTTGCACACAATCCACAATCAATACAGCTTGAAACATTGCGTTTTATTTTGTTTGGGCTGAGCAGTGAAAAAATGCCAAGCAACGCACCGTAGGGACACAAAAATCTGCACCAGAAATTTCTGATTAAAATTGATAAAACTAACAGTACGGAAAGCACGATGATAGAAAACCTGCTGATATCAGCAAAAAAGTAATACAACTTTAAATCTGCAATAATGTTGTAGGGGCTATCGAGGAACAATTTCAACGTTAGCGCATCCATACCCATAAAAATGGAATAGGAGAAGAAAGCCAGGATTAAATATTTTAAACTGCGGAGCGGATAATCTAAAAATTTCGGAATACGGATTTTTCTTCCGAATAATTTTTCTCCAAAATCAGCAACGAGTTCTGAGAGAAACCCTATCGGGCAGAGCCAACTGCAAAAAGATTTTCCGAAGACAAATGAAACTGCGACTATTCCAATAAAGATGAAGAAGCCCGCAGGGTGGACTTCGTGTACCGAACCGGTTAAGAAAAAATAGTAAACACTCATTAGCGAACTGATCGGAAGAAAACCTTCTACACCCGGAGGACGCTGATAAAACGTTGCTGTGCCGCCACTTTCTAAATATCTTGCAAAAAGAAAAAATTCAACACCAATCCAAAGACAGAGCAACGAAAAAATTATTTGCAAAGTAAACCGGTACTTCTGTACTGATTTTTCTCTATTTTTTATGATGTTAACTTTTCTCATTATCGGATAATATAGTCTGATAATCTTGCAAAAAATTTTATGGTATCGAAATAAACAAAGCAAAAAACAATGAATAGCCTAAAAGTGTTAATCCGACTTTTTTAAAGTCCTTTACTATCCTTCCCGAAAAATAGGCAGTGAATGCATGAACAACCATTGGGATAAAAGCAAGCGCTTTGAAATATTGGTTCGGAAAAACAATGACAAACGAAATAAGGAAGAAACTCAATGCTAAATGATAAACAAAGTGAATATTTTTTGAAGAAATTTTTCTTTCATTCATACTCTTCCCTTTTGTTTCAGAAAGTCTATCAATTAGGAGATTAACATAACACGTCCCGGAGAAAAAGAATAAGCTGTTTAGAATCCAAAGCGTGACTGCAAAATCAGTAATCCTATTTTCTAAACAATAAACTGCAATTGGTGCAGTAGATGTTAAAATTACGATACCAAGAAATTCTCGTAAAAATGAAAGTATTCCGGAAGATCGAACATTAACGCTTATTAGAAAAATGATGACAGCGACAGCTCCAAAACCCAGCAGTAAATATTTTTGTAAGAAAAGAATTTCATAAACTAAAAAACCGGCGGCAAAGAATCCGTAGTAAAAGAATGATACTAACGCAGTTTGATATTTTTGACTTTTCCTTCGTCCGGCAACCCATTCATAAAATATTAGTTCTGCAGGTTTGTACAGCATAAACGAAAAAAGAACAAGGAAGAAAAGAGGAAGTATGGCAATCGAAAGATTTTTTGTTGAAAGAATTCCTATAAGCATGGGTACAAATAAGACAATCCATGAACCGTGCTCATTTGTTACAATCAAGGTTTGCTTTCCGATTTTCATGTTACTTCAATGATTCTATTTTTCTGAGAGTTTTATGTTTAAATTGATCAATGGTTTCTTCATTCAACATTTTAAATGTCTCATCAATAAGCTGAGACCAAGTATTATGCATAGGACAGGGGGTTTCGCTTGAACAGTTGGGAAATCCCAGCACGCATTTCGAAAAGATTTCCGAACCATCTATTGCCAAAACAATATCAAGTAAATGGATCTTGTTCGGATTTTTTGCTAAAGAAAATCCTCCCATTTTTCCTTTTTTAGAAGAAACAATCCCGCTTGAGGTAAGTTCCTGAAGAATTTTCGAAATAAATTCTTTTGGAATTTTTAATTCGCGTGCTATTTCTTCGGAGGGAATTACATTTCTCCCTTCAACCGAAGATAAGTAAAGCACAGCTTGGATTCCGAGTTCACATTTTCTTGAAAATATTATTGCCATATAAATCAGATATTTTTGTCTGATTAAAATTACGGAGTTTTTTTAAGTAAGTCAAGAATATTTAAAAATATTTTTCTATTTTGCTTCAGAATTTTTTCAAAAACCAATCGGAGCAGTTATGAAAAGGAGCTTTTCGTTTTTCATCCTTTTCTTTTTCGTCGAAATCGGTTTAACGTTTGGTCAGAAAGTAAACGTAACCGATTACCAGGTGCCGGTTAGCCGCGCTACTGTCTTCCGTTTTGACGGTAATTGGAGTTGGTCCCAGAACGGCTCGACGGTTACGTCAAACGATGCACGCGGAAAAGTACTCTACAAGACCTTTTTTTCATCTCTTCCCCTTGCCTGGTTTTTAAATGTTGATGCAATCGGCGGAAAAAATCTTGCTCAATACAATCATAACGTAAAGATTGACGCCAGTTTTCAAAAATATTTTTTAGAGAGCGCAGATTTTTTTGGATCGGCACAGTTAGTGCTACAGCATGAAAACATTTATCGTCAAATCGCTTCGGATATTACCGTAGGATTCGGTTATGGCAGATATATCAACGCCACGGCACTTGCAAAAGCCGTTCGTATTGAAGGACATTTGCTGCACGATAACGTCATCAAAGGGAATCTTCCGAAAGAAACGATGATTGCCATTGCAAATATTATTGACCGCCAAAAAGAATATGAAGAAGTATATCAAGCTACTTTTGAAACATTTTGGTTTGACGATATCGAAAAGGAAATTCAAAAAAGTGGTTTAATTGATGAATTCGGAGGTGTTGGCTCGATTGGTATTCAAAGGATGCGCCAAGTATTATTCAATATCAACGAAAAAGTAAATGATCGATTTTACGGCTGGGTAACTTCTGCGGGAATTTTAATTCCTACTTCTACAAAAGACCGTTCTCCCGTTGGTTCTCCTAATGCAAGTTTGAGCGGCAGATATTCTTTTCCGGTCAGTTGGGATACACAAATCAATTTTAAAATAGATGTGTTTTCTCCGCTCGATAGTTTATATTTCAAAAAATATACGGTTCGCACTAATCTTGATTTCATTTACGAATTAAGCAACCGAATTAATTTTGTTTCAGGATATAAGTTTGATTATGTAAAACAACCTGGATTAGTAGCGGAACCTGTCCATAACTTAGATGCCGCTTTCTGGTATTATGTAGAAAACAATATTTATCTTACCATAAATTCAAGCTTTACAAAGCAAGGTTCAAATCCGAAAATTATAGGGACATCAGTCGGATTGAATTATAATATCTTCTAAACAATGATTGCTTTTAACTATTTCGGGAACAATGAAATTTGAGAGGGCTTTTTTGCTGATCTATTTTTTTCATGGAACAGTTTTCCCATTTCCGCCCCGATGATGAAAACGACCGCCGAATAATATATCCAAAAAGCAATAACAACTGCGAGCGCATACGTTCCATAAATTTTTCCGTACGAAGCAAAATTATAAATGTAGAATCCAAAAATTTGTTTGGCTATTTCCCACAATAACGCCGCCCACATCGCTCCAAACCTTACTCCCTTTTTCGATATTTTTATTGTGGGAACAAATTTATAAAGCCATGAAAAAAGTGAATAGATCAAAACTACCGATAACAGCGATGTGAAAATTTTTTGAAAAATACCGTATTGGAGAAATTCAAAAATACTGTATTGCTGCGAGGACTGACGAAGAATATCAATTAAAGGTAAAAAGATCGTTGCAACAAGAAAAACAAAAACGACAATAATGATCGTTATAAAATCACGTAAATACCCGAGGAGAAAATTTATATCTTCCGGAGCGCCGAATATTTTATTCAGAACGGTTCTTAAACTGCTTAGGAATCCGCTGGCTGCAAAGAATAGTCCAATGACTCCAATAAATCCTGCAATATTCCGATATTCAATTACTTCATTAATTCTCTTGAACAAAATATTTTTTGCAAAATCGGCATAAACTGCGTATGGAATAATTGTATCAATCAAATGATTAATTTGCATTTCAACTGATGAAGAATCTAAAAAATAACCAAGTATCCAAAAAAGAATAAGGTTAAAAGGGATAATGCAGACGAAGAGCGAAAACGCAAGTCCACCGGCAAAAAGGAAAAGATGATGTTTATCGGTATTATCATACAATCCAACCGCATAATACTTTGGGGAATCGACAAACTTTTTAAAAACCGGAGAGATTTTATAAAGCAACGAGAATTTTTTAAAGTATCCTATCATTAACGATTTATCATCATTATAATTGTGAATCCATCAGTTTACTTATCGTATTAAAATATATATTCGACAGCAAAAGAAGATTAAGATTGTGGCCATTAATTAGAAATGATTTCCCTCCCACTTTCCCTATCCGTGAAACCGGAAAAAATTTGCTAATTAAAAAAGCATCGATTTCATCCTTCTTTTCCTTCGGAACAGAAACAATGATGCGTGATTGCGATTCTGAAAAGAATGAAAAATCTTCCCGCGTAGCAATATCAAGTGATATCTCTGCTCCAAATTGTTTTTCTTCGTTCATCACACAGCATTCAGCAAGTGCCGTAATGATGCCTCCATCAGAAACATCATGAGCAGAATTGATTAACTTTTTACTTATCAATTCCAAAACAATTTCATGCAAATGTTTTTCTTTTCCCAAATCAATTTTCGGCGCATCCCCGGCAACAACTCCGTGAATCACTTTTAAATATTCACTGCCACCGATTTCTTCATGATCTTCACCAAGCAGATAAATCAAGTCTCCTTCATTTTTAAAATAAGAAGTCATAATATTATTACAGTCTTCGATCAATCCAACCATTCCGATTACTGGAGTTGGATAGACGGATGTATCGGGAGATTCATTATAAAAACTTACATTTCCTCCAGTAACAGGAGTATCAAAATACCGGCAGGCTTCACCCATTCCTTCAATCGCTTTGCTAAATTGCCAATAAATTTCCGGCTTATACGGATTTCCGAAATTCAAACAATTCGTCACAGCAAGAGGAGTTCCGCCGCTGCAAACAACGTTCCGCGCTGATTCTGCAACGGCAATCTTTGTTCCTTCTTTCGGATTGAGATAAACGTATCTTCCGTTGCAATCCGTTTTCATCACTAATGCTTTGTTCGTTCCTTTTATGCGAACAACCGCTGCATCGCATCCAGGACCAACTACAGTATTAGTCCGCACCATTGAATCATACTGTTCATACACCCATTTTTTTGAAACAATATTTGGAGAGGAGAATACTTTTAAAAATGTTTCGGAAATATTTTCCGGCTGAGGAATTTCATTTAACGGATAATTTCTTGTTTCAATTAAATAGGCTGGTTCTTCCGTCTCGCGATAATAAACCGGCGCACCGCCGCCAAGCACTAATTCATACGCAGGCAGTTCGGCTTTTTTTTCACCGAGATATTCGATATCCAATTTCCCATCGTTTGTAACTTCGCCAATGATTTCGCAATGCAAATCCCATTTTTCAAAAATTTCCTTTACTCTATTTTCTTTTCCTTTTTTGGCTACCACAAGCATTCGCTCCTGGCTTTCGGAAAGCATAATTTCGTAAGCAGACATTCCAATTTCACGCAGCGGAACTTTTGAAAGGTCTATCTTCATTCCGGATTTTCCTTTAGCGCTCATTTCAGAAGTTGAACAAGAAATTCCAGCCGCACCCATATCCTGGATACCGACAATCAAACCTTCTCTAATAATTTCTAATGAAGCCTCAAGCAAAAGTTTTTCCGTAAACGGATCACCAACTTGAACAGATGTTCTTTTCGCTTCAGATTTTTCTGAAATTTCTACCGACGCGAAGGTGGCTCCATGAATTCCGTCTCTACCTGTTGAAGAACCGATAATCATCACCGGATTGCCTTCACCCTCAGCAGTTGCCGATGCTGTTTGCCCAATTTTTACTATTCCAACAGCCATTGCGTTAATAAGCGGATTGCCTTGATAACATTCATCAAAATAAACCTCACCAGCAACGGTAGGCACACCAAAACTGTTTCCGTAATCACCGATTCCTTTAACTACTCCGTTAAACAAATAACGGGTTCTTGCATCTTTCAGCGAACCAAAACGAAGTGAATTTAGCGAAGCGATTGGCCTAGCGCCCATAGTAAAAATGTCACGCATAATTCCGCCAACACCGGTTGCCGCCCCTTGATAAGGTTCAACCGCAGAGGGATGATTATGGCTTTCGATTTTAAATGCCACAGCCAAGCCATCACCAATGTCCACTAAACCGGCATTTTCTTCGCCTGCGCTAACGAGTAATTTTCCACCGCTTCTTGGCAGGGTTTTTAGAAGCGCAATTGAATTTTTATAACTGCAATGTTCGCTCCACATTACACTGAAAATTCCGAGTTCGGTAAAATTGGGAGTGCGATCAAGAATCCGGCAAATTCTATCGAATTCTTCTTCATTTAATCCATGTTCTAATGCTAATGCTAAAGTTATTTCTGGTTCTATCATTTTTTTCGATTGTTATTTTTTTCTGTTTAAATATAAGGATTTAATTTAAGTTTGAATAAAAAATTACGCCCGTTCAAATGGAACTTTTCTCCTTCTCATCCATCTAAATTTGAAAAGAAAGGATAACAAAATGAATAAACAACTTCTTTTTATTGGAATTCTCGGTCTCATTATTTTAACCGAAGCTTTTGCTCAAGAAAAAGGTTTAAAGGATAAACTAAAAAAATTGAAGGAAAAGCCGTAAGCATTGTAATAAAAACCGATAAAGGAACCACTACTTTCTCCGGTGAGGAAGCCGCTGACTTGATTAAAATGTTAAAGCCTGAGAAGACGGCAAAAAAAGTTATTGTTCTTGATGGGGATGATGATTTTTCCTGGAACGAGGATGACGATGTCGATCTTGATGAGGTAGGTCCTCCTATGAAAAAAATAAAAGTTTTTCATAACGGTGCACCTGACGGAGAAATCGAGATTAATATTTCCGACATCCTTGATTCATCCGCTTCAAAAAACGTTGAAAAGACTGTTGTGGTTAAAAATAGAAACGGGAAAAAAGTCGTAACTGTTACTACCAAAGAAAATGGAAGTGAAAAAATTGAAATGTTTGAAGGTGCAGATGCTGAAAAATATTTAGAAGAACATAAAAGCGATAAGGAAAAAGCAGAACCTTTTTCAAAAGGATTGAAAAAGAAAGTGAAGAAGATTGTTATTGAAGATAAAGATGAGAAATAATGAAGTAAATAAAAATGCCGGTTTTGTACCGGCATTTTTATTGTTAAAACTTTAAATAATCTTCCCAAATTTTGAAAAGCCGGTACGTTGCTACAATATCTTTTCCGCAATATATCGCAATATCTTTAGTTCTTCCCGCTTGATACAAATTTTGCACTTCCATCCCGGAAATTTCGTGTGATTTTGGAGTCTGCACATCGAAAGCATGACAATAAAAATCGAGATTAAATTTTCGCGTTGCGCTGTAAAACGTAAACTGCTCAAGTAAATCAACATGAGTTTTAGTATCGAACCGATATCCCATAAAATTTTTTGATGGTTTAACTTTTAATTTTGCCGAACGCATCATCAAAAACGGGATGTCAAAATTTCTGCCGTTAAACGTAATCACCTGGTCTGTTTTTTCCATTACGTGCCAGAACCTTTCGAGCATAGCCTTTTCGGTAAAAGCTTTATAAACAACTTTACCGTCTTCCGAATGCCATTCTTCTTCTGTTTCTCCGTCTTTGGCGGATTCGTAATAAACAAAAGATTTTTCATTCTGCACGTCAAACATTCCGATTGCAACCACTTTAGCGGTGAACGGATAGAGACTTAAAAATCTTTCTGCGTCATCAGTTTTCTGTTGGCGGATTGTTTCGTCCGTTTCTTTCAATGCTTCGCGAAGTAAGTATTCCTGTTGGCTTTCGGATAGATCGGTAAGCTTACACCCGCTTGTTTCAATATCAAAAACGATTTGTCTCATTGATTTTGTCGCCATACTATTCCTCCAAGAATTAATGATTTCCTTCTCTTAAAATTTTAACATCCGGTTCATAATTTTTTACAACCTCAATCATTTTTTGTTTGATGAGGATCGGCTTTTTCGTTTTTGCGTCAACGTGAACAAAAACTCCCGCACCGTCGGCAACTATCTCACCGGTTCTATCTTTTATAATGATATGCTCAAATCCGTAAGAAGAATTTTTAATAAATGAAATGCGGCTGTGGATCACTAATTTTTCATCATAAAATCCATGAGACTTATAATTGATTTCATTCCTCACCATAAAATAGACATCGCCGTCGGTAAAAATTCCGGCTTCGGGAAGCAAGCCCAAATCTTTTATGTATTGGAGACGGGCATATTCAAAATAGTTAAGATAGACTGCATTATTGCAAACTCCGAGCATATCAACTTCGTGAAAACGGACGGTAACGGAAGTTCGATGTTTAAAATCTTTAATGTCCATAAATGAAAGTTATCTCTCCTAATAAATTAACAAAACTTCAAAACACTAAAAGCAAATTACAAATAAATAATAATTCTTCTCAAAACCGTAATCAACGTACGCAATGAAATAGATTAAGTTAAGAACTTTCTAACAGAATACTTCTTCTAAAATTTGTTTTGCTTTTTCTATTTCTTCAAAGCTAACATCGAGATGAGTTACAGCGCGCAAGGCGGTTGCCGTTCCAATAGAAAGAAGTAAACCTTTCTCTTTGCATTTAGTTTGTGCTACTTCAACACTCATCGTAAGCGGTTCAAAGATAATGATGTTTGTTTGCACCGCTTCCATATTAACTTTTAATTTTGGATTTGCTGCTATTGTTTTTGCAAGCATCTGAGTCTTTTCGTGATCTTCTTTTAAGCGCTCTCTATTGTTTTTCAAAGCGAATAATCCAGCTGCAGCAAGAAAACCGGATTGACGCATTCCCCCGCCCCAAGCTTTGCGAATACGAAATGCTTTTTCAATAAACTCTTTTGAACCGGCAATAAGAGAACCTACCGGAGCGCCTAATCCTTTGGATAAACAGCACGATATAGTATCGAAATGCGATGCATATTCTGCAACGGAAATTCCGGTTGCGGCAGAAGCATTCCAAATTCTTGCACCGTCAAGATGAAAAAAGAGATTATGTTTTTTTGCAACATTTTTTAACGCAATAATATTTTCAATTGGATGAATTGCTCCGCTTGCACGGTTGTGGGTATTTTCAACTTCAATAACCTTTGTTCGAGGCATATAATAAGCGCTTACGGGACGGATGGCTTCTTCAGCTTGTTCGGGAGTAAATACACCGAGTTTTCCTTCAACCGGATAAATTTGTATTCCGCTTAATGCTGAAGGAGACCCGGACTCATAATTAAAAATGTGCGCATTCCTTTCGCAGATAACTTCATCACCGGGATTTGTTAACACATTTAAACAAATTTGATTTCCCATAACACCGGAAGAAACAAACAAAGCTGCTTCTTTGCCGAGCAGTTCAGCTCCGAATCGTTCAAGTTCATTAACGGTAGGATCTTCTTTATAAACATCGTCACCAACTTCAGCATCAAACATTGCTTTACGCATTTCTGCGGAGGGTTTGGTTACGGTATCACTGCGGAGATCAATTACTTTGTTCACTATTTAAATTCCACTTTATGGTAAACTTCCTTCAGATCAATTTCACATTCAATTGAAGTGAACTGTGCTCTCGAATCAATTCCATTCACCTCTGAATAAAGCCATTTACCGTCCTGTTGTTTTAAAAATTGCTCAACTTTTGGTTTATCCTGGCTGACAAGCACATACTCTTGCAGTGATTCCAAATTACGGTAATGTTCAAACTTTTTTCCGCGATCATAACTTTCGGTTGACTCGGAAAGGATTTCAATAATGAGTGTTGGATTCAACAATGTATCCATTTCCTCGTCTTCAAGTTTAGTTTCTCCGCAAGCAATAACAAGATCAGGATATGTGTATAAACCTGTTGCAGAAATCTTTACTCTCAAATCATTTGAAAATACTTTGCATGGTTTATCTTTTAATTTATTTCCAAGCTCTCTATTAATATTACCATTGATAAGGATGTGATTGACTTTAGCTCCAGCTAAGGCAAACATCTCACCGTTAAAATATTCGCTCTTAAAAGAAGCTTTTCTTTCTATCTCCAAATATTCTTCCGGAGTTATAAATGTTTTCTTTTTCGGTATCATAAAAACCTCGTCTTCATTTTGATTTTAACAAAAATAACAACATTAAAAAAGGGAAACAACATTAATTCCCCGATCCTTTAAATTTTGCTTTTAGCTTGAACAAAATAAAAATCCCAAAAATCCATAATGATAGCACACTGCTAGTAACCGGCACAAGAAACGGATGACGGGTATAAAAAGTTTTCTCGCTATTCAAACTTACATTACCAACTAAAACATCCTTGGTGTACATTTTTGTTTCAGCAACCGTAACTCCAAGCGGATTGACAATACAACTTATTCCTCCATTAGCCGCGCGGACAACACTTCTTCTATTTTCTACTGCGCGCAAAACGGAAATTTCTTTATGTTGATAAGGACCGCTTGTATTGCCATACCAACTGTCGTTTGTAACAACCGCAATCATCTCGGAACCGCGTTGGGCAAAAGCTGCAATTAGTTCTGGGAATATCGATTCGTAACAAACTACTGCGTTGATGTTAGTTGTCAGTTGTTGGTTGTTGGTTGATTGCGTTTCTCCTAATTCGTAATCCGCCGCAGGCGGACTAATTCCTAATTTAAAATTCGTGGTGTCTTTTCCAATGTTCCAGCCGCCAAGCCCAACGCCCCATTTAATTAAATCACCGAGAAAAGGAAGTTGATCGGCAAAAGGCGTATGCTCACCGAACGGAACAAGTTTCATTTTTCCGTAAGATTGAATCCTGATGCTATCAGGATTGAACAGAAGAATTGCATTGTAGTTAGTAAAATAAAAATCTCCCGCCTGGTTATACTTAGCGTCTGAAGGAACTTTTTCATTCTTCATATAAGAAATAAAATTCGGCATCCCGGTAAGAAGAGAAACTTTGGAGGCGTTCACAAAATTTCTAATTGAATCTAAGTCTTCAGTATATTGACCGGAAAGAAGATAAACCGGCAAAGCTGTTTCCGGCCAAATAACGAGTTCAGCTTTTTTCGCTACGGCTTCACGCGATAGTGAAAGGTACTTCCCGGTTATTTCATTCAAATTTCCGCCAGACCATTTTTCATACGGGTCTAAATCCGGCTGGACTAATCCCACACGAATTTTCTTTCCACTTTCTTTAAATGAATTTTCTTTTATTACTCCATAAATAATAGGAAGCATAACCAGCAGCAAAGCAATTGTTAAAGGAATCTTGTAGTTACTTTTTTTAAGATAATGGCGGTAACTGAGGAAGAAAAAAAGATTGATAAAAAGAATGATCAACGAAAGTCCATACACACCAACCACATCGGCAAGTTGAATAAAGTGTAAAAACTTTGATTGTGAATTTCCAAGCGTAAGCCATGGGAATTGGAAATCAGTAAGCGAAAAACAATACTCATAACAAACCCAGAAGAATGGGAAAAGCAACATGGCTGTTTTTCTCGAAAAAGTTCTTAATGCGAAATAAAAAAGCGTTGAAGCAATAAGAAAAAGAAGCGGATTAAAAAACAGCAATACAAATCCGGAGATCATCAAGTAATAATCTTTACCGACCGTAAAACCCCCCACCCAATAAACCGTGAGCAAAGAAAAAACAAATGCCATGAAATAAGTCGCACGATTTATTTCTGCAAGTGTTTCTCTTTTTTCAAGAACTAAAAAGTAGGGGATCAATCCAACAAAAATTAAATAATGAAATGGAAAGGGTGGAAAGGCTAATGCTAAAAGGAGTCCGCTCAAAGAAAGTAGAATTATATCTTTTCTCTTCTTAGTAGTTTCTTCTGCCGTCAGTTTTTTTTTTTGAAATAACCGCACATTACCCTTTCCGCTTTAATAAATATTTCACCAAAAAATAAATCGCAATCATGGCTGCTACAAAAAGGATTCCATAACTGTAGTTTACAAGAAATCTATCAACTAAAGATAAATTATATCCGAAGAAAATCCCGAGCCCAAGCAGTACACCATTCCAAGCAACCGCACTAATCGTAGAATAAATAAAGGTTCGCTTCATATTCAGTTCTGCAAGTCCGGCGAAGAAAGAAATTACCGCGCGGATTCCCGAGAGGAACCGGTTACACAAAATAAGTGCATACCCATATTTTGTAAACCATAACTCGGCTTTAATTACCGCCTCTTGAGAAATAAATTTTAATTTCCCGGCACGAATTATTTTTCTATCTGTTTGTAGTCCAACATAGTAGAGAACCATAAACCCAATTTCGCCTCCTAATGTTGAAAGAATAAGAGCCATAAAAAAATTGATCGTTCCATGTATAATAAGCGAACCGGCAATCACTATTGCAATATCACTTGGTGACGGCGGAAAAAAATTTTCAATAAATGGAATAAATATTATCAAACTATAAATAAGAATTGGATCGTATGATGAAAGCGAAGAAAAGAGATGTTCAAACATCTATGAATTTCTTCTAGTAAGTAAAACTGTAGCAAATGCAGCAACGCCTTCTTCTCTTCCCGTAAAGCCTAATTTTTCAGTGGTCGTCGCTTTGATGGAAACTTGATTTGGTTCAACATTTATTATCTCTGAAATAACCTCAGTCATCTTTTCAACAAACGGAAGTATTTTGGGGTTTTCAAGAAGCAGCGTCGCATCAAGATTGGAGACTTCATATTCATATTGATTTATCAACTCATTTACGTGTCGAAGTAATAATTTGGAATCAATATCCTTAAATCTTGCGTCGTCATTTGGAAAATGTTTTCCGATATCTCCAAGCGCAAGTGCGCCGAGCATTGCATCGCAAATAGCGTGAAGAAGAACATCCGCATCGGAATGTCCGAGTAAACCTTTGTGAAATGGGATCTCAATTCCACCAAGAAAGAGTTTTCTTCCTTCGGCAAACTGATGAACGTCAAAGCCGTTCCCGATTCTAATTGGTTGTTTCAATGTCTTATCTCGAATGTTGAAAATTCTGCGTTAAAGGATGTCCACATAATTGAAAAAGTTTTTACGTATGAATGAGAAGGTCCAAATTTCATTTGTTCAAAGAGCTCCATGATTTTAATTTTTTCTCCTTCTACAACAGCAAGTACTTCGCCGGAATAAAGATTTTTTACGTAACCTTTTAGGCACAACTGCATAGCTGTGCGCAAAACAAAATAACGGAAACCGACTCCTTGAACAAGTCCGCCAGCTAATATTTCCGCACGTGATAAATCACTTTTTATTTTTTCGGCCATAACTCTGAAGTAAGGATTCCTAAAAAGATAAATGCAGCGCCTGTTAATCCAAAATTAGATAATTTTTCATTGATGAAGAAATAGGCCGTTAATGCGGCAAATAAAGGTTCCATTGAAAATATAATGCTCGCTCTGGTTGGAGTTACTGCCTGCTGAAATTTTGTCTGCAAAGTTGTTGTTAATATCGTTGCAAATAAAGTTGTATAAAGAACTGCAAGAATTACTTCATTATTTAAAACGATATGCAAAGGTTCAATTTGCATAAGCGAAAAAACAACTACGGATAAAATACTTAATATTCCTGTAACCGAAATCTGCGCAAACGTTAAAAACCTGTGATTATGGTTTCCGCTGATTTTATCAAGATAGACGATGTACACCGCATAAAATATAGCGCAAATGAGCGTAAGGAAATCGCCTATGTTAAATCCCTCGCCAAGTTCCGAAAAAATACTGAACAAAGAATTTTCTTTGCTGGAAAGAAAAATAATTCCCATCGTTACAAAGAGGACACCAAGAATATTCCCCGCTGTAGGAACGCGCTTTTCAATTATCGTTTGGAGAATTGGAGTAAACAAAACGAACGTTCCGGTAATGAATGCAGATTTCGTTGCCGTCGTATATTGCAGTCCGATAGTTTGCACTGCAAAACCGATGTACAAAAAAAATCCGAGGAGAAAACCCTCACTTAATTGTTTTTTAGAAATTGTTTTAAATAAAGGATAAACGAAAGGCAGAAGCAAAAGCGCTGCAATTGAAAAACGTACTGAAACAAACATCATCGGAGAAATAAACGTTAACACAGATTTAATCATTACAAACGTTCCACCCCAGATTAACGTGTTGCTGAATAATGCTCCTTCGGCAATAAATTGTTTCTTGTTCATGTTGAGTGCTCTTTACCGCTGTTGCTATTCGTCGCCATACCCAAGTGAGCGCAGCATGTTTTCATTCTTACGCCAATTTTCTTTAACTCTCACACGAAGATCAAGGTAAACCTCACGTTCTAAAAACGCTTCAATATCTTTTCGCGCTGCAGCACCCAATTTTTTAATTCCGGCTCCGTCTTTCCCGATTAGGATTTTTCTTTGTGATTCTTTCTCAACATATATTTCCGCTTGAATGAAATCTTTTCTTCCTTCGCGTTCTTTAAAATCTTCAATTACCACTTCCGTGCTATAAGGAATTTCATCTTCGTAAAACAAAAATATTTTTTCTCTAATAAACTCGGATACAAAGAATCTTTCGTTCCTGCTCGACAAAACATCATCGGGATAATATTTTGGATTTTCCGGCAGATAATGCAAAATAAGTTTTATCAAAACATCAACTTGAAATTTTTCCTGGGCTGAGACGGCAATAATTTCATCAAACATTTTTAATTGCTGCAAAGATTCGATCTCCTCCGTCACTTTTTCTTGAGAGATCAGATCAACCTTAGTAAGCACCAAAATTTTCTTTTTTGAAGTGTGCTGTAAAACTTCATTTACTAAATTTTCTTTAAGAATATCTTTATGAACTCCTTTTGCAGAGCATTCGGCAAGCGCCAATACTACATCCGAATCCGCCACAGCGGAATGAACAGCTTCGACCATTTTCTTTTGAAGCAGATATTTCGGCTCAAGAATTCCCGGCGTGTCTAAAAAGATGATCTGATATTCTTCTTCCGATAAAATGCCGATAATATTTTTGCGCGTTGTTTGCGGCTTATTCGTTGCAATTGAAAATTTCAACTTTAAAAATGAATTCAATAAAGTTGATTTCCCGGCATTTGGTTTACCGATAATGCTAACGTATCCCGATTTTATATTCATCAATGAATTTCCTTTCAATTTCTTCTCGCACAAACTCAATCCAATTAATGGATGGTTGTTTGCATCTTCTCATTTTTTGATTGGAAATATAATCCTTTTTGAAGCGACTTTGAAATGTTTACAGTTGGTTGATGGGAGAGGTATGATGGTTGATGGAGTAAAGTCGAATAAAAAGTAAAACTATCCTTGTCCCTTCCATCTTATCGTCTCAATGTCTCACAGTCCTACGGTCACAAAGTCAAACTAATGCCTAATCGCATTGTACTTCTCTACCAGAAAATAGATTGACAAAATGAAAAACAAAAGCATGGTTACTTCAAATGATCGCAGAGTATTTTCTCCAAAAACCAAACCAATGACCGATTTCATTTGCGCAGAAGTCTGATTGAACCATTGAGCCATTTCACTATTTACAGAGACTTGAAAGATCGTTTTTGATGCTCTGTAACCTACAAATCCAATAATGGCGGCTATTCCTAAGCTAAATAAAGAAACAATAAATCTGAAAAATGTTTTCTGCGATTTATCACTGCGCATTTTCCTTACAATTTTCTTCATGATCAAATATTCAATTCCGTTTGGCGCTTCTTCTACATTCTGCTCAAGTAATAATGAATTAAGCGATTTAAAACTTTTCAATTCATCGGAACAGAAAGAGCATTCTGATAAATGTTGTTCCACCACGATTTTTTCTTGCTGCGATAATTCATTATCAACTAACCGGTTAAGTTCATCATTAGTTAAATGTTTCATAACAATTCCTTTTCCAAATGCTTTTGAGAAATGACTTCCTTTAAAGCTGAACGCGAACGGTGAAGCAAAACTTTTACATTGTTCACGCTTGTATTTATAATTTTACTTATTTCCTCACACGACATGCCTTCCAAATAAAAAAGCGTAATAACGACCGAATAATTTTCCGGCAATTCCTGGATTGCTAAATTTAGCAGTTCATTCTTCTCTTTAGTAAATTCTTTTTCGGGAACTGATAGTGTCAGAGGATTATCTTCATTATCAATTGAAAGCATCTCTTGCTCAATTTTCCTTTTTTTACCGGAAATCTTTGTAACGGCTGAATTGTAAACAATCCGGTAAAACCATGTTGAGAATTTAGCTTCTCTTTTAAATGATTTTAATGCGAAGAAAGATTTTACAAAACAGTCTTGCAGTATTTCTTCTGCATCCATTTCGTTTTTCAACATTCGTTTTAGCAGAGAAAATGCTTTGTGCTTATAACGGCTAATCAAAAGAGAATAATCATTCGCGTTCCCTTGCAGAACCGAATCAATTATTTCGATGTCACTTAAGTGTTTCATACTTCCTTTGACTACCGTTTTTCTAAAAAAGTTACAGTACCTCTGTAAAATTCCAAATCTAAAATGACAAATCCCAATGATGCCCCCCTCTTGTTTTTGCCGACTGCCGATTGCCAACTGCCTTCTGCCGACTGACTCTGTAACCTTTCCGCAAACTCACTTGTCATAATGTTCAGAAGAAAAAGAAATTTTATAAATCATAAGAAAGGATAAATACCATGGAAGGTGTAATAGCAGTCTCAATTCCGATTTTTGTCACTTTAATTGTCGGAATTATCGTTGTAACCGGAATTTATTTCGGTTCGAGAGAAAAACAGATGTTAATAGAAAAAGGGCTTTCACCGACAGAAATAAAGGAGTTTTTGCAGAAGAAAAAGGACAAATTTCTTCTACTCAAAATTGGAATCATTATGACTTGTTTCGGTCTTGGATTAGGATTTGGAATGTTCCTCCAGGATGCGACAACAAAAGAATTTTACACTCCTCTTTCAATCTTTGTGTCAACCGGAGTCGGCTTTATTCTTGCCAACAAATACGGAAATAAAAAGGAAGTTGGAGAAGAAATTAATTAGCTGGTATTTTGTAGAGACGCGGCATGCCGCGTCTCTACGTTAAAATTACTTCATTAGAATCATTTTTTTAATTTCTACAAAACTCCCTACTTGAAGTTTGTAGAAATAAATACCACTCGGGAGTTTCGAAGCATCAAATTCAACCTCATAACTTCCAACATCTTTTTCTTCGGAAACAAGAGTTTTTACCTCTTGACCGAGGGAATTAAAAATTTTCAAATTAACTTGACCTGCTATAGGAATGACGAATTTGATCTTTGTTGAAGGATTGAACGGGTTGGGATAGTTTTGCGATAAAGCAAAACTGGTAGGAATTTCTTTTGGGTTCTCAGAAATTCCTACCAAGTTGGAATCAAAAGCAAGATACTTCATTTCTATCACACTTTCAGTTGAATCAACTAAAAATGTATTAGTTTGAAAAGAGACACAAAAATTTGTTATACTATCTATATTTTTAACTACAGACATATCCCATACAAAGTTGTTCCATCCAGAGTTAGGCAGTAGGCTCTTTCCTAAAGCTAAAAAGCTCCAAGAATTTTTTTTGTATACCGTAATGAATACATCTACTGAGCTAAAATTTTTCCCATCTTTTAGATAAAAATTTCCGGAGATCTCTTTGGGAATTTTTTGAATTTGAGTTTCAATTTTCCACCCTATGCCGAATATTTTAGATTCTTGTATTTGTATTGGTATACCACTATTGATAAAGACAACAACATTTCCAGAAATATATACTCTAGTATTATCACCAACTATGCCCAATACAGATTGGGATAATATCCATGAAGAAGAACTATCTTTTTCTTGGCTTAAACCAGGAAAAGAAATTAAAAATAGAAACATAAACACCATTAATAAAAATAGTATTTTTTTTGTGAATGCTTTCATGGAAAGCCTCCTTTTATTTAGTTTATTAGTTTCCTATAATATACATTTTGAGAAATCATTTTACATGTTTCCCTTAAACAAACTGCGAGCCGCTTGCGTATATAAGAGTGACATCGGGAGAAATACGCTAAGAATTACCGCCAAAAGAAATCTATGTGCCATATTTGCACTCCTTTTATTTAGTTCATTTTTAGAAGAAAAGGGGTAATACCAGGCATTTACCCCTATAAATTGGTTTGCCAGTGTTGCCCGCCGCTTAGTTAAGTCTGCTCGCCACATTGCTAAGTCTTCTCGCCGCTTTGCTGATACTGCTCGCCATGTTGCAGCCTTTGCTCGCCTAATTGCTAATATTGCTCGCCGCATTGCAGACTCTGCTCGCCATCTTGCAAGTGATGCTCGGCACATAGTTGACTCTGCTCGCCCTATTGCTAAGGTTGCTCGCCGTATAGTTAAGGCTGCTCGCCGCCGGAAAGTATCTGCAATCACAAAGTAAGCCTCCGCTAAGGGGCGGAATTTTATTGCTATTGTTGAAAATTTTATAACTTGGAAGGAGGAAGTAAAGAATTGTTTCGGTTTATGTTCTGCTAAAAAGTATCTTGTAGTGGATTTTGAGGAGAAGATTTCAACTTTTTGCCGGACTTTATCAAATATGTTACTACCTGAATTCATCACACTTTAGCTAACACCCTTAAATCTTTGAACAAACCTATGAAAATATAGAATTAGAACCAAATATGTTTTTGAAAACGTTATTTTTTATTTGGCTAAAGCCCATCGTGTTTTTTCTTATTTATCAACGCGCTAAAGCGCGTTGCAAGTCATCAATTCCGTTTTGCTCTTTGTTAATTTAATTGAGCTTCTGAATTGCCATGAGCTTTAGCTCGTGGACTAAAAATTCTCCTACAACTTCCAGGCTTTAGCCGAACTGTTCTTTATTATTTGGTTAAAGCCAATTTAATTTTCTTTCTTTTATACAACGAGCTAATTCGCCGAGGCGAATCGTGGCAATTCAAAAGAATAGATTGTGGAAGATGATTCTACAGCCAACAAAAATCTTTTTCTGTTATTTAGAAATGTTTTTTCAATAAACCTGATCGTGTGTACCGATATCAATTAATAATATTTCAGTTTCAGAAGTTTCGGTGTTTTTAACAAAATTGAAAATAATTCTCAAATCATATCCTGCTGCACAAGCCCATGAGTTTTCTAAAATCCCTTTTAACTTATGGGTTCTTAGTTCCAACGAAAACGGATCAATGCTTAACTTTTCCATTACGGTTATAATTTTTTGTTGGGCATCGGGATTAATTTTAACCGTTCTCTTGAAAGCTCTTTTATAACTCGAAGACCAGTTTAACTTCATTCTTCTTCAACATCATTTAAAAAGTCGCTTACTGAACCGAATTTTGTTAAACCTGCGTCATATTCTTGTTTACTTTCCTTCACGCTATTAGCTAATAATTTCCGTTTCTCTTCAATAACTCGTTTGTGTACAATATCGGAAATAATTAACTGATCCTCCAGCGGAAATAGGGCAATTGACTCCAGCATTTTATCAAGAGTTATTTGGTTACTATTTTTATTTTCCATGGAAAATTCTCTTTGTTATTTGTAAATGTTTTATAGCTCTTTAAACTCATCTAAAGTAAGATTTGCCTGTTTTAATATTTTTCTAAATGTCCGCCATTAGCTTTTTTTTCTTCAATCCAAAGTTTCAATAAATCTAAAGCGGCAGCTTTGGCGCCTTCAATTCCAAGTCCGTGTGTTGTAATGTCAAGAGCGGGGAGATGTGCATAAAAGTAACCTTCCTCAAAAGAAGGATCATTAATTTTTTCGTAGATAATTGTATAAGTCATAATCAACTCACTTTTTCTTAAACAAAAGTAATTTAAAAAGAATTAAACCGCAACATTCTATTAAATGCTTCATAGAGTAACCTAAGTAGCAAAAAAAATCCCCCGTTTGATGCGGAGGATTTTTTTAACTGAAAACTGATTACTGACTACTCCTCTTGCGCTTCCAACCATCGTTCTGCATCAATGGCAGCCATACAACCGGAACCAGCAGCGGTAATCGCCTGGCGGTAAGTTTTATCAGCAACATCACCGGCGGCAAAAACTCCCGGCACATTTGTGTATGTTGAACCAGGAGTAACTTTCAGATAACCAACTTCATCCATCTCCAAAACGTCTTTAAACAATTTTGTGTTTGGCTGGTGCCCGATGGCAATAAATAAACCGTCGGCTTTTAATTCGGAAACTTCTTTTGTTACCGTATCTTCAAGCAAAACTCCGGTCATTTGTTTTCTTCCACCTTCTTCTGTGCCGATGACTTCTTTAACAACTTTATTAAGCATCATAGAAATTTTAGGATTTTTCTCAGTCCGCTCGGACATAACTTTTGATGACCTAAATGCTTCCCGGCGGTGGATCAACACTACTTCCGAAGCGTGATGCGATAAATAATTTGCTTCTTCCATCGCGGTGTCCCCTCCGCCAACAATCAACACTTTTTGATTTTTAAAGAAAAATCCGTCGCACGTTGCGCAAGCCGAAACTCCGTGTCCCATATAATTTCCTTCACTTGGAATACCGAGTAGTTTAGCTGATGCGCCCGTTGCGATAATTACCGTATCCGCTGTAAATACTTCATCGTAAGATTTTACTGTGAATGGACGTTTTGAAAAATCAACCGATGTTGCTTCTTTAAATTGGCAATCAGCGCCAACGCGAATAGCTTGTTTCCGCATAATATCCATAAGCTCCGGACCTTGTATGCCATGTTCAAATCCGGGATAGTTTTCTACTTCGGTAGTTATGGTTAATTGCCCACCGGGCTGCATTCCTTCAAGTACAAGCGGACTCATATTTGCTCTTGCGGTATATAAAGCGGCGGTTAGTCCCGCCGGACCAGAGCCGATGATAATTACTTTATGATGATTATTTTCCATTAAATTTTCTCCAATTTATTTTTTCTTTATCGTTTGATTACACATTTAAGAAGAAGATTCATTTTTTTGTATCCGCAAAAACTCTGCGTTACGTTTTAATCCTTTTAATTTGGTTCTTAAAATAGGACTTTCTGCAAATTTTTCTTTAAATAATTCCTCACTCATATTTTCAACCGTTGCAAGAGCAATTTCTTTATTCCCCTCTTTCGGATGAAATTTCGTTTCCATTGTTTCGGTAGAAAACTTTTTATTCCAAGGACAAACATCCTGACATATATCGCAGCCAAAAATCCAATTCTCAAATTTGCCGGAAAGGCTTTTATCAATCTCTCCTTTATTTTCAATAGTTAAATACGAAATACATTTATTAGCATCAACAACAAAATCTTGAACAATAGCGTTAGTTGGACAAGCGTCAATGCAGGCAGAACAACTACCACAAAAATCTGCAACTTTTGCCGAAGCAGCAAATTCGTAATTTGTAATTACAGTAGCAATAAAAAACCAACTGCCCATTTCTCTGTTGATCACATTTGAATGTTTGCCGATCCAGCCGATTCCCGAACGCACTGCCCAGGCTTTATCCATCACGGGACCGGTATCAACATATGTTTTTGCTTCAAATGCTGGATCAATTTCTTTTAACTTTTTAACCAGTTGATCAAGTTTCTCCCAAATGATCAAATGATAATCTTTTCCCCAAGCATAGCGCGAAACTTTTCCGAAATTCTCATCATTTGAATGTTGATACTCCGTGTAATAATTCATTCCCAAGGAAATAATATTTTTAGCGTCCGGCAGAATCAATCGAACATCTTTCCGCTTTTCTAAGTTACGCTCCATGTAACTCATACCGGAGTTAGATTTGTTCTGTAGCCACTCGCTTAAATGTTCAACCTCTTCGTTCAATTCTGTAAATTTTGCAAAACCAACAAGATCGAATCCAAATGGCTTTGAAATATCTTCTACAATTTTGTTAGTTAACCGCATTATTACTTTACAGACTCATTAAACAGGTTACCATTGCAATTCTTTCTTAACAACTTTCACCCAAACTTCGTTCTCAAGAATTTTTACTTCGTAAGTTGATAGTCCGCTTCTTCCGTCAGGCTGATTGCCGGTTTCAAGATTGAATTGCCATCCGTGCGCAGGACAAAAAACATACCCGGCGTCGAGAAATCCATCGTAAATTATTGACGTATGCTGGTGAGGACAAACATTCGAAAGTGCATAAAACTTTCCTTTAACTTTGAAGATCGCAATTTCTTCTGAGCCGACAATGAACTTTTTTCCTTGATTTTCTTTTACATCACCTATCGAACAAATTTTGGTAAACCCTTCTAATTCAATCACAATGTTTCAAACCTTTCTCTTACTGAAAATCCCTTTTCATTTTTTGCAACAGTTGCGGCGGCAAAAAACGGATCGTGCTCAAAAACTAATTTCCAGTTTTCTTCCACCGCAGTTGGTAGCAGTTCTTTCTTTTCGGCAAGCGTAATCAACGGCTGCAAATCATATCCCATTATGTATGGTAACGGAATGTGTGAACTCGTCGGAAACAAATCGCCGCAGTACAAAAGGGTGGTGGTTGTATCAAATATTTTGAAAAGCTGCTGTCCGATGGTGTGTCCGTTTACAGGAAGCAACGCAATTTCGTCATCGAACAAATGTTCTTTCTCACTAAAAAAATGAAGAGCTCCATTTTCAAAAAGCGCTTGAAAATTTTCTTTCAGATAACTTCCTTTATCGCGGTCAGTTGCGTTGATCCCCCATTCATAATTTTTTTTCGCCACAAAATATTTTGCGTTAGGAAAGGAAGGAATAAGTTTGCCATTCTCTAATTTTGTTGAACCCCCAGTGTGATCAAAATGAAGATGCGTAAGCAAAACATCGGTAATGTCAGACGGTTCAATTTCTAATTCTTTTAATGAGCGCTCAAGAGTAAATTGTGAAAAATCAATATCATAAATTTCTTTTGATTTGTCAGTCCACTTATTTCCCATTCCTGTATCAATCAAAATTTTCCGGGAATCCGAAACCAACAAAAGATTTCGTGTGACCAAAGAAATTCTATTTAATTCGTCTGCTGGATTAGATTTACTCCAAAGCAGTTTTGGAATTATTCCAAACATCGCCCCGCCGTCTAATTTAAATCCACCGGACAAAAGTGAGTGAACGCGATATTTTCCAATTTTCATATACAATTATTATCCTTTGCAACAAAGTTAAAGAAGTTTATTTTAAAGAAAAAGATTCACATTTAATTTGAAAGAAATACTACTGAAACTACCAATTAAATTTCTCCTCGTTTTTACCTTCGGATTCTTTGTAGTGCAAGGCAATGCACAAGACTCAACAAAAAGTTTAGCAATAAAACCTAATCATTCGTTTCGAATGCCTTTTACACTTTTTTATCAGTCGGAAGTTTCGTATCAACTTTACGAAAATTTTATGCTGATAAGAAAAGCAAATGACGGAGACCCGCAAGCGGCGCACGAAATAGGAGTTCGCTATTTAGTTGGACACGGTTTCGATGCGGACACAGTACAAAGTTATTATTGGATTGAAAAAGCTGCCGAGAAAAGACTTCCCGTCGCTTTATATAATCTCGGAATTTTTCAAAACAACGGTTGGGGAACCGAATGGAATCCGTATAAAGCATTCGACAGTTTCTATGCCTCCGCAGAAGAAGGATTTCCGCTTGGGAATTATGTCCTTGGATTGTTCTTCACAGAAAATTTAGTTGTCCCAAGAAATTTATCCGTGGCATCTTACTTCATAAAAAATGCTGCTGATCAAAATGTGGAACAGGCAAAAGAGCTGCTTAAAGAATTAAAGAAAAGAAATGCAGTTGAAGTCGATTCATTCTACGTTAATGAATTTTTTAAAAATAGAGATAACTCAAATTCCCCAACTACAAAAAGTTCTTCCGCACTATCTTATCTTGATTTTACAGCCGACTCTACTGCGGCAGTTGATGATTCAACACTTCTCTTCGATGCCGTTCATGAAAAAGAAAATTTTGAAACCGAAAAAACGCTTTCAACCTCAGTAAAAAATGATTCAACCTTTATACACAAAATGTTGAAAGGAGCGAACTGGGGAAATCCGGAAGCTCTGGCATTATTGGGGAGATATTACGAAAAAGGTGTTTTCTTTAAGAAGAATAATCTCACAGCCGCAAGTTATTATTGCCGGGCGGTCCGGGTCGAATCTTATAAAGCTGCAAGACTTTTATTTGATTTGCTCAAGTCTCCAATTTTTTTTACACAACTAAAAAGAGAAGTTGAAAAGGGGAATGCCGAAGCACAATTTGTGTGGAGCAGTTTAATCGCACAGCAATTCGATAATCAAATAGCAGGAAGTGACGCTCTGAAATTTTTACAGGAAGCGGTTAAAAAAAATCATTTGCCTTCGATTATTGAACTTGGTAATTGGAATATCGGCGGAATTCTTATTGCTAAAAATATTAAAATAGGGATTGAACTTTGGCAGCATGCCATGCAGCTTGGAAACAAAGAAGCAGAAATTAGATTTGGTCTATTGCAGCTTTTAAATGATGATTACATTCAAAACAAAAACGAACTCCATCAAACTTTTCTTACGGGAGAGAGTGAAGGCTCAATACTTGCACAGACGGCTTTGGGTATCTGCTATGAAAGAGGAATATTTGTTAAGAAAGATTTGGCAAAAGCAGTAACCTATTATCGCAAAGCAGCTTTTCGCGGAAGCCAAAACGCATTTTCAGCTTTAAAAAGAATTTATGATAACCTAAGACCGGATGATCCGAGATTTATTGTTACGGAATAAACACCCCAGTCCTTACGTTCAGCGACTACAAAGTCTTAATGGGTTAGAATTGAAGTCGGCTACTCCTGCGTGGATGAATAGTATCCTCGATTAAATTCTTGTTTTGGGGGACACGATTTACGAACAAGGATTAACGAATAGCGATTTTTGATTTTTAACTTCTAAAATCAAAAATCGTTAATCCTTGTTCTGAGATCAAAAAAGTTTTGGTTGGCGGCTTCGCCGCGCTAAGATCGCATGGTTGAATAGAACATATTTCAATTTATAAGGGTTTAACAACTTTCATTCAAACATTCATCCATTCAATCAAGCGATGAGTTTATAAATGAAGTAAACACCGAATAGAATATCAACTCTTGCGGAATGAGAGAAACAAGCTTCTATTTCTTTTTCTTTGCAGAAGAATAACTTGCCAAGTCGTACTCAATTTCTGTCCCCGGCATCTCAACTCTGTTGATCGGAATTTTTGCTATGGCAAAGAATTGCTCGGCAAGCGTGTCGTGATAATCGGAAAAAATAAAAACTTCTTTTATTCCCGCCGCTATTAATGCTTTTGAACAATTAGTACACGGCATGTTTGTAATATAAGCTGTAGAACCTTTTGTATTTACACCATGAGAAGAGCATTGGAGGATTGCATTCATTTCCGCGTGAATCGTTCTCACACAATGGTCATCAACCACCAAACAGCCAGCCTCATCGCAATGATCATCACCGGGGATAGAGCCGTTGTATCCGGTAGAAAGGATCTGCTTATCTTTTACGAGTACACAGCCGCAGTGCATTCGCGGGCAAGTTGATCGCTCGGAAACCAGCATAGCAACTTTTAAAAAATAATTATCCCACGAAGGTCTGGATTGTTTGTTTTTTTTCATAATAAGAAAGAAATATTGGAAATGAAAAAGGGCACCTCATGGCGCCCTTTAAAGTTTTAATGGAATTATCTTCCCATCTGATCTAATTTTTCTTTGCGGGCTAACAATGTAGCTTCATCTTCAACACGGTCGGTATCCGGTACGCAGCAGTCAACCGGACAAACGGCAGCGCATTGGGGTTCATCATGGAAGCCTTTGCATTCCGTACATTTATCTGGAACAATATAGAAAAAATCATTTGAAAAGAAGCCGCTGTTTCCATCAGGCGAAGCATCATCAGCGCCAAAAGTTTTATCGCCTAATTTCCAATTTGCGCCGCCTTCATAAATTGCCGTGTTCGGGCATTCAGGTTCGCAGGCACCGCAATTAATACATTCTTCAGTTATCTTTATCGCCATAGTGGTTCTCCTTATGATACTTAATAGGAAAAATATAATGAGTTATTAATTTTTGTAAACTTTTTAGGTCATCAGTTTTTTGAAAATCTTCTATTTCAAAAATAAGAGTTTTCGCCTTTGAAACAACATAAAAAACGTCAATCTCGGAAAATTTTGGAGTAAATTTCTCTAGTTTTTCAACAGATTTATGCAGTTGGCTTACTGCCCCTTTGAAATTTCCCGATACTAGATGGAACATTCCAACCGAAAGTTGAACGAATCCTTGGAAAAATTCCTTTTCGTGAGTTCTGCAGTCGATCCAAAGTTCTTCAAACAAATCGTGTGCAGAGAAGAAATCTCCGTTATTAAATTGTTCAACTGCTTTGACAAATTTTTCAGATTCTTCCATAATTATTAAGAACGTACCAGTTTACCAGCTTCCGCTTGCGCCGCCGCCGCCAAAACTACCGCCACCGCCGCTGAATCCACCGAATCCTCCACCACTACTTCCGCCGCCAAAACCTCCAAAACCGCTTGAACCACCAAAGCCGCCAAGCGCCATGCCGCTGCCGAGATAAATTCCACGGCTTCTTCTTCCGCGGAATAAGAAAGAAAAAATAATAATCAAGAATGGAATTATCCAGCCTCCGATAGATTTTCCTCTTTTCCTGATTTTTGGAGCATCATTTTTATATTCGCCAACCGTAGCTTTTACAATTGCACCGACACCGGCTAAAACTCCGGCAGAGTAATTATCTTCTTTAAACAAAGGAAGAATTTCGTTTCGAATAATTGAATTGCTGGTTGCATCAGGCAAAGCTCCTTCAAGCCCGTAACCGACTTCGATTCTTATTTTATGATCGTCTTTAACAACAAGAAAAAGAATTCCGTTATCGTTTTTTTTCGTTCCGATCTTATTTTTTTGTGCAACTTGATTTGCATATTCCTCAATCGGATAGTCCCCAAGTGTTGAGATCATCAAAAATACAAGTTGATTGGAAGTTGAATCTTCAAATGCACTTAATATCCGGTTTAATCTGAGGATATCATCAGCGGATAGAGTATTAGTTAAATCCGTAGCCAGATATTTTAAAGTCGGGAGTTCAACTTCAGCCTTTAATGCAAAGGAAAATAATACGAGTAAAATGAAAAGTAATTTTTTCATTGAAATTAAAATTCTACCTTTGGAGCATTTTCAGCCCCCGTAACTGCTTGGAAATATTGTTTGTCTTTAAAATTAAAAATCCCTGCAAAAACTGCGGTTGGAAATTTCTTAATCGTGGTATTATACGTCTGGACAGATTCGTTAAATTTTTTTCTTTCAACTGAAATACGGTTTTCGGTTCCTTCCAATTGCGCCTGCAATTGTAGGAAATTTTCGTTTGCTTTGAGTTCTGGATAGTTTTCAACAGTAACTAATAATCGTGATAAAGCTCCGCTTAATTGTCCCTGAACTTGCTGGAATTTCTGGAATGCTTGTGGATCATTTAAGACTTCCTTTGTAACTTGCATTGAACTTGCGCTTGCCCTGGCATTTGTAACATCAGTTAAAACTTGTTTTTCAAAGTTTGCATAACCCTTAACCGTATTTACTAAATTCGGAATAAGATCCATTCTTCTCTGGTACTGATTTTCAACAAGACTCCAACTTTTATTTACATCTTCGCTTAAGGTTACAAGATTGTTATAAGAACGAACACTCCACATAACTATCAGGATTACTCCCAATAAGAGTGCGCCCCCGATTGACAGCCCAATAATTACACTTTTTTTCATTGTATCCTCTTTTTTAATTAGGGTTTGGAACATGTTCCTGCATTGTGAATTATCTTAGGTTTAAAATATAAACTTTCTTCGATAATTAACAATATCGAGTAAACAATTTTTAATTTGTAAGGCTCCTGATAGGAGCAGGTATCTTCCCTCCTCTTAGGACGAATGCTTTTGAGGAAAGTTCTCTTACCGGCATAATTGGCGCTCTGCCAAGAAGTCCGCCGTAATCAACATAATCACCGACTTTTTTGCCGACCGCAGGAATAATTCTTACGGCGGTGGTTTTATCGTTTATCATTCCGATTGCAAACTCATCAGCCATAATTCCGGCAAGCGTTTCTGCGGAAGTAGTTCCGGGAACAGCAACCATGTCAAGCCCAACCGAGCAGACCGCGGTCATCGCTTCTAATTTTTCCAACGATAAATGTCCTTTTTCAACGGCGCGTATCATTCCGGCATCTTCACTTACCGGAATAAAAGCGCCGCTCATTCCGCCGACAGATGAACTTGCCATTAATCCCGCTTTTTTAACCGCATCGTTCAGCATTGCAAGCGCAGCCGTCGTTCCCGGTGCGCCAACATCCTCAATACCCATTGCAATTAAAATATCGGCAATGCTGTCTCCTTCAGCCGGAGTTGGCGCTAAAGAAATATCAACAATACCGAATGGGATATTGTTTTTCTCTGCAACTTTTCTTCCTATCAATTCTCCCGCGCGGGTAATTTTGAACATTGTTTTTTTGATGAGTTCCGAAAGTGATTGAAAATCAATTCCTCCGGCAGTTCTAATTGCTTCCAAAACCACACCCGGACCGCTGATTCCAACATTAAGCGTAACTTCCGGTTCTGAAATTCCATGAAAAGCTCCCGCAACAAACGGGTTATCTTCAACCGCATTACAAAAAACCACAAGCTTTGCACAACCAATTGAATCTCTTTCCTTTGTTTTTTCTGCCGTTTCTTTGATGATGTTAGACATCAGATTTACAGCATCCATATTTATTCCTGCTTTAGTTGAAGCAACGTTAACGCTTGAACAAACTTTTTGCGTTAGCGAAAGCGCGTTCGGAATTGATTTTATTAGCTCCAATTCACCTTTTGTAAATCCTTTTTGCACAAGCGCGGAATAACCGGCGATATAATCAATCCCAATTTCTGTTGCAACTTTATCGAGCGTTTCGGCAATTTTGAGAAATTCATCTTGCCCAAAAGCATCTCCAATTATTGAGATAGGCGTAACCGAAACTCTTTTATTTGCAATTGATATTCCGTAGCGTCTTTCAATTTCTTGTGCGTTCTTTACATGATTTCCGGCATAGCGAAGAATTTTTTCATAAATTTTTTGTGTGGTGATTGAGATGTTTCGATCGGCACAATCGCGGAGACTAATTCCCATCGTCACTGTGCGGATATCAAAATGTTCAATTTCGGTCATCTTAATTGTTTCAAGAATCTCATCAAATTCGTAGGGCATGGGTAGTTGTCCGTTGTTAGTAGTTAGTTGTAAATTGATTATTATTTAATTGAATTAATTATTGCGCTTAATCTCAGACTTAATTCATCGACGATTTCTTTTAGTATTTCAATTTCATCTTTTTAAAAGGATTTATTTCTCTGCAATCCCATAAATAATGTACTTCCAATTGTCGGGACATATTTTGTTTAATATTTTGTCATCTATTGTCGAAAGAAAATTTCTTTGGCTTTCATTTCGGCCTAATGCGCCGAGAACACCTGTCGTCTTTATGTCACTAAAAGAAAATTCTTTCAGAAATTCCTTCATTTCATTGATGGAAATATACCGCCAATAGATTCCCCATTTGACAAATTTTTTCCTAAGTTTTTGATGAAAAACAGAGGCTATGAGATTTTCAGCAAATAAAAGTTTTCCTCCAGGTTTTAGTGCTTTGTGAATTTCTTTGAAAACCTTTTGCTGCATTTTATAATTGCCGTTTCTTCCAATTCCACCCAGAATTGATTTGAAAACTATAATATCGAAGTGATTTTCGTAAGGAATATTTGTTGCATCAATGTCTTGATATTCTATGAACGAAGAAATATTGTATCGCGAATGAAGCTGCACGGCTTTGGTTTTTATATCGTTCAAATCAGAACAAACCGTCATCTTTCCTTTTAATGCCAGCCAGAGAGATAGACCACCTTGTTGTCCGCCAAGCTCAAGACAGTTTTGGGACTTATCCCATTCGACATTAAGATCCCAAAACTTAACTGCTTTCGACCATGATATTACATCCCATTGAATAATATCTTTCATCAATTCTTTTGTCATTAGTTGTCCTGAAATCATTGCTGTCAACAACCATCAAATTCTGTGCATGAAGCGAAATACATCTTCATGTTGAAGATAGATTTTAACTTTGAGCCGCTCGGCAATGCTTTTCATTATTTCCTGTAAATCTTTAATATCTTTAGGGGAATTCGTTATGTCGATCATCATGATCATGGTAAAAAATTCCTGCATAATTTTTTGAGAGATATCGAGGATATCGCATTGCGCCTCACTCAAAGCAGCAGAAATGGAACTGACAATTCCGGTTGTATTCAAACCAAACGACGTTAGAATTACTCTTCCGGAACTTAAATTCATCTCTCCTTCGGGGAAATCATTTGAACTGCGGATTTTTTCTTCAACTAATTTTTTAACTGCATCGGGAGAAGCATTTGGTCCCAGTTCGGAAATAGCCTGAATGGAAAATTCTCTAATTTTATCTTCTGTAAGTTTCACGGTTTAAGTCCTTGATAATTTTTTTGTAAATAGTCTAAAGTTTCATTCTTAATCAGTTCATTTTTTTCTACGGCAAATTTTTCTGCGTTGGAAAGATTACCATTGTAAAATCTAAGCCAGAGCAATGTCCCGATTGCCATTCCGTCGAAAGCTCTATCTGCAGAAAAAGCCTGCACGGTTAAATATCCGAGAAGTACATTCCAACCAAGCGATAAAACTCCACTGACATAATTACCTGTATAAATTTGTCCGGCTCCAGGCAAAACAACCGAAAGTCCCTTTGCAAAACTAACGGAATATTTTTTCTTTTGCACTTCCTCACAGATATTTTTTAATGTTGCGGCAGAATCAATTTTGCCTAAGGTTTCAACTGCTTTTTCCCAATCATCGTGAAAAAGATAATTCCACCCGCGCCAATATTGTAGAGAAGATGAATCCGCCGCAAATCTTGCGTCCTTTCCCATGTCATCAAGTTGATGATCTACTAAATAAAAAGCGCGGCGTAGAATGTTGATCTTGATTATCTCAATTTTTGTTTTGAAAAGTTCTTTCACATTGTTTGCGGCAATTTCCGCTTTAGTAAAATAGTGAACGGCTTCGGAAAATTTGCCGCCTTGTCTATAAGATTCCGCAATCAAGCTGTTTACTCGGAATGAATATTGACTTGTTATATCAAAGAAGGATAACCGTTTTGCCTCTGTAATTGCGTCAAAATATTTTTCTTGAACAAAAAGAGATTCGGCAAAAGTCAATTGTTTTTCAAGTTGAAGTTGAGCGAATCCCGTCTCAACTGAAATCAGAAAAATGAAAAGAAGCCAAAATGATTTCACTTACAGCTTCCTTCAATTTCTGTTGGGATGAAATAGTTTTTCGAACTCAAATAAGATTGAAACTCATTATTCAGTTCTTCTTCCTTTTCAAGATTATAATTTCTCGCAGAAATGTAAGAGCCATAAACGCTACCCCAGTAAAAGAATCCAGTGAGCCCGGCAAAAATCCATGCACGTGTAGGATGACCTGCGCGAAAATTATCATACCAAAGGAATGTAAAAAGTCCCGTTACAATCAGTGAAGTAATTCCGTCCCCATAATTTTTTGTATATATTTTTCCGGCGCCTGGAAGTAGTGTTGAAAATAGAGCTGCGGCAAAAGGGCTCTTGCTGTTCGGATGCGAAAATTTATCTGCAAAACTTTTAAGAATTTGAGCGTCACTTTCTTCAAAATGATTATTAAGTGAAAGCGGGTTTGTTTGATCCATTCCAGCCTTTATTTGCGCCGCCAACTCCAACCGCCGGAATGAGGTTTTCAACTCTTTATTCATAAATTGATTTGAAGAACTATCTGATTCTCCCTCGATATTTTTATTCAACAAGAAAGAAGTTTTTAGAAATAGTAATCTGCTTTCTTCACCAAGAGAAGAATTTTTTAATTGGGAAAAATAATCTTTCGCTTTTTCGTAGTCGTTCATTTTTAAGAAGCATAATCCGATGTAGTAAGAAAGCGAATCACTTTTATTTACACTTTGGAGACCTTCATATTCTTCGGAAGCGCGGAGATAATCTTTTTCACAAAACAAATGATCAGCAAAAGCTTTTCTCTTTTCGGGAGTGAATAATGCGCTATCCTGAGAGAATAAGAAGGATGGGAAAAGTGAAAGCAAACTCAGAAAGAAAATTGTTTGCATCACTTTACTTTTGAGCGGACAGTTGTAAGTAAATATTTTTCTGGTGGATCGGCGAGTCTTCCTTTTCGTGTTACACGGTAATCGCTGCGGTTAAGGACGTTAAAGTCGCGCGTGAAACGGTCTGCGAACATTAACGTTCCTTCAATTATGTTTGAGGCTTTTACCGATTCTAAAAAGAAAGATGAGCATGAAGGATCAAACGGACAGTTATCCCCATCCACATCTGAAATAAAAAACCAGTAAGTAACCGCCGCAGTTTTTAAAAGAAACTCAAACGGATCATCAGCGTGTAACGAATAGCTTCGCTTGGAATCATTTACCGTTTCAGAGTAATTGATTTCCGTTCTCTGCCAACGCTGCCAATCCGTCTGAGCAAAAAGTGAAAAAGAAAAAACAAGAATCAACCAGACAATTTTCAATGTTCACTCAATAAACTTCTTGCAATTACAATCCGTTGAATTTCATTTGTCCCTTCGTAAATCTCTGTAATTTTTGCATCGCGTAAGTAGCGTTCAACAAGATATTCGCGAACGTACCCGTAACCGCCATGAATTTGGATCGCTTCCAATGCGCATTCCACAGAAATTTTTGAAGCATAATATTTTGCCATTGCAGATTCTTTAACGTATGGTTTGTGAGCATCTTTTAAAGCGGCGGCTTGCAGAGTAAGCAACTTAGCGGCTTCCACTTTAGTTGCCATCTCCGCAATTTTAAATTGAATTGCCTGATGATTTGAAATTTCAGTTCCAAACGCTTTTCTCTGTTTCGCATATTTTATGGAAGCCTCAAGCGATGCAACGGCAATGCCCAAAGCTTGCGAAGCAATTCCTATTCTTCCACCGTTGAGCGTGTTCATCGCAAAGTTAAATCCTTTTCCTTCTTCCCATACAATATTTTCTGCAGGTACTTTGCAATTGGTAAAAGCCAGCGAGCAAGTATCAGAACTTCTGATACCGAGTTTATCTTCTTTCTTTGCATGCTCAAAACCTTCAGTTCCTTTTTCAACAAGAAAAGCCGTAATTCCTTTGTGTCTTTTTTCAACATCGGTTTGAGCCATTACTAAATAATAATCGGCGTTCTGTCCGTTAGTGATCCAATTTTTTATTCCATCTATAACAAAAAAATCTCCATCGCGATGAGCAAGCGTACGCTGATTTGTTGCATCGCTACCGGCTTCAGGTTCCGATAAAGCAAATGCTCCGAGTTTTTCTCCTTTTGCAAGCGGTACTAAATATTTTTGTTTTATAAATTCTGAACCATAGGTTTCAAGTCCCCATGTAACAAGCGAATTGTTAACCGACATAATAACACCGCAGCTTGCATCAACTTTTGAAATTTCCATCATCGCCAAAACATAACTAACGGTATCCATTCCGGCACCGCCGTATTCTGGGGAAACCATCATTCCGAGGAATCCAAGTTCTCCAAGTTTTTTAATTATTTCGTGTGGAAATTCTGCATTAATATCGCGGTGGATAGATGAAGGAGCTATTTCGGCTTCGGCAAACTCTTTTGCAGTTTGCTGAATCATTAATTGTTCTTCTGTGAAATCGAAATTCATAAATTATCCTTTTGTGATTTGAAAGAAATATTTTCTAACCGCTTGTGGCGATTACGAAAAATTAATTTATAGAACACATCTTTGAAGGAATTAAAAATTTCCTTTGTGTTCCTTTGTGCCCTTAGTGACTTAGTGGTAAAAAAACTTAACTACTAAGATACTGAGAACACAGAGTTTCACTAAAAAAGAAAATAAAGTTTAATTTTTAACCTTTTAAATTCACTTGTTAAAATATAAAAAATATTATTGTTTTGATAGTCTTTAAAAACTGTTTAATCCTTGTTTTTTTACCCGCTTCTTAAATAGGTATATTGCAACTCAAATTTTATAAAGAAGCATGAACAAAAATAAAACACAACTAAAAGGATTAACTCTCGAAGAACTCCAAGCTCTCTTTCTTGAAATGGGAGAAGCCAAGTTCCGCGCTTTACAGGTTTTTAACTGGATGTACAATTACCGCGTAACAAGTTTTGATAAGATGGAAAATCTCTCGAAACCGCTTCGTAATAAACTGAAGGAAAATTATTCACTCATCACATTAAACTTCGCTGCATCGGAAACATCTACCAGCGGAACGAAGAAATTAGTTTTTGAAACCGCTGAAGGAAATAAGATCGAATCGGTGATCATTCCCGATGAAAAAAGAAATACACTCTGCATTTCAACGCAAGTCGGCTGCCCGCTTGATTGCAAATTCTGCGCAACGGGATTGATGGGTTACAAAAAGAATCTTTCTGCCGGGGAAATTTTCGACCAGTATCTATTAGCGCAGCAACACTCCGAAAGAGATATTTCAAATATCGTTTATATGGGAATGGGTGAGCCGCTTTTGAATTATAATGCGACTGTAAATTCACTTAAAATATTTTCAGAGGAATTAACCAAAGGAATCAGTTTAAAAAAAATCACGGTTTCAACAGCCGGTATCGCTCCTAAAATAATTGAACTTGCCGACTCCGGTTTAAAAGCAAAATTAGCTTTGTCACTTCATTCATGCTTTGAAAAAACACGTTCGAAGATCATGCCGATAAATGAAAAATATCCGCTTAAAGATAATCTTGAAGCGGTTGCCCATTACGCCAAGAAAACCAAAACGCGCATCACGTTTGAATATATTATGTTGAAGGGCTTGAACGACAGAGATGAAGATATTAAAGCGTTGATAAAATTAACAAGTCAAATTCCTTCTAAGATAAATGTAATTCCTTTTAACTCGTTGCAGCACATGCATCCAACAGGATTTTCAGCATCACTTTTGCCGACAGAAAAAAAACGGATTGATGATTTCGTTCAGATTTTACGGGACAATAACGTTACGGTGATGGTTCGCGAGACACAAGGGGATGATATTGCCGCTGCCTGCGGACAACTTGCCGTGAAGTTCAAATAACAAAACATTTGAAATGAAAAAACTTACCCACGATGAAATTTCTCAAAATCGAAGTACGCTTGATACTTTGCACGAAGTTAAAAAACTTCCCGTAGTTGCACTGCTTGATAACATTCGCAGCACCTACAATGTTGGTTCGGTCTTCCGCACTTCAGACGGTGCACAAATTGACAAACTCATTTTAACCGGATATACCCCCCATCCGCCGAATAAAGAAATTCTGAAAACGGCTCTCGGTTCAACCAATAGTGTTAAATGGGAATTTCACAAAGATGCATTAGAAGTTATTCATCAACTTAAAAAAGATGGTTATAAAATTTGCGCTCTCGAATTAACAGAAGCTCCGAAAATGTATTATGAAGTTTCTACACAACAATTTCCGTTATGCTTAATTGTCGGGAATGAAATTACCGGAGTATCTCAAAAACTTTTAGATGAATGCGACTTTGCGATTGAAATTCCTCAATATGGAATTAAGCAATCACTAAACGTTGCAGTTGCTTACGGTATTGCAATTTTTGAATTGAGAAAAATTTTTGATTTAACCGACGGGGAAAAGTGATCTCTATAAAAAAAACCCTCCTATGTTATGAAAACGACGGAAGTTCTATCAAATTGTTTTTATACTGATAAGTCACGTTACGCAAAAGGTTGAATTGGTTTCTTAATCGTACTCGTAATCTTTTTCTTAATCTGCTTAAATCACAGAAAAACGAGTAAGATTAAGAAAACGATTACGATTAAGAATTTTTTCTCTTAACAACTTCGTAAGGTGACCTGATAACTGAGAACTAATTACTGTCTAGCCTTTTTCCATAAACTCACTAAAAAATTTCGTCTCGGCATCAAAGTTACCGATGAGAATAATTGATTGCCCTTCTTCAATTAGTGTTGAAGGATTCGGATTGATCTTAATATCATCATCCGAAGCAAGCGCCACAATGCTGCAACCGCTCTTCTCTCTTACGGATGATTCGCGAATTGTTAAACCGGCAAGCGTTCTCGGAACATCGACTTTGAAAACATCAACCCCTTCCGCGATCATTAAAATATTTCCCTTTTTAAGAAGATTAAAAATGCTGTTCGCTCCCATTGAAGCGTAAGACATTACAAAATCGCACCCGGCTCCGTAGAGCAACTCAACCGTTCTATCTAATTTCCCTCTACTAATGATTTGAATATCGGGTCTGAATTTTCTTATCAATGTTGTAAGAAAAATATTCATGTTATCGTCTTCAGTAGTAATTGCTACAGCGGGAGAAGTCATTAAACCGGAGCGAAGCAGCAGTTCTTTATCGGAAGCGTCTCCGGTTATATATTTATCGGACACAGCAAGACTTGCTTCCTTTTCAATTAACTTGAAATCAATTTCCCTTTCCTCAAGAATTTTTCCAACTGCCCGCCCAACTTTCCCGCCGCCTATAACGAGTACCGGTCCGCTTGCAACGTTGTAGATACAAAACATTTCGTTGTACATATCAATTTGTTCGGGTGAACCGGCAAGAACAAGAACAGAGCGCTCCAATATTTTTGTATCAGCTTTGGCGAGTGAAAATTTTCCTTCGTTCCAGATGCCAACCACCGAAACACCGGCGAGTTCTCTCAAATTCGATTCTCTCAGCGTTTTGTTTGCAAGAGGAGTTCCTTTAACAGTCGCTTCGGCAATTTTAAGTTTATCAAAAAATTCAATATCGTGGGCGAGAGCATCGCCTGCGGTAATTCTTCGCGCTAAAGATTTTCCCATCATCTCGCCGAGCTTTATAACATTGGTTGCACCGGAAGAAAGCAGCACTTCTTCCGCGCTGTCGGAATCAGCTGTTGATACTATTGCAATTTCTTTGGTTACTTGACGGATTGCATACGTAGCTGAAGTGTTCACGAAATGATTTCCCGTTAACACCACTCCGGCTGATTGGTTGATCTGCACTTTTTTGTACGTTTCACCGTCGTCTAAATCTGCCGAAACAACATTGAGCCCTTTGTCAATCAACTCCCCGGCTTCTTTTAGATCGGGAATAAGCAGAACGTAAGGAACCTTAAACTGTTTTAATTTTCTGATGAGCGTTTGCGAAACGTGATCGTAGTTGGTTAAAATGACGTGATCTTTTATGTTGCGGGGAAGCTCCCGGTGAATTCTTTCTGTAGATTGAAATAATTTTATAAAGGTGAACGGGACGAGGATAAGAATGAACGCTAATCCCGAAACTGCAACGTAAACATTGAACAGTCTTCCCGGATCACTCTGAAAAGTAATATCACCCAAGCCGAGAGTTGACATATTCGTAGCCGTCCAATAAAAACAAGTGATCCAGCTATAATCTCTGTTTTCAAGATTCATAAGATATCTGAACAGAACGGAATTTCCGGCAAGCAAAAAAAGAAGAACAAAAACTAATCTTGAAATTAGAATTGCATTTCTGCGGCTTGTTCTTTTACCGAGAAAAAAGGTACGTCTTTCAAATATTTTCACTTTTGCTCAGCCAAATTTCTTGAACACACAAATAAGCTTTAATTAGTTGATGCAAGATAAAAAATAAAAGGTAAAAATGCTCGGTGGGAGGATTAACGGTGTTGGAAATAAGCGGATGCCCAACGTATTGTAGATTTGCGATGGGCGGGCTTTTCAGCACAAATGTTTATGCGGAGAACGAAACCCCGCCTATTGCAAATGCCTGTTATGCATTCGTTGTTTTGTCATTCGTTTCAAATTCTTTAAGCGTGTTACCGTCCTTGTTTTTCCATTCTGTAAGTCCGTTTGCGTTGCGTCCCATTACCATAACAGCTGCTGTTGATGGACTACTAAAAATGTAATCATCTGAAAATTCAAAGTATTCTCCTTTTTCAACAAGAACACCTTCGTCAATTAATTTCTGTCTATATATGATGAAGTTGGGGGTCATTGAATTTACTATTGTCGCTGCTGCTTTTGAGTTTTTGAAAACCACAAAACCGTCAGATGTTGGCGCTCCTTGTCCGTCAGCACCACGAGCCGCTTTTATAACAAATATTTCTTGTTTTTGCTTTGATTTAAACTCTCGTTTCTCGTCAAACACTTTATGACCTAATGTATTTACCAGCATTTTTATATACTCAATAAATTCTTCCATTTCTGCTCTGTCTGATTCAGAAATTGAAGATTGAGTCGGTATAATAGAGTTGTCAACCTTGTAACGATTAGCAGATTTTGCAATGTCGTGAAGTCGGTTTTCTAAATATTTAATATGAGCTTTATTTAAATTTTCGTCTTTACTGATAAATACAATTGCTTCATTCCAAAAATCCTTTTGTGTCAACTGTTGGTTTAGTCGCTTTAAAATTGATTCAGCTTCGCCAATATATACTTGGTCTTTTCCTTCTTCGTCTTTTCCGAAAAGCAAATAAACTCCAGTGCTTGTCAAGTCGTCTCGGTCCGTGCAGTCCTTAATTTTAATTCTTGGAATTTTATATGCTTTTCCCGACCAATTGGAAAGTTCACAACTCATCCGTCCGTTTGGGTCACCGTCAATTAGGAATATTTTTATTGTCTTACCGAATTTCATTTTTTGTTGTCTGTCTTTCTACAATTAGGCATAACGGTTTTCGGCTTGGGAATGTAGTCGATTTTAAACACTAAAGTAATATGAATCATCCCCGCACATGCGTGACTGAACTTTGCGCAAATGTTTCTACGAAGTACCTCAGCCGCCATATAGCCAAACCTCGGTTGCGTATTTTTTCCTATGTAAAACTAATGAAGAAATAAAAGCTCCTGTTTTCTCAATTATTAGTACAAACGAACTTAGAAAGGTTTTGTGATTTTAACAAGTACTGCGCAAAATTATTTTACACCGCTGAAGTAAAATAATCTTCCCCGTTTTCTTTTGTGTGGATAAACAGCAACTGCGCGCGAACCATCTTTACAAGCGTACGCGAAGCTCTCCGTTCTGAAATATTCAGCATCTCGCTTAATTGTTTTACGGAGATCGTTTCTTCTTTTTCAAGAAAAGAGAAAACCGCTTTTTCAAAATTCCCAACGGCATATTTGGTCAATTTTGTATTACCGGAAGTCGCTCGTAATACGCGGATCATCTCTTTGCTCGCAAGAACGCTTTTATCATTCACACGGACGTACACTTCCGCCGAGCTTGTTTCCAATTCACTTTTATAATCTTGTAACCGGTGAGGTTTTTGCAACGATTCAGGAACTTCGACCACAACAATTTCTTTGTGGTCAACGGAAAAATAAGAGATAGAAAAGTCTATTGGTGGCTCACAGAATTTTTCGGCAGTTTCTTTAATTAATTCTGCTTCGCTTTTTTCGCTTGCAACTCCGTAAATTGATCTGTCATCATCAACGCCAATGATAATCTTTCCCCCTTTGGTATTGGTAAACGCTATTAACTCTTTTGCAATTTTTTCGTGGGAAGAAAATTGACGTTTAAATTCGGTGTAAAGATTTTCTCCCTCCTCGATCAATGCGAGCAATTCACTTTTTTTCATTTTTCAGGAAACAAAATTACATCGCCAAGTCTTCCGCGGATAATTCCCGAACGGCGCCGCACGTAACCGGAATTAACATTCGGCTGATGAACAAGCGGCGAAGGAATTACCGCCGCAAGTTTGGCGCACTCGTTCGTGGAAATTGTTTCCGGCTCTTTACCAAAATATTTATCAGCGGCTTCTTCAATTCCAAATACACCGTCTCCCCATTCAATAATGTTTACGTATTGATGGAGAATTCCTTGTTTGCTTACTTCCTTTTCGATACGGAAAGTTGTGAGCAATTCTTTCGCTTTTCTAAAAACACTTTTGTTGGTGGTGTAATAGAGATTTTTTGAAAGTTGCATAGTAATTGTGCTTCCGCCGCGGGCAGCGCGTCTTCTTCTTTTATTAAGCCGCATCGATTTTTCCAACTCTTCCCAATCAACTCCTTTGTGATTAAAAAAATTTCCGTCTTCCATTGAAACAATTGCACGGAAAAGATTTTGATTTATCGAGCCGAAAGATGCCCAGCTTTGGCGCGGGTAAAAGATCATCAGGTGTTCAATTGCACGCTGTTCCATCAAGGATGAAACGTACGTGCGTTGATATTCGAGTAAAGGAATTTGAAACGTTGGTATGCTGAAATAGAAAAGGAAAACAACATAAAGAAAGATCGAAAAGAATTTTCTTTTTTTTATACTAGGAAGAATTTTTTCAAGAAGAAATCCTAATTCCATAATCCTCTTTTACCTTAACGAATTATTTAGATTGAAAAAGCAAAAGCTTGACGAGAAGCCATGTACCATTGCGGGTCAGCCGGAAGACAAAAGTTCTCTCTTATTTTTTTCAGCGGGAAAAGCAGCTCCGCTTGAGGAGGAATTTTCTCATCATCTTTGTTCAACGAATCAGGAACTGCCGGGGTTTCTATTTTAGGCGCTTCGATCGTCTTTGTTGAATCAGTTTTTCCAACAACTTTTTCTTTCAATTCGGAGTTAAGAGAATCGGTTGTTTTCAATTTTAATTTTTCGGTTTCAATCTTTAGAGAATCTTCCGTTTGCTTTTTCAATTTTTCCGCAACGATTATCAGCGAATCCTCACTTCTTTTTTTCAGCTTTTCAACTTCAATTTTTTTGAGTGAATCTTCGATCGCTACTCTAATTCGTTCCTTTTCTTTTTTATACGTTTGAAGTTTTGGCGAAACTTTCTGCGCAAAAGCAGTCTTCGGATATTTGGTTACAAGGCTATCATACACAACTGCTGCGGAATCTCGAAGTTTCAACTTTTCTTCTAAAAGATATCCGCCGGCAAGCAAAGATTTTGCGGCGTATTCTGAAACAGGGTACGTTTCATAAATCGCTAAGAATTTTTCCAACGAAGATTTAATTTCATCTTTTAGCATCAATGCTTCCGCTTCGCGGTACAGATCTTTTGCGGGATCATACTTTAAATCAATTTTGGGTTTCTTCAAGATTTCCGCAGCCGCATTAACAATACTCTCGTGTTTGTAATTATCATAAATATAAGTTAAGAGACTATCTGCTTTAACAGAATCTCTTGACAGATAATAATTTGACAGGGCATAGAGAACCTGCGGTCTTTGATTGTTCAGTTCGTAATGCTCAATCAAATCACTGTAATAAAAAAAGGCTGAATCGGGGCGGTCAAGTTCAGTATAGAAGAGATTGCCTAAATCAAATTTAATTTTCACTAACAGCACATTTATAGAATCTCCGGAAATGTTTGGTCTGACGGGAGCTTTCAACTGAGCAGTTTTTTTCGTGTCTGAAGAAGTTGATTCCGTTGTTTTGGAAGTTTCGAAATTTCTCGTTCTTCCCTGGTCGGTGCTTTTCTGCTGAACATTTTCTGTTTGATTTTCTTGCAAAGCTAACTTAGCGAGCGAATCTGCAATAAAAAATTCAAGCGAATCCTTTGCAAACAATGTAGAGTCGGTCACATATTTTAATTTATGAATGTTTTCCGCTTGTTCGCCATTCAACTTTTGATATTTCGAAAAGATCGAAGCTTTGTTTTTTATTAACGGCGAATATTCTTCAGTGGAAGGGGCAGTTTGCGCCTTCACATAGTAGATCGAAGCGCTGTCAAAGTTGAAATATATCTTTTCATAAATATACCCCATTTCAAAACGGGCTTGTCCGGCAGCGGTTGAATTAGTAAATCCCGTATCTACTATTCCAAAATACGTTAGTGCATCTTCGTAATTTTTCTTTAACAAATAGGTGTAACCGGTCTCAAAATTCAGCAGATCAAACGAGGTTGAATTTTTACCTTTCGAAAGCAAATTTAGAAAAAGCTCTAAAGCTTCATCTTCTTTCCCAAGCGAACGAATTATTTTTCCGTAATTCACTTTTGCGTTCAGTTCGGTTTCAAACGTTGGGGAATAATTGCTCACTTCCGAAAAAGCCTTAGCCGCTTCTTCTTTTTCATCAAGGCGAACATGCAGCTCCCCTTCTTGATACTTTGCTTGGGCGTTTATCTCTCCGTCATCCGAAACTTTAACTAAACTTATAAGTGATCTAATGGCATCGGAATATTTTTCTGCCGCAATCTCAAATTTTATTTTCACAATGGTCGCTTGAATAAAAAGTTCATCATTTTTATCTGCTGTAGTTTTTTCAATAACCTGCAATAAAAGCTTGTCGGCGGCTGAATAATTTTTTAATTGAAAATACGTCTTTGCAATCCACAACTCGGTTTCGGGAACGTAATCGCTCTCAGACTGCTTCACTATCAATTCTTGAAACTTCCGTAACGCTTTCAAATAATTTTTTTGATAATAGAATGATTTTCCAAGCATAAAAAGTGCGTCATCAATGAAGGAACTTTCTGAATTGAACTGCAGTATCTTTGAACATTTTTCAATTACTTTATTTAAAGAACCGGAAGCGGATGATGGAATGTTGGGCTCGACTAAGACAAAAATGTCTTTCTGCTCTTTTTGGATTGCTGATTCAGCTTCGTTAAAGAGACTGCTGGTATGATAGTAAAGATTGAAATAAGTTGTAAAATCATTCCAAACTCCGCACCCCTGAAATGTAGAAAATGAGATCACAAAAAAAAGAGACAACAATATTTTTTTTGATGTGTTTTTCATTTTCAAAGCGCTTCTTCTCCTGATTCTTCAGTACGGATACGAATAACATCCGAAATATCCGAAATGAATATTTTCCCATCTCCCACCTGCCCGGTTTTTGCAGTACGGATAATTGCTTCGATAACTTTTTCCAATTTATTGTCAGGGATAACAATTTCAATTTTGATTTTCGGGACAAATTCAATCCGGTATTCACTTCCGCGGTAAGTTTCTTTATGCCCCTTCTGTCTTCCGTAACCACGGACTTCAGAAATGGTCAATCCTTTAATTCCTTCTTCAAGAAGAGCTTCTTTAACATCATCAAGCTTGAAAGGACGAATAATGGCTTCAATTTTTTTCATGACTTTTTCCTTGGATTCTTAACCGTGACAATGTTTATATTTTTTCCCACTGCCGCACGGGCATGGATCATTTCTCCCGACACGCTCTTCCACGCGGATAGGTTGAGATTTTCCGACTTGAACAGGCTGCCCATCTCCACCGGAGCCGTGTAGTCCAATCCCTTCGGTATTTTGTTTGGTCTCAATAATTCTTCCTCGTGCAGGTCTTTTTCTTTCTTGAAGTTCTTCCGGCGCTTGCGGAAAAAACTTGAAACAGAAAGAAACAATTTCATTTCTAATTTGATTGAGCAATTCAACAAACAGCGTGAACGCTTCGCTCTTATATTCCAACAGCGGATCTTTTTGTCCGTATGCGCGCAAACCGATTCCTTCTTTCAGATCATCCATTTCGCGGAGATGTTCTTTCCAGCGGTTATCAATAACGGAAAGAACGGAATATCTTTCGATCCGCGCCAGCAGATCCACGCCGAGCATTTCTTCTTTCCGCACATAGAAATCTTTTACAGCGGCGATAATTCTATTTGTAATTCCGTTTTCGCCGAGTGATTCAAATTCTTCCGGTTCGAGTTTAACTTCAACAAGAAAATTTTGTAACACTTCTTCTTTAATTTTTTCAGCATTTACGTCTTCAAAATATCTTGCAACAATTTCTCCAACGGTCTCATGTAAATATTCCATGATATCATTTTTCAAACGATCGCCCTGCAGAGCACGGTTTCTTCTCGTGTAGATAATTTCACGCTGCTGGTTCATCACGTTGTCATATTCCAACAAACGTTTACGAATTGAGAAGTTGTTCTCTTCAACTTTTTTCTGCGCACGTTCAACTGATTTTGTAATTAACGAATGCTCAATTACTTCTCCTTCTTGAATTCCCATTCGTTCCATAACGGAAGCAATTCTATCGCTGCCGAAAAGGCGCATGAGATCATCTTCAAGTGAAAGGAAAAACTTTGTAGTTCCGGGATCTCCCTGTCTTCCCGAACGACCGCGTAATTGCCTATCAATTCTGCGCGATTCATGCCGCTCGGTTCCAAGGATAAACAAACCGCCGCGCTCAACAACACCGGCGCCGAGTTTAATATCCGTTCCGCGTCCCGCCATATTGGTTGCAATAGTTACGGCTCCCATTTCACCGGCATGCTCAATAATTTCCGCTTCACTTTTATGCTGTTTCGCATTCAAAACATTATGCGGAATTCCCTTTCGTTTCAACATTCTGCTTATCGTTTCAGAAACATCAACCGAAGTGGTACCGACAAGAACCGGTTCTCCAATTTTGCGGAGTTCTTCAATTTTATCAATTACTGCGTTTAATTTTTCACGCTTGGTTTTAAAAATTGAATCTTCTTGATCATCACGGACATTTTGTTTGTTCGTAGGAACAACCACAACTTCTAATTTATAAATTTCGTGGAACTCGCTTTCTTCGGTTTCGGCAGTTCCCGTCATACCGGCGAGTTTGTTATACATCCTAAAATAATTTTGAAGCGTGATGGTAGCAAGCGTTTGTGTATCGCGTTCAACTTTAACGCTCTCTTTAGCTTCAATGGCTTGATGCAAACCGTCGGAATATCTTCTCCCCGGCAAAACACGTCCGGTGAACTCATCAACAATAGCAATTTTTCCTTCTTCGGTAATAACGTACTCAACATCTTTTTCAAAAAGAGTAAATGCTTTTAATAATTGATGCAGTGTGTGAATGCGTTCACTTTGCTCTGCATATAAATGATAAAGCGCATCTTTCTTTTTTATTTTTTCTTCAATGGATAATGAAGGATCATGCTCAAACTTGCTGATCTCGGTTCCCAAATCGGGAAGCACGAAATAATTTTTATCTCCTTTGCCGAAGCGGACAAGTTCTTCTCTTCCCTTCTCGGTTAGATCAATAGTATTGTTCTTCTCATCAATCACAAAAAAAAGTTCATCATCAATGATGTGCATATTGCGGGCTTTTTCACGCAGATATTCCATCTCCGTTTGCAGCATCAATCTTTTATTTGATGGATCGGAAAGCATTTTTTCCACTTTTTTGTTTTTCGGCAAACCGCGGTAAGCGCGCAGTAAATTTACTCCGGCTTGTGTTTGCGCCTCCTTGTCATCTTCTTTCGCAATTAAGTCTTCAGCCTCTTGAGCAATTTTTGAAACAAAATTTGATTGAAGCCGGTGCAGTTTTTCAATCAATATTTTCATCTCATCAAATTTCTGCTAGTCATCAACTTCAACGGGACCGGAAATAATTAACGGCGTTCTTGCCTCATCAACTAATACCGAATCCACCTCATCGACGATCGCATAATTATGTTTCCGCTGAACTTGAAATTCTTTATCGCTTGCCATATTGTCGCGGAGATAATCGAAACCAAACTCATTATTTGTTCCGTAAGTAATATCGCAGTTGTATTGTACTTTACGCTGATCAGGAGAATAGGTATTTAGAATTACTCCAACGGTTAAGCCGTGAAATTTAAATATTTCTCCCATCCATTCGGAATCACGTTGAGCAAGGTAATCATTTACCGTGATAAGATGAACGCCTCTTCCGGTTAATGCGTTCAAATACATCGGGAGAGTTGCAACTAAAGTTTTGCCTTCGCCGGTTGCCATTTCCGAAATTTTTCCTTGATGTAAAACAACTCCGCCCATCAATTGCACATCGTAGGGAACCATATCCCATTTTGTATGTTTTCCCATTACCGTCCATGATTTACCTACAAGTCTCTTGCAGGTTTCCTTAATAACGGCATAAGCTTGCGGAAGCAGTTCATCAAGCACATCTTCATATTTTTCGTGCAGGCTGTCTTCCAAAACATCAACTTGGTCATAAGCGGCTTGGCGGTCAAAGTCTTCGTCTTTCTGCAACTGCAGGTGCAGTTCTTCTAATTTCTGCCGGATTTCTGCGGTTTCATCCTGCAGTTTTAGTTTGAATTCCGCAGTTTTATTACGGAGTTCGTCATCACTTAAATTTTGTAATTTTGCAAATTCTTCATTTATTTCTGCAGCTATGGGAATTAATTCATTAACGTCTTTAGTATTTTTATCGCCAAAAATTTTCTTGAACAAACTTAGCATTAAAAGTCTCCGTATGAGTAAAAAAAATTAACCAATAAGATTATCTGCAATTTAAGAAGATTTCGCTTGGAGAAAAAAGGTAGATTTTGGTAGAGCAACGATTTTTGTATAAAGATTGCAAGATTGGCAAGAATTCAAGATTGCAAGATTTATTTATTTAGAAAAAACTTTTAAATGTTTATTTCCATAATTTTTCAATTCTGTCGAAACAGACAAAGAGAATTGGTATGATTTTAATTCATTATGATTGATTTTATAAGATTTTTTACGATGTTTGTGGTAAAGGGAATAAAGTTTTTATCTTTAATTCATGTTTTACATAATTTGACATTTGATTACTGAACTGTACAATTAGTATTTCTATTATTATTATTTTACTGTATGGAAAAAACTTATAATTACATTGACCTTTTCGCTGGGGCCTCAGGATTAGCGGAAGGATTTTACAATGCCGGGTTCAAACCGATTGCTCACGTTGAAAGAGATGAAAATGCATGCCTTACAATTAAAACTAGAATAGCTTACCACTATTGTAAAGAAAACAACCTTGAGAATTTTTACAAAGACTATTATTACGGAAACATTGATAGAGATAAATTCTATTCAGCAATTCCATTTGATAAAACCGATAGTGTTATTAATGAAGAAATCTCAGCGGATAAATTTAATCTGATTATTTCTAAAATAAATGACACAAAGAGACAAATTGATGTAAATGAAATAGATATGATTATTGGTGGTCCACCATGTCAGGCTTATTCCGTAAGAGGAAGAAAAGCTAATGAGCATAAGAAAAAATATGATCAGAGAATATATTATTATAAACTATATGCGAGATTTTTAAGGGAACTCAAACCAAAAATATTTGTTTTTGAAAACGTTCCCGGTCTAGTTTCATTCGAAGGTGGATACGTATTTGATGATTTGCGCGAAACATTTGCAAAAGAAGGATACTTACTTGATTACAAGATATTGAATGCCTCCGATTTCGGAGTACTACAGGATAGAAAACGTATTGTAATCATCGGGTGGAAAAATGAATTCTCTTTTTCATATCCTTCATTTGAACAAATTAAGTACAATGCAACAGTTAATGATTTGCTAAACGATCTTCCTGAATTAAAGCCAGGCTCTATTAACCCGCCACTTGATTATTCTACCAAATCAAATTCTTATTTAGATGAAAGTGAAATAAGAAACGGGTATAAAAAAGTAAGCTTACATAACACCAGACCTCACAACACAATTGATCTTGAGATTTATAAACGGGCAATTGAATTGTGGAATGAAAAGCATCAAAGATTGAACTACAGTTCTTTACCTAAAAAGCTGAGAACGCATAAAAACATTGAAGGATTTCTTGATCGCTTTAAAGTTGTTGCCGGTAATGCAAATTATTCTCATACTTTGATTGCTCATATAGCAAAGGATGGACATTATTATATTCATCCAGACATAAATCAATGTCGTTCAATCTCTGTTCGTGAAGCCGCAAGAATACAATCGTTTCCGGATAATTTCATTTTTGAAGGACCAAGAACAGCGGCATTTACTCAAATAGGAAATGCAGTACCACCATTGATGGCCAACCAAATTGCTCATCATATCCAAAAATCTATGGAGAATTAAGTGGCTAACTTTCGACCAAGAGCAAGACTTCTTCTTCAACTCGGAGATCAACTAATAAAAAATGAGAGCATTGCGATTCTTGAATTAGTCAAGAACTGTTACGATGCTGGCGCTAGCTATGCTAAAATAGAAATGGAAAAATTAAATCAAGGTGACGGAATCATTGTAGTTGAAGATGATGGTTGCGGTATGGACCTCGAGATTATTAAATCCGTTTGGTTAGAGCCAGGGAGTGATTATAAGGTGAAGTTAAAAAAAGAATTAAAAGAAAATGACCTACGACGGGTGCCACTTGGAGAAAAGGGAATAGGTCGCTTCAGCGTCCACAAATTAGGAGAGAGCATTCAGTTAATAAGTAAAATGAAAGGTAAGAACGAAATAGAGGTCAACATTGATTGGACTTTTTTTAATTCAAAAAAGTACGATTATATTGACCAAGTGCCAATAGAAATAAAAGAAAGAGAACCAATTTACTTTAAAGGAAATAAAACAGGTACATATATAAAAATTTCTAATTTGCGTACTGTTCAATGGAGTGAAACAGTGTTAAAAGATATTTATAGATCAGTAAACGCATTTACTACACCTTTCAAAACGTTGGATTCATTTAAAGTTGATTTTAAAATAGATGATGATGATATTCTTGAGAAAATTCCGACAGTTGATGAAATAAAAAATCTCGCGTTATATAGGTTTTATTGTGAAATTGAAGGGAGTGAGATAACTTCTTTTTATTATTCCTTCAATCCGTATCCCCTGATGGATAAACTCAGACCCCGAAAATTGATTTATAACTACAAGGGATACAAAAATAATTTTATAGGAATAGAATCGATCAAAGAACTAGTTAAGAAACCTACAAGGAATCCCAAAAAGAATAAAAAAGAATCTATTCCTATCGATCTGAATGCAAAGGGACAAAAAATTGGACCCGTGAAGTTTGAGGGGTGGATATTTGATCGGCAGAGCAAAATTTTAAAACTTGCCGAAACTGATACAAGAGCTCTAAGAAATTACCTAGATCAAAATGGTGGTGTTAGAGTATATAAAGATGGTATTAGGGTCTACGATTATGGTGAACCGGAAAATGATTGGTTAGGTCTGGAAAAGCAAAGGCTATATGATCCGGGAGTAAAAATCAACAAAGGTCTCATTTTGGCAGCAGTATTGATCGATGGTAAAAAATGTACAAGTCTAGAAGAAAAAACCAATCGAGAAGGCTTCGTAGATAATGAAGCATATAGAACTTTTAGAGATGCTATTGGTTATTTAATGTTTACAATAGAGACTTATAGGAACGAGGATAAGGATAATGTTCGTTATCAGTATGGACTCTCTGCTAAAACCGAACCCGTTATGGCAAGTATTGATGACTTAAAAGATTATTTAGAGTCGAAAATAAAAGATGAGCAAATAAAAAAAACGTGTCTCTATAAATTAGACAAAATCGAGAATGACTATAAATCACTAAATGAAATATTATTAACGAGCGCTGAGGCTGGTTTAAACTATTCTGTAGCTCTACATGAAATTGAAAAAATAACTAAAGAAATTAAGATTGTTATAAAGCAAGAAAAAACCTCTCAAAGAATTGTAAAGCTTATTGAACACCTTGCTGAGCTAATTGAGATGTATGCAATGATCATCAAAAAAAGTAAAAAGAAAGTTGAGGGTCTCAAAGAATTAATTACCAATGCTTTGTTCTATGTTCAATATAGACTCAAAGCACACGAAATAACTATAGTAGAAAATTATTTATTGTTTAAGGCGGATGATCAATTGCTTTGTAATAGAAGACTAATTATTTCATCTTTACTAAATATAATTGATAATTCCATCTACTGGTTAGAACGTGCTCAACAACAAAACAAAAAGATTTTTATAAGTATTGCCTCACTTTCTAAAGAACATATTGAATTAACAATAGCAGATAATGGGAAAGGATTTGCACTGCCCGCGGAGCAAATGATTAAACCATTTATTAGTCTAAAACCTGGGGGTATGGGCTTAGGTTTACATATCGTAAATGAAATTGTTACTGCACAGGGAGGACATTTAGTTTTTAATAATACGATTAGTAAGGAATTACCAAAAGAATTTACTAAAGGAGCGGTTGTTAAATTGATCATGAAAAGGAATTTATAAATTATGTCAATTCCCCAAAATGGTAACGTTATTATTGTGGATGATCAACTGGAAAATGAAGCACTTCCTTTAATGAAGGCTCTTTCCCAAGAAGGGATCAGCTATTCATATTATTCAGGCAGATTAGATGAACTTCCAATCATACCAAGAAAGGGTATTAGGCTTCTTTTCCTTGATCTTAAATTAGAAGGAATTCCTGGAACGTTTGACTCAAATGATATTGTTCAGTCGGTTAAGCCGGTTGTAGAAAGATTAATAAGTATCAATAATGGCCCTTACATTATTCTTGGCTGGACGGATACTCCCGGTTTATTAAAAGTTGTTGTTGAAAGTCTACACTTAAAACCGCTAGCTTACATAAGCATGGATAAAAGTGAATGTTTATCTTCGCCTTTTCCATTAAGAAAGATTAAGAAAAAATTACATCAAAAAATTTTGACTCTTGGGAAAATAGGACTAATTTTTCAATGGGAGAATTTTGCAAATGAATCTGCTTATCTTACAACAAACAGTTTACTTGATATAGTTAACGATAAAGAAAAATTAAGTGACGTGCTTTATAAAATTTCAGAAGCTTACCTTGGTGAACATATTAAGGATGTAAAACCTATCGTAAAAAAGAGGGCTCTATTTTACACTCTAAATAATTTCTTACAAGATACAGCGCGGAAAAATATCATTGGTCTAGAACTGAGGAAATATAATGATCTTGTTTTAAGTAATAATCCTGTTAGGAATCACTTATCAAAATTGAATGCAAAATTTCTCATCAATTCTTCGCCGAATAAAATTATTATTCCTGGGAATATATATCTTTCACATAATATGGATGTTAACACAATTTGTAAAATGATCCTTTCAGAAAAATTAGAAATTGATCAAGTGAAAAAAGACGTTAATAAAGAACTAAGTAAAAATGCTGCCGTTTGGAGTAAATTACCAAAACCACAACGTGATCTGCAGGTAGAAACGGAAACGAATTTAAGATTGCCCTCGATAATAAGAGAGTTTAAAAAAATATTTTTAGAAATTACTCCTGTCTGTGATTTTAGTCAAAATAATTTTATGGTGCATAGGGTCGTGTCGGGATTATTATTCCCAGCTAGATTGCTTGTGTATCTTAAAGAAAATAGTATTGAAGGCGCCTATTATATAAGTAAAAAATTCTTTTATGAAAAAAACAGTGAGGAGTATCAATTCCTAATTTATTTTCGAGGTTTCCTTACACTCCCCAAAAAAGAACTAAAAAAACTTAATCCATTAATAAGTCTTAATCAAGAGTTATTATTTGATATACAACACCGAGTTGGTAATCATATGAGCCGTCCTGGAGTTTTAACAGTTTCTTAATCTATGAAATATTTTATCCTTCCGAATTTAATTAATAATAAATGGTCATTGTTTAGAAGAAAATTTATATGGAGAGTTAATTGTTCACAATATAAAATCATGATTGCCGAGTTCATGCTTCAAAGAACAAAAGCAGAACAGGCTGAACCTGTTTACAAAAAATTCCTTCTTCAATACCCGGACATAGTTTCACTCTCTAAAGCAAGGCTAACAAGTGTAGAAAAATATACTTCATCTCTTGGTCTTCATAAACGCGCCCCCAATTTTATTAATGCCGCAAAATACATTGTAAAAAATTTCAAGGGTAAATATCCTAAAACAAGAAAAGAGTTATTAACGATTCCCGGCGTTGGGGATTATGTTGCCGGTGCAATAATGGCTGTATGTTTCAATAATGCCGATTACGTTATTGATAGTAATATAGCACGGTTTATTGATAGATTTTATGGTCTAAAACTATCCGGCGAAATAAGACGCAAGAAAATAGTAATCGAAAAAGCTAAAGGGATTTTCAAAGTAAAAGATCAACGGAATTTTTTATTCGCACTGCTGGATTTTACAGCATTAGTATGCAAACCAATAGTACCATTATGTAATGAATGTCCTTTAAGGGGAAAATGTAAATATTCGCCTTCTTCCTCTCCCACTTGACTTGACTTGACTTCCCTTTCCACTTTATGCAAATATCAAAACGTAATTTTGTATTTTTCATTTGCAGTTACTAACAAATGATTTGAAAATTATTACTTGACGAAAACACACAATTATATTTCCGATGCCCTTGTAAAAACGGTTGCCGGGTTTACAGTCGGTTATCTTTCCAATAAGGAGTTAGATACGCTTCTTTCCTCTTGGGAAACGGAAGCCGGAACAATTTGTTTTACTGCCAGTTCCGAGAGTAATTTACTCCGTATGCTTCAATCGCTTTTTGATAAAGTATATTTCTTAAAAGATTGCCTCACCCATCCTCATTATTCAAAAGCATTCCTGCGCATTGCTTCGTTCAGTAATTACTTAACGGATATTGTGGTGCGGAATCCGGAATATTTGTATTGGGCGTTAAGCAGCGAATCGCTTGACTCAAACTTGAATGAAAAGAAATTTGCAGGTGAAATTGCAAAAACTGTTGCCTTGTTCAATTCTTTTACTGGAAAAGTAAACGCGATAAAGGCAATTAAGAGGAAATATATGCTGCGCATTGGGTTGCGTGATAATCTCGGCTTTGCTTCCGTTTTAGAAACAACAAACGATCTTTCCATTCTTGCAAAAACTCTTTCAGCGCTTCTCTTTTCAATTTGTTATGATGAAGTTAAAGCAAAATATCAAGTTGAAGTAATAAACAGAAAGTACTGCATTATTGCACTCGGAAAACTTGGCGGTAACGAATTGAATTATAGTTCCGATATCGACTTGATGATCTTCTACGACAAAAATGTTCCGTTAAAAAACGGAAAAGAATACCACGAACTTCTCACGCAAGCCATTCAGCTTTTTGTTGAACAAGCCTCACAGGCAACCGACAAAGGTTTTCTTTTCCGTGTTGATTTTCGTTTGAGACCGGACGGAAAAAATTCCCCTCTGGCAAGGACTCTCACAGATACGCTCCGTTATTATGAAAGCCGGGGTGAAGATTGGGAGCGTCAAATGCTGCTTAAAGCAAGTTATCTCGGTGGTGATGAAAAATTGTATGTAAAGTTTGCCGATTACATTTCCAATTTTATTTTCCCTAAAAATTTCTCATTCTCACCGATAGAGCAAATAAAAAAGTTGAGGAAGAATATTCTTTATAAAATTAAATCCGAACAGAACATAAAACTTTCCCGCGGCGGCATACGCGATATTGAATTCCCTTTGCAGGCTTTGCAGTTGTTGAACGGAGGCAAACATCCTTCTTTGCAAACGGGCAACTCGCTAATCGCAATAAGTGAATTAACAAAATGTGAACTTTTAGAAAAGAAAGAAGCGGAGTTTCTATCCCGCGCTTATATTTTTTTTAGAAGAATAGAACATTTTCTCCAGTTGATGAATGATGCACAGACGCATACCATCCCTGAATCGGGTGAAATATTAGATAAGCTTTCCGCGTTTCTTGAATTTAAAGATAAGAAGGCATTCAACCACGAATTAATAGAAACAAAAAACAAGGTACACGCATTTTATCGTTCAGTTATGCAGGAAGAAACGCCGGAGGTTGACTTCTCAAATTTACCGTTCAAAGATGTTCATACTGCAAATAGAAATTATCAATTCTTAAAAACGGGGAAAGGAATTTTCAACCAGAAAACTTTTGACTCCCAAACAATTTCATTCTTTGAAAGAATTGAATCCTACTTTGTTGAATACTTATCTCGTGCAAAGGCTCCCGATACGATTCTGCAAACATTCGCAAGGATCATCCGACACGAGAATTTTCCCTCAATGTGGTATGAGATGTTTCAGAATAAAAAGATTTTTGAAGCCTTTCTTTTGATTTGCGAGTATGGAAGATTTACCGTCTCTCTTTTTGCAGAAGATAAATTGTTAAAGGAATTATTTCTTTCCGGGAAAGTATTTGAAAAACTTTCGCAACAAAATCTCGTTACTTATCCGATTAAAACAATTAATTTTTTACTTTCGGTTCAGGTTCTCTTAAAAATGATCTCAACGGAGGAGTCATCGAAGCTTCTTTCGCAAGTGATTATGAAAAAACTTCATCATTCATGCGAGATGTTTTTAACAAGAGATAAAACAGACGAAAGTTTTTTTATTTCAGTCCAGGGAAGTTTGGCAGCGGAACAGTTTACTTTTACTTCCGATATTGATCTTCTATTTATTTCAGGAAGTGAGACGAACAATTTTAAGCTGCAAAAAATTTTCACAAAACTTCTTCACTCGTTGCAAAAAGAATTTTCACCTATTGAAGTTGATTGCAGGCTGAGACCGGAAGGGAAAACCAGTCAAATGGTGCGGGATTTACACGGCTACGAGAATTATTTTGAAAATAGAATCCGCACGTGGGAAATGCAGGCATTATGCAAACTTGAATTTGTGTATGGAGATGAGAAACTTTTCATGCAGTTTGAAAAGTTGATCACAAAAAAAATTAAATCGCTTGATGAAAACGGATTACGAAATGATATTCTTGCGATGCACAAACAAGTGACTGCATCTTTAAAACCAAGCGATATGTCCATCAACTTGAAAAAAGGACCCGGCAGTTTACTCGAAACAGATTTTTTTCTGCAATTTCTTTTATTGAAACACGCTTCCCTTTACAAATCATCAAGGAACAAATCACCCAACTTGCTTTTGCGGCGGTTTTTTAAGGAATCCATTCTTACAGAAATAGAATGTCAAGTAATTATCTCTTCGCGTGAATTGTTCCGTAAACTCGACACCTTCAACTTCCTTTTATTTGAAGACAAAAAACACCAATTAAATTTTCAGTCGGAAGAATTTCTCATCCTTTCGGAATTTCTTAATTTTGCAGAGAGGAAAGAATTGCAAACCAGGATCAAAGAAGAGCAGAACAAAATCCATTTAATATTTTCAAAGTATTTACACAAACCATGATGATAAATTTTCTTAAAAAAGTTTACGGACTACTAGCGGGGATAATCGTTTTTATTCTCTATCTTTTTACACTTGCACCAACGGTTACACAACTTGATTCCGGTGAACTTGCAACCGCGCAAGCGCTGTTGGGAATTGCTCATCCGACCGGTTACCCGCTATTTACAATGCTTGGACATCTTTTCCTTCAACTGCCTTTAAACTTTTCTGTTATTTACCGTGCAAATTTACTTGCAGCTTTTTGGACCGCCGGATCAGTTACGGTTTTTATTTATGCTATTAAACTGGTTATTGACAACATCGCTCTTTTCAAATCAAAGAAGATTAATGCAGAAAAGAAGAAGAAAAAGAAAAGCCCGCCTACACCCCGAAGTGCGGGAGAGAAAGCCCCTTCCCTTGGAGATGGGCATTTTTTCCCTGAACTTACAAAATACTTGTCTGCGCTTTTCGGCGGATTGTTTTTAGCTGTCTCCAAAACTTTTTGGCTGCAGAGCACCTCGGTAGAAGTTTACTCACTTCACTTGTTTTTAATTTCAATAATTATCTACATACTCCTTTTGGCATTCACCAAATCGAATAATGCTGAGGCACCAAAACACTACTTCTGGTATTTTCTTGCAATAGCTTTGGCGTTTGGATTTTCCAACCACATGACAACGTTGTTGATCTTGCCGGCTGTTGCGTATCTCTATTTTGTAACCTTCGGATTCAAGGTTTCTTCGTTCAAACGCATTGCTTTAATGCTGTTGATTTTCTTCCCATTGCTTATTTCGATTTACGCATACTTACCAATTCGTGCCGGACAAAATCCAATGCTTAACTGGGGCAATCCGCTTGACCTTGAGAGAATACTCCGCCACATTTCCGGCAAGCAATATCAAGTCTGGCTTTTCTCATCAACAGATGCTGCAAAAAAACAGCTTGCTTATTTTGTTGAAAATTTTCCTTTTGAATTCAACATTGGATTGATATTGACATTCATCGGATTCTTCGCGGCATTCATTCATGGAAAAAAATTCTTTTACTTTACGCTGATTACTTTTCTTTCGACGGTTTTGTATTCTATCAATTACGACATCAACGACATTGATTCATATTTTTTGCTGGCATACATTGCTGTTGCATTTCTAATTTCGTTCGGAGTTCTTCAAATATTTCTGCTGCTAAAAGATAGACATCTCGGTTACAGCCTTCCCATTCCATTGCTGATTATTTTTCTGTTGATTCAATCGTACATTACATTCGGCAAAGTTGATCAGCATGATGTTTATCTTTTTGAAGATTATCCAAAAGCGGCATTGCAATCGTGCAAAAAAGATGCGCTGGTGATTTCGTATCAATGGGATTTTCTCATTTCACCAGCTTATTATCTTCAAAAGGTAGAAAAGTTTAGACCGGATGTGCATATTATTGATAAAGAACTTCTGCGCAGAAGTTGGTACTTTAATCAGTTGAGCAACAACCATCCGCAAATTATTGCCGGTGTTTCATCCACAATTGATCAATTCAAAGAAGCGCTGGTTCCTTTTGAACGCGAAGGACAATTTGATCCGGTGCTGCTTGAAAAGCTTTATCAAGCTCTCTTAAAAGGATTGATCGAAACCAATATTGATAAGCGTCCGGTTTATCTCGGCGCAGAGTTGGTGATGAATGAAATGCAAAAAGGTGAATTCAAACTTCCGGAAGGTTATACTCTTGTTCCCGATATTTTCTTTTTCAAAGTGGTAAAGACAAATAAATACGTTTTGGCTGATAATCCGAATTTTCATTTAAGATTTCCGAAACAACAAAACTACTACGTTAATTTTGTTGCGGACATGACCGGCTCAATGCTGGTAAGACGCGCGTTGTACGAAATGCAATTTGATAACCGCGCGCGCGCAAAAGTTTATATCAAAAAATTAAAAGAGGAACTACCGGATTTTGCTATCCCCGCAGGGTTAGCGGAGGTGATTGAGAAATAAAATTGTTATGTCTAATAAATATCTTTTCACAAGTAAGCGGAGTATGGAAATGAAATCTTTCTTCTTCTCGGGTCTTTTGTTCTTTTGTCTTTTAACCATAATGGCGGAAGGACAAAACTTTTTACCACAACAGGCAATTGAGAATTTTAAAAAGAGTAAAGGGTTAATGATAAATCCCGATGATGATATGTCTATGCAAGATAAATCCATAAGTAGTGACTTGCCATCGCAAGACCCGATAATTAATCCGAGTTCAAATAATAGAAAGAAAAAAGTTATTTCTAAATTAAACGGGAGTATGTACCGACCAGCAACTGTAATTTTTAATAATAACTTGCGTTATACTTATTCTTATGATAAAGATGGAAATGTGCTTAGCGTGATAGAGGACCAATGGTGGAGTTATTTTTGGGAGAATAATTTTAAAGATTCATTTACCTATGACAATAAACGAAATGTTATTGTAAAGCTAAGAGAAACATGGGGAAATAATGGTTGGAAGAATTTCCAGAGACACACTAATACTTATGACAATAATGGGAATCTGTTAACATATTTAGACCAAACATGGGCTAGTGAAACCTGGTTAAATTCTTCTAGAAATACTTTCACCTATGACAACAATGGAAATATGCTGACAGAACTATTTTCAACGTGGGACTGGATAGATAATGTTTGGGTGAATTATTATAGATATTCCTATACCTATGACAACGACGGAAATGTGCTTACAGATATTTATGAAATATGCAGGAATAATGCTTGGGTGAATACACAAAAACACACTTTTACCTATGATAATGATTGGCATATGCTCACATATCTATCCGAAATTTGGACGAATAATACATGGATGAATACTTCGAGAAATTCTTATACCTATGACAACAATGGAAATCGGCTTACCCTTCTAGCCGAACACTGGTCGAATCATGCTTGGGTGAATTTATTAAGGTATTCCTATACTTATGACAACGACGGGAATATGCTTGCATATATTTATGAAGTATGGAGTAATAATAATTGGGTGAATAGATTAAGATATACTACCACATATGACAATAATGGATATTTGTCGACAGTACTATACGAAACTTGGATAAATAATTCTTGGATATATAGTTTAAGAAAAACTTCTACCTATGACAACAACGGTAATCAGCTTACATTTCTTTCTGAAAAATGGATGAACGATGTTTGGATGGAGACTTATAGAAATACTTATACTTACAACAACTATGGAAGTTTACTTACTGAGCTCAAAGAAACTTTGGAGAATAATGTTTGGATTAACAGTTATAGATATGCTTATACCTACGACGACGCTGGCAATGCAATAAAAGGAGAATATTTTAGCTGGGCATATAGTGGCTGGGTAGCGACAACAGGAGAGTTGACTTTATATTATAACTGTGGAATGGATACCCTACTTTTTAAAACAGCCACATCCATAAATGTTACCTACACATTAATTACTACAAATGTTCCAGTTGAACTAACTTCATTTATTGCTAAAATAGCTGAAGATAAAGTTTTATTGAATTGGGTAACGGCAACGGAAAAAAACAATTTTGGATTTGAAATTCAACGAAGTAGCAATAAACAAAATTTCGCGAAGATCGGTTTTGTTAATGGTTTTGGATCAACGACTGAAAAACACAGTTATATTTTTACTGATAAGAATCCTGATTCAGGAAATAATTTTTACCGCTTGAAACAGATTGATCTTGATGGGACTGTTTCTTACTCTCAAGTTGTTGAAGGAGTAAAAATAAATGTCCCTCAAGATTTTAATTTATCCCAAAACTATCCCAACCCCTTTAATCCTTCAACGGTTATACAATATGCTTTGCCGTATGAAAGTAGTGTAAGCATAACCGTTTATAATACACTCGGACAAATTGTTGAAACATTTAACGAAGGGACAAAACAAACAGGTTCGTACAATATAAATTTCAACGGAGAAGGACTTTCCTCCGGCATTTATTTGTACAACATTAACGCCGTCTCCATTAATGGGAAACAAAACTTTCAGGCAACGAAGAAGATGATTTTAATCAAATAAATTTTTTAAAAACAGACCGCTCCTACGGAGCTAAAAGATTTTGTTTGTTCTTTATGCTACAAACAGTCCCACAATTAAGCTCCATCGGAGCGGACTGTTTTGTGTAATTTGTTTTTTGAATATATCTTTCCGCAGACTATTTTTGCCGTGGTTATGTAATTGGTTCTAAACTAAAACTGAGTAACTAAGATGCTGAATGTATTACGTAAAGTACAGTATTTATTATTGCTCGACCTATTTTTGATTTTTATTTCCCTTTGGGGGATAAGAAATTTTTATTTAAAACCATCACTTCCCTTTACTACACTTCAAGCAAACGATGCGATTCTCATTCAGCAGAATAATTCCCGTTCTAACTGGTCGTTACATAATGCAGTCTTGCTAACTACTAACGGAATAAAGTTCGATTCAAACGAAGAAATTGAAACTTATTTAGACGCTTTTAAAATTGGAGATAATGTTGATTTGCGCTTGCTGCAAGGTAAAGCAGAAAAAGAAATTTCGGTTAAACTCGTCTCTTACTATTCCATGTTCTATGTTTTCGTCGCCGCCATTACAGGATTCTTTTTTATTTTCGTACCGGTTGTTGTAGTTCTAAAAAAAGGACTAACAGCACAAACACTAACCTACCATTGGGTAATGGTAGCAAGCGGGTTGATCATTCTTAATACGTGGGGAACTTACAACTCTCCTTTCTTTGGAATCAGTTTCGCCTCGCGGTTCATTTTTCAGATTGGATATGCTTTCCTTGCCTCTCTTTTTCTCCATTTTACTTTGATTTTTCCAAATCAAATTTCTCAACCGAGAGTAAAAATGTTTCTCATGTACGGATTATCTCTTTTACTTTCAGTTGCAACACTCCATTTTTTCGGCGTGAGTATTGCTCACCCATCTTTCGAATCAATTCATAACTATGTTCTGGTTTTTAATGTAAGCAGATATTTTGTACTCATTTGTTTATTACTCGGCGTATTTAATTTTGCTGTGTCATACCGAAGGGCTAAAACTATTGCCGACAAAAAGAAATTAAAATGGCTGCTATTTGGTTTAACTATCGGTCCCTTGACGTTTGCATTATTATGGGTTTTGCCGTTGGCTTTTATCGGGAGAGGACTAATACCGGAAGAACTTTTATTGATCGTTCTTTTAATCATTCCTTGCACATTTTCAATCTCAATTTTAAAATACCACTTGTGGGATATTGATAGAGTAATTAATAGAAGCGTTGTCTATTCAATCTTATTGGCTGGTATAATTGCGGTATATTTTGTTGTTGTCCTTTTCGTTTCCTCTTTTGCCGCAAAAGAGAGCGGAACATTTCCTGTTGTAATTACAGTAGCGGTCATTGCCTTGTTTGTTCAATCGCTGAAAAGAAAAATTGAAAATTTTGTAGATAAAACTTTCTTCCGAGTGCAGTATGATTTTCGTTTTGCAGTAAAAAAAGTTTTACAAGAACTAAGTGAATGCGCAAGCTTGTCCCAACTCTCCGAAGCATGTATAAATGGGATTGCTAATTTTATTCCTGTAAAAAACATAGCCTTTGCTTCGGTTGAAAGAGAGACCGGGGTTTGCCAAATTTTAAGTCAACGAGGAATTAAGCTTTCTCTTAAACAAAAATTTTGGATCAAAAATGACAAAGTTGAACGACTTACGATGAAGCATGTTGCATTGCAGGAAATGTTTGAAGGAGAAATAAATTCTTTTATGGGAGACCCGAGATTGTTTAAGCGGCTTGGTTTTGCTATACTTTTACCTCTAAAAAATTCTGCGGATCAAATCCACGCAATGTTATTAATTGGAGAAAGAAAATCAGAGCAAAGATTTACTTTTGAAGATTTTGATCTGCTCTATCAAATTGCCGCTGAAACAAGCATCATGTATGAACGGGTACTGCTTCAACAAAAAGCGATTTTGGATACAATCGAAAAACAAAAGCTAGTGGAGTTAAATGAATTAAAATCACTTTTTGTTTCTTCGGTAACCCATGATCTAAAGACTCCGCTTACTTCAATTAAAATGTTTGCAGAATTAATAGAAGATTCTCCAAATCTTGTCCAAGAGAAAAAGAATGAATATTTGAAAATAATTCAAGGAGAAACCGCACGCCTAAGTCGCTTAATAGATAATGTTCTCGATCTTGCCAAAATTGAAAGAGGAGTGAAAGATTATCATTTTGAACAAACCGAACTAAATGAAATCGTTTCTTCCGTTCTTTCCGCGATGGAGTATCAAATCAAAATGAATGATTTTATGCTTGAGGTATTTCTTTCTCCCGAAAAGATTCCAATTTATGCTGACAAAGATGCCATTGAGGAAGCGTTGATAAATTTAATTTCCAATTCAATTAAATACTCGCAAGAAAATAAAAAAATAACTATCACTACTTTTAACGAAGGATCTCAGCCGGCAATTTCTATAAAAGATAAAGGCATCGGAATAAACGATAAAGATATTCAAAGAATTTTTGAACCTTATGAACGGGTAAAAAGTGATCAAGTTAAAAATAAAAGCGGTACCGGTATTGGTTTAACCGTGGTGAAACATATTATGGATGCGCACAAAGCCGAGCTTCGCGTTAATAGTCAGCCCGGTGAAGGAACTGAGTTTATTATTGTGTTTAATAATTTTTCACAACAAACTAATTGAGGATGGTATGACAAAAATTTTAATTGTTGAAGATGATGCCGCTATTCGCACCGGAATAAAAGAGGCATTACAAAACGAAGGTTATACCGTTGAAACTGCTTCCGACGGTCTAGAGGGATTGGATAACGCTTTTTCTTTTTATCCCGATCTTATCATAAGCGATATTAATATGCCGAATTTAGACGGATACGGATTAATCGAAAAGCTTCAAGAAAATAATTTAACAAAAACAATTCCTTTTATTTTCCTTTCTATCAAAGCGGAAAATAAAGATGTTTTTAAAGGACTTCAACTTGGTGCTGATGATTATCTCCCAAAGCCTTTTCGCATTGCAGAATTGCTAGCCAAGGTTAAACTACGATTGGAAAAAGTCCAAAGAATTAAAGAAACCGAATTAGTAAAAGAAAGGGAAAAACTGCGGAAATACCTTTGTGATATCATGAAAAAACCTTTAATATCTATTAAAGGTTATTCTGAAATTTTGGTTGAGGACTTGATAGATACTAATCATTATGAATTGGCTTTAGAAATTAGAAATAGCGCTATCGTTTTGGATGAAGTTCTCTCCCGCTATTTGGAGTATGCAAGAAAAGAACTCGACACAGCTAAAAATAATGATGCGGATTTATCTTCAATACAAGAACAGCTTGAAGAGTTGTTGATAAAATTGTGCAGATAAATGGAGGCACTATGAAAAAAATATTTTTGGTAGAGGACGATGTCACTATTCGCAAAGGTTTAGTGGAAGCATTATTGATTGATAATTACGAAGTTAGTTCTACCGGAGATGGAGATGAAGCATTTTCTCTAATCAAAACTATTAAACCGGATTTGATCATTCTCGATTTAATGCTCCCAGGGAAAAATGGTTTTGAAATTTGCCGCGAAGTGAGAAGTAATCACATAGGAACACCTATAATTATACTCACAAGTAAGACTGAAGAGATTGATAAAATACTTGGATTGGAAATCGGCGCAGATGATTACGTTACAAAACCATTCAGTGTTCGGGAACTATTAGCGCGAATTAAAGCTCATTTGCGTCGCACCGAGATTCCCCACAACGGAATAGATGAAACTTCGTTCGGAAATATTTTCATCAACTTTAAGAAACATGAAGCCGTAAAAAATAAAACTCAATTAACTTTTTCTTCGATGGAATTAAAAATTATTAAATTTTTTGTTGAACACGAAGGAGAAGTTATTTCACGCGAAATATTATTAAACAATGTTTGGGGATTTGAATCTTTCCCGACAACCAGAACTGTCGATAATTTTATTCTTTCAATCAGAAAACAAATTGAAGATAATCCTTCGGAACCAAAGCACTTACTTACTGTTCACAAAGCAGGGTACAAATTTGTGAAGGATACAAAAAGTGAAAACATGTAAAGTGGTTTTATTAAAAGCCCTTCCCGTCATCTTCTTTTTTTCGTGTTCCCTTTATTCCCAGAAAATGGATACCGATTCAATAAAAGGGAAATCATCAATCGAACTACTTCCGATACTTTCTTACGATACCGATGTTGGTTTTGGTTTTGGGGGGAAAGCTTTCTTCTTTAATCAAGTTTTAAAAAACGAATCTTTTGATGTAATACTGTTTGGAAGTACAAAGGGAGAACGTTGGTTTCGATTTGTTTTTTCTTATCCGGACTTTGAGTACCGCCAGGGAAGCGTGTATCCTTTTGCAATTGATCTCATTGTGGATTATGATGTTTGGATTAAAAATGGTTTTTACGGTTGGAATGGTTTCTCTCCTTCAGATAAAGAATTTTACCGGAAAGGAATTTTCGAAACGAGTTTACTTTCAAGTTTTGGTTTAACAAACGAATTTGTTTTGCAATGCGGATTGGGATTCAAACATTATGCTCTTTCTAATTTCGAAAAGGGAAAAATGCTTTACATTATTTTTGCACAAAATGAAAAGCAGAATTATTCCCTTCCTTTCATAACAGCAAGTGGAAGATATGATTCGAGAAACAGTTTTGTCAATCCCACCAAAGGATTCCAAACCATTTTGAATTTCGAATACGGGATTTCCTCCATCAAGTATTTGAAAAGTGCCGCAGAAATAATGTATTATCTTCCGGTGTGGAACGACAAAATGATTTCTGCGTTTCACTTTGCGTTTAAGGATTGTAAAACCGACTCACTAAATTTCTTATTGTTACCTTCTCTGGGCGGAAACAATACTCTGCGCGGTTACCCGCAAGATAGATTTATCAATAATTCAGCAGTCTATTGCAATTCCGAGTTGCGTTTTAGATTATACAATCGCTTAGGTGGAATTGCCGGATTGGATTTTGGCAAAACATGGAATGCTGTCTCAAAAATCGATCTTTCAAATTGGATCTATTCACCGGTTATCGGACTGCGCTATTATATGGATAATTTTATTGTTCGAGCTGATTTTTCAATTAGTAAAGAGACTTCCGGTTTTTATCTGAACTTTGGTCATATATTTTAAACTTTTGCACTCTCACATTTCTTCATTTCTATTATTCAACTATTCCTATTTCCCGGATTTTCAAAGAACCTCTTAATCATAATCATAATCTTTTTCTTAATCTGCTTTAAAACTTACAATTAAAATGGATTAGGATTAAGATTACGAATTAGATTAAGAAAAAACAGAATCATAATCCATAGAGTGATGTGTACTATCCGCTAACAATAGTTTTACAATCTGCTGACAATTCCGTGACAACTACCTTTTTGTTGCCCCTTAGTTTTGTACCGTAAAACTAAAACGAAAGGTGCTATCATGAAAACAAAACAAATCTTCAATCTTTTTCTGATGCTGGTCTTTTTCTCATTCTTAACAGTCTCAGAAATATCTGCTCAAGTTGAGAGCAAGTTCACACCGGTAAAATTCGGCTCCAGAAATCTTGGCGGTCCACGCTTAGGTTTCACCTACGTTCCGGGTCATGGAGAGTTGGCAACAACGCTTAGGGACAAACAAATTGGACCATTATTAAGCCAATTCGGCTGGCATTTTGAATACCAAATTGTTCCCGATGTAGAAGGACCCTGCTTTATTATTGAAGCAATTCCTCTTATTGCAGGCGTTGAATACGGAACACTAATTCCTTCTATGACACTTGGTTTTGGTATCCGTTTCCCAAACGGGATTGAGTTCGGTATGGGTCCAAACATTCTTGGAACAGAAAGCGGTGTAATGTCGGCTTTGATGATCGCTGTCGGAAAAAGTTTTGACTACGGCGGAGTAAGCATTCCAGTTAATCTGGCAGTTACCACCAATCCCAAAGGTTACCGGGTTAGCTTCATCTTTGGGTACGCAATTGAAAAAAGTAATAATAAATAACTTTATAATTGGAGACTAAAATGAAAACTTTATTTATCACTTTGCTAATTTTATCCTCTCTTCTCCTTTCACAACAGGATACACTTACCATTCTTCATCTTAACGATACGCATTCATGCCTTGCGCCAAGCGCTCCGAGGACCACTTTGCTTGAAGGAACTACCGGAGGAATTTCCCGTGCTGCTTCCGTGATTGGTCTTACTAAAATGACAGAGCAAAATGTTCTAACTCTTCATGCCGGGGATTTATTTGTCGGCGATTTAATGTTCAATTTTTACTTCGGAGTCCCGGAATTACAATTGTTGCAGGAGCTAGGCGTTGATGCAATTGCCGTTGGGAATCATGAATTTGATTTAACGCCATCAACGTTAATCGGGGCTCTTCAAACAGCATTCCCGTCGCTGGATAAAAGAATTCCGTTGCTTTCTGCAAACGCAATAATGGAAGATACATCGGTCACCGCTTTAAAAAATTATGTCCAGCCTTACACAATAAAAGAATTCGGTAAAATAAAAGTTGGGATTTTTGGGATGACTACAACGGAAACAAATACATATTCACTTCCCTCTCCTGTTTTTATTGACACAAATATTTTTATCTGTGCCGCTACAATGGTTGAAACACTGAAATTGAACGGATGCAATGTTGTTATAATGCTTTCACATCTCGGACGATTTTATGACGAAGCAATGGCGCAAAATATTCCCGGCATCAATATTATTGTTGGTGGACATGACCACTATACAACAGAAAGTCCCGTAGTAATAGACAATAGTTACGGCGGCAAAACGTGGTTTGTTCAAGCAGATGCTTTCTACTCGCGCGTGGGAAAAATGAAAATTGGTGTTGAAGGAGAAAATGTTTCTCTGCTTGATTATCAATCAATTCTTTTAGACGGAAACATTCCCGAAGAACCAACGGTAAAAGCTGTTGTTGATCAATTAACAACCGGTCTGGAAACGACGTTAAGTTGGAAAGTTTTTACAGAGAAAATTGGTGAAGCTACCGAAGATTTTAATGAAGTTGCTGTTTTAAGTCAGCCGGGAAGATTTGATACACCTGTCGGCAATTTAGTATCCGATGCTTTTCGTGATGTTACAAAAACTCAAATTGCAATACAACTTGGCGGTTCTACTGCGCAAAAACTTTACAAAGGACCAATTGTTGTGGCAGATGTTTTCCGCATGATCGGTTACGGTTTTAACGAAGTAAATGGTTTGGGATATCGCTTAGCAACATTTAATATAACCGGCGCTGAATTGTGGAAAGGTTTTGAAATTTGTTTAGCAACTGCTGAATATAATGATGAAATGTTACCGCAAGTTTCGGGAATGGAATATTCTTTTGATCTTAATTTACCGGCATATTCCAGATTACGCTGGATCAAGATTAACGGCGTGGATATTGGTTTTAATGGAACATACACAGCAACGGCGAACGAATTTTTTATTGCTGCGCTCCCCCTGTTCGGTGTGGAAATTTCAAACCTTTCATTGATGACAGAAACTACTGAATTACAGGTTGTTGTAAGTTATATTGCCGCTCATAGTCCCATTTCGCCAAGTCAAGAAGGAAGAGTAACCACAAAAGTAAACGAAGATGAAAAAATACTTCCGGATGAGTTTCAACTAAAACAAAATTATCCAAATCCGTTTAATCCGGAAACAGTTATCAGTTGGCAGTTGGCAGTAAGCAGTTTTGTAACACTCAAAGTTTTCGATGTATTGGGAAACGAAGTTGCAACTCTTGTAAACGAAGAACAACAAGCCGGAAACCATTCTATAAAATTTGATGCAACTAACAACCGACAACTATCCACTAACTCTCTACCAAGCGGAGTTTATTTCTATCGTCTACAGGCAAACGGAAAGTATTTAACTAAATCAATGTTACTATTAAAATAAATTACCAGGTGAGAAATGAAAAATGCAATAATGATCCTCACAGCCATCATTCTTTTTAGTGCAACTCAGTTTGCACAATATAAAAAAGGACAATGGGAATGGGGCTTTAATGGCAGTGCGGGAAGTTATACTCAATCATCTAAATCAAGCGGCACGTATGGTTCATACGATAATTCGAATGACCAAGATTTTATTGACCTCTCGTTAATGCCCGGATATTTCTTACTCGACGGTTTTTCAATTGAACCTGAAATCGGATTGCTTGCGGTAAAGAGCATCAAACCATCATATAATTTGTTGGCAAATTTAAGTTACACCATTCAATTCCCGAATTCGTCCAACGCATTTTTTATAAAAGCCGGTTACGGTCTTGGTAATTCATACTCTTTCCCGGTGGTTGACGCGCTTTTAATTCGAGCAACGGATAAGTTTGATGTAAAAATAATTAATCTTGGCGCCGGGGTTAAACTCTCCGTTGCAGAAAATGTTAACCTTCGGATTGAAGCTAATTATCGAATTCAATCATGGGAGAAAGATTATTCTTATTCCTATCCACCTTACTATAGCATCAATGAGAAGCACGAATACATTTGGAAAACGTTGAGACTAAAAATTGGTTTTGGAATATTAATTTAGATTATTTTTGCATCTCATATTACCGCCTTGGCTAACGAGGCGGTATGTGTTACAAATATTTACTAAAAACATGTGGATAAATAACATGAAGAAGTTGATAGTTTCTATACTAATCCCTTCTTTGCTCTCATCTCTTTGCGGCTGTTATAGTATAAAAGAAATATCTAAAGATGAATTTGTGAAGCAAGATTCCAAAGAAGAAACCTTTATACCAGAGCCGGATCATGAAACGTTTTTGATTACACATGATAGCACGCGGTATCAGATACACGAATTATCATACAACGGTAAGAGTGACACGATCATTTTGAAAGGAACGAAAGTCATAAGCCAAGAATCAATTATTCCTTTCACCAGTAACATAGCTGTTGTTGATGTTAAAAATTTTGAAGTAGTAGAAGCATGTAAAGGCTAACCTGCTCTTCTCACTTTAAACATAACAGTTGGTTTGGTATTGCTTCTGATACGCTAAACGTTTACGCCTAATGTTGGACTTTGAAGTGATAAATTCTAATTTCTTTTCTGTCAAATAATTCCACAATAAGATTTTCTTTTACTGCGGAACGTTTAAGAGGATTAACGGAACATTGGGGTAAAAAATTAAATAACAAATCCAGATCACTCCTCCGACGGTTAAAGGAATCGTAAGGTTATCATCAGCCAAGCCATAAGAAATATTTTCTGCAATTGCTCCGAGAGCAGCGGCTAATATTCCAATTAAATATTCTGCCGGAACATACATGATTTTGGGAGTAACAAAAACTACAATGACCGCACTAACAAAAAAGGCAATTGTCCCTTCCAAACTTTTCGCTAAAAATTGATGTTTCCCATACCGTCTCCCAATCAATGCGGCGGATGTATCGCTAATAATCAGAATGGTAAAAGCGGTAAGAAATATCACTTTTGGAAAAATGATCACACTCAACAAAGCGGAGAGAAACACATAGGTTGCACCGCTTAGATTTTTTTTCTTTTTATCCATCTCATGTTCGCGGAGAAGAAACCCGAAAAGGTTATAAAAAATTTCCCCCGCTTTAGGCGAAAAATATCTCCACAACTCAATGGTTAACGAAAAGATGGTAAATCCCGAAAGGATCAGAATTGCATCATACCGGGAAATAAAATAATAGATTATCGGGAAAGAAAGTGAACAGAGATGGATCATCTTCCGGATGAGTTCATCTCTGTATTGAATAGTTCCATGATCAGTTTGCGTCATTTGCAGCAGGGGGTTGGGTTGGTTGACGTTGTTCCATTAATTTTTTTACGTGTTCCGGAACTTCTTCTTCTCCATCCATTGCCCCGTTTTTCTTTTGCGGCGGAAGCGATTCACCACGCATAATTTTATCAATTTCTTCTGAGTCGAGAATTTCTCTTTCGAGCAGTTCGGCAGAAAGACGATGCAGCAATTCTATATCTTCTTTAAGGACTTCCAACGCACGTTCCATACAAGCTGATACAATTGCACGAACCTCAATATCAATTTCCACAGCAGTGCTTTCGCTGTAGTCTTTATGCCGTTGAATTTCTCTACCAAGAAAAATCTCTTCTTCTTTAGCGCCATAACTTAATGGACCGAGTTTTTCGCTCATTCCCCATTCACATACCATTTTACGGGCGATATTTGTCGATTTTTCAATATCATTTCCCGCTCCGGTAGTATAATGATTAAAGATCAATTTTTCGGCTGCTCTACCGCCTAAAGCATAAGTAATAACCGCTTCTAAATACTCTCTTGAATAAGTATGTTTTTCATCGACGGGAAGATAGCTGGTAACACCAAGCGCTCTGCCACGCGGAATAATAGTAACCTTGTGAACAGGGTCTGCTTCAGGCATCCGTTTGGCAACAAGCACGTGACCGATTTCGTGGTACGCCGTTGTCTTTTTTTCTTCTTCGGAAATGATAAGACTTTTTCTCTCCATTCCCATCATCACTTTGTCTTTTGCTTCTTCAAAGTCATCCATATCAACTTTGGTTTTGTCTTTTCGAGCTGCTAACAAAGCAGCTTCATTTACAAGATTTGCAATTTCGGCTCCGGCTAATCCCGGCGTTCCCTTTGCAAGTATTTGTAAATCAACATCATCTTTTAAAGGAATTTTTCTTGTGTGGACTTTTAGAATTCCTTCTCTTCCTTTTACATCAGGTCTATCAACAACAATTTGTCTGTCAAATCTTCCAGGACGAAGTAATGCGGGGTCTAACACGTCCGGTCTGTTTGTAGCCGCAATAATGATGACGCCGCTGTTTTGTTCAAAACCATCCATCTCAACTAAAAGCTGGTTTAAAGTTTGTTCGCGTTCATCATGTCCACCGCCAAGACCGGCGCCACGTTGTCTTCCGACGGCATCAATTTCATCAATAAAAATAATACACGGGGCGTTTTTCTTTCCCTGTTCAAAGAGATCGCGCACACGGCTTGCGCCAACACCCACGAACATTTCAACAAAGTCTGCGCCGCTGATTGAAAAGAAGGGAACACCTGCTTCTCCGGCAACTGCTCTTGCAAGTAATGTTTTTCCTGTTCCGGGAGGTCCCAGTAAAAGAACGCCGCGTGGAATTTTTCCTCCGAGTTTTTGAAACTTTGCAGGTTCTTTTAAAAATTCAATAATTTCCATCAGTTCAACTTTTGCTTCATCAGCTCCGGCAACATCTTTGAAAGTAACGCTATTTTGGGATTGCCCGATCAATTTAGCCTTACTTTTCCCGAAACTAAAAATTCCTTTACCGCCCCCCATACCGCCGCCGCCCTGCATTTTCTTCATAAAGAAGATCCATACACCGATAATAAGAATCCATGGGATCATTCCGACAAGCATATTAAGCCATTCACTAGACTGTTTTTCAAATGAATAGTCAACTCCTTTTGCTTTCCAAACTGCTTCTTGATCTTTAATTACCGGCTCGGGTAAGTAAACTGAAAAATTCCTAACTTTTACTTCCTTACCGGAAATCTTTACCATTTCTTCGGCTTTTAATTCACCTTTGAAGTAGTAATCATTGATATCAACTTTTGTGATTGCAGCGCGGAGAATTTTATCGCCGTCTAGCAATTGCACATACTGGTTGTAAGGAATATCAACATAGTTAGTGTTGCCGGTTTTGAACAATTGCATTACGATAACTGCCGCAACAATTACCGCTCCCCAGCCAAAAACCATGCGAATAATTTTTGACCAGTCAAAATTATCATCAGGCTTATTTGGTCCTGTGTTTTTTGGGATTTTCAAATTTTTATTTTCTTTATTTTCGTCCATTGTTAAACTTTTCTCGTTACTGATTTTCTTCTTTTAAAACATAAATTGAGCGTAAATTGCGATACTTTTGGGCATAATCTAATCCATATCCAATTACAAACTTGGAAGGAATTTCGAAGCCAATATAATCAATTTTGACATTATATTTTAGGCTGTTCGGCTTCAACAGCAGAGTTACGACTTTCATGGAAGCAGGATGATGCTCTTCAATGAGTTGTTCCATAAATTTTATTGAAAGTCCCGAATCGACAATATCTTCAACGATAATTAAGTCTCTTCCTTTTACATCGCATGCTAAATCTTTCAACATTTTAACCTTGCCGGAAGAAATTTTTTCATCACCGTAGCTTGAAAGGCGCATAAAATCTACTTCACAGGGACTTTCAAAATGCTTTAGTAAATCCGACATAAACATGAATGCGCCATTTAGAATGCCAAGAAAAATGGGAACCTTCCCCTCATATTCTTTCATCAACTCTATCGCAACAGTTTTAACTCGTGCTTGGATTATTTCTTCAGTTAAAAAAGGGACAAATTTTTCGTTTCCAATTTGGATAATTTCCATTGTTTATTTACACCTTACTTTGATAATTTTTTTTGTGCTCTTTGTAACCGCGTAACGATTATCTAATCTTCTATTTATAACCCAGACTATTTCAGACTTATCTGACGAGTCATTATCATTTAAAAGCAGAAGTTGATTTGCTTTTTCTTCTGCCGACAATTTTAGGTCAGTTAAAAATTCCGAAACTTTTTTCGGTTTTGAAAGCCCAAAGGGATAGTAGGTTTCTCCCTGTCGCCATCTTCTAATGCAGAGCGGAAAGCGAAGCGAATCGCCCGAAAGAAATTCAATATTTTTATCCGAACCTAACCTAATCTTATCCTTAGAAATTTCTTTCATGGAAATTTTCTTCCCGTTAATCGTTTTCACCTGGTTTTTCTCAATAAAAATTTGAGCAAGATTTTCTTTTTTGTTTTTACTGATGATAATAAAATTTCTATCACGCAAAGCAAAATAGCTGCTTGCCAGCTCTGTTTTCGCGCCTACTTTTTTTTCAAGAAGATTCAATACTCCATTTATTGAGCGGGCATTGATCTCCAGTTTTGGAATTTTTGCTAATGCTCCGGCAACGATTTCTTTTTGTAGAAAAATATGTTCCCCCGCAATAAGCGATAGAGGAATTTTACATTCATTATTTTTATCAAATTGAATGAGTTTTAAACTTTTTTCTAAAATACTATCAACAAAATTTAGAAAATCTTTTATTGTTGAAGAAAAATTAAATATTTTTTCGTCAATCTTTGGATTTATGTTTTCTTTCAACTTTGGAACAACTTTATTCCGCAAATAATTCCGCTGATAGTTGTTTTCTTCATTTGACGAATCAATTTGAAAAGGGATTCTTTTTATTTGTAAATAAGAAAGAATTTCATCTTTAGTTATTGCCAACAAAGGACGAATAATATTTCCCCGTTGTGCCGGAATACCCGCAGCGCCGTTCAATCCGCATCCTTTAATTAAATTCAGAAGAACTGTTTCTGTATTATCAGATTGGTGATGCGCCGTCGCAATTTTGGTGCAGTTTTCTTTTGCCGCAATTTCAGAGAACATTTTATACCGGATTTCTCTTCCGGCTTCCTCTAAAGAAAGTTTGTTTTTTTTAGCAAAAACTTTAATGTTTTTCTGTTTTATTAAAATAGGGATGTTCAGATCCGCACAAATTCTCATGCAAAATGATTCATCGGCATCACCTTCTTCTCCGCGTAAATTGTGGTTAAGATGAGCTGCAAGAAGTGATAAATTAAATTTTTTCTGAAATTTAATTAAAAAAGAAAGGAGAAAAACTGAATCCGCTCCTCCGCTAAATCCTACAACAATTTTATCATTTCGTGAGATTAATTTCTTCTCAGCAATAAACAAAAGAACTTTTTCTTCGATGGATTTCATTTAATATCCAAGTTCTTTTAACCATTCTTCAGTCAGTTTAGATTCGTTTTCAATCCCTAAAAATTTAGCGACGTATTTACCGAGAATATCAAACTCAAGATTAACAAATTCGCCAACTCTTTTACCGGAAAGATTTGTTTCCTTCCATGTGTGCGGAATAATTGCAACAGCAAAAACATTTTCACTAACGTCTGCAAGAGTTAAACTGATTCCATCAACGGCAATAGAACCGACACGCACAATATATTTGGAAAAATTATCCGGAATTTTAATCCGCAATTCATGACTCGCAGAAAGCGGAATGCTTTCAATAATTTCGCCGCGCGTATCAACATGTCCGAGCACAAAGTGTCCGCCAATTCGAGCATTGGCTTGTAAAGAGCGTTCCAAATTTATGCGCTCGCCGGTTTGCAAATAACCAAGCGTAGTTTTTTTCAAAGTCTCTTCGATCGTTTCAACCGTAAAAGAAATTTTTGTTGTTTGAATAACGGTCTGGCATGCACCGTTAATACTCACACTTTCGCCGATGGTTAATTCGGGAGAAATTTTTTCTGCTTGAATGGTTAATCTTAGCCCGTTTCCGAACTGATTTTTTTGTTTCAGTATTCCAACTTCTTCAATTAAGCCTGTAAACATTTTATTTCCTCAAACTCAGTAAGAGATCGTCATCAAATTTTTCAAAAGAATGGATAGATAATTTCCGTGCTTTGCTTATTTCCTTAATTCCAAAATCCGAAAGGAAGGGAATACCGGTTCCTAGTAATTTCGGGGCAAGAAATAATTGCAACTCATCGAACAAATTATCTTTAATAAAAGAATTAAAAACTTTTGCTCCGCCTTCAACAAGTACGGAAGCGATTTCTTCATCTCCAATTTTTTTCAGTACCTGTTTCAAATGAAACCGCTTTTTATCATCAATTTTTAGAAAGAAAAACTTCACACCAAGATTTTCAAGAATCTTTACTTTTGATGAATCTTTCTTCTCGATTGAAGTAAAGAGAAAAACATTTTTTTCGGAATTAAAAATTTTTCTTTCAACCACAGCTTTTAATTCATGGTCCAGAACAATTCTTTTGGGATTTCTTCCTTCTACAAGGCGGACAGTTAGTTGCGGATCGTCTTTATTAATTGTGTTAGCGCCTACTAAAACTGCATCATACTGAGAGCGAAGTTGGTGTACTTGTTTCCTAGAACCTGTGGAGCTGATCCATTTTGAATGATATGAATCATCCGCAATTTTGCCATCGAGTGTAATTGCTGCTTTCAATGTTATGTACGGAGTTTTTTTTGAGACATTTTTGAAAAAGAATTTATTTAATTCAACACATTCATTTTCAAGAATGCCGACTTTAACCTCAATTCCGTTTTCTTTTAGTTTCCGCACTCCTTTTCCACAAACAAGCGGATTCATATCCAGCGTACCGATAACAACTTTTTTAATTTTTTTTTCAAGAATAGTGTCAACGCAGGGTGCTGTTTTTCCAAAATGTACGCATGGTTCTAAATTCACAAAAAGTGTGGAACCTTCAATGCTTTCTAAAGCGCTGTTAATTGCATTGATCTCTGCGTGCGCTTCTCCAAATTTTTGATGATACCCTGCCCCGATTATTTTTCCATCTTTTACTAAAACAGCACCAACTAAAGGATTAGGACTCACATACCCAATCCCTTTTTTAGCAATTTCAAGCGTTAGTTTTATGTAGGATTCATCGGTCACAAGTTCCCTTTTTATTTAACTGAAAGAATTTGAAACTCAAGTAATCCGGCAGGTGCATTTACTTTTACTAATTCACCAACTTTTTTCCCCATTAATCCTTGACCAACCGGAGAAACGACCGCAATTTTCCCCGCTTGAAAATCAGCTTCTTCCGCTGAAACCAAATGATAGGAATATGTTTTATTCGTTTTTAAATTTTTCACTTCAACATGAGATAGAATGTGTACTACGCCTTCTTCAAATTTTGAAGCGTCTACAACCCGCGCACGCAACAGGACATTTTCCAATTTACTGATGCGGAGTTCAAACATCCCTTGTGCTTCCTTGGCAGCATCGTATTCTGCATTTTCAGAAAGATCACCATGAGACCGCGCCTCAGAAATTTTCCCGGCAATTTCTTTTCTACCGTGAGTTTTCAATTCCTTTAATTCCCGCTCAAGTTCAATTAATCTTTCTTGAGTTAAGTAAACAAAATTTGCATCCGCCATGGGTAAAATCTCTCTCTTGGTGAAACATTTAAAAAAAAGCGCCACCGCTTTCCGCAGTGGCAGTGCAAAATTAAAGAATTTAGACTAAGATGTCAAGCTAAAGTAATTTAAAATCACACAACTTCAATTTCTTGTATTCTGCAGACGCTTCTAAATGAACAAAGGCGGCAGACTTTCTCTTCCCTTTTCTCAAGTTTTGAGAGATGATAAATTCCCGAACTTATTCCGGTTATCAGATCATCAATTTTTTGCAAGGCATGTGAGATTATATCCTGATTAGCTTGAATAATTTTCCCGCGTGTTTCGTCATCGGTTTTATCGTACGATTTTCCTTTTAGCGCTTTCACTTCGTCCGGTCCAAAATCATCGCGGCTGAATTTTAACGAATAAATAATTCCCGCCGCCGGAAGAAATGATTCGTTCAGTTCGTTCTGTAAAATCTGTTGCGCGGCAAATAGGTAGAGTGGAATTTGCAAAGAGATTCCAAGTTGCAGATCCTCTTCATTTGGCTTTTTACCGGAAAGTTTATAATCATAAACTTTAAAATGTTTTTCATTAAAGTTTATATCAATGCGGTCAATCTTCCCGCGCAGTTTTGCGTTTGAAGTTAAATTGAGAGACAGCGCAGTTGATTTCTGCCCGTCATCGCTTCTCAACCTGCCGAACGGAACTTCAAAAAAAGCGGCATTAAAATCATCGGCTCTTGCAAATTCTTCTTCAAGAAAAAGAGAAAGGATGGAATCATTTTTGTTCCCGTTAACACCGAGAATTTTTTCAATTTCCCAGAATGACAACGATGAATGAATGCTGAGTTTGTCAATCTTTTCCTTTGCAATTTCAAAAAGAAGTGAAGCCGCTTTCTCTTTTTCAAGCTGAAGATTAAGATTTTCATCTTTTGCTACTTTCATAAATTGCTCAAGAATTGCATGAAGCAGCAATCCCATTTCCATTGGCTCAAGTTCTTCGGTTGGTTCTTCAAGCGGAGCGAGTTTCAAAATTCTTTTCAAGAAAAACTGGAACGGGCATTTGGCATATAATTCAAGCTGCGAAATTGAATAATCACTGTTTGCATATTTTCCCAAGAAACCGGCGGCATGTTCTGAGGTTGTATCAATAAATCCGCTGTATCCAAAAGTCTCAAACGGATGTTCCCTCCTGGTTTTATCAATTTGAAATTTCTCTTTCAATTTATTTTTTTCATTTTCACTTTGTGCATTCAGCAGCAATTCCACATCATTTTGTTCAGCGGCTTTCTGCGTCAGTTCGCTGAACGAGTAAATGCATTGCTCGTTTTTGTTAATAAGCGATTCTTCAACTTCAACTATTTTTTTCAGATCAACCAAAAAGGATGATGGAGCCAATTCTTTTTTTGTTCCTTCATGCAAAGGATAAGAAAGATAAAGTTGCTTGTTATAAGTTTGAAGCGTTTGGTAAAACAAAAACCGTTCGCGCGCTACATGCTTATTTTCAGCTTCTGAAAACGATTCGTAAGAAAATATTTCGGGAGAAAAACGAGTGGGAAAATCGCCGTCGCATAATCCGCCGAGAAAAACATAATCAAAGTTCAATCCGCGTAGCTCTTCAAAATTGGAGACAAGCACACCATAACCGGGTCGCTCTTTAATATTAAATCTCGTTGAAGCCACAGCAGTTTTTAAGTGATTAAGAAAATACTTCAGCGGAAATTTTTGCAATTCCGGTTCTTCGTATTCCAACTGAAGTTGTTCAAACAGATCGGTAAACATTTCAATAAATGTTGTAAGCGATTTTATATTTTCTTCTTCGTAATCTTTGCTGAGTTTTAAAACTTTTACCGGAAAATCAAGATCATGGATTAACTGCAATAATCGCTCAGAAAACTGCTGCAACGTCATCGGCTCTTCAAATTTTTTCAAAAGCGAATAGAGCGATTCAATTTCCTTCTTTACCGAAGAAAGCAATTTTTTATCCGAAAGAATTTCATCCTCCGTTTCATTCCCTTCTTCAAGAAAATGATTGATATGTGTAATCCATGTTTGATAGCCGGAGATGATTCGCAGCTTGGAAGCTACTTGAAAAATATCGGAAGACTGTGCATTTAACGGCGGATAATACTCGCTGCTAAAAACTCTAAAGACCGCTTTGTGGTAAAAATCATTTGCAATAACTTCCAGCAAATTGATCACAGAAATTACCGGGTTAAATGTATTGAGCGAAAACCGGTCGGTAAGATTAAACGGGATTCCATACTGCAAAAAAACATCGCGGATAATTCCGGAGTAATTTTGTATCAAATGAAAGCCAACACAAACGGTATTTGGCGGAACTTTTTTTTCAATAAGAAGAGTTTTAATTTCTTTTGCAATTTGAATAATCTCATCTTCCCTGTTTTTTGCGGCTATTAAAACGACAGCATCTTCGTAAGGTTTTTTCTTTTCAATTTTCTTTTCGTTAAACAAATAGAGTGAGAGATATCCGCTTAATTTATTTTCACTATGTTTTCTCTGGAATGGAAAAGAATAAAACCCTGCTTTTTCAAATTTGTCTTTAACGTCTTCGGCGGCTGAAAACAGCCCATGATTATTACGTTGGTAATCAAGATTGATGTAAAGATCTACTCCAGGAAATTCAGATATTATTTTCAGCAGAGAAATTTCAGGATGATTAAATTCTGAATAACCGAATGCGTACACAATTTTAACAGTAGGAAATAGTTTGCGGAATCGCCCGGTAATAACTTTCGTTGGCAGTCCATTCACCTCACGAATGACATCGCCAATCTCATAAAGACCAAGTTGTTGGAAAAGTTCGCAGTAGCTTTCGAAAACTTTTGCCAATTCAGAGAGTTTTTGTTTTTCGGTACCTTCGGTTTTTTCCAAATCTCTTAACAAATATTCCGAAGAAATCGCACTCCGTTTATATTCTGAGAAGAGGTTTTTGATCCGCTCTAAACTTCCTTGTGGAATTGTTTTTGAAAAGCTGCGGAAATATTCAAGTTGATTTTTCTGAAAAGCTTTTTTAAGAAGAACCGAGGAAGCTGCATCCGAAGCAATAGACAAAGGTTTTTCAATGCTGAATAGTTTTTCAGCCAGCGTAAAAATTGTTTCGATTGGTAAAATGGAAACTGCTTGCGCCGGAGTTTTATCAATAATTTCTTTTTTCAGCGCACGCACTTTCCTGTTCGTCGGCACCAAGTGCAAAACTTCATTCGCTTGACCGTGAAGAATTTTATCTTCAATTACTTTGAAAAAAGAATCTGAAAAAGATTTTTTGTTTGTTAGGATCATTTTTTGCCGGTTTGTAAAAGTAGATCGTGGTATGATAATCGCAATTGCTCCTTTGGATCAAGCTTCAGTGCATTCAACAAAAAACCAAAACGCTGTTGCGCATCTTTTTTTGTTGTAACAACTTTTGTTTCAAGTTCAATAAAGTTTCCCAATTTTTTCACTTTATCGAGATGGATACGCGTCTCATCATACAAATAAAGAAATCTCTCTTTTTCTACCACAACATCGCACGATAACAAATTTCTTAAAAAACTTTCCGCGTGTGCTTGATGCAGTTCAAGAATCTCAAAATTTGACCAGCGGTTTTTTCCATTTTCATTCCGTTGATAACGTATTAACTGCTGTTTCTTCCCTTCTTTCCTAAGTTTTAATAATCCCTTTGCGTTTGCAAAATAAACATCTTTTTGATGAAGTATTCCGATTTTTTTTGCTTTCAATTTCTTTAAGCTCGAGATGAGCGAATCGAAATTTTTCACTTTAACTTTTATCTCCAAATTAACCGGCATCTGTTTTTCTTCCTTTATTTCACTTTAAACATGTCAGAACGTCTGTTTTGTCAGTTTCCTGCACTTCACAAAAAAAATGAATTGATTTTTGCTATAAACTAAGTAATTTTAAAATAAAAATTTAGATGAGTATGAAAAAATATCTCCGTTTAGCAATTTTAATTTTACCTTTGAATTTTCTAACCGGTCAAAACATCGGTGAGTTGGCACCTGACCACGAACCACTAGTTTTCCCCACCAATGCTTACGGGGTGGATTTATTATTCGGAGAAGGCGGTTTCGGTTTGGGAGGTTTTTATAGAAGCAATTTGAATAACACACTAACTCTTTTTACGGATATGTCCATCTCGGAAGCAAAAGATGAAAATGAGTTTGAGTACGTTGACTATTATGGACGTTCCTATACTGTCGGAAAGAAAAACAGAATTTTTCTTATCCCTTTTTTTGTAGGAATTCAAAACCGTCTGTTCGCAAATGATCTCGGTGATAATTTTCGCCCTTATTTAAATTTTGCCGTTGGACCAACAATGGTTGTTACTACTCCTTATGAGCGTGAGTTTTTCAACTCTCTAAAATATGCTCAGGCAGATTATACGGTCGGCGGATATATTGGTTTCGGTGCAAATTTTGGAATTGACCAGAAGCATCTTGCAGGCATAAACATTCGCTATTACGTCATTCAGTTTTTTAATCATGGGATTGAAAGCCTTGAAGGAAAACCGAAAAAATCATTTGGCGGATTTTACATAACTATTAATATCGGTTCGATGTATTGAAAACTATGGAGATAAATCAATTTACCGGATTCTCTCCCAATCTGTTTACTTTTCTGGAAGGTTTAGAAAAGAACAACTCAAAAATTTATTTTGATAAGCATAGGGATGAATATGAAAAATTTGTTGTTAAACCGGCAAAGGCTTTCATTACAGCGCTAGCTCCGTTCCTTGAACAACTAAATCCATCAATACGAAGAGAGCCGAAGTTCAATCAAACGATTATGAAATTGAGCAAGGATATGCGGTTTTCCAAGGGCGTTCCGTATAAAACATTTTTATTGGTTCACTTCGGAAGATTCAAATTAGACAGCGAATTCTATCTTTACTTTGATAAAACAGGCGTTCAATACGGCATGTTCATTAATAATTCAAAAGAAGAAAATCTTTTCTTTAAAAGGAATTTGCAGACTTACGAAAAAGAAATTGAGAAAGTATTTTCGAACTATAAGTTGAACAACCAATTTTCTTTAACGGAAATGAAGAAAGAGATGCAACTGGTCAGGAAAAAATTTGATTTTAGTAAAGACGGAAAACTTCTTCAGCCGATGAAATACATTTTGCTCGAAAAAGCCATGCTGCCGAAAGGGAAAAAAATTATTGCATCGCCAAACTTTATCAATGATATAATAAAAACGTATTCCCGGCTTTATCCCCTTTATTGTTTTGCCATTTCGGAACAACCGCTGAAACTTCTCGCAAAATTTGAAGAACAAATGGGAGTTGCCGATTAATTCACTTTCCATTTGATCGTACAGCCTATCGCATAAGTTTCGGGAATAGAAATTTCTTCACCGCGTAGATATTCTTCAATAGTATTTTGTAAATATTTTGTCTGCACTTTTTCCGGTTCGCGCCAGTTATCGTCAATCTTGCCGGTATAAATTAATTTCCGTTCGGAATTAAAAAGAAATAACTCCGGCGTATATGCTGCACCGAATACTTTTGCGGTTTCCTGTGATTCATCTCGTAAATAAGGGAAGTTAAAATGTTTCTCTTCCCCCCGCTTTTTCATTTCTTCAAAAGAATCTTCAGCATATTTTTCAGCGTCGTTTGCGTTGATTGCGACTATCTGAAGTCCATCTTTCTTAAAACCATTTTGAAGTTTTATAATTCTTTCTTCATACGCCTGAACGTAGGGGCAGTGGTTGCACGAAAAAATTACAAGCAGCAATGGGTTTGCAGCAAAATCAGAAATGGAGTAATTTTTTCCGTCAATACCGGGGAGTGAAAAGTCCGGTGCAATGTGTCCAAGGTCTATTCTTTTATTCATTTTCTTATTCCTTCCGTTTTTTTCTTAATTTCCATATACAATAATCGCTAATTTTGAAATGAAGTTTTTATATTTTTTATTACTAACCTTATTGCCGGTGATTGGTATGAGTCAAGAAATATCTTTTGCAAACAACCTTTACAATGTTTACGAGGGTTACCGTGAACCGGCATTGAACTGCCGCAGAATAAATCACGGGAATATTTTGCCTCTGATAAAAAAACTGCGTCACAACTCAAAATTTGTCGTGCATAAATTAGGAGAATCGGTTGAAAAAAGGGAATTATTTTTAATAAAATTGGGGACTGGAAAAACAAAAATCTTTCTGTGGTCTCAGATGCATGGCGATGAAGCAACCGCAACCATGGCTCTATTTGATTTGTTCAACTTCTTTTCGGCTAATGATTTTTTAAATGAGATAAGGGAAAAAATCCTCCGGGAAACCACACTCTATTTTCTGCCGATGGTTAATCCCGACGGCGCAGAAGTATTTCAACGAAGAAATATATTGGAAATTGATTTAAATAGAGACGCAAATCGGTTGGTTTCTCCCGAAGCTGATATTTTAATGAATACTTTTGACAGCCTGAATGCTGATTTCGGATTTAATCTTCACGACCAAAACACGAGGTATTCAGTTGGGAGAAATTATAAACAAGCGACTATTTCCTTTTTAGCTCCGGCATTCAACAATAAAAAAGAAATGAATGAAAAAAGAGAACGCGCTGTAAAACTTATCGGAATGATGGCCGGAGTTTTGCAGCAATTTATTCCAGGGCATATTGCAAAATATTCCGACGATTATGAACCACGAGCTTTTGGAGATACTTTTCAAAAAAAAGGAACGAGTACAATTTTAATTGAGTCCGGTGGATGGAAAGATGACGACGAAAAACAATTTATCCGCAAAATAAATTTCATTGGCATGCTGACTGCATTTCTTTCAATTGCAGGTAAAACTTACTTGGAAATTCCGGTAGATAATTACGAGTCGATCCCAATGAACGATAACCATCTTTTTGATCTGCTTTTGAAAAACATTACTGTTGAAAAGAAAGGTGTAAACTTTCCACTCGATATTGCGATAAACATTAATGAGCAAAAATTGGATTCTGAAAAGAAGTTTAAAACACTTGGTACAATAGAAGATATCGGAGATCTTTCCGGTTTTCATGGAATTGAGGAAATGGATTGCACGGGTTTAACTTTAATGGATGGAAAAGTTTATCCAAAAAAGATTGAAACAAATAATGAATTAGCAGCTATCGATTTTCAAAAATTGACAGAAGAGATGATTTTATTTTTACCAATTGAAAAAGAATTAATCAACCCTAATAGACAAACTGGTTCGCAAAGGAAGGCTCCCATTTGTTATGTTGAAACAACCGACTTTCATTTTCATTTGAAGATTGGGGAGCGGCCTGCATTTTATCTTTTTAAAAATGACATCCCAAAATATGTTGTGTTAGATGGCTCTGTTATTCGTCTAAAAAGATAAGCGGTGAATTCTAACCAATAAGAAACTATCCAAAATTTTGCATTGCAAAGTTATTTTCTTTTATTTTGAAGTTAAGATTAATATTAATAAACCAAGCGATTTGCCTGATTAAAGAATGAATAAATCCTCCGAGTTTTACGAAGAGTTTAATAGAGAAGCTATTCCGCATATGGATGCTTTATTAAATTTTGCAATCCGCATGACCGGGAATGAGGATGACGCTAATGACCTGGTGCAAGAAACTTATCTTAGAGCATTTCGCTTTTTTGATAAATTTGAAAGAGGTACCAATTGTAAGGCATGGCTTTTTAGAATATTAAAAAACACCTTCATCAATTCTTACAGAAAACAAAAAAAAGAACCACACAAAGTTGATTACGAAGATGTCGAAAATTTTTATGAGTCCGCAAAACCATCAAATACCGATGACTCCCATCTTGAAAGAGAAATTTTCGACAATCTTTTAGATGATGAAGTTTCCGAAGCAATACAAACTCTCCCTGAAGATTTCCGAACCGTTGTTATTCTTTCTGATATTGAAGGATTTACTTATGACGAAATTGCGGATTTTATTGATTGTCCGGTAGGAACCGTTCGTTCCCGTTTGCACCGGGCAAGAAAAATGCTTTATTCAAAATTGTATAAATACGCGGATGATAAAGGATACATTTCCAAAGAATAATCTTTCAAGAGGGAGCTGCATAGCAAATTATTCATATTTATTTCTCTTTTTCGGGAAGAATAAATCTCCACCAAACTTAGAAATGTTAGTTTCTGCACACAAAACAAGACAATGGAATGATTTTTCGTTTTTTTTGAAGTCATATTCACTATTAGCTAATTTGACGGAATAATATTTTTGCAAATCCTTCGATAAATCAATATATTTAGGCACTTAATAAATAAGATTTTATGGCAAAAGTTAAAAACATCGAAGCATTTTGCAAATTTTGCAATGCAATTACAAAAATGGAACTTACGGGTGAGAAGTTTTCCTCCGTAGAACACGAAGGAAAAGAATGGGCGAAATGCAAAAAGTGCAAGCAAATTCTCCTTATTGAAACCGTTTCTATTGTAAGAGATTCCAAACATAAAATCGATTTAATTGTGCTTGAGAATTCAATCGACTATTCTCCCGATAAAACTTTTAAAGTTGGAGAAACTATTTACCATAAAACTTGGGATGATTTCGGAATTGTAACTTCCAAAACTTCACTTTCTAATGGGAAAGGCTCAATAACGGTTGAATTTCAAAAATTAGGATTTAAAAAATTACTTGAAACTCATTAAAGCTACCCGGGAATTGAGGTGAAATAATTGGTAGGAATTACAATTTCAGAAAACGAATCAATTGATAAAGCTCTTAAAAGATTCAAAAAGAAATATGAACGTTCTGGTATTCTAAAAGAATTCAAAAAGCGAACTTTTTTTGTTAAACCTTCGGTAAAAAAACGATTGGAAAGAATTAAAGCTACCCGCAGAGCTCAACGAAATGATGAAATGGATTAATAAAAAAGCCGCCCTGATTAATCGGGGCGGCTTTTTTTATAATATTTCTATTCAACCCTTCTTCTTTAAATAATATTTTTCAAAATGCTTTTTCACACAATCCAAAGCTTCTTGAGGTGTATTACAAAAAGAAAATAAATTTAGGTCCTCTTTCCCTATCATTCCACTTTCTACAAGGGCGTCAAAATTAATTAAGTTTTTCCAATACTTTTCATCATAAACGATGATAAGTAAATTCTTTTTAATCTTTCCTGTTTGCACCAGAGTCACCATTTCAAAAAATTCATCCATCGTTCCGAAACCACCCGGGAATACGATAAGAGCTTTTGCAAGATATGCGAACCAAAATTTCCGCATAAAGAAATAGTGAAATTCAAAACTTAATTGCGGAGTAACATACTTGTTAACAAATTGTTCGAAAGGAATGGAAATATTAAGACCGACAGAATATCCACCTGCTTGCTTTGCCCCTTTATTTGCAGCTTCCATAATTCCAGGACCGCCGCCGGTGCTAATAATAAAACGGTTGCTGTCTAATCCAAGATTCATAGACCATGTTGTTATCTTTTTGGAGAGATCGACTGCATCTTCGTAATATTTAGACATATCAACGTGTTGTTGCGCAGTACGAAGTTTTTGGACAAAATTAGGAGTGGCTTTTGGGTCTGAGGCTTTAATTTTATTGTATTCTTTTAAAGCATCTTTTTTTGAACGAAGACGCGCTGAACCAAAAAAAACAATGGTATCTAAAATGTTGTATTTCTTGAAACGGGCTGCGGGTTCTAAATATTCCGAGAGTATTCTTACAATCCTTCCGTCTGAAGAGTGAAGAAAATCCGATTTTTCGTAGGCTTTAAATTTTTCCATAAAAGATTTTGATTAGTGAATAAAATTATGTTTATTATTTTTGATAGTAATATAATCTATTTTCATTTTAATTGAATAACGAATTTTGAAAAAACTCATTCTAATAATAATAGTAGTAGGTAACTTTCTTTCTGGTTCCGCTCAAACGATAAAAGCAGAGATCGAAAGTATCCTAAAGAAAGTTCCTCCTCAATCCCGTTACGGTATTGTCATCTTGAATCCTATGAAAGAAGAGACACTTTATGTGCATAATGCAAATGTTCCTCTCATCCCGGCTTCAAACACTAAATTATTTACTACTGCAGTTGCAGTTTATTTTTTAGGTCCAGATTATTTAATTTCAACCAAATTTTTTTCCGACGCAAATAATGTTGATAAAAGAAAGTTAAATGGGAACCTCTACATAAAAGGTTATGGAAATGGATTATTTAGCGAAACTGACCTTGACAAATTGATCGATGATCTTAAACGCAAAGGGATCACGGAAATAACCGGAAATATTGTAGGGGACGATACTTTTTTTGATGATAATTATTCGAGACAAGACTGGATAGAAGATGAAACAAAAACTGTTTCTTTGCCGCCGGTAAGCGCATTGATCCTTAATAAAAACAAGCATGTGGTTAGAAAAAAAGTCCGTAGAAAAAAATATAAGTTTGTAACCGAGTTCTTTTCAGATCCGCCGCTGCAAATTGCAGAAATTGTTTTTAATAAATTGAAAGAATCTTCAATATATGTCAATGGAGTTTATAAAAAGGGAACTACTCCAAAATCTGCAAAAGAAATTGCCGGTCATTCAATTAAACTAAAAGATTATCTCAGTATTGTGAATAAAAGAAGTGATAATTTTTTAGCTGAATGTCTTTTTAAAATAATAGGAGCTGTTTCATCCGGAAAAGAAGGCTCATCTTTTTATGCCGCGCAAACAATTAATAAATTTCTTTATGACAACGATATCCCTTCCGAGGGGACAAAAATAGTGGATGGTTCCGGTATTTCTAGGAACAACCAGGTTTCCGTTGGAGCAATTGCCGGGTTATTGGAAAAGATCTATTTCGATATCCGGTATTTCGACACATTTTATAACTCACTTAGCACTGCAGGCGAAGACGGGACTCTTAGAAACAGGATGAAAAAATCAGATATCGATGTAAATTTTCGGGGAAAAACAGGGACACTTAACGGCGCTTCTTCTGTATCCGGTTACCTAAAACTAGATAACGGAGATGACCTCATTATCAGTATGATATTCGAGTTCTCGAAAAAGAGTAACAATTATTATAGAGAAGTTGAAGACAAAATAATTGAAAAGTTAGCCGGATTCAAAAACGAACCCGGCAAATAATTTTAGCGCGGTAAAGCCGGATTAGTTGGAACACCTTGTCTTCCACCCTTTTGAATAACACTATTCGTGTTATCATTTTTAGCTGTTGGCAGAAAGAACAGATTTACAACAATCGCAAGCACAACAAGCATCCCGGCAAGCCACCAGGTTGATGTACTTAAAAAGTCGGCCGTTCTTCTTGTTCCAAAGACAGAACCAACATTTGCTCCGCCAAAAGTTCCGGCTAATCCTGAACCTTTGCTTGCTTGCATGAGAATAATTATTATCAATAAAATTGATACGATAACCGAGATTCCTATTAAAACACTATACATAAACACCTTTCATTGTATAAAATGGTAGCGGGAGAGGGATTCGAACCCCCGACACATGGATTATGATTCCATTGCTCTAACCTACTGAGCTACCCCGCCATTGTTGTCAAAATGGCTTCCAAATATACTAAACATTACAATTTTAGCAAAAATTATCGTATAATTCTTGAAATCTTTAAACCATTTTTTTGATTGGGATTATCCATGGAATTTGATCTTCAAATTATTATTTCTCTACTCACCTTAGTCGTGTTGGAAATTGTTCTTGGTATAGACAACATTGTTTTTATTTCCATTCTAACAGGGAAACTACCGGCTTCAATGCAGGAAAAAGCGCGGATCATCGGACTTTCACTTGCTATGATCACGAGAGTATTGCTTCTACTTTCTCTTACACTTTTGATGAAATTAACTTATCCATTATTTACCGTTTTCGGAAATGAGATTTCCGGGAAAGACCTTATTGTAATTAGTGGAGGAATTTTCCTTTTAACAAAAAGCACGCATGAAATCCATGATAAACTTGAAGGAGAAGAAGGGGAAGCAAATTTTAGGATAAAATCTTCTTTTGCCGGTGTGATGATTCAAATTCTTTTACTTGATATTGTCTTCTCGCTTGATTCCGTAATAACCGCAATAGGAATGGCAAATCAAATTTGGGTGATGGTAACTGCGGTTGTTGTTGCAGTAATTTTTATGCTTTTTCTTTCTGGGAAGATCAGCGCTTTCGTAAACAATCACCCAACCGTAAAAATGCTCGCACTAAGTTTTTTACTTTTAATAGGAATTACACTCATTGCAGAAGGATTTGATCAGCACATCCCAAAAGGATATATCTACTTTTCGATGGCTTTTTCTTTATTTGTTGAGATGCTAAATCTAAGAGCAAAAGGAAGAAAAGCAGCTCCGGTAAAACTTCGCAATCAACTTATTGGTGAATAGTACCACGGGTTTTCACACTGTATCACAGATTAATAATCTGTGATACATGAAATTGGAAAACGATTTTTCTATCCTTTTTTATAAGCTTCCATCAAGAGTTCCAAATCGCTTGCATAATAGGAATGAAGAAAATCAATATCTTCTGAGGCAAGCGTAGCAAATATTTTAGCGTTGGCGATGGCTTGCGCTTCTGTGCGGATTCCCGGAATAACTGTTGAAACCGCCGGATGACTTAAAATAAAACTCATCGCAAAATTAACCGGTTCAATTCCTTTTTCTGCAGCTAAGGTAAAAACGCGTTGAAGTTTATCGAGTGATAGATTTAGTAACTCCGGATTTAACCTATTGCTTCGATGATCATTTTTCGGGAAGACTTTTTCTTTTGGAAATTTTCCGGTCAGCAAGCCAAAATGAAGCGGAACACGTGCAATAATTCCGTAATTATTTTCAATTGCCAATGGAAAAACTTCCTTTAACGCAATCTGATTGATAATGCTGAAAGCAATTTGAAATGTATGTCCGATCTGATGTTCAACAAAAAATTTTGCTTCTTTCTCCGGTTGAAACGTATTGAGTGAAATTCCCCAGAACCGGATTTTTCCTTCCTGCTGAAGTTGTTCCATGGCTTCAACACATTCGCCCTGTTCTAAATGTTCTATTCGTGCGCTGTGCAATTGGTAAACGTCAATGGTATCTTTTTTTAATCTCTTTAAACTTTTCTCACATGCCTGCAAAATATGTTGCTTAGAATAATTTGATCCTGCCGAACCATCATCCATTAATGTGTTACCAACTTTTGTAGCAAGAATAATATCATTCCAATTCCCGCTAAAAACATTTCCGAGTAATTCTTCGCTGTGACCGAGTCCGTAAAAATCTGCCGTATCAAAGAAATTCACACCAAGTTCAACGGCTTTTGAAATTGCCTTTTTGGAAGTTTCATCATCAACCTTGCCCCAGCCAATAGGAACATCCCCCGCCATTAGTGGTCCTCCAATTGCCCATGACCCAAAACCAATTTCAGAAACAAGTAAATTTGTTTTCCCGAGTTTTCTATACTGCATTCTTATTTAGGAAGTTTGTTTTTGATATTTGATGCATATTCATTTTTAAAAAGATTTGCATCACTCGATTTCCAATCTTTAATAACTATGCCCGAACTTTGCAAGCGTTGATTGGTAGTTGCAATACGATTGACAGGATCAGGGTGCGAGGAAAGAAAAGTTGCAACTTTATTACTGTTTGAACTGATCAGCCCAGCATCACGCATTTCTTCAAAAAAGAATTTTACAGATCCGGGATAAAAGCGGGTATCTTTAAGGTATTCAAAAGAATATTTGTCGCTTTCATCTTCATCCGCTCTGCTGTTTGCCAAAAATGCAAGCCCTACAAAAAGATTTGAAGCAACTTCTGCAATTTTAGAAGGCTGACTTCCGAGAACCATTCCAACTAAAAATTCAACTCCGTAATATTGTGTCATTCGTTGCGTTGCATGTCTTTTTTCGGCATGCGCAATTTCGTGTCCTAAAATTCCGGCAAGAGCTGCTTCCGAATCAAGAAATTTTAATAATCCTGTATAGATATAAACGTTTCCACCCGGTAACGCGAAGGCATTTAAAGTGTTATCGTTGGCAATCAATTCTATCTTATAATCATATACATTTCTCTTTGCAATTTTGGACGAAGCTAATATTTGTTGAAAAATGCTTTGATTGATATAATTTTTTATTGATGGATCGCCTCTAAAAACCGGGTACTCATTTTGATGGTTTAACATTTCTGCAGAGAGATCGTGCCCAAGTTTTACATCCTCGGAATCGGAAAACATATTGAATCCTCCACTGCCGCTGCATGAGCTGATAATGACCATCGAAAAAAGTGATAAAAAAATATTAATAATGTTTTTTTTCATTCTTCCACCTCTTGATAAATTGTTTGAGCATGTTCTTTCCATAAATAGTCTAACAGATGATCAATTCCATTCCGTGTAGCGGAAGAAAAAACTATCGTCGGAGAATCAGCCCCACGGAATTTTTTCTTTTTCAATTTCTCAATTTCCTTTTCTGTTAACAGATCGGCTTTGGAAATACTGATGATCTTTTTCTTCTGAGCAAGAATTTTGCTATATGACTTCAATTCATTCAGCAAAATCGAAAAATCTTTTTGGTAATCTTCCGACTGGCTGTCAATTAAAAACAAAAGAATTCCTGTTCGCTCAATGTGCCGCAAGAATAAAAGCCCAAGCCCTTTCCCTTCAGAAGCTCCTTCAATAATGCCGGGGATATCAGCAACGGTAAAACTTTGATATTCTTTATAACGTACAATTCCCAAATTCGGTTCAAGCGTTGTGAAAGGATAATCTGCAATTTTCGGTTTGGCTGCAGAAATTGTAGAAATTAAAGTTGACTTTCCTGCATTTGGAAAACCAACCAAACCAATATCTGCTATCAGTTTTAATTCTAAAATAATTTTTATTTCTTCGCCGGGCTTGCCGTCTTCAGCAAAACGGGGAGTTTGATTTGTTGACGTTGCAAAATTAGAATTCCCTTTCCCGCCTCTTCCTCCCTTTGCAACGACTACCTTCATTCCGTTTTTATTGAGATCATAAAGAATTTTTTCTGTCGCTGCATCCTTTATAATAGTGCCAACAGGAACTAGAACAATAATATCTTTTCCGTTTTTGCCATCTTTTAAAGAATTTGCTCCGGCGTCTCCATCTTCAGCGGCATAGTTTTTTTTGTAGCGATAATCTAAGAGCGTTGAAAGATTACTGTTTGCAACAAGAATTACATCTCCCCCTTTTCCTCCATTGCCGCCGGAAGGACCACCTTTGGGGACATATTTTTCGCGGCGAAAAGTAATTGCGCCGTCGCCTCCTTTGCCTGCCGAAACATTAATTTGTGCGTAATCAATAAACATTAAAACTCCTTATCACGAAAATATTGTTCGACCTTTTCCTTAAGCAACATTGCTTCTTTTCCTACTGAACCTATGCGATAAGAAAGAAAAACATCTTTTAAAATTTGATTTGCTTCATCTTCATTGGAACACTCGGAAATACGTTCGAGAGTGTTCACAAAATCCAAACTGTCCTGATTAAAAATTGTCCCGATAATTTTCATCGTCTCTTTTGTAGTGAAAGAACTGAAGATATCATTTTCAGGTTCATCATTTGTAACCTCATTTTCGGGAACTGTTTCTTCTTCGACCGGTTGTAGTTCACTCTCATTCTCTTTTTCTAAAAAAGAAATTTCTTCGGTCTCTTTATATTCTCCCAAAGGGGGAACTTCAACTAAATCTTCATTTTTTTTCAACTCCTCTTGAAAATATTTTTCAAAGGGAATTTTTTCGGAATCCGCTTCACTTCCCGTTTCTGTTGGAGGAACCTCACCAGCTTCATGTTCCCAGTCAATGTGTTCATTAGATTTGTTCACTTCATCCAATGATGCATCTTCATGAAATTGTTCATCTTCAGCTATGTTTTCTTCTTCATTCGAGATTTCTATCTCTAAATCAATAATTTCACTATCATCATTTTCCAATTCGGCAGGTTCTTCATATTCAAGTCCCGGAATTTCAACTTCCGGTTCTTCATCTTTTTGTTCTTCCGTTTCATGTTCGACAGTTTCCGATTCTTCGCTCCCAGATTTATCTCCGAAATCATCGGTATTAATTTCATCCTCGACTAGTGGAGCAGGCTCATTTGATGCTCCGTCTTCGGCGGATTCCGCTGATTTAAAGATATCAAGCTGCGTTTCATCCTTAGGAGATTCAATCGGGTGTTCATCATCATTTTCAACAGCGATCGAACTGAATATAGCAGCCTGAAGTTCCAATAGTTCAAATTTTTGTTTCGGATCAACCGATAGTAGTTTTCTTACTTTGTAGATACTATCGTAAAGTTTTTTATCCTTTAAGAAAATTTCAATAGTTTCAATTGAAAGTTTTGTCTTTGTCACTTCACCCGTGTTAAGAAATTCCGCCATATCGATCAAAGCATTCTCAAGAACATTTTTCATCTGTTGATCAAGAAGCTGCTTTTGGATTTTTTCAAGCAGCGCTTCAAATTCATAAATACTTACAGTAAGCAGTTGTTTCTTTTCAAGGATCGTTAAAAAGATTTTTTTGTAATAATCATAAAAATATAAGTAGTTGAAAAATAACTTTACTTCATCCTGAGACCGAACTTCAGCCGTGTCAAAAATAAATTTTTTCAACGTCCAAACAGGGCGAAGCAGGTACGTTAATTGAAACGTTACCGCCTGCTGAATTATTTTTTTTACTTCTTCATACGGAAGAAGTTTATTTTTTTTGATCTCCTGACTAATTGCTAAAAAATGTTTAGCAATTTCAGTCCCGCTATAATCAAAAACAGATTTTTGAAAAAGGTTTTGACGGTCGAGAAAAATAAGATAGTCAATTTCGGCAGAAATATATTGCACAATTGCAGGATGGACTTTTGCTTTAGCCAAATCTTCCAACGTAAAAAATGAACCGAGCCTTTTAATCTTATTTAGATTAAAATCGGTGATAAATTGTATTTCCTTCTCAAACATTGCTTATCTCAGTTATTCTTACCTTTAAAATAAAAAAAATCCAGGTTAAAAGTTAATCGGGAGAGTGATTGTTGAAAAATAAGCCTTCACCGAATCCCTAAGGTGAGAGGAGGGGGAATTTCTTCTATCAAGATTTTGTTCTTTTGTAGTCAATTGTTTATGGTAAAAATAACTATTGCCCAATTACTACTGCCTTTTTTTAACCATCAACCATCAACCATCAACCCTCACCCATGAGCCTTCAACCCTCCCTATTTCTGTAATCTTTTGAAAATGGCAAATTGGTCACCAAATTTTACCGGTTTTGTAAATTCTTCAACACCCAGTTGTTGTATTGCCTTACCTATATTTTCCGAATAAAGATTGATATCCACTTCGCCGAGTATTCCTTTCTGGGCACGGGAAGGAGTTACCGAATACCGTGTCGCCAGTTCACCGAAATTTTCACCTTGAAGTAATGCTTCATAAACAGAATCAGCTGCATCTTTTGTATTGCATAATATTTCTGCAAGGGAGAGATAACGCGGATTTGCATACTTAACGGTAAGCTTTAAACGAAACCAGGTACTTACCACATTGTTTTCCAATCGGGCAGGGACAAACCGCCATTGTTTGATTGAAGCAACAGCAAGTGAATCCCAAACATTATCTCCGCTGCCTCTGCGCATCCGGACATTATTAACTGATCCATCTTCGAGAATAAACAATACCATGTCCATCTCAAAGTAGGGTTGGGATACCGAAGAGGGAATTACCGGAAGCGGAGTTCGCGTTAATAATTGGGGAAACGAATCATCGGTCGCTTGTTGCGTTGAGGAACAGCCGATAAAACAACCTAGACATAAAATAAAAACTAAGTGTTTCATGATCGACCTCGTATGATAGTATTATCTTTTTCACAGCGGAGTATTCCTCACTATGAATTTTATTGTTCCAACAATTGGAGACCATCAATTTTCGAGCGGAGTGTTGCGTTTTCGGTCAGAATACAGAAGTCAGAAACAGAAAGTGAGAAGGCAGAAAAATTGACACCCAAATTTAGAGTTCTTTCTGATGAGAAGCAATGTTGAGAATTCTCAACTTAACCAGATTTCTTAAAATGAAATTCCTTGAAGATCACTTACAACTGTCACTTTCCATTTCCCAAAACCGCCATACTCGTTTACGGCTTTCGTCCATTCTTCAACATAGGCTAACTTTGTTTTATCTTGTTCTGTCATTTGACCTTTTACTTCGATAATGAAATAATCATTATTGAAAGTACGGACAATATAATCCGGTCTGTATTTGTGCACTACTCCCTGATACATATACGGAATTTCAAAACCAAGATGATCGTTCTTTACCCATGCTTCGACCAGTGGATTTTTATTATCTAATTGAAATGCTTCTGTTGATTCCCACGTACTATCGAATACACAAAAATTGATGTGAGATTTTTTAGTTCTTTCACACGGTTTACTTGTGTACCAGGTTCTCATATCTCCTGTTGAACGTATTGGTTTCTCGTTATCGAATACCGGAGTAACAGAAAGGGTATTTCCCGAACGGATGTATCTTATGATATGATTTACAATCTTTGACATATTCAGCGTAATTAAAATTCTCCTCCTTAACTCGTCAGAGTAAAAAAGCGGAGGATTAATTTGAATAACATCCGAATACATTATCTCTTCAACAATTTTGATTAGCTGTCCTATTAAACTTTCTCTATTTCCTTTCCAATCTTTCTGCATATTATCAAAAGCATCTCTAGCTGTTTCAAAAATTATTCTCTGCATTCTATATTTTTTTGCAAGCTCTTCTAAATCTATTGGAGAAATTTTTGATAAATCCGGCTTCCCTTCTACCACCGGTGCTAACTCAGCAAGAGTAATTGTCTCATATGCATTCAATGTTAAACCCGGCATCTTTTTAACATCCACAATCAACTTTGGATTGTAAATATGATCAATCCTAATAATGTTAGGCCAGGAAATCTCATAGATTTGTTTTTCTCTTACCGCTTCGATTTGTGTTTTTGGCTTTGGCGGTGGGGGCGGTGTTCCTTCATCTGATTCATGGGGCAGAAATGTAAAAGGCACTCCAAAGATATTTACGTATTCAGCTTCAAATAATCCGGTTGTCGGGTCAACTTCGTAAGTCGTTCTTCTTAATCCTCTACCAACTACTTGTTCGCAAAGTAGTTGACTTGTAAAAGCTCTTAAACCCATTATATGCGTTACGGTTTTTGCATCCCATCCCTCCGAAAGCATCCCGACACTTATTACTTTTCTTATCTGCTCACCGGGTTTACCTATCTGTCCAACGGTATCAACTTTTTGCCTTAATTGCTCAGCAAGTTGTTGTTTGGTCAGTTTTGGCGATTGGGTTTCTTCGTCATCGCTTTTTTCTATTTCTAGTGCTTCAGCCTCCTCTTTCGATTCAGCTAAATCAAGAACCTTAGAATCAATGTGCAATGTTTTATCCGGGTCGCAAAGTTCTTCTATTTTTATTTTCGCGCGATCAAAAGAAAACTTTATGCGGGCAGCAGTTTCTGTTCTGTTTGTTACCGTTATCATTACGGGCGGAGTTGGATAACCCCCATTCTTCCAATCCTTATAAGCTTCCAGCCAATCTTTACCAAGCAGGTAATAAGCATTCGTTATTAAATCGGGTAACGGTTCATGCTCTTCAGCTTTTCTGTTAAGATCATCTTTAACATGCTCGTAGATATGATAAAGTTTCGGCTTATAGGTTTTTGCATCCGGAATTCCATCGTCTCTGATTACTACCCGCGGAGTTTTAACAAGACCCGATTCGATTGCGTCATTTAATCCGAAGTCGCTAACAATCCAACCAAACAATGCTTCTTCCGAAGCTTTCTTTCCACCGGGAGCAAATGGTGTTGCTGAAAAGTCATAACACTTTAATATTCCTCTTGCTCTATGGATACGGTCTAACCCGCCAATCCATTTAGTCGCTTCTTCAATATCTTCTCTTGCAACACCTTTTATTTTTGACTCTGCCGGAATTCTCCATGCGTGATGTGCTTCATCATTTATTACAATAATATTTTTTGAACCGGCAAGTTCTCCCAGCACTTCACGAACATAAGCCTCATCACTTTTAGCGCCCCGTTTATCAACTGTTTTTTTCTTACTTAACTTTTCTTCAGCATCCCATTGTAAAGCATGCCAATTTTTAATGATGATTTTACTTTGACGAAGTTTGTCCATTAATCCTGGTGGAATAAGATTGAAAAGATCGTAGTAATTGTCTTCTCCGAACGGTTGTAAAACTTGTAATCTGTTTTTAACGGTTAATCCCGGAGCTACAATAAAAATGTTTTTAGAGAAACGAACGTCTTGAGGATAGGTAACTTTGTTTAAAACCTGCCACGCTATAAGCATTGCCATGTCAATAGTCTTACCGCTTCCGGTTGCCATCTTTGAGCATAATCGTTGGAACTCTCCGCCATCTGATGGAATATTAATTCCAACTTTTTCACTTTCCGGTGCTTCGGTCAACCAGATAATGGTTTCAATTGCTTCTAATTGACAAAAGAAGAGCCGCCTGTTTTCTCTTAACGAACCATCATTCCAATGGTCTAATAATCTTTTTGTTATACCGCTAACACCGGGATAATTTTGTTCACGCCAATTTTTTATCCGTGTTCTTATTTCATTTACAAGAGGGATTTCAATAAACACACCGGGATCATCAAATGCTTTAGAACTTTCCGAGGCAATTACATAACCTGCCGGTCTTCGCCCTTCTTTTTTTAAGAACTCGCGAGTTTCGCGTTTGTAACTCCAATATTTTTGCGGTTCTTTATAGGGGGAGTTTATAATTAGTTTGTCAATTTTATTCATTGAGTTAAGCCCAAAATGGAATGTATTCTGCAAATTTATCCGATATATTTTCCGGATTTTTAAACTTGATTTTACCGCGTTCCAATGTCACTTTGATTAATTTGGAAACCATAGGCCGTTGTTTTTCATGCATCTTAAATCGTTCTCTCAAACTTGTATTTGTCATCGCGCCGCCTGCCATGTATTTAATAATTGAATGTTGATAGCAAGCATCTACTCTTTCTTGAATAGACATATTTGCAAATTTTCTTGGCGAATAAAGAGTAACTTTAAAATAATTCTCTCCCTCTTCAAAATTTAATGCTGGTAAACCATATACTTCCAAACTAATTATTGTTTTAATTAATCCGGTTCCCCTTTCTTCACAAATATTATATCTTCTGAAAGCTTTTGCAAGAATTTCATTTCGCGATTCTGGATTTGTACCAATAAGTCTGTCAATGTTTTTAGACGGCAACAGTCTTCCCGGATTACTTATTTCAATTCTGTTATCAAATATTTCAATCATAGGTCCTTTACCTTGTATAGTAAAGTCTTGATGAATTAGTGCATTCGCTATCAACTCCCTCAATGCTAATTCAGGATAAACAGTCACTTCAGATCTTAATGCGTTTTTAATAATTTCACTTTGGGGCAATAATGCTTTTAAAAATTCTATTAATCCTTCAAAACCGATTGCATAACCTTTCTGCCCGGGGAATTCTTTTTCCGTGTCTAGTTTATTAATCCCCTTGTATTTAATCAATCTGATTGTTTTTCGCGATAAATCATCAAACTCATTTAAATTTTCTGCTGAAGCAATCGCTCCAAAGTTTGTTATGTAAAATCCATCCGTTTCAACTTTACTGATCATCTTTTCTTTTATCATCCAATTAAGTAGTTCATCCGGCTGTAAGGGTACCGGATGTTTCAGGAGACTGAAAATTGTTTTGTAATCCAATAGAGTTAGCACTTCTCTTGCAGTAATTAGTTTTGAGGCATGAAGTTCTTCCCATCTCACACTCTTACTGTTTAATAACAACGCACCTATTTCATGTCTTGAGGCTTTTCTGGTTGTCCCGCCCGATCTTATGTAGCTATCTTCTATTGTGCGGGTTTTAATATGTACAGGTTTAACCGAAGATTCATGAACATAAATGAAAAGAAGAGGGACATTCTCATAAGTTTCTACAGAATGATCAATTTTTACCAGTGGGTCTAAAGCATCCCTTGATATATTGGATAACCTTTGAATATATTCTGTAACTTTTGATTTATCTATACCTACTGGTTTTCCATCCGAGTTCTTTATTCCAAAGATCATATAACCACCACCAGGATGATTCGCAAAGGCAGAAAGATGATGCGCTAATTTTTCATTGTTTGAACTTAGTCCTTCTTTCCAGTCTAATTCATTTAGTTCTTGCGGTATTGGGAGTAAACTTTTGTTCAACAATTTTACTCCCTTACCAATCCATTCTTTCATTTTCCGGATCCTAGTTAAGTAACAAGTTGTTATAAAATAAGGTGTTAAGTTCTAGATACCTTTTCTCAGTTAAGTAAAAACCGAATACCCTAAAAGCTTTATTCATCTTTATAATTTCTCCTAATCGGTGCATACAATACATCCTCAATAACTTTCTGAAGCAATTACATAACCCGCCGGTCTGCGTCCTTCTTTTTTTAAGAACTCGCGAGTCTCGCGTCTGTAACTCCAATAATTTTGCGGTTCTTGATATGGAGAAATAATAATTAGTTTGTCAATCTTTTTCATTTTCAAATTCATAGTACATTTTGTGAGTATTCGCAACCATTTGTTCAAGAGAAATCGTATGCTTATCAATATTTGGGAACTCTTTAATTGTTCTTGAATATAAATGATATGGTTCAAGTTCTCTATCAGTTAGCATTATCAACTTGCAGGCGGTGTTATTATTAACTTTCTTACAACAATTTATTTCCTCTGATGTAAATTCATTTAATTTTGAAAACAAAAGAAACACATCAAATCTATCCTGTGGAATTTTATTTGCAAATAAAACTAAGTTATCCACATCTTGTTGCTCTATTTTACCACCTCGAGATTTGCACTCACCAAAAATTATTTTAGGTTTATTATTAAACTCCTGGAGTATCATTACAAAATCGATTTCGAATTCTTTTTTTTGTCCCTTTAGAGTTAATTTCATTGAAGGATACAATATTTTGGTTTCAGCATGTAGAGTAGTATGTAATTGTTGTAAGGTTACTATTACCGGTATTGAACCTTCCTGATTATCATCTTTCCCAAAAATCCCAGATCGCCTATAAGACCAGTTATTGTCTTTTATCTGAGTATAAATATTAAAAATGTGTCCGCAATAATAGCATGGGCTAACAGACCTTATGCTATCAATATCCAACCAAAAATCTAATCCACACTTAGGACATTTTAAATCAATTCCAACACGAAAGGCTCCCTTTTCCAACAAAAAATTAAATACACCATCAGGATTTAAATCTCTTTTCTGACCACTATAGATAGTCAGGTCGTTATATTTTTCAGAAAATCTTTTTATTTCATCTTTTCTTTCAAGAGGTAATTCACAAATTGTTTCAATAATTGATGTTTTTTTTAGAGATTCATCAGGTTTTGATTTTCCGAATAAATTTCTTACACCGGCTATCTTGAAAACTCTACAACCTTGTATGCCATCAAACTGATTTATTATTCTATTTGCAATTAATCCCGGTTTACTAATTTGTGCATCTACTCCGAACGCTTCGAAAACTTTAATTAAGTACTCCTCAGTTTGAATCGAGTAAAAACTAATATGATCATCATGTATATCAATAATCTTACCTAATCCATCATACCCGGATCTAGCCTCCCGCCAATCCAGAAAACACTTATCACCTAAAAATGAGTTTACTTCAGGATAATTTGCGAAGTATGATATTGTTTGGTGCGTGGAGAAGTGTGACTGAACATTTCTAATTACACAAATTAAATTTTGACCCGACTTTGTGTGTAAAGTATTAAAACCTTTGTCTGGTAACTGAATCGAACATTTTTCACCATACTCATGAGCAACAGCAGTTGAATGAATAAATTTAGAATTAATATAGTTGTTAGCTACAGAAACATTTAATCCATTCCATATCTGACTATTAACACCAATTTTTATTGATTTTTCATTAATCAAATCTAGATCAAGGTTCGAATCATTTGAATAATAGATACCCACATTTCGGGGATAAGCACGGAATCTTGATGTATCATGATTAACAATATCCTTGCAAAGTACATTTATAAAATCACCAAATATTTCTCGGTAGTTTGAATCATAAAAATAAATTGGAATACTGGTAGCCTGTAAATTCCAATAATTGATCAAGTCCAAAGCATTTTCTAGTTTTCCGAAGTATATGCCTGGAAAGCCCCAAGCATTCCTTGAATCTTGGAATAAGTTATATCCACATAGGTTCTTAATCGTAGGCAGATCGAAATAGCTATATTCTATTTTGCTCTGAGGTTCGATTAGATGGTGATCAACAGTAAAATATCTAGTTAGATTTTCCTGATAATCAATCTTTATCCGATCAATATTAGGTAATTCACCAAAACTCATTAAATAAAAATTCTTGAGTTTATCATTCTTTTCGATATCAAAGAATGAAATCCCCTTTTTCATTAATTGAAAAATACCGGAGAGCTTTTGACTCTCGGAAAGCATTTGCGCTGGGGTTTCAATATCTAATAAAACTGATTGATGAAAAAGTTGTGACTGGGTATATAAACTCTGATTGTTGAATGGCCATTGTAAGTAATTGTACTTTTTAATAAAATCTTCAATTTTCTTATTCTCAATAATTGGATATAATATATCCACCCTAAATAACTTTATTAAATAGTCTGCAAGTTTTTCATCATTAACAGGAATTATTGGATTGTAAATGCCTCCCCATAACGAATAATTAATTCTCATTGCATTTAATATTGAATCTAAATCATCATCTAAAACACAAATTCCCAGTCTTATAGGTCTATACTTTATTTGAAGAAACATATCGTTGATATATGTAAGACCAGTCATATTTCTATCACTTTCAAACTCTCAATCCCCCTGTCATCCACTATCTTAACCGCAACGCGGTTATACTTACCGGCTTCAAATGGGAGTGAGATTGTTCCTTTAAATGCTTCAATTAATTCTTCGTCAATTTCTGCTTTCAAGTTCTTTGCAAGTTTCGTCCATCCTTCTTTTTCGCCAGCCATCGGGAAGAAAACTTGTCGTGGGAATAAACTTCGTCCATCGTAATCGGTATCAAGCATCCATACGGCTATCCTATCGTTTCCACCGGATTCAAGTTGTCCCGTTTTTGTATTAAAGTAATCGAAGCCTTTTACCTCAACTGTATTAAAGTGGAGAGTGGTTAGTGGTGCGTGGATAGCGATTTCTTTAGACCGCTCAGTAATCTGCTTATTTCTTCGCAGTCCTTCAATAAATTTTCTGAAACTTCCTTTTGCATGTAATTCAAATTCTCTGATAAGATTATTAATGTCTCCAATTCCGCCAGCGACCCTTTCGCTATTCCCAGAAACTGAATGAACTCCCCCGTTGTGTTCCTCGCCTGCCCCTCCGCTATGTTTGCCGGAATTGAAACTGCGGCTCTCCTTATTTGCGATATCAATCCATAAATCTCTTCTTTGGGAAAGTGTTGTGTAGAAGTGTAAATCATTTTCACTAAGCTTATTGATTTCTGCCAAACTATTAATTCCCGATAGCTTTTTAAAGTCGTCATAGTTTGTTATCCTTTTATTATTTCTATCCACTAACCACTCGCCACCAATCACTCTAATATCCGGCTGACCAATTAACCAATAACTTTCATTTGAAGAACGTTTCTTTTTAAGATCGTCTGTTAATAGATCAGTATTCATTTGAACTTTGAGGAGGGATACACCTGGCCATTCCGTTTCATCAATATCTTTTGCCGCTTCGGGATCGAATTGAAAGGCTGCAAAGACAACAAGCTTTGGTTTGGGGACTAACTTTTGCGCTTCTTCAATTGCAAGCGCAACCTGTCTTTGTTCTAACGGTGCATGTTCGGGTCCAAAAGAAATTACCGCTCTTTGAGGAACATCCTCAAAACTCAGTTGGTTTTCAGTTTCAAATAAGTTTTTCTTTTTCAATTCTATTTTTGTTTCGGCATCTGCATGCAGATAACGTGTACCCGGTATCGGTTCAACTCTACTGAAATAAATGTACTGCCCTTTCTTTCCTCTAATTCCGGTTTTGAGAAGTTCATCGCGCCATTCTGATTGTCTTAGCGTTTCTCCTTTACGTGCGATGCTGTTATCCACTTGACCTCCCCTGCCTTCGGCATCCCCTCCTTGATAAGGAGGGGAAATTATTGAATCCAAAGGTTTTACTACCGGCGCAGGCACTGCTTCTACTGTAAAAGGACCCGTTACACGTGTTCTTGTATTATCTATAAATGGTTGGTCGTACAAAGTTTCTTGTCCGGGTGGTTCGTTGTTGGCAATAGATTTTAACGTAACGTGTGGAACGGTTTTATATAACAAACCACTTCCAACACCTTGATCCGGATAGGCTAACTGATAATAATCAAAAACAGATGTCATTAATCTTTGTTTTGCTAGAGTTATTGCTACTCGACTTGTGTCACAAGTAATCCATCTTCTACCTAACTCTTCAGATGCTATTGCTGTTGTTCCACTTCCACAGGTTATATCAAGTACTAAATCTCCAGGATCACTACTCATCAACATACATCGTTCAATAACTCCTAGATTGGTTTGAACTACATAAGATTTATTTTGAGTAGGAGCAGTATCATGCCAAGGATTAGTTATCTTGCTATATGGGAAGTCATCATAATACATTATATAGCGTGGACTTCCTGCTTCAACAATTAACCTCTTTTTCTTTGCTAAAATTTCCATCTTCTCAAGAGTTGTTACCCAACAAGATCCTTTTGGCGGATAATATTTTTGACCTTCAAATTCAAATTCATAAACTGAAGCTTCGGAAAATGAGGGAGCTATTTGTGGTACAGTACTAAATACTTTCGAATTGATTGGCAAATTATTTACCTTTTTCCTCTCCTCAGAATCTAACATCCTTCTTTCTCCATTCTCAAGCTCAACGCCAGTCCATCTTGCATTTGGATCCGGTTTTGTTGGGTAAAATATTTGATGGTATTTCAATTTAGTTTTTTCTTTTGTATACCAAATCAAATAATCCGACATATTTTCTAAAGTCTTTGCACCAAGAGGCATTAATTTTTTTCTAAAGGTGATTTGACTAACGAAATTATCGCAACCAAAAACCTCATCACATATTTCTCTGACATGATGAACATTTTCATCACTTATCTGAACGAACACACTACCACTTTCGTGTAATAATTCTCTTGCCAAGAGTAATCGATCTCTTAAGTAGGTTAGATAAGAATGTATCCCTATTTCCCAAGTATCACGGAAAGCTTTTATCATCTCCGGTTCTTGTGAAAGGTCTTCATCTTTTCCATCTTTAACATCACGCTTATTTACAAACGGTTGGAAATTGCTTCCGTATTTAATTCCATACGGAGGATCGAAGTAGATCATTTGTACTTGTCCGGCAAGTCCTTCTTTTTCAATTAAGGAATTCATTACAAGTAAACTGTCGCCGGAAACTAATCTGTTAGACCAGTTGTGTCTGTGTTTATAAAATTCAATTGCATCTCTTAGCGGCGGGTTTTCATCTTTAGAATTAAACAATGAGAGTTGTTCGTAATTACTGCCGTTCTTCTTTCTAACAGCTTCAATTATACTACGCGGGTCAATTCTTTCGTGCACATGTAAAGAAACCGTAGGTATTTCAAATGAGGTATGTTCTGCTTTTCCCGCCCAATTTAATTGCGGGTCTAAATGAGGATCGTACTGATAAGTTTTCTTTTCCTCATATTTTTCATTGTGCTCGTTTACTAACCCTACCGGCGGATTATTCGTTCTCTCTTTGTCCTTATGTTCATACTGCTCAATAGGGCGCTTGGATGAATTAACTTTCTTTGCCATTTAGATCCCACCAAGTATTATAGAAATAATTGCAACTTAATTTAGTACAAAAACCAATAAACCCGAAGGAAGTTTTGCCCAAACACTTAAAAACAAACTCAAAAACTTTAGAGATTATTTTCTAAAAAACATACTTACAAGTTTCCTTGTTTCTTGTAAGCATTATACAAATTTGAATTATACTTCTACTTTTTCATTCACAAGTTTTGCCATAAAATAATCGCGGTTCATGCGGGCAATGTTGCTTACGGAAATTCCTTTGGGACATTCGGCTTCGCAAGCGTAAGTGTTTGTGCAGCTTCCAAAAGCATTCTCGTCCATAACTTTTACCATTGCTTGCACGCGGTCGTATCGTTCCGGCTGTCCTTGCGGAAGCAAAGCGAATTGAGAAACTTTTGCGCTTACAAAAAGCATTGCAGATGAATTTTTACACGCCGCTACACAAGCGCCGCAGCCAATACATTCAGCGGCATCAAGTGAAAGATCGGCGCTTTTTTTAGAAATGAGAATTGCACTTGCATCCGGCGCGCTTCCTGTGTTAAAGGATGTGTAACCGCCGGCTTGCTGAATTTTATCAAAACCGGTTCTGTCAATAATCAAATCTTTTATAACAGGAAATGCCGCTGCTCTGAACGGTTCAATGTAAAGAGTTTCTCCGTCTTTAAAATTACGCATGTGCAATTGACACGTTGCAATTTTCGGCAATGGTCCGTGTGGATGACCGTTAACCGCTAATCCGCAAGTTCCGCAAATTCCTTCACGGCAATCGCTTTCAAATGCAATCGGTGTTTTCCCTTCGGCTTCTAATTTATTGTTCACTTCATCAAGCATTTCAAGAATGGAAGAATCGGGAGAAACTTTTTGATTGAATTCGTCGAAGTGTCCCTTTGCGTTTTTATTTTCTTGCCGCCAAATTTTTAACTTCAAGGTTACCAGCCTTTCCGGCTGGCAGGTATGGTTACTGCTCATTATTTATAACTCCTCGTAGCTAATTTAATATTAGTAAATTCAAGATTTTCTTTAGAGAGTTCCGATTCACCCGGACCTTTATATTCCCAGGCAGCCACATAAGAGTATTCATCATCTCTTCTTAACGCTTCGCCTTCGGGAGTTTGATATTCTTCACGGAAATGTCCGCCGCAGCTTTCATTCCGGTTGAGAGCATCTTTAGCCATTAATTCACCAAGCTCAAGAAAATCTGCAACTCTTCCGGCGCGTTCTAAGGTTTGGTTTAGATCTTCACCTTTACCTACAACTTTAACGTCAGTCCGGAATTCTTCTCTTAAATCTTTTATCTTTTTAATTCCTTCGTTCAGTCCTTTTTCATCTCTTGACATTCCAACTTTATCAATTAAGATTAATCCGAGTTTTTTATGAATTGCATCAACGGTTTGTTTTCCATTTACAGAAAGCAATTTCTTTACATCGTCTTGAACATTCTTTTCCGTTTCTTTGAATTCGGAACTGTCAGGATTAGCTTTCTCCGGTTTTTCGGTTGCAAGATAATTTCCGATTGTGTAAGGAATAACAAAGTAACCATCGGCTAAGCCTTGCATTAATGCACTCGCGCCGAGTCTGTTTGCACCGTGATCGGAGAAGTTTGCTTCGCCAAGAACAAACAAGCCGGGAACGTTGCTCATCAAATTATAATCAACCCACAAGCCGCCCATTGAATAATGAGGCGCAGGATAAATCTGCATCGGAATTTCATACGGATCAACTCCGGTAATGTTTTGATACATATCGAACAAGTTGCCGTATCTATCTTTAACGCCGTCTTTGCCGATACGGTTGAAAGCATCTGCAAAGTCGAGATAGACCGAACGCCCGCCGTTTACGCCGCGGTTTTCATCACAAACATATTTAGCGTTTCGCGATGCAACGTCTCTCGGAACTAAATTTCCAAAAGCGGGATATCTTCTTTCAAGATAATAATCTCTTTCATCTTCAGGAATTTGATCCGGTTGTCTCTTATCTCCGACTTTTTTAGGAACCCAAATTCTTCCGTCATTCCGCAAACTTTCGCTCATCAAAACTAATTTTGATTGAGCTTCTCCATGAACCGGAAGACACGTCGGATGAATTTGTGTATAACAAGGATTTGCAAAAGCAGCTCCCTTTTTATGTGCGCGCCAGATAGCTGTTGTATTGCAGTTCATCGCATTGGTTGATAAGAAATAAACGTTCATATAACCGCCGGTAGCAAGAACAACCGCTTGTGCAGCGTGTCTTTCTATTTCTCCGGTTAGTAAATTTCTTACGACAATTCCTTTTGCTTTTCCATCAACAAGAACTAAGTCAAGCATTTCGCGGCGATTAAACATCTTTACATTGCCGAGTTTAATTTGTCTGTTGAGCGAACTGTAAGCGCCAAGTAAAAGCTGCTGACCCGTTTCACCGCGTGCGTAAAAAGTTCTAGAAACTTGCGCGCCGCCGAAAGAACGGTTTGCTAATGTTCCGCCGTATTCTCTTGCAAACGGAACGCCTTGCGCAACGCATTGATCAATAATGTTGTTGCTTACTTCAGCTAACCTGTAAACATTGGCTTCTCGTGCGCGGAAGTCGCCGCCTTTTATGGTATCATAAAATAAACGGTAAACTGAGTCGGCATCATTCTGATAATTTTTTGCTGCGTTAATTCCCCCTTGCGCGGCAATAGAATGTGCGCGGCGTGGTGAATCGTGATACGTAAACGCTTTTACTTTATAACCGAGTTCACCCAATGTTGCTGCGGCTGAAGCGCCCGCAAGTCCGGTGCCGACAACAATAATATCAAATTTTCTTTTGTTTGCCGGGTTAACCAACTTCATTGAAAATTTATGGTTCGACCATTTTTCGGTAATGCCGCCCTCGGGTACGTTTGAATTTAACTTTATCATTATTTGCCTCCCATTAAAAAGTAGATTGGGATAGATGCGAAACCTAACGCCATGATCAGCGCGAAAATCGTTCCTACTATTTTAATTAACGGTGTATATTTTTTATGATTTAATCCGAATGTTTGAAACGCACTTTGGAATGCGTGATTCAAATGAAAACCTAAAAATCCCATTGAAATAATATAAATGATTGAGTAATAAGGGATCCTAAACCAATCGGAAACAATTGTGTAAAACGGATATTCGGTTTCAGGGTGAGTTCCAAAATTGAAGCTATACCAGAAGGTAGATAAGTGAACAGCAAGAAAAATAAAAATGATGCTTCCCGTTATTGCCATACTTCTTGAAAAAACATCCGAGTTTTCCCGTGAAGCATCAACCGCGTATTTCTCAGGGTTAGCTTTTTTGTTAATCCACCATAATCTTACTCCATTATAAATATGGAAAATAAAAATTAAGGCTAAAATAATTTCGATAACTCTAACTAACGGTTTTACTACTTCTAAAGTTTCAACATATTTTTGAAAAGCGGCGGGACCGAAGTAGAGCATCATATTGCCGATGAAGTGAACAATAAGAAACATCATCAGCAGTATACCGGTAAGAGCCATTATGAACTTTTTACCGAGTGAGGAATTGGTGAAATCAGTGAACCATCTCATTAAGTTTCTCCCTTTTTAAGTTTTAAGAAATGGAATTGTTGATTGAATGTCGGCGCTAAAACAGGCTTCATTATATTTTAGGTTGCGTTCAAAAGTGAGCAATTTTTTTTTCATCTGATTGAAAATTAAGAATTCTACTTACGATATGCAATTTGAGGGGGAAAAAGTTTGAGGTATCTTAAAGGAATTCTCAAACTCTTCCCCTGACTAACTTGCTGATTAGCGTATCAACATTGGCATATTCTCTTTGTGCTGAGTTAAGAATAAATTATTCGGAAATGAACGGCTCTGTTTCTTTGTTCGGAGAAGCTTCAACGTTTTTTAGAATCTTATCCACTTGCTCAAGCGGAAGCCATTTTACTTTGCCCATCCCAACGTCATAGATCGCGCCGATAACTTTGGCTTTGCCTTCTTTAACGATGTTACGGACAGCCGGACTTTTCATGAACAGATCATCAACAGCCTGCCACACATTTTCTTCTATGGCAAAAGGAATAACAGCGTCACCATGCGCTTCTTTATGCTGTTTCATTGCCCGTTTTACGGCTGGAATAATATTGTCAACCAGCGGAGGAATATTGCGTTCAAGTTTATGTCCTTCACCCTGCACCGCGTGTGTTACGGCGGTAACCGCGCCGCATTGCGTGTGTCCTAATACAACAAGCAGGGGAGTATTCACATGCGCCAAACCATATTCAATTGAACCTATCTCATCCGTATCACAAACATTCCCGGCAACCCGGACAACAAAAAGATCCATTACACCCGCATCAAATAAAAGTTCGACAGGCACGCGGGAATCCGAACATGAGAGTACCGTGGCGTATGCGTAATTTCCTTGATTCTCTTTTCCTGCCAGTTCTATACGCGCGGCATCCATGTGGGGATAGGTAGCTTTCCCTGAAAAAAATCTCTCGTTCCCTTTCTGAAGCATTTTTATTACCTCATCGGGAGCCGGTTTTTTCGTGTCCTGTGCAAAGACTGCACCAGTGAAGGAGAATTGAATGAACAAAAGCAAACAAATAATGTTTATCATATTTTTGACTAATCGTTTCATGAAAAACTCCTTAAAGCTTAGAATGCTAACAACAAGTGATAGAAAAATCATTCATCTGTTCTGTCTGAAGTACCCCAAATATGTAATTTAAATTCTTTTAGTAATTCTTTTGCTTCTTCAACCTGGTTTTCATTCACAAAAAATCTAGCTGGCTGAATTAAAGGATCAACGCTTAAAAAGTTTTCCCCGGTTGTATAATATTCAATTGTGGAATCATCAAGGAGAGATTTTATCAATGCAATATCCCCCTGGTTTAACGAAACTAATAATTCTACAAAGTTTTCTTTGTTTACTATTTCAGTCGGGATAACATTGAAATCAATTGCAACTTCACATTTAGGGCAGTGAACTTTTCCGTTTAATCTTTCATCTTCTGTAAGATCTAATTCACTGGCGCAGTTTGGACAAATGATTTTGGCAGTCAACTTCCCCGCGGGCATTTCTTTCTTATACAATTCCTGGCATTCAGGATTTTTACAATAATAAAATTCTTTCCCTTCTTCTAAGCATAATTCACAATAATCTTTTCCGCAACCGTGACATATTGATAATGCTTCTTTTTCAGGATGGTTAATACAACTTTTCATTATTTCACCTTTATGATTTTATGTTATATACTACAACTTCTCCTATAAACAATCTACGCAATACTCCGCAGTAAAAATATTTTATTCTAGGAGAAACTCCATTTTGTATTTGCAACTTACTTTTTCAGGAAACAAGTGTCAAACAGAAATTATTCTTATCATTTATTTGTTAAATTTTGCATTGGTTTTCAAACCTGAAAGGTTTCTAAATCTCAAGAATATTGATATAAAGAAAAAAATAATTATTTTCATTTAGAAATTTTTACTGCTTTATTAGAAAGCCGGGTAGATTTACGATACTGCCGGGACATAACGGCAGTAAAACAACAGAAATATATCCTCATAGAAGCAGAAGTGCAATAAGTAAAATAACTAGCCCATTGGATAAATTAAAAATAAAAGGAATGAATAAAAACAAAATCTTCACCAATATTTCCAAAATGGACAGTTTTGGGAAATTTTTAATCAAAAAACTTCCTCTATAAATAAGTTAGCGTCAAAGCAATGAGCTAATTACATTTACATAGATGTTAAAGAAAACAAAATGAATAAAAAACATTCTTTTATATATAGAAACAGCTTAAGCATAGTAATGCTTGCTTTAATGCTGGTCTTTTGGGCTGGTCAATTTATCACTGGAATGAAAGTAGAGAATGAGGAAAGAAAAGAAAAAGGATTTCCACAACTTTCTGCCATTGATTATACAACAAGCGGTCATTTTATACAAGCTACTTTTGAAAACTGGGAAAGTGAATTCTTGCAGATGGCATTTTATGTTTTTCTTACGATTTATTTGAGACAAAAGGGCTCTTCAGAATCTAAAAGCCTCGACAAAAAGGAACCGGTAGACAGAGAACCAAAGCTACGCCCCAACGCACCATGGCCGGTAAAAAAGGGTGGGCTATGGTTAAAGATATATAGCAATTCACTTAGTATTGCTTTTTTTAGTTTATTCCTTTTCTCATTTGTTATGCATTTTTATGGAAGTTTGAAAAATTTTAATGAACAGCAATTAGGAAAAAATATGCCTTTTGTTTCTGCTTCTCAATATATTGGCAATTCACAGTTTTGGTTTGAATCATTCCAAAACTGGCAGAGTGAGTTCCTTTCGGTCGCAGCTATAGTTTTACTTTCTATCTGGTTTAGACAAAAAGGCTCTCCCGAATCTAAACCTGTGGATGCTTCTTATGATGAGCATGCATAATAAATTTTTCATTTATCATAATGATACTTTGAAACAGAATGAATTTATAAAATGTTGTGCTGACTAATCCCAGCCCACATCAGCGCCTTGCCAACCTGCCGGTCGGCAGAATTGGATTTCACGAACTAATCCACGTGCTTGGATTTATCCAGGCATTTGACATTGCTGATATTAAAGAACTTTCTCTTTACCTTAATAACTTAGTCTTTGACTGAACAAATTCAAACAAAATTTGGCAAATGAAGATTTGAAAAACGTCTCATTTTTTATTAGCTTGAAGATCATAAATAAATTGAACTAAAATGAAAACGATAGACATAAATATGACCCTCATTGAGGGATATTTACAGTTGCTGGAGAATCTAAGTCCAAGCAACAAACTTGACCTAATTTCCAAACTTACTCTTTCGGTAAAAAATGATATTACCGACAGGAAGAAATCATTCTACAAAGCGTTTGGAGCTTGGGAATCAAAGCAGTCGGCCGACGAAATAATCGACAACTTGCGTAACAATAGAACTTTTAATCGACAATTAGTGCAGCTTTGAAAAAGTATCTCATCGACACAAACACCTGCATTTATTATATAAAAGGTATGTTTGACCTTAACAAAAAATTTATGCACGTCGATCCCGATAATTGTTTCATCTCTGAAATCACACTTGCCGAACTAAAATTCGGAGTCGAAAACAGCGAGAAAAAAGATAAAAATCAGAAAGCGCTGGATAATTTTATAATGGGAGTTAAAATCGTTCCTATTTTTCATTCTCTCGACCTCTATGCAAAAGAAAAAGCTCGGTTAAGAAAAATTGGAATTCCGGTTGATGACTTTGATCTCTTAATTGGGGTAACATCAGTAACTCATAATTTGACAATGGTAACAAACAATACCGACCATTTTAAGAGGATAAAAGGAATTATTTTGGAGGACTGGACGAAATAATTGTGAGTCATTTCCCCCACCACAAACACTCATTTTTCTTCATCCATTTTCACCCAAATTTTGTTTTCAAAAACAATTCCCTTAGATTTCACACGTTCTTTTAAGATTGTTACGGTGTCCCGGTTAGAACGGGAATGATAGGGAATCCGGTGAGAATCCGGAGCTGTCGCGCAACTGTGAAATAACTGCTTCCAAAATGAGCGGTTAAAAGTCAGGAGACCTGCCGTACAAATTTTAATCAACCTTCGCGGGTAAGGTTGGATTAATGAAGCTTGTTCGCCTTTGCGTACCGTTTCGTAATTCATTTCTTTTTATCCCACGAAGTTACAACCTTATTTCAATCAACTTATTTTTATTAATTAGCTTTATGTAATACAGAAAATTGGTTTCTTAATCTTAATCTTATTCTTAATCACTATTAAGTTGGCTGAAGAGTATGAACAAGATTATGATTATGATTAAGAATATTTTTTTTGCTGACTACATGAAGTATTTTACTGAAGGAGTAACTTCTATGGCTCAAACTTTTTTTTCAAGGGTATTAATTTTTCTTCTCCTCGTTTTTTCAGTTATAAAAGCGGAAGGAAATAAATTTGGCAGCGATTCTCTTCGCACTTATCATCTTTCAGAAATTGTTGTTTCGGCAACAAAAACTCCAACGCTCTCAACGCAAATCGGTTCGGCAATTACGGTAATTGATAGAGAGCAAATTGCCCTTTCACAAAAAGGAACAGTTCTCGAATTACTTTCGGAAGTTCCCGGAGTTTTTCTGGTGCAGCAAGGCGGACCCGGCAAACTTGCAACCGTTTTTACACGCGGAGCTAATGCCGGGCAAACGCTTGTACTGCTTGACGGCGTTGAGATGAACAACCCCGGCGATATTGGAAATGTTTTTGATTTTTCAAATCTACAAGCGGATGATATTGAGCGGATCGAAATTCTCCGAGGACCACAAAGCACATTGTACGGCTCCGATGCGCTTGCGGGAGTCATTTCAATCTTTACAAAAAAACCTTCTCAAAATTTTAATGTAACTGCCCATCTTGAAGGCGGTTCATATAACAGTTTGCGTTCAAACGCTTCTGTTTCCGGCAGGATAAACGCATTAAGTTATTTAGTTTCAGCAAACGATTTCAAAACAAAAGGTTTTTCTTCTGCATCAGACCTTTACGGAAACACGGAAGCCGACGGATACAAAACTTCTTCGTTCACTTCAAAGTTGAATTATTCTTTTCCGGAAGACATTTCGCTTTCACTTTTACTCCGCTACAACAAAGCAAATACCGACTTTGATTACAACGGCGGAATTAACGGAGACGATCCGAATTATTCTTATTCATTGCAAGAATCTGTAATGAAAACCTCTCTCGATTTTTCTCTGTTCGATAAACAGTGGGATCAATCAATCTCATTTAACTATGTACGTAATTTTAGAAAATATATAGACGGAGTTGATGCAAAGCGTCCCGCAACTTCTTCCGATGCGCGCTACGACGGAACGAAAACTAAAATTGAATGGCTGAATACTTTAAACTTATTTGATAACAGCCGTATCACTTTTGGTGCTGAAGGTGAAGAAGAAACTGCTGTTTCAGATTTTTATTCTAACGGTGACTGGGGACCTTTTAATAGTTTTTTTCCAAGAAGCAGCACAACAACTTTTGGGTTCTATGCGCAAGACCAAATTTATTTCATACATAATTTTAATACTACTATCGGCGTTCGTTACGACAAACATAAAAAATTCGGTTCCGTTACAACCTACCGCATCGCTCCGGTTTATTTTATTGAAGAAACCGGGACAAAATTCCGTGCAACATATGGAACCGGATTTAAAGCTCCTTCCCTTTTCAATCTTTTTGATCCTGCTTACGGCAACGCTGAACTTAAATCGGAGAAAAGCAAAGGATGGGATTTTGGCGTAGAACAGTTCTTATTAGAGAATAACTTATCATTCGAGGTTTCTTATTTTTCAAATTTCTTTACCGATCTCTTTAGTTTTGATTACGCCACTTTTAAAACCGTAAATCTTGCAAAAGCAGAAACAAATGGAGTGGAATTTGGATTGAAATATAAATCAAAGGGATTTGCCGTTTACAACTTTACTTACACGTTAACAAACACCCATGATAAAAGCGATGACAGCCCTGATAAAGATTCTCCGCTGCTTCGCAGACCAAAAGATAAAGCATCTTTTTCAAGTATCTTTTTCTTGAACGAACATCTTAATCTTGGATTTGAATTTTTATATACAGGAATCCGGGACGACAAAGATTTTTCAACCTATCCTGTGCAGCGCATTCAATTAAAAAGCTATATGCTGGTGAATCTGTCGGCTTCTTATAAACTAACAAGCGGATTGGAAGTTTTTGGAAAGATTCACAATGTTTTTGATAAACAGTATGAAGAAATTTTAGGTTACGGAACGGAAAGATTATCGGCATACGCAGGAATTAATTTTTCGCTTTAGCAAATTAGACAAAGGCCGTCAGTCATTTTATATAATTCAACGGAACGCTCGCGAGTGTTCCCTACAACATATTTATTGTTTCAAAATGTAGGGAACGGTCGAGACCGTTCCGGTTTAATGATGAAAATAATGAAACAAATTATTAAGTAAACATTTCATTTTTTTTTGTAACTTTGAACAAATAGAAAAAGGAACTCCCATGAAAGAAAAAATATTCTCAAATAAATTTCTCGTGTTAACAGGATTGATACTCCTTGCAGCTATCAGCCGATTGATTCCCCACCCGTTGAACTTTGCCCCGATTACGGGAATGGCATTATTCGCCTCTGTTTATTTTGATGAAAAGAAATTTGCTTTTGCCGTTCCGGTTTTAGCAATGTTTCTTTCCGATTTAATTATCGGTTTACATTCACAAATGGTAACTGTCTATCTAAGTTTTGTTTTGATAGTTGGAATTGGATTCCTTATTAAGAATAAAAAATCGGTTGGAACTGTGGCGCTTGCTTCTGTCGTTTCTTCCATTCTCTTTTTTGTTGTAACAAACTTCGGCATGTGGGCATTAGGGACTCTCTATACAAAAGATATTACAGGACTGCTTCTCTGCTTTACCGCCGCAATTCCTTTTTTCCAGAATACGGTATTGGGTGATTTGTTTTATACCGGTTTGCTCTTTGGCGTTTATGAGCTAGTGAAAGTAAAATTACCGCAGACTGTAAAAGTTCAATAGTGATGTGGTAATTCAGCGATACCGTAAACGGTATCGCTGGTCGAAAAAATCACCGTAAACGATGATAAAATTGAAGTGATTTCAGAAACCTTCGCGAAAATTAATTTTTCGCCGAAGGTTTTTTTATTGTTTTAAAACGGTTTTTATATTTTTCCCCGCGCTGCAAAGCAAACTGAATTAACTTCTCCAATACCTCATCATATGCAAGACCGGCAGCTTCCGCCGAGCGCATAAATCCGGCGCTTTCTGTTAAATCGGGATTCGGATTTACTTCCAGTACAAAGAGTTCATTATCCTTAGAAAGCCGCATATCAATCCGTGCGTAGTCGCGAACTCCCATCGCTTTGAACGCAGTTAACGCTATTTTCTCCGCTTTAGCTTGGATTTTCTTCGAAAGTATTGCCGGACAAATGGGAATTGTTTTATGATAAGCTTCGTGCAGCGGATCCCATTTTGCCTGGTAACTCACAATATTCGGAAAATGATCGGGCATGGCAGAAAAATCAATCTCGCTGATGGGGAGAACCACCAGGTTCTCATCCCCAATTACCGCAACATTTAATTCCCGTCCGTCTATATATTCCTCAATTAATGCGGCTTGTTTGAATTCGCTGAAAATATAATTTATTTTTGCATTCAATTCGGAGTTATTATGCACAACTGCATTGTAATCAATGCCTACACTTGCATCTTCATATGCAGGTTTTACAATGATGGGAAACCTGAGCGAATGTTTATAATGTTCGGAAAAAGTTTTTATTAACTGAAATTCCGGGGTTGTAATACCGTAAGAAGAAAGAAGTCTTTTCGTAAATACTTTACTCTGGCAATTTGCCAGCGCTAATGGCGGCGCCCCTGTAAAAGGAATTTCCAAAAGCTCAAAAAGTCCGGTTACATTCATCTCAAGTTTGGGATTATTAAAAAACAACTCCACAAAATTGAAAATAACGTCGGGACGGCGTTCGGTTAATTCATTGATCAATAGATGAAAATCGTCCATCACGTTTAAAGTGTAGCAATTATAGCCCCGCATCTCAATTCTTTGAGCAAATAGTTCATATTCCTCCATCGGGGTATTGTTGTCAACTTCAAAGTAAGGGATGAAATTCAGATTTTCAAAACTTGGCAAGGATTTTTTTACATACAACTCCGGTGAGGGCTCGTTATAAATTACGGCTACTGTTTTCTTCGCCATACCTGATTTCGCTTCGCTTAACTTTTTTTTCTTCATCTTTTTAAAAAATACCTCGATAAATTCATTTTGTTGGATTAAATTTACGATAAACAATTTATAATTAAAAACTTAGAACAGCATCTATGAGCTTCTATCCTCAACCTTATAAATACCAGTGCGGACCTTTCGCTTTAAAATATGCGCTGGTTATGCTTGGGCAATTTCAAAATGAAAATGAGATCGGCAAAAAAGCCGGCAGCAACTGGTGGTATGGCACTGACGAGATAGGACTTGCAAAGGCGGCAAAAGCTTACAACTGTAAAATGAAATACTTCCGCCGTGAAATTTCCATTGAAGCTTTAAAGGTTTTGAACGCTCAATTAAAAGAAGGTTATCCTTGCATTTTAAGCGTTGATAATTGGGAACACTGGTTCACGGTTATCAATTTTCAGCAGAATAAATATATTGTTGTAGATAGCGGCTTGGATAAAGTTATCGTCATTTATACTCCTACTCAGCTTTTAAAAAGATGGAAATATCTTGACGAAGAAACCAACGAGCAAAGCTTTGATGGGTATGCAGTTGTTCCGAAACTAAAAGTTTCTACCAAAGCTCACTTCTCTTTAGAAAAAGCGCGCTACGTTATGCGTGAGCATAATAAAAACCTCGCCGAAAAATGGGATACTTATTTTAATGATTTAATTGCCATCTGCCGTCCGCAGTCCCCCAATAGCTATAAGACAATTTCCTTTAACGAATTTTTACGCCGTTATGAAAAAATTCTGGTGCATGGAACTGCTAATTGGCACGGAACTCCCACATACCAGGAATTAAGAAAAGTCTTGAATAACTTCAAGTTTGTTGCGGAAGTGTATGATCTGGTAATTTACATTGATGATCAGAAAAAAGCGCTTGTTGATCTTTCCGCTTTGTTGATGATGTACGCTTGCGGCAAATACGGGATGGATCCGATTTACTAATGCTGAATTCTATAACCCAAAAGTGCAATAAGAAAAAAATACCGCATAACGAATAAAGAATGTTGAACACATAAAGATTGACTTCATCATTCGCTATTCCTTGTTCGGGGTTCATTATTAGAATCCCTTAAAATATTCACATATTCCTTACCTCAACAAAATCATTTTCTTCGTCTGTACAAATTCTCCAGCCCGAAGTTGATAGAAATATATTCCACTTGCCAACTGCTGATTGCTCCGCCTAAGGCGGACCGACTCAAATTCCACCTCATAGCTTCCCGGTTGTTTTTCTTCATTAACGAGTGTTGCAATTTCTCTTCCTAACGCATCAAAAATTATTAGCTTAACATTACTTTGTTTTGGAATAGAATAATTTATTACCGTTGTTGGGTTGAACGGATTAGGATAGTTTTGCTCTAAGTTTAAAGTAACTATCATGTTAGCCTCTTCAATATCTGTTACCATTGCCTTCGTCGTAAATTTAAATTCATCATTATTGTAGAGTTGACGAATAGTAGCAATTCTGAAAATGTCGCCCGGCGCAGGATCAATGAGCGTAGCACTTGGATCTTCCGGACTAGAATAAACGATTTGCCATACCGAAGTTACTCTTGTCCCTTTATATTCAATAATTCTAAGTTCATCTCCTACAGAAAGTGTTCCCGATTTATCAGGATCAGTCATAGCGAATTTTACGTACCGGTTCTCAGTAACGTTTTTAATCTTAAAATTAACCGGAAGAATAATATATGGTCCTTCTTTTATAAAAGACGAATCTACAATATGATCATAAAATTCTATCTCATAATCTGCAGGCCACGCTGTAAATGCTGAGATAAAAAGATTTTGCGTAACAACCATCTTTGCATTACACTTGCCGATAACCCAACCGGTTTTTTCGTAAATAAGCGCAATACCGGTGTCATTTAGTACTGAAACAGAAAGTCCATCAAATACCGGACTCAATTTGTCAGCTCCAAACAATGATTTACCAATTCCACTTAATACTATTGAGTCAACACCTTGATATGACCGAACAACATTATACGAAAGTGTTTTGTAGTTATAGAGAAGAGAATCCGATTTGAATTTTAAAGAATATGATGCCCCTTCTAATACCGCAGCCGGATCAAGTATCTTAATATCAATTGAACCTGTTCCAATCCCTTTTGCAACTGCTTTAGTGTCACCAATAATTTGCGGAGGGATATATCCTTCGGGAAAAGGGTTAGGAAAAACAACCGCACAATTTTTATCGATAAATCTTAAATTCCCCTCATTATCTTCAGTAATAATTTTTGTACATTCTGCGGGTTGAAGACCAACTGTTCCAAAATTAGGGTCCCCCTTTGTATAAGAAACAACAGCGTAATAATACTTCTGTCCGTTGTTTACATAGTTATCGATGTAAGCATTTTGTAAACCGGTATCATCCCCTCTCCAAAAATGGGCGCCATTAATTCCAACCGGATCAGGGCCAAATATACTATCAACTAAATCAAATTGAGCAATTGGTTTCCAATAGACTGGATTTCCCTTCGAGTCAGTGATTATTTTAATATCACTAAAGTGTGCGTCTTTGCTTCTGTAAATTAAATAACCTTCAAAAACTTTTTTAAAACCAGCAGGGTTTCCATTTTCGTCATATTCATATCCAAAAAATGGGTCTCGCCAATCTTCAGCTTTGTTATCCCAAGAAAGGAAGACCTTGCCATCTCCAGCAACTATTCTTGCCTTTGGTTGTGCATTTGTAATGCCAATAACACTTAGTAAGATAAGAAGTGTAAAAAGTTTTTTCATAAATTATCCTATATAGATTTATTACTATTCTTAAAAATTTCTTCCTATTATTTAAATGATATGTCATTCCTTTTTTCCTTCTTTGTTATTCATGACCTCGTAGAGGTCACATTTTTGTAATACTAAAGACCCGACAATACCAAATCCTCGTAGAGGTTTTATAAACTCTAAACTGCTGCCAAACATACTTCCTCTACTAATAAGTAATTTCCTTCATCATCTTTGAAATAGATTTCTTTACAATAGGCGATAAAGATTCTAAATATCTCTCTTGAAGAAGAAGAGATATCTCTTTGGATAATTCGGGATGTTTTTTCACAAGCTTAATGATGAACTTAAAAGCTGTCATTCTCACCGAAGGAGTTTTATTTACCTCTTCCCAAACAGTTAAACAGAGATTAAACAAAATTCCTTCAAACTTTTTATTTATCTCCATTTGTAAAAGTATTTTAAGTAATTCTCTTTGATGACCATCATTTTTTGATTTAACAGAATTAACTATTTCTTTTACGTGTTTCTGTACCCGTTGGTCATTCTCTTCCATACAACTCCATAGTAACCAGGCTGCTCGCCATGCATACGGTTGTTTCTCCGAAACAGCTAATTCTATGGCTTCTTCAAAAGCTTCCGGATGAGTCTCCATATATGCAATCATACCATCTTTATAAGTGCTTATTAATATCTGTTCTAGTTCTGTTTGCATGAGAATAATATATTGGCTGTCAATATCGTTTCTACCTCAACAAAATCATTTTCTTCGTCTGAATAAATTCTCCAGCCCGAAGTTGATAAAAATATATTCCGCTTGCCAACTGCTGATTGCCGATTGCCGACTCGAATTCTACTTCATAACTTCCCGGTTGTTTCTCTTCATTGACAAGTGTCCCTACTTCATTACCAAGAAAGTCATATACTTTTAGACTTACATTACCACTATTTATTATATCATACTTAATTTTTGTTGTTGGGTTGAAGGGGTTGGGGTAGTTTGGATACAATTCATATTTTAATGGTTTAAGTTGTACATGCATTTCTATATCAACCAAATTCGAATCACCATATATAACATTTTCAATCTTTGCCGCTATCAAATCATAAGTAATATATCCACCAGGGTAATCGTAGAATCGGTATACCAAACCAATTTCTTCTACATACCAATCTTCGAACGATACCAAACCAACTCCATAGGAGTACATAATCCATCTTAGTCTAGTTTTACCAAAGAAAAAAATCGGGGATTTATAACTAACAACATATGACCCTATAGAATCTCCAACATCCAAATTAAAATCAACTAATATAAATTCTTCTCCGCGGGTCGATTGTATTGAACCTCTTGGAAAATATTCATAAATCTTCGTCGAATCTGCTCTTTGATAACGAAAATTCGTACCTTCTGATTTTATCGTTGCATAATCTTTTAGCTCAATAGTAGTATCTTTCAACACCTCTTCAGATAAGTGGTATTCATTTAACGATGCACTCACTTGATGAACATCATAGACCCATTTATTTCCAATTATTAAAGATTTAGCTTTAGAGTTTTGTCCATCTACTTGATTAACAATGAATAATAGTACCAACAATGTAAAATTTAAAAATTTCATAAAATGCCTCAACAAATTATCTTTTCTTCAACTCTTGTCACACTCCAAAATAATTTACAACAAGATACAAACTTATTTTATAGAACAGTGCGACCATTCCATTCGTAATGACCACTTACAGAACCTACCTCAACAAAATCATTTTCTTAGTTTGCACAAATTCTCCTGCTCGAAGTTGATAAAAATATATCCCGCTTGCCAACTGCTGATTGCCGATTGCCGACTCGAATTCCACCTCATAACTTCCCGGTCGTTTCTCTTCATTTACCAGTGTTATCACTTCTCTTCCTAACGCATCAAAAATTATTAGCTTAACATTACTTTGTTTTGGAATAGAATAATTTATTATTGTTGATGGGTTAAATGGATTGGGGAAATTTTGTGAAATAGAAATATTTTTGGGTATTTCATACTTGTCCGATTCTAAAGAAGTAATTGTATTTATCGGTCTGCGCCATAAGCAGCCGGAGTGAAAGCTCACAAAAAGATAATCCTTATTTGCACCAATACTTGCAAAACCATTGGTCAAATCTGGTAAGTTATCATAAATTGAATGCCAATTCTCTCCCATGTTAAGAGAAACAAAAATCTTACCATTTCTGCTACCGTCACTTACAAAAACGATTGAATCAGTAACGGTTATATCACTAATGTAATCGAGACTTAACCCTTCTCTTTTCGTCTGCCATGTCTCTCCATCATCATTTGAAATACAAATACTGTCTCTAGATGCAATAATAATGTTCTTCTCAATCTTATTTATGGCATTAACGGGATATGGAAATACACCAAGCCAATCATGCCCATCATCCATAGACCTTATTAAAAAGCTTGAATTGGCGGCAAAAATAGTTACGTCATCTGAAAACAAATGAGAAATAGCCCCCGGAACTATTCTATCAACCTTAGTCCACGTAATTCCCATGTTCGATGAAACGTATAATCCTCCATCTTCAAACGTAATAGGATTATATTCTTCTCCTGCGAATAATAATTGCTTATGGATAATAACATTTTGTACATTCTTCGATTTTAATCCAAAATCTTTTTCAATCCATAAATTTCCATTATTGGTTGAAATAAATACTCCGTCTCCAGCACATCCAATTATAATGAGCGAATCATTTGAAGCAAAGTCAACAACACTGCTCCAATATTTTAGCCCTTGGTTCTTGCTTATCCAGGTGTTGCCGTTGTCAGCTGAGTAATAAATATTCCCAAGAGTGCCACAAAAGATTTCATTTCCGTTTATATAGATTTCATCTATATCTTTAAGTGTATCTGTAACAAGTTCCCATTGTGGAAATACTGAAATAGTATTAAAGAATAATCCGACTATGAGAATTTTTTTTAACATATTTCGAACCTCCGATTTTAATGATAGATTTTGTTTATTATGTTTTCTTCCCTCAACAACAACATCTTTTTTGTATGATAAGACTACAGCCGTTTACAAAATTTCAGAAGTCTATGAATTCCCTTTTTGTTTTGATAAATCAGCATATGATTCAAGAAAGCCGCACTTCTCGCAGCAGTAAGTGGCAATAGGTATTCGTCTCTTCTTAATGAATTTTATTCCTGTCCAAAATGACTTTTCAATTTCCCCTTCCACCCAGGTGGTAACGGCTTGTCTTCCGGTGGGGAGCTCCATAACAAATCCTTTCGTCATCGAACCACCGCACTTTGCGCATTTTGCATTCATTCTTAATTCCTAACCCGTCCCACTTCGGAGGGATTCTTAATTATTTCGAAGTTGTTTTTTTCTCATTCATCATACTGTTAAGCCTCTTAATTCTATCGTCAAGAATTTTTATCCGGCTGTTAATATCCTCTAAAAACTTATCGAGTTTCTGTTCATAACCGGGCTTATCATACATGCCGCGTTGTTCAAAGTAACTCTTGAACAACCAATTATATTTCAATGCTTCCATATTTTCAGAGAATCGTTCCGTTCCCAATTTTGTTTCTTCCGTTATCTTTATCAAGTTAGCAAATACCGAAGAGATAGAACTATCAAGGGGCGATTTATCCGACAGTATCTTTCCCAAAACTCCTTGCCCGTCTTGAACATTTTTTATGAGGTCATCAATTCCTTTAATAGAGTGGTCAACATTACGCACAACCGATTGAACATCCGCTCCCAAAGTATTCACAACGTTTGCAAGCGTATCAAGTTTATAAGAGATTGAGCCGAGACTTCTATCCGCCGTAATAATAAGCCTGTTTGTGTTGTTGTAAAGATCATTGCTGTTTACAAGCTTGCCGATTGAACCGGAACCTTTATTTACTTTGCCGACAATCTCGGCAAGATTCCGCGCCATATCCTTTGTGTATTCCAGCGTTCCCTTTGCTTCCTCAACCAATGCACCAAAATTTAACGGATCCTCCGACTGGATCGTTCCGCCGCTTTCAACTTGCTTGGAAGCGTTAGTACCTACGTGTAAAACAATTATTTTGTTCCCGACAAGTCCTTCTGTTTCAACTGAGGCACGCATATCTTCTTTGATAAATGGTTTTATGTCTTCAACTAAACGAAGTGTTACTTCAACTTTTGCCGAAGAATCTTTCATAATTCTCAACTCGCTCACGTTCCCGACTTCAATACCACTTAATCGAACAGCAGCTCCTTTACGCAATCCTTCGATAGTTGAAAAATACGCTTTAACTTCAAAGGTAGAAGCAAAAAGTGATTGCTTGTTCCCTAAAAGAAAAACCGCTACAAGAAAAAGTATTGAACCGATGAGAATAAATATTCCCAGCCGGATAGTACTACCTTTTGATTCCATAAAAACTCCGCTATTCTTCTATTATATCGCTTGTGAAAAAGTCATGTAAAAAAGGGTCGGTTGAAGCAGTTAATTCCTTCAAACTTCCTTCATATTTAATTTTTCCATTATCTAAAACAACAGCTCTATCAGAAATTATCTGCGCACAACTAAGATCATGCGTAATAATAATTGAAGTCATCTTCAATTCGTTTTGTAAATCCCTAATCAACCGGCTGATTTCTTTTGTGGTGATCGGGTCAAGCCCGGTTGTCGGCTCATCGTACAACATTAATTTCGGTTCGGTAATAATTGAACGGGCAAGCCCGATACGCTTACGCATACCGCCGGAAAGTTCCGATGGCATTTTATCAATTGCATGTTCAAGCGATACCATTTCCAATGCCCGTTTTACTTTCGCTTCGACTTCTTGTTTAGTGAAAAAGAAATTACGTATCAACGGGAAAGCAAGATTTTCTCTTACCGACATGGAATCATACAAAGCCGCGCTTTGAAAAAGGAATCCGATATTTTTTCTAAGTTCGGTTAATTCAGCATTTGAAATTGTGTGAACATTTTTCCCTTCAATAAAAACTTCCCCCTCATCCGGCACTAAAAGCTTAACGATACATTTTAAGAGAACGCTCTTCCCCGTTCCGCTCTTCCCGAAAACCACAAGATTCTCACCGTGATTTACCAAAAGCGAAACATCATCAAGAACAACAAAATCTTCAAACGCTTTTGAAACGTGCGATATTTTTACCATTTCTATGGCCATATCATCAACGTAATTTTTACAAGAATAGTATCGGTTACTAAAATTAATAAGGAAGCAAGAACAACTGAAGTAGTTGATGCTTTACCGACTCCCTCGGTTCCTTTATCTGCGTTGTATCCTTTAAATGCGCCGACAATACCCACGATAAATCCGAAGAAAAATGTTTTCCCAACACCCGGAATTATATCGCCGAATCTTATTGCTTCAACAACAGAGACAACATAAAGCTGTAACGACATACCTTGCGATAAGATCATTGCGATGTAACCGCCAAATATTGCAAGGAATACTACGTACAACGTCAGCACCGGTAAGATTAATGAGCAGGCTACAACCCGCGTAACAACTAAGTACCGGAAAGGATCAATTGCAGAAACCTCCATCGCATCAATTTGCTCGGTTACCCGCATTGAGCCAAGCTCGGCGCCGATGCCGGAACTTACTCTGCCTGCAAAGATTAATGCGGTTATAACAGGCCCAAGTTCACGCACAACTGAGAGAGACACCATCGCCGGGAGAACAGATTCAGCCCCAAAACGCGACAAGATCGGCTCGCTTTGCATTGCAAGCACTAAGCCGATGATAAATCCCGTTACGCTTACAATCGGCAGTGTTTTCACGCCAAGTTCATCCATGTGTTTTTTAATTTCGTGAAATTCATACGGAGGAAGAAATACATTTTTTAAAAAACGGAGGGAAAATTCAAACAACTGCCCGACTCCGAAGAGGAAGCCGGCAATACTTTTATACGCTGCACTATGTTTTTTTGATATATTTTTCAATGAGGTAATTTAATTGCGTTAGATTCTTTTCTTTTGTTAAAAGAAAAATAACAAAAAATGTTACTCCAAGAAACCCGTTCATGGAATAGCTTCAAAAAGCATTCTCATAATGGTTGATGGTAACTTCATCATTTAAGAACAAAATTGCAACAACATCAAACCGGATGTTCTCTTCTCTAATATCTTTTTCCGCAAGGTAGGCTTCCGTAATTTTTCTGACCTGGCTCATTTTCCTTTTCGTTATAGCTTCTTCCGGTTTACCGTATTCCAAACTTTCGCGCGATTTTACTTCAACAAAAACGAGGAATTCTTTATCTCTTGCAATAATATCAAGCTCCCCTTTTCCGTACCTGTAATTGCGTTCAATAATCTCAAAACCTTTTTCAACGAGAAAAGAAACCGCAAGGTCTTCCCCTTCTTTCCCCTTTTCTTTAGTTGAAGATAACAAGTTGTCCTCCGCCTAAAATATTTTTTAAAAAAGTTTTTCGGTGATACGGAGTGGCTCCGTATTTCTTTACGGCAGCAATATGTTCTGGAGTTGCATAACCTTTATTCTTTTCCCATCTGTATTCAGGAAATTCTGCGGAAAGCTTTACCATAATTTCATCTCGCACAACTTTAGCCACAATTGAAGCTGCCGCAATGGAGAATGATTTTGCATCACCTTTCACTATCGCTTTTTTAGGAATTTCACTAGCAAAAGTTTTGTTCCCATCAATTAAAATGAGATGCGGAACTGTTGATAATTTCTCTACGGATTTTTTCATCGCTAATAAAGATGCTTGCAGAATATTTATTTCTTCAATTGTAGTGTGGGGAATAATTTCATATGCGAACTCCAATGCTTGTTCCGTGATCTGCACAAAAAGTTTTTCGCGTTTTGCAGCGGAGAGTTTTTTGGAATCGTTCACGCCTTCAATAAAAGTAGAAGGATGAAACACTACCGCGGCGGCAACCACAGGACCCGCTAATGGTCCACGTCCGGCTTCATCAACTCCGGCAATTAATTGAATTTCATTTGTACGGAATGTATCATCAAATTTTTTCATGCGCCTAAAAAGATTGCGAGCAGACCAAAAATCATTTGTAGTTTTAGAAGCAAACTTACTTTCCCGAATGCTGTTTTATCATTTTTTTTATGTAAAATTTGCATGCTGTATATCAGCATCGGAACAACGGCAAAGGTGATGAGAGCCAAATATTTTGCATTATATATTTTTAGAAGAAACGGGATGAGCATAGCGATCATTAAAAAAAGCGCGAACATATAGAGAATCGTTTTAGCTTTTTCAAATCCAAACTTTACCGGAAAAGTTAGAATATTTACGCGGGCATCACCTTCGGCATCCTCCATATCTTTTACTACTTCCCTCATAAAATTTATAGTGAAAGCAAAAATAAACGGAAAGACTGCAGAACCAATATTGCCAACCGCAACACCGCCAAATAGAAACGCCAATCCGGTCATAAAAGCCACAACGGTATTACCCAGCAGCGGAATTTTCTTAAGCTTGTAAGAATAATAAAATGTTAGAATAGCAGAGCCCAAAATAATAAGCAAAGCTAAACCATTTACAAAGATGGATAAAACAATTCCGCCAAGAATAAAAAAGGAATAAAGAATGAATGCTGTCTTCAGCTGCATTTTACCACTAACCAGAATTCTCTCCGGTCGGTTTATTTTATCAATTTCAATATCGAAATAATCATTAATGATGTTTGCAGAGGCGGCAATAAAAGCCGCTGCAAACGATGCGAAGAGTAATTGAGTAGAGACACCATGTTTTCCTGAACAAATAAATCCACCGACGAGAACAGAAAAAAATGTTATCGCTGCATTAATTGGACGGATAATTTTAATAACGTTTATTGAAGTCTCTTCTTTGATTTATTAAGTTACTTACGTACTTGTTAAGTGAAAAAAATCTTAATCATAATCATTTTCTTAATCTTACTCGTTTTTCTAAAATTAAAACAGATTATGAAAAAGATTAAGATTATGATTAAGAAACCAATTCAACTTTTTGTTTAATGTGATTTATTAAAATTCATTTAAAATACCAAAGTGGATTTTCCCTTCGCTGAAAGAGTCTCCTTTCGCAAAAGCAAAATTAACATTTAAAATACCAAGTCCTGTTTCTATATGAAGACCTATTCCGTATCCAATTTTTGTCCCAAATGACTTTGGAATATTCAGCTCAACATTTTCTCTTTGTAAAAAATATCCAACATCAAAAAACGAAAATGCAAAAGTCCGCCTTGTTAATAAGAAGCGGTACTCTAAATTAGCCCATGCAATGCGCGAAGCAAGAAATTGATTTTCCCGGTAACCGCGAAGCGAATTTGTTCCACCTAGCAAAAACATATCGGAGATTTCAACTTGAGACCCTTGCAATTCTTTTCCATGAAGTCCAAGAGCTGTAACTTGGCGCTTAAAGGGTTCATAATAAATATTAAAATCAGTAATAATTTTTTGATGCGTTACTTTAGTCTCTGTTGTTGCAGTTATAAGCGCCGCCGGTCCGCTAATTTTTTTTCTTGTGTAAACATAAGCATTTGCAAAATACATTCCTTCGGTCGGTGAGTAAGGATCATCACGCGAATCATATTTTAATGTAAGTCCGGTGGAAATTGATGTTGCATCATAAACAGAAATATATCCATAATCGTTTAGTGACGGAATAACTTTTTCATAATCAAAAGTGCCGGAAACAGTGACTTCGCTCGTTGCGGTGTAGTCGAGCGCAAGACTGTATGTACGCTGTACAAATGAGCTGTCTTGTTTTTTCTGGAATAGCCCAAAGTTAAGATGAAAAGGGAAATCAAATAACCACGGTTCAAAATATTTCAGTTCAAGTTCCTGCGAAAGACGGTCAATTTTCTGCCAGCGGAAAGCAGCGGCTCTTCCGGTTCCGAAAAGATTTCGTAAACTAACATTTACTAAACCGGAAAAATATCCACTTCCGGTTTTTGTGTCGCCGGGAAGATAACCGATAATTCCGTCAAAATTATTCGTCTCTTTTTCTTTCACTTCAATTTTTAGAACGCCTTCATCTTTTTGTGAAAAATAAAATTGCGGTTCTGCAAGCGGATCAAAAAAGCGAAGACGATTTAATCTCTTTGGTATTTCGTTGATCTTTTTTTGAGAATATTTTTCATGGTATTGTAAACCAAGCTCACGAAAGATGACATAATCTTTTGTTTTGCTGTTCCCGATTATTTCAATCCGGTCAATCTTTCCTTCTTTCTCTTTGTTAATTGAAAGATAGCTGTCGGCAAAATAGTTTTGCGATGCTGAATCGGTATAAAAAGAAACAGATTCAATTTTTATTTTTGCAAACGGATAGCCCTCTTCATCCAACTTATTAAATATTTGTTCGATGAAGTTTTCAATTTTTTGTTTAGTAAATATCGTCCCTTCCAGATATTCAGATTCACGCAAAATGCTTTTATCGTTTAGGGAATCTATCCCCCTAAGAATAATTTTGTGAATATTGGTTGGTTCTCCCTCTGTTAGAAATAAGTGAATTTCTTGTTGCAAACTATCTTCGCTCTGATAAGTAGTAATGCTGTCAAGCCGGAAATGGAAATATCCAGCTTCATTATAAAGTTGATGAAATTTTTCATCTAAAATTTGTTTGCTGCTATCGAGGAAATAGTTTGTCTTATTGCCGGATATTTCCCCTGCTAAAATTTTTTGGGAAATAGTTTTATTCCCATGAAAAATAATTTCTGGCATTGTTTGCGAAAGTAATAAAGGGGATAGCAGAAAAAAAAAGACTATCGAATTACTGCGGTGAGTCATCTAACAATTTCATTTTTTTTCCAACCGGTTTATAAATGATCTGCTTTTGAAGTTCAGAAACTTCCTCTACGCTTACCGCACAAACATCAAGATGCCCTGCATTAACAGCTCCAAGTGCGGCAGCTAATTTAAACGTTTTTTCAAAAACGTAATCGTTGTGCCACCCATAAACAATGCCGGCGACAAAAGCATCGCCGCTGCCGGTTGGATGAACCGCATTTACTACGGGGGGATTTATTCTAAAATGATAATCAAAGTTCGAAGCATAAACAGGGTGTTCTCCGTCAGTAATGAAAGCTTGCTTAATTCCTTTTTGATATAAATGATCAAGAAAATTCAATTTATCTTTTTCTGATTTTAATTTAATGTTTAATGATTTTTTAAGTTCTTCAACATTGTTGTGAAGGATAGTTGGTGAAGCATCAATACAGCTTGCGAGATGACTGCCGTAAGTATCAATCACAGAAATTTTATCATACTTGTTTGCCAGCTTAATTCCACAAGAAAAAATGTCATCGGCTTCAGGAGAAGGAGAAGAACCGGAGAAAACAACAATTTCACAATTCTGTATCATCTTCTCGAGCTTCGATTTAAATTCATTTGCTTCAATCGAAGTGACGATGTTGCTTTTCTGAAAATAAGTTGCCGTAGTTTTTTTTGATCTATCAACAATAACCGAAGCTATTCGAGTTTCGCTTTCGGTTTTGAGAAATGAAAAAGCGAGATCTTCCTTCTCTAATATTGATCTGAAGATTTTCCCGTTTGCTCCGCCAGAAAAAGTAAATCCAAAACTTTTTGTTTGCAAATATTTTAATTGCCTGCTCACGTTTATTCCTTTTCCGCCGGCGTGATAGACAAGTTTACCGTTTCTATTTTCACCGTTAAATGAAACATGATCATACTTCAAACTTATTTCGAGTAACGGATTAATTGTTACAGTAAGGATCATTTTATTTACCGATACTGATTCAGATCGTTATAAAACGGCGTGGTTAAACGGTAATCACCAAACCCTGTGGAATCAACAAAAATAAATTGCCGGTTGATTTGATAATACTCCCAAACTTCATACGGTTTTGAATCATACTCAAACGGATGGCGGTCAACTGAATTTGGTGCGCCAAGAATAATGTAAACCATTCCCATATCGGATTTCCAGCCTTCCGTATAATGTGAAAAATGCAAGTTGGCGTATTCTACACGTCGATAATATTCGTTGAATGCCTCGTTCTCAGGAGTTGCTTTATTTGGATCCTTTGTTTTCCAAAAATTCAAAAACCGTTCAAGTTTTGCTTCGGAAGTTTTTCCTCCTTTAATTGAATCAAGTTCGGTAGTTGTCGCTAAATAGATCAGTTGTGCGATGGCTTTGTCAACATTTATTATTGTAGGCGGAACACCTTCAATCCGGGAAAAGAAAACTTTGCTCGTGGAAACTTTTTTCGAAGAATTCATATCATCAACTGCGAGAGTAAAAACATAATTATCAAGAGGAAGGGTAACGCTGTCCGATTCAAGAGTAATGCTGTTAATCCCTTTCTGCAAATCTTTTTCTGTGGTTTTTTCAACAATTGTTTTCTTTTCTTTTGAAGACACATAATATTTTAATAAAACAAGAGTTGCTGAATCAGCATAAACTTCAGCGTAAACAGAAAGTTTTCCTTCTGCGGTTGAAATAATTTTTGAGATATTCGGAAATATTTTTTCTTTTCCGTTTACAACAGTTTTATTTCCGATAAATAAAAGATCACTTACATCAACCGGATGCTCAAACTGTTTAACTGTAAACTTCACTTCGTAAAGACTTTTCTTCCTGGAGTCTTTATCTTCAACTGAAATTACAAAAACATACTCCCCCGCCTGAAGTAAAAAGGATTTCAAACTTAAATTAAAATTTGAACGTGAATGCGTTTGATCAAATTCTTGCGAAGAAATTTTTTCGTTCCAAAGTTTTTCGGTCAGTAGATTTTCCTTCTCTTTACTGTAAACGGAAACCGTGACGGTATATTCCGCCTTAAATCCAGAACCGTCTCTAATAAATTGGAGTGAATTAAAGGGGACTTGCACTAAAGCATCAACACGCGTAAGTGATGAATTTTGATCCTTATAATTTAGCAGTTCATAATAAAAGGCAGGCAATCCTAAATTATTGTAGGCATCGGAGGATTGTTCAACTTGCCCGAACATTTGTAAGGAGACAAGCAAAACCAAAACAACTTTTACTAATTTCATATTTCCGCCGTTAGACATTTGCAAAAAGATCATACTCATTACAATCAAAAACAGTAGCGTTATAAAACTTTCCAACTTTCAACATTTTCTTTTTTACGGGGATTAAAACTTCTCCGTCAACTTCAGGTGCGTCTCTATAACTCCTGGCAATATAATAATCTCCTTCCCTACCTTCAACTACTATTCTTAACTCTTTTCCAACAAGCGAAAGATTTTTATCGTGTGAAATACTTTGCTGTATTTTCATCAATTTATTTTTTCTGCGAAGTTTTTCCTTTTCAGGAACCGGATCGCCCAAAAGATAACTTGGCGTGTTTTCTTCAACCGAATAAGTAAAAACCCCGATGCGGTCAAATTTAAATTCTTTTACAAAATCACAAAGTTCATCGAAATGCTCCTTCGTTTCATTTGGGTAACCGACAATAAAAGTTGTACGAATGGTAACGCCGGGAATTTTTTTACGAAGTGTATTTAGCGTTTCAACCGTTCTCCGCTTGGTTATTCCTCTCCGCATTGAACGAAGCACATCATCGGAAATATGTTGAAGAGGAATGTCGATGTACTTGCAAACTTTCGGATTATTCGCCATTACATCAATTAAATCATCCGGGAAATGTGATGGATAAACGTACATCAGGCGGATCCATTCAATCCCTTCAACTTCGCTCAAGCGTGTGATGAGTTCGGCAAGATTTCTTTTTTCATAAAGGTCTTTTCCGTAATCGGTTGTGTCTTGCCCGATAAGAATTAATTCTTTGGTATTATTCTTTGCAAGAAATTCAGTTTCGCGCACAAGCTCTTCAATTGATTTTGTTTTATGTTTTCCGCGCATCAAGGGAATTGCGCAGAATGAACATGGATTATCGCAGCCCTCGGATATTTTTAAGTATGCCGTGTATGAAGGTGTTGTAAGTAAACGCTCGCCAAGCAGTTCGCGTTTTAATTCTCCGCCGATCTCTTTAATAATTCCTTCATAATTTTCCGTTCCGAAAAAAACATCAACTTCGGGAATTTCTTTTTGAAGGTCTTCTTTGTAACGTTCCGACAAGCAGCCTGCAACAATAACTTTTTTTATTTTCCCTGCATTCTTCATAGCAATAGCATTGAGAATTGTGTTTACGGATTCTTCTTTCGCCGCTTCAATAAATCCGCAAGTGTTGATGATAATAGTATCGGCATCATTCGGATCCGATTGAAGTTTAAAATTATTCGCTTCAAGCTGACGCATTAACCGTTCCGAATCAACCGTATTTTTTGAACAGCCTAAAGTGATAACACTGACTTTGTTTTGTTTTGCCATGTAAAACTTTTAATGAGAAATGAAATATTTGACATATAAAAAGACTATCGGCGCTGAATAGATGAGTGAATCAAATCTATCAAAAACGCCGCCGTGCCCGGGAATTAATTTTGATGAGTCTTTTACGCCTGCATCGCGCTTTAATAATGATTCAATTAAATCGCCAACTTGTCCAACCGTTCCTAAAATAATTCCGATGACAATTACATTCTGCCAGGATAAAAAGTCCACCACTAATAATTTTGCGGAAAGCATAGTAATAATTGAAAAAACAAAACCTGCAATTGCACCCTCCCAGCTTTTCTTTGGACTAACACGTAGAAATAACCTGTGTTTACCGAATGACAATCCGAAAAAATAGGCGGCTGAATCGCAAATCCAAATAGTAGCAAGCATAGAAATGATAACGAACGCTCCATGTTGATAATCAACAAAATATTCCCGGATCAAAATAAAAGAACTGACAAACATCCCAATGTAAAAAACTCCGAGAAAAGTTATGCCCAAGTTTAAAATTGCTGATTTTTTATTCCTGAAAAGTTCGTGGAAGAGAGAAAGGAAAACGATCCCAAAAGCGAGAAGAAAAAAATCAGCAAAATTAAGATAGGCATTCATGATAATCAGCAACACTGCTGGCATGCCAATTACAAGCGAACCGGAAGCATCTTTCTCTTTTGCAAATGAAATAAACTCATAATATGCAACCCCACCGATAACCAGCGTAAATCCGAGGAATAAAAATTTCCCCAAAAAACAAATCGCTAATATTAAGGGAATTGTTATGACCGAAACTAAAATTCTTACAAACGTATTTGACACTGTTATTCCTCTTCTGTTGAAGGAGATTGCTTAATTATATTTTCCAAATAATCGCGGGCAGAGTTTTTGTCTTCTTTTTTTACAAAAATTTTTATCGTACCAAGAAAAGGATAATTGCGATCCTGCTTCGAAAGAATAAATGCATTAATATCGGCGCTTTCTAAATTTGCTTTAATAAATTCGGCTTCGTACATCTCGGTGCATACTGTAAGCAAGATGAAATTATCTTCATCTAAAATAATTTTTTCATGGAGCGAAGTAACAAGTTCAGTTCCACAATCACTACAATTTTTAACTGATACCTCAAACTCTAGTTTACAATTCGGACAAAATGGCATAACTATTTACTGACTTAACGCGGAGGCTGTCCGCTTTTTCTTTCGATAATAATATTGAATTCCCAGAAGAATAATACTAAATAAAATAATTTGGTACGATAGCGCTATTAATGTCGGAGTTAGTTCTGCCTGTGTTATCGCTTTGCTTTGTTCAAGTTCTGACTCACCCAAAACCATATATAGGACAACAGCAGACAGATTATTTATAAAATGAAGTATCACCGGAACAAGGATAGAATTGCTTTTGTAGGCTGAATAACCGAGATAAAATCCAAGTAATGTTAGAGGAAGAAAAGCATACGGATTAAAATGATACAGCCCGAAAAATATTGCTGTGATCAACGCACCGAAAAACGATTTATACTTTAGTTCAAAACTTTTTTGAATATAGCCTCGAAACATCACTTCCTCGCAAACTGCAGGCGTAATGGCAACAACTGCAATTACAATCGCTCCATCCATTGTTGAATTTATTTTTAATAAACTGCCGTAAGAATGTTCAACCAATTTATCTAAGGAATCCAGAGATTCTTTGATCGCTTGGATAAATCCACTTTGTTTTGCTAACTGTTCAAAAAAATAATTTTGGATATACAAATAATTTTGAAGAATTGGCGTTAAGGCGATAATTCCAACGGTAAACATGGCAATTTCAATCCAGGGTGCTGTACGAAATCGAATAACCCGCGTTACATCTTCATAGATAATTTTCGAGAAGATAAGCGCTGGTAAAAGGATAAAAAGGACCTGCCCCGCCATTGTAATTAAACGGAGAGCATTCGCATCTGCTTTTTCTAAATTGAGACCAAAAATGAGGACGGTTAAAAGTCCGCCAAAAATCTGATAAAAGAAAAACCCTCCGGCTAACCCAAGCAAGCCGGCTTTTACGGGAGAAATTTTCGGAGTTAATTCGGGTTTTGAATTGTCATTAAAATTCCAAGGCTCGGAACCGTTTGGCTTATCGTCATCATGTTTCTGATTTTTGAGATCATCCATAACTTATTTCTTCGCTTTTAATTTTCCGTTCAGACCTTCAAAAGCTGTTAACTCTGCATCAATTGCCCCGACAATAACTTTCGTTTTTACTTTTACCGGAACTTTCAAATCATCATCTGTCAACCAAATAACAATAGTTCCTTCGCTTTTAAATAATCCGCCTTCTTGCACTAACGGCTCAACTATCACACAATCAAACGTTCCGGCTCCAACTGTAATTCTTTCTTTACCGAGATACTTTACATCTAAATCATACACTTTGTCTTTATAGAAATTTTGAAGATTGACTTTATCTCCGGCTTTCATCTTTGAATAATTAAAAGTACGCGCCAAATAAAATGCCGAAATAATATCGTTGACATATTTTGGAATATCATAAGATCCGCCTGAAGTTTTTGCTTTCCCTTTTCGCTGATCGAAGAAGGCGGAAAAATCTCTCGAATAATGCCCTTCGCGGATATGCTGTTCAAAACGCCATGGGAAAATTCCTTCAACGTCAATATAAGTTTCATAGCGGTCACGCACCTTGTAGATCCAATCAAAATTTGCAACTGAATTCACTTCAAATAAAACTTTGTAGGTATCCCTCCCGGTAATTTTTTTTATCTCGGGAATACGCATGGTTGCAACACCTGCCGTAACAAATCCATACTTAACATCGTAGGTTAACTTTTCACCGACTCTAAAAGCTTTATTTTCAATTTCTCGAAAATCTGTTCCGGAATTCTGTGCAAAGAGAACTCCGCTAAATAAAAGAAACATCACACTACTGAACAGAAGCAAGTGAGAATTTTTTTTCATTAAAAGTCTCCGTTCTTTTGAAGCAACATATAATAATTTTTAATATTGGCAAAAACTTCGTCAATTGAAATTGTCTCCATGCAATGCAAACGCTCGCATTGTTTTCTCGTGCAATTTTGACAGTTGATTGCAGGTTCGTAAATCATTTTCTTTTCAGTGAAAGGTCCCCACCTGCGAACCGAACAGGCGTCGATCTTGGGATAAAACCCTACAACAAATTTTTTCAAAGCCGCGGCAATATGCAACGGTCCGGTTGAATTAGAAATAAACATTGAGGCTTTATCAATTAATCCAATTAAAGAAGCTAGTGAAAATCTGCCTGCAACGTTAATAATACTATCATTTATAACCAGCGATTGACAGATTCCCTTTTCGCTACTACTGCCGGTAACGAGAATAGTTACATTAAGACTTAGAAGGCTTTTAACTAACTCTTTCATCTTAGGTAACGGTAAATCTACAGCGCTGCCACCGCTTCCGGGGTGGACAATGATCAACGGTTTCATTTCATCAATATTTTTTTCTTGAAAAAATTGCTGCACATCCTTCTTCCCTTCTTCACTGATTTGAATATGAAAATCAGCTTCACCTGATTGCAGTTGTTTTTCAATACCAAATATTTTTAACAAGTTCATATTGTATTGAAGTTCATGGCGTTGCGCATATTTTCTATGCTCGTAAATTTTCTTTGTAAAGAAAAAAGAATAAGAACGATAACCGGTTCCGATTCGATTTTTTATCCGCGTAAGAAATAAGATGAACGCAATTCTAAAAGTCGGATAGACGACAATACAACTATCAAAATTTTTCGCTTTTATTTTCTTTACATTCGAGAAAATTGTCGGGATATTGTCTGTTTCGTCGAGCGTTAACACATCATCAATAAAGGGATGATTTTTTACTAAATCCAAAGTATAGAATTTTACTAGATACGTAACTTTACAATCCGGGAATTCTTTTTTAATTGCTTCAGCAAGTGGAAGCGAAAGCACAACATCGCCAATCCGGTCTGTACGCACGAGCAATATATTTTGGGGTCTGATCATTTTGCTGAAACAAAAGGATTATCTTTTAAATAAAATCTCCATGGCAATTCTTTTGATTTTTTTATTCCGATTCTTGGTGACTGCAAAACATTTTTCTTCGGAACTTTTTCTCCTTCAGCTAAAAAGATTTCTTCGCCGCAAAGATCCATTCCGTTTTCATCTTTAGCAATGTTAAACGCTCTACAAATTTTTCCTGGACCGTTAGTCAAATTTAAGAATTCTTTTGCAGTAACTTCACTTTTTCGAAATCTTCTTTCCACCATTATCTCAATGCCTTTTAACGGCTCAAGAGCGCGGATCAACACTGCGGAACCAACACCTTCTTTATCGCAAACCACATTACAGCAATAATGATTCCCATAAATAAAATAAACATATAACTTCCCGCCGGAAGCAAACATCAATTTATTTCTATTCGTTACGCCGTTAAACGAGTGTGAAGCTTCATCAATCTTATCTACGTATGCTTCAACTTCAATTATCTTACCTATTAATAATTTTTGTCCTTCCTTTTTTATAAAGTATTTCCCAAGAAGTTTTGGTGCAATTTTAAGAACATCTTTTTGAAAAAACGTTTCCGGTAATTTATGGAATTGCAAGGTATTCATGTTAAAAATGAAACTGAGGACTTTTGATTTTAGTCAAGATTATACTTGGTTTGAAGTTCTGCAATTCTAACAAGATAGTACTCTTCTTTTAAAGGACTTTTCTGAATAAGGCGGCGGTACATTTCAATTGCTTCTTGGAATTCACCTTGAGCAACGTAAATTTTGGCGAGTGTTTCAGAGGCAATTTTAACTTCAGAAGGAAAATCCAGTTCACTCTCTTCTTCTTTTTCCCACGAGTTTGGAGGTGGTTGGATTCTTACTGCAGAAATTTTTTTCGCAATTTCACCTAATCTGTCTTCAAAAACATTTTCTTTTTTTAAGAGGCGGGACTTATCCAAGGAGAAAGATTCCTTTTCATCCTGAAAATCTTGTTCAAAAGTAAATGGCGGGCGGGGAATTTTCCCAAAGGCGGAACGTTGTTTTTGGTTTGAAGTAACTTCTTCTACAAAAAAAAGATAAGATGCTTCCGAATTGATAAGCCCACAACCTCTTTTGTACGAAGATAAAGCCTCATCATACTTTCCAAGCATTGTTAAAGCCTTTGCGAGCACGATATGCGCAGTTGGATAATCGGGGAAGAGCTGCAAACCTTGATGTAAAATTTCAACAGCTTTTTCTACGTTATTAGCAAAAATCTCCGTACTTGCCTCTCTGACAAATAACGGAGATTTTTTATTATACTCGTAAATTAAACTTACTTTTTCGTCGAAAATATTCTTTGCGGTTTTTCCCACTTTAAAACCTATTTTTTAGAATAGGCATGTCTGATGGACGTTACTGAGACAAAAGAAAATCCGATAAAAAACAACAATTGAAAAGGAATGGCGGCAATTTCCAAAAAGTAAATTGATGAACCAATGCCGACCAAACAATAAAGAGCCATAATCAATTCAACAATAACGGAAGGCTCTAACTTTTTATTTACGTATTTGTTGTTAGACCAAGAATCTTTTTGATCGACAACTTTGAATTTTGGAGTTCTAATAAAATCGCTTTTTCTACTTAACAAACCTTCGATTACCGCACGTGAATTATTAACCGCAAAGCCCATGCTTCCTGCCATAAAAAGAGGAAAAAGAACAATTTTTTTGCGCCAATCCGAGCGAATATCTTTCTGAGAATAAAGATAAAAAACAAACGAACCGATAAATGCGAGAATAAAAATAGACATCACTGCAAAATATGCTTCGTGTGAACCGCTGTTTTTAATAAATATTAGTGGTACATTCAAAATAGCCGCAAGAAGAATAAACGGGAAAGCTAAATTGTTTGTTAAATGAAAGGTCGCTTGAATTTTTACTCTCAACGGTAATTTTGATTTCAAAACCATAGGAAGAATTTTCTTTGCAGTTTCAATAGCGCCTTTTGTCCAGCGGAATTGCTGAGCTTTTAAAGCATTAATTTCTGAAGGTAATTCTGCAGGAGAAATTTCATCACGGAGGAAAACGAATCTCCATCCTTTTAATTGTGCACGGTAACTTAGGTCTAAATCTTCGGTTAACGTATCGGCATGCCAGTTACCGGCGTCTTCAATACAGCTTCTTCTCCAAATACCGCCGGTTCCGTTAAAGTTGATAAAAAATCCGGCTTTGTTCCTAACGTTCTGTTCAATAACAAAATGGCCGTCTAAAGCCAAAGCTTGCGCTTTAGTTAAAATTGAATAATCACCGTTGAGGTGTTCCCAACGTGTTTGCACCATCCCGATTTTATCATCGGTAAATTGAGCAAGCGTCTTTTTCAAAAAATCTTTAGCAGGAATAAAATCAGCGTCAAAAATAGCAATGAATTCACCTGTTGCGGTTTTCATTCCTTCTTTTAATGCGCCGGCTTTAAAACCTTCACGTAGAGCTCTTCTAACGTGAAGAATATTGAAACCTAATTCTTTCTTTTCTGCAACAATACGCGCAACCAAATTAACTGTTTCGTCGGTCGAATCGTCCAGCACTTGAATTTCCATTCTATCTTTCGGGAAATCAATCTCACAAACGGAATCAATTAACCGCTCAACTACATATAATTCATTATATAACGGAAGCTGGATCGTTACCTTCGTATCGGGATTAATTTCAACATTTGCAACCGGCTTAACGTTTTTGTATTTGTTGTAATAGTAGATCATAAAAAAACCATGACTACTAAAAACAAATAAAATGAACAATGAAACAAAATATGAGATAAGTACTATCTCATCCATAAATTCTCCTATAAATTAAATTACCAACCTGACACCGTATCTAACAGAATATCATCACTTATTTTATTAATTGCATCATCAATACCCGAATTTCTCTCGGAAATTCCACCTGAATAATCACCATAGTTAGAGAATTGTTTTTCAAAAACGGTTCGTCTCTGAACTAAATCTTTAAAAGTTACTTGCACCGTAATTGTTATTCTTCTCGAAGCAACATTTTCACCTGCAGAAACAATTGCCGGAACATCAGAAAGCGAAACTATTACACATTGAAGAAGCGCATCGGCACTGCTTTTCTCTGCAATTTGCAGATTGTTATCATCAATAAACTTTTGCGTTAATTTTTCAGTAAGTAACTCTCTCAACCGTGGCTCTGCTGAACCACTTCTATCTTCCGCAAATGGTATTGCAACTGATTTTAAATGCGGAGCAACAGAAGCTCCGGAAAATGAATAGGGGCATCCGAAACACCCTGTAAAATTACTCAATATTCCGATGATAAACAACAAAACAAGAGGTTTAAGAAACGATCTAAATTTGATATAATTATTCAATTTTTCCACTTTTTGTCAAATTTTTAAAGGTGATATTCTTTTATTTTCCGGTACAAGGTTCTTTCACTGATCCCGAGCATTTCTGCCGCTTTCCTTTTGTTTCCAATTGCTTTTTTAAGGGCGAGGGTCATTGCTCTTTTCCCGGCTTCTTCAACGCTTTGCACATCATTTGGATCATCTTGTATTTCTAGATTTTCTTTTTCTTTTAGTAATAGAATTTCCTTTATATCAAGAATATCTTTTTTCAACTCAAACAGCGCCCGATAAATAAATTCCCTTTCAACTTCTTCAGGACTTTTTCTGGTAACAACCGGGAAGTTCATGGAAGTTCCCGAATTAGGATAGGGAAGAATTTGTTCGAAAATTTCTTTAGTGAGTTTTGCATTTTTTGTTAAAGCGATGGAGGTTTCAACTGCGTTTTTTAACTCGCGGACATTGCCGGGCCAAGGATAATCGTGCAGATAATCCAAGGCTTCTGTTGTAAAAACGGGTTTGGCGGTTCTGTTTTCATCGGCAAATTTATCCGCAAAGAAATGGACCAACTCAAAAATATCCGCTTTTCTTTTCCGTAAAGGAGGAATATGGATCGTTACCGCTTTTAGCCGGAAGAATAAATCTTCACGAAATCTCTTTGCGTCAACTTCGTTTTGTAAATCTTTGTTTGTAGCCGCCAGGAATCGCACATCAACTTTTGTAAGCGTCTCAGCGCCGATACGCATGAATTCTTTCGTCTCAATTGCCCGAAGGAGTTTTACTTGCGTAGTGATTGGCATTTCAGCTATTTCATCAAGGAACAACGTTCCGCGGTTCGCAAGTTCAAAATATCCTTTACGCGCATCAATGGCTCCAGTAAACGAGCCTTTATTATGACCGAACAATTCGCTTTCTAGAATGCCTTCTGGAATGGCGCCGCAGTTTACGCTTATCAGCGGATTTTCTGCACGGCGGCTAGCACCATGAATGGCGCGGGCAAAAACCTCTTTGCCTACTCCGCTTTCGCCAAAAATCAAAACGGAAATATCAGATGCAGCAACTTGAATGATGATATCTATCAAGTCGTGAATTTCTTTTGACTTTCCGACGATGCCGAATTTTTTTTGTAGTTGTTCTATTGTCATAATTTAAAATTGAGTTCGCTTCTCCAAAAATAAGAAATAAATCGATTTCATAAAGTAAGAAGGTGAGGTTTCAAGAAATTTAAACTGAACTTGTTCCAATAATTTGCGGTTATTTTTCTTTCGAAACAACTCTGCCGTTTAATTGAAATTCGAGATTAACTTTATCTAACACTTTTTCTGCTGATTTTTTATCCTCAAACTTGCCGAGATACAAAACATTAAAAATAGTTCCGGCAACGTTTTTTTCTGTTATGTCAATTTCATAACCGGAATCTTCAAGATCAACTTTTAAAGCTTTAGCATTTTTTACATCACTAAATGCACCCACTTGAATTGTGAAACGATAATTTTCGTTTTTTTGAGGAGCAATTCTTTGAACAATAGTTTCTTCGGAATTCTCAACAGCAATTTTTTCAGGTGAAGGGAGATAATTTGATTTCGGATATTCGGATTTTAATTTTTTAAGATAGGCTGCGGCTGCTTTCTCATCACCGATGGCAGTATGGTAGCTGAAAATTCTAAAAAGGGCTGCATCGGCATATTTTGATTTTGGAAATACGTTAACAATTTTAAGATATTTCTCATTCGCTTTTGCTCCGTCTTCTGTAAGTAACGCCGAAAGGAAAAGTAAAGATGGGTCTTCGGGATTCCGCTTCAACAAAGGCTGAAGTTCTTCTTTCACATCGCCGCTTTTTCCTTCTTCAATTTTTTTAAGAAGAGAAACAATGTTGAATTCTTGCGAAAAAGATTTTTCGGTGAAAAAGAAGAGGATTGCTATGAAAAAAATGAAATTTTTAAGTGTTTTTATCATTTCAAACTAAATTATTCTTAAACAGCTAACCTTATTTCAGATAGTTCTTTCTTATCAATTACCGAAACCACCGAGCCGAAGAGCGTTGCTGAAGTTGCACGGTCGATTAAAACTTCAATATAATCTCCTTCACCAATGTTGGCTTGCCGTGGAAAAATTACTACTTTATTTGAGTCTGTTCTACCGGATAAAAAATCATCTGATTTTTTACTTGCGCCTTCCACCAAAATAATTTCTTTTTTTTCTAAAAGACGTTGGTTCACATCAAACGAGATTTGTTGTTGCAGTGCAATAATTTCCTGTAAACGCTTTGATTTTGTTTCTTCAGTAACATCATCTTCCATTTTAAATGCTTTTGTTCCTTCACGTGGTGAATATTTGAACATGTAAGCGCCATCGTATTTAACTTTTTGCATAACATCTAAAGTTGCAAGATGGTCTTCATACGTTTCGGTCGGAAAACCGCTGATAATATCTGTAGAAAATGAAACACCCGGAATAATTTTTCTGGCTTTATCAATTAAAGTCAGATAATGTTCAATCGAATAAGTTCTGTTCATCAATTCTAAAATTCTATTTGAGCCTGACTGCACCGGGAGATGAATGTGATTGCAAAGATTTTCATTTTTAGCAATTGTGTAAAGTAATTTGTTGGATAAATCTTGCGGATGAGAAGTTGAAAATCTTACCCGCATTTTTTTATTAACGCCGGCAACTGCTGCTAGTAGATCGGCAAAATCATTTTGTTCATCTAAATAAGAATTTACGTTTTGTCCGAGAAGTGTAACTTCGCGAAAACCGCGAGCTCCAAGCATTTTAACTTCGTTAACAATGGATTCAAGACTTCTGCTGCGTTCTCTTCCGCGCGTAAAGGGAACAACACAGAAAGTGCAAAACTTATCACAGCCGCGCATAACAGATATCCATGCATGCAAACCATCTTCGCGGAATGGAAGAATATCATCGTACGTTTCAGAGCGCGAAAGTTTAACTCCAATCCCTTTTTCTCCACCGAAAGCAGCGTCAATAAATTCGGGTAGTCGTCTATATTCATCGGGACCGACAACTAAATCAACAACTTTTTTTTCTTCAATTAAATCTTTGCGCAACCGCTCCGCCATACAACCGAGAATTCCGAGAACGATTTGCGGTTTTTTATCTTTTAATGCTTTAAGATTTCCTAACCGCCCGTAAATCCTTTGCTCGGCATTATCGCGTATACTGCAAGTATTAAGCAGAATAACGTCCGCATCTTTTACCTCCTGGGTAATTGCGTATCCTTGAGAATTTAGAATGCCCATAACTACTTCGGAATCGGCTAAATTCATTTGGCAGCCATAAGTCTCAATATATACTTTACTTTTCTGCATTAGAACATTTCTATAAAATTTATGAAAGCTAAAAGGTTTTGTGAATTGGAATGATTAAAATCCACTTAATTGATAGAGCACAACATTAAGAAGAATAAAAGCTAGAGCTCCTGCAACGTATAAAATAATTTTTCTTCTACGTTCCTTGAGGAAATGTATTTGCTTAAAATCTATAAATATATTTTCTTCTTCATTTTCCATTTTTAAAAATCCAAACATTTAAGACCCCGATAATTTAAAAATTTCTTTATTTTTGTTTTAAATATAATGTATTATTCTCTAAATAGTCAATCCAAAAGCATTTATGAAAAGCTACGACATTCTTGTTATCGGCGGCGGTATTGTGGGAACGGCAACTGCAATGCAAATTCTCCGTCAGAAACCTCAACTAAAACTTTTACTTATTGAAGAAGAAAAATCACTCGCTCCTCATCAAACAGGAAACAACAGCGGTGTTATCCATTCAGGCTTGTACTATAAACCCGGTTCGTTGAAGGCTCAAAATTGTGTTAAAGGCAGAAAGTTGATGTATCAATTTTGTGAAGAGAACGAAATAAAATATGAGAAATGCGGAAAACTTGTGCTTGCGACAAATGAAAATGAACGCGTAAAATTGAATGACCTTGAAAAACGTGGACGAGAAAACGGATTAACTCAATTAAAAAGAGTTTCAAAAGAAGAAATAAAAGAATTTGAACCTTACGCAACCGGCATTGACGCTTTATTCGTTGGAGAAACAGGGATTGTAAATTATACCGAAGTTACCGAGACATTCGCAAAAAAAATAAACGAGCTTGGCGGGGAAATACTTCTTAACACAAAATTTTTGGGGATTAATAAAGAAGGCAACCGGTTGATTATTCAAACTTCACAAGAAGTTTTTACGGTTTCCTATTTAGTTAATTGCGGCGGTTTATATTCGGATAAGATCGCAAAAATTTGCGGTATTGATCCTGAAGTTCAGATCATTCCTTTCCGCGGCGAGTATTATGAAATTAAAGAAGAGAAAAAATATCTTGTAAAGAATTTAATTTATCCCGTTCCCGATCCGCGGTTTCCGTTTCTTGGAGTTCATTTTACGCGAATGATAAACGGTGGAATTGAAGCGGGACCCAATGCAGTTTTAGCTTTTAAGCGAAAAGGATATTTAAAAACTGATTTTTCATTACCGGAAATATCAGATTATTTCTTCTCACGCGGGTTCTGGATAATGGCGCAAAAATATTACCGTATGGGATTTGATGAATTTAGACGAAGTTTCAGCAAAAAACTTTTTGCTGAAGCGCTGCAAAAATTAGTCCCGCAAATACAAGAAGAAGATATTACACCAAGCGGCTCAGGCGTGCGCGCGCAGGCTTTGGATAGAAATGGAAATTTGCTGGATGATTTTTGTCTGGTTGAAGCGAAAAGAATGATGCATGTGTTAAACGCTCCTTCACCGGCAGCAACCGCATCAATAAGCATCGGAGAAACTATTGCAGAAAAAGTTGTTCATAATATCGTTTGATATAAACTACATTCGGAGCGGTCTCTACCGTTCCGAATGTAGTTGAAATATTTTTATGTTGTAGGGAATCACGCCAAAGCGTGACGAGCGTTGCGCTAAACTAAAAAACAATCCGGGATATAAAAGATTAACTTTTCAAAAATTCTGCAATAGTTTCAACCACAAACTTCAACTGGTCTTCAGTTAATTCAGGGAAGATAGGTAATGCAATGGTATTGCTTGCGGCACTATTTGAAACCGGAAAATCATCATCTTGGAAATTAAGATTAGCAAAACATTCCTGGCGATGGAATGGAACCGGATAATAAATTTCAGTTCCTATTTCTTTTTCAGCCAAATATTTGCGGAGTGCATCTCTCTTTTCAACTCTGATAACGTACTGATTATAAATATGATAATTCTTAACACCGGCATTTTTATAAACTGCTTTTGGAAGTAGCACTATATTCTTCTCACCAAAAATAAGTTTCCCTTCATCTTCAGCAAGTCCCGCATCAATAAAAAGTTTTGTGTACAACTTTGCATTTTGTCTTCTTTTTTCAGACCAATTTTCAAGGAATGGGAGTTTAACATTTAGAATAGCTGCCTGGATTTCATCAATTCTGAAATTTCCACCGATAACTTTGTGATAATATTTTGGCTTACCACCGTGAACGCGCATGATCTTTAACATTTCTCCCAACTCATCATCATCAGTAACCACTAATCCGCCATCGCCGAAACAACCGAGATTTTTACTGGGAAAAAATGAATAGCAGCCAATATCTCCAATGGTTCCGACTTTCTTCCCATCTTTATATTGAACGCCGATTGCTTGTGCCCCGTCTTCAACAACTTTTAATTGATGTTTCTTTGCGATCGCCATAATTTCATCCATCGCAGTGCTTTGTCCGTAAAGATGAACTGGAATTATCGCCTTGGTTCTTGGCGTGATATGCTTTTCAATAATATTCGGATCGAGATTAAAAGTAACGGGATCAATGTCCGCAAAAACAGGGATTGCATTTAAACGGGAGACGACCCCGGCAGTTGCAAAAAATGAAAAAGTTGGAACAATAACTTCATCACCGGGTTGAATATTTAGAGCCATAAGGGCAAGAAGTAACGCATCGGTTCCCGATGATACACCAATTGCATATTTACAGCCGAGATATTCTTTTAAAGAAGATTCAAGTTTTTCAACTTCTTTTCCGAGAATAAAGTATTGCGATTCAGCTACAAGGATAAGAGCTTCATCAAGCTCTTTTTTGTGCGATAAATATTGAAGTTTTAGATCTAATAAAGGTACTTTCATAATGTTTTTCTCTTTTATTTATAGTGAATTTTAATCTTAATTATGTTAAGGGATTAAATTCTCTTTCTTGTGAAAAGAATTCTTTTTATAGTAATGTTCCTTTTAATAACAGTAATGCAATTGAAAAATAAATCATCAATCCGGTAACATCCACCAATGTTGCAACAAATGGGGCGGAAGATACAGCAGGATCAAATCCGATTTTTTTCAGTACAAGTGGAAGCATCGAACCCATTAATGTTCCCCAAAGAACAACTCCGATTAAAGCAAAGCCAACTGTAAAAGCAATCGGAAGCCAATGCGGGCCATAAATACCGGTGAAGTTTTGCCAAAGGGTTATACGCAGAAACCCAAGAACAGCTAAAATTGTTCCGAGAACTAATCCTGAGATTATTTCCCTTTTCATAACGAAATACCAATCCCTGATACTCACTTCACCTAAAGATAAAGCTCGTATAACAAGTGTGGCTGCTTGAGAACCTGAATTTCCTCCACTGGAAATAATCAAAGGAACAAATAGGGCAAGAACTACGGCTTTACTTATTTCATTTTCAAAAAATCCCATTGCGGAAGCAGTAAACAATTCACCAATAAAGAGAATGCTGAGCCAACCGGCCCGCTTCTTAATCATTTGTAATAAGGGAATTGCAGCGTAAGAATCATCCAACGCTTCAACAGCGCCAAGTTTTTGAAAATCTTCAGTCGCTTCTTCTTCCGCAACATCTAAAACGTCATCAACTGTTACTATGCCGACTAAAATGCCTGATGAGTCAGTAACAGGTAAAGCGATTCTATCATATTTTTTAAAAACTTCAACAGCTTTTTCCTGGTCGTCAAACACTTGAAGATAAGTAAAATTGCCATCCATCAATTCAGTTACACTTAACTCAAGCGGGGCTAAGAGAAATTCTCCGATTCTAATATCATCAATTAATTTACCTTTTTCGTTAGTAACGTATATGATGTTAAGTGTTTCAATATCCTTTCCATACTTTCGAATATGGTCTAGAACTTCTTGTACCGACCATTCCTCGCGAATTGCCAAATAATCTGGAGTCATTAATCGCCCGACACTATTTTCAGGATAGCCTAAAAGAGATTGAGCAATATGTCGTTCTTTGATAGAAAGGAGATTCATCATCTGCTTTAGTACCGATGCTGGAACTTCTTCCAGCATGGCGGTTCTATCATCAGGGGACATGTCATTTAGAATAAAGGCAACTTCTTCATTCCCAAGAGCTTTAAGAAGGGAAAGCTGGACATCAACTTCTAAATATTCAAAGGTGTCAGTTGCAATATCTTTAGGAAGAATTCTGAAAAGAATGGCTTGTTCGTAATCGGGTAAGTCGGAAAGTAAATCAGCTATATCAGCCGGAGTCCAACCAAGTAAAATCTCTTTCAAAGAGGAGAAATCACGGGAATTAATTAAATCTTTAATTTCCGGTTGTAAAATTTGTCCCAGCATATCGGTTTCCTAATCTTGATGAACAATTCTACATTGGGTTATAACTTTTTATAATTAAAGGAATTCATTTGCATAATCAAATGATCTATTCGAAAAAATTTTTGATTTCTAAAAATATAGTATTAAATTTGCAATTCAAAATTAATTTGAACGGGCGCGTAGCTCAGTGGTAGAGCAACACCCTTTTAAGGTGAAGGTCGGTGGTTCGAGCCCACCCGTGCTCACAATAAAGCCTCAATACATTTCGTTTTGGGGCTTTTTTATTTTAAATTTAGATTATTTCTTGCCTAAGTATTTTAAAGTAAACCTTTTTTAAAGCATGGTGAATGTGTGCTTAGATTGATGCTTAATTTTCAATTTATATTGCGAACTATTCTGTGAAAACGTTTTAACGATTTCCATTCAACCGTCCAATCATACAATGGTTTTAATCAGTATTTCTTAAATATTTAATCATGCCTCAAGTTCTTCGTAAGGTGATAAAACAAATATTTTTTCAATATTTCATCCTTACCGTAAACATCGTCTCTAAAATTTACGATTCCTTCCTCACTAACCCAGGCAGTGAAATAATCAATAAAAAGAGGAATGTTTTGATCGAGATTTACTTGAGTGGTTTTACCAAAACTGCAATTTCTTCTCAATTCATTTCGTTTCAAGCGGTATTCAGCGATTTTTGTTTTATCCGCTACCGGAGAGCCAATTTCAATTTTAATATAATCAGGCTCCCATTTTGAGTGATTCTTCAAAACATAATATGCAAGGAGCAATGGTTTTTCCACCCTCACACAACCATGACTAACGGCTCTGTTGGCAGCAGAAAAAGGAGCTCTTGTCGGGGTATCGTGCAAGTAAATATCAAATTTATTTGTAAACATAAATTTAATTCTCCCTAAAGCATTACCCGCTCCCGGATCTTGTACAAAAGTATAAGGAACGTTGTTCGGAGAAAATTTCTTTAAATTTACTGAATCTATACTTATCTCTTTCCCCCTATAAATTACTTTAAAATTTTCCTTCCGTAAGTAATTCGAATCCGAAATAGATTTTCGATAAAGTTCATCTCTTATAATACTTGTAGGAACCGTCCATGTTGGATTAAGTATCAAATGGGTGATTTTCCCATATAACTGGGGAGTTTCCCAATCATTCGGTTTGTTGCGCCATGATTTTGTTTTTTCATATACCTTTAACCGGGCTTCAAAATTTGCAGGTCTTTTTTTGCCGGTGCAAACTTTGATCTTAAATTTTTCTTGTTTGTTTTCAATAATCCTGAGATGGAAGTCGGGAACGTTTACTAAAATGTATCGTGATCGGTCAGTATAACTTGTCCATCTGAATCTTTCCAAACTCATTTTAATTTTTTCAACATATTCTTTTGGAGAAGTATTGAGTTTTTCGAATGTTGATTTACCAAGGACTCCATCATCGGTTAGACCGTTTGCTCTCTGAAATTTAGCGATGGCTTTTACTAGTAACGAATCGTATGTGTCAAAAGCCTTTTGAGCAATCTTGGAAGTATCAACAAATCCAAGCAAAGCTAATCTTTCTATAACCGGTTTTAATTGATTGGATTTCTCATCAACTTTAAGTTTTTGGTTCATTAATGGAATTCTTTTCCAGTCAAGGCTCTTCAAGTTCTCGAAAATATTTAAGGCACTCTGCAATTTTTTATAGCGATCGCTTTTAGGTTTAATTGCATCTAGGTATTGAAAAATATTTTTCTGGTGGAAAGGTTTAAATATTTCTCTTTTGGTCGAATCAACAATGGGAATAAAATAACTATCGGAAAATATTTTTGTAGGATCAACTACACCGTAACGTAAATGATAAGAGTACTTTAATACTGCGTCCGATAGGAGTAACTCCACATTTGCAAGATGAATATACCGGGCAGAATTATTTGTTATCGTACTGTCGTAAATTTTATCGTATTCTCTTTTTATCAAATCATAATTATACCGGTTTGGGGATAGCCCATGTTCCCATGATGCTTTAATGACACTCAACATAGAATCTATAAAATAATTATCGTCGAAACTTTTTATGAATATCGGTTGGAAATCACCGCCCGCATAAAAATATTCTAAGGTGTCGAAGTACTCAACTTGAGAAAGAGGAGTTCGAAATGAAAAATCTTCATGATTAAATCTGTTTTGCAAAAACCGCTGATATTCAGCAGCAACAAATTTGTATTTAACATCAAACCCGGCTTTATCCTGTTTCGACTTACAACCATAGCCAAAGAGGATTAAAATAATAATAGAGAACCAGTAAAAATTTCTACCCGCATCCTTAAACATCTTCTTATTGACCGGCAAAAGCATGGAATAATTTTTCATAACTCTCTATTTTAATGGAGGAAGATAGATCATCTTGAATGAAAAGAAATATAATTAACCGTTTTTATTACAAGAATAATTCTAATTAGGATATCCTATTCAAAATTAATAAAATATTACCAAATATATTTTATTAATGGGAGTAGTTATAAATTGAGTCTAAAATTTTTAAGAGTAATAATGTTGAATCCAAAAGAAGCGCTAAATAAATATTTTAATCACCTTGAGTTCCGCGGCGAGCAGGAAAAGATAATAAATAGATTGATAAACGAACATGCTCACTGCCTTGTTCTAATGCCGACCGGTGGCGGTAAATCAATTTGTTACCAATTGCCGGCTTTATTATTTGAAGGCGGAACCATTGTGATCAGTCCGCTAATTGCGTTAATGCAAGACCAGGTTGACGCGTTAAAGAGAAAAAATATTCCGGCAGAGTTTATTAATTCTACCGTTTCTGCCGATCAGCGACAAGAAAAATTACAAAGATTCGTCGAAGGGAAAGTTAAACTGCTCTATGTTACTCCTGAAAGATTTAGAAAACCGGAATTTATCGGAGCAATAAAAACCGCCAATGTATCCATGCTCGCAGTTGATGAAGCGCATTGTATTTCGGAATGGGGACACGATTTTAGACCTGATTATTCACGCATCGCTGAGTTTCGAAAGCTTTTGAATAATCCTCTTACTATCGCGCTTACTGCAACTGCAACCGCCGATGTTCAGCGGGATATTATTACAAAACTTGGTTTATCAAACGATGAAATTAAAATTTTCCATGAAGGAATTGAGCGGCCAAATCTTCGCCTTGAAACCACAGAAGTGTTTGATGAAAAAGAAACGTTGAGCGCTATCATTAAAGTGCTTGATAAATATAACGGAGCAGGAATCATTTACTTTGCTCTGATAAAAAAACTAGAATACTATTCGCAAATACTCCGGGACAAAGGTTACAGGCATGGAATTTATCACGGCAAACTTGATGCGAGCGATAGAAAAAGAACGCAACGGAATTTTCTTTCCGGTAAACAAAATTTAATTCTTGCTACCAACGCTTTCGGAATGGGGATTGACAAACCGGATATTCGCTTTGTTATTCACGCTGAAGTTCCCTCTTCTATCGAGTCGTATTATCAAGAAATTGGTAGAGCAGGACGCGACGGAAATGATTCTTTGTGTATGCTTCTTTATAACCAGGAAGACCTTTACACACAAATGGAATTTATTAAATGGGCTAATCCCGACGCGAATTATTATTTAGGGATGTACAATCTTTTAAGATCAAATTTGGAAGCCGCAAATTCGATGGGAGCTGATTATCTGCGCGAACAGATGAGTTTCAAAAACAGAAGTGATTTCCGTGTGGAAACCGTGCTTGCCATGCTTGACCGCTACGGCGTTACGGAAGGAGCCATCGAGAACAAAAACCTAACCATTGTTGATGAACTACCACACGAACTTCAAGATGAAACTTATCTGAAAGAAAAACTTCTGAACGATAACAAAAAACTTTTATCAATGGTGAATTATTTCAAATCAGAAACTTGCAGAAGAGTTTTTATTTCAGATTACTTCGGCTTCCCCGGAGAAAAACCTTGCGGCAATTGTGATGTTTGTAATTGAACAAACACTTTGAATGATGAGTTTTACACATTGTTAAATGAAAAATTCGCAACGACAAGTGAGAGTTTCTCAAGGCTAAATAGGAAGCGATCAAAGTCAATCCGAAGTCTCGCAAAACTAATCTGAAAGTGAGCAAAGTCAATCGTGAATCTCGCAAAGCCAATCTTAAGTCTTGCAAAGGCAATCAGAAGGTGAGCAAAGTTATCTTTAAGAAGTGAAAAGCGAAGAAAAAGGGCTATCTTGTAGAAATCGAAAAAGATTTTAGAGTCAAGGGATGTGGGTAAAGAAGTATGAATTACTCACCTTACGCAAACCAATGCGTATAGGGCATCTCAAAAAACTATTTACCCGTTCTCACCGGTTAGGCGTGCAATTTGCAAGAGATAGAACCTTAAAAGATCCTGCTGTTTTGGCGATAATGCCTGCTCTTCAATTTTGATAATTCTCTCAACTTCTTTTATCGCACGGATAATATTGATCGGCACTTCAACCATTCCTTCGGAAATAACAGAGAGATATTCAAAAGCGGCAGCGAGAAATTGATGCATGTTGTCATCATTTGACATTTTTAAGACGTTCGATAACTCGGTCGGAAGTTTTAATTTCATTGGCGCAAATGGAAGTTCTTTCGTTTGCGCATTGGAAGACAACGAATACAAAGCTATCGCTAATTCAACGAAACTCGCAACCCTCTGGGTTACCGGTTGTTCAAGCAAATACCACATTTTCGCGCGCCAAAATTTTACTTCTTCGGAAATAAAGAGAAGTTTTTTTATATCGTTAAACCATTTTGGATCAACAGTACCATTAATCGCGGAAAGAAAAACTTCGGGATTGGTATTGAAAAAATCCGGTTGCAGCACAATCGCTAAATCGGGACGAAGTGTTGGCAATAGATCGGAAATAAATTTATCTCCCTCAAAAAAATCCGTTACGTTCAATCCGTGCCTTCTCAAAAGCTCTCTCTGGAAAAGAATCAAATATTTGCCCAGCGAATCAAGGTCTTCCCTTAACGCAAGAAACGCTGAATTGCCAGCCGGGAACGCTTTTTCCATCCGGTTGAGATACGTTAAATCAACATCATGATAAATTCGCAAAGTGTGTAATATTTCATAAACCGGAAGGTTGGGTAAAATTCTATCTTCTATTAATGTAACGCTTTCGCCCATGTCAAAATACTTTTGCGAAAAACTATCCAGCGCGCGGAACAAGCCGGTTGTTAGCTGGTTAATACCCAGCACCGCTGTTTGCGATTGATTATGTGAGATCGCGCGAAGCAGGCTTCCGTAACGTGAAAAGGGAATTGTCTCCGCGATCCTTTCAAGTATTTTCTGACCTGCGCCGCCGGAACCTCCCTGCCCCGGACGTATCGTAGGTCTATCTCTAAGAGGCGGAGTAGTACGTGAAATGAAATAAGAAACAATATGAATACCGACGACATCCTCTTCCCTACCGTAGAGAATTTGCCTAAAGTTCTCGGTAGCGATAGATAAAAATTCGTCGAAGAGGATTTCTTTTCTTCCTACTGTAAGCCGCTCCAATTCTTTTAAACCACGTGTTTTAAACTGAAGCCGGGTTTCTAGAAGAGGTTCACCAGCACGCTTAATTTCATTTTCATAAAACTTCTGCGCTTCTTTTATGTGATAGAGCAGTTGAGCTAAATCATGAACGGAAATGTGACGCAGCTTTTCGGAAATATTACTCTGAAATGTGCGCAGATCACCGCCGGCAAAAACTCCCAGCAAAGGAGTCGCCGCGTATTCCGTACTCTTTTTTGTTGACGCATTTAAATGTTTGGAAAATCTTTTTATCGAATCGGCTGAATTAATAAACGCGGGCTGACCGACAACATGCGAGTAATACCCGCCTTGACGCTGCATTGGTTCACCGCTCCCCATTTTCATTCTGACAATACCGTTCAACCCTTTTTCCGCAAGCCAACTCGTCAATTCGTACTTCGCATCTTTGTACAAATTCATTCCGGCGGTTTGACCTACTTGTTGACTTAAATCAGATCCGGCGACAAAGATTTCGGTAATGATCTCAGCAAACCGTTCGCCGGTTTCTTGATTCAATCTTCTGCTTTGTAACGAGTATTCCCAAATTTTATTCAGATAATTTTTAAGATTCTTTACCGAAATAATATCTTCAAACAAAGGGATCAGCCAGATAGCGGGAATTTCCAGATCACGATTATCGCGAAGGATTTGTTCCCGGTGCGCGCGCATTTTTCTATCAAGCGAAATCAATGCTTCAGGCTTTGTAGACATACTCACCTGCAGAGCCATAACCATTCCGGGATTGCCGTACTTCCCCGCGATCTCATTAATCTCAACCATGTTGTGAATTGTGGTATCAATGGCAAATTGATCTTGAGCGGTGATCAACTTTTGATGAATACGAGGAGTTATTATGAAACGTTTTAACAGGTCTTTATACAAACACGCTTCCAGCGCAAGTTCTCTATTGTTGATATTCTTTTGAATCGAAGGAAGCGATACACGAAGCGCTTTTCTTATTTTTTTATTTAATGAAAAATAATATTCAAGCGCATCTTTTCTTTGTTTACGAAGTTCCAGCATCTTCCGTTCGAGGCGGTCGTTATGATGCCACAATGAGGTTAGTGGATCTTGCGCGATATGAAGCCGCATTCCCATTCGTCTGATTTTTCCCGGTTTCAAATTAAACGGAAGAATTCCCCTAAATCTTTTTTCAAGTTGATGAGTGAGCTCCGATATTTCATTCAACAAATTTGAAAAGCGTTTGTTCGTCTCCGGAAGTTTTTCAATTTCATGGAGAAGCATCAAGTCGATCTTAACGGATCTATCGGTCTTTAAAAGAATCTGAAGCAGTCTGCACTGCCGGGCAACATTTTCAATGAGCACCGCCGCAACTAAACTATGTCCTTGCCCTGACGGTCTGTTGCTTCCATCCCAATCTCCCCAAAAAGAGAGAAACGTTTGGAATGGTTTGTCGGAGTGCAAGTTGGTGAAATTTTCCGCCGCAATTATTGAATTTAGATCGAGGACTAATTCCCGCGGCTCTTGACTAGAAACAATCGCCACATTCAATCCGAGAAATTCTTTTATTAATTCATCCGCAGTTTTTTGGAGCAGCACAGGGAGAATATTTTCATTTTTAATTACACGTTCGATTAATTCTTCAAACAACAAATCAACTTTGAGCGAATACATTTGCGTAGGATGAACCGTTCGATCATATAACCGCTGCTTGAACTCTTTTTCTCTTCTCTCCACGCTGTCTTTAGAGAACTCTTTTTCTAGAGCAGCAATCAGTCCTTTCCCTTTATCCGCTAAAGCTAAATCTATTACTTCGTTTGCTATCGTCAGTCGATCGACAAATCTTTGTTTAAATGTTGCTAACCGTTCAGGCAAAAAATCTTCAATAAAATTCTTTTCATACTGTAAAGCGCTCACTACATCAACGTGGCGTAGGAACTGTTTCCTATAAAGGGAATTGCATTCTTTAAATATTTTTTGTTCGATGAAATCCCATTTATCCGGTGAATCATTTGGGGCAGATGAATTTTTTACAACATGTGGTTTTACATCAAATTGTTTCAGGTTATAATTTGCAGCCTCTTCAGCGATCATTCTGTTAAGATCAATCAGAACTCTTCTTGTTTTTTTAAGCAGCGTTTCTGCATTGTCGGTGCCGCCGAGAGTTAGCCGGAAAATTTTACGCCCGGCTTCAAATCCTTTTTCCGTGCGCGCGAATGTTGAAAGCGGTATAAGACCTATCCCCTGCCTCGCTAATCCGGAAGCCAGCCAATCAAGTGATAATCCCGATGGTAATTTATCAATCATCATCTGAGGGTACATGCTGCCTTTGGGCGCTTTAATTTTAATATTGAATCTATTCCGTTCAGCAGGAAGATTTAAAACGGCTTCCTCCAGGGAATGCATTCTCTCTTCAAAAATTACATTTCGCAGCCGCCAATAGGCGTTTGCCGTTTCCGGTTTATTACGATAAAAGAGGTAAGCTAAAAATATCGTGCCGATATTGGGTCTTATCGTTGTCGTGACTTTTTCGAATTTTTTAAACAACACACGGTTACGGATCTCTATAACCGAAAGACGCGCGCCGGCAAAGGAATCCGTCTTTGATAAAGAGTGAATGGTAATTACATAATCCGATTGATCTTCACTGATATAACCGTATTCGAGAAGTTCGTCGGTAAGATGCCGGATTGTTTTTATTTGTTTTAGCACGCCAACAGGAGCTACGTTCTGGTAAGAAAGATCGTCAATGATGAAAATGTTTCTCTCGAGTAACCATTTTATTAAACGTTTCAATCCTTCGCTATCGAATTCCTGTCCGGTCGCGTTGTGCGGATTGTTCAGAGCAACAGCGCCATATTTATTCCAGTTGGGATCATCGGAAATTTTAGAATTCACCGTAGCAATGATGCCGTCAATATCAAGTTCAAAATCATCAGTCAGAGAAACAACCGACACTGAAGGGAAACAATGTTCATACGTCCAGCTAAGATCAGGGAATACGACCTCTTTAATTCCGCAGTGAAATCCGAGTAAACCTAAACCGGAGCGCGATGAGCCGCTAACAAGCAAACAATCATTTCTTCTATATTCAGGGTGGTGTTTTAAGAAGACGTAAAGAAAACTGTTGACTAACTCTTTGGTCCATTCTTCGGAATCTATTTTTTCAACACACTCGTCAAGCAGATCATTTGCTTTAATAGTAGAAAATTGATCGAATGCGAAGATTGATGAAGCTAATATTGATTTTTTAGTAAGATCAATTTCAACCTTTGAAACTCTTTCCGAGACATTATCAACATAAAGCCCGCTTCGAGAAATTAGGGAGTCTAATTTATTTTCAAAATATTTAAAAGAAGCACCACCGATATTCTTGCCTATGACCGGAACGGAAGATGATTCGTGAGCCGGTTCAACTACTAAGTTGTCTTTCCCGCCAATGTTTTTATCACCGGTCAATTTTTCTTTAAGAATGAATGAGAGCAATTCAACTTCGGAAGCTGATGGAGTTCCTTTCAGTTGGAAGTGAATATTCTCTATAACTTTTATGAAATCGGAATTACCTGCTAGAAAAACAATCGAGAGATTTTTTAAGAAAGGAGAAAATATTTCCGGAGTCATCAAGCGGAGAACGCGGTTCATCATCTTTGCTTCTCTTGCAAGAGAAAGATGGTTTGGGGCGTTATTTACTTCAACAAAGAAAAGAGAAAACTCCAGGCTCAACTGTCTGAGTGTTTTTCTTGCTTCTTCTCTTGTGCTCTTCCCCAACAATAAAAAGGTTGGCGCATTGGGTGAGTTTACTAAATGCTGCCGAAGATTTTCAATTAATACTTTTTCATCCTCCGGTAAAACCTTGAACTTGACCGAAGGGAACTTCATTAAATGTTCGGGGAGATAAAACGCGAACAGTAAAACCGTTGCCGGAAGATTAACAAGATATTCTGACAGCGCATGGAATAAAATTCTCAGCGTTTCATAAATACCGCCGGAAGCTAAAATTATTTCCCGGTTGCCGGATGCCTCGCCAAGGTTATATGATAATGGTTCTTGCGGGTTCTTAATAAGCCATTCATTAAAATAATTTACCAGGTAACTTGGTTCACCTTTTTTGAAACCGCCACGCGGCATGTACGGCGCGCTTTTTTTTATCAAATCAACGAAGAACTTTAATTTTGTTTTCTCACTGCTTTCCCATTCAAGGTGTTCAATAATCTGGTCGAGATCATTTTCGTTAAATTCTTCTTTTTGAAATTCAATCCCTAAAATCATTCTCAGGTAGGCGGATGAAAGCTGTTTATCTTGCACAGGATTTCCGATATGAAAGTTTACTTTTTCTTCTGCAGGAACAGATGAAGATGCTGTTGCCTCGCTCACTTCGGAAACCTTTGCTGCTTTTATCGGTCTCAGTTTAAAATATTCCAGCGGATCAATATATTTTTTCATGGTGAATTAAGGAATATTTCTTTATTGCTCTTTTTCTATCTTTGCTTTTGAGGTAGTGACAGTCGACTGCAAGAATTGCTGAAACATTCCGATCAATTCTGAACCACGCGAGAGATCATTGGGTGACAAGTTAACAATTGTCTTTGCATTCTTTAACGATTGACTTGCTTCCGCCAAACGCGCCGCTTGCGGCGTTAACATTAAGAGTTCGGGGCTACTTTTTAGCATGTTCAATTCTTCTTTATCCAACTCAAGCCGCATTCTTTTTCTTCTCAACTCATCTTCAATTCTTTTTTGCGCGAGAGAAGATTCTTTTTCCATCTCCGTTCTCTTCAAGTCGTATTTTTTTAATTCAAGATTATTTTGCAATAAGGCAATTTCTTCATCCGCTTTTAGTTTAGCTTTCGTGGCATGAATTCTTGCTTGCTGATTTAGCTTTTCCGTTTGTTCCGTAATTCTTGCCGATTCCTGCTGGCGCATCGCATCCGCTATTTTAGCGTCAAGAGCTTCGAACGATTGCACCGTTAAAGAAATAAGGTCAAGACCTAACTTTTGAATAGTGATGTTGACTTTTTGCAGGAGATACTCATAAATCTTCGACGAGGACAATTCTTCTATTTCATATCTTTCGGTATACTCCTTTACGATACCGTGAATTGTCGTTTCAAGTTCTTTTTCGGCTTTAGCAACAGCATAGTTGTTCCATCCACCAACTCTAATTAACTCATGAATATGATCCAAAGCGGCAGCTACTGTGATGGCAAGTTTCACTTTGATATCAAGATTTCCCTTTGCCGAGGCTTCAATATTCATTTGCGTTGCGTAGGTTGTCTTCGGTAAAGCAAGACTAAAATGTCTCGGATAGAAGCGTGATTTTCTTAATATGATTTTCCCGTTTGACTCAAAAAGAATCAATTGATCCGGTTTTCTTAGTCGATATTCAAAAAAGAATATTACGACAACTATTAATGCTACAATGCCTATGGATATCCACATACTTTTATCTCCTAATGAATTTCTATCTACTTTATGATTGCCTGAGGAAAATATCTAAAGAGGGGGAATAAATGCAATCAATTTGGTGGCATAATTTAATATTTTTTTTTGTTCGTATCCGATAAAAAAACGAAAATATTTGAGAAATCGTAAGCATATTCCATCCCGTGGTTATATATGTAAAAAATACAAACCAAATATTCCCTCGGGCAAGGAAGGGTTTAAAATAAACCCGCCTTAGTGGGTGGCTAAGGCGGAATTGTTTTAAAGTTAAATTCTATTTCTGTCATGTGCTTCAGAAATAGTGGGTGCAACATAATAGAAAGAGAAAAAAATGTCAAGGGAAAAAATTCGTGCCCTACAAAATCTTTTTTACTCTCCCCACTTCTCCGGTTTCAAGTCTCACTTTAATTCCATGGGGATGATTGGAGGAATTTGTTAAAATATTTTTTACAATTCCTTCAGTAAGTTCTCCTGTACGCTGATCTTCTTTAAGAACGATGGCAACGAGCATTCCCGCTTTAATATTGGCTCTAACTCTTCCCGCCATTGCCTTTTTTCTTTTTGTTAAATCCTAACCGTTTGAGCCATGAAAGTTTTTCACTCTTCGGAGTTCCTTCTGATGACGGTGCAGCTTTACTTTGTCCCGGTTTTTGTTCAGTTGAATTGCCGCGCGGATGAGCTGTATTATGTTTTTTATTGTCATCACGTTTGAAATGCGAATCACCCGATCTCTTCTGATATCGATCCGAAGCAGAAGGATCATTTCTCCATGCTTGAGATCTGTGTTTGGTTGAGCCTGCTCCTGCAGCATGAGGTTTGCCACTCTGCTCAGTTTGAGACTTGGAAGTATTAGGTTGTTGTTCCGTTTTATTTTGATTATCGCCGGTCTTCTTTACAAATGGCTTTTTACTATTATCATATCGTGGATAACCGTCGCCCCGTTTATGTTTTATATAATGAGGAACCTCCGCGGTACTCTTTTCTTTATTTTTATCTTCAGGTGTTCCCGTCTGTCCGGTAGTCCGTTTGTTTTGCTGGCGTTGATCGTTTTGATTTCTTCCTTGCGGTCTGTTTCCCGTAAACTTTTTCTGAGCTCCTTGATTTGGTCGGTTCCCCTGTTGTCTTCTCTCAACTGGACGTTCAAATTTCTCATCAGCTGATCTGATTTGTGCAAAAGGATAGCCGCTCATTTCGGGGATAGGTGTTTTAAGGAGTTTATTGATATCCTTCAAGTATGCGCGCTCTTCAACATCGCAGAAAGAAAGTGCAAGTCCGCTTAACCCGGCGCGTCCAGTTCTACCAATGCGGTGAATGTATGAATCAGGAATATTCGGAATGTCATAATTAACCACCATTGCAAGCTGCTCAATGTCCAAGCCGCGGGCGGCGATGTCGGTAGCAACTAAGACTCTTATCTTTTTACTTTTAAAATTTTGTAATGCCCGCTGTCTTGCGTTCTGCTCTTTATCGCTATGGATAGCGCTCGAAACAATTCCGGCTTCTTTTAAATATCTTGATAAATTATCAGCTCCATATTTTGTGCGGGTAAAAACAATTACCGAATCGGCATCATTTTCTTTAAGTAAATGAACCAATAATCTCTTCTTATCCGGTTTAGCTACAAAATAAACTCCTTGCGTTATCGCATCCACAGTGGGTGATTCCGGCTCAATATCAATGGTTACCGGTTCGTGTAAAAAGCTTGAAGCAAGTTTAGCAATTTCAGGCGCAAGAGTAGCGGAGAATAATAAGTTTTGTCTTTTCTCCGGTAATACTTTAATAACTTTTTTAATATCATGGATAAATCCCATATCCATCATCCGGTCGGCTTCATCTAAAACAAATATTTTAACTTTGCTAAGATTAACTACCCTTTGCTCGAGAAGATCCAACAAACGTCCCGGAGTAGCAACAAGTATGTCAACTCCTTTTTTCAATTTATCTGTTTGAGGTTTTTGCGGCACTCCGCCGAAGACGACCGCGCTTGTTAATCCGGTGAAGCGTCCGTAAGTAGAAAAACTTTCTTTTATCTGCAAAGCAAGTTCACGGGTAGGAGAAAGAATAAGCGCTTGAATAGGAAAGCTCAATTGAGTATGATCTTTTTCTGCAGAAAGCATCTGGAGGATAGGAACTGCAAACGCTGCTGTCTTGCCGGTGCCCGTTTGTGCGGAACCAAGAATGTCGCGCCCCTCTAAAATTATGGGAATCGCTTGCTTTTGTATGGGTGTGGGAATTTCATAACCTTCAGCGGCTAATGCTTTTTTAATTGAGCTGATGATCTCTAATTTTTCAAATGACATCGGATAATAATCCTATAATTAGGTCATTAATAGACGATGTTGCTCCAATCTGTATAGTGACCTGGTTAATAAATGAGCCGGGAAGAATTGCAATCAATGAAGATGTTTAAGACTCTTTCTGGTTTACGGATGCAATTTAGGCTAAAGCGAGGAGACTACAAACTGAATAATTCTTCAACAATCCTCCCCGAATTGCGGCAAAGAATTGTAAACCTGTGTTTGGTAATATCTAAAAACATTTTTAAGTTCGGGTGTACAAAAATTCGGAGGTTCTTTTAATACTATGAAAAAAATAATTCTCCTTCACTTCTTACTTTCTTTTGGAAATATTTATTCCCAATGGATATATGAGGATACGAATATATTCGGACTCTCCACTACAATTTTCTTCACAGATTCATTAAATGGTTATTTAGGGGGATATTCTTATAGCTCAATTGATGATTATATTCTTAAAACAACGGATGGAGGTCAAAACTGGACTAAAAATTCTATAGTTGGTAATCCAACCTCAATATTTTTTATTAATAGTGATACTGGATTTTGTTCAACGAGCTATAAACATTTCATTTATAGGACAACGGATAGAGGTGTAAACTGGGAAGTTATTTATTCAGATAGTCTTCCCATTTCAGATATTTACTTTCAAAATGATTCAACAGGATGGGCTGTTGGTGGAGAGTTATGGTCAGAGGGATTAATATTAAAAACAACAGACTTTGGTAATCATTGGGAACGAAGGACATTGCCTATCATGAACGGTCTCAAAGCAATAAAAATGCTAAATGACTCTATCGGCTATATTGTAGGAGGACACCCGTCAAAAATATGGAGAACCAAAAACAGAGGTTGCGATTGGGATCTAATTCTAAATGAATCTTCTCAAAGTCATTCCTTTCAATATTTAAATGATATATCTTTCCTAAACGATACAATTGGTTTTGCCGTCGGTTCAAAATTCCTTAAGACTCTGGATGGAGGCGCAAACTGGGAAGAGTTGTCATTCCCCCTATTAATTTATTATTCTGTATTTAGCTATAAGAATAAAAGTTGGATAACGGCAAGTGGATTTAATTATTCATATATTTTATACACTAGTGATAATGGTACCAACTGGATCCCAATTAATCTTTCAGATGGGATACATTTATCTCATTCCTATTTTATAAATGATTCACTAGGTTGGTTTTGTGGAATTGGCAATAATGTGTTAAAAACATTTTCTGGTGGATTGACAGTGATAAAAAATCCATCAACCCCCGTTTTACTTCGTCCAAGTCAAAGTCAAATTAATATTGATATACCAATAGAATTAGAATGGAGTGCACAAAACTATGTTTTTTTTCAAATTCAAATTTGTAATGATTCACTTTTTCAAAAATCCATAGTTGATTCTGTAATAATAGAGAATAAAATCCTCATAGATTCTTCTTGCCTAAAGCCTTATACAACGTATTATTGGAAAGTTCGTTCGAAAAACATTGTTGAGATTAGTGATTGGTCAAATATTAATAAATTTACAACTGGTTTAGTATTAGGGATTTCAGATAAAGTTATTTTAACAAATTTCAACTTGACCCAAAATTATCCAAATCCGTTTAATCCCGTAACGACGATTCAATATGAAATTCCTTCACTAGAGCATGTCTCGATAAAAATCTACGATATGCTTGGTCGCCAGGTAGCAATATTAGTGGACGAACAAAAACCGGCAGGATCATATCATATTGAATTCGATGCACACTCACTACCTAGCGGAGTGTACTTTTATCGGTTGCAAGCTGGTTCGTTCGTAGAAACAAAGAAGCTCGTTTTGCTAAAATGAATTTGGAGCGAATTTACTTCTTGAAAAGAAAATAGTCCTCATCCAGTTCAGTGTAGACAAGGGAAAAAACATTACATGACAAAACAAAGCATAACCATTTTAGATAATGAGTTTACAGTTCACCGGTTTGAGGCTACCGAACCCATTCCCCCAAAAATCTATGAAAGCAAATATTATTGGATTGGAAAAACTGAATTCCTTTTCCCCTTCAAATACGAACTCAGAAATATTGAATTCCTACGGAGTTCGTTTCGGGTGGGTTTATTCATTTCTACCAATATTTAACTCCTAACGGAGTTAATTTATTTAACAACCATTATATTTTTTTGATCTTAGCCCGCCGTGGCGGGAAGGATAAACGATTTTTGATGTTTTGAAAATCTTCTTACTTCTAAAATTGTTAATCCCCGTCTGCGCCGGGCATGCTTGTTCTTAAATTTTTATTTAAAAGAAAAAAAGGCTGCCTTTTTAAGACAGCCTTTAAGTTATTAACTTATTTTGTCAGCATCATCTTTCGAACAAGATTAACATTTGCTCCGCTAAGTCTGTAGAAATAAACTCCGGAAGAAAGATTACTTCCGTTAAAATGTGCCTTATAAACACCGGGAGTTAACATTTCGCTAACAAGTGAAGAAACTTTTTCTCCGAGAAGATTATAAACGTCCAGTGTATAAAATCCATCAACCGGAATACTGAATTCCAGAACCGTTGTAGGATTAAACGGATTCGGGAAATTCTGTTTCAACTGGAAAGCTGTTGGGAGTTCCGGTTGATCTGTAATTCCAGTAGTTGAAGTCGGAATAAATTTCTCAATCCTTGAATATGAGGAGACTTCGTCTTTAGTATTTACCGAACGGACACGCCAGAAATATGTCTTGCCGCTTTCAAGATTGTTTATCATTTGTGAAGTTGAATTCATTTTCAACTCAGTTGCGTTCTGCATCTCAGCATTATTTGCATATTGGACTTCGTAGCCCGCAACTTCGCTTTTTGCCGGTAAGAACCAGGAAAGCATCGCAGAAGAACTCTGAATCGAAATACCTTCTGCAGGACTAACTGCAACCGGAATAACAAATGCGTTACTTCCGCCAAAGGTTCCAAAACTTTCAGTTGCTGAAAATGATGAGTAAACAATTCCATCGAATGAACGAACTCTCCAATAATAAATTGCAGCTTCGGTTAGTTCAATCAAATTAATTTGGTTGGATGCTAATCCGCTAACTGTTGTAGCGCCACTCATATTACTGCTTAATCCATATTGTAATTCATAGGTGATGCCGGCAGATGGTGAATTCAAGTACCATGATAACAATGGAGAATTTGTATAAACAGTTGCGCCGCCAATCGGCCATGATAATATTGGAACTGTGGCATTCACAGGTGCGCTTATTGTCTGAAAGCTTTCTGTTGCCGACCAATCCGAATTAGTACTTCCATTTGATGAACGGACATGCCAGAAATAAGTTGTTCCCGGAGTAAGATTAGTCACTGTTGAGTTCGTGGAAGTAATGCTTGCAATTGTCGGAGTTCCGTTAAGTAAACCCGCACGCAATTCTACATCATATGTTAAACCTGTTCTATAAAGATCAAGATACCAGTTTAGTTGAGCCGAAGTCGAATAGACTGTTGCGCCACCCACAGGCCATGATGGTGTTGGGGCAATTGGGTTATTTGCAACTGATGGGACAACCGAGAATATTTCAGTTGTTGACCAATCTGAGGTTGAACTCCCATCGGTTGAACGAACACGCCATTTGTAATCGCTTCCTGGAATTAAATTACTCAGCGTTGTTGCAAGAGAAGCAATGCCGGTAATATTTGGAATTCCTGTAAAACTAGTTGCCAATCCTTCTACAAATTCTACTTCAAAAACTAAACCGACTGAGGATGAATTTAGATACCAATATAAAGATGGAGATGTTGTGTAAACAATCGCGCTGCCAACGGGCCATGAAGCGATGGGAATAACTGGTGCATTTACCACAACAGTAAAAAAAGATACCGCATCAGACCAATCGGAATAAAGTGTTCCCGATTTCGATCTGACATGCCATGAATATTGTTTACCGGATTGTAAATCTGCTGCCACTAAATTATGAGAAGTGAGATTACTTGAAGTTGCAATGTTTGTCAAAGCTGCCGGAGTTCCCTCTCTAAGTTCAACTTCGTAAGTTAAATTTGTACTTCCATCATTTAGGTACCAATACAAAGTCGGAGAAAGCGAATAAACGGTTATGTCGTCAATCGGTGTTGAAGGAACAGGAACGAGAGCTTTGCCGAAAGTAATGAAGCTTTCTTTATCTGAATAAGATACAACTGCACCGGTAGCTGCTTTTAATCTTACCTTCCAGTAATACGTTATGCCAGGTTGCAATCCGGAAAGATTATAAGGTGCTGAACTTAAATTCTCTAAAACAGTTGGAGCCGTCATGTTTATATCAGTTGAATAAAGAAGATCATACTGCCAGCCGAGTCCGCCGGAGGGGACATACCAATAAAATGAAACCGGGGAAGCATACAAACTCGCTCCGCCAATCGGCCATGAAAGCAGAACTTGAGAATTGGAGATACTTGTAAATTTACTTGTAGAAGAAAATCCGCTTGTGAGGAAATCTTTTTCGGCACTAACCCGCCAGAAATATTCGGTAGAGTTTGAAAGTCCTGATAAACTAAATGATGCGCTTGTTAAACCTGATTGATTAATAATCATATTATTAAACGTTAAATCTGTGGCAACTTGCAATGTATATGTTGCGCCAACAATTGACGACCAGTTTAGCATGGGTTCAATCGAAATTTCTTCAGTGAGATCAGCAGGAGAAGTTAATGATGGAACCGCAGGAGGGAAAATCGGTTCAACAATGATATCTCTAAAATAATTATTGTTGTTAAATGAGAATGTTGGGAACAGCCCTTGCGTGTTTGGATTACCTGAAAACACTCCATTGTTACCGTCGGCTACCGTGCTGAGAATTCCATTTGTAACTGATGCAGCTAATGATTGCGCTGCCCCGGCACCATATGCAGTGTTCGAATTAACTGAAACCACATAAGTATTCCCTGTAGTTAAATAAACATCTGAGCTTAGTGGTGCATATTGCCATCCCGACGAAGTTTCATTTGTAAACATTGCGGTTACCAGTAAAGTACCGGTTTCATTCCAAAGATTTCCGATGTGTGTACCGGATTCTCCTACTACCTTGTAGTAACTAAACATTTTAACTTTAGCTGTTTGGGAAGTAGTGAACTTTACGCCCATTTCGTACGGACCGTCGTTAAATTCACCTGCAGGAGTTTGGGTTGTAAAGATACTATTAAGTGAAGTGGCAACAACATCAACAAAGTAATTGGAGTTTTGATATGCCTGTGTTGGAAATTGTCCCGGTGTTTCATTAAATACACCACCGCTTGCAGCGGCAGTTAGAAATTCGTTTGTTATTGAATTATCTAATTGATGTTGTTCTATTGCATAAACCGATGTTAAGCTAACAGAGGCAATGTATTCGGTGTTCGCTGAAATTGTAATTGGCTGAGAAAACGTTGCGTATTGCCAACCGGAAGCTGTTTCATTTGAAACGTTAGCCGTGGCTAGAGCCGTTCCTGTATTTGTCCAAAGCGTTGCAGTATGAACCGAACCTTCTCCCGGCATTTTATAAAACCGGATAGCACTTATTTGCGCCATTTGTGTTGAGTTGAATTTCAAGCCTAACTCGTAGTCACCATCGTTGCCGGAATTAATCGGCACTTGAGTAGTGAATATGGATGTTTGCGAATATATTAGTGGGGACAAGAATAGTAAAAAGATCAATCCTAAAATATTCATGATTCTAAGTTGCTTTTCTCTCATTTGAACTCCTTTAACATTATTAATTACGAAATCTACATTCTTAAATAAATAACTTTTAATCCTCATTTAACAATTCGAACTGATCATCAGATTTTGATTAACGTATATTCTCAATGACCATTTTGGTAAAGACATAGCTTAGTCTTTCACCGGACACGTCGGTTTGATGATTAAAATATTTAAACCTCTGACAATACTAGTCCGTTACTGACAAAAGTGCAGAATAGAATTCAGAGTATGAATGTAGCTCAATCACTGTGCCAGCTTAAAAGCATGCTTTTGAGCTGAAGAAATAAGAAATGAGAAGGTTGTTTATCTCGATTTGAGATTAAGAATAAAAATGAGGCATTGTTTGGATCGTGGAGAAAATTTTTTTATTTCAAAAATCGTAAATCTTGACAAAAACAATATTTTAACGATGGGCATCGTCTTTGAATAAAACAAAAAAGCCGAACTTTCAGTCGGCTTTATTTAGAGTAGCGGGGGCAGTTCGCCGCTCCGCCGCGGCGGAGAATTGAACCTACAGTCTTCGGGTTATGAGCCCGTAAAAAATTTGTTCAAATAATCTCTCCCAACTCCGCTCTTTAACCACTTCTCTCTTTTCAGAGCTTCTAATTCTTTTCACATCCTCAATAATATTCTTTTACCAATTTGAATTTCGTTCTGGAATAAAATCTCTTTTTTGATCTCAGAATAAGGATTAACGAATTTCGATTTTTGATGTTTTGAAAAACTTCTTACTTCTAAAATCGTTAATCCCCGTCTGAGCCGGGCAGGTTTGTTCTTAAATCGTTGTTTAAAACAAAAAAGCCGAATTCTCATTCGGCTTTTTTTAGAGTAGCGGGGGCAGGACTTGAACCTACAGCCTTCGGGTTATGAGCCCGACGAGCTACCAATTGCTCCACCCCGCGGTGAATTTCATTATGTTAAACTTTTTTTTTGAACCTACAGCCTTCGGGTTATGAGCCCGACAAGCTACTCCCGCTTGGGCGGGACTCCACCCCGCGGTGTAATATTGTTTTTTCAAAATTTGTGATGCAAATATACAATTAAATCGGCGGGGAAACAAACCATTTTGCTTAAAGTGAGAGCTTTTTCAATTCCTTTTTTAAACTTTTGTAAAGCGGAAGGATTTGGGCAACCTCATTCCAGAATTTTCTTGAATGATTTAATTGCCGCAAATGACACAACTCATGAACTATCACATAATCGATCACTTCTTTGCGAAATTTCAAGAGATTATAGTTCAAAGAGATATTTCCGCGTCGTGAGCAGCTTCCCCAGCGGGTTTTTTGTCCCCGGACGGAAAACCTCTTAACCGAGAAACCAAATTTTGCTGAGAGTTCACTTCCCCGCTGTATTAAATATTTTTTTGCCACATGTCGTAAATATTTCTCATATAGCTCTTCAGCAGAGTAGCTGTTTTTTTGAGGTACATTAAAAATCAGAACATCATTTTGAAAACTCACCCGGTACTTTTCCAAAAATAAATCTTGCTGAAGCCGGAGTGATATTTCTTTTCCGAAGAGATAATGTTTCTTTGCAGCGTGAAAAAGATGAGCGTGACTACTGACCCAATCGAGTTTCCCGGTTAAGAATCTTTCCCCTTCGGCAAAAGAGATGCGATGCGGGATAATCAATTCAAGCTGTTGTTTACTTATCCGCAACTGTAAGTATTTCGCTTTTCTGCTGAACCGGTAACGGTAAGTCAGTTCTTTTGAATTTACTTCAATGGTTTTTGAAAAAAACTCATCTGCCATTGTTATGATTTTTTGTAAACTGTTTTTTCTTTTGAATCGAGCAATTGAATGCCGAGAGATTTCAAATCATCTCTAATTTTATCCGCAAGTGCAAAGTTCTTTTCCGCTTTGGCAGTAATGCGAAGTTGAATAAGTATCTCCATCAATTCGTTTTCAAGAGAAGCGGATTCTTCTTTCCTTTCAAAACTTGCAATACCGAAAACATCAACCGCGGTTTTCTGAAGAAATTTCTCAACTTTTTCCAAAAACGGTTTATCTAATTGAGGATATTCCACAAAGAGGCGGTTTACTTCTTTTATAAAATCAAAAATAACGGCAAGCGCTTTGGCTGAATTAAAATCATCGTCCATTGCTTCTTCAAAATCGCTGTAATACTTTTTGCACGAGAAAGGAATTTTCTTTGTATGGTCAACAGCCGATTTTTGTTTTTCTTTTAAAGTGAAGAGGAAATTCTCAATTTTTTCCAAACCCTTTTTTGAGGCGTCAAGCAGTTCCACGCTGTAATTAAGCGATCCTGCATAATGTGACTGCGCAAAAAACAAACGGATAACCTCCGCCGGAAAATTTTTAACCACTTCCCTTGCAGTAAAGAAATTGCCAAGTGACTTTGACATTTTTTCATTATCAATATTTAAAAATCCGAAATGAATCCAGTAATGAACGAACTGCTTACCGGTTGAAGCTTCGCTTTGCGCAATTTCGTTTTCGTGATGTGGAAAGATCAGATCGCTTCCACCCCCATGAATATCAAATGTTTCACCAAGATGTTTGCACCCCATAGCAGAGCATTCAATGTGCCAGCCGGGGCGACCATTTCCCCAAGGACTTTCCCAAAAAGGCTCTCCTTCTTTAGCTTTTTTCCAAAGAGAAAAGTCGAGCGGATTATTTTTCTCTTCGTTAATTTCAACTCGCGCGCCGCTTTCCAAATCCTCTAAATTTTTTCCGCTTAACTTTCCGTAACCGGTAAATTTTAAAACATCATAAAAAACATTTCCGTTTACGTTATAAGCAAATCCTCTTTCCAGCAATGATTTTACCATCGCAATAATTTCGTCTATATGTTCGGTTGCTTTCGGGTAAATTGTCGCCGGTTTTATGTTCAGTTTTACTAAATCTTCAAGAAATGCATTCGCATAAGTTTTAGCAACAGAAGAATATTCTTTTTTTCTGTCAATTGCTTTTTTTATTATCTTGTCGTCGATGTCTGTAATGTTCATTACGAATTTTACAGTGAACCCTTTATATTCAAGATACCGGCGGATTACATCAGCCATAATAAATGTGCGTGCGTTACCGATATGAAAATAATCGTAAACGGTAGGACCGCAAATGTACATTTTCACTTCGTTAGGAACGAGCGGGATAAATTCTTCTTTTTTGTTGGTTAGCGTGTTGTAAAGTTTAAGCATAATAGTATTTCTTAAAAAATTGATCTTTTGTTTTGAAAATATAAGAATTAATTCGTTCGCAATTTTAGCAATAGATTTTGAAAATCTTCCGGTAATTCGGAATCAAAGCTGATAAATTCATTTGTGGCGGGATGGATGAAGCCAAGTTTCTTTGCGTGTAAAGCTTGTCTCGGCATGATCTCTAAAAGATTTTCCATTCTGCTTCTCAGCTTCGGAAGCTGTGCACCAAAAGTTAATTTCCTTCCGCCGTACGTTTCATCGCCAAATATCGGGTGCCCGTTCCCTGAAAGGTGTACGCGAATTTGATGCGTTCTGCCGGTCTTCAAATGAATTTTTAATAAAGAAGTAAATTCAAAATCCTCAATCACTTCGTAGAGAGTAACGGCGGTTTTTCCTTCATCTTTACTTATGGTGAATTTTTTTCTATCGCTTTTACTTCGCGTTATATTGTGCGTGATCTCTCCATTTTTCTCTTTGAATATTCCCCAGGCAACCGCCCAATATTCTCTTTCGATTGAATGCTTCGCAAATTGTTTGGCAAGTTTGGCGTGGGTAACGTCATCTTTTGCAACGACCAAAAGTCCGCTGGTGTTTTTATCAATGCGGTGAACAATTCCCGGTCGTCCGGCTTCATTCACATCACTTAAATTTTTTGAATGGTGCAGAAGCGCATTGACCAAGGTTCCGGTATAATTTGAAAATGCAGGATGAGCCACCATCCCCGCGGCTTTATTAACGATGAGCAGAAAGTCGTCTTCAAAAATAATATTTAAAGGAATGGCTTCCGGTTCAGCTTTTTCAGGTCTTGGTGAAATTGGAATGGTTACTTCAATCAGATCGTTTGGAACCACTTTATAGTTCGCTTTTGTAGGTTTACCGTTGACAAGAACAAGTTGGGCATCAATCAGTTTTTGAATTCTTGTCCGGGTTGCATTCTCGATTACATTAGTTAGAAAAAGATCGATCCTTTCTTTTTGTTTTCCGGAAGTGACTTCAATTTTGAATTTCTTCTCTGTTATCAGATTCGTCATGGTTTATTTTTTCGTTTTCGAGAGCATTCTCAGTGGAAATAGAGCATTCTTCTCCTTGAAGAGGCTGTCCGGACATTTCAATATTCAGATCGGTTGTAATAGCAATTTCTTTATGTTCCTGCTGATGTTGTTTATAGAAAAGAAGAAGGATGAGCACACCAATAGAGACGCACATATCGGCAACATTAAAAATTGGCCAGCGTTCGTAAGTTCTTCCGAAGATTTGAAAATCAAAAAAATCAAAATCAAAAAAATCAACAACTTTTCCATAAAAAATTGATGCATAGCCATAAATCGTTCCGTAAAAAACCCGATCAATAAGGTTGCCCAAAGCTCCTGCGAGGATCATTGATAAAGCAATTCGCAGACTGAAACTTTGTTTTCGCACAGAGTAGAGATAGAAAAATAATCCGATACTTGCAAGAATTGAAAAAAGTGAAAGCCAGAGTTTTGCATGATCCGTAACATCAACTCCGAATGCCATTCCGGGATTTTCAACAAATGTTAGCTGGAAAAAATCTCCCATAACATTAATGCTTTGTCCGTAATACATCCCTTCATGACGAAAATTTATAAACGGAATAGCGAAACCTTTAACCCATAATTTTGTTATCTGATCAACGAGGACCATAACAAACGTCACATAAAGAACTTTCACTCGCTTAACCTTTGCTCACTAAAAATTAGAAATATACTGCTAATAACTTTTTATTTTTTTCTCTTGAAGCATTTTAATTTGAACACACTGCTGGCTGTGCGGAACTGCTTCGAGTCTTGCAACTGGAATAAGCGGACAGGTGGGGCACAAATGTTTCGGTTCTTCAATACATTCCAGGCATACACCATAGGTTCCGGCGTCGACTCTTTTCAAAGCGTCATCAAGATAACTTAAAAATTTATTTTCACGCTGGTAGTACAAAAAAGTTTTTTCCCGTTCCATTGCATCGGTTCCTTGCTCAGCCATGTGGAGAGAGTAAGGAGAATTTTCGTTAATGTATTCACCGGTTGTCGGATCTTTCATCTGCTCCTGCAGATTCTGAAGTTGTTCACGGATCTCTTTTTGCTTATCAAGAATAACTTTTCTAAAATGATCCAAATCTTTTTTACTGTATCCTTTTATTGCTTTGTGTACCGGTTTCTTTTCTTCAATTATTTCACGAACTTTATTATGTTTTTTAACCGGCTGAACTTTTTCAACTTTTTTCTTCACTAGTACTTTTTCTATTTTCTTTGGTTTAGAAGTTTTTACAATAACTTTTTTTTCTGTTTTTTTCGGTTTCACCACTTTTTCCTTCTTTGCCGTAGCTTTTTTACCATTAACTACTTTAGCTTTTTTCGAGATGACTTTTTTCACTACCGTTTTCTTTGCCAAAGGTTTTTTAACCGTCGGCTTTTTTACAGTAGTTTTTTTTGCGGCAGCTTTTGCTGCTGTAGATTTTTTTACCATTAGTTTATTCCTCTTTTATTCTAAAACCTTTTGAATAGTAATCGAAAGCGAATGAGAACCGATCTCCCAACTTTGCGAGAAACCAGGGTCACCAATTTCAAATGTGATTTTATTTGCTAAAGTTTCATTCGAAATGTAGTGATTAAATATCTTAATTGCATCAACAAACTCATCAATAGCTTCCACACTAATGAGTATCCGGTCGGTCACTTCAAAACCTGCATCTTTGCGCATATTTTGAATTCGGTTTACAAATTCACGGGCAAGCCCTTCTTGAATTAAATCGTTATTCAGCAAGGTATCAAGCGCAACCGTTACGCCTTCGTCGCTTTCAACAGACCATCCGGTAATTTCCGAACTGATAATTTCCACATTCTCTTTTTGAACTTCAAAAGATTCTTCGCCTAAAGTTACAAAAACAGATTCTCCTTTTTCGAGTTTTCCTATTAATTCTTTGTTAAATTCCCTAATGGCATTTGCAACCGGGTTAACTTTTTTCCCGAATTTTGGTCCAAGAGTTTTAAAATTTGGTTTAGCGGATTTTGTAACAATCTCCGCATCATCTTTCAGCACAATCAATTCTTTAACATTTACTTCTTCAAGAATAACATCACGTATCTGGTTCAACGAGTCCTGTTTTGAAGTTTCAACTGCCACCATAATTTTTTGCAGCGGCTGACGAACTTTCAAATTCAATTTTGCACGCATTGCACGGGTTAGGTAAACTACCTTTTGTGCAAGTTCCATTTTTTCTTCAAGGGCTTTGTCAACAATCCTAACCTCGGGGAAGTCCGTTAAATGAACCGATTCAAACGGTTCTTCTTTAGTAGTTCTATTAAGATTCTGATACAATTCCTCTGCAAAAAACGGCGCAAAAGGCGAAAGAAGTTTAGCGATAATTTTTAAACTTTCATACAGCGTTTGGTACGCGGCAATTTTATTTTGATTGTTTTCCGATTTCCAAAATCGTCTTCTATTTCTTCTAACATACCAGTTTGAAAGATGATCAATCGTAAATGAATAAATGAGCCGCGCTGCTTTTGTAACATCATACGCATCCATAAACTGCTGATATTCATTTACAACTGAATTTAATTTTGAAATGATCCAGCGGTCAATTTCCGGGCGTTCTTCGTAAGGAATAAATTCTTCGCTGAAATTAAACTTATCAATATTTGCATAAAGCGCAAAGAACGAATACGTATTTAACAGCGTTCCGAAAAATTTTCTTTGCGTCTCGGCTAAATCATCTTCACTAAATAAAGTTGGGCGCCACGGCGGATTATTTACCGTCAAATACCAACGGGTAGCATCTGCACCGTACTTATCAAATAAACTGAATGGATCAACGGTGTTCCCTTTTGATTTGGACATTTTCTGTCCACTTTTGTCCAAGATTAAATCATTAACAAGCACATTCTTATACGCAACCTTATCAAACAGCATTGTAGAAATTGCGTGGAGTGTATAAAACCAGCCGCGTGTTTGGTCAATTCCTTCGCAAATAAAATCCGCAGGAAAGTTTTTATCAAACCATTCTTGATTTTCAAAAGGATAATGATACTGAGCAAACGGCATTGAACCGCTATCAAACCAAACATCAATTAATTCCGGAGTGCGTTTGTAAATTTTTCCGTTTTGTTCAAATTTAACATCATCAACAAAAGGTTTATGGAGATCAATTTCTCCATCCGGTAAATTTTTTACAAGAATTTTCTCTCCATCGCGCTCAACAAATCCTTCTTTCAATTCGGCAACAGATCCGACAGCAAACATATCGCCGTCATCGCTTAACCAAAGAGGAAGCGGCGTTCCCCAATAACGATCGCGTGAAAGAGACCAATCTTTATTTTCTTCAAGCCAGTTACCGAATCTTCCTGCGCCAACTTCAGGCGGACACCAATTGATAGTTTTGTTTAATTCGATCATCCGTTTTGCAATTTCAGTTGTGCGGATGTACCAGCTATCGCGCGCATAATAGATCAACGGATTATCGCATCGCCAGCAATGCGGATATGAGTGGAGATGATCATTACCGGCTTTGTAGATGAGTCCGCGTTCTTTCAAATTCCTCACAACATCCGGATCAACACCTTTTTCTTCATGTGTTGTGAACTTGAGCGATTTTACTAATCGTCCGGCAAAGTCGGTTACTTCTTCGGTAAATCTTCCGCCTTTTGTAACCGGTTGCAGAAACGGCAGATCAAATTTCTTAGATAGTTCATAATCATCCGCACCAAATGCAGGAGCAATGTGCACAACTCCGGTACCGTCTTCGGTGCTAACAAAATCTCCCGGAACAACATACCAGGCTTTTTTATCAGTTGGGATATATGAGAATAAAGGTTCGTATTCTTTGTTTAGAAGCTCTGCGCCTTTCAATTTAGAAAGGATTTCATATTCTTCTTTGATCATGGCTAAACGGGCTTCAGCAAGATAAAGAATTCCGTGTTTCTCGGTTTTTATTTTTACATAATCGATTTCCGGACCAACGGCGAGCGCAACATTTGAAATCAGCGTCCACGGAGTTGTCGTCCAAACTAAAATTGAAGCATCTTCATCTTTCAATTTGAATTTGATAGTGACACTCGGATCGTGAACATCGGCATAACCGAGCGCAAGTTCGTGTGAAGAAAGAGGCGTCTCGCAATGCGGGCATTGCGGAACAATTTTAAATCCTTTGTAAATCAATCCCTTTTTTACATATTCGGAAAGCGCCCACCAAACCGATTCGATATAATCATTCGTGCAAGTAATGTATGCGTCATCAAGATTGATCCAATAGCCCATACGCTCGGTAAGTGTTTGCCAGCCTTGTTTCATCTCGATATGACCATATACCAGATCTTTTGCTTTTTTGTTGAAGGCGGCGACTCCGTACTTTTCAATATCGGATTTTTGTGAAAAATCCAATTCCTTCTCAAGCGCAATTTCAACAGGTAAACCGTGTGTATCCCAACCGGCTTTTCTGTGAACCTGGTAACCTTGCAAGGTTTTGTAACGGCAGATCAAATCCTTTAAGGTTCTTGCCATAACGTGGTGAATGCCGGGCTTCCCGTTTACGGTTGGCGGTCCTTCGTAAAAGGTAAATGTTTTTTCTTCGCTTCGCGAATGAATACTTTTCTCAAAAATTTTATGGTCTTGCCAGAACTTGAGAATCTCTTTTTCTAAAGTTGCGTAGTTTACAGAATCAGAATATTGTTTGAACATTGTACTTGATTAATTTAGTAGTTAGTTGTTAGTCGTAATTTGTTTATTGTGCTTCGTATTTCTTAATGAGTTCGCGTTCAATTTGAATGAACTCTTTCAATTCTTTTTCGATCCGTTCTTTTTTCAACAATGTATTCTTTGCGCTTGCTTCCGCATCGTTGATGATCTTTTCAGCCTTTACTTTAGCTTCCAAAACCGTTAATGCAGCTTCGTCTTTTGCAGATTTAATATATTCTTCAAAAATATTTAGTTTCGATTTTACTTCGAGCAATTCCTTTTGAAGCGAAAAAATTTCTCCCATCGCCATTCCGAAAAAAGCCATTGTGCCTAACATGATGTCACGCAGCGTATAAAGAATTATGTTTTCCGCAACAAGACTGCTGGCAGAAAAATATTCTTTAAAGAATGTTACAAGAAAAATGCTTACGAATGATGTAGCAATAGCGAGCGCAAAAATAATCTTTCCGCCTAAATGCCAGTCGTACGATTTGTTCATGTACCAGCCGAGTGCAAAACAGAAAACCGAAATGACGAACCAGACCGCAAAATTATTTTCACCGAACTTAAAGATTTCTGTATCTAAAAAATTCGAAATGAATATCAGCACCGCTATTAAAGCCGGGGCAAAGTATGACGCGAGTTTTTTTGTAGCGCTCATAATTTTTTTATAACCTCTTTCATCAATAAGGTCATTTTAGGTTCGGCAGTCATCGCCGCTTCAATAATTTCTTCCAACACCGCCGGCTTGAGTGAATCGGGAAAACATTCATCCGTAATGATGCTGAATCCAATCACTTTCATTCCCATGTGGTTTGCTACAATATTTTCCGGGACGGTTGACATTCCAACTACATCCGCACCGATCGCACGCAAGAAGCGGTATTCGGCTTTTGTTTCAAGATTTGGACCCGACACTGCAACATAAACGCCTTTATGAACTTTAATTTTATTTTCCAGAGCAACATTTTCCGCAAGTTCAATTAATTGCAAATTGTAGGGCTCGCTCATATCGGGGAAACGAGGACCAAGTTCATCTTCATTTTTTCCGATGAGCGGATTATCGCCAAGTAAATTAATATGATCGAGCATCAGCATAATATCGCCGCGCCGGTAGATGGGATTCATTCCTCCGCAAGCATTTGAAACCAGCAGAGTTTCAACTCCAAGGAATTTCATCACACGAACAGGATACGTAATTTGCTGCATGGTGTAGCCTTCATAAAAATGAAACCTGCCCTGCATAGCTACAACATTTTTCCCGTTAATTTTTCCAAAAATTAATTTCCCTTTGTGCGATTCAACTGTTGATAATGGAAAATGGGGTAAATCAGCGTAATCAATTTCATGAGTGATCTGAATTTCCTTTACAAGTCCGCCCAGCCCGGTGCCGAGAATAATTCCAACCTGCTTCGCAAGGCAATCCGGATAATTTTCACCGGTATATTTTCTAATAACCTCAAGAGTTTCGTTAATTTTTTCGGTTAATCCGCTCATAAAATTTTATCCACAAAATCGTCCATGTTAAATTCTACTTTTGTTTGCCGTTCCGGCTTCTTTGTAATGGATGGCGCAAAATCGGCTTTATCAATTTTCATTTCTAAAAGATGAGATTGAGTGGTAACTATTGCCTTCAACTTCGCAATAATTAAATCGCGCTCTTCACGCAGACTGATGATAGAATTTCTAATTTGATCAGCATTTTCTTTTGCCTTCTCCACCATTTGTGAAGCTTTTATTTCGGCTTCTTTTAACATTAAGGCAGTCTGTTTTTTAGTTGATTCAATAGCCTTTGCCGAATTTTCGTGAGTTTTTAAAAGTGTGTCTTGAAGGTTTTTTTCAATCCTTCTAAATTCAACTAACTGCTGGCTTGTTTCTTCAAGCTGTTTTTTCATCGAATCGTTTTCTGTTTGCAGTTCTTCAACTTCCGAAGCGATCTTTTCTAAAAAAGAATGTACTTCTTCGGTAGAAAATCCACGGAACGATTTACTAAATTCCTGCCGCTTTATACTTAATGGTGATGTTCTCATATTTTTTTATTGTAAATAATTTCTTGTTCCAAAAATTGCCGTGCCGATACGCAACATAGTAGATCCTTCTTCGAGGGCAAGTTCAAAATCGCTTGTCATTCCCATCGAAAGTTCGTTTAAGCTAAAACCGTTTTTGTTCAACTTTTCTTTTAAGTCCCGAAGTTGAGAAAAGCTTTGCCGGATTTTTTTTTCATCACCGGTAAAAGGAGCCATCGTCATCAAACCGGCAAGATTAATATTTTGGTTTTCAGTACAAAAACCGGCTATGTCCTCAATTTCTTTTTCGGAAGTTAGTCCATGCTTGGTCGCTTCTTCCGAAGTTTTAATTTCTAAAAGTATTTTCTGCGATTTATTTTGTTTTTGAGCCGTTTTCGCAATTTCTTCTGCAAGTTTCAAAGAATCAACAGAATGAATAAATTCCGCTCTCGGCACAACATATTTTACTTTATTCGTTTGCAGATGTCCGATAAAATGCCATGAAACATCTTCCGGCACCAGATCAAATTTTTCTACAAGTTCCTGAGCCCAATTTTCGCCGAAATCTCTTTGTCCACAGCTTTTCGCTTCCAAAACTGATTCGAACCCATAAGTTTTAGAAACGGCTATTAGGGTAATTTCTTCCGGATTTCTGCCGATTTTTAGACATTTTTCGGCTATTTCGTCGCGGACTCTATTCAGGTTCTCTTTAATCATAATAAAATCAAGTTTGTAAAACTATTGCTTTTCTTTGCAAAAATCAATAAAAATTACGGAAAATTTTTCCGGCGCTTTTTTTAGGATTTTACGCCATAAATGTTTTATTTTTAGTTGAAGTTATTTAAAAAAGGGATTTATGAAAAAGTTAACCATCATTTCCTTAATTTTTCTTTCGGTGCAACTCTTTTCGCAAACTCAATCTCTTGCGTACCGAATGCCTTTTTCTGAATGTTTTCAAACACAAACTGATTCACTCCATTCTACTAAAAATTTAAAACCATTACTTTCCATAAAAACAATATTTTTTCAAGCAATCGCTGGAGGAGGAATCGGAACATTGGCCGCATTGATTGGGAGTGAATTAGGCGATGAACTATTCAATGATAGACACCGTGGCTTGGCTCCATCAGATGAATTCATGTTGGGCTTTTTTATTGGATATTCTTTGGGGAATGCACTTGGTGTTTACTGGATTGGAAATATGGAGGAAGTACAAGGTTCGTTTGGATACACTTTATTTGGTTCAATCGCTGGAATGGCAATTGGGATTAGTTTGACGGGACAAAAAGGAAGTGCAATACCAATTTTTATTTTACCTGGTGTCGGCGGAATAATTGCTTTTTATCTTTCAGCCGAAGAAGTTGTTCCGACAAAGACAGATGTGCTAATTCAAATTCAAAATGAAAAAGTTCAGTTTGGTACTCCAAGAATATTTTTAACAAGAATTGATGAGACCTCGAACAAGCTGAGATGCAATTTTGAACTTTTACGGGTAAATTTTTAACAACGGCAAAATCTGTTCAAAGATCAATTTTTATTCCGCAGATACTCCAATCTGCCCCATCCTTCAGCAAAAAAATTCCTATTTTTGTAAAACAAAATTTCTATGATGAACACATACCAATTTGATACCATAATTATCGGCAGCGGACTTGCCGGATTGTATTCTGCTATTCACGCTGCAAAACATGGAAGTGTTGCGCTAATTACAAAAACCACTCTCGATCTTTCCAATTCATATTGGGCACAGGGAGGAATTGCCGCTGCAATCTCTAAAGACGATTCTCCTTTACTTCATTTTGAAGACACACTTTCTGCCGGAAGAAATCTTTGCAATAAAACTGCTGTTGAAGTTTTGGTAAATGAAGGAAGAGAGAGAGTCTTCGAGCTTATCGAAATGGGAATGCCGTTCGATAAAGAAAATGGTGAAATTGCTCTCGGACTTGAAGGTGGACATTCGCGGCGAAGAGTTTTGCATGCCGGCGGAGATTCTACCGGACGCGATATTGTAAATTTTGTTTTGAAATCTGTTTTGGGAAATAAACGCATCTCCATCTTTGAAAATAAATTTGTTTATAATTTACTCGTCCAAGAGAACGAATGCATTGGCGTTTCTGCGTATGATTTTATGGAGAATAAAAACTTTCACTTTCTTGGTAATTCGACGATTCTTGCTTCCGGCGGAGGCGCGGCAGTTTATTTAAGATCGACAAATCCACATACCTCGCTTGGTGATGGTGTTGCTCTCGCCTACAATACTGGTGCAGAAATCGAAAGTATGGAATTCATGCAGTTTCATCCGACATCGTTTTATTCACCAGGCGGAGAAACATTTTTAATCAGCGAAGCCGTTCGCGGAGAAGGAGCTCATCTTGTTAATCATCAAGGGATTAGATTCTTACAAGAACAAAATTTAAGTGAACTTGCCCCGCGCGATGTTGTCTCCGAAGCAATTTTTAATGAGATGAAAAATTCAGGCGAACCAAATGTTTTTCTGAAACTTGATCACCTTGATGCGGAAAAAATAAAATCCCGCTTCTCAAATATTTATAGTGAAACGATGCGCTTTGGAATTGATATGACAAAACAACCGCTTCCTGTTTCGCCTGCCGCGCACTTCATGATCGGTGGAATTAAAACCGGATTGAACGGAGAAACAAACATAAGACATTTGTACGCAGTGGGTGAAGTCGCTTCATCCGGTATCCACGGCGCCAACCGGCTTGCGAGTAATTCATTGCTCGAGTGTTTTGTGTTTTCGAAGCGAGCGGTTGAAGATTCGTTAAGCTACAAGGGGATTGAAAATTTCTCACAGAAAATTGAAACTGCGCCACCATTCAAAGTTGCAAAAGAAAAAGAGAGTGATTTTTTAAATGTAAAAAATTTGATCGCACAACTTTTGTGGGATAATGCCGGGATAGTCCGCACAAAAGAAAAACTAAATTTTGCAGTTGAAAAATTGAACGAACTTTCCTCTCACTTAAAACTTGTTGAAAATGAATATTACTCGTTTAGAATTTCAAGTTTGCTGCTGTTTTCCAAACTGTTAACCTCGGCAGCATTAATAAGAGAAGAAAGCCGCGGAAGTCATCTGCGAAAAGATTTTCCCGAAGAAAGTTTGAACTTTCAAAAGACCATTATTCAACAAAAAGATAAACCGATAAAATTTTCTAACATTAAATAACCGAATATGAAGTTAAATCAAAAAGAAATTGAAAGAGTAATTCTGACCGCGCTGAAAGAAGATATTGGCACCGGTGATATTACAACAAATTTGATCATCGGAAAAAAGCAACGATCAGAAGCATTCTTTCTTGCAAAAGAAGATGGAATTATCGCCGGATTGAGCATCGCTAAAATGGTTTTTCAAAAACTTGACGAGACAATAAAATGGAAATCATGTATTAAAGATGGAGAATTCGTCTCTGCCGGGACTCGCATTGCTGAAGTAAAAGGGTCGTTGCGAGCTTTATTAACGGGCGAACGAACTGCGCTGAATATTTTGCAGCGAATGTCTGGCATTGCTACAACGACAAATAGTTTTGTTAAAATTGTAAATGGTACCAACGCAAAAATTCTCGATACTCGAAAAACTGTTCCGGGTCTGCGTATGCTCGATAAATATGCTGTAAAAATCGGTGGCGGCACAAATCACCGTATCGGACTTTTTGATATGGTCTTAATTAAAGACAACCACATCAAAGCGGCAGGAAACATCACGAAAGCCATTGCCAAAATTAGAAAAGGTGCAACAAAAAAAATTAAAATAGAAGTTGAAACAAGTAATCTTGATGAAGTTCGTGAAGCAATGAAAAACAAAATCGAAATTATCATGCTTGACAATATGACGGTTGCGATGATGAAAGAAGCGGTAGAAATAATCGCCGGGAAAGCAAAAGTTGAAGCATCGGGAAATGTGAATCTAAAAACTCTTCGCAAAATTGCTGAAACGGGAGTTGATTATATTTCCGTCGGCGCGCTCACCCATTCTGTTAAAGCGCTCGACATCAGCATGAAAATTATTTAAAGGAATTGTACTCCGCTAAAGGTGAATAACAAGGAAATTAAAATGAGTGATTTGATAAATGAAATTTTGAAATTGAAAAGAGAAAAGAACGCGGTAATTCTCGCACATAATTACCAGATTCCGGAAATACAGGACATTGCCGATTTCGTAGGTGATTCGCTTGGACTCTCGCAGCAAGCCGCATCAACCAACGCCGAGTTGATCGTTTTTTGCGGTGTTCACTTTATGGCTGAAACGGCTTCAATCATCGCGCCGAATAAAAAAGTAATTATTCCCGATCTGGATGCAGGTTGTTCACTTGCCGCTTCAATAACTGTCGAACAATTACGTGAATGGAAGAAACAATTTCCAGATGCTGTTGTTGTTGCTTACATAAACACAACGGCGGAAATAAAAGCTGAAACCGACTATTGCGTAACTTCGTCGAATGCAGTAAAAGTGGTTGAAGCGATTCCGCGAGACAAAAAAATCCTCTTTTTGCCTGATAGATTTTTAGGCCAGTATGTTTCTTCAATTACCGGACGAGAAATGGAAATTTGGAAAGGAGCTTGTCATGTGCATGAAAAGATCGGAGATATCGATTTCGCAGAAGTGCATGCTAAACATCCCAACGCAGAATTTCTTATTCACCCGGAATGCGGTTGTTCTACTTCTTGCATGATGAAGTCGCGCCAATTCCCTGATGCAACAAACATCCACATCCATTCAACCGAAGGAATGATCAACTTCGTTAAGAGTTCTGATAAGAATGAATTTGTTATTGCGACAGAAGTTGGGATTCTCCATCGGCTAAAAAAAATAAATCCCGAAGCTCTCATTCTTCCCCTTAGTGAAAATTCAGTTTGTGAGTACATGAAGATGATAACGATAGAAAAACTTTGCTATGCATTGCAGAATGAAAAGTTCGAAGTAAGAGTTCCTGAAGAACTTGCGGCAAAAGCTCGTATACCAATCGAAAGAATGCTCGCGATCGTTTAAATGGAAATGATACATTTCAAAATAAAATTTTTAATTGATTTTTGTGAATAATGAATAAATCATCAAAATGATTTTTTGTAATTTAGTATCAACAAAATTTAGGAATATGATATGGCAGAAATAGAATTATTAAATCAGATCAGAGAAAAAGCTTCGAGAAGAAGAAAAACAATTGTACTGCCGGAATCGCACGACGAGCGCGTGCTGAAAGCCGCTGAAATACTTACCAAAGAAAACATCGCTTCCATAATTACGCTTGGTTATGAAAATAAAATCCGTGAGGATGCCGCAAAACTTGGTGTAAATCTTACCGGCATTAGAATCATCAATCCCGAAACTTCAGACAAACTGAGCGACTTTTCAAATATCTTTTACAATTTGCGTAAGCACAAAGGAATAACCATTGAACAAGCACGTGAAACTTTGAAGCGCGATCTTTTTTTCGGAGGAATGATGGTTCGCGAAGGAATGGCAGACGGCAGTGTTTCCGGTTCTTTTGCAACAACCGGAGATGTTACCAGGGCTTCACTTTTTTGCGTTGGACTTGGCGAGGGAATGTCAATTCTCTCAAGTTTCTTTTTGATGGTCTTTCCGGAAAAAGTTTACAGCTTTGCAGATTGCGCGGTAAATCCGAATCCGAATGCAGAACAACTTGCCGACATTGCAATTGCAACTGCAGACAGCCACAAAAAACTTACCGGACAAGAACCTTACATTGCAATGCTTTCTTTTTCAACTAAAGGAAGCGCCGAGCATGAATTAGTTGACAAGGTTCGCGCCGCTACAAACTTTGTTCAGCAAAAAAGATCTGACTTATTTGTTGACGGTGAACTTCAGTTTGATGCCGCAATTGTTGACGGTATCGGGAAGAAAAAAGCTCCGCAAAGTAAGGTTGCCGGCAGAGCAAATGTACTCGTTTTCCCCGATTTGAATTCAGGAAATATCGGGTACAAAATTGCACAGCGCCTCGGCGGCGCAGAAGCGGTTGGACCAATTAATCAAGGATTAAAAAAACCTTTTTTCGATTTAAGCCGCGGCTGCAGCGTTGATGATATTGTTAATACTGCCGCAATTGCATGTTTGATGACTTAGTGTTTTCTTGTGCCCTTTGTGTCTTAGTGGTGAAAAGACTTTTACCACTGAGACACTTAGCACACTGAGATTCACTAAGAAATAAAAACTTTCCCCAGAAACCAATCAACTTTATATTCTTTCAAAGCAAGAATAAAAAACGGAACTGAAAAAATATAATATGAAATATCAAATCTGCTATTAAAAAGTGCTTCGCCCATTCCAACATGACCAATCGTCATTAAAAAAGAAATTGAAACGAGAAGAAAAGTCAACACTCCCGAAGCAAACAGCAATTCTTGAAAATCAGCGATCATCCAGCCGATGTATAAAACTAAAAGAGGAAAGACGAAGTAAATCCATTTCGGCAAATAAATTGTTTGAACTGCGAATGGTCCTTTAGATAAGAAGGTTTCCGCATTCCACAAATAAAACGGAAGAAGAGAGAGAAGAAAAACGGAAAGTGAAATTGTAAAAAAGATAACTCCGTTTTTCAAGTTATTTCTGAAGAAGAAAAGAAGAAACATTGCAAGCCAGAGAAAAACGATCAATCTTGTTGAAAGAAAAAACCCAAACAGTAACGCTAAAACAATAAATGAAATATTTTTTTTGTTCTCATTTAGTTTCTGCTCTGCAAGAAAAAAAAGTGAAATTACCAAAACCGCATTTGTTAAAAGCTCACTTCTAACTATAAGTTCGTAAAAAGTTGTCGGTAGAAAAAGGAGCAACAACATTTTCACCCAATATTCTTTTTTTGTTTTAATAGATTTCAAAAGTAACACCAGGAAAAGGAATAATCCGAAAACCTCTAAATAACCTGCGTCGTCAAGTAAATAAAACGGTGAAGCAAGAAAAAAGAGAAATGGGAAACCTGAAGGATTTGTCTTTGTTCCGTAAGGAAAAATTCCCTGCTGAAAATTTGAAAGCCACTCTACCATAGCTGGAAATCTTCCAACACGTGTTGATTGAGGAATAAACGCCAGCAACAATGCTACAACCGCAATTGCACCGACAATCGAAATTAAATACCCTTTTGAAAAACCATTTTTTTGTGATGTGATTTTTTTATTAATGAAGGATAATAATAAAATCCCACCGACTATATATAGAATCGGGGAAAGAACAAAAATGTTGCCGTATCGTGAAGAATATTTAAAAATAAACAGCGCTCCAATAAATAATAAGAACGCAGCGGAAAAATTATTTATAAAATGTTTCTTAGTGAACAAAACTAAAATCGCTTTCTACCACGCCTTGCGTGGTTTCGCGCCGCTTCCAGCGACACTCAACTTTTTACTTTATATTTTCCACTTTTTCCGGCTCCGGTGGACGCTGATACATTTCAGACATTTCTTTGTACTTACCGGCTAAATCATAAGAGATTTGTTCCCACGTGAACCGCCATCCCCAATTACCGCCAAGTTTTCCCGGGAAATTCATGCGAGCTTCATTGCCAAGATTTAACATATCCTGCAACGGAATAACCACAATTTTTGCAACCGAAGCATACGCCGTTTTTATCAATTGAAAAGTAATGTTGTCTCCGAAATAACCGAGATATTTTTGTGTGAACTCATAAATATCATTTTTATCTTTTTCTTCTTTCGCTTTTTCAAAATACCCGCGGGTAGTATCGTTATCATGCGAACCGGTATGAACGACACAATTTGGAATAAAATTATGCGGTAAAAATTTTGTTTCCATTTCTTTGCCGAAGGCAAATTGAAGGATTTTAATTCCCGGCAAGTTAAATTTGTCGCGCAATGCGTTTACTTCTTTGGTAATAACACCAAGGTCTTCGGCAATAATTGGAACATCGCCCAAATATTTTTTTACCGCAGTAAAAAATTTATCGCCGGGAGCTTTAACCCATTTACCGGTTTCAGCAGTAAGCGCATCACCCGGAATTTCCCAATATGCTTCAAAGCCGCGAAAATGGTCTATGCGAACGATGTCGATAAGTTCGAGCAATGCGGAAATTCTTTTCCGCCACCAAAGAAAATCATCTTTTTCCATTTCATCCCAGCGATAAAGAGGATTGCCCCAAAGCTGCCCGGTCGGACTAAAATAATCAGGTGGAACGCCTGCACAGGTTAAAAGTTTTCCGTTTTCATCAACGGTAAAAAGATTTTTATTCGCCCAAAGGTCTGCGCTGTCGTAGGCAATAAAGATCGGCAGATCGCCAATAATTTTTATTCCTTTGTGGTTTGCATATTCTTTTACCTTGTGCCACTGTTTGAAAAAATTAAACTGAAGAAATTTTTGATATTGAATTTCACTAGCAACTTTTTCTTTCCAGTTCACTACGGCATTTGCCTTTCGCAGAGCAATAGCTTTGTCCCATGTTGTCCAGAGATTTCCGCCATGATGGTTTTTAACAGCCATAAACAAAGAATAATCATCGAGCCAGTCATCATGTTTCACACAGAAGTCGGAAAAAGCCTTTTCAACAACCGGATTTTTCTCTTCGATAAAATTAGCAAACGCTTTACTTAAAAGAGAATTTTTATAGTCAATCACCTCGCCGAAATCAATGTTGCCCGGATCAAATTTCGGTATCTTCGTCAAATCTTCTTTTTTCAGGTAACCTTCTTCGGCAAGGATTTCCGGACTGATCAAAAGCGGATTTCCTGCAAAAGCAGAAAAACATTGATAGGGAGAATCGCCGTAACCGGTTGGTCCAAGCGGGAAAACCTGCCAGAGCGTTTGTCCGGATGCTTCAAGAAAATTTATAAAGTTGAAGGCTTGTTCTCCTAAATCACCAATTCCAAATTTACCCGGAAGCGACGTTGGGTGAAGGAGAATTCCGGCGGAGCGTTCAATATTCATTTAGTTCTTCTTTCTTTTTATTCCGAAAATTTTTTAAATATTACTGAAGTATTATGTCCGCCAAAACCGAAAGCGTTACTCATTGCAATGTCCACGGTTCGTTTTTGCGGTTTGTTAAAGGTATAATTTAAATCGCACTGTGGGTCGGGGAATTCAAAATTAATTGTCGGTGGAACCATATCGTTTACCGTTGCAAGAATAGAAGCAATCGCTTCGACGGCACCAGCTGCGCCAAGCAAATGCCCAGTCATACTTTTTGTTGAAGAAATATTTAGTTTGTAAGCATGTTCGCCGAAGATATCTTTAATTGCATTAGTTTCAGCGATATCGCCAAGTCCGGTTGATGTTCCGTGTACATTGATATAATCAATTTGTTCCGAGTGGATCTCCGCATTTTTCATGGCGCGAACCATTGCGAGTTTTGCGCCCTTTCCTTCAGGCTCAGGCGCGGTAATATGGTATGCATCAGCGGATAAACCGACACCAATTAATTCAGCATAAATTCTTGCACCGCGTGTTTTTGCAGATTCTAAATCTTCTAAGTAAAGCATTCCCGCCCCTTCACCCATAACAAATCCATCACGAGTTTTATCAAATGGGCGGCTGGCAGTTTCGGGAGAATCATTTCTTGTTGAAAGCGCTCTGGCTGCATTAAACCCACCCACACCAATTTCGCAGATACTTGCTTCACCGCCGCCGCACAACATAGCAGTTGCCATTCCGTTCCGGATCATTAAAAAAGAATCGATGATACAATTATTAGCGGTCGCACAGGCTGAAACAGCGCAATAATTGGGACCCCGGAATCCATATTGAATGGAAACTTGACCAGCTGCAATATCAGGGATCATCATTGGAATAAAAAACGGAGAAATGCGGTTTGGACCCTGGTCATGATTTATAACCGACTGATGATAAAAAGTTTGAATTCCGCCAATCCCGCTTCCAAAAATTACACCAATATTATTTTTTTCATCTTCGGAAAGATTTTCCGGATTGACGGCTGCATCATGTAAAACATCTTTTGCAACGGCTAACGCGTATTGACTAAATTTATCAAGCCGGCGGGCTGTTTTTTTATCCATATAATTTGTTGCTTCGAACCCTTTGAGTTCGCACGCAAATTTTGTATCAAGACGGGAAGTATCGAAAGAGGTAATAGCCGCACTTCCGCTTTTCCCTTCCATCATACCATTCCAAAAGTCTTTAACATTTAATCCGATCGGTGTTAGCGCCGCCATACCGGTAACAACCACTCTTTTATTTTCCTGCATTTACTCGTTCCTCTTTTTTTGAATATAAATCTGGACCCGGACATTTTCTTTTAAATATTAGTGTAAATTTAACAAAAAAATTCTTTTTCTTGATGAATTTTATCTTTGCCGGTTTCTCTTTATTTTGAAAGGCAAAAATTCACTATTAATATATTTTGAAAAACGAATTAAATCCCACACAAAAGAAAGTCTGGCTGTTTGCCGGCGCAATTGCTGCGATATGTTTGACCATATTTATCAATGCGTTCCTCGCTTATTATCTCCTGAACCATCTGACGAAATTAACTTTTTCTCTTAATTTTTTCCCGCCGGGCATTTCTCTGCTTTCGGTACAGGTACAAAATTCTTTTTCTTTATTCCTCTATATGCTCTATGATTTTCTTCTCATCCTCATTGAAATTGAAATCTTTTTGCTTATATCCAAGAAGATACAACCGCCTTTGAAATTTGGATTTTTGTCACTGCTGCTTTCATTAGTGGGAATTCTTCTTTTAATATTTATTTATAAATCAGTTATACTTGTTTTTGTAAGGGGATCAGGAGGAACAAACATTTCACTTTTATATTTATTTTATTCCTGGCAGCAAATATTGGTTTTCCTGTTTTTCGGTTTCTTAATCACTTTCGGTTATCTCACGTATGTTATTAATAGAATAAAAAATCTGCTTGAAACTTTTCCAAAGGAAGAAGAAAATGCCGTCACTAAAAAATAAGATCGTTTTTATTTCAGGAGCTTCGTCCGGCATTGGTATGGCTTGCGCCCGCTCTTTTGCGTCGGAAGGAGCAACACTCATTCTTGCCGCAAGAAGAAAAGAAAAATTAGAACAATTAGCTTTGGAATTAAAAGAAACATTTAATACTGGAAGCAGAATTCTTTCGTTTGATATTCAAAATAATCATGAAGTAAAAGAAGCTTTTAATTCGCTTCCGGAAGATTGGAAGAGCGTTGATATTCTTATTAACAGCGCCGGGCTGGCAAAAGGGATGCAGAAATTGCAGGAAGGAAATCCCGATGATTGGGACGTTATGATCAATACGAATATTAAAGGATTGTTGTATCTCACCCGCGAAGTACTTCCTTACATGGTTAAGCGCGAAAGTGGACATATAATCAACCTTGGCTCAACCGCCGGGCATGATGTTTATCCTTCCGGCAATGTTTATTGCGCAACAAAATTTGCTGTTAACGCAATCAGTCAATCGTTAAGAATTGATTTGCTTGATAAATCAATAAAAGTTTCATCCGTTGATCCCGGAATGGTTGAAACCGAGTTTAGCGTTGTCCGGTTTTCCGGCGATGTTGATCGGGCAAAAAATGTTTACAGGGGCGTTGACCCTTTAACCGCGGAGGATGTTGCTGATGCAATTCTCTATTGCGCAACGCGTCCCAAACATGTAAACATCAACGAAATTATTTTAACGCCGGTTGCTCAAGCACAATCAAATTTTGTTGTAAGAAAACCTGTTTAAGCAAAAAGCGTTACATCTCCAGCTCCGATTCTTAAAATTTCAGGCGTTCCGTTGCTAAGGTCAATTACACTTGACGGTTGATTAGATAAGTTTCCGACGGAAAGCATTAAATCAACTAAAGGATTAAAAATTGCTTTAATTTCATTTACATCACTCAACACTTCCCCTTTGCGGTTTGTAACGCTTGTGCTGATTATCGGATTACCAACTTCACGCGCGATTGCTAGACTAACCTCGTTATTCGGAACTCGAATTCCCACGGTTTTTCTTTTACTCCATAATTTTTTAGGAACGTCTTTTGCAGCCGGAAGAACAAACGTATAAGCGCCGGGGAGAAGATGTTTCATAGTACGGTAAGCATAATCAGAAACCTTTGCATATTTAGCGATATCCTTTAAATCTGCACAGACAAAACTGAACATTTTAGTAATTGCATCATTTTTAATTTGGAATAACCTTTCGAGAGCTTGTTTATTGAAAATATCACAACCTAAGCCGTAAACAGTATCGGTCGGATAAATGATAATGCCTCCGTTTTTAATCACTTCTGCGGCTTTATTGATGAGGCGTTGTTGGGGAGTAACAGGATGTAAATCAAAAAATTCCATAAGAACTCCTTTAAAGTTAATGAGATGATTTGAACTATTTTTGGGATGATTGACATCAAAATCTAAAATGTGAATATCAACAGGGGATAAAATAAAATTTTCTGCATGATTGTCAAATCTTTTTTAAAAATATTTTCGGTCAACTGCCTTTAAACAAAAAAATTCACTTACTCTGAAACACTTATTCAAAAATCTTTTTTAGATTTTTAGAAGTCCATTACAGAAAGATTCCAATCGATCAGTAAATTTTATTTGAGCAGGATCATTTTTCTTGTTATAGCGTTCCGGTTTGTTGTCATTCTGTAATAATAAATCCCGCCGCTCAATTTAGAAGCATCAAACGGAATGGAATACTCTCCGGCGTTTTGTACTGTGTTTACGAGGGTTTTTACTTTTCTCCCGAGCACATCAAAAACAGTGATATTCACCAATCCCAATTCGGGAACAGAATAGTTTATTGTTGTTACCGGATTAAATGGATTCGGATAATTCTGGGAGAGGCTAAAGTTTTTTTCAGCAGCTAAGTTTACTTCAACTTCTTGCGAGTATGAATTTGATCCATCGTAGTTGGTTTGTTTCAATCGATATACTATTACGTTTCCGTTAATATCAGAAACTTTATCAACGTAAGAATAGTATGATTTATATGTAGTTGTCCCTTTTCCTTCGGCAAAACCTACCGATTGCCATTCGATATTTTTCCCAACGATCTTTCGTTCGATCTCAAAGCAAAGATTGTTCGTTTCGGTAGCGGTCTCCCACTGCAAGAGAACACTCTTTCCCGATCTTTTTGCTTCAAAAGAAGTTAATTCGACGGGAACAGTTCCATCAAAAAATAAATATAAATTAATTTCGTTATAGAAAAGATCTTCCGTTATATTATATTCGATATCACCAGCCTTAAAAATTGTGTCCTTTGGACTTAATCCATATGGAACTTTATAAGAATAGTTTAATTGCGCTTGAACTCCCGACTTTAAAGTGAAACGGATCGTGCAAGTATCATTTGCCTTTTTTTGCAAAAGAATTTTATACCTCTTCGGACCATAATAAAATCTATCTCCTTTTTTAAAATCTTTAAGAGAAGTCAACTTGTCCACGATAAGAAATCTCGCGTCGAACGAATCCGGAACAGCAACTTGAGTAAGAGGAATTTCTCCAAGTGTTGAATCAAGTCCATTTGTCGCATCCGGATGAATCCCGGCAATAAGCCCAATGGTTTTATTTCCAGATGAAAACTGCATAGGTAGTTCAAATCCATCCAAAGGCGTATATTGAGTTGTAGAAACAACGAAAGTACCCGAATTTTCAGCATAATAACAGGGATAATCGCCAACTCTTATTTTGCATTTATTAGAATTTATTGAAGGAACCGTCCACGAATAACTCGTATCAGATCGATTTGGAGTAGTGCCAAAGTACTCCCATGATGCTCCGTTATCCGTTGAAAGGAAGAGATCGTTTTGGACAGGAGAGCCATACCAAAAATTAAATTTAATATCAACAACTGAACCTGCATGTAAGACGTCTCCACCTTGAGGTGAATAAAAATTAGAACGTGGATACGAGAGCGCCATCATGTAAAGAACTGAAACTTTTATCTGGTTTGATGGGATAGGCGTTTGAAAATATATTGAATCCGGGCTCCAAAATTCAGCTAAAACGGTTTCATTAGCTATGTTTATAAACTTTACATAGGTAACGAAGCTGGATAGGTGATTACTTGTAATCGTAACGCGTTGAGAATTTACCCATTCCACAATATAGTTTGCTGCAGCAAAAAAATTACATCCTGCTCTAAAATCTTTATATGTGGTTGTGATAGAATCCGGCAAACGAAAACGGGCATCGAATTGGTTTGGTGTATAAGGTGGTAATTGAATTTCTCCAAAACTTGAATCAATTCCATCGGTGGCGCGACTGTCATATCCGGCGGTTAAAGTTTTTACTTCATTATTGGCAGAAATAACATCAAAAGGAAATTCTCCATGAGCAGTTATTTGAGCAGAAGCAGAAAAGATAGCAAAAAATTGAAATGTTGCAAAAAGTGTAAAAAATCTTTTTGTTCCCATTACCAAAACTCCCTGAATATGTGGTTACAACTTAGTGATTATCTAAATTGTAGCCAAAATGAAACTTATTCTACCCGTTTCTAATTATTTCAAACGATTTTGAACTTTGGAGAAAATTCTTTCTTTCAGTCTGATTTTTTTTGATTCTTTTAAAAGATTTTGCGTATATTTCACCCTTAAAATTTGGAGAAAAGGAAATACCATGTCAAGAACTTGTCAATTATTAGGAATAAAACCTGTTTCAGGGAATAACGTTTCCCATGCAAATAATAGAACTAAAAGAAGATTTTTACCTAATTTGCAGAAAAAAAGAGTTTGGGTACAGGAACTTGGTCGTTTTGTAACCGTAAAAATAAGCGCCCGCGGAATTAAAACTATTGCAAAGAACGGTACGTCTGATTTAGCAAAACTTATCATAGACAAAAAGATTTCTGTCCGCTCATAAAATTTTTCAGTTTTAATAAAAAACGCTATCCCAACAAGTCGGGATAGCGTTTTTTGTTTTAAATTTCTTCCTCTCGTCTTTACTCGACAAACTGCTTCGCGTAATATTTTGCCGTCAGTTTTTCTCCGGTTGCTTTCTCGATCATATCATTCCAATAATATTTTGTTCCCGGCTTAAAGACTTTATCCAATAAATATTTTCCAACTTCCGGTTTGTAAACAAAACTTTGGTTTTTCAAATCCTGCGAATGGAGAACATTTTTTACGATGTACGCATAATACTGTGAAGCTAAAAGTTCGCCCATTAAATAATTATGATAATATGCTGGGTAAAGCGCAATATGAATTTTAGAAGCATAATCAGGTTTGTTCCTTCCTTCTGGCCGTTTTAACATTTGAAATTTTTCTACCAGATCCCACCACAATTTATTTAGATCCGCATCGGGATTTTCATACATCCCTTTTTCAAAACGATAAACAACTTGCACCCAGCGGCTAAACGTTAATTGCTCAAGTCGGAGCGATTTAAAACTCTCATCTGCAATTTTTTCTTTTTCTTCTTTTGATATTCCAACCATATCAACAAGCCATTGACCGTTGCTTGCCATTCTTCCGAACATCATCGCAATCGCTTCGGTTGTAAAAGTATGAGCCGGTTCTCGCAAACTCCAAGGAAGTGTGCTGTCTATATTATAGTCATAAGCCGCATGACCAAACTCGTGAAGCATGGTTCCCATCCAATTGTAATTCGGTTTTACGTTGCACACAACGCGGACGTCCTTTCCCCTATTGAGGTTTGAACAATATGCGTGCTGATATTTTCCTTCTTTTTCAAAGAGATCACTTTTGGCGATCATGTTATCAATCGGCAAACCAAGTCCGGCGTAATAGTTTCTTGTTAATGCGACGACATCTTTGTCCTTGTAATAGCTGTCCAAATTTACATTATAAATTTTCGGCGCTTCCTGGAAGAAACGGTTTTCATAATGCCACGGCATAAGTTTTTCTTTTGGAAGATTAAACTTTTTTGCAAGATGCGCATCAATATCATTTTTAAGATTAGCAAATGCGCCTTTAGTTAAGTCGTCAAGTTCATTTAAAAGATTTTCAATTTCTTGCGGATCTTGCTCACTTAATTTCAAACTCATTTCGTGATAATTTTTATAGCCAAGTTCGCGTGCGGCTTCATTCCGGAGTTTAATTAATTTGATAAAATCATCGTGAATAACTTCCGCAACAACTTTACTTGCCGACCAGGTCGCCTCAAGCAATTTACTATCGGTGGAAGTTTTTAAAGTGTTTTCAACTTCGTTATCGGTGATCTTTTTACCGTTTACTTCCGCTCTGAATGTAGAAAATTTCTTCTCGGTTTCATTTTGAAGCCGGATCATTTCCTCAAGTTTCTTTTCATCAATTTGACTTGATGCATACGCATTGTAAATTTTAATAAGTTGACGGTTGAGGAGTTCGTCTTGAATGGTATTTGAATCTTTGAACTTTTTAATCTTAGCAAAATCTCCTTTGTTCGCATAAATTTTACTTAGTTGAACTTGTAAATCGGCGGACTTTTTATAATCCTCTTCTTTGCCGGAGATTGTTGCATTAAAGTAAGCCGTGTTCGCTTCCGTATAAAGCGGAGCTACTTTTGCCTCGTAGTCTTTTAAAAATCTTTTGAATGGTTCTGTCATATCTTCCTTCTTTAAACACCCCGATAAAAACCCAATTATAAAAATGTTGATTAAGAGAGTAAACAAAACTGATTTTTTGAACTTCATTTTTAACTCCTAAAATTTAGTGGTTAAAATTAGGGATTAAATCCTAACAGAAAAAATTAACCAACGAATGGTTGAATGAGTGCCTGAAATAAAATTATCAATCCATCATTTATTACATTCAACCATTCCTCCATTCATTCTTCGCGTGGTTTAGCCGGCAACCAAACTTTTTTTGATCTCAGTCCGCCGCGGCGGAAAGGATTAACGATTTTTGATTTTGAAGTTAAAAACAAATCAAAAATCGTCCCGGTTTGGCGGGATTAATCCTTGTTCATAGATTTTTGCACGACATTCTTCACCTTTTACGTCTCAATTGAGAAAGGAGTAAAGTTTGTATTGCGGTCATAAAAGTCTTCGTGTTCTTTTCGCTTTAAGAAATTCACAACTTTATATGTCATCGGTGTGGCAATTACTTCCCAAAGAACTTTCAAAACGTAGTTGGTTATCATCACTTTTAAGAGAAGATCGTTGGACCAGAAACCATAAAAAGCAATTGGATAAAAGATCATTGAATCTATAGCCTCACCGGCAATAGTTGAGCCAATGGTTCTTGTCCACAAATATTTTCCATTGGTTGAGAGTTTCATTTTTGCAAGAACAAAAGAGTTGACAAATTCACCGCAGAAAAAAGCGGTAAGAGAGGCTGCTACAATTCTTGTCGTTTGCCCGAACACAACAACGTAAGCGTCCTGATGCACCCATCCCGGAGCCGCCGGAAGACCGACAACCACAGCCGACATGATTGATGCAAAACCTAACGCTGCAAAGCCAGCCCAAACAACTTTACGCGAACGGGCATAACCGTAAACTTCAGTTAAAATATCATTAAAAAAATAACTGATCGGGAAGAAGAGAATCCCGGCACCGAAAGTAAATCCGAATAAAGAGACAACCTTTTCAGCCCCAATAATGTTTGAGCATAGTAGAATGGTTACAAAAGCCGCCATTATAAAATCATAATACTTAAATTTCTTTGCGGAAGTTAAATTTGGATATATCTGTTCATTTTCTTTTTGCATAACTACTCTTATAATATTCACTTCTAATAAAATGTTTTTTTTAAGAGATTAGTTCCGAAAGGAGAAAATAATCGCCTCAATTCTCATTAGTCTTCCCTAAAACTTCAAAAGGAATGTCGAGGAGTTCAAACTTTTTCCAGCCGGTAAAATCATAATGCCACCATTCTGAGGTTATAGATTCAAAACCATATTTTGTCATTATCGTTTTTAGCAGTTCGCGGTTCTTCAGAATATTTTCTGGCAGATTATTGTAGTTGTGATGAGCTTTTTCAGTGAAATCATCATACGGAGTCGGCATTTCCAGCTCAACTTTCTTTCTCAGATCAACTAAGGTAACATCCACTGCGCAGGCGCGGTTATGCCGCGAACCGGTTTGGGGACTTGCCGCATAGCGGTCATCGTGAACAAATTCCCACATTTTTTCCGTTACGGAATAAGGGCGGTAGGCATCAAAAACCTTGAGCGAAATATTCTGCCGGAGTAATTCCTCTTGAATTTTCTTCAACGCAACTGCGGCAGGCAATCGTAAAAAAATCTTTTGGCTCTCATAAAACTTCGTCTTTGCAAAATTATTTTCCGTAGCATAACGGACATCAATAAAAAGATTTGGGATAAATTTTGCCAAATCAATTAAGACTTTGGCGCTATCTTTTTTTATTTGATCTTGATAGAGAGCAAAATCACTAACAACCCGCAGACCATATTTATTTTTTGGAATTTGCTGCGCATAGTTTGCAGAAATAAAAAGGAAAAGCAAAACAACGGAAGTAAATCGATATCTCATATTATTTTTACTCTTAAAATTTTCAAATCAGTTTTTTCATCTTCAAAACCTGGTTACAGTTTTTACCAAATATAAAAATTTCGCACATGGACAAATTACAAACTTTGTGAGGATAACAAAAAATTCCCCTTTCTATCAACTAACATATTTCTTAAGTTTCCCTACCAAATAAATGAAGGAGGCGAATTGTTTACGATACTTGACAAAAGCAACTATTTAAGAGGTCTTTTAATAGTTGCAAAAATGAATAATAAAATTGATGAAGGCGAAAAAGACATTATCTCTAGTGCTTCAAACCGTTTTGGCTTCAGTCAGGACTTTTTAACGGAAACGATGCAAAACATTCTTGCCAACGATTTTGTATCCAACACACCGATCCAATTTTCCAAACCGGCGGTTGCGCAGGAATTTATTGGAGAGTGTTTGAAACTCATTATCTCCAAAGATGACCCTTCACCGCGTGAATTGCTTTGGCTAAATGAAGTTGCAAAAATTAATACGTTGGACGATGAATGGTTTATCAAAGAAAAAAGATTGGCGCAACAGCAAAAGCAATAATATTATTTTCTATCAAACTATATTACCGTCCTTCATTTTGCTCTTTCGATTAAAGACTTGAACAGTTAATTTTTATTAAAAATTTCTCCCAAAATTATCAAAAAGGTTATGTATGAAACGGTTGACATTCTTGTTTACAATGCTTCTTTTCGGAATGCAGGTTTTTTCACAACAAGAAGCAAGGCTGCTCCGATTTCCCACAATTCACGGTAACCAGATTGTATTTACGTACGCCGGCAATTTGTACACCATTGATGCAAGCGGCGGTACAGCCCGCAAGTTAACTAACGATATTGGCTTTGAAATGTTCGCAAAATTTTCTCCCGATGGAAAACAATTAGCTTTTTCGGGACAGTATGACGGCAATACCGAAGTCTATTTGATGCCTTCAGAAGGTGGAGTTCCAAAACGTTTAACTTACACCGCAACCTTAAACCGTGATGATGTTTCCGATAGAATGGGACCAAATAATATTGTGATGACATGGAAAAATAATAATGAACTTGTTTTCCGATCACGAATGATTGAGTTTAACGATTTCAAAGGACAGCTTTATTTAGTTGATACAAAAGGGAATTTGCCGGCACAATTACCTTTACCCCGCGGTGGTTTTTGCACTTATTCCCCCGATGAAACAAAATTAGCTTACAATAGAGTTTTCCGTGAGTTTAGAACATGGAAACGGTATCGCGGAGGTCAAGCAGATGATGTTTGGATTTACGATTTCAAAACAAAAAAAACCGAAAACATAACAAACAATCCGGCGCAGGATATTTTCCCAATGTGGAGCGCGAATAAAATTTATTTTATCTCCGACAGAACAAAAACACTTAATCTCTTTTCTTACTCACTTGATACAAAAGAAACAAAACAACTAACCGCCTTCACTGAGTTCGATGTAAAATTTCCATCGCTTGGAGATAAAGCAGTTGTGTTTGAGAATGGTGGATACATTTATAAATTCGATTTAGCAACTGAGAAACTTGAAAAAGTAACAATTTATTTAAATGAAGATTTCAGCCTTGGCAGAGGCGGATTGCTCGATGTTTCAAAATCAATAACCAATTATGAAATTTCACCTGACGGCAAACGCGCGTTGTTTGGTTCGCGCGGAGAAATGTTTACTGTTCCGCAAAAAAACGGACCGACAAGAAATCTTACTAACACCCCCGGCGTGCATGAAAGAAGCTCCAAATGGTCACCGAACGGAAAATGGATAGCTTATATTTCAGATGTTTCCGGTGAAGATGAAATTTATTTTATGCCTCAAGATGGAAGCGGAGAACCGGTTCAATTAACAAAAGGAGCCGACACTTATAAATTCAATATTGAATGGTCACCGGACAGTAAAAAGATTTTGTGGAACGATAAAAAACTCCGCTTGCAATTTGTTGATGTCGAATCGAAAGTAGTTACGCAAGTTGAACAAGCGACTGCTTGGGAAATCACCGGAGCCGTTTGGTCACCGGATTCCAAATGGATTTCCTACCCAAAACCCGAAGAGATTGGAATGGAAAAAGTTTATCTCTATTCTCTTGATGATAAAAAATCGTTTGCAGTAACCGATAGCTGGTATGATTCAAACAATCCGGTTTTCAGTGAAGACGGAAAATATTTGTACTTCGTCTCGGATAGAAATTTTTCCCCGGTTTACAGTGGAACCGAATGGAATCACGCTTACGTTGATATGGCTAAATTATACATGGTTACGCTGGCAAAGAATACTAAATCGCCTTTCGCACCAACAAGTGATGAAGTTGAAATAAAAGATGAAAAGAAGGTTGATAAAAAAGAATCAACTGAAAAATCTGAAAAGAAAGAAAGCAAACCGGAGGTTTCCGTTAAAGTTGATGCTGATGGAATTATAAACCGTATAGTTGAAATTCCAACTGCTGCCGGAAATTATTGGAATTTAAACTCAACCGCTTCCAAGCTTTATTATCTCAGAAACAATACTGCTGAACGAAAGTCAAAACTCTTTTTATTTGATCTTGAAAAACAAAAAGAAACAGAGTTGGGCGAAATAAACGGATATGAAATTTCCACCGATAAAAAGAAAATGTTAGTCGGGAGTGAAAATTCTTATGCAATAATTGATCTGCCGACAGCGAAAATTGAGATGAAAGAGAAATTAAATCTTTCAGATATGAAAATGAATCTTGACCGGACAGCAGAATGGGAACAAATTTTTACTGAATCATGGCGGCAGATGCGCGACTTCTTTTTCGATCCAAATATGCACGGGAATAATTGGGAGAAAGTACGCAAAACTTACGAACCACTTGTTAAATATGTTAATCATCGCGCTGATCTAACTTACATCATTGGAGAAATGATCAGTGAATTAAGTGTCGGACACTCATACGTTGGCGGCGGAGATTACCCGAAAGCCGAAAGAATAAAACTGGGTCTTCTCGGCGCGAAGTTGGAGAAAGATAAATCGGGTTTCTATAAAATTATAAAAATTCTTAAAGGACAAAATTGGGATAAAGCCACACGTTCACCATTATCGGAAATTGGCGTTGATGTTAAAGAGGGTGAATTCATCACAGCGATTAACGGAAAACCTGTGAACGAAGTGAACAACATTTATGAACTGCTTGTAAACAAAGCCGGAAAACAAGTAACGCTGAAAATCAATTCATCACCTAAAATTGAGGGAAGCCGCGAAACTGTTATTATCCCAACTGATGATGAACAGCCGTTGTATTATTACAATTGGGTACAAAATAATATTGAAAAAGTAACCAAAGCTACCGATGGAAAAGTCGGATACATTCACATTCCTGATATGAGCGTGAACGGGTTGAATCAGTTTTCAAAATTATATTATCCGCAACTCCGCAAAGAAGCATTGATAATTGATGACAGAGGCAACGGCGGCGGAAATGTTTCCCCGATGATCATTGAACGACTTAGAAGAGAATGGACGATGGTTGGCATCGCAAGAAACGCAGCGCCAACTTACGATCCGGGTGGTATGCATGTTGGTCCGAAGGTCGGGTTGATAGATGAGTTCTCTGCTTCCGACGGCGATATTTTCGGTTACCGCTTTAAACAAGCGAAGCTTGGAAAACTCATTGGGAAACGTTCGTGGGGTGGAGTTGTCGGTATTCGCGGAACACTTCCGTTTGTGGATGGCGGTGTTTTAAATCGCCCAGAATTTTCCCGTTACGATATTGAAGGGAAGGAATGGATCATGGAAGGTTACGGCGTTGATCCGGATATTATTGTTGATAACGACCCGGCTCTTGAATTTGACGGTATTGATCAGCAGTTGGAAAAAGCAATTCAAGTTGCACTAGAAGAATTAAAGACAGCAAAGAATAAAATTCCGGATGCTCCGGTTTATCCTAATAAAAGTAAGTAAATTATAAGCCGCAGGTTTTGATGAACAAGGTCTGCGGCTTTAATTATTTTTTTTTGTCGTGGTAATAAATAAATGTTTTGACCTCACCAATATCATCATATTTTTCAATACCGGTTTCAACACAAATAATTTTGGGAAACATAATTTCTGTGCAAGCCGATTCAGTCATCAAGATATATTCTTTTTCTTTTACAGAATTTTTTAGCAATCTATGAACAAGAATCACATCAATCCCGGAAAGCTCTTTGAAAGTACCAATACTGATAAGTTCAGCATGACCGGTATGAACAATAACTTTCAATTTTAACGTTTCAATTGCAATACAAACGTCCCCTTCACAAAGAACCGAACTCCTCAATTCATGAATTTTCTGGGTAAAGACGTCAAAAAAAGTAATCAGTTTCTCGCCGATTTTTTTCCTTAGCATCTCCCAATCTTCTTCGTTCTTTCCTTTAAGAGCAAAGAGAAAAACAGCATCCCCTTCAATCTTGGCTACTTCAAGTGGAAGTTCGATATGTTCAATAATGGCTTTTATTAGTTCAATAATTATTTTATGACTTTTCGAAATGGTTTCCCGGTTAGCGAGCATAAAATTTGTGTACCCGCTTATATCAGCGATTAAAAGGATGACTTTACTTTGATTTGTGTACATTTTTTTCGATTATTTTCTATGCAAAATTATTGTTTAATTCCGAGAATGCCAATGCATCTTGCTTAAAATTCTATTAAAACTTGATGCAAAAATTATTGTGTCTTTAAAATGATTCCTAGTCATTCCGTTTTGTTAGTGAAGAAATAAAATTGCTATTCCAGCAACTGCCGTTATAGCGCCAATATATCCGCGCAGAGAAATTTTTTCGCGGTAGATGAAGTGCATCATCGGCAACATAATTATCGGCATCGTTGACATTAGTGTTGAGGCAATTCCAACTTTAGTGTGTGAGATAGCTATCAAACTAAAGGTGATACCAAGGAAGGGTCCGACAATACTTCCGGCAAATGTAAATACGAGAGCTTTCAAATCTTTTTTATAAAGTTGAATGGGATTTTTATATTTCCTAAAAATCAAGACGATCGGGAAGAAAATAATTACGGAAGAAAAAATTCTTATAAAAGTTGCAACAAATCCGTTTATTTCACCAAGGTTAAAAGCCATCTTAGCTAAAATCAATCCTGCAGCTTGCCCAAGCGCTCCCATTATGCCAAGGAAAAGTCCGTAAGGAGTAATTTTATATTTCGAATTGATCCCAACTTTCTGTTCAAGAACAACAAGCGCAATTCCCAAAATCGTAATTATCATTCCAAAAATACCAAGTGGGCTGATAACTTCCCCAAGAAAAAAGTAACTTAGTAAAGATGCCATCCCCGGTGAAAGCGCCATTAATAACATTGCAAAGCGTGGTCCAATGTAGAGATAAGATTTGAAGAGAAAACTATCGCCGACAACCAAGCCAACTATTCCGCTTAGCCCAAGATAATAAAATTGGTTTTGTGAAAGATGATAATCGATCCTAAAAAGAATAATTGTTGAAGCAAGCAGAAGAGTTGCAAAAATTAACCGGTTAATATTAAGCTGTAATGAACCGATTCTGTTTGCCGCTTCGGAAAATAAAAGAGATGTAGCAGACCAGAGGAGAGCTGTTAATAAAGCTGCGAATTCACCAACCATGTTTTTTTTCTGAGGATAAGAACTAAAAATTGAAAAGAGCGGAAAAATATTTCCGCTCATGGAATAAATGTTACGCCTTGAAATTAAGCGCAGCTAGTCCTAAGAAATTTGCTGAGAGACCTAATTCTTCTTCTATGCGTAACAACTGATTGTATTTTGCAATACGGTCAGTGCGGCTTGCTGAACCGGTTTTAATCTGTCCCGCATTTGTTGCAACAGCAATATCGGCAATGGTAGTATCTTCGGTTTCACCGGAACGATGACTAATAACACAAGTATAGCCATTTTTCTTTGCAAGTTCAATTGCATCGAGTGTTTCAGTTAGCGTACCAATTTGATTTACTTTAATAAGTATTGAATTTGCAATTCCGCGTTGAATTCCACGGGCTAAAATCTCTGTATTTGTGACAAATAAATCATCTCCGACTAATTGAATTTTTCCACCGAGTTTTTTTGTTAATAGTTCCCAACCATCCCAATCATGTTCGGAGAGTCCGTCTTCAATTGAGAGGATAGGATATTGTTTTACCCAACTCGTCCAAAATTCAACCATTTGCTCTGAGGACATTTCAGATTTATCAGATTTGAAAAATTGATAAACTTTTTTATCCTTTAACCACATTTCGCTTGTAGCAGGATCAAGAGCAATTCCGATATCTTCTCCCGGTTTATATCCGGCTTTTTGAATTGCTTCAAGAATAACTTTAATTGCTTCTTCATTTGATTTTAAGTTTGGGGCAAATCCGCCTTCATCACCAACGGCAGTGCTGTATCCCCGTTTTTTCAAAACCGATTTCAATGTGTGAAAAGTTTCTGTTCCCATTCTTAATGCATCGGCAAAATCTTCGGCGCCGACAGGCATAATCATAAATTCCTGAAAATCAACATTATTATCTGCATGGCTTCCGCCGTTAATAATATTCATCATTGGAACTGGAAGTACTTTTGCATTGACTCCGCCAATGTAACGGTACAATGGTAAACCACATGCTTGTGCCGCTGCTTTTGCAACCGCCAAGGAAACGCCAAGAATTGCGTTGGCACCTAAGTTCGATTTGTTTTCGGTTCCATCAAGTTCAATAAGGAACTGATCAATTCCGGTTTGATCGAGAGCGTCAAAATCGATTAACTCATCGGCAATTTTTTCGTTTACATTATCTACAGCTTTTAAAACTCCTTTTCCGAGATACCGGGTTTCATCGCCATCGCGCAATTCACAAGCCTCAAAATCTCCCGTGGAAGCACCGCTTGGAACAGCAGCGCGCCCAATAAAGCCGCTTTCCAATTCTACTTCTGCTTCCAAAGTTGGGTTACCGCGTGAGTCTAGAATTTCTCTTGCTCTAACATCAATAATTGTTGTCATACTATTTCTCCTTTAGTTTCTAAATCATTTAAGTACAAAAATGAAAATTTATTTTCACATCAAAATTAAGTAATTTAGGGTTGAGTTTTTAATGTAGCTGTAGAATTATTTCTAAGTATTTACGAATTTGAATTCCCAATTTATTTCTGCCCCCATAGCTCAGTGGATTAGAGCAATGGCCTCCGAAGCCGTGTGCGTAGGTTCGAGTCCTACTGGGGGTACTTGAGAAAGTGAAAAGTACAAAGGGAAAAGTCGAAAGTTTCTTCTAAGAAGAAAGAATGTGGTTTTTCAATTTGAATTACTTCTGCAAGATATGTTTTTCTCAAATGCCCTCGTAGCTCAGTGGATAGAGCAGAAGTTTCCTAAACTTTTGGTCGGAGGTTCAATTCCTCTCGAGGGTACAACTCTTTAAAAGATCGTTTTTCTATGAAAGCCAACTTCGGTAGCTAAATGAGGATGAGTTTCTGTTAGGAGACTCATTAATAACTTTAAACCTTTCAATCTGTTTCGTTTTCTGTTCAAATGTTTTACTTAAAGGATTTTGAACAGAATAATTGTCGGGAACTGAAAAAGTGTAAACTTTACTGCTTGTATAATATTGTTTTGGCGCTTTTGTCTGCCGCCTCTCTTCTTCTCTTTTCTTCTTTTTAACAACTATTTTTTTAGTTAGAACCGAAAAGATCACTACTATTAAAAAGAATACAATTATACCGATAGTGATATAGTTTACAATTGATTGAAGGTCTAAATGCATGCGTTTTTTATTCTAAATTTAAATTAACTGAAATCAGTAGCACAAATATAAAATGATTTCATTGAAAAAAAACGAGACTTTTTTCTTGTCTGTTCTATATCACACTAATTATAGTTCCGGATTCATCAACAATTTTCCTTGTAGGTAATTGAGTTTAAAAAGTCAACAAACACTTACTAAAAATAATTTGACGGAGTTCCTTCAATCAAGTTTGTCTCAAGTGAGATGTGGTTAAAATTTTTTATTTGACTTTGGTTATAAAAAATTATAAAATTCTTTTGTTATGTTAGAAAGTTAGGTAAGATATGAAGTTGCCAATATTTGTTTTTATTTTAGTCCTGTTTTTTGCTCAACCCGGCTGCTTGGATGTTTCCACACCCGTAATTAAAAAAGCAGTCCCAGACGGCATTCGATTAGGAGAAGAATTTTTCCTTTCGCTCAATAAAGAAATAACCATCATTGGTGAAGACTTAACCATAAAATTCCTTTCGATCCATGAGGATTCTCGATGTCCAATAAATGTGGTTTGTGTTTGGGAAGGGAATGCACATATTATTGTCCTGCTCAACAAGATAGATACGCTTGATTTAAACACTTCACTTACTCCAAAAGAAGTTGTTTACAAAAACATTTATAAAATATCATTAATTGAAGTTCAGCCTTATCCGATATCTGAACAACCGATTCCTATTGAAAATTACAAAGTGAAATTAAAAGTGGAGAAGGTCTGAACTACTTTTGGGGAAGTAAATTAGTATCGAGTTTGGATCAAGTGTAATAATTTTCTTCCTAAGTGGTAATTTTCATTTATTCCGGAAAATATTTCACACTGCGGACCATAGGCAAACACGCCAACCATTGTGGCTGTATGGCTTTTAGAAGCAAAATCAATTTTTATATTTTCGCTGTTTATGTCTCCAGCAGTAATTGCGGCACCACCTGTTTCGTGATCACCGGTAACTAAAACTAAAGTTTCTTTATTTGTTTCGGCAAAGTCAAGTACAGTTTGTATAGCATTTTCAAAATCATTCAATTCGTTTAATAATAGTTCTTGATTATTATCGTGTCCGCCATTATCAATTTGAGAACCTTCAACCATTAAAACAAAACCATTTTCATTTTGTGAAAGAGCATGCAAAGCTTTTTTAGTCAAATCGGAGAGAGAATAATTACGAAGAGTTGCAGGCTTCAAAGCCTCATTCTCAAGAAGAGCATAATATTTTCTAGAATCAGATTTTTTCAGATTTTCAAAATCATTTAAAATGATATAGCCTTTCTCTTGGAGCTTCATTAACAAATCAACATTATCTTTTCTTTTCCCTCCTGAAGATTCGGGAATGAAATATCGCTTTCCTCCTCCAATAACAATATCCGTTTCAAGTAAACTAAATTGTTCAGCAAGAATTTCATAATTCTTTCTGTTAGAGGTGTGCCCTAAAAATGCAGCGGGTGTTGCGTTTGTAACTTCAGAAGTAACAACAACGCCGGTTGAAAGATTTTTTTGTTTTGCTAATTCAAATATCGAAGGGATAGACTTGCCCATTTCATCAACACCGATTGCACCATTTTTAGTTGGAACTCCACAGGCAAGCGCAGTTCCTCCGGCAGCAGAATCAGTTATTAACTTGTCAGCGGAACATGTAATTGAAAATCCTGTAATAGGAAATTTTTTAAATGCTGAATTTGCATTTGTTAAAACAGAGACGCTTACTTGAGAGATCCCCATTCCGTCCCCTATCATAATGATGATATTTTTCGGAGGTTTGGGACTTTCAGCAAAAGTTATTGTGTAAAGAAAAATTGTTAGTAAGAAAATTATTTTTTTCATCAAACAGCCTATAAAAAAAACTCTTCCACTAAGGAAGAGTTAAGAAATTAAATAATAAAATATTCGGATTTATACGGTAACTTCAGAAACAACTTTTGTTATCCATGCATGCCTATCTGGTGCGCTGCCCTTTTGAATTTCGGTTATTTCATTGAATAATTCTACTGCGAGACTGCTGGCTTCACCATTATTAATGATCATCTTTTTCTGTTTGAAAGTAACTTCAGCAACCGGAGAAATAATAGCCGCTGTGCCTGTTCCGAAAACACCTTTTAATTTCCCGTTATCGTATGCTTCAATAAACTCATCAACACTAATAAGACGTTCGTTAATCGTATAATTTTTGTCCTTTAACAATTGGATAATAGATGCGCGTGTAACTCCCGGAAGAATGCTTCCGGTAAGTTCTGGAGTTGCAATTTCATTTTCAAATTCAATAAAAATATTCATTGTCCCAACTTCTTCAAGATATTTTTGTTCAACGCCATCAAGCCATAACACTTGTGTAAAACCTAACTGATGTGCAATTTCAGTTGCTAACAGACTTGCACTGTAATTTCCTGAAGTTTTCGCTTCACCGATTCCTTTTCTTACTGCACGGACATATTCATCCTGCATTAAAATTTTTACAGGTTTAAACCCTTCAGGATAATAAGCTCCCACTGGAGATAACATGATAATAAACTTGTAATTCTTTGATGGGTTTACCCCTAAGGCTTCATCCGTTCCGAACATGATGGGGCGAATATAAAGTGATTCTCCGCTATTGGCGGGAATCCAATCTTGTTCAATAGAAATTAATTTTTTTAAGGCTTCGAGCACAAACGATTCATCAATTTGAGGCATGCAAAGTCTCTTTGCGGAATTGTTCATTCTTTTAATGTGATTTTCCGGACGGAAGATTACTGCTTCATTATTAATAGTACGAAATGCTTTAAGTCCTTCAAAAATTGATTGACCGTAATGAATAAACATAGCCGCAGGATGCACTGATAATCTTTCGACAGGTTTAATAGCAAAGTTATGCCATCCTGTTTGAGGAGTATAATCCATTTCGAAAATATGATCCGTAAAGATTGCTCCAAATCCTAATTTTGAAGGTAAATCAATTTTTGAAATTCTGGGTTTTATATGATAGGTAATTTGTTCCATAACGATTCCTTGCAAAAAATAATAAAAAACCACCCGATATTTAAGCAATTTCTAAATAAGTTTAAAATAAAAATGCCCGGTGGAGGGCTACCGGGCGTGGGAAAGATTCACTATGGGGGGTAAGCATAATGAATCGTGGTTCAAATCTAAAGGACTTTTTTTAAAAAAGCAAGATATTTTTTTATCCTTACGCAAAATATTTTGAATTCCCGGCAAAAAAATAATTATTCCATACTCTTATAAGAATAATCTAGATTTTAATCCTCAGAAAAACTTAAACGGTACAAAATATTTGCAGAAAATAATTTGTTTTCTTCATAATCATCTATAGAGAAAAAATTAGTTTATTGATGAAATCCCTAAAGTAACTATCAATCTAAAATTGCATAAGAACTAAATATTCATTCTGTCAGTGAAGGGTTAGAGCATATTGCAAAATCTTAAAATGAAATTCATGCTCACATTTACAACTTTAATATTATTTTTACAAGTGGTTTTTATTTTGAAAACTTCTAAAATAATTTTTTAGGAAACTTGACTGGCAATTGTGAACCTTCATTTTATTAATAATCGCCGGGGAAAATCATTTAATTTGATATTTGGAACAGAATGAACTTTAAAGTTGTACTGCTGGTTTTATTTTCGATTTTGATAAATCTATCCGCACAAAATTTTTCGGTTAATGGAAATATAACTGATTTTAAAAACGGTAGTGCTATCCCTGGCGCCATTGTTTTCATCTCTTATAGTCGTTATTCAGTTACTAATAGCGAAGGCTATTATTCAATAAAAAATATTCCAAAAGGAAATTATCAAGTAAAAGTATCGCGACTTGGTTATAAATCTTTGTCGGAGGAGGTTACTGTCACCACCGAATCGATAACTAAAAATTTTATTCTGGAAATTTCACTAATAGAATTAGATGAAGTAATTGTAAACTCTAAAAGGACCGAAAAATATCTGCGCAATTCATCCTACTCAGAATTATTAATCGGAAAAGAACAAATTGAAAGCAAACCCTTCCAATCACTCTCTGATATTTTGAAAGACCAGCCGGGAATATCGCTTTTACGAGATGGTATTTGGGGAACTGAAATAAGTATCCGCGGGTTAAACCGCGAGAATATTGTTACACTTATTGATGGGAATAGAATAGCAACATCAACTGATATTGCCGCACGTCTTTCAATGATTAACTTAAATGATATCGAGAGAATCGAAGTTATTAAAGGTGCAGCTTCTTCCATATACGGATCCGGGGCAACGGGCGGAATTATAAACATTATTACAAAAGCACCGCAGTTGTATAAAAATTTTACAATGAAGGGGGATTTTTCCTCCGGGTTTAATTCTGTGAATAATTTATCTTCATGGTCAGGTTCGTTTAATAGTGGAAGCTCGTTCTGGTCATCAAAGCTCGCCGCTTCTTATAGAAAAGCGGCTAATACGAAAACTCCATCCGGGGATTTGAAGAATAGTCAATTCAAAGATTACAGCTTTACAGGTACGGTAAATATTATTCCTTTGGAAAATAATTCCCTGAAAATCAATTACCAAGTATTTAAAGCTGAAAATGTAGGAATTCCAGGCGCATCTGTTTTCCCGGATAATGCAGAAGTCAGTTATCCATATGAGAAAAGGGAAATGATTTCCACCGTTTATGAAATTCAAAATATTTCTAAACTATTTTATAAACTCTCCGTTAAGTACTCTTATCAAGCTATTGAAAGGAATGTTGAAAATATACCGCACACGGTGCAGAATGTAGCCGCTACTTTTACAACACCAGCAAAAAGAGTGAGTGTTTTAAGAATTACTCCCGAGGCGGTTCATACAAACAACAACATGCAAATTCAAGGAAATTTTTTACTTGGTGAAACAAGCAATTTTATCTTGGGATTAGATTATTGGGATAGAGGCTACAACGGAAATCGTGAAAAGTTTCAAAAGATAGAATTGCTTGATACGTTAGGAAATGTAAAAAGTACAACCGACAAAATTGTGGGAGAAAAACCTCTGCCTAATTCAAAATATAAAAGTCTCGGTGTGTTCGCGCAGGATGAAACTGAATTAGTAAAAGACAAACTATCTTTATCACTTGGTGCACGCCTTGATAAAATTTGGGTTATTGGCGAAACAACTCTCAATCCCATTTATGAAGTTGTAAACGGAGTAATCAATTATAGTCCATCCGGACAAAAAATTATTTGGAATAAGATAGACGCAACCGATGTTTCATATAGTGAAAATATAGGAGTAAAATATTCGTTAAATAACTGTCTTGATCTAACCCTGAGCCTCGGATATTCATTTCGATCCCCTTCTCTCGAAGAAAGATTTCAGTATATCGATCAGGGGAGCTATGTCCGTATAGGCGATCCCAATCTAAAACCGGAAAAAGGGAAATCTGCTGACCTTGGGATTCGTTATTATTTGCCATATTTAAAAATTGTGTCAAGTGTTTTTTATAACAATTTTAATAATCTGGTTACTGAAATACCCGGAACATTTGAGGGAAGAAACGCATACATCAAAACAAATATCGGCAAAGCGCAATTATACGGTTTCGACTTCCGCAGCGAATATAATTTCTATGACAATTTTCTCTCCTATCTCTCCGCATCGTATGTAAAGGGAGATGACATTTCAGCGAACAGCAATCTTCCGGAGATCCCTCCGCTTAACGGTACTCTTGGAATTAAATTCAGTATGTTCACGCTTGTTGAACTAGATATTTCTTCAACAATTTTTACCGCACAGCAAGATGTTACTACTGGAGAAATGACAACTCCCGGGTATGCTTGCTTTAATTTCTATTGCAGCACTATTCATGCTAAAATTGGAGCGATAGGTTTTCAATTGTCGGGCGGGATGGAAAATGTTTTTAATAAAGAGTACCGCAATCATTTATCAACAAGCCGAGGGGTAATTAAAAGCGAGCCGGGGAGAAATATTTTTATTCAACTTAATTTGAATTGGTAAGCTTGTATGATTTTCTTTAAACTTGGTATAGAATAATATGACATGGTTCTTTATTGCTTTGGCTTCATCATTAATGTCTGCATTTGCGGCAATTACTCAAAAGAAAGCCTTATTCAATCGCAGCCCTCTTGAATTTTCATTCCTTCTTGCGGTAGTTAATCTGGTTTTCTCAATACCCTTTTTTTTAGCCGTTGATTATGTAACGATTAACACATCGAATCTATCCATCCTCTTTATAAAATCCATTATCGGTGTTGCGGCTTTTTTATGTGTAATGACGGCGTTAAAGAATTTACAAATAAGCAACGCCCTTCCTCTGCTTGCTTTGACACCCGGATTTGTTGCAATTTCTGCTTTCTTTCTCCTCGGGGAATCGTTAAAAGCAACCGAGGTAATCGGGCTTCTTTCTCTAATTGCCGGCACTTATATTTTGGAAAGTAAAAATCTTAAGGAAATTCTTTTCCCGTTAAATGTATTCATCAAATCTAAATATCATCGCTACATTTTGGCAGCTTTATTTCTCTTTACAGCCTCATCAATAATGGATAAGCTTCTTCTCTCAAAAATGAATCTTTCTCCAATTTCATTGACTGCTTTTCAACATCTTTTTTTTGCAATTCTTTTTTCTGCAATCTTTTTGTTGTTTAATAAAAATAAAGGGGAAGTCATTATAAATTTTAAGAAACAAGATCTCGGGTGGATAGTTTTGATTTCATTATTGACGATCGGCTACCGTTACACGCAGGTTGTTTCTATCAGTCTTGCTTCCGTTGCATTAACACTTGCTGTAAAGCGAACATCTGTTTTATGGGCAACGATCATCGGAGGGAAAATATTTAACGACTCGAATTTGCCGAAGAAGATGATAGCTGTTTTGTTCATCCTTCTTGGTGCAATATTAATTCTAAGGGATTAAATAAAAAATTTAGTTTGTGAAAAATTCAGATTAAATAAGCATTCGGGCTTTAATAGTTTCTGGAATCAGTTTAAGTTCTTTTAATATCTCCCACGATTTTTCTTTACTGTCAATATCAATAATAACATACCCTATATATGGGTCGGTCTGAAGGTATTGTGAAGCAATATTAATATTACGAGTTGTAAAAACTTCTGTAATTTTATTTAGTACTCCGGGACTGTTTTTGTGAATATGCAGGTATCTCTGTTTATCAATATTAGGAGTAAGTGATATCTCTACAAAATTTCTTGCTCCAATTGTAGCGCCAATATCGCAGTAGTTCACAAGTTTTTCAGAGACTTCATGTGCAATATTTGCCTGCGCTTCAGAAGTACTGCCTGCAATATGTGGGGTAAGAATTACATTGTTGAATTGCTGAAGAATACATGAAAACGAATTGCTATTTGAAGAAGGTTCATCGGGATACACATCTACTGCTGCTCCATTCAAATGCTTTTCTTCAATAGCACGCGCCAGGTCGTCCAAATTTACAACTGTACCACGCGAAGAATTAATAAGTAATGCTCCTTTTTTCATAAGCCTTATTTTATCTCTTGTAATCATGTTTTTTGTCAGTTCAGTTTCAGGAACATGAAGAGTAACGATATCAGAAATCTGTAAAAGCTCATCAAGCGAAGAGCAGACTTTGGCGTTTCCAAGATTCAGTTTATTTTCTATATCATAATAATATACTTTCATCCCCATGCTTTCTGCCAGTATAGAAACCTGTGAGCCAATATGTCCGTAACCAACAATTCCCAGACTCTTCCCTCTTACTTCAAAAGAGTTGGACGCTTCTTTAAACCACTTGCCATTGTGAGCGTGATAATTTTTTTCGGGAATTCCCCTGAGTAAAAAAATACATTCGCTTATTACCAACTCGGCCACAGAACGTGTATTTGAAAAAGGGGCATTAAAAACAGGAATTCCTTTGATTTTTGCTGCATGCAGATCCACCTGGTTTGTGCCAATACTAAAACATCCTATTGCAATCAGTTTTGTGCAATGCTCAAGTATTTCTGCAGTTAAATTTGTTCTTGAGCGAATTCCAATTAGATGAACATCTTTAATTTTTTCTTTGAGCTCATTCCCTTCAAGCGAGCCTTTGAGGCATTCGATGTTTGTATAATCATTTTGAAGGAAAAAATTATATGCATTTTCGTGCAATCCTTCAAGAAGTAAAACTTTGATTTTTTCTTTTGAGAGAGTGTAGGTTTTATTTGAATTATTCATGTTTTTATTAAGTGTCTTTAGTTAATTCTATACTGAATTATTCGCGAACATAAAAAAGTACAAGGGTAAGGCCCCATTTAAGTGTATATTGTAAAAGCGATTACTCAGACAATTTGCAATATTTCTACAGTAATCCCAAATCTTCTTCAGAATCTATATAATTACTCACCTTACGCAAAAGTCTGAAATTATATTGTAGATCGGTTCCGAAAGATTTCGGAATCGCACTACAAATTTTGCGTAAGGAGACTCTAAAATAAATTTCTAACGAAAAATTTTGGTTAATGGTTTTTGTGTTGATAGAACCCTAAGAACATCGCTCCGCTGACAAGCATGATACCTGCGCCAAGATAGAGTAAACTTAGGCTATCGGGATAGACTATTTCTACAGCATGTTGAGCAAAGCTGACAATTAAGATCAGTAAGATGACATTACCAAGTTTCGTCTTCAAGTCGTTAAAGTTTTTAATCAACAGAACAGTGTCTCCAACTTCGCTCTTCGCTGCAGGATCAATTTTACTGATAAATAATTCGTAGAGTCCAAGTGCGAATACGAACATGAATATCCCCAGCAGATAAATGTCAATTACCTTTATGATCCTGACGATCAACTCATTCTTTAACTGAGCTTTAATATCAGGTGGGAGATTTGACGGGCCCATAAAATGGGAGATTATCAGACTAAAGATATCCGCCGTAGCGATGTAAAAGACAAATACAGAGAGTAAAAGACTTGATAATACTGCAACGATAATAAGCCACCGAGACTTCCAAAGGAGATTCTCAAATAGTAATTCAATAAACTTCATAATTGTTTTAGTTACATTCTTTTTTATTGCTTGTTCAGTTAGAAACCAGGTATCGGGCTGTTTTTATGGCTCCGCGTACCCAGCGGAGACGCACTTTCAGTTAATGACCAAAGTTAGAATTTTTTTTATTAAAATGCAAAAAGCCCGGTTTCCTTTTCTTCAGGTTTTTTAAGCTCCGCTAGCAATCCCGACTTTGTCAGGAGAACTTGCATCCCGACAAAGTCGGGAAAACAGCCAAATCTTCATAACAGAATCTCTCCTGAAATAATTTTCTCAATCATCTTTTTACTTTTCCAGCTTTTAATTTTTAGTTCAACCTGATGAGCAATTTCTTTTGACGGATATTCTTTTGTGAAAACAATTTCCCAAGGACGGTATCGGGAGGTGAATCCTTTTTCGATTGTATTGTGATATGATAATCGTAATTCGGGATTGGCAGAAATACCGGTATAATATTTTTCTGCGGATTGAGATTTTAGTATGTAAAGAAAATAAGTCATAAAATAATAAAGCCCCAAAATTTTTGGGGCTTTAAGCTCCGCGAGCAATCCGCCGCGGCGGATCGAACTTGCATCCCGAAAGCTTTCGGGATAACAGCCGAATGTTCAGACCTGTATTTCCCCACTAATCACTCGTTCAATCATGCTTCTGTTTTTCCAGTTTTTTATTTTCAATTCAGCCTGATGAGCAATTTCTTTTGATGGATATTCTTTTGTGAAAACAATTTCCCAAGGGCGGTATCGTGAAGTGAAACCTTTTTCGGTTGTATTGTGATATGATAATCGTAATTCGGGATTGGCAGAAATTCCGGTGTAATATTTTTCTGCGGATTGAGATTTTAGTATGTAAACGAAGTAACTCATAAAACTAAAAAACCCCGAATTTTGTTCAGGGTTTTATAAGCTCCGCGAGCAAGACTCGAACTTGCAACCCTTCGGTTAACAGCCGAATGCTCCACCATTGAGCTATCGCGGAATAAAAAAAACTTGAGTCTTTGGGCTCCGCAAACAAGACTCGAACTTGCATCCCGACAAAGTCGGGATAACAGCCAATGAACTAATATCATTGAGCTATCGCGGAATTTCAATCTCTTTTCAAAAACCCTTCGGTTAACATCCCGATCTTATCGGGATCCACCATTGAGCTATCGCGGAATAAAAAAAATTTAAGTCTTCGGCTCCGCAAGTAAGACTCGAACTTGCATCCCGACGAAGTCGGGATAACAGCCAATGAACCAAAATCATTGAGCTATCGCGGAATTTCAATCTCTTTTCAAAAAACCCTTCGGTTAACATCCCGATAAATCGGGATCCACCATTGAGCTATCGCGGAATTTTTTGTAAACTTTTGAAATTTTACATTGAGAAAATAACACATTTTGACGTTTTCACAAAAAATTTCCACCACCTTTTTTGTTTTTCCTCAACATTTTTCAACTTTTTATTTTTTTAACTCATGATTACAGGCAATGCCATTTATCCACATATAATTCAGTTCATCACAATAAAACAAGTTTTGCTGTTATAACACAATAGAAATGTCATGGAGGTAACTCGATAGAAATGTCAGTAAAAAGATAAACTTGGAGCATCAAAAAAAGGTGATCCAGATGGAGAAAATACTGACAATGAGTACAAAAGAAAGAA